>JAHJSB010000008.1 GCA_018830285.1 Alphaproteobacteria bacterium
ACCAACATAGTCCTCAAGACTGGGAGGAAGCAGCACCTGCTGTGCGCGATCCTCGCCTTCGACAAACCGTCCCATGGCAGCCTCCTGTTCGGATGCAAACACCATGAACTGATTTGCGCCGTTTTCACACAGCCACTCCCGTCAGGAGACATTGCTGAGCAACAGTCTGACCGGCGGGCTTTCGCCATAAGCTGTCGTTAGAAAGCCTTGCGATTTTCTGCACAAATGTTCGAGTTCACTGCGTCAGCAGGGCCTCGAGGAGACATCACAGCCATGCCTGCTTCTACTCTGTTGGCAGCTTTTCAAAACCGTCTACTGACATCGCCCTGGTGTGTTTAAGCGCGGAACTTTGACCTCTGTCCTTACAGTCCAACATGCGATGCGACTTTACTTTTCTGCGGAAAGGCTGGGGTCAACGTTCGACGCCGATGGTGGGGTTGAAGACCATGCCGAAACACGCCGGATAAACCCAAAAATGCTCGCCGCAAAACGCAAAGGGGGCGGGCATCCGTCAGATGCCCGCCCCGCTTCCTGTCCTGCACCGATCAATCAACCGAACACGTAGCTTACCGTCTACATACCGCAGGTTGATTGCGACAGGCTGCACTGCACGCCGGCCGCCATCTGTGCCGACACGTCCGCCGGCAGGACATCGCCCGCATTGAAGCTCACGTTACGCTGCGACTGGGAGACATTCTTGGGCAGCGGGCCCCAGTCAACGAGCTTCAGGCCGTCATAGCTGGCCGTGTATTTCGTCGCGGCGGCCGTGAAGGTCACGGTCTTCATGAGCAGCGTGTTTGCGGGCACGGTGAACTTCTCCGTGACGACATTCACGTTTGTCACCGACGAATCCGCACCGGAGGCCGACTCGTTCGTCGCACTCCCCGAACCCGTCGCTTTGAGTTCCGACTTTATCCCGAAAACCTTCTTCGAGAAGGAGACCGCGACCTCGTAAGAGTTCGACCGGCTCTGGGAGGAGGAATTCCACGCATTGCTGGTTAGCGAGTAGGTATCCGAAATCTCCAGGTCCGTTGGCGCGGAATTGCCGCGGTTGTCGAACACATAAGTACGCTCGCCGACAACGGTTCTCACTTCCACCGGATTGTCCGTAACGAAACCGGCCGGATAGAAACGGTCCATCAGTTGGTCGGTTATGTCGTCTCCCAGCCAGCCGGGCTCCTGTAGCTGCACAGCGCCGGCTTCGACATTGTCGACAAACCGGGTGGCCTTCAGGCTCAGATATTTCCAGTCATCGGCAGGCGAGACGCCCTTTCCGATCCTGAGGTCCATGTACAGGAGTTTTCCGACATCGCCGATTCCGCTCTCGGCTGCATTAAACTTGAAATTATTGCCCTGGCCACGCGCGAAGCCTTGGCCGAGCCTTCGCCATTTCGTGGATCCCTCTGTCCCCGTTAGCCGGACCCAGAGCGCTTCACCGCTCTCGGCCTCTGCCTGCGTGGCCGTATTGATCAGGACTTCATACCTGACCGTTTGTGCCGCCGCCGTTCCGGCAAACAGCAGCGCAGACGCCGCCAAGCCTGTAGCGGTTGCTAAAAGACGCGAATACCGCCAGCTCTGTCGCCCACTCTCGTACGCGCCAGTTGCTTGATTTTTATGGATCATTTCGTGTCCCTTGTGTTTTTTACGGTTGGAAGCATGCAAGTCCATACCGTTGTTCACAAGTTCCACCTGAACCCAGTAGGCCAGCTGGACCTCAGCGGGTCAAGCGTTTGCGCTCCGGTCGCGCCAGGTACGCCCCGCCAAATCCTCTATGTCTTGCAATGCCCGCTGCCTCCACCAACAACCTGTCCCCCCACCCTCCGTCTCCGGCGCATACTATCTGCATCATGCTCACCCGCCGTGCCCGTTTTCACGGTCAATGTCTGGCAAGTCGGCTCACGGAACAATATCGATACGATATGTATATCGCTGTGGGCCAGCGGAACGAAGAGGCAATGCATCCGGTCTGTCTCGCCTTCGTCTTTGCGGTAGCGGCCGGAAGGCGGTGGCGGTCCGAGCTGCCCAACGGCAGCATTCCGGCCGAGGGCAACCGGAAACCGGGTTTCGCCATCAGTCAACTTTTCGCACTAGCGGACGGTGGAGAACAATGCGCGTGCGTCACAGTTGGGAGGAAAATGAGTTTCCGGAAAACCCTTGGGACAGGCTGAACAAAGACTTGGTCGGATCAAGCGAGCAGGTAATATCTGCCGAGAGTACAAGCATAGTTGAATGACGCACATTCCATTGAGTGTCGCTTAATCATTCAACTTCAATCTGCTCAGTTGATTGATTTAGGTAAGGGAATCGCATGAGGCGCATTCGGCTAATTTTGACCATCTTGATGTTGGCAGGCTGTTCCGCGGGTTCGAACGACGCCATAACAACTCGTGAAAGCATGAACGCTGACGCGCCGCCGTTCTACCGCATCGACAGAAACGCCAGCGGTTCACTTACGATGCCGGAGCTACAGGTAAACATCCCGCAGGAACTGGATGCTGAATATACTGAGAGTATGCGCACCTGCTTCCTGGCAACGGTCGAAGATCTGGCCAGCTCGGCAGGTGATCCAGAATCACTCGATCCATCATCTGTTACATTCTTACCGACAGATGGTTCCTGGCAAGAGCTCACGAAGTTTCACAAACGCAACCTTCTTGCTCAGGCAATCATTAGTGAAGCTGGCGTACTTTGCACATGAGCAGGACCGGCACATTTTGTTGAGTTGACCGCCGCGGGCCATACGCTTCTGCAAACAATTACGACACTTTCCGACTATCTTTCTTCGGGCGACTTAAACCGCTAAAAAATCAGTGGTTACCGGCGGTCATGGGCCAGCACCAGTCCACTGCGCCGGATCAGAAGGGCTGAACCACTCCGATGCTGCCGTCGCGCTAATCACCGAGCAATCGCGTTAGCATTCTGCGGATATGATCCTGACCGCCAAAAAAGACGGCGAGCACACGAATGCGTTTCACATCTTCGTCTATGTCGAACCACGCAATGGCCTGCCCAATTGTCAAATGGCGCAGCCCGGGCAGCATGTCGTCGTGCAGTGTTCCGCGATAGGGCAATTGTCCCAATTGAGTGATGTCCTCGCGGATCGCCTGCACGCGCGCTTCTGCGCGCAGGATGGCTGTCTCGGTGTCATCGCCAAAGCCAACATAGCTGTCGACCAGAAACTCGAAAATCAGTGTGAAGTCGCGTCGGGCATCGGCCGCGAAGACGACCTCATATACCATGTTTGGCGCGCTTGCGGGTCGCTGCGCCAGAAATGGCGTCCATCATGTCGTCGTTGGATACGAACTTTCCTCCTCGCCGTTCGATTAGAAGGGTTCGCAACGCCTCAAGCTCCAACGCGTCATTTTCGAAACGCTGGCGCAACAGTTCCAGTCCTTGCTGCAACGCAGCGCTAACAGAAGGAAATCGCCCCCTCTCGACGAGTTGGCGTGCAAAGGCATCCTGTTCGTCGGTGAGCGAGATCGAAGATTTGACAGTCATGAGATCTCTCCTTGTGACCGAAAAGTACTACTGGGTAGCACCTAATTCAAGTCCCCATGCTCGCCTTCGATCGACCGCGCCATGCCAGTTGCATGCCTCCAGCTCTGCCGTCTGCGCTGTGCAGCGGCTTGAACAGGAGGAACATCATGGAAGACGAATTGAAGCGCCCTGCCGCAGGCTCGGGGCAAGCAGGGCATCGCCGGTTGAATGCGGGCAAGCTGACGGGCCAGAAGCCTGCGTTGAAAATGAAGGAGGTCTGGTCGATCCGGAACCGACTTGAACTTAACGCCAATCTGCGAAACCTCGCCCTCTTCAATCTCGCGATCGACAGAAAGCTCAGGGGCTGCGATCTCGTCCGGCTGAAGGTTGGCGATGTGGCGGCTGGCCGACAGGTGAAGTCACGCGGCATGATCATCCAGAAGAAGACCGACAGGCCCGTACAGTTCGAGATCACGGAGAATACCCGTCGATCAATCACAGCGCTTTTTGGTGACGCCGTACCTGGTCCGGACGAATATCTCTTCCAGAGCCGGCTGGAAGCGTCGCCTCATCTCTCGACCCGGCAATACGCCCGCATCGTTCAGGGCTGGGTAGCATCGATAGGGCTCAACCCGGCAACCTATGGGACGCACTCGCTGAGGCGAACAAAGGCTGCCCTCATCTATCGCAAGACCGGCAATCTCAGGGCTGTCCAGCTCCTGCTCGGTCATACAAAGTTTGAAAGCACAGTCAGGTATCTGGGCGTTGACGTTGACGATGCGCTGGAAATCTCGACGGGCATCGATCTTTGAAGGCCCGGAGCGGCAGGAAGCGAACTTGCCTGCCGTTCCCTTCTCGCTTCAAAGGGGACGCTAACTCGCCGTAAACGGACATGGCAAAGCGCGTCGTTCTGTTCGCATTGATTAGGCGGACCAGTGAATTTGTGCTGGATTGAACAAGGTGCCTGGAAGCGGAGGATCAACTGTGATTGCCGACCTGTACGGTAGAGCATTGCTTGTTCTGACACTCGCGGTGGCTGGCTGCACAGGCATTCAGCCGCAAGCCCCACTGTTCTCAGTGATGTCTGAGAGCGTCGAGCAGGGTAACGTTCCTTTTGCGATTGGGATGGTGTCGGAAAACGGCAAGATCACATTTGCCGGGGCGGTTGGCGAATCTTCACCTGGCTATGAGGTTGATACCGCTACGATCGTGCGGTTGGATTCATTAACAAAACCAATCACGGCGGCAGCAATCATGATACTGCGAGACGATGGCATACTAAAGCTGGACGATCCGGTTGCATCTTATGTTGAAGGGTTCGCGGACGTCCAAGTGAGAAAACAGTCCGATGGCGACCATCTGGGGGCGTTGGTTGCGCCAGAGCGACCAGTGACCATACGCGATCTCTTAACCCACACAGGCGGTCTGGCCGGCTATTCATCAGATGTGGACGCGCTCTGGGAAGCATCGAGCAATCTTGAATTTGCAGAAGGGATAGCAGACCTGGCGTTGCGGCATGAGCCAGGCACAGGCTTCCAATACGGAAACGCCTATGAAGTTCTACCCGCTATCGTATCAGCCGCGAGCAAGATGCCGTTTGACGAATTTCTGGCAACGAGAATATTTTCGCCCCTGAGTATGACAGATACATTTTTTGTGGTTCCTGAAGATAAGCGGCATCGCTATTCGGCATTGTACTCGAAAGATGATGACGGCAGCTTGATCGTAATCATGACACCCGGCGATCCAGAAACCGAACGGTTTCCATCAGGAGGCGGAGGATTGAAAAGTACAGTTTCTGATTATCATCGATTTGCATTGATGTTGATGAATGGCGGTGAGCTCGATGGCGTCAGGGTGCTTTCCCAAGACGCTGTCCATCGGATGACGTCACCGCAGGTAGACCGTGCCGTTCTCGGAGCGTGGCAAGAAGACTACGACTGGGGGTTGGGACTCGCGATCCGTACGCGGCTCAACGATACAGGCGACCCTGCTTCACTGAACTCTTTCGGATGGAATGGTGGCTTGGGAACGCTGTTTTTTGTTGATCCCGATCAAGGTTTGATCGGAGTTGTATTCACCCAAATGCATTGGAGTAATGAATACGATTTGCGTGACCGGTTCAAGAATCAGGCCTACAAAACACTAAACTGAGTGAACTCGACCTGGAACACACAAATCAGGCCCGAACAATGTTCATTGCGCGACGTTATCAGGGGACGGCTTGATTTGTTAGCACGCCGCAACACCGCAATGTCTGTTCTGGGCCAAGAACGCCCAGTCGAAAAGCCTTATCCATCTGGCTGGAACTCGCCAAAAGGCGACGTAGCGCTCAATGACACCAAGATTTTATGTCAACCATCAGAAGGTGAAAGGACCTTTGGACTTTCGACAGGTTCGATGAATACGGCCGTGCCAGACAATCTACGCACAGCTTACCGCTACCGTGTGCAGAAACTTGTTTAAACCCGGCAACAGCGTCTGCGAAATATCAGACGATCTGCGTATCTTTTTGACGGTTGCTTGCAGCGCGAACGCTTCATCTGAAACAACTTTAAACCCCAGACCTCCTGCCGTGCCCGCGATAGCGTGGACCAGGTCCCCGACCGAACGGATCACGTCTTCGTCGTTTGTCAATTGCAGGATCTTATCGAACTCGTCTGAAACGGATGAGAGATAGTTGCGATACTCGTCACGCAAGAAAGCGATAGGACAATCTGCCGGCGCAGGCGTGGAAGCGGATGCGGTGTGACGGTCAATCTCGATATTCTGCTGCGTGAGCCGCGCAATCAAGCCGTTCAGCTCTTTCACGTTGATCGGCTTCGGGAAATGGGCGTCCATGCCTGCCGCTTGGTATTCTGCCGCATGGCCGTCAAGCGCATTGGCTGTCAGCGCAACAATCGGGATCCGGCTCGCCGCGCCCGTCATCTTACGGATCAGCCCGGTCGCAGTCATCCCGTCCATCCCGGGCATTTGAATATCCATCAGGATCACATCAAACATTTCGCCGTCGTTTAGAGCATCGATGGCCTCTATCGCCGAAGCGAACGTCGCCACGGTGTGTCCGGACGCCGAAAGCCCGATTTCAACCAGTGCCCGGTTCATCTCGACATCATCGACGACCATGACACGCGCACCTGCAGAAACTTGTCGGTCATTTGCCCCTGCTTCGTCCTCTAGGTTTCTCGCTCGACGCTCCGCAAGATAGGGCAACTGAAGGATCGCATTTGTTCCTTCACCTGGCGTGCTGACAAGCTTCAGATCGCCATCCATGAGCTTGGCGAGAGACTTGCTGATCGATAATCCGAGGCCCGTACCGCCGAAACGGCGGTTGATCGAACTGTCTGCTTGAGTAAATCCGGAAAAAACGTGCTCCAACTTTTCCGCCGGGATGCCGGGCCCCGTATCTGCAACGATAAGGCACAGCATTCCTGACTGTAGTCTTGAATCCAGCCGAACATGACCGGCCTCGGTAAACTTCGCAGCATTGCCTACCAGGTTGATGAGGATTTGACGAAGCCGGGCTTCGTCACCAACCACTCTCTCTGCTATATCAGGAGAAATCTCGAAGGAGATTTTGACCCTTGGGTTTGGCTGTGCTGCCGAGATCAACGAGAGAACGTCTTCAATCAAAGCCCGGAGGTGAAATGGCCGCAGTTCCAAGTCCATGCGGCCGGCGTCGATCTTGGAAAAGTCCAGAACGTCATTGACTATCTGGAGCAAGGAACGGCTCGCCGATGTGATCCGTCGGACGTGCGACGATTGTTCTGCCGATAGCGCCGTCGTCCGCAAGATATCCGAGAAGCCGATTATGCCATTCAGCGGCGTGCGGATTTCATGACTCATGTTGGAAAGGAAGTCTGCCTTGGCGCGCGCGGCACTTTCGGCTCTAGCCTGTGCTTCCGCAATATCCGTTACATCGCTTACAAGAACATAAAACCCCTGAGCTCGACCTGTAGCGTCAATGTCGGGGATGTAGTGCGTCAAGGCGCTGGCGGTCCGCCCACACGGCTTGACTAAGGTCCGAGAAAAAGTTTGGCGTTGGCCAGCCAATGCTGCGCGGATGTGCATTTGGTTTGTTTCAAATAGCGAAGGACCAAGAAGCGCCGGAAGTGTGATCGTCAGCATTTCCTCGGGCGTGCGTCCGAACCAGTCTCTGTACGCAGCATTCGCAAACTTGCAGCGCAGCTCCATGTCCCAGTAGCCGACCGGACCGGGCAGGTTGTTAGTCAAAGTACGAATGAATTGTTCCGAAGCAACATGTTCCGTGACGTCTTGAAATGTGCCCATCAAGCCAATGATCGCGTCGCTGGCGTCCCGGCGGCACGCTCCGCGAGCGACGACATGACGCTCCCCGCCGTCCGGCCTGTAAATGCGGGCGGTCAGTGCAAAACTCTGCCCGGCCACCAGCGCCCGCTGCACAAGGTCTGATAGTTGCTGCGCGTCGTTTGGGTGGTATCGGTCGAGCACGCCTCGCAGAGGTGGCGCCTCGGTGCCAACCGTGAAGCCGTGGATGCGATATACTTGGTCAGACCAAGTCGTGCGATCCGCCACTGCATCCCATGACCAGGTTCCGATACCGGCCATGTCCTCAGCTTGCCTCAGCAATTCAGATTGCTCTGCCGCAACGATTGCTATGCGTTCGCGCTCTCGACTTTCGTGCCGCCAGACCAATGCCTGCATTACGCTCTTTGCAATCGCTATGAGGCGCGACGCGTCCCTTTTCGAGAACACTCGGGGCACTGTGTCGATAATGCAAAGTGTCCCCAGGCGATGACCTTCAGGGGTGATTAAAGGTGCGCCGGCGTAGAAGCGAATGGCTGGCGACCCCACCACCAGCGGGTTCTCGCAAAAGCGCTCGTCTGCGGTCGCGTCATGTACGACCATGACATCATCGGAGGCGATTGCGTGCTGACAAAATGAAATTTTGCGTGCGGTGGAATCTACGTCGAGCCCGATACAGGCCTTGAACCACTGACGCCCCTGGTCAACCAATGAAATCAGCGCAATCGGTACGTTAAATGTATTCGCGGCAAGTTCTGTAAGACTATCAAAAATCGGCTCTGCCGGCGTATCCAGCACCTCCAGACGATCCAACGCCGCTAGCCGTTCAAGTTCAATTAAATCATCCACCTGAAGGCATCCTGTCGTCCGATCCGCAAATTAGTCCGACAGCTTCGAATTCTCTTCGGCTCAATAAACGCGCACGGCGCAGGTACGGGTTCAGGCCGAATCCGCAGTCGGATTGAACCTTAGAGAAAAGAAGTTGATAGATGCTTACCCGCCGATAGCGGGTCCTGACCGGCTGATTTTGGTCCAAGAACGCCCAGTCGAAAAGCCTTATCCATCTGGCTGAATAATCGCCAGAAACGGTCATCGACCGACTTTTGCTGAACGACCGATTGTGAGCAAATTCTCGCCTTGCATGCAGGACAAATCGGGGCTCAGGTCACACCGGACAAGAGACCTCCTGATGCGCCAGAGGACCATGCTGCTCAATGCGGTCAGAGGCCATCTCGCCGAGTTCGGCCTGATCGCACCGCAGGGGCCGCGTAAGGTGATGGAGCTGATCGCTCAGATGCGCGAAGGCGCTCATGGAGACCTGCCAGAAATCGCCCGAACGGCACTTCTGGGGATCGGCGCACAACTCGAAGCCCTGGCGCGACAGATCCATGCGCTCGATCGACAGCTGCTCGCCTGGCATCGTCAGGATAGTACCAGCCAGAGACTTGAGACGATACCCGGTGTCGGGGTCATTACCGCGACCGCACTGGCTGCCAGTGTGCCTGGTCCATCCGTGTTCCGCTCCGGGCGCCAGTTTGCCGCCTTCCTCGGGCTGACGCCCCGGCAGAACTCGTCTGGCGGCAAGGAACGGCTCGGGCGCATCTCGAAGATGGGAGATGGCTACCTGCGACGACTGCTCGTGGTCGGCGCCACATCTGTCATCCGAAGGGCGGACACAAATCCGTCTGCGACCGGAGCCTGGGTGCGATCCCTCCTGACGCGCAAACCGGCGCGGGTCACCACTGTCGCCATGGCCAACAAGACCGGAAGGATCGCATGGGCCGTGCTGGCACGCGGTGAAACCTACCGGGCACCGGTCATGGCGTACGAACCGCGGGCAGTCAGACCTGTTCGCTCCAGACTGTAAGGGCAAATGTAAGTGATGATGATCTAACAAGGAGCCGTAACCGGGAGACTCCGAGGTGCTGTCAGGACATCAAGTCCGATAGACTGAAAGGAACCCGGCTAGCGGACTTCATCAGGGCCAGCGGCAGTACGCGCCGCGCCAACAGGCCGGACACATGACCGCTTCCCTCAGATCATCTCTCGCTCAAACTTTGTGCTTGCAGAACCGGGGCCGTCCACACATGATACCCCCCGCCAATCAATCCTGCCTTTCCACACCAGCTCCACCGGCTCAGCCAACGCAAGATCATGGACGGGCCTTTGGATTGTCGTCGATGGCGGCGAGGATAGCATCGCTCCTGGTGTGCTGTTCGGCGAGTGCCTCGCTGATCACCCGGGCCACGCTGGTCCATTCCCGCAGAGCCGACATGATCTCAGAATCGGAGAGAATGGAATCAATCGCTGTCGGATCGACGACAATTCCCTCCGGCTTCGGGCAGGGGTCAAGATAAAGCTCCAGTCCCGCATTCAAGCTGTAGCAATGATTCCAATAGGCGTCCTGGAGTGCGATTTGTATCCGCCTACGGACCATAGTGCGATAGGGCGGCGGCACGGAAAGGGTGTTGGCGGACAGGGATGTGACGAACTGGAACTCTTCGATGGCCGGGATGATCTGCCGGTTCGACGGCAGACCCTCGCGTCGCATTTCGTCAAAGGTCGACCAGGAGACATTCACCTGTTGCCATTGCGAGGCGTGCATGAGGTCCGCGACGACTGGCCAGCAATCCACACCGCACGATGGCGATTCACTCTCCGAAAGCACCAGGACCCTCCGCGCCGCAGCGGCGCCCACACCAAAGCTTTCAGCCTTGGCCTGCGTGTCGGCGATGTTTCGGACGGCCTCTTCGCGCAGTTCCCGAAGGAGCACGCGTTCGTGCCCCTTGAATTCGCGGGCCGAGTTCCAATTGGAAACTTGGGTCGCAACCAGCACGCCCAGCACGACGATCAGGAAGTCGATCACAACTGCGAACCAGTTCTGGTCTTTGACGTGTTGCGTCATCCGCCGTAGCAGCATGCGCCTGTCCCCCCAACAAATTGTGGTTCAGGGGTATCAGCGCGGAGTATTATTGCAATTACGAAAGAGTCCGATCCTCGCTTTTGACCGGATCTCGCCGAAGATCACTCAATTTCTTACGTCCGCCCATGACCAAAGGCACAAGGAAATCAGACATTCGCAGCCGAAGTGGCGCCCGGCGACTGTGGGCCAAGACTTGCCTCTGTCGGGAAAATTTCTTTCGGCTGCTTTTGCGCCCACCGGAGACTTTCGCCCCGCGTTTCAGCGATCCCGTTCATCACATAAATGCCCGTTGGCCCTCTGCCCGCATTGCGCGTAGAGCTAGATGCCTTGACCCGGGGGAGAACGGCGTGACGCTGGAAAGCATCTATTATATCGGCCAGACGTTCGCGGTCGCCGCGATCCTCGGCACGCTGGTAGCCCTGATCGTGCAGATGCGGCGCGCCGACACGCTGGCGCGTGCGGAAATCACACGATCGGTCGCCACCGAAGCGACGTACCTGCAGCAGGCGCTGTTCAGCTCGCCCGAAGCGGCCGATTTCATGCACCGCGCCCTGTACACGGATGCGCCATTGAGTGACGCCGAAACGCTGCGCTTTTCGCTGTCCATGAACAGCCTGCTCGTCACGCTGGAGATGGCGACCATGATGACCGTGCGGGGATACGTGGAGAGCATCACGACCCCAAGGACAAAATCCACGATCCGGCAGTACATGGCCTCGCCACGGGCCCGCGCCTGGTGGGCGGAGGTGCGGATCACCCATTTCGCGCCCAATCCGGCCTTCTGCGCATTGGTCGACCGGATGATCGACTCGGCCGAAGTGCAGGGCACCTGAGGCGCCGACACCCTTGATCAGTTGCTCAGCTCCCGGACCATTCCGCCGGGCGCTTGCCGAGGAAGGCGGCGATGGCTTCCTTGTAGTCGGGCTGTTTGACCATGGCGCTCATCAGGGCGTTCGCCTCGCGCACCGAGGCGCCGACATCGCGGTGGAAGTCGAGATAGGCCTGGCGCTTGGTCTGGCGCAGCGCTTCGGGGGAGACGCGGGTTATCAGGTCCAGCGCGTAGGCGCGCGTCTCGGCGATGAGCGCGTCCGGCGCGACGAGGCGGTGGACGAGGCCGATGGCATGAGCCTCGTCGGTCAGGAACTTGCGGCTGGACAGCAGCAGTTCCAGCGCGCGGGCGCCGCCGATGAGGCGCGGCAGCAGCCATGACAGGCCGTATTCGGCCGGTAGGTTGAGCGGGCCGTGCGCGGTGGTGAGCTTGGCCCCTGGCACGGCGAAGCGGATATCGGCATAGCAGGCGAGCACGAGGCCCGCGCCCGCCGCCGCGCCGTTGATCGCGGCGATGACCGGCTTGGACAGGGCGAAATGATAGGCGAAGTCCTCGGCAAAGGGCGCGAAGGATGTGTCGCCGGGGGTGACCAGGTCTGCCGGCGTGCCGGCATCATAGGCGCCGGATTTCGAATGGCCGTCGAGGGCCTGCGAGTCGCCGCCGACGCAGAAGCGCTCGCCGCTGCCGGTGACAAGGATGACCCGCACGGCGGGGTCGGCCTCGGCCTCGCCCAGCAGGTAGCGGTATTCGGCATGCATGCGGCCGGTCCAGGCATTGCCCCGGTGGGGGCGGCTGAGCGTGATCGTCGCGATCCGGCCTGCCACATCGTATTCTGTCGCCTTCAGGTCCATGGCCCGTTCCTCTCCTGCCGCTTGCCGCGCCCGCAACTATTGGCGACATGGTTGCAGAAGTCCAATACCGCCCGGAACTGCCCCTGCGTCAGGAGCCCGGCGGGCGGATTGCCCCGCCCCGGAAAAGCCCGCATGGTGGGGCCAGCGAAACGAAAAATGCAGGATGGAAACCCATGACGGACCTCAACAGCGAACTCTTCGAACTCAGCATGTCGGACAAGGCCAAGCCGCTGCTGGCGCGCGTGGTCAAGCACCTGGAAGAGAATGTCGCCCCGTGGCGCGACGAGTTCGAGGCGCTGAATGCCGACAAGGAAGACCGCTGGACGTGGCATCCGCGCCAGCTGGAGCTGATGGAAGCGGCCAAGGCCAAGGCCAAGGAAGCGGGCCTGTGGAACTTCTTCCTGCCGGATGCCGACACCGGCGAGGGCCTGAGCAATCTCGACTACGCCTATATCGCCGCCGAGCTGGGCAAGCATCCCTACGGCTCCGAAACGATGAACTGCAACGCGCCCGACACGGGCAATATGGAAGTGCTGGAAAGGGTCGGCACGCCGGCGCAGAAGGAACAATGGCTGAAGCCGCTGCTGGCCGGCGAAATCCGCTCGGCCTATGCGATGACCGAGCCGGGCGTGGCCTCGTCGGACGCCAAGAATATCAGCACGACCGCCGTGCTCGACGGCGACGAATGGGTGATCAATGGCGAGAAATTCTACATTTCCGGCGCCGGCAACCCGCGCTGCAAGATCATGATCGTGATGGTCAAGACCAGCCCCGATGCGCCCGCCAGCAAGCAGCAATCGCAGATCCTCGTGCCGATGGACACGCCGGGCGTGAAGATACTCGGCGCGATGGAAGTGATGGGCGAAGACCATGCCCCGATCGGGCACATGCACCTGAAGTTCACCGACGTGCGCGTGCCCAAGGACAATATCCTGCTGGGCGAGGGGCGCGGGTTCGAGATCTCGCAGGTCCGCCTCGGCCCGGGCCGCATCCACCATTGCATGCGCTCCATCGGCAAGGCCGAACTGGCGCTGGAAATGATGGTCAAGCGCGCCGGGACACGCACGGCGTTCGGACAGAAGATCGCCAAGCTGGGCAAGAACCTGGAAGTCATCTCGCGCGCGCGGATCGAGATCAACGCGATGCGGCTGGCCGTGCTGCAGGCCGCCAAGGCGATGGACGTGCTGGGCAACAAGGAAGCGCGGATCTATGTCAGCGCAGTGAAGGCCATGGTGCCGGAGAAGGTCTGCCTGATCATCGACCAGGCGATGCAGATGCATGGCGCGGCGGGCATGTCGCAATGGTTCCCGCTGGCCGGCATGTATGCCGACATGCGCCACCTGCGCTATGCCGATGGCCCGGACGAAGTGCACCACATGGTGGTCGGCCGCGCCGAAGTGCAGAAGCACGGCCTCTGGTAGGCCGGGCGTCTAGCTCGGACGGGCGCGCTGCGCCGGGATGACGGCGACGGTGAAACGGCAGAGGCAGACGAGGCGGTCAGATTCATCTGTGATGCGGATGGTCCAGACCTGCGTCGTGCGGCCCAGCGCTTCGGCCCTGGCCGTGGCGTAGACGAAGCCATCTTTCACGGGGCGGACATGATTGGCGTTGATCTCGAGGCCGACGCCGACGCTCTCAGTCGAATCGAGCGCGAGATTGGCCGCAATCGAGCCGACCGTTTCGGCCAGCGCCACCGAGGCCCCGCCATGCAGGCGTCCGTGCGGCTGCAGCGTGCGATGGTCGACCGGCATGCGCGCGGTCAGCGTGTCGTCGCCGATGCTGACCAGCGTGATGCCGAGGACGCCGCCCATCGTGCCCTGTTGGGCAGCGGTGATTTGGTCGAGGTCTATGTTCGTTTGTCGCCAGATTGACATTGGCAAGCCTTTTCAAGTTCAGTGGAGAGGATGCGCAATCGTGCATCCCCGGATGTGACCGGCACATGTGGCACGCCCGCCGCCTGCCCCACAACCCGCTGGGGCCTTGCCGTTGCGGCATGTCCGCCGGGCCCGCGAACCTCGTAGTTTCCCGTATTGCGGATCGCCGCCTGGCACGCCGTAATTGCCTCCCGCCCCGGCAAAGGGAGAGCGACATGGATGGCAGCTTTCAGGTAACGCAACCGGACACCCGGACCGCGGCGGACGGGCGTCCCGGTCCCGCCTTCCGGGCCGAGGTGGATGCTTTCCTTGACGACGCCCTGACCGAGGACCTGCGCGCAGCGGGCCGCGCGACGACCGGGCTGAAATCCTCGCCGGATGCCTGCCGGGCTTGGCGGGAGGCGCTGCACGCCCGTGGCTGGTACGCGCCGACCTGGCCGGTAGAACATGGCGGGGCCGGCTGGAGCACGGCGCAGCGCCTGTATTTCGAGAATGCCTGCGCCGCGCGCGATGCGCCGCTGCTGATGTCGTCGGGCGTCCGCACCATCGGCCCGCTGATCATCGCCGAGGGCACGCCCGCCCAGCAGGCGCGCTACCTGCCCGCCATCCTGCGCGGCGAGCATGAATGGTGCCAGGGCTTTTCCGAACCGCAGGCAGGCTCTGACCTGTCCGCCCTCTCGTTGAAGGCGACGCGCGACGGCGACGACTTTGTGCTGACTGGCAGCAAGCTGTGGACGAGCTTTGCCCAGTACGCCACCCACATGTTCCTGCTGGCCCGGTGCGACGCGGAATCGAAGGGCGGCGACGGACTGGTCTTCCTGCTGGTCGAGATGGACCGGCCGGGCATTGCGGTGCGACCGATCCGCTTTATCGATGGCGAAGACGAGACCAATGAGGTCTTCTTCGACGGCGTCCGCACGCCAGCCGCCGACCGGGTCGGCGAGATCGGCAAGGGCTGGAAAGCGGCCAAGCGGCTGATGGAGATCGCGCGGTCAAACAACACGACGACCGGACTTCTCCGACGCGCGCTGCGGGCGGCGCACCGTGGCGCGGCCGAGGCGGGTGAGGTGGAAGCTGCCGGTCAGGCCCATCTGTCAGGGATGGCGCGGCGGATCGACGAATTCGAGGCACTTGAAGCGCATGCGTCTGCTGGAAGGATCGCCGTCGCCGCAGCGCCGGCGACATCCGCGCTGAAGCTGCTTGCGACCGAACTGCACCAGTCGATCACCGAAATCGGGCTGGCTCTGGCGCCTAACAGCGCCTTCGCGCAGGCAAAGTATTTCGCAACGCGGGCGGCGACGATCTATTCGGGCACCAGCGAGGTGCATCGGAACATCCTCGCCCGCGCCATTGGCTGCCCCTGACAGCGCACGCCGCGCTGCCCTACAGCCCGCCGAGCCAGTCGAGCAGCAGGGCGTTGACCTCATCCGGGCGTTCCTGCTGGGTCCAGTGGCCGCAGCCTTCGAGCAGGGTCGCGCCGCGCAGGTCAGACAGGTTTTCCTTCATCGCGGCCAGCATGTCGCCGGGCGACATTTTCAGGACAAGGTCCCTTGTGCCGCCGATATAGAGCGAGGGCTGGGCGATGGCCGTGGGGGCCGCATGGCCGGTCAGCAAGGCATGGTCGCGGTGCCAGTTGCGGTAGCGGTTGAGCGGCCCGCGAAAGCCGGACTGGCGGAACTGGGAGTCGTAATAGGCGACATCCTCGGCTGACAGCCAGGGCAAGGGCATGGGCGGCTCCGGCAGGCGGTGCAGCAGCGTGTCGCCATGCTTCTTGTCGGTCGGCCATGTGCCGTCTGGCGCATCGCCGGAGATGGCATAGTAGAACTTGCGGATCGTCTCGGCCGGGTCGGCTTCCAGCTCTGCCTCGGGCGGGCCCTCGTCCTGGAAATAGACCTGGTAGAAGAACAGGCCCCGGTCGGTGAAGAAGGCGCGCACGGCGTCGATGAACACGACCTCGTTCGGCGGGATGTAGGGCACGGACAGGCCGGCCACCGCGCGGAACGTGTCGGCGTGCAGCCGGGCCGTGTTCCAGGCGATGGGCGAGCCCCAGTCATGCCCGATCACGACAGCTTTCTCGCCGGGCGACAGGGCATGGGCGAGACCGGCAATGTCGCCGGTCAGGCTTTCCATGTCATAGGCTTCGACGGCGTGAGGCCGGTCAGACCCGCCATAGCCGCGCACATCCGGCGCGGCGACGCGGTACCCCGCTTCGGACAGGGCCTTGATCTGGTGCCGCCAGGAATACCAGCTCTCCGGGAAGCCATGCACGAGTATGACGAGCGGGCCGTCGCCCGCTGTCGCCACGCGCAACCGGATGCCGTTTGTCTCGACGCGCTGGAAATCTGGATTCATGCGAGACTAGTCCTTGCCACCGATCCAGGTGAATTCCGGGTCTTCCCACCAGGGGAAGAAGTTCGGCATGCCGTCGGACACTTTCACGGGATAGACCGGCTGGCGCTTCTCGAGGAAGCTCATCACGCCTTCCTTGGCGTCCGGCGTCTTGCCGCGCGAGTAGATGGCAGCGGAATCGACGATATGCGCTTCCATCGGATGGCTGGCGCCCAGCATGCGCCACATCATCTGGCGTGTCAGCGTGGTCGAGACGGCGGCCGTATTATCGGCAATCTCGCGCGCCATCGCCTTGGCGACGTCGAGCAATTCAGCCTGCGGGTGGACCGACAGGACGAGGCCGCCGGAAAGAGCTTCCGATGCAGGGAAGACGCGGCCCGAATAGCACCAGGCGAGGGCCTGCTGGATGCCGACCAGTCGCGGCAGGAACCAGCTGGAGGCGGCTTCCGGGTTGATGCCGCGGCGGTTGAACACGAAACCGAAGCGCGCATTGTCTGATGCGATGCGGATATCCATCGGCAGCTGCATGGTGACGCCGATGCCGACGGCCGCGCCATTGATGGCGCCGATCACTGGCTTGAGGCTGTCGAAGATGCGCAGGGTGACGCGGCCACCACCATCGCGCTGAATGTCAACATCCTGAGACCGGCCTTCCTCACCTGTCGCTGCCCGCGCATCATAGTCGAAAGTCTTGGCGCCTTCCGACAGGTCTGCCCCGGCGCAGAAGGCCCGGTCGCCCGCGCCTGTGACGATCACGGCGCGCACGCTGTCATCGGCATCGGTAATATCGAACGCCTCGATCATCTCGTACATCATCTTGCCGGTGAAGGCGTTCATCTTTTCGGGTCGGTTGAGCGTCAGGATGGCCACGCCGTCCTCAATATCCAGGATAATCTGCTCGAACTTTTTCGGCTGCGCCATCATGTATCTCCCTTGGGGCAATTGTTGGGGCCACACTGCCTGCCCGGCCACAGAGGTCAAGCGCGTCGCAGGGGAAACCAGCCCCCGGCTTGACCGCCCGGCGATTTCGCCCTGATAGTCGCGCCAAATCCCACCTGAACAAGGCGTTCCCATGCAATTTTCCCGTCTCGTCCTACTCGGCGCCGCCATGCTGGCAACAGGCGCAGCCGCCCATGCCGCGCCGCTCTATGTGAAGGTCGGCAGCCTGATCGATCCGGGCACAGGAACCGTCATGAAAGACGCCGCACTGGTCGTTGATGGGGGCACGATTGTCGCCTCGGGTACGCAACGCGCAACGAAAGTGCCAAAGGGTGCCACCGTGATCGACCTTGGCGCACGGACCGTGATGCCGGGCTTCATCGACATGCATACGCACCTTACCGGCGACGCCGAGACGGGCGCCTATGAATCGCTCGGCCTGTCAGACGAACGCATGGCCATTACCGGCGTCAAGAATGCGCGGCTGACGCTTCTGGCGGGCTTCACGACCGTGCGCGATGTCGGCGCCGAAAGCTATGGCGACGTCGCCCTGCGCGACGCGATCAACGAGGGCGACGTGCCGGGACCGCGCATGTTCGTCTCCGGCCCGCCTGTCGGCATTACCGGCGGCCACTGCTCGGACATCAACCTGCTGCCGCCCGAATACAGCCTGAAGGGCGAAGGCGTCGCCAACGGCCCGTGGGAAATGCGGGCGAAGGTCCGCGAGAACATCAAGTATGGCGTCGACCTGATCAAGACCTGCTCCACGGGCGGCGTTTTCTCCAAGGGCACCAGCCTCGGCGCGGCCCAGGGCACGCTTGAGGAACTGACCGCGATTGTCGAGGAAGCCCATGCCCGCGGCCTCAAGGTTGCCAGCCATGCCCATGGCACGGTCGGCGTTCGCAATGCCCTGCTCGCTGGCGTCGATACGATCGAACATGCCAGCATCCTCGACGATGAGACGATCGCACTCGCCAAGGAGAAGGGCGCCTACCTCTCCATGGATATATACAATACCGAATACACGCTGGCCGAGGGCGAGAAGAACGGTGTGCTGCCGGAATCCATCGAGAAAGAGAAATCGATCTCGAAGATCCAGCGTGCGAGCTTCACCGCCGCCAACAAGGCCGGTGCAAAAATGGTGTTCGGGTCGGACTCCGGCGTCTATCCGCACGGTGACAATCCGAAACAGTTTTCGCGCATGGTCCAGTTCGGCATGACGCCGATGCAGGCGATCACGGCCGCCACGGCGACCGCTGCCGAAGCGCTCGGCAAGCCCGGCCTGCTCGGCTGCCTGGACGTTGGCTGCGCAGCTGACATGGTCGCGGTCAGTGGTGATCCGCTCAAGGATATTTCCATCCTGGAGAAGGCCGACTTCATCATGAAGGACGGCCATGTCTACAAGCAGGACGGAATCGAGGCCGTGGGGATTCGCTGATGCCACCCGAATGGCTGTCAAAGATAGATCCGACCACGCTCGCGGCGCCGCTGTTCATCCTGTCGGTTGCGTGGGAATGGTGGGCCGTGAAGTCCGGCCGCGCCAAGGGCCGTTATGAAACAAAAGACGCGCTTGCCTCCCTGGCGATGGGCACAGGCAGCGTCGTCGTCAACACGCTGACCGGCTTTGCCACGCTCTGGATGATGATGCTCCTCTGGCCCTACCGGCTGGCGACGATTCCGTTCGCCTGGTGGAGCGTGCTGGTCGCCTTCTTGCTGTATGACTTCACCTATTACTGGAAGCACCGTTTCGCCCACCGCGTCCGCTGGTTCTGGATGGAACACGTCACCCACCATTCCAGCACGCACTACAATCTCACCACGGCCCTGCGCCAGCCCTGGTTCGGGCCGTTCACCGGCCTGATCCTGGTCGGCACGCCGATGGTGTTCATCGGCTTCCACCCCTATGTCATCTTCTTCGTCGGCGGCCTGAACCTGATCTACCAGTACTGGATCCATACCGAAGCGATTGACAGGATGCCGCGCTGGTTCGAGGCGGTCTTCAACACCCCCTCCCACCACCGCGTCCACCACGCCACCAATCCGCGCTATCTCGACACCAATTACGCCGGTGTGTTCATCACCTGGGACAGGATGTTCGGGACGTTCGTTCCGGAACTCGATGACGACAAGCCGGTCTATGGCATCGTCAAGCCAATCGGCAGCTACAATCCGTTCGTCATCGCCTTTCACGAGCTGTTCAGCCTGCTGCGCGACTGCGCGCGCGATGGCCTGCGCCCCGACCTGTGGGTCCGCCGGGCGCTCAATGCACCTGGCTGGGGCCCGGACGGCGCGCACAATCGCTCTGTCGAACTGAAGGCCGCTTATGTCGCCGCGCATCCTGAACATGCCGGAACGCCCGGCCTGCCCAGGGCCTGACTTTCCCCTGCGTCGCCAGTGGACGCGGGCAGCAGGTCGGATAAGTTCGGCAAAACAATCCGGCAGGCCCCGCAAGGGGCGCCGCCCCCCCAATGGAGCGAGACGACGATGCATCCCTTCCATCACGCCAAGGCCCGGCCTGATCACCCTGCGTATACGATGGCCGGCAGCGGCGAAGTCGTCACGTTCCGCCAGCTCGACGAGCGGTCCAACCAGATCGCGCATGCGCTGCGCGAGGCTGGCTGCCAGCCCGGCGACACGATTGCCCTCTTCGCCGAAAACTCGCCCCGCTATTTCGAAGTCTGCTGGGCCGCCCAGCGGTCGGGTCTCTATTTCGTGTGCATCTCGTCACGCCTGACGACGCCGGAAGTGCAGTACATCATCGAGGATTCCGGCTCGAAACTCCTGATCGCCGACGCCCACAAGTCAGCTGTCGCCCAGGATGTGAAATCCGTCACCAAGCTCGACGCCTATTGGTCGATCGACGGCGACATTCCCGGCTTCACCCCGCTGGAAACGCTGCAGAGCAAATTCCCTGTCACGCCGATTCCGGACGAGATGGCCGGCACGGACATGCTCTATTCGTCGGGCACCACGGGCCGCCCCAAGGGCATCCGCCCACCGCTGGAGCGCGGCCTGCCGATCGATGCCGACAACGTCCTGATCCAGATCTGCCGCAACCTTGCCGGCGTGACCGAAGACTCGATCTACCTGTCGCCCGCACCGCTCTATCATGCCGCGCCCCTGCGCTGGAGCATGACGATGACGCGGCTCGGCGCGTCGCTTGTGATCATGGAAAAGTTCGATCCGGAAAACTATCTCCGCATCGTCGAGAAATATCGTGTTACGCATTCACAGCTCGTGCCGACCATGTTCGTGAAGATGCTGAAACTGCCGCCCGAAGTGCGCGAGAAGTATGATGTCTCGAGTCTGCAGTTCGCGATCCACGCCGCCGCGCCCTGCCCGATCCCGATCAAGCAGAAGATGATCGAATGGTGGGGACCCATCATCGATGAATATTATGCCGGTTCCGAAGGCAACGGCATGACCTGGGTGCGCAGCCCCGAATGGATGACCCACAAGGGCACGGTCGGCAAGCCGGTCCACGGCGTCGTCCATATTTGTGACGAGGAAGGCAATGAAGTGCCCGTCGGCGAAGAAGGCCAGGTCTATTTCAGCGGCACGGCCGCGCCGACCTACCATAACGACCCGGAGAAGACCAAAGGCGCCCTCCATGCCACCCGGCCCGACCTGTCATCCCTCGGCGATGTCGGCAAGCTGGACGAAGACGGCTTCCTCTACCTCACCGACCGCAAGGCCTTCATGATCATTTCCGGCGGCGTGAACATCTATCCGCAGGAATGCGAGAACATCCTGATCACCCACCCGAAAGTGGCCGACTGCGCCGTGATCGGCGTGCCGGACGAGGAGTTCGGCGAAGCCGTGAAAGCCGTTGTCCAGCCCGCAGCGGGCGTCGCCCCGTCACCCGAGCTCGCCGCCGAGCTGATGGCCTTCTGCCAGGCCAACCTGTCAAAGATCAAATGCCCGAAATCGGTCGACTTCGATCCGGAGCTTCCCCGCCACCCAACCGGCAAGCTCTACAAGCGCCTTGTCCGCGACCGCTACTGGGGCAACTCGACCAGCCGCATCGTCTAAGCAGAGACTGCCGAAACGAAAACAGCCGCCCCGTCATGGAGCGGCTGTTTGGCATTCAGATTCCGTTTGGCGGCCTAGAACAGCCAGCTGCCAGGATTGTCGATTGGCTGGCCAGCCGACAGCGCCTGCATGCCCTTCACGCAGCGGACGATGTACCAGACAAGCGTGGCCAGTCCCGTGAGAATGCCAAGCCCCAGGATGGGGATCAAGATCACGCTGACAACCGAATACAAGAACCCCTTCCAGAAGATATTGATCTGGTTGTTGTAATGGCTTTCCAGAACGGCATCGCCTTGCCCTTTGCCGATATAGGCCATGACCACACCGACAATCGTGGTAACCCCGACAACAATACCGACTAGGTAGAGAATGTAGATCAGGTTCGCGTTGCCCCTGGTGTTCGGGTCAACCGAAATCTGGTTCGAATCCGTCATGTGCGTCTCCCATTTCAGCCCATTCGCGCAGTATTTGCGAGAATCATCCTCAGGTCCAGCAAATTGACCTTCGGGAAACCTTGCCGGACCGCCTTGCCCGCGCCAGAACAGGGACCAGCAAAAACTCTGGAGGAACACCCCCCTATGGCCAACCCGAAAAAAGTCGCTTTCGCTGACCTCGAATCCCTTGCCGGCACCGAAGTCGGCGTGTCCGACTGGCACAAGATCGATCAGGACCGCGTCAACAAGTTCGCCGACGCAACTGGCGACCATCAATGGATTCACGTCGATGTCGAACGTGCCACCAAGGCCATGGGCGGCCCCATCGCGCACGGATTCCTCACGCTCTCGCTCCTGCCGATGCTCGGCTCGGAAGTGCTGAACGTGTCCGGCGTCACGCGCGGCATCAACTATGGCTCCGACAAGGTGCGCTTCACCAATATGGTGCCCGTCGGCTCCAAGGTCCGCCTGCGCCAGAATTGCAAGTCCGTCACTGAGAAGTCGGGCGGCAAGCAGATGATCATGGAAAGCACCGTCGAAATCGAAGGCCAGGACCGCCCGGCCCTCGTCGCTGAATCGATCACCGTGCTTTACGGCTGATAAGCGCCTATATTGGGAGGGAACCAGGATATGGAGCCCTCCCGATGACCCAGACCAAGATCGACCGCTCAGACCGCGAATGGCGTGAGCTGCTCACCCCGGAAGAATTTCGCGTTGGCGTGAAAGAAGGCACCGAGCGCGCCTTCACGCCCGGCAACTACGAAAGTGAGAAGCGTCCCGGCCTCTACCATTGCAAGGGCTGCGGCACCGCGCTCTGGTCGTCCGAGCACAAGTTCGAGAGCGGCACCGGCTGGCCAAGCTACTGGCAGCCCGCCTCCGAAGGCGTCGTCGCCACCAAGACAGACTTCAAGATGATCATCCCCCGCACCGAATGCCACTGCGCCATCTGCGGCCTGCATCAGGGCCACGTCTTCAAGGACGGCCCGCCGCCGACCGGCGAGCGCTGGT
>JAHJSB010000009.1 GCA_018830285.1 Alphaproteobacteria bacterium
GCGATCTCCGCGCAGCGCCTCAAGCGCCACCTGCGCCTTGAAATTGTCGGTGAACTTGCGTCTCTTTCGTCCCATGCTGGGTATCCCTTCGTCGGTCGGGATATACCTTAGCTCACTGTTCAGTTTTCTGGGACCAGCTCAGTCCGAGCTTCGGGTGCGATTTTCTAACAAGAAAGTCGTTAATCCTCAGCTCCAAATCGTGAGGGACACAAGCGAGGCGGCAATGCAGCCTGGGGTTCCATATCGCTACATCGTTGAGGTAGGCGTCAGCACCCACAAATACCGAGATTTTTCCAATGTGAGCGCAAATTATCAAATTCAGAACCACGAAGGACATACTATTCAATCAGGTCCAATTATCGAGGACCAAGAAGTGAATCGAAACGTCTACAGAAAGCAGATGCCGATTGTGCTAATTTGTCCGCTTGATGCAGACACCGTGTTTTACAAATTCAATGACGCGGGAAATTTTGAGCCGGTGCAACTGGCTAGAGGGCAATCCTTGTATATAAAAATCGAAGCAACAGCCAAGAATATGGCTGTGCAGCGCAGAAGTTTTACGATCGGGGTCCGTCCCCACGTGGATGGGCGGTTGATGTACTGGAGCGATGACGGAAAATTCTTGTTCACTGCAGTTTGATCGGACGCGTCACGTAATGTTGCTCGTCCAAAAGCAGGGCGAATAAACAACTGGCAATATGGAAGAACCATACGGAGCCGCAATCTGCGTGGAGCTCAGCGACAGTGTCACGACAAGTGTTTGAGCGACAAGCTCCCAAACCGGACCTTGCCGATCGCCTCAGCTAGAACAGGTAAAGGAAAGTCGTTCACGTAGTGCGCAGCGCTTCCTTCGATCGCTCTCCCCTGGAGCCGTCGCGCAACGCGCTCCGGGACACCGTCAGCAGCACTGAGAGCTGTTTCAAACGTATGTCGGAACGTATGTGAGTCGGCCGGATGCTTCCGATCCGGGAGCAACACTTTCACACGCCTGTTGAAACGTCGGCGAGCTGGGCCTTCCGAGGGTTTTTGATCGGCGCGAAACTTCCACTTCGGGAACAGCTCCTTCCCTTCCCCGCGCACACGCCGGCAATAATCCAAAAATCCAAGCTCAATGAGCTCCGGATGAATGGGGAGGATGCGCGCAGACGACATATTTTTTAGAGACCGCTCCTCGTACTCTACAAGCCGTATGTGGGGCACTTCGGCGCTCTCATGAACATCCACCACGTAGACATAGAGTTCGCTCGCACGTGCACCCAGAAACAACTCGAGAAGCGGCACCCAAAATTCATCTGTTTGGTCATCCAGCCGACACGGTCGGTCATATGGTGCCTGCGAAAAAATATGTTGGAGTTCGCTTTCAGTGTAAGCACCACGATGCGGGGTTTTGTCTTTCTTGCCTTCGGACACGCCTAAAGCTGGGTTGTTGGTCAGATGACCACGATCAACTGCGAGTTGGAACACGGCGCTGATCTGCCGAAGTCGGTCGCCGACGCTATTTAAGTCGAGGTGTTTGTAAGTTGTTGGATTAGCTTTCATCGCTTCAACTCGCTTAGGAAACGACAAATCTCTGAGTTCAATAATTGAGCCTGCTCGTGAGGGCACCTGGGCCAAAGCGTCACGATATCTCCATATGTCAGCTTTCTTTACTTGAAAGACCGGGGTGCTCATACCGAGGAGTTCCGTCAACTCCTTCCAGGCGCTTCTACGACGTTTAAGCGTATGCGCCGTCACCGGGGAAGATGAAGCCTGCTTGATCGTCTCATGAACACCCCAATATTGCTCAAGCGACAGATTTCCCTCTTTAGACAAGGGAGTGTTCTCCCCAGCGGACACCTTCGGCTCGGGTCTGGGTTGGAGTTGCGTCGCCTTTATTTTTGGTTTGTGGGTGTGACCAAGCGCACTTGCCGCCAACTGATTGTAGACATCCGTCATAACGTCTGCGGCGGCGTTCAGGAGTCCATTTCTGAGTTCGGTGTCAGTTGGCACGATTGCTTTGGCATCGGCCACATTCTCGAAATAGGTGTCGACAACCCAACCGACAGAAGCTTCCAAAGCGTCGATGCTTCGATTTTCAAGAGCAGTCCTAACGAAGCGCAAATCTTCATCAAGAACACCCGAAGGACGATTGCTATCCAGGCGACGACGAGAGCCGAGTTCCATCTCCATATCGTACACATATTGGCAAAACGATCTAAAATGCTCTGATCGAACGCCGTCACGCAGCACAGAGAACTTCTGCTCGATCTCAACGAATCTCGAAGTTGCACTACTGTTCGCTTCTGCTTGGTCCCGAGTGCCGAGAGACACGATAATATGTGTCTTGAAGCTCATCCTGTCAGATTTAGGAAAGTAGCCACGGAGATCGTTTGGAATGGGAAAGCGGACTTCGAAGAGGCCATTTGGACGCTTATAGACATAGCTCATCGTGCGATATCTTCTCCTTGGCATTGTCGACCCTGTCCTAAACGACGAGGCCATCCGGAGACGCAAGCTTCCTAACGCTCTGGCTCATGTTGAATTCGGTGTTGAAAAACCGCTTCAATCAAAAACGTAGTGCGTTGCTTTTAAACGGGAAGAAAACCGTGGCAGTCCCTAGGGGAGTCGAACCCCTCTTTTCAGGTTGAAAACCTGACGTCCTAACCGATAGACGAAGGGACCGCACCGGTTTTGAGAAGTGGCGATATAGCGGCTGTTTCTGGCGAGGGCAACCCGTGATGCAGCGACAAATGCAGATTGTTCAATCGGCAGCTGCGTCGGCCACGTCCAGCTGAACCCGGCGACGCCCATTCCACTCGTCGGCCTTGAGTTTCCCGGTGAGATGCACGCGGGCACCATTTGCCAGAACCTGGCCAAGCGGCGTGTCGGCGGCGCGCCAGGCGATGCATTCGAGGCGTCCGCCGGCGTCTTCGGCGATAAAGCGGACATGATTGGCGCCCACCTGCCGGACGCCCGTGACATGGACGGATTGCAGTGCAAAGACAGGCTCTGGCGAGCCAATGCCGAACGGGCCGATCTGGGCGACCTGGTCGACCAGGGCCGGACTGGCGGCACCCGGCGCCAGCACGGCATCAATCCTGAGTTCCAACGCCGCCGTGCGCTCAGCCGAAAATTGCGCCATGTGCGCAACCATCCATGCGTCGAAGGCCGGGACCTGTTCGGGCTCGAGGCTGAGACCGCCCGCCATCGCGTGCCCACCGCCGGAGAGGATGATGCCTTCGCGTGCGGCCATAGTGATGGCATCGCCGATATTCACGCCCGTCACGGAGCGGCCGGACCCCTTGGCGACGGGGCCGAGCCCCTGCCCCCAGCCGATGACGATGCTGGGCAGGTGATAGCGTTCCTTGAGGCGCCCGGCGACGATTCCGATGACGCCGGGGTGCCAGCCCTCGCCGCTGGCGACGAGGATGCCACGCTCGGGATTGCGTGCCAGCGCCTGTTCGGCCTGCGCCATGGCCAGGTCAAGGATGGCGCTCTCGACGGCCTTGCGCTCCTCGTTGAGCGCATGGAGGCGCTCGGCGAGTTCGACGGCTTCCTGCCGGTCATCGGTGGCGAGGAGCCTGGCGGCGATCCAGGGGTCGCCGACCCGGCCACCCGCATTGAGGCGCGGGCCAAGCATGAAGGTGGCGTGATAGACGGTTTCTGTCTTGCCGATGCCGGCGACGTCCGCGAGCGCGCGAAGGCCGGGATTCTGGTCACGCGCCATGGTGGTGAGGCCCTGGCGCACGAAGGCGCGATTGACGCCGTGCAGCGGAGCCATGTCGCACAGCGTACCGAGCGCGCAGAGGTCGAGAAACGGCATGATGTCCGGCAGGCCGCCATCCGGTGCGAGGCCGCGTTGGCGGGCCAACCGGTTGAGCGCGGCGACGAAAACGAAGACGACCCCAGCGGCGGCGAGGTGGCCGCAGCCGGACGTGTCGTCGGGCCGGTTGGGGTTCACGAGGGCGGCCGAGGGGGGATGTTCGCCCGACATGAGGTGATGATCGATGACAACGACCGGCAGGCCGATGGCCTCGGCTTCGTTCAGCGCGAGCGTCGCGGCGGCGCCGCAGTCGACGGTGATCACGAGGTCGGACCCGGTGTCCTTGAGATGGCGGAAGGCGGCGGGCGACGGGCCATAGCCCTCTTCCAGCCGGTCTGGCACGTAGAGGCCGATATCCTGGCCCCAACCGCGGAAATAGCGGGCAAGAATGGCTGATGACGTCCCCCCGTCGACATCATAGTCGGCGAAGACGGTGACACGCTTCTTCTCGAGAATGGCATCGAGGACGATGGCCGCAGCCTTGTCCATATCGGCAAAGCTCGAAGGGTCCGGGAAATAGTCGCGAAGTGTCGGTGCGAGGTAGCTGGCAGCCTCAGCAGGGTCGACGCCGCGCGAGGCCAGGAGCCTGGCGAGGAGGTCTGACCCGCCGACACTGGGCGCAAGGCGGCGGACGAGCGCCTCGTCAGCCCCTGCGAGCGTCCAGAACCGACCCGTGGCGGACTGGTCCACGTCGAAAAGGCGGGAACTGGTCTGGCGCGCGGCTTGGGCCATGGCGGGATGAGCTTCCTCTCAGAGAATCGGGAAGCTCATCCTAGCTCAGAAACTGGCGGCTGTGACCCACCGCTGCAGCGCTCATCCCAAGAGGACCCGGGACGCGCGGGGCCCTCTTTCGACGTCGCTCAGGATGAGCCCCTGCTTTTCCTGCGGGAAGGTCAGGCCTTGCGGTCGGATCGGACGTGACGGACCATGCCGTCGGTCGAGGTCATGACCAGCGTGTGCGTGTGGACGCGGCCAGTGCCGTGCTTCACGCCATCGAGCAGGCTGCCATTGGTGACGCCGGTGGCGCAGAACACCGTTTCGCCGGATGCCAGCTCGTTCAGCGAATAGGTGCGACCAAAATCGGTGATGCCGACGCGGGTCGCCCGCTTCTTCTCGTCATCATTGCGGAAGACAAGACGGGCATACATCTGGCCGCCGACGCATTTCAGGGCCGCCGCCGCAAGAACACCTTCCGGTGCGCCGCCTGAGCCGACATAGAAATCGATGCCGGTCTGCGGGTCGGTCGTGGCGATAATGCCAGCGACGTCACCGTCAGTGATCAGGGCGATGCGTGCGCCGACGCCGCGAAGGCTGGCGATGATTTCTTCATGGCGCGGGCGGTCGAGCACGCAGGCGGTCATTTCCGAGACCGGCACGCCCTTGTGCTTGGCCAGGGCGGTTATGTTCTCGGCTGGGGTCGCATCAAGGCTGATAATGCCTTCCGGGTAGCCGGGGCCGACCGCGACTTTGTCCATATAGGTATCAGGTGCGTGAAGCAGGCCGCCGCGCGGGGCGATGGCCAGTACGGCGAGGGCATTGGCCATCGCCTTGGCGGTGAGCGTCGTACCTTCGAGTGGATCAAGCGCTATGTCGATCTCGGGCCCGTTATTGGTGCCGACTTCCTCGCCGATATAGAGCATCGGTGCTTCATCGCGCTCGCCTTCGCCAATGACGACGCGGCCCTTGAAATCGACGGCATTGAAGGCCGTGCGCATCGCATCAACAGCGGCTGCATCTGCCTTCTTTTCGTCGCCGCGGCCGACTTCCTTTGCGGCCGCGATGGCTGCGAGCTCGGTCACGCGGACCATCGCATCAGCAAGGCCCGGTGTCAGAACGTTGTTTTTCATGGCTTTTTATCCCCTGTCGCGCTTTTTCATATCTAGCACGATTTGTTAGAGCAATTAGCTTGCCGTTTCGATTCGGATCAGGCGCGGCGCGTCCATTAACACGGTCAGTTTCCCAAGTCTCGCGAGGGCTGCGGTCATGTGCGAGCGGGCGCACCGGTGCGTCACGATGGCCACCGGGCTGGCACCGGATTCGTCAGCCGAATCCTGTAACAACTGATTCACGGAGACACCTTCTGCAGCAAGCGCTTCGGTGAGGGCGGCCAGCGCGCCGGGCTTGTCGGCCAGGCGAACACGCAGAAAGAAGGCCGACGCCTCGTCGCCCGTCGCGGCCACGAAGGGACGCTCCACATGGTGTTCGGCGCGGCCAAAGGCGGGCCGAATGGCCGGGCGGAAGAGCTTGGCGACATCGCCCATGACGGCGCTGGCGGTCGGGCCGGCACCCGCGCCGGGGCCGGTCAGTGTGATCGAGCCCACGGGGTCACCTTCGATACGTACCGTGTTGAGCGATCCGTTGACGCGCGCGAGCGGGTGATTGGCCGACAAGGCCATCGGCTCGACGCGGCAGACAACGCCGCTTTCAGTGAGGACGCCTTCGGCGATGAGCTTGATACGCAGGCCGAGACGGTCGGCAAGTTTCAGGTCGAGCAGGTCGATCTGGTCGACACCGGACACGCTGACCTTGGAAAAGTCGAGATCGGCGGAAAAGGCGATGGCCGAGAGGATGGCGGCCTTGTGGGCGGCGTCCATGCCGGACACATCAAGCGCCGGGTCGGCTTCGGCATAGCCGAGCTTCTGGGCTTCGGCGAGCACCTCGTCATAGGACCGCCCCGTTTCCAGCATCGTCGTTGTCAGGAAGTTGCAGGTACCATTGAGGATGCCTGCAACGCGCTTGATCTCGACGCCAGCGAGGCTGTCACGCAGGACGCGCACGACGGGGATGCCGCCCGCAACGGCGGCTTCGAACAGGAGGTCGACGCCTTTTTCCTCGGCGAGGGCGGCGAGCGCCATGCCGTGTTTGGCCATCAGGGCCTTGTTGGCGGTGATGACATGTTTGCCAGCCTTGAGGGCGCTTTCAACTGCGAACTTGGCCGGGCCATCGGATCCGCCGATCAGCTCCACGAACACGTCAACGTCGGGGTCTTCGGCGAGCGTCGCCGCGTCGTCGAACCAGCGGTACTTGTCAGTATCCACCGGCCGGTTTCGGCTTTTGCTACGCGCGCTGACGCCCGTGATTTCGACCTTTCCGGGCAAGCGCAATTTATCCTGGCGCTCAACCAGTTCAATCAATCCGCAGCCGACGTGGCCGAGACCTGCAATACCTATTTTCAATGGCCCCACGAATGGCCCTCCGGTTCATATCGGGCGGTGGATAGACCAGTTGGACGCAAATGCGAAGGGCCTATGGGGGAATTGCAACAGGCTGTGGTCTTGTGCCGCCGGATTACTCCGCTGCGGCGGACGACAGTTCCTTGGCACCATGCTTGGTCATGAACTTGCGAATGTTGCGCGCGGCCTGACGGATGCGCTGCTCGTTCTCCACAAGGGCAATGCGGACATGGCCGTCACCATGCTCACCGAAACCGGCACCGGGCGCTACGGCCACGTGTGCTTCGTTCATCAGCATGAGCGAAAATTCAAGGCTGCCGAGATGGCGCAGCGGCTCCGGGATGGGCGCCCAGGCGAACATGGATGCCTTGGGACTCGGGATGGCCCACCCTGCCCGGCCGAAGCTTTCGACCAGGACGTCACGGCGCTGCTTGTATATCTGCCGGAACTCATCGACGCAGTCCTGCGGCCCGTCGAGGGCTGCGACGGCTGCGACCTGGATCGGCGTGTAGGCGCCATAATCGAGATAGGATTTGACGCGCGCCAGGGCCGCGATCAGCTTTTCGTTGCCCGCAACGAAGCCCATGCGCCAGCCGGCCATGGAATAGGTCTTGGACATGGTCGTGAATTCGACTGCGATGTCTTTCGCCCCGTCGACCTGCAGGATCGAGGGCGTCGGCTCCTCGAAATAGATTTCATTGTAGGCGAGGTCGGACAGGATCCAGAGATCATGCTTCTTCGCGAACTTGACGGCGTCCTTGTAGAATTCGAGGTCGCAGACTTCGGCCGTCGGGTTCGACGGATAGCAGAGGACCATCGCGGTCGGTGGCGGAACGCAATGCTTCACTGCCTTTTCAAGGTTACGAAGGTAGTCCTCGGGCGACGGCGCAGGCACGGCGCGGATCGAGGCTCCGGCAATGATGAAGCCGAACGAATGCAGCGGATAGGACGGGTCGGGCGACAGGATGACGTCGCCGGGCGCGGAGATGGCCTGCGCAAGGTTGGCAAAGCCCTCCTTGGAGCCGAGCGTGACGATGACTTCCTTGTTCTTGTCGAGCGTGACGTCGAAACGGCGCTTGTAATAGTCAGTAACCGCGCGGCGAAGGCCCGGAATGCCGCGCGAGGCCGAATAGCCGTTCACGTCGGGCTTGCGTGCGGTCTCGACCAGCTTGTCGACAATGTGCTTCGGGGTCGGCAGGTCGGGATTGCCCATGCCAAGATCAATGATATCGGCACCTTCCGCGCGGAGGGCTGCCTTGCTCCTGTTCACTTGCTCGAAAACGTATGGAGGAAGGCGCCTGATCTTGTGAAATTCGGTGTTCATCTCTGGCCTTTCAGACCCTGGGTGACGCGCGGGACATTAAAGCTGTTCCTGATTGCAGCGATCTCGGCGTCAGTAAGAAAGTTCGAGGACTCGTCCAGCCCGGCAAATTGCTGGCGGATCTCATCCCCGATGGCGGCGATTTCGGCCGGCCCATTGGCCGGCAATTCCGCTCGTGCGGTTTCAGCAAATTGTGCCGCCAGCGCGGAAACGCGTTTGGCTGACGCCGGCAATGTCTTGCCGGGCAATTCACCGGGCGCGATCGTGGGGACTTCAGCCAGCACCGGATACCCTTCGCCACGGATCTCCTGACGACGGGTCTCGTACCAGTCCGGCGCCTGATTGACGGCAGCGCGGACTTTCGTGAACGAATTGGTGCACCCAACTAATAGCAGGCATGACACGCCTATGAGGGGAATCACCGTGTTTTTCATGGTTAAACTCATTAAATCACAAACATTCTGATGAATAGTAACGCATCAACAAACAGGCGATATTGGGACCGATGAGCAGCAAAAATACAGAAAAAGCTGCACTTCCTTCGCTTGGCTCCCTGATTGCCGAGCAAAATCCGCTGCAAATGCAGGTGTTAATGACAACGCTTGCGTTGGCCAATACGGAATCGCAGGCCCTGATCAGCGACGTATTGATGGGATCGGGGCCGATGGGAACCGTGGCGCAGGGCGACCCGATGGGCGCTGGCGAAGCTTTTCGTGCTGTCGGCATGAGCCTGGCCAAGAACCCGATGGCCCTGATGAACGCCAATCTGGAACTGATGAAGGGCTGGATGAACCTGTGGCAGGAGATGGCCACTGAAGTGGTCGGCACCGAGGCGCCGAAAGAAACCGACAAGCGCTTTGCCGACCCGGAATGGCAGACCAATGCCGGTTTCAAGTTCATCCGCAAGGCCTATGACGTGAACAAGACCTGGCTGATGGGCCTGGCCGACCATGCGCCTGACCTGCCGGACAATATCCACCGGCGCGCCAAGTTCTTTACCCAGCAACTGACCGACATCATGTCGCCGACCAACTATCTCGGCACCAATCCGCAGGCCCTGCGCGCCTTCCTCGAGAGCGGCGGCGAGAGCGTGCTGAACGGCATTCGCCTTGCCCGCGCCGACGTGAAGAAGGCCGGCGGCAAGCTGCATATCAGCCAGACGGACGAAACCCCATTCGAGATCGGCAAGAACATTGCCACGGCGCCCGGAAAGGTCGTGTTCCGCAATGACCTGATCGAACTGATCCAGTATGCGCCGACGCAGGAAACGGTCTATTCGCGACCGTTGCTGATCTTCCCACCGTGGATCAACAAATTTTACATCCTCGACCTGCGCGAAGAAAATTCGATGATCCGCTGGCTGGTCGACAGGGGCCTGACCGTGTTCGTCGTCTCGTGGCGCTCGGCCGACGCCGTGACCAAGGATTATACTTGGGACGATTACAGCAAGAACGGCGTTTATGCCGCCGTCGAGGCGGCACTGCAGGCGTCAGGCTCGAAGAAGCTGAATGCTGTCGGCTATTGCATCGGCGGCACGCTGCTGTCGGGCACGCTGGCGCACATGGCCGCGCATGATGACGATCGCGTCGCATCGGCCACCTTCTTTGCCTCACAATCCGACTTCGAACTGGCCGGCGACCTGAAGGTCTTCACTGACGGCCCGGGCCGCGCCTATCTTGAAAGCGTCATCGACGAGAATGGCGGCGTGATGCCCGGCGCGATGATGTACGAGACCTTCAACTGGCTGCGCCCGATCGACCTCGTATGGCGCTACGTGATCGACCAGTACATGCTGGGCAAGGCTCCGCGCCCTTTCGACCTGCTCTACTGGAACGCCGACCAGACCAACATTCCGGGCGAAGTGCACAAGCGCTACCTAAAGGATTGTTATTCCGATAACAAACTGTCCAGCGGTGATTTCGACCTGCTTGGCGAAAAAATCGACCTGAAGAACGTCAAGATCCCGGTCATGGTGCAGGCCAGCCGCGATGACCATATCTGTCCGTTCGAGAGCGTTTACCGGACCGCCACCGTGTTCGGAGGCGACACGAAATTCGTCCTGTCAGGATCCGGCCATATTGCCGGCGTGGTGAACCATCCGGCCAGCAAGAAATACCAGCACTGGACAGGCGGCGCGATCACGCCGACCGGCGCCGAATGGCTGGAGACGGCCGAGGAACACCCCGGTTCCTGGTGGCCTTACTGGTGGGACTGGTTGCGGCCAAAGTCCGGCAAGAAGAAGCAGGCTGTGGAACCGAAGGACATGGGCCTTGGCGCCGCGCCGGGCTCATACGTTCGCGTTCGCCTCCAGGACATCAAGCTTCCGTTGAAATAGCGTCGCGGGGACCTGGTGCCGCGCGCGACGCCCCTCCGTACTTTCGCGGAGGGCGGCGTTGCGCCTTGTGTTGTACCAAGCCCCTCGACCGATCATTTTCGCGACGCGCCCGAGGGCGGCGCTACAAGCGAATTTGAAATTTTTGTCCTGCTCCAACGGGGTCGAGCTGGCAGTGACGCAAAATGGAAGCCGAGACCGATGACGCGAACTCACTCTGCAGTGCCGACCGGCACCGAAGGCCGGGCCTCTCATGTTTGGTAACAGTTTTCGCCTGTTCAAGCTGTTCGGTATCGACATCAGGATCAATCCGGGCTGGGCCGTGATCGCCACGCTGGTCGCATGGTCACTGGCACAGGGGACATTTCCCGAACTGTATGCGGGGCTCGATACACGTGCCTACTGGGCAATGGCCCTTATTGCGGTCCTTGGTCTCGGCATTTCAATCATCGTCCATGAACTTGCCCATTCCCTCGTTGGGGCAAGATTCGGCACGCCGGTTTCCAGTATCACCCTGTTCATGTTCGGCGGTGTCGCGGCGCTAGAGCAGGAACCCAAGGCCCCGGTCCCGGAACTGCTCATGGCGCTGGCCGGACCGGCCATGAGCCTTTTCCTGTCCGGACTGTTTTTCAGCGCGAGTGTCGCCGTGGGAGGTGTCGAACAGTTTCCGATTCGGGCGGGCGTGTTCCATTATCTGGCACTGCTCAACATGGTGCTCGCCATATTCAACCTTGTGCCGGCCTTTCCGATGGATGGCGGCCGGGCGCTGCGCGCAGCGATCTGGGCCGCGACCGGAGATATCAGGACAGCTACAATGCGCGCCGCGAAAGTCGGCAAGTTTATCGGAACAGGCTTCATGCTGGCCGGCCTGTTCGCGGTGCTGACCGGCAACCTGCTCGCCGGCATTTGGTGGATACTGATCGGGGGATTCATCCGCGCCTCGGCCATAGGGGCCTTCTTCAACACCCGTATCGAAACCGTGCTGGATGGACTGCCTGTGACCCGATTCATGACTGTCGCGCCCGATACGGTCCCGTCCGACCTCACCCTCGCAGAGTTCGTCGAACACCACCTCTACCGCTTCGGACACGACATGTTTCCGGTCATGAAAGCGGGAAAACCCGCAGGTACGATCGGACTCGGCGAAGTGAGGCAGGTCCCGAGAGAAGCCTGGACGCAGACCCTGACCAGAGACGTCATGACCCCGCTCACGCCGGTAAAGACCATTGCCGCACATGAGCCCGCAATGAACGCCTTGATACAGATGCAGGCGAATGGCCTGAACCGCCTCCTCGTCATCGACAACGAGACGCTCGTCGGCGTCATCGTCCTGAAGGACCTGATGGAATTACTGTCCGTGAAACTCGCGCTCGAACCGGCAAGCAAGAGCGCCTGACCGGACCCCGATGCCGTTTCAGTGTGACAGCAAAAGTGGTACCTTCGATGTGCGGAGCAATGTCCGGGTCACACCCGGCAGGATGGATTGCTGAAGACGCGAGTGCCGATATCCGCCTAGGACAATCAGGTCAGCGTCACAGGATGTCGCCAGATCGAGAAGGACATGCGGAACCGAGCGACCTGTACTGTCCTCGTTGCGGACTTCGACCTTGTATCCATGACGGGAGACGTGCGCACCAATATCCCATCCCGGAGCTTGACCGTAACCTGTTTCACCCGGATTGGCGTCGACCGCGGCAATCCAGACTTTCGCGTCATCAGACAGCACCAGCATGCTGTCATGCAGGGCGCGAGTCGCTTCGCGGCTGGCGTCCCAGGCAATAACGGCGCGGTTGCCGACCGTCTCGCCGGTCCAGTCTGCAGGCAGGACCAGAACCGGACGACCGGCCCCCATCAGCACGCCTTCCAGCATGTCCGCATGGGGCTGTACATCCGATTTATCGGGTGCACGAACGATAACGATATCCGCATGACGCGCATTCATGGCAGACAGCGCTTCAACGCGATTCGAAAACGTCTCGATGTGACGCATTTCGACGGCTGGCTCTTTGCCAACCTGTTTTTGCTCGAAATTGTCCCACGCCGCTTTCATCGCATTCCGCGCTTCCTGAAGCATGGACGCATAGACCTCGCCGGCACCGCCTATGCCATAACCAGTGAACATGGGCGGCAGAATCGTAAAAGCTGCACAGCTGAGGTGCGCATTGCGTGCCTCTGCGAAGGCACGCGCGAATTCGAACGCCTTCATGTCGTCTTCGGGCGATGACATGCATACGCTAATGTCTTTGATTTTCATGGTTTCCTCGCGCTTTTGATAGCACCCGTTTACATGCAGATGAGCGTTGGCACTTGATCCGGCTCAATAAGCTGCCCGTCGCGTGCAAATATCCCGAGGCGTTTTCAATGACCCTCAGGTCATCAGTCCCAGCGCCAGCAGCAGCAGGGTCGCGAGGGCGCCACACCAGGGCACCCAATGGGGCACGATGAACGTGCCTTCCGGTGCAGGATCGTTCCGGCGCTTGATCCGGGCAAGCGCCAAGCAGACGAGAACGAAGATCACAAGCGTGATCACGGATGTCCACTCGGCCAGGGCGGTGATGGTGAACCCCAGTGCCAGGGTCAACACGATGAGTGTGGAAATTGCCGTGGCTATGACGGGCGTGCGGGTGCGCGCACTGACCCGCGCCAGAAAAGCAGGCAGCGCCCCCTCGTTTGCCAATCCATAGATGACGCGCCCAGCCATGATGATCTGCACGATAATGCCATTCACCGTCGCAAGAATGGCAATCAGGGAGATGGTGATCGGAGACAAGCCGGTCGTGCGGTCAAACACGAGCGCGAGCGGTGCGCGGCTTTCCGACAACTCAGTGATGGGAACCGTCGCAAGCGCCGCCAGCACAACAAACGTGTAAAGAACGAGCGTCAGCCCGAGGGTCAGGAATATACCCTGAGCGAGCGTCTTCTGCGGATTCACCGTTTCCTCGGCAATCGAGTCGATATCCTCGAAACCGATGAAGGCAAAGAAGGACAGCAGGCCCGAAGCGAATATGCCCGACCAGAGTGCGGGCGAAAATGAGGTCGGTACCGATTTAACGGCTTGTTCCCCCAGATCCGCGCCCGACCAGAATGCCCCCAGGACCAGGATTACAAGGCCGCCAATCTCGATCAATGTCAGAGCACCTGCGAACAGGATCGACTCGCGGATGCCGAAACATGCGACAATCCCAGTCATCGCTATCACGACGGCCAACACCACCATGTAGGGCACATCAATCAATTCCACGATGTACCCCGCCGCACCGTGCGCAATGGCGGATGACGAGACGATGCCCACCGCAGCGACCCCCAGCCCGACGATGAGGAAAAGCGTCGGTGAATTGAATCCGGCCCTCACGAAATGCGCTTCGGCCGCAGCGAAGGGCATCCGTCCCGTCAGTTCCGCAAAACAAGCTGCAGGCAGCAACATCACGAGGCTGGCGATCAGAAATGATATCGGGGCGTGATCGCCTGACAGTGCAATGACCTCACCGACCAGGACATAAATTCCCGCTCCAATCGTTACGCCGAGTCCGTACAGGACGACGTAGGGGAGTGTCAGCGCGCGCTTGAGGCGGGGTCGGGCGGCGGGTGGTTGCGTCATCGGTCCTGCGTGGAGTTGCTTGAGGGATTTTGTCAAAAGGGGCGATCGGGAATTCACTCTTTTATCCAGTCGCCGTGTTTCTCAGCCAATGGACCACGAAAATTTCAGCTCTCCGACGAACGCAGGAAGCCAGGAAACCCTGATCGCCTCTCGGGAGGCTTTTTGCTCGCAGTGCTCCGCTCGGAGATCAGGGCACGAGCAACGCCGCAATACGCGGTTGGTCGACAACATATTCCGTCATGCTGCCATATACCAACCGATGCGCGCGCGAATGCATGCGAGCGCCCATGACGACAAGATCGCAATTTCGCTCCAGTGCCGCGTCTATGATGGCTGGACCGGGGCGCTGGTCGCCATGTTTCACGTGAGAGCTGCCTGCTTCCAATCCGTGCCATTCCAAATACTCAACCATGTCTGCAGGATCGGCGGCGTCGTCTTTTCCCTCGTCACAACTGAATACTACTATCTCTCTCGCCTGGCGCAGAAACGGCATTGCTGACGAGGCTGCCCGCGCCGATGCGGCCGATCCGTCCCAGGCGATGGCCACAGTCTCTCCAACCGCCGTTGTTCCACCTTTCGGTACGATCAGCAGCGGCTTGCCGGCATCACGAAGAATCTCCTCTACGAGAGGCGAGAACGGGCCAATCCAGTTTGTATCCGCAGCCGAAGCGACGATCAGGTCAGCGAGCCGGCATATCGGGCCGAGCATCTCCACGACTTCACCGATCTGCTCGGCAAAGTGCGCTGTAAAGCCCGGTGCTGGACTATCCGTCTGCAACGGCTGCGGATCCTGCGCGCTGACAACGGCGTTGTATTGAGCGACGGCATTCTTGCGGCGCTGTTCGCTGACTTCATCGATCCAGTCCAGAAGCTCTCCCGCACCGCCCCTTGGCCACCAGATCGGCCATTTTTTTGACGATACGGGTGGGCGATCGATGAGCGATACGACTTTGACATGCGCATCGAACCGCCGTGCGAGATCGAATCCAGCGTCCAGCGCCAATCGTTCCACTTCGAGCGGATTTTCCAGATCGTGTTGCCCGATAAGCGGCACCAATATAGTCTTCATCAAAGTCTCCCAAAGCTAAAATATATCGCCGAGCGGCGTTCAGTTGTTGTTCTCAATCAATTCCAACCTTCGCGCCGACAATAGCCAAGTTTTTGCTGTCGCGGACGTGCAGTTGCCGGATGGCGAAACATAGGTTGGCCCACAAGCGATCGGCTCACGTTCCACTCATTATGCCAAACCGTGCCGCCAAGTCCTTCATCACTCGACCATTTCGGCTAGGCTTCGGACTCGATGAGCAGAATTGGCACGCCCAGACGAAGAGTCATTCGCGAGACAAAAGCTGGGTCATCCAGTTGCACATCTCGTGCAGTGACGATTATCGATGGCAATCGCGTGCGATCCGCCTCCCAAATACCACCAAGCTCTTCCAAACGGCTTGCGCCGGAGCGCTTCACAGGCTCTCCGATAACACGACTTACCTGTTCGGCTACCTCAATCGCGGGGTCCCCTTCTCGTTGTGCCAGCACCAAAATTCCGCGTGATCCAGTTGGCAGGTGTGGCGGTACGAACAGGATCGGCGCATGCGCCGACAAGGCCGCGTGACGCAACTCGGTGAACGGGTGGGACTGACGCGCAAGCGGATCAGTTGGCTGGACCAGGATCAGCAAGTCTTGCCTGGGCGTGGCCTTCACGTCCGCAAGAGCCTGCCCGGATTCAAGTACTGAGATGTCTGCCTCAATGCCAACCGATCTTGCCATTTCTGAGAGAAGTTCAATTCGTTGCACCGACCGCTTGGGTCGCTTTGGGGTTTCAATGACTTGCCGCAAGTCGCGCCATTGCCCCGTCACGACATCCAGAACGTGGCCGAAAGTTGCGTGCGCTGAGACGACCATGTCTTCATTTGTCACAAGGATGGCCCGGCAGGATGAGCCGAAACGCCTTGCGATAGTGAGCGCCGCAGCTTCACCGGCCGCATGGTCGATCGTCGCAATGCTGACCACCGTGCATTTCGTAAATCGAGCAAGCACCTCAGTCATCGGATTTCTTTGCGACGGACGAACGGCTCGGCGGGGCGCGAGGTGGTTCGCTTGGCGGATTTTCCGGGGGAGCGCCCGGCGGTTCAGATGGCGGGATTTCGTCAGCGACCGGACGGGCGGTGTATTTTTCGTCACTCTTGCCAGACTGCGAAATCACTTGAGCAAACGCGGTCAGCGCGGCATCGACTTTTCCATGGAGAATATTGGGAGAAACGCCTGTCAGAAGCGCGATTGCTTCATCGACATTGCGAACGGGATAAACGCCGAAGCGACCCTTTCGGCACGCTTCAACCACCTCTTCGTTCAACATCAGGTGCTGAACATTGCTTGCGGGGATGATCACCCCCTGATCTCCGGTCAGGCCACGAGCATTGCAGATATCGAAAAAGCCTTCGACCTTTTCATTGACCCCGCCAATCGCCTGGACCTCCCCATGCTGGTTGACCGACCCGGTGATGCCAAGGGATTGCTTGAGCGGCACTCCGGCAATCCCAGACAGAAGCACACAAAGCTCACCCAAAGATGCGCTGTCGCCTTCGACACCGCCGTAAGATTGTTCGAAGACCAGACTTGCGTGCAACGACATCGCCTTGTCGGTCGCATAGCGCCCAGCCATGTAGCCCGTCAGGATCATCACGCCCTTGGAATGAATAGGGCCGCCGAGACTGGCTTCCCGCTCGATGTCGATGATCCGGCCGCTGCCGGGGCGTGCGCGGGCTGTCACCCGGGTTGGCTTGCCAAACATGAACCCGCCGATCTGGAAGAGGCTGAGACAGTTGGCCTGGCCTGCTGCCATGCCGTCCGTGTCGATCAATGCGATATCCCGAAGAATGCCTTCCTGCATTCGATCACTGATCCTGCTCAGGCGGCGGCGTCTTGATTGAATCGATTCAGCCACATCGACCTGTGTAATCGAGACTCTGTTCGCTACGCTGGCGCGGTGCGATGCTTCAATCATGAGATCGCGGATATCGCTTGAAACGAGTGAAAGCCTGTCTGCATCTCCGGTCGAACGCGCGGCTTCCTCGACCAAGCGCTCGAGCGCGGTATTGTCTGGTGGCAATAACCCATCCTGTTCTGCATGGGCTGACAGTTTCGCCGCGTATGCTGCCTCGGAACTTTCGGACCTGAGCGCGTCTGTTTCGAAGTCAGCCAGCAGTTTGAAGTGAACGGAGAAATCGGGATCATAGGCAGCCAGAACATGATGCATCCAGGCATCACCCACCAGAATCACCCGCAAGTCGATCGGTATCGGTTCCGGTTCGAGCGTAATCGTTGTCGAGAGATTGAGCACTTCACCGAGGCTCTCAATCTTGACCCCCGATTGGCGAAGGGATCGTTTTAACGCATCCCAGGCCAACGGCTCCCGGAAAAGGCTTCGGGCATCGATGACCAAATATCCGCCATTGGCCATATGCAGTGCGCCGGGCTTGATCAACATGAAGCTTGTCGTGAGCACTCCGGCCTCGGCCCTGTGTTCAACCCGGCCGACGAGGTTGGCGAGCGTCGGATGAACCTCCTCCACCACGGGCGCACCCGAGCGCTCTTCACCATGGGCAACGAATATATTGACGTCATAACGCTCCAACGGGCCCAGCGAACCGTTGGGAGAAATGGGTCCCGCGTCAGATTCGCGGGATTGAGCGGCAAAAGTCGAAAAGAGGACAATGTTGTCCACAAGGTCCTGATGCATGGCATCGAGGTGTTTTACCGCAGTTGGCAACTCTCGCAGCGAGGCCTTTGTCTCTTCGATCGATTGCTTGATTGCTGCCTCGGCTGTTTCTCGCTCCAAGGCCCTGAGACTTTTCCGTGTTTCGCGTTCCCATTTAGGCAAATGTCGGAGCGTGTCGGCCAGCAAGTCCTGAACTTCCTTGAGCTGGCCCTGCCGCCGTTTCTGCTCCGCTTTCGCCAGCGCATTGAATGATTTCGGATCAAGGACTTCGCCGTTCTTGAGGGGAGCGAGCGAAAAGCCCATGGGGGTCTGGATGATTGCGACATCGCGGTTGCGCCCTTCCTTGCCAAGCTTTTCAAACGCATCTTCCTTACGGTTCTGAAATTCATCCTCGAGGGCTTCGCGCTGCGCCTGAAACTCCGGCTTCTCGAACGCGGCGGGCACAGCTGCAATCAGGTCGAAGATCAGGTCACGTACGGCCCCTCGAAACTGCATCGCACTTCCTGGCGGCAAACGAATTGCCCGGGGCTTGTGAGGCACATCGAAATTGAACACATAGACCCAGTCATCGGGCATCTCGCGTTTTGCAGTGGCCTTTTCAAGCAGCGCCTTGGTTGCAGCCGACGCATCAGCGCCCGGAGGAGCAGCAACAAAAAGATTGAACCCTTTCGCCGACATTCCGGTGGCAAGTTGTATCGCCTCTCGCGCGCGTTCCTGGCCAAAAAGTCCTTCGAATTCAACGGTCGACGATTGTGCCGGTTTACGCTTGGTGAAGTGAGTACGCCTGCGAAGCCTGTCCGCAGGCAACGGGTCGATGGTTCCGGCGGTGTCGCTTGATGCCAACTGCACCTCCATGTATTGTCGGCATCGTCGCATCAGGTTCGCGTTTGTGCCAGTATGTGCTTCAGTCGGCAAAGCTAGCATTGCGTTGCCCGAATGAACTAGGTGTATTTCCGAGGGTGCTGGTGACGGCCCCGGCCTGATGTGAGTCCGGCTTCACCAATCTCGCGGCGGCCATTCTAGTGCAACGGGCAGGATGCGCCTTGCTCGAATACCGGCTTTGCGCGGCCTCTCGAACCTGCTTCTCCTCTCGATGCGCCCCGGCTGGTCATCCATCTTTCGTTTGACAGGCAGCCTCGGGAAATTTGAATGGGATTATCGCAACAGGATTTGAAACGCCCTCAACCAGGACACTCCCTGATGGAAATGAAGCTGAGTATACGCCTTGATCCTGAAGCCGGAGGCAGGTTCGGGCCGGGAAAGGCCGCCCTGCTCGAGGCGATAAATGTGTCCGGTTCCATTGCAGGTGGGGCGCGCGAGCTCCGCATGTCTTATCCGCGCGCACTCAAACTGGTCGAGAGCATGAACGCATTGTTTCGCTCGCCGCTGGTCGCGTCGAGCCATGGCGGAAAGGATGGCGGCGGCGCCGTGCTTACCGAACAGGGGCTGAAAGTGCTCGCATTGTATCACGCCCTCTGCCAGCAGGCCGAAGAGGCAACCAGGGCCCGCCGCCGCGAAATCGCATCGATGATTCAGCCCGCCGGGGACTAGTATCGATATAAATCACCATTTAGAACGATATCATGCGTTCGGCTTCGTCCCTCGTAACCCATGAGCATCCGCAGGACGTGCTGGGGGCAGCGCTCGGCTTCGCCAAATCCGGCGCCGCAGTCGCGCTTGTCATCGTCACGGCGACCGAGGGCGGCGCGGTGCGGACTCCCGGCGCTCTGATGGCCGTGTCCGAGATGGGCGAATTTGCTGGCTATGTGTCAGGGGGGTGTATCGACGCCGATGTCCGGCTCAACGCCGTCGAGACGTTGACGTCTGGCCAGTTGCGCAAACTGCGCTACGGTGCGGGATCACCCTTCGTCGATATCCGCCTGCCCTGCGGCGGCGCCCTCGATGTCCTGATTGTGCCGAATGTCGCTCCCCAAACGATCTCCAGGATGCATGACAGGCTCGAACAGAGAGAGGCGGTGCAATTCGCCGTGCTGTCCACGGGTCAGGTCGAGCTCAGCATTGCGCCCGGTGAAGCGCCTCTGTTCCAGACGATCTACAAGCCAAAACTGTCACTGAGGATTGCTGGCCGCGGAGCCGACTGTATCGCGCTGGCGCGGCTCGCATCTGCCAGCGGGTTTGCGGTGCACTTGCAGCTCCCCGACGAAGCTGACTTCGAAGCAGTTCAATCTGCGGGTATCGGGCCCGTCGAACGCCTCACGACCCCCTGCAGTCTTGCGCCTGTCGAAGACGACACTTCAACAGCTTTCGTGTTGATGTTCCATGATGCGCACTGGGAAGCTGCGTTGCTGAAACAGGCGCTGGGTGGACCCGCCTTCTTCATCGGCGCTGTCGGCAGTGCAAAAACCCACGCCAAAAGATGCGAGAGCCTGAGAGAGGCTGGGATATCCGGGCACGACATCCAGCGGGTCCGTGGGCCTGTAGGCCTGGTGCCATCCATGCGCGACGCGTCGATGCTCGCCATCTCAACGCTCGCCGAAATTGTTGCCGCGTTCCACACCAAGGAGACAGTCCGTGTTTGATCGTACCGCAGTCCTACTCCTCGCAAGCGGCCTGTCCTCCCGGTTCGGAACGGGTGACAAATTGATGGCCGATCTGGATGGCCTTCCCGTGCTCGCGCGCGCCGCCGGCGCGCTCGCCAACCATCCCGTTACCAGGCGCGTGGCCGTGGTCGGCACGGACCAGACCGCGCGCAGGGCCTGTCTTGAAACCCTGAGCTTCGAGATTGTTTTCAATCCGGCGCCTGAGGACGGTCAGGGCCGCACACTGGCGATTGGCATCGAGCACGTGCGTGACACGACAGAGGCCGACAGCGTGTTAATCCTCCTTGGCGATATGCCGTTCGTAACGGACACGCATCTCGAAGGACTGGCTGACGCGCTTTCGCAGGGCGCCGGTGCGGTAATGTCGGAAACCGGAGGCAGGCTTTCGCCGCCTGCCCTGTTCCGTCGTGATCACTTCAACCAGCTGGCGGCTGTTACGGGAGACCGGGGAGCCCGCCAGATCTTTGCGGGTATCCCGGCGAGACAAGCCGTGGCGGCCGCCCCGGACTTGCTGATGGACATTGATAGCGGCCTCGACCTTCAACGCGCAGAGGAGCTACTGAATGGCTGACGGTCTGGCACTAACGAGCAAGGCGCCGCTGATTGACCGTTATGGGCGGCAGGTCACTTACCTGCGCCTGTCTGTGACGGATCGTTGCGACCTGCGCTGCACCTATTGCATGTCCGAAATCATGAAATTCCTGCCGAAGGCGGAACTTCTTTCGTTGGACGAACTGGACCGGGTTGCGACGGCTTTCGTTGAGCGGGGCGTTCGCAAGATCCGGCTGACTGGCGGAGAACCGCTCGTCCGCAAGGACATCGGATACCTGATCGAACGACTGGGCCGGCTCATGGATCAGGGGCTGGACGAACTGACCCTGACGACAAACGGCACGCTGCTGGCTGATCATGCCGACGGCCTCATGCGCGCCGGTGTACGCCGGGTGAATGTCTCGCTCGACTCTCTGGACCCTGCCAACTTTGCGGAGATTACCCGGCGCGGCGACCTTTCAAAGGTTTTGAACGGCATCGATGCTGCGCTTGAAGCCGGCCTCAAGATAAAGATCAATACGGTCGCGCTAAAGCATCAGAATGCTGCCGAAATCCCGGACATGGTCGAATGGGCCCATGCGCGGGGCTTGGATATGACACTGATCGAAGTCATGCCACTGGGTGACACCGGCGAAGACCGTATCGACCAATATATTCCGCTGCCGATGATCCGCGATGACCTTGAAACGCGCTGGACCCTTTCCGAGGAAACCAGCCGCGATCCGATCGCCGGTCCCTCCCGCTATGTGCGCGTCAAGGAAACCGGTGGCCGGCTCGGCTTCATCACCCCGCTCACCAACAATTTCTGCGCTGGCTGCAACCGGGTTCGTGTCACGTGCACCGGTCGCATCTACATGTGCCTTGGACAGGACGATCATGTCGATTTGCGCGCCGCCTTGCGGGAGGCGGCAGATCCGGCTGTTGCGCTTGATGCCGCGCTCGACAAGGCGCTTTTCGCCAAGCCGGAAAAGCATGATTTCGAAATCAAACGGCGCGGAAGCGCGCCAGCACTTCCGCGCCACATGTCGATGACGGGCGGGTAGGCGATGGCGAAGCTGCTCTATTTTGGACGCCTAACGGATGTCTTCGGCGCCAACGCCGAAACGCTGGCCCTGCCTGCTGAGGTCAATGACACGTCGGCCCTCAGGCAATGGCTGGACGACGATAGGCAGCTGGGCGGCACCCTGATGACGAAATCCATCCGGATCGCCGTCAATGATGATATCGTACCTGAGCCTTGGCCCATTGCGGACAGCGACGAAATTGCGTTCCTGCCACCTGTTGGTGGAGGGTGAACATGATCACACTCACTGATCAGCCTTTTGATCCTGCCGAAGCCCTTTGCGACTTCGAGAAACGCGCGATAGGCGCAGGCGCTATTGTGAGCTTTACCGGCTTGGTCCGAGGCACAAGCAAGCTCGGCACGGTGAAGACGCTCCACCTGCAAGCCTATTCACCCATGACCGAACGCGGCATGGCCAAGGCGGCAGCGGATGCAAACGCGCGATGGCCACTTGATGCGCTACTGATCATCCATCGCACGGGTGATCTGGAACCAGGAGAGCCCGTCGTGTACGTGGCGACGGCATCGACACACAGGCGCGCCGCTTTCGAAGCCGCTGATTTCCTCATGGACTATCTCAAGACCGAGGCCGTTTTCTGGAAAAAGGAAACGACGGACTCCGGTGCCCACTGGGTCGAACCGCGACCTGAAGATTACGAAGACCGCGACCGCTGGTCAAAGACAGGAACCTGAACTGATGCATGGCATAAATGAAAGCCTCAAATTCATTCCGGTGCGGATTGCCGTTCTGATCGTGAGCGACACGCGGACGACCGAGACAGACACATCCGGCAGCCTTCTGGCCGATCGTATCCGGTCGGCCGGGCATGAAGTGGCTGACCATCGCATCGTGCGCGATGATGTGACAGCCATTCGCAGCGTGGTCTCGGCGTGGATCGCCGATCCTGAAATCGACATTGTCATCTCCAGCGGCGGGACAGGCCTGACGGGACGCGACGTGACGCCCGAAGCGGTTACTCCCCTGTTTGAAAAGACCATCGACGGCTTTTCCGTCATCTTCCATCAGGTCAGCTTCCAGAGCGTCGGGCTCTCGACGCTACAGTCGCGTGCCGTCGCGGGGCTTGCGGGCGGAACATTCATCTTCTGCCTCCCGGGCTCGAATGGCGCAGTGAAGGATGGCTGGGACAAGGTTATCTCATTCCAGCTCGACAGCCGCCATAAGCCCTGCAACCTCGTCGAACTCATGCCGCGCCTGCAGGAGCGTTGAACGAAATGAACGACCTGTCGCACATTGGCCCCGATGGCCGCGCCCGCATGGTGGACATTGGCAGCAAAGTGGAGACTGAGCGCACCGCGATAGCGGCGGGACGCGTGCGCATGGCGCCGGACACCTTGCAGCGGGCCCTCCTCCGCGACACCAAGAAGGGTGATCCGATTGCCATTGCCGAACTGGCTGGCATCATGGGAGCCAAGCGTACCTCAGACCTGATCCCGCTCTGCCACCCCCTGCCCCTCACCAGCGTGACGGTTTTCATCGAACGCGACGGGGAAGCGAATGCCTTGCGCGTGATCGCCACGGCGAAGACAACCGGCAGGACGGGCGTCGAGATGGAAGCGCTCACTGCCGTGTCCGTCGCGTGCCTCACCCTCTACGACATGCTGAAAGCCATCGACAAGGCGATGGTCATCGAAGGTATCGAACTGATCGAAAAGACCGGCGGGAAGTCGGGCGACTACCGGAAACCGGCGTCATGAGCGGATTGATCAGCGTCGACGAGGCGCTGGCGCTTCTGGCGCAACATGCCCTTAGCCTTCCGGTCCAGACAGTGCCTCTGGCTGCTGCGCTCGGCGCGCGGCTGGCCGGCGCTGTTCAGGCAAAGGTCTCCCGGCCGCCTGCAGCCGTGTCCGCGATGGACGGCTATGCCGTGCGGCTTTCGGATGTTGCCGCGCCAGGCGCGCGTTTGCGCGTCATCGGCGATGCCCCAGCGGGCCGCCCATTCGACGGCATTGTCGGACCGGGCGAAGCCCTACGCATCTTTACAGGCTCCGTCATACCCGAAGGCGCAGACCATGTCGTCATCCAGGAAGATGCAGATCGGAACGGCGATACGCTTGTCTGTCACAACGCCTATGATGCTGCGCAATTCATTCGCCAGATTGGCATCGACTTTACCGAAGGCGACGAACTGCTCAGCGCTGGTGCTGTGGTCAGTCCCGCAGGGCTTTCCATTTCAGCAGCGGCCAATCATGGCACGCTCAATATTTTCCGACGTCCTCGCGTCGGCATCCTCGCGAACGGTGATGAATTGCGCGCCCCCGGCTCGGTTCTTGAACCGGGACAGATCGTCAATTCCAATCCCGAAGGGCTGGGCGCGCTGATCCGGCAATGGGGCGGAGAGCCAGTCGACCTGGGTGTCGCCGACGACACGATGGACTCGATACATGCCAGGATCGACGCGGCACCGGATATCGACATTTTCCTGCCCGTCGGCGGCGCATCCGTTGGCGATCACGACCTGATGCGACCCGCTTTCGCGGACGCCGGCTTCACGCCCGTCTTCGAGAAGGTGGCCGTCAAGCCCGGCAAGCCGACATGGTTTTCCACCCGTGGCACCCAGCGTGTCCTCGGCCTGCCCGGCAATCCCGCGTCAGCCTTCGTATGTGCCCACCTGTTCCTGAGGCCATTGATCGAAGGCGGAATGCGACGCTCGCTGGTCAATGCGCGATCCGTCAGCGCATTGCCGGGTCCGGGGCGCAGAGAAACCTATCTCCGCGCGCACGTCCATGCCGACACTGATAGCATGCTCAGGGTGGAGGCCGCCGTCAACCAGGACAGCTCGCTCATTCGTCCGTTCCTGATGGCCAATGCCCTGATCCGCAGGCTTGCCGATGCGCCGCCTGTCGCGGCAGGCGATCTCGTCAAGGTCCTGATGATCGCTCCGCTCGAATAGGTCCTGCTCCTTGCCCATCCTGCTAGCGATCCTCTTTTTCATTACGGCCGCATTCTATGCAGCGGTCGGTTTCGGTGGCGGTTCAACCTATAATGCCCTGCTTGTCCTGAACGGCACAGATTACCGAATCCTCCCGTCGATCGCGCTAGGCTGCAACATCATCGTCGTCACGGGCGGGGTCATTCGATTCTGGCAGGCAGGGCACCTGCGGATCTCGCGTCTTGTGCCCTTCCTTGCCGCATCCGTTCCAGCAGCCTGGCTCGGCGGTCGCCTGCCCGTTTCAGAGACCATGTTCATCGGCCTGCTGGGCGGCGCGCTCTTGCTGTCAGGCCTTCACCTCGTGTTCCAATCCATCCCGAAAGAAACGCCGAATCACGATGAAAACAAGGCCTCCGCCATCATCGGTCTTACCGTCGGCGGGAGTATCGGCCTCGTGTCAGGCTTGGTCGGCATCGGCGGCGGCATCTTCCTGGCACCGGTGCTGTACATGCTGAAATGGGGACCACCGCGCCAGATTGCGGCAGCCTGCAGTCTCTTCATCCTCGCCAACTCGTTGTCCGGTCTGACAGGCCAGATCATGAAGCTTCAGGACACCGAAGTCCTGTCCCTTATTTTACCGTATTGGCCGCTATTTCCTGCCGTGCTCGTTGGTGGCCAGATTGGCTCATGGTTCGCCGCTCAAAACCTCCAGCCCAAATGGATCAAGCGCCTTACGGCGGTTTTGATTCTTTACGTCGCTTGTCGACTGCTCCTGCGCTGGGCCAGCCTTACAGCCATGGTTGGTTAGACGTTTCGGAAGGCCCCGGCACGGCGTTCCAAACCGTTCCAATCAAACACATATTTGAAATCTCGCGATTTTAAATCGCCATTCTCGGCGCGCGCGCTATAGTGAAGCATGGCAAAGCGCGCCTGCGGCAGAGGAAAGTGTGGACATGGCAAAGCTCAAGGTGAACGGCAAATCGCATACCGTTGATGTGGAAGAGGACACTCCGCTCCTATGGGTACTGCGAGACCATATTGGCCTGACCGGCGCAAAATATGGCTGTGGAATCGCCCAGTGCGGTTCCTGCACAGTACATATCGACGGGGTTGCCGTCCGGTCCTGTGTTTATCCTCTCGGCGCGCTCTCGGGCGAAGAAGAAATCACGACGATTGAAGGTTTGTCCGAGGGAGCCAGCCATCCGGTCCAGCAGGCATGGGCCGAACTGGACGTGCCGCAATGCGGTTACTGCCAGCCTGGCATGATCATGGCCGTCGCGGGCATGCTGAATACCAACCCGAACCCCACCGACGAAGACATCGACGCCGAGATCACCAATATCTGCCGGTGCGGCACGTTCGTCCGCGTACGCGAAGGCATTCACCTCGCCAAGACAAAGAAAGCCTGAGGCAGAGATCATGACAGAACTTCTCAACCTTTCCCGTCGCAAGTTTATCATCGCCACCGGCGCGACCGGTCTTACGATAGGTGTCCTCGCCGCCTGCTCAAAGAAGCCGGGCGAGCCCGATTATTCGGACATGGAGCCGAACCCGGAAGTAAACGCCTGGGTCCATATCGGCCATGACGATACGGTCACGGTTCGCATTGCACGCTCCGAAATGGGCCAAGGCACACTGACCGGCCTCGCACAACTGGTCGCTGAGGAACTCGAGTGCGACTGGGCCAAGGTGACAACTGAATACCCGACCCCTGGCCAGAACCTTGCCCGCGAACGCGTTTGGGGCGATTTCTCCACCGGCGGCAGCAGCGGCATTCGCCGCTCGCACCAATACGTGCGCGAAGGCGCCGCTGCGGCCCGCATCATGCTGGTTGAAGCCGCCGCCAATGAATGGGGCGTTCCCGTCGCCGAATGCACCGTGTCCAAAGGGGTCGTCTCGCTCAAGGGATCAAAGAAGACGCTGACTTATGGCAAGGTTGCGTCAGCTGCAGCGCAACTCGCGCCGCCGCTCGACGTGACGCTCAAGGATCCGAAGGACTGGACAATCATCGGCCAGCCCAAGCAGCGCCTCGACACCGCCGACAAGCTCACCGGCGCGCAGGTCTACGGCTCCGACGTCAAACTTGACGGCATGCTGACGGCCTCCATCCGGCAGTCGCCGCAAATTGGCGGCAAGGTGAAGAGCCTTGACGCGTCCGCCGTCGCCTCCATGCCCGGCGTGAAGAAGATCGTGCAGATCGGTGACGACGCCGTCGCCGTGGTCGCCGACACATGGTGGCGCGCCAACAAGGCCGTCCTCGCCCTGCCCGTGGAATGGGAAGGCGGCGTGGCGTTCTCCAGCTCCGAATTTGAAACGGAACTCGATGACGGCCTGACGTCCGACGATGCCTTTACAGGCAACAAGGTGGGTGAGATCGCCCCGGCCTTCGCCAATGCGGCCAAAGTGGTCGAAGCCACCTATAACATGCCCTTCCAGAACCACGCGCCGATGGAGCCGATGAACGCCACCGCGATCTGGACTCCCGAAAAATGCGAAGTCTGGTGCCCCACCCAGAATGGCGAAGCAGCGCTTGCTGCAGCCGCCGAAGCCGCTGAGCTGCCGATCGAACAGTGCGACGTGTACAAGCTTCACCTCGGTGGCGGGTTCGGTCGGCGGGGCATGTCGGATTATGTCAGCCAGGCCGTGAAGATCGCAAAACAGATGCCGGGTACGCCCATAAAGCTGCAATGGTCACGTGAAGAGGACATGCTGCACGGCTTCTTCCACCCCATCACCAAAGCAAGGGCGCGTGGCGCACTGGATGCAGACGGCAATCTCACCGGGCTTCACATCCGAATTTCGGGCCAGTCGATCCTGGCCGCACTGATGCCGCAGGCGTTGGCCAACGGCATGGACTTTGCCACCTTCCAAGGACTCCTACCGTCCGGCGTTGACGCCCGTGTCGAAGACCAGACTCTCAAGTACACGTTCGACAATCTCCTGGTCGACCATGCGATGCGCAACCCACCCGTGCGCCCGGGCTTCTGGCGCGGCGTGAACGCCAACCAGAATGCGATCTACCTGGAATGCTTCATGGACGAACTGGCCCATGCAGCAGGACGTGATCCACTGGAATTCCGCCTCGCCCACCTGAAGGACAGCCCCAAGTCTCAAGCCGTTCTCAAGGCTGTCGCCGAGAAGTCCGGTTGGGGCGCGGATGACGGCAAGTCGCGCGGTCTCTGCAACTTCTACTCCTTCGGCTCCTACACCGCGGCCTGTGCCGAGGTGACCGTCGACGCAGACGGAAACCTTAAGATCGACCGGATTGTCGCGGCGACGGATCCCGGCTATGCGGTCAATCCGCAACAGGTTGAAGCGCAGGTTCAGGGCTCGTTCGTGTACGGCCTGTCCGCCATGCTTTACGGCGAAATCACATTCGAGAATGGCGTTGCCCAGCAGAAGAATTTCGACAGCTTCAACTCCATGCGCATTTCCGAAATGCCCAAGGTCGAGACCCTCGTCATGCCGTCCGGCGGATTCTGGGGCGGCGTTGGCGAGCCGACTATCGCCGTGGCAGCACCGGCCGTGCTCAACGCGATCTATGCGGCAACAGGCAAGCGTGTCCGCAAACTGCCCATCAAGGACCAGAACCTGCGGGACGCCTGATATTGTTGTTCGAACGCTCATGCCTGCTGGTCGCCACACTGCTCTCCGCAGCGGCGTGCCAGCAGGCCCCCATTAGCGCCGCACCTGAACAGGATGGCAGCGATACAGGCCAGCTGACCGAAGCGGCTGCGCTCGCCGCGACGTGTTCAGGGTGCCACGCCGGACCGGAATCTGTCGTGCCCAGCCTTGACCGGATGAATGCCGGGGCGCTGCAGGAGCGACTTGCCTTCTACAAGGCTGACACCGAAGGCACGACCGTGATGCATCGCATTGCGCGCGGTTATTCGCAGACACGAGTCGAATCCATCAGCCAGTATCTCGGCGCGGAGACGGTCGATGAGTGAGCCCGGCTTTCCAATCGATCGCCGCCGCCTGATAGCGGGCATCGGCGCACTTGCCGGCACTGGGCTCCTGCCCTTGTCCGCGTTTGCAAAGACCAGAGCCCGTGTCGTGATCATAGGTGGCGGGTTTGGTGGCGCCACCGCGGCGCGCATGCTTCGCGAGCGACCTTCTGCCGTCGGCCAAAATCACACTGCTGGAGCCCAATGCCACTTATACGGCCTGCCCGTTCAGCAACCTGGTCATCGGCGACACACGCGCCATCACGGATCAGAATTTTTCCTATGAGGCGCTCAGACGTTCCGGGATTGCCGTCATCGCCGGGCGAGCAACCGCCGTCGATCCTGTGGCTCGAACGGTCACTTCTGGCGATGGCCGCACCCTGACCTACGACCGGCTGATCCTGTCGCCCGGCATCGACTTCCGCTGGAATGCGATCGAAGGATATGACGCTGCCGCCGCAGACCAAATGCCACACGCCTGGAAGGCCGGTTCGGGAACGTTGCGCCTGCGCGACCAGCTCGTGGCGATGGACGATGGCGGCCTCGTCGTCATGTCTGTTCCGGCGCCCCCTTTCCGCTGCCCGCCAGGCCCCTACGAACGCGCCAGCCTCATCGCGAACTACCTCAAGAAACACAAGCCGAACTCCAAGCTTCTCATCCTCGACAGTCAGGACACGTTCTCCAAAATGCCCCTCTTCATGGAGGCATGGGAGACGCACTATCCTGACCATCTCGAATGGCGCGCGGCATCGCAGGACGGGCGTGTCATCGGCGTCGATCCGACCACGCTCACCCTGTCGACAGATTTCGAGGACATTCGTGCCAATGTGGCCAATGTCATCCCTCCGCAAAAGGCAGAAGAGATCGCATCGCGCGCAGGCGTCGTCGACGCCACTGGCTGGTGCCCGATCAACGCAATCAGCTTTGAGTCCGCGCTCCAGCCTGGCATCCACGTCATCGGCGACGCGACCATCGCCGCCCCGATGCCGAAATCTGCCTTCTCGGCAAACCTGCAAGCCAAGGTTTGCGCCATTGCCGTTGCGCGGCTCCTGTCCGAAATGGACGCCCAGTCGACTGTGCTGGCCAATACCTGTTATTCCTTTATCGCCCCAGACGAAGCCGTCTCGATTGCCGGCGTCTACTCGAACGAGGGCGGCAAGTTCACCAATATTGACGGTGCGGGTGGTCTTAGCCCGCTGGGCGCAGGCGCTGACGTTCGCAAGGCTGAAGCCGCACAGGCGGACGCCTGGTTCGCGGCCATCACGGGCGAGGCATTCGGATGATACGGGATGGCATGATCGCTTTCCTCGCCTGCCTCCTGACAGTCGCGTGCACGCCGGACAGCCCGCGCCTCGTCGCACCGAACCAGATTGACGTCGACTCGATCCCCCTGCCGCTCGCAGACACGCTCGCTGACGCCGCGCATGGCGAGACCCTGTTCGTCTCCCGAGACGGGGGACATTGCGTACTCTGCCATCAGGTCGCTGGCCTTGATGCGGAATTCCAGGGGGATGTCGGCCCCGCCCTCACTGGAATTGGTTCACGCCTCTCGCCCGGCCAGCTCCGCCTGCGTGTGGTCGACTATGAGCTGGTGCAGCCCGGTGTGCTGATGCCTTCCTACTATCGCATTCACGACCTATATCAGGTGTCAGATGCACATGAAGGCAAGCCGGTTCTCTCCGCCGACGATGTGGAAGACCTCGTCGCTTACCTGTCGTCGCTGAAGGAAACCGATGCCTGACCATCCCGCCCCGCCAGAGACCAGGTTCAGCCGCCGGGCCCTCATCCGGCTTGGCGCCGGCACCGTGCTGATCGCCGCCACGCCGCTGCCAGCCTTTGCGACCCCTGACGATGTGAAGGCCGCGCAGCAGGAATTGTTCGGCAGCCGCGTCATCCGCGATGGCCGCGTCACGCTCAAGCTCCCCGCCATTGCCGAGAACGGCTATTCAGTTCCCTTCTCAGTCGAGATCGACAGCCCGATGACAGAAGACGACCATGTACGCCAGATCGCGATCTTCTCGCCGCGCAACCCCATTGCCAGTGTCGCCCGGTTCCAGCTTGGTCCCCGCGCCGGACGGGCCGCCGTCGCCACGCGCATCCGTCTCGGCGGCACGCAGGCCGTCCAGGCTGTGGCGGAGATGAATGATGGCAGTCTCTGGTCTGGCAGTGCCCAGACTGTCGTCACACTTGCCGCCTGCGTGGTGCTCTGGTGACCAGCATCCGACTCTCTGTCCCGCAGACCGCCAGGAAAGACGAGATCATCGAGCTCAAGGCTCTGATCCAGCACCCGATGGAGAGCGGTTATCGGCGCGGGTCACGCGGCGAACAGATTCCGCGCAATATCATCACGCGGTTCGAATGCCTTTATGATGGCGAATTGGTCTTCTCGGCCGACTTCCACCCCGCCATCGCCGCCGACCCCTTTCTCAAATTCTACACGCGGGCGGTCCGGTCCGGAACACTGGAGTTCCGCTGGACCGACCAACATGGCGAAACGTGGAGCGACACTGCATCCCTGTCTGTTACATGATCCGGCTATCCCCTGTCCTGGCTTTTGCCGCCTTGGTTGCGGCATGCAGCCCGTCGCCAACAACCGACACGGATCTGCCCGCTGCCGATGTCCGGTCCGGCTACACGTTCCTCACCGCCGAAACACAAGCCATGCAGGACGATAGCTTCGCCAATCCCGGCTATCTCTGGGTCGACCGCGGGGCTGCACTTTTCGGAAGCCGCGCGGGCGATGCGCCGTCCTGCGCATCATGTCACGGCGAGGGCCTAACCGGAGCCGCCGCCACCTATCCGGCCATCGATGCTGCCACTGGCGACCTCCTTAATCTGGAGGGCCGCATCAACCAATGCCGTATCCGCCACCAGAACCTGCCCGCGCTGGACTATGAAAGCGACGACTTGCTCGCCCTGACAGCCTTCGTCGCCAGCCAATCGGCTGGCGTGCCCATTTCGGTCTCCACCGATGGCGCCGCTGCCCCACACTACAGGAACGGACGCGACTATTTCTTTACCCGCCGGGGACAGTTCAACCTGTCGTGTCATCAATGCCATGACGAGAACTGGGGCAAGCGCCTGCGAGGCGACACGATCAGCCAGGGCCACGGCAATGGCTTTCCCGCCTATCGCCTGGAATGGCAGGCGCTCGGCTCGCTCCACAGACGTATCCGCGATTGCGATGCCGGCGTGCGCGCCGAACCCAAGGCATTCGGAGACCCAAAATATATAGATCTTGAATTGTACCTGAGTTCCAGAGCCAACGGTCTGGAAATGGAAAGCCCGGCTATTCGCCGTTGAGCACTTTCCGATAGCGCCAAGAGGGCCGCGCAACTTGCAACGTGAGCGCGGACGTCAGGCGCATATCAATCACATGTGACGTCCATGTCGTCATGCTCGCTGGAGATGATGGCGCGCGCCGTCTCGTAGACTTCAGGCGTCATCAGCGCTTTCAGTTCGCAGGCATTGAATCCTTCCGGCGGAAACAGGGATATGTTCCGGCGAGCTTCGCGGGCGACGTTATCATCTCCAACTTGTTCGGCAGAAAGCGCCCGGACAAGTTCGTTCCACGCGAACAAGCCGGTCTTCTCAATGCTTTTTGCATGTTCGAAGGCACCGTCAAAGTCACCATCGCGCAGGTAGGTGAACCCTTTGTTCTCGCCCGATCCACTCTGTTGGTTCTCGGTCTGTCCAAGTGCGACTCGCAAGGCGATCGCCTTATCGAGGCAAGCGCGCGTGAGCTTCATCAAATGCGATCCTTCGCCAGCATCGCCCGACCCACACACTCGCTCGGCTAGTGCCCGCGCGGAATCGACGCCAGCGTCCGGTGGCAGGTCGGCCGTCGTGATCAGCACGGTGCCCAGCCCGTGAAAGGCGTTCATTTGGATCGTCTGTTCCGCAGGGTCTGGCGTGTCGTCTGCTGCCGGGTCAACACGATTGAGCGCCAGTGAATAATCGCTGAGTGCTTCCCGTGTCCGACCCAGCTTGCGGTTGCACTGGGCGCGCCAGTAGAGCGGCTGGAGACCAAGTTCATCGTCGCTCCCGATCTGGCCTACCATCGCATCCACCGCCTGGCAGTCAGCCAATGTGTAGCTCGAACGCGACGACGACGCGTCGATGAAGCTGATCCAGGCGAGCCCGGTCTGCGCTAGCGACCGCAAAGCTGGATCGGCCAAGGCCGTATTGAACGAGTCCTGTGCCGACGTGAGCTTTTCCGGCAATCCGGTATCGCCCTTCTTGATCTGCGCGCCGCTGCGTTCCCAGGCCAGCAGGCCCGCCGCGCCTTTCAACAGGGCGCCTTCAGCATCATTGCCCGGCCTGGCAGACTGTATTTCGATCAGGCGCTCATCTGCGAGGGAGTGACGCCCGCGCTCGAGATAGCCCTTGACCGCGGGCAAGACCATGTCGCGCGCCTGCCCGCTCGCGGACCCGGCGTACATCTGGCGCATTTCGTCATAGGCGCGACGGATGGCAGCTTCCTGCGCAGCCACGCGGTTATTCTGCGCATCGATATCCCGCCGCATCGTAAAGGCATGCTTTTCGAGACGATCGGAGTCGGCCGTGAGGCGTTCGGATTTCACCGACAAATCCTCGGCAACGACATAGTAGTACACGCCGAGCCCGGCCGACATCATGACCACGAGGACCAACGTCGTAATGCCCGCGATAAGAATTTGCCTCAGGCCGCGCTGTTCACGCGATACGAGATCAATCAATTGCCGTTCGGCGGAGTCCGACATGGTATCTGCCCTATGCTACAATTGAACCAACCATGTCCAACAAGAGGCTACGCTTTTTCTTGCTCGCACACTGGAGCTCGCGAACGAAACCTTCGAAGAGTTTGTATCGTTTCGCCTGCGCCGCGTAGAGCGAGCGATCGATTGAGTTGATGCAATTGTGAGCCGCACACCAACTGGCGAAGAAACCGATCATCGCGGCCGAAAGCGGCGCCAGGACCTGCAGGATCATAGGGGAGGCCTTTTCGCCTCCACCCTGGGCACCGACCACGAAGGAGAAGCCGATAATGCCCATCGTGCCGAGAAGAAGCACGAAGCTGAAAACGAACATGCCGAAACAGAGCGACCGGATGTGGCAATGCCCCTTGCGCTCCTGTTGAAGGATCGCCGCGAGGACCGCAATGTCCCCTTCTTCTGCATTATCTCCGTTCGACGCTGGTATCATCCTCGGTTACCCAATCAGGTGCACTTCATCTCTCGTTTGGCCACGTGTCGCGGTCAGTCCTCGTCGTTCCACCACCATCATTGCGTATCAGTAGCGATTTTTCAGCATGACGACCGTCAGCACCTGCTTCGCCTTATCCGCATCCAGGCGCAACAATGACGTAATCTTGTTCAGGAAATCCGCCTCGGCCTGGCGCAGCTCGCCGTCGGCCAGAACAATGTCCACACAGTGTGCAAAGACTGAAAGACGCATATCGCTGGGAAGAGAGCTGCAGGCTTCCTTGAGCCCCTCAGGTCGAGACTGGAGCCTCTCATTGACGAGCGCATTCACCTTTGCGAGTTCGGCCTGGTCCAGTCGCTTCATGGTGCGCGACCGCATCACAAGCGCCGCAATTTCCTGACGCTCTTCCGGAGCGAGTTCACCATCGGCGAACGCCGCTGACAAAATGAGGGCCATATAGGCTTCAGGAATGTTCCAGTCCGTGTTCGTCTGGAAGTCCCGCGCGAGCTCGTCGAGGTCGAGCGGCGTCTCCTTTTCGGTCGTCGTCGGCGAGAAGATGATTTGTACGTCGCTCATATCGATCTGTCCTGATTGTTGCGCTTCAGCCATCGCTAGAATGCTCCTTGCTGATTAGTCTGTCTATTCTATTGCGGCGTACCAGAAATGGTGCCTTCGACCGGCTTGGGTTTCACGGGGCGTGGGCCGATGACTTTCACCTTGTGCGCCCTGAGCGCGTCAACGTGCTTTTGCAGGATCTCGATGGCTGCGTCATCCCATGTGTCCGGAATGGTCTTGAGGCTGGCAGGTATCGCGGGGCCGCCCTTGCGCTGGTCGGCCAGAAGTTCTTCGATCTCCGTGATCAGCGTCCCGCTTTCACCGACAAGTCGTCCGATATTTTCATCAAACATTTTCTGACTGTCGCCAATGGTCTCCACCTCGACCCTCAGCGCGTCCCGGTCAGCGGTGAGCGCAGCGATCTTGGCGTTGAGGTCGGCGGTCACTGCGTCATTGCCCTTGGCCTCCATCTGATCAAGCTGGGTCTGCAACTGGCCTACCTGATTGGTGCTCTGCCACACGAGATATCCAAGCCCGGCGCAGGGAACGAGCATGAACAGGAAAATCAGCAGGGGCACGACTGAACCGCCGCGATTCTTTGAATACTGTGCGTCGATAATCGGCGGCTGCGGCGGCGGGAAGAGCGTCCGTTCCTCGAAAATCGTCGGCATGTTGCCGCGTGGAAGCCCGTCAGACTTAACGATGTCCATTTTTATTCACTCCTGAAATTTCCTGCACTAACGCGTGCATGCCCCAACCTGGAAAAAATCGAATTGGCTCGACGCGGCACTGATATCAGCTGGCGACAAAGCCAGGTTCACTGACGCTCCGTTACACGCGATGGCTTTTGCCCGGCCAACTTCCAGCAATGTCGCAATCGACATTGCTGATGGTGCTTTGGGCCAATCGCTTGTGAACACCGGTAACGCGTTGGACCCGGCTGCTTGCGACACCAGGCCCTTCCCCCGGATGAATGCGCCCTGGGCTTCATCCCGCAGCGCATTGCGTCGCGACGCTGGTGCCGTTTGCGCAATGCGCAAGTAATACAACCCAAGCAGCAACTGGCCGTCCGCGCCGCCAATCCCGGAACACCAGCTGGCGTTGCCCGGATCTGCTGCCGTCGGCTTGAACGTCACGATATAAGACAGGCAAGCCGCTTTCTTGTAACGGGCCTCGGCACCATTCAGAGAAAATGCCTCCCGGGCATATTTGATACCTGCAACACTGGTCTGAGCCCGCGTGTCCGTACTGCTGATCAGCGCCTCCGCTCGACCAAGTTCATAGAAGGCTTCGGCGCGTTCCTTCTCGCGGCCAACCGCCGAAGGGCCATTCGCGCCGCCGGTCGCGTTCACAACATTCAGGAAGGCTGCATTTGCCGCCGTCCAGTTGGCCGGAGGCAAGAGGTGGAGCCGGCCCACTTTCAGCGAAGCCTCGATCAGCGAAGGTTGGGCAGCCAGCGCCGCGTTGAGAAGGCTAAGGGAGATATCCTTGCGCAACCCGCCGGACACCGACCGTGTTTCGTACAGGGTCATGATGGCTTCTGCGACGCTGCGTCGGTCGTCCATGGAGGATAACGCATTCACCTTTTGCAGAAACAACGGGCCGACCGGTGACTGCCAGTCGGCGGCAATCCAGTCCGGATAGGCAAGTTCCATCGCAACATATTGCCTGTAGGCTTCACTTGCGCGATCGGGCTGAGTCGACTTGAGCGCATTGGCCAGCGATAGCTGCGCCTTGGCATTGCCGCCGCTGCCACTCGCGGCCTGCGCGTAGGCGTCGACTGAGCCCTGCGTGTAAAGCAGAATGTTGCCGTCGCCCGGGTTCACCTTGGCAAGCTCTGTCGCCGCGACCGAGAGTGATTCACCAAGTCCGAGGAAGACCTGGGTCTGGTCGGCCCCGTCGAGCCCCTTGGCCGCCTCGAACGCAGTCCGGGCGGACAGGCAATCGGTCACGCGCTGGGCCGGAGTCGTGGTCGCCTCGCGGCAAAGCATCAAATAGGACTGGCCCAAGCCGACCTGTGCCCGCCCGCTTCCGGGCCTCGCGTCGAGAGCAATAGCGTAATACTTGATAGCCTGGCTGAGGGACATCCCGCCCCGCGCCAGATTTTCATCCGCGACAGTAAGCGCGAGCATTTCAACCGCCTGTGCGGCATCAGCTTTACGCTCGGGGCGGCGACTGCCGAGAACCACCTTGAAATTGTCGATGGCCAGGTCTGTATCAGCCATCTGGCCACGGGCCTGATGAAGCGTGCCCCGCCGGAAATAGAATTCATTGTAGCGCCAATCGCCCTGTGCCGATCCACGCGGCGCAAAGGGTGCCGCAATATCTTCATTGGACAGTTGCACCAGTGCTTTGCCGAGGCAATCTGGCTTGCTTGAGCACACCGTGGTTGCAACGAAAGGCGCCGCATTCGCCAGCCCCTGCAATGCACCCGCATAAGCCAGCGATCGATCATAGCGGAAGCCGGTAAGTGGCGCCTTCTGCCACTTTTTCCATTCTTTCTTGCTGAACCCAAGCGTTCCACGGTCAGAACTCATGAGCGCGGCGTCTGACAGCCGGTTGAAGGACACGTTCAACAGATCGGCCGCCTTGGCGAATTTGCCCGATGCACCGGGCGCTCCGGAAGCGTCGCTCAAGTAGGCCCGAGCCGCATTGAAAGCCGCTATGCCTGCTTCATAACCCTTCAAACTCGGGCTAGCGGCAACCGCTTCACATTGCTGACTGATGTTGGATTCAGGCGCTGCGAAATCGAGACATCCTGCAGTGGATGGTGCAGCATAGGCCGGCGCAGCAAGCGAGAACACTATTCCTAGCGTCGCCAGACAATATTTTAGTCGTCCCGATTTTCGTCCGCATGTGGTCACCGGAATTCCCCCTCTGGCTAACCTTGCTTTAACCATAATGGCTGAGTGCGCACCAAGGTCAACGCAAAACTCCGAATGCACCGCAAACCCGGCTGGCGTGCAACATTTTGGTTTCGCGGAACATACGCTGGAGCCCCTCAGCGGCCATTTTCAGCCAGGTTCGACGCAAACGATTCAGCATGCCAACGAGCAGGACCCGGCCGACGAGAGGGGTTTTCGCGCAAGACGGGACGTCGCGTTTCTAACTTGAGGTAAAAACACGAAGCTTGTCCGCATGCCGGGTTAGATAGCCTGACCATGCCGCAGTCTCACGGCGATGCCTTCTATCAGTCTGTGTAATATCACCCAATATGTTTCGACGACTTAGTTCACGATGGATCATGCAATCGCAATCCTAAACATTGGAATGAGGTGAACCCGTTCAGTGCGCCAGAACGGATCTATACAGCAGCGACCGATGACAGCATCTCACGTGCCGCTGTTTCCGCGATCTCAAGGCACGCGTCGACTTCTGCCTCGAGATTCAGTTTACTTGGAGCGCGGCTCCATTTCTTGTGCGCCAGAATGATGCTGGAAAGCACAAGCGATACAGTCAGGTCTGGCCGGTAGTCATTCGCACGGTCGACATCATATTCAGCAGCGATGAATTCCGCATAGATATTTCTTTGCTCACGCTCGAACGCCGTCCAGGCAAAGGCGAGTTCATTGTCGCCCCGCTGGGTGTTCCAGAACATAAGACCGGGCTGAGCAGAGGTTTTCAGCGCGTCGACCAGCGTGCGGACCTCGCGTCGGAAATACTCGAAAAAGCCGACTTCGCCCCTGGCGTTCGATGCCCGCTCGCGCAGTTCATCCGCAGCAGTCGTTACAATGCTCAACGCAAGATCACTCTTGCTATTGAAGTGCATGAACAATGTCGTGACGTGAATATCCGCCTCATCGGCGATGGACTGCATCGTCGTCGGGCCGTAACCACCTTCGCTGAACTGCTTCGCGGCTACATTGAGAATTTTTGCCCTGGTGCGTTTGCGCCGCTCCGTCCGACGCGGGTATTTTATTTCCGCAACTTGCGCATCATCCGCACCGTCAGCAGGCTCTGGTGTTTTGGACTTGGGACGTTTGACCATTGTGATTCTCTTAGCACGACCCCATCCCGCCGCGCGCCTCATAATAAGTGGAACGATAGATTACCTAATCTTCTGATTAAAGTACTGGAGGAATATGTGTTTCAAGGGCCTCAAGCTGCTGAAATATAGGTGGATTTCATGGCAATTGCCGTATTCCGAAGTCAATTCTCAGCGGCCCGCTGCCGAACGTTCTCCTCGACGGCGAACCGATGATCATCCTCCGAAACAGGGTAAAAGCTCATTATGACTAGCGCCATGCTCGTAAAGACCAGCGTCGCCAGCGCGAACCAGAATGCGAGACTGTGCACAACGGCGATATCAACCGCCCCCGGTTTAGCGCCTTCGGGAAAGCTAACAAGCGTCAGGATAAGGCCGGACACCAGCACTCCCATGCCTGAAACCGCCTTTCCTACGAATGTGGTCGCCGAAAGGATCATGCCCTCGGACTGACGTCCGGTCTTGAGCAGTATCTGGTCTGTCACGTCCGAAACCATCGAAGCGACCAGAATGGATGCCGTGACGACGGCCATCGCGACGACGGTCATGAAAACAAACAGAAGCGGCACGAGTACGGGACTTCCATTGTCGGGAAACAGTCCCAATAGCCGGAGAATAACAGGTGCCACCACGCCCAGAAGCGTTACGGCGTAAAGTGCGAGCGTGGTTCGCTTCTTGCCAAACACTTTTGAAACAGGAAGCACGATCACGAACGCTAGCGCGACACCCAGCAGGCCGCTTGCCGCCAATAGGGCAATCTTGTCAGCCGTTAGTTCCCGCAAATGCGTTTGTATATAGATTGTCAAAGCCGCGTTCACACCGCCCCCCATCGAACCGAATATGCTGCCAACAAGGATCGGAGCATTGGTGCGATCAAATAGTGTTGTCGCCATCTCCTTGACCGTTCGCCAGAAATTCCGGCGCACTGCAGGAAGCGGTTCAACCAGCGAGGAAATCCGAGCTCTTCCAGGTCGATTCCTGGCTGCAGGTGATGATGGGCCAGCGCCTCCAGCCGCAGGGGCGCCACCATCTCGGCCGCCTGATGTCGCGCGACCAGATGCAGACGGCGCTGACCGGCCTCAGCACGAATATCGCCAATGCCGTCGCCCGCCTGCCGACGCACCAGGCCTGCCTCGACCAGTACCTCGGCGAAGCCGTCGTCTCGTAACCCGTATCCCCGGCGCAGGCCGGGTTCTCGTGCCGCGTGTGCCTTTCTTCGATAGCCTGAGGTCACGGCGTTCGCCGGGAATTCGGGTGTGGGGCGGACCCCTGAATAATTCCTGCATTACCGCAGACCCCTGCGAAGGCAGTGGTCCATGGACCGGCCTTTTCCCCGGCACCCGTGGCGCCATTCGTCCATGGATACCTGCCTTCGCAGGTAACCTCGGGGGGTAGAGATGCGCACGCGACCGCACACTCCGCAGAATGCCCGGCACGCCTGTCTGACAAGCCTGTCGGACTCAGCTTGAATTATCCCCCTTCCAGCGCGGCGGAGAGCAGGCCCGGCAGGGCCGTGGCGATCAGGCCGAGTTCCGGGCGCGGGCGATAGGCCGAGGCCATGGGAAGGGCATGCGGTTTCGGGTCGCCGCGTTTGCGCTGGCGATCCAGCGACCGGGCGAGGCACCTGGCGTAGAGCTCCGGCGCTTCGAGCACCTTGTAGAGGCCGCTGATGCGGGCGAGGAAGGGCGCGGCGGGCACCGGGCCGGAGGCCCGGATGCTGCCCGGAAACAGCCCGGAGGCTTCGGGATCCACTTCCGGCTGCACCCGGCCCGACTGGGCAAAACGGCGCGGGGCCGGGAAGGTGGCGAGTTCGGTGCCGCACGATGATCTCGAGCTGTTTCAGCCGGCCCATGGCCCGCTGCCTGAGGCTGCGCGGCAAGGTCAGCGGGCGCAGCTGCTCATTTGTCATGTTGATCACCGCGCACAGCGCAACCGCGCCTGTCGAGGCCGTGATGGATGAGATCGCTGTTGCCGGTTATGAGGGCAGTATAGCGCGGACGGGCTATGGGTTGGACAAGGGGGTGGGGGAGAGGGAGTGCCGGATGCCGGGTACCTCTGCGCACGGCAATCCTTCCTGGATCACCTGATGACGGACCTCGCCTGCATTACACATTCTTGCTTTCAACCGAATCCATCAGCAATGCCTTCTGGCGCCAGCCGCCAAAGCGGTAATAGAGTATGGCGAGCAAAGCGGACGAGATTGTTCCCACTGGAAAGCTCCACCAGATCGACGCTTGTCCCATAAAGGGCTCGAGATAGTGGGCGAAGGGTACTCGAAAGCCCCACATGGTCACCGCAAAAACGATGGTCGGTGGCATCATCACGCCGTTCGCCCGCACGATCGACAGCAGCCCGGCCGTGATCGCCAGAACAGACCAACTCCATAATACGATGCGATTGATATCGTGAGCTATCTCGAGGGAGGCACCGCCTTGCGGCAGGAACAACCGAAGCGGCAAGTCTCCCAAAGCCAGGACCAGAATGGCGGTCAGCGCTGTGATCGCAAAGCTGAGAAGGCAACCGCGCAAGGCAATGTGATCAACCCTGTGCCACAGGTCGGCACCAATGTTCTGGGCCGCCATCGCAGACAATGAGGCAGCCAGCGCCATGGCCGGCATCTGGACATATCCCCATAACTGAGCGGCGCCGGCATAGGCTGCCGCCGTGGTGACGCCGTAGGCATTGACCATGGCAAGGAGTACAAAATAGGCGCCTTGCACAATGATCGTTTCGGCGTCCATCGGCAGGCCGCGCCTGATCAGCATTCCCAGCAATGCCGGATCCGGACGCAGGAAACGCAGTTCGTCCCCATGTAGCGCGATAGGCAGGTTTCGCCGGTAGATGTGCCGCACCATCGCAACGAGCGCAAAGCCGACGCCGATCAGATTGCCGAGCGCGATTCCTGCGATGCCGAGCCGTGGGAAGATGCCGTAGCCGGTGAGAAAGAGTGGTCCCAGCAGGAGCGCCAGTCCAATCCAGACAACAGAATACCTGAATGGTGTCTTGGAATCCCCGCATCCGCGCAACATCATCATCAGGAAGATGAAGACGAACAGGCAAGGCATGACCAGACATGTCATGCGCAGGAACACGATGGCGAAGTCGCGCGATGCCTGCGGCAGGCGAATCACATCAACGAGCCAGGGTGCAAACACGACCCCCAAAACCGCAATGAGTGTCGCCGAGATGGCTGCGAATGCAACTGACGATCCCACGATTTTCTTGACGTGGAGCATGTTGCCCTGGCCAACCGACTGGGCGATCGCGATGCCGGATGCCGCCCCCACGCCGATGACCATTCCCATCATGATGAAGAAGAACACGTTGGTGTTGACGACGGCCACCAGCGCCCCTTCCCCCAGCACGCGACTGACCCAGATCGCCGCCCATGTTCCGGCAATCGAATGCAGGAAATTGGTCATTAGCAGGGGCATCGAGAACATCAGGAGCGCAGGCACGATCGGCCCGTCAGTCAGGCTGCGCGGCGCATTGATCCACCGCGCCAGCGCCGCGGGCGGTCCTGTATGAAACCCGCCAAGTCTCATGTGGGCATTGTCAACGGCATCACTCCAGGCGGTCTCCTTTTGGCCTGCGGCCCGTATTTGGAGCGAACCAGCCTGTGGCAGCTACAGCGCGAAGACCAGCGAGTGGAAACGATCCGCACATGCGTACTAGCAATATCGTTTCCTTTGACAAGGCCTCGAAGCGGGCTTGTCACTGATCCACCCGGTCAGGCCTGGTTCGTCAAGCAGGTACTCAGGCACCCCCGATCCAGCACCGGCTGGCGTTTGTGCCAGCCTGGTGCGACCCCATCTCCATGCGACAGCCAAACACCCACCCGATGATGCCCGCCAGCGTCTGGTCCCCCCACGCCGGCGCGCTATTCTTTACCTTCGGCCAACCAACTCAACGCGGGACACATGCCTGAGACTCGACGTGAACTCTCCCCCGTTGCCATCGTGATGGGCGTGTCCGGCAGCGGCAAGACCACGCTTTCCCGCGCGCCTGCCGCGCATCTCGGGTGGGCCTTCATCGAAGGTGACGACTTCCACAGCGCGACCAACACGGCAAAGATGACCGCCGGCCAGCCGCTGGACAATTCTGACCGCCGGGACTGGATTGCGGTGCTCACCGAATTCGTCCGCATGCGCAGAGAACCCAGCGTGGTTTCCTGCTGCGCCCTCAACGCCGTTGTGCGGGGATGATCGCGGACGGCCTCGGCGTCGCCCCATCTTGCATCCTCCTCGACGGACCGGCAGCGCTGCTGCAAGAACGCCTTGTCGCGCTTCGCGGCCACTTCTTCGAGCTTGCCCTGCTCGGCAGCCAGATCGACGCCCTCGAGCCGCCAGGCGATGCCACCCGCATCGATATCGCCCCGCCAACCGAGGCGCAGCTTCGGCTCGCACTCGCGGGCCTTGCCAGCGTATCCTAGACGAAAAGTGACAAGACCAGCGTCATCGCGAGCCCGACGAGTCCGACCAGAGTTACCGTCAAGGTCCAGCCGCGTAGTGTCTGCGCTTCTGACAATCCAAGATACCGGCTGACGAACCAGAAGCCACTGTCATTGACGTGGCTGAGCACAGTGGCCCCGGATGCAATCGCCAAGACTGACGTGATCTGATGAAAGTGGTCCGGAAAGTGTGTTAGTTTTCCAGCGGATTTTTGCACCAGGGCTGGACCACCAGAGCCAAGCATTTCAGTCGTCGAGGCGCCACTGCCATTGCCGGCTCTGGCGCATCGCTTCGGACCGGGGTTTCCAGATCTTGTGCGCGAAGCAAGTCCCGAACCGATCGACCCACAGCCGGACGCTCTCGTGGCAGACATCAATCCCACGCTCGCGCAACAGGTCTTCGACATTTGGAAGTGAGAGCGGGAACCTGACATGCATCATGACGCCATGTTGGATGATTTCAGGTCACGCCCTGAAGTAGCCGAAGGGTGATTTGGCCATCTTGAGATGGCTAAACGCCAAGTTTGGCTGCCTCAAGGCCGGTTGATCTGACAATCTCTGTCATAGCTTGCGAGAGCTCCGAAAACATGTCGCCCAACCAGTTCATTCCAATGTCTCCTCATGCAAATCCAAGAGTAGAGATCGCCCATGGTTATCATTGCTTAAAACTTATTATTATCGCCTGTTACATACCTTTTTACTATCATTAACGGGGCGCCACAGCCAAGGCCTGAAAATGAGCCGCAACTAACGCTTCCGCCGCGCAGGCACCTTGTGAAGAATCGACCCGGCCGCCTCCCGAAGCTCCCCGGCCAGCAAACACAGGCGGCTGGCGAGAGGCGAGGTCTTGCGCCAGATCAGAGAAATTTGCCTGCTGGCACGCCCGTCATTTATGCGCCGGACGATAAGATCGGGATCCCGGCGCGCTTCCGTCAGAGCATACAGGCTGGGGAAAACGGCGATGCCGACACCCATTTCTGCCATTTGCCGGATCGCATCAAGACTTGTACCCTCATACTCTGAGTTCACGTGCGCGCCCGAGACCTCTGCCAGCGACTGAATGATGAGATTGAGACGATGACCATAACCCAACGTGAGCAGGGTGCGCCCTTCAAGATCCGCGAGGGACACATAACCCGTCTTTTGAGCTAATGGATCGTCCGGCGCAGCACAAACCCACAGATCTTCCTGGAACAGGAATTCGTGATCGACGTCCGCATGATCTTCAACCGTTGAAATCACCGCATCAAAATGCCCGTCATGCAAATGACGCTCAAGATCGATTGTGCGCTCTTCGCGCACGATCAGGCGCAAATCGGGATGCTCTGAGTGAAGATGACGCGTCACTGAGGGCAAAAGATAGGCGCCAATTGTTGGCAGAACACCAAGCCGGATGCGCCCCGTCAGATCCTGCGCATCGGCACGAACCACCGACTTAAGGTCCTCGGCGTCCCTTAAAAGCAGCCGGGCGCGGCGGACAACTTCCTCACCGATCGGTGTTAAAAATGCCCGCTGGCGACCGCGCTCTATCAGCACAGCGCCGAGTTGAGCTTCCATTTCCGCAATCTGGGCCGACATGCTCGGCTGACTGACATTGGTGAGCTTGGCAGCTTCACCAAACTTACCGGTGTCGGCGATCGCAACCAGGTACTGCATCTGTCTGAGAGTTGGGCGCACAATATAGTCTTTCTCTATTAACTAGACCGAATAGTGGTATTGGAACTAATATCGAACTTTGTCTATTTCAATCCTGAACCGAATAGACGGTTCGAAAAAGGAGATTGAAATGACAAGCAAAGCCCCTCCCTCCCGACCCACCGGGCAAGGTGGCTACACAGAGAAAATACTCATGCTCGCTGCGTCCCTCAGGAGCGACGATTGCGCCAAGCGTATGGATCGTCGTCACTGGCGCGCCCGTCGCAAACGGCGTTATGCCCAACCGCTCGGCGCATAAGGACGTTCCCATGCTGTCTGACGCAGACTTTGTGATGCTGTTTTTGGCTCGTCCCGAAAAGGATCCACGGAGCCGGGTGAAACTCCCCCAGAGGCAGTCCAGGGCTGTCATCTCGCCCAAACCGATGGAGCCCAATCGGGTTTTGCGTCGCTAGGCGCAGGACGCACCACTCTCCCCTCCGGCAGGCCATCACGTGCCTGCCGGCATTTTTTGAGAGAGAATTTCAAAGGCTAGTGGTGACAGAGAATCGGGCAGAACGCGATTCTGTCGATCCTCCGTACGTATACAATACAGTCTTCTGAGGCATCCCACCTCGATCCGAACCGCTGGACCCATGGTCCTACCACACCCTACAAAAGCCCCATTCCGATCAACACCGCTTTCCTGTCCCCAGTCAGAATCGTTCAACTGAACAAGCTATTCGTTGGGCACAATCGCTGAACGCGGCACCTTCAATCGAGCGCAATCAGACCAGCAACTTGCGGTTCGCGGAAACCGGCCCTGCGGCAGCGGCGGAGCAGGGCTGCGTGTCGGTATCCCCATGCGCCAAACTGGCAAACGGAGGGTTGCACCCTACCCGAGACGAAACTGAAGTTTCGATTCCCGAACAAGGCAGGCGCCCCAACTCCAGGACAATTGTGCGGGCAGGTCGACTGACCTGCCCGCTCGTGAAAAATATCCGACGAACTACTCGATCTGCGACAACAGTTCAGGTGCGGTCACAAGCGCGCGCACGCCGTGAGACTTGGTCTCATTGAATACATTGCCCTTGGATGCCCACTCATTGAGGGAACTGATGTCGATGCGGGCACACATGGGGCGAACACTCCAGGTCACTTGCAAAGGTGAGCAGGTCGACTGATCGTAGCTTGGACCCGTCGTGGATCCACGGAAAACAACCGGAGTTCCCGTTCCCGCTGGCAAGGTCTTCGGCTGGTGAAACCCATCAACGACCGTATTGTCATACACATAGTCATTGAAATCGATTGCCGATGCGTCGTTGACGACGAGAAACGCCTGCGCTTCAACGCGCAAGGTTGGGTTTTCGCACGTGTCGCTCAGACACGACCCCAATCCCTCGCCTGGAGCCACATCGCACGATGAATACACCCAATGCACTTCAATCGTGTCACCTGGCTTCACGCCTTTGAACGCTCCCTCACCGTTGGCAGGATCAACCAGTTCGGCCTCTGTGAGCTCGCCTGTTTCGTTACACCGGTAGCCGCCCGTTGGTCCATCGCCAGCATAAACGTTGAAGCCCGGAGCTTTGTGCTCAGCATTGGAATGCGTGTGAATATTACAGAGGTTCAGTGCCTGAGGCTCTGGCGCGATTGCAAACTTGATCGGGTTGAGACCGTAAGCGCTTGCAATATCCCGCGGCGTTTGCGGCCCTGACGCCAGACACAGGTCCGCCGCTGCAGGCGCGACGTCTTTTATAACCATTGCTGGCTCCGCCTCATTCATCTCGACCAAGACAGCCTCCGACTGAGACGCCTCGGCGTCCTTCGAGGAGGGAGTGGTGCAGCCTGCGACCGCAAGCGCGAGCAAACTCGCGGCGCCGCCCATATACGTCGAACGACATGTCAAAATTTGCATTGAAAATTCCCATGAGGAGCGGACGAGCCGCCTGTTGTTGATGTGCAATAATTGGAGCACCGGCGCCATCCTTCAAATCGTATGATCTGATCGTCCCGATACAAATTTACTATATCCAGACAGAAGTGTCCCGCTCACAAAGCTGTCTGCGTCCAACCGGCACCCGGAGCAGAAATCGCCTAAAACCGCTCAGGCCTCAGGACCTCAACCCGAGCTATATTCAGGATGCCAATATGCTGATCGAGCAGTTCGTGGAGTTTCAACAAGACATTCCGGATCGGTGATTCATCGCTAATGGAAATGATCACGACCATGTCCTGACTGGCCGACAAATCCCTGTCGCGTTGCCATCGGCTTCCTCGGCCATACCCGGAAAGTGCTGGCAGCACAGTGTAACCAGAGACGCCTGCCGTTTCGAGAATTCGGCAAGCTCGCTTCAGCGCCATGCGCTCTATGATCAATTCCAGTCGGATTTTTTCGTGCACGTTGTCATCCTCAGCCTTGAATCAGGTTCGCGAAATAGAGGTAGAGCGGTATCCCGACCGCCAGGTTGAACGGAAAGGTCACCCCAAGCGACAGTGTAAGATAAATCGATGGTTTGGCCTTGGGCATCGCAAGCCGCATCGCCGCCGGAACCGCGATATAGGACGCCGAGGCCGCCAGCACCATGAGCAGCGCCGTATCGCCGGCCTGTATTCCGAGGCTCCAGGCGATCGCTCCGCCAAGGGCCGCCGACACGAGTGGCATATACAAACCGAATGCAACGGCGCTGAAATCCAACTGGCGCCAGCCCTGCCGCAGTCCTCTGCCTGCAGACAGCCCCATGTCCAGAAGGAAGAGGCAGAGAACGCCCTGGAAGGGATCAACGAAGAAGGGTGAAATCCGCTCCATGCCCGATTCGCCCGTCACCCATCCGATGGCCAGCGCACCAACCAGAACCACAATAGATGCATTAAGGAGGACTTCACGATAAAGCTCGCCCGATTCCGAGCCCGCCACCGAAGGCGCCTTCTTCTGGCCCCGCTGCGCCAAAATCAACGCTGTGATGATCGCAGGCGCCTCCATGAGTGCAGCAACTGCAACCATGTACCCCGAACTCTCGAGCCCGGCCGACCTGATAAACTGTGTCGCCGCGACAAACGTGACGATCGAAATGGATCCATAATGAGCAGCAGTTGCAGCAGCATCAATCCGGTCCATCTTGCTGGTCCAGCGCAAAAACGCAAAGGCAATGACAGGCAAGCAGAAGGACAGGACTATGCCGGCAGCTAGGACTGTCCAAACCTGAAGAGAGAAGTCGCTCCTTGACATCTCTACGCCTCCTTTGAGGCCAATCGCCATCATCAGGTAGATCGCGAGCCCTTTTGCAAAGGCTTCAGGAATTGTCATCTGTGATCGGAGCAGGGCCGCTGAAAGCCCCAGCACAAAGAACAATACCATTGGCGACAACAAGGTAGCGAGCATCTGGTCCATTGGGTTTTCATGCTCCAGTGTGCGCTTGAAAAAGGACCTCGCTTGGCGGCGCGCCAAGTGAGGCCAATGACTCTTTTCATATTGGGTGTTTCGGGTCCCGGTCTCGGGTCTGCATTCGTTCGCACCCTGCAGGTACTCACATCAGGTTAGATCAGATTCGACCTCGTGCGACGGCCTCAGAATACGTGCAAGTCTGTCAGGCGGCCGACAGAAACAAGAAAGCTGCGAACAAGCTTTTCCTATTCGCCCTAAGGACCGAAATACCTGAACCTGCAAGCGACCAGTCGATGGTCGCGCGCATCTACAAAAGACTCTGAAATAGCTGCGAGTTCGAACGGACCCCAGCTTATCAATGACTCGATATGATACTGCCGGGCCTCAATGGAGCCGTCCCATGCGGCAATCATGCCCCATACGTGGAGTCCCCCAGGCTGATCGACTCTCGCGCGGCGGCTCCCTTTTTGATCCGGACAGGCCGCGCTCCTGATCGCGGACGTCCCGGATCGGAAAACCAAAAGGGCGCGGCCCCGGTGAGGCTTGGCAAGCTTATCTTGCGGAGGCAACTGGAATACATCTGTAGCGAATATCGTCATGTTTGGATCTCCTGTTCGACTCCTTCAGCGAACAGGATATCCAGAAATGCAGATAACAATATTCGAATTATAGTATGGTATTCATAGTTTTTGCTTATATCAATGCGGCGCATTTCGACTGCCAACCACCAGAACAAACGCTTTTACACCGTTCTCCCGATCGCACAGCTCCGGAATAATATTCTCACCCGGCAATATTACTGTTCAACAGCTTGAACACGGCTACATCTCGCAGCGCCTGATACAGATGCAAATTGCTGTACGGTACTTGGAGCGAATACCACTTCATGTCGCACCGAACGCAGGACACCTTTTTCCTATCAACGCGAGATATTTATTCAATTTGAAAAATGGTTTCGTCGCCCTCAAGTCGATTTGGTAATCACCATTGGAGGAGCAGATGTCCCGCTTTGAAAAGCAACGTGAACCTGGCCGCTCTCTGAAGACCTGGATCGGTGGCTTCCGCGTGCCCGGCCTAGTCGCGCAGTTCAACGCAAAGCCTATGAATCCACCAGTCACTTTTGCAAATCCGAAACGCGATCTCTCACAATGCCGCGAAACGGGTTCTTGACCATTTCCCGAGTCTAGGTTCCCCTGCCTTGCGCCCAAGGCCGTCTGCCCCGACACTGCCAGCGCAGCCGTGTTCATCGTTTGCCATTGTGCAATTCCTTGGTTGGTACGATCAGATGCGGGCGAGTAAGCATCAAGTAGCGAAACGGTTTTTGCTCATTTACCGAGGTTAAACGCCTGGATTAATCACCTCCATCTCAGTTCAACTTAAAATGCCGCTCAGAGTGCGTTTCCAGCCCACTTTGTTACTTTGTCAGCGCGTCGATGATGCTGGTGAGTGCATTCTTTGCTTTGGTTCGCATTTCATCATCCGTAGCATCCTGAATAGGATGTGGGACGAGGACATAGCGTGCGTCTTCCATGCCAAGAGCACTGCGCTGAAAATTGGCAGCTTCCTCGAACTCGGACGAAGCGATGGAGACCGATGGGATTCCCTGGATTTCAAACCAGACTGTGTCGTGCAGACTGCACGTCGTACAGGAACCTCAATCGGCCAGTGCTTCGACTACATAGTCCACTTCGCCTGCAATTTCGCGCCGCAGGTCATCTGGACACGGCTTGGTGAAGGTTGGCTTCGAATAGCGCTTCACTGTAATGCCGGGTACGGCGGTCGTAAGCTGGCGCTCAAGCTCATCGAGCAAGACATTGCCGCGGGGCTTGCGGATGTCGAGCAGGCCGACCGTACCGGTGAGCGCCCCCGCTCTCGGCGTGATCTGACGCACGACTGGCTTGCGCTCGTCAGTGGGATCAAGAATTGTTGTCATTTTCAGTCCTTCTTCTGCTCGCTTGTCTATTGAGCATAGCTGTTTGGGATTCTGTCTCTAGCCTAAATCGATCTTGCGCGACACCGATTGGGAACCGATTTCGCCGGTCGCCCACCCATGGAAAGCAGAGCTGAACTTGCCTGCATCAGATCCCGCCACGACAATATGGATATATTCCGGACCCGCGAATTTCGGCACTTCAGTCTTGAGCTTCCCCGCGCCCATTTTTTCGGCGGTTGCCTTGGGGATGCCTGCGCCGGACGTTTCGTCGGCAACCATCTCGCTCAAGGGGCGCCGGGTCACTTCCTGGATCCGGGCGCGTAGCCGATCCTTGGTGTAATCTCCTTCACTCATCAGCGTGTCGATGTGCTCCGGGCAGACAACGAGAAGTGCGTCTATTGGCAGGTTTCTCAATTTCGGCAGAAACACCCCCTCCAGTCCCAATCCGATAGACCCGGCGACCTGTTCGGGCTTGCGCGATTCCTGGTCAACGATATGGACCGGGCCGCCTGTCATGGCGAAGACCGTAACGACCGAATCCTCTTTCTTGAAGCCGCGTTCAACGTGAAGCGGCGGCCACGGAGAGCGTTCTTCGTTTTCCGCAAAGCACATCGTGTATTTCATCGGATTGCCAAGCGTAGAGCGTTCGACGCCACCCGGCTTTCCGCCGCCCACATTGCCGACGATGAGGCGCAAGGCACGGCCGATCGTCGCGTTGGCGCGGTTGCCAGACCCGAGCGCACAGAGCCCCTTATTCATGCCGATCCTGTCACGGATGGGACCATTGACGACGATCACTGGCGCTGCGCCCATGGTGGTGGCCGTGACACCATGAATATTGAATGCATCGGTACAGACGGCCTCCAGTGCGGCGATGACGACGGGCATGTATTCCGGCTTGCATCCCGCCATGACCGCATTGATGGCAATCTTTTCGACGGTCGCTTCACCCATATTGGGAGGGACGGTGGCGACAAGGTCTTGCGCAGGGCGGTGCGTGCCCTCGAGCATTCGCAGGACCCGTTCGGGCGTTGGCGGCACGAGCGGCAGACCATCGGAAAAGCCTTGATCGAACATGAACTCGATTACGTCGTCCGCAGGGGCAATATCGATACGTCGCGCCTGAATCACACTTCCCTCTGCGCTTGCGCGGAGCTTGTCATAAATTTCAGGATAAAGATGTTTGGAGCCGCATCCGGGACGCCACGCCGGGAGGCTTGCCCAGTCGATCTGGGCTTGCGGCACATCCAGGCTCCGGGCCAGGTCTGCGCTGAGGCGTTCCCATTCTTCACGAACGAAACCCTCGAAATGCGACCTCACCCTACCATTGGCGTCTATCCAGAATACGGAAGGCACGATCTCGATGTCCCAGTCGAAGGAGGTCTTGCAGGATGTGTCATCGAGGATCGGGAACATGAGACCATGCCGTTCCTTGAGGGCAGCGTTGTCAGCGCCCGATTGCCCCGGCATCAATACGCGCAGCTTTTCACCGTACGCCTTGTGAAGGGCCTCCACGACAGGCGCGGCCGTGTTGCACGTTTCACAGTCTTCCTTAACGAAAACAACGAGGTGCGGGCCGTCGCCCGGAAACGTATGGGTGTCGCCGGATAGAGACTTCAGAGAGAAACTCGGTTTGGTTTCCGTCATGGACGCACTCCTCATTGCTTCATGCCATATTGGGGAGGAGAGACAAGTTTTGTCTAGGGTGACGCCGGGGCTGGCGGAGGTGGATGGGAATCGAACCCACCACACGTCTTGTCGACGCGTCCATGGTTTTGAAGACCAGGGAAGCCACCAGACTCCAGTCACCTCCATGAACAGCAGACAGTAGCTGCAGCCAGCCGTACGTCAAACGTCAGCCATATAGCGCGTGTCGCCAATACGGATTGTAGTGCCTCGTGAATCGAGATGCTCAAGAATGGGTACAATAAACTTGCGGGTTGTGTTCAGGGTCGAACGAGCCTCCCCGGTGGTAAAGGCGGTCTGCCCCGGATAGGTGGACCTGAGTGTTCTGGCCGCAGCGGCAATGGCGTCGGAGTGAAACGCGAGAGATTGCCTCAGTGAGACGTTGTTCAGGCGAATGGCCGTTCCTTCGTGAATGAGCAGGGCAAGGAGGTCGGCGTCGTCAGGGCCTGTAATGAATGCATCTGGCGCAGGAGGCGCAAGACCCGATTCCTTCAGTTTTGCGGCCATGCAGGCCATGCGTTCTTGTTGCTGCGCTGTCAGGTAATGGAGGGGAGCGTGAGTTGGCAAGGCCACGTCAGTACCGGAAATAACCAGCTTTCCCTCTGAGGCGAGCATCGCCTCGACAAACTCGATCAGCGCCTGTGCTGTGCGCGGGACATGCATGTGAGCACGCGGTGCGAGTGGCTTCAGCGGACATGTCGCATGATAGGCTTGAAGTCGCGCAATATACCTTTCTTTGACCTCTTCAACAGTGGATGACACCGCGACAAGAGTGTCCGTGACGTCCATAAACAGCGCCCCCAACTCCCCGCGCACGCTTGCAGCAGGACTGCGTGCAAGGCGGCAGATGTCGGCGATATGCGCAATCCCCATATGCTCGCGCGCGAGAGCTGCCGCGATCCCACGGGTGTCGCCAAGCTGAGCCGCTTTCAGGGTCTCGAGCCGTTGCTTTTTGCTGGCCTTGTTCGAGGCCGCCAAGGGATCGAGTATTATCGCTCCGCCGATAGTCTCAGCTGGTGAAAGGCAGCGGATGATTGCATGCTGGCCGGCAAAGGTGGTGATGGCCGCCGGGAAGCAAAGCCGGGCAAATGCCGATGCGCCTGGGCTCAATTGCTCACCCTCAAAGAGGCGGAGGCTCGCGACAGAATGGGCGGTGCCATACAGGACCCGGACCTGCTGCATGTGCTTGACGGGACGGCTGGCGCGGGGGGACAGGCTGATTGAAACATCACATTGAATGGAAGGGACGAATGCATCCGGCGCATGCACTATGTCACCGGGCTTGATTTCAATGGCAGAGATGCCTCGCAGGTTCAGCGCGATGCGCTCGCCGGGATTGGCCTGAGATGATTCCTGACCGCGCACCTGCATCCCGCGGATGGTTGTGGTTTGCTGTTTGGAGGCAAGGACAAGGGCATCATCTACCCGTATCGATCCACCATGCAGCGTCCCCGTAACAACGGTGCCACGCCCTTGCGCAACGAAGACGCGGTCGACAGCAAGGAAGGCCGCAAAAACGGGTTCGGATCCGGTTGACCGAAGGCCAAGGTGGCCCAGTGCATCGCCAAGCGCTCCTATCCCCTGCCCCGTTGTGGACGAGCAGAAAATGAATGGTGCGTCGTAATATCGAGTGCCTGACAACGCGGCGCGCAACTCAGCTTCCCGGGTAGCGTGTTCAGTATTGGAAACCCGATCTGACTTAGTGACGGCTACAATCGCCTCATGGATGCCGAGGGATTCCACAATTTGAAGGTGTTCCAGAGTTTGTGCCTGGACGCCATCTGTTGCGGATATGACAAGAAGCGCTGCGCGGGCACCAGACGCGCCGGAGACCATGGCACGGACGAAGTCCTCATGACCGGGGGCGTCGATGAAGTCGACCATGACATCGCCGCACTGCCGGTAGGCAAAGCCTGGCGTGATGGACAGTCCACGCGCCTTTTCCTCCGGCAACCTGTCGGTCTCCATGCCCGTAAGCGCGCGCACCAGCGAGGTTTTTCCGTGATCGACGTGCCCTATCACAATGACCGGACACGTCTTCATCGTGCGCGGACACCGCGAAACGCATGCATGACAATCGGCAGATCTTCATCGATGAGGGTGCGGGCGTCCATCACGAAGCGGTCACCCCTGATGAGACCTATGATTGGAATTTCGTGGGAGCGCAGGGCAGCAACGAGCGCATCCGCGGTATAAGACGGTGCAGATACAGAGACGGCATAGCTTTCCAGATCTTGCTGGGGGAGAGACCCTCCGCCGACATAGGCTGCGCTCTTCGCAACGGTCACGTCTTCGAGACCTGATGCAATGAGCGCATCGGCGAGTCGGTCAGCTCGCGCGCGAACCTCACCAACCGTCTGTGCGATGGCCCGAAGGACGGGCACGCTTTGGAGAGGGTTGTGAGGTTCCCGGTAAAGCCGGAGTGTTGCCTCGAGCGCCGCAAGCGAGAGCTTGTCAATGCGCACAGCCCGGCAGAGCGGGTGAGACTTCAACCTGCCGACAAGATCGGCGCGTCCGGCAATGATACCTGACTGGGGTCCGCCGAGCAGTTTGTCACCCGAAAACATGACAAGATCGACGCCAGATTTCAGGATGTCAGATACGACAGGTTCATCGCGCAAACCATAGGCGGAAAGGTCCATCAGCACACCGCTGCCGAGGTCTTCCATGAGGATGGTGTTTGAATTGCGCGCAAGCAAGGCGAGGTCTTCGCGCTTTGGCGCAGACGTAAATCCGACGATGCGGAAATTACTCGTGTGGCTTTTCAGGAGGACAGCCGTTTCGCTGTCTATGGCACGCTCATAGTCTGAGGCACGCGTTTTGTTTGTCGAGCCGACTTCCTTGAGGATCGCACCACTTTGTTCGATGACATCAGGTAGGCGAAAAGCACCACCAATTTCGATCAGTTCACCACGTGACGCGATGACTTTCTTGCCCTGCGCAGTTGCCATCAGGCTGAGCAAGACAGCCGCAGCGCAATTGTTCACGACGAGGGCGGCTTCAGCACCCGTCAGGTCGCAGATGAGGTCTTCGACATGGGCATAGCGCGAGCCACGCTTTCCGGTATCGAGGTCGAGCTCAAGGTTTGAATAGTTTGCCCCAACCGCCTGCATAGCGGCTATCGCTTCAGGCGCGAGGCGGGCACGACCGAGATTGGTATGGATGATAATGCCTGTCGCATTGATAACCGAGCGCATATTCGGCTGACGCCTCGCTTCGATCGAACTGACCAGGCTGGTGGCAAAGGTTTCGCTCTCGAAGTCAGGGAGGCTGGTCATGTGCCCCGACCGAACGCCACCGCGCAGGGCCTGAAGCCTCGAACGCAGTGCCCGGGTAACCTCCGGGCGCGTATAGGTCCGAAGTAACGCCCCGATATGCGCTGTTTCAAGGAGCGCTTGCATCTGTGGCAATTGTCTCAATAGATTATCCACGTGCTTTCACCCTGCTGCTGCGCGCTAGTGTAGA
>JAHJSB010000010.1 GCA_018830285.1 Alphaproteobacteria bacterium
AACGGTTGATGAAGGATCAAGGCCTTCAGGGTGTTCGACGCGGCAAGAAGGTGCGTACGACCGTGCCAGACACATCCGCGCCATGCCCGCGTGACAAGGTGAACCGGAACTTCCGGGCATCTGCTCCGAACCGCCTCTGGGGTGAGCCAATGGAACGCCATTGGTCCGAGAGACAATGGCGAACGATTTCACCTATGTCTCGACCTGGGCAGGGTTTGTCTATGTCGCCTTCGTCATTGATGTCTTCGCTCGTCGCATCGTTGGCTGGCGGGTCAGCCGCACCGCACATGCAGGCTTTGTCCTTGATGCGCTCGAACAGGCTCTTCATGCCCGAAGGCCAGTTTCTGGCAGCGGCCTGGTGCATCATTCTGATCGCGGCAGCCAATACTTGTCGATAAAGTACACCGAGCGTCTCGCCGACGCAGGCCTCGAGCCATCCGTCGGCAGCGTCGGGGACTCTTACGACAATGCCCTCGCCGAGACGATCAATGGTCTGTACAAGGCTGAAGTCATCCATCGAAAGGGACCGTGGAAGTCAATGGACGCCATCGAGTATGCTACCCTCATTTGGGTGGATTGGTTCAACAGCCGCAGACTGCTGGGGCCCATCGGGCACATCCCGCCGGCAGAAGCCGAGGCCAACGACTATGCAGCGCTGAAGGAAACCGCTATCGCTGCATGACCCCAACCAAATTGCCTCCGGGGTTACCGGGGCGGTTCAGTATTGTGGCAACTAACATTAGATACTAGAATTGCTTTTGAGCACTAAATACAGATTTCGTGGCATTGTCGGAAAGTATAGTTCTTGGAACCGAAGCTGCCCTATTTTTATGCGCTTGATTGCGTCAGGTTTGGCGCAGCGCTGGCTGTCGCGTTTTTTCACTTGGGATTTTATGCCTGGGCAGCTGACACGTCGCCTCTCGATCCCATGTTCCGGCATGTGACGACATTCCATGCGCTTGCGCCGGTATCCTGGTTTGGCTGGGTCGGCGTCGAAGTCTTCTTCGTCCTGTCAGGTTTCGTGATTGCGAATTCAGCGAATGGCGCCACGCCGCTTTCCTTCCTGAAGGGCCGAATTTTGCGTCTCTACCCGGCAGTGTGGATATGCGCGACCATTTCATTGCTTGCCATCCTGAACATCGGCCAGGTCCAGATGAGCCAACTTTTGGTTCGCTACATACATGCGATTGGGCTCTGGCCGACGGGCGACTGGATTGACGCGGTTTATTGGACGCTTGCTGTCGAGATCACCTTCTACGCACTGGTATTCCTGCTCCTGGCCAGTGGACACTTTTCGCGGCTAACCTATCTGGCTTGGGCGATTACGTTGGTCAACGCGTTGTACTTTGTCACGATACAGACCGAATTGTTTCCGCGAGGAGGGTGGGTCTATTATCATTCAAGCACATTCCTATTGAGGCACGGTTCAGTGTTTGCGGTCGGAATATGGATGTGGCTGACAAGTCGGCGACTCATGAAGTTTTCCGATTGGTTTGGGCTTGCGTTTGCGTCCCTGGTTGCCTCGCTAGCGATCTGGGACCAGTCACACTTTTCGCTAGGCGTCACGATGGGATACTGGGTGGGGTGGCCGATCGCCCTATGGGGCGCTGTCGTGCTCGCTCAGTTCGCGTTTACGCGGTGGCCTGAAAAATTTACTCCTGCAAAAATGCGGTCGCGCAAAATTCTGCGTGAAATCGGCAAGTCGACCTATCCTCTTTACCTCATACACGCCATGGTGGGATCTGGCCTGATCCGGGTATACATCGAATGGGGCTTGCGTCCGTTCGCTGCATTCCCTGCGGCCTTGTTGACGGTCGTGGCCGCAGCGTTGGTTATCTCGTTGTATTTTGAGCCCAAATTGCGCAGATTGTTGGCTTGGGCGCTTGATTTCATTGAGGCGAGGATTGCAAGGATACCGCTTTTGGGTTTTGTATTGCGGCCCGGCGGCGCAATCGGCTGATATAGCTTTACCGTAAGAAAGGGATTTGGACCTGAGCCAGGTCTGGATAGGGGACGAATAGATGAAAAGGGCCTTAAAACTGGCCGGGATCACGAGGGCAAGTATTGCACCGGTGCGCATGTGTTGCGAGCGCAATGTCATTGCTGCGCTGGGCCAGGCACGAAAACGCTATATTGGCCGCATCCTCTGCTATCACACAGTCGGACAGTCCGAATGGGGCGTCAATGATGTGACGCCCTCGCAGTTTCGGCGCCAGTTGGAACGTGCGCTGGACGCGGGTTTCAACTTCGTGCCGGCCAGCGAAATCGTGCGCACGGGCGGTGGACCGAAGGACCTGGCGATCACGTTTGATGACGGGCTCAAAAGCGTCTTGACGAACGCTGCGCCGATCCTGAAGGACCTGGCCTTGCCCTGGATGTTTTTCCCGGTGTCCGAATGGTCGGATGGTCGACACACGATGCCGGATGATTTTGTCTTGTCGTGGCGGGACATCGAGACGCTGCTTGCGGCAGGCGCTGAGATGGGTAGCCACTCAGCGACGCACCCGCAGTTCAACTGCATTGGAGCCAGTCAGATGGTCGACGAGTTGGCAGGTTCCCGGGAATTGTTCGCCAATCGCCTGGGGTTTGCGCCGGAAACGTTTGCCATTCCCTTCGGACAATCGGGCAACTGGACAGAGGACGCGCGTAAGCTGGCGCGGGACGCAGGCTATTTGACGATTTATGCCCAGGCCGAGGAGACCCGGCCAACCGATACCGTGGCCCGCACATTCGTGACCAAATATGATGGCGACTTCATCTTCGATGCCCTGCTGAAAGGCAAGTTCGATTCCTGGGAAGAGTGGTTCTGATGACCGAACCTCGACTCGTATCCGTGATCGTCGCGACGCGTGACCGACCCAAATTGCTTGGCGAAGCGCTAGCATCTATTCGCGCGCTCGAAGGACCGGACCTGAAATTCGAAATTCTTGTTGGCGATAATGGCGGCCTGCCGGAAAGCAAGGAAGTCGCCGATCGCTTTGACGCCATCCATCAGTATACGCCTAAAAACTACTGTCCGGCCCCGCGTAACCTTGCCATGCGCCGCGCGACGGGTGAGTTCATAGCCTTTCTGGACGACGACGATTTATGGCTGCCGGGGCATATTCGCACGCATATCAAGCTTCTTGACGCGAATCCCGACTTCGCGGGCGTATTTGGCCAAATTGTCTCGACGGACCCAGACCTTAATCCCCTGGATGATCCGTGGCCAATGGAAGTTCCCGCAGATGGCGATTTTTTCATGATGCTGATGAACGGATACTTTCCACAGGTTGGCGGAACCCTGTTCCGGGCAAGCGTCCTCGAAACGCATGGATACATGGATGAATCGCTGATTGGGGATTCGGACTGGGATTGGCAAATTCGTATAGCGGCCGACAGCAAGTTCGGATTTGCTGCGGTGCCCTGTGTCCTGTTCCGGCAGAGGCCAAAAGGCACGTTCAACACGATGCAACTGCAGCGGTCGGCATTTACGCGGCGGATATTCCTGCGACACGCTATGTCCCATCGCCGCAGGTGGCCCGGCTGGAAAGCCTTGGTTCGCTCCTATTATGCATGCCAGACTTATTACTGGCTGTATTTTCTGGATGTGGCGTCCCAGCGCTCCGAGGCAGGGGAGCGCTGGGGGGTTATCAAGGCTCTCTCGAGTGCATTTTGGATTATTCCGTCCAGAACATTGCGAAGCATTTTCAGCGATGCAGCCTTTCGGCGGGCAACGGCATCGATCTTCCAGTCGACGAAGTGACCGTCTCTGTCTGATTCTATGTGTTGCGGATTCGGCGTGCGCGGGTTTTCAACCATTCAGGAAGCAACAAGCGCAACGTTTCTGCGAGCGAGCGCAAGTGGCCTTTACCGGATAAATTTCGAATAGCCCGGATGCGTCCCTTGATCGATAAAAGGCCGATATAGTCTCGCTCGATGTCGACTAGAGACACGTCCGATCCATAGATGCTTTCATGCCGGCGATCAGGCTCGCCAAAGCAAGGCGTGTCGGTCGCATCAGGCATTTCCACTGCGCCGTCGAGCAATGGTGGAAGCGCAAGTGCGTCGTCATAAGCGCGTTCAAGCCATTTTTTCCACGCGTCCGGTTGCGCGATACGAACAGACTCCCGCGCTGCGGAGCCCTGATCTCTCCGGAAGGATTCATCAGTTAGCAGGCGGGCTAGTGCCTGCTCCCAATCAGCTTTCGAGCGAGCCTGTATCACGCCTCCGATCAATCCCAGATGGTTGATGCCGACCAGGCTCGCCGCATCCGGGGCGGTGAACAGTGTTACCAGCGGCAGTTCATAGCCTGCAGCTTCCATCAAGGATGTTGACGATGAAAATGGATATGAATCGACGTATATGTCTGCGGCTTCAAAATATTTCCAGGGATCTGCCTGCTCCGGCAAGCCAGCAATCCGACCACCAGTCGCCTTCGCCGCCGCTTGCCAATCATTTGGCATTCCGGATCCGACGACGATGAGCCGCGCGTTCTTATGCTTTTGCAGAACCGGGACAAAGCGATCGGCGTAGGAGGGGCCTTCAGGCGAACGGTACTTTGCGCCCCGGGCAACTGAAAGAAGGACCAATTCGTCCTTGCTGATGCCAAGGGACTGGCGTGCTTGTTCTTTTGTCTGCCGCCATGTCGTGTTGTCGACCAGCGTTGGTAGCATCAGGCTCCTCTGCGCGGCGACGCCCCGACGATTGCGAGTGATTTCGTCAGCTGCATTGCGGAGGTTCAAAACGGCGTGAGCCGATCCTGGTCCCAGCCAGAACAGATGATCCGCGTGATTGAGAAGCAGGGCGGGCGGATGCTTTTCGCCTTCTGCGAAGGCAATCAGTGGAAGGACGTCTTCGCAATGGGTATGGAGGACGATCAAGTCAAAGTCCCTAGCGATCTGCCTCAGATGTCGAACCCAGTCCAGCATGGATCCAGTTTCCTGGTTCAGAAGATGGATCGTTCCACCGGACGACTTGACGGAGTCTTCGAGATGCGCCGGTATTGCTTTCCGGTATCGTGTCAGAACCAGCGAATTCGACCGATCGGGATCGGCCGATATCCACCGGCTTATCATGCGTGAAAGTCCGCCGACCTTGGAAACTTCGGACGCAATGTGCAGGACGCGTTTGACGTCAGTCGCGCGCGTCTTGCGAGGCACTGGTACATCATGGAAAACCAGTTTTTCGGATATCTTGCGGATGACCAGTTCGAGTCTCTTGCTCGCAAATATACCGCAGTGCGCGTGTGTCGCGATCGTCGCCGCCAGCATGGTTTGAAAAGCCGCCAATTCAAGATTGCCCTGGTCGAGAAAGGATTCCGCTTCCGAGACCCTCGCTTGGAACCGATTGAAATTGTCCAAAATCAACGTTTCTGCCGGATCGGCGTTCGTTGGTTCTGGCTGCGCTTCCCCTTTTCCGGGACCTTTTGTTTGAAACGCTTCTGCCATGTACCAAGTGCCTGTATCGAGAATTAATCCGGGTCCGATTTATGTCACGGACCTTTGCCTGATGCTATTGTTTTCGCTCCGGCTAGGCGCGCAGGTCGCGCTGGAATGGATGGCAGGCTATCGAATTTGATGGTGCAAAAAGTCGCCAGGAAAAAAGGTTCGCCAATCAGAGGCGATAATCACGTGACCATTGCAAAGCTTCAAGCAGCTTTGGGCGAAAGGTCGCCGAATAGCGCTGCGTTGCGACAGGGCCCCAAAGTGACTTGTAGCCGTGTCCGCCTCCGAAATCGTGAACTTCGTATCCCACCGCAGCGGCGTGACTCAATGCCGCGTCCAAAACACGCGTGCCGACGCCGCGATTGCGATAAGCGTGAAGCTGGCCTAGACACTGGCCAAGCTGGTCTGCGCCGATGCTCGTTGCGATCGCGCCCGACACAGGTTTGTCTCCGTCGTAGAGTACATAGGTATGTACCCGCATGGTGTCGTCCATTTCGGGTGTCGTCCGGAGCGACTTCCAGAAACGGATGCGGTCAGGCGCCGCGACGGTCTCTTGCGCAGCAGACGAGGACCAGTTCGTCTCCCATTGATTGACCGTCCATTCGAGATCGCCTTCATTATCGACGACGAGGTGCATACGTTTGCACTTTGACCGGGCGCTCGAGATATACTTCATGTGCTTGCGGTCTTCGCGCAGCCAGTGTTCTTCATAGTCCGTCTGGAGGAATACGCGCACGACATCATAGGGCCAAGCATGCCTGGCGCCCATTTCCAAAGCTTCCTTGCCGAGACCAGACTCGATCTTCAATTCGATCCCGAGCGAATTGATCGCCCGACCCAGGGCGGCGTAGTCTGTAGCAGGTGCCACGAAGCCGGATAAGGCCTGGTAAGAAACGGGCTCCCAGGCCTTGGCGCGTTTGCGCATCGAGATGATCGAAATAGGTGTGTCCTTCTCGAGGACCAAGGCGTGGCGCTTCTTGTGTTGTGTCGGCAGCAAAAGCTCACGGTACTGGTCGCGGGAGACGCCAGGTGGTGGAGGAAGGTGATCCAGGGCCTCGTCCATTGTCGATGTCCAGGTGTCGGCCCATACGACTTTGAGGCCCTGACGACCACGAGTGAGCCGCGCGCTTTCAAAAGCGACTTTCTCCACCATCGGGCGTGCTGCCAGTGCGACCGGCTTTGCGATTGTTTTGACTGAACGTTTGATTGTTTCGTGAAGGGCCATTAATCCAAATCTCGAACTTGCTTTGATCTCTGATCAGGTTCCCTTACTGCATCGCGAGTTGACGCTGATATCCTGGCGCTACGAACCAACGAAACTTGCCTTTGTTGCCACTTTTAGCGCATCAACAACTTCCGATATGTCATCATCCGTCATCTGAGGGTACAACGGCAGGATGATTCGGTTGTCCTGTGCAAATTCGGAATGCGGCAGGGGCGCGCGCAGCGGCATCTGGTTATAGACTGCCTCGCGGTGTGCGCACATGATGCCGCGGCGCGTTGACACGCCTGCGTCGAGCATTTTCTGCATGACATCACGTTGGTCGCAATCGTCCGGTATCTGCACCGAAAAACTCTGCCAGTTCGACCGCGCCCAAGTGGGCTCTTCGGGCAGGCCGATCCATTGGGCGGATGCCAGCTGGGCCTTGTACGCTTCGGCAATTTCGCGACGCCGTGCCGTTATGGCTGGCAGGCGCTTGAGTTGCTCCCGGCCGACGGCAGCCTGGATGTCAGTCATCCTATAATTGTAGCCCAGCACAGGGTGCGTTTCGAAGATCACGGTGTTGGCCTTGTGGCGCACCGTGTCAGGCACGCTCATACCATGCTGGCGCAAGAGGCGGAACTTTGCGGCCCAGTCGTCATGTGGCGTGGTGATCATGCCGCCGTCGCCGGTGGACATGATCTTGCGCGGGTGGAACGAGAAAACGGCCGCGTCGCCGCGGACGCGCCCGACTTTCTCCCACTCACCCTGCCAGTTGATTTCGGAGCCAGCTGCACAGGCAGCATCTTCGATGACCTTGAGACCGTGCTTTCGGGCAATACCTACAATGGCGGACAGGTCGGCAGGCATGCCCATCTGGTGAACCAGCAGGATAGCCTTGGTGCGCGCTGTAATGGCGGCCTCGATCAGGGCAGGATCCATGTTGAAAGTTGCCGGATCGACGTCGACAAAGACAGGTTCGGCGCCGCAATAGCGCACAACGTTGGCCGTCGCGATATAGGAGTGGCTGACCGTGACGACCTCGTCACCTGCCTCGACGCCGGCGCCCAGCAGGGCCAGGTGGAGCCCGGTGGTACAGTTCGATACGGCGACGGCATGCTCGGCCCCCATGAAGGACGCGAATTCTTTTTCAAACGCGGCGACTTCGGGACCTTGTGTGATCCAGCCTGACAGGATGACGCGAGCTGCGGCGTCAGCCTCTGCCTGGTCCATGACAGGTTTGATGATCGGGATCATTCGAAAGCGTCCTTGTTTGCCTGCCACCATGATACCAGCCGCTTGAGGCCTTCTTCCAGGTCGATTTCGGCCTTGAAGCCGAGCATGCGTTCGGCCTTGGCCGTATCGGCCAGACGCCGGGCAACGGCGTTGACCGAACGCTCCGGACCGTATTCCGGAACCATTGCAGGGTCGGCACCCATGACTTTCATGAGGGCGGCGGCGAGTTCATTGAGGCTGGTCTCGACACCAGAGGCGATATTGAACACTTCGTCGGATACGTCGGATTTCAAGGCCAGAACATTGGCACGGGCAAGGTCTTCGATGTTGATGAAGTCCATCGAGGTCTTGCCGTCGCCGAGGATCAGCGGCGGTGTGCCTTCGGCGATGCGTTGCATCCAGCGAACGAGAACTTCCGTGTACTTGCCGTGGATATCCATGCGCGGACCGTAAACGTTGAAATAGCGGGTCGACACATAGTTCAGGCCATACATGTCATTGAACGACCGGAGCAGGCCTTCGAGCATGACCTTGGAGGCGCCGTACCAGGTCCGATTGTTGTAGGGGTGGTGTTCTTCGGTCGTCGGAAACGTGTCCGCCATGCCGTAGACGGATGCAGATGACGCCGCGAGCACTTTCTGGACGTCGCACTTCTGGGCCGCTTCGATCACATTATATGTGCCATCGCACATCACTTCCATGGCCTCGCGCGGTTCGGCGGCGCAGGCGGTGATGCGAATGGCCGCCATGTGGATGACGGCATCCATGCCTGACGTCACATCCATGACGGCCTTGGCATCGCGAATGTCGCCCTTCACGAGTTCGACTCGCGGGTCCTTCAGGATCTCGGCGACGTTTTGCATCGAACCGCGGACCAGGTTGTCAAAGATCACGATCTTTTTCGGGCTGCTTGTTGCGAGAATTTCGTCGATCGTTGTGGAGCCGATCAGGCCACACCCACCGGTGACCAGGATTTTCGCGTTATCTAGGTTCATTTCCATCGCCTTTATAGTCTACGCTGATTGTCGGTCACGCGTTTGCCGCAACCGCCGTTCAATCAATTTGCCGATCAGGAATCTGCGAGTTGCATCTGGAGCGCTTTCACGGCGTCAACGACTTCCGCCTGCATGTCGGCTGTGATCTCCGGATACATCGGCAATGAGAGGACTTCGTTGCCTGCTTTTTCAGAATGCGGGAATTGTCCCTGCTTGTATCCAAGGTCGGCATATGCCGGAAGAAGGTGCACAGGGAAGGGGTAGTGGATCCCGGTCTGGATTTGTTTTTTGGAGAGCTCTTCTATCCACCGTGCGCGATCTGGCGTGCGAATAACATAGAGGTGATAGACGTGACGCCGATTGTCCAACTGGATCGGGGTGGCGACGCCGGTTCCGGCAAACATTTCATCATACCGGCCCGCTGCGTCACGGCGCATTTCGGTCCACTTCTCGATGTATTTCATCTTCACTCTCAGAACGGCGCCCTGAATGCCCTCGAGGCGCATGTTGAAGCCCTTGAGTTCGTGATGGTATTTCGTTTCCGCGCCCCAGTCGCGTAGCATACGGACCTTGCGGGCGTATTCAGGATTGCCGGTAACGACCATGCCACCTTCGCCAGCGGCGCCCAGATTCTTGCCGGGATAAAACGAGAATCCGGCAAGGTCGCCGACTGAACCGGCGCGACGGCCATTGTATTCGGCTCCGTGCGCCTGGGCGGCATCTTCCAGAACCACGAGACCGTGTTTCTTCGCTATGGCCATGATCGGATCCATGTCGGCCATCTGCCCATACAGGTGAACGGGGATGATCGCTTTCGTGCGCGGCGTAATGGCAGCCTCGAGCGCTTCCGGATCCATCGTAAACGTCACCGGATCGATGTCGCAAAGCTTGATCGTTGCGCCAGTATAGTAGATCGCCGCCGCAGACGCGACGAAAGTGTGGGGCACGGTGATGACTTCATCACCCGGGCCAATGCCGGCCGCCAGAAGCGAAAGGTGCAGCGCACTTGTTCCATTGTTCACGCCAACCGCTTCAGCATTGTTACAGTAGTCGGCGTATTCCTTCTCCAATGCGAGAACGTCGGGGCCCAGCGTAAAAGCGCAGCTTTCAAGTACGCCTTGAATCGCCGCATCAATTTCAGGCTTGATCGAGTAATACTGGGCTTTGAGGTCAACAAACGGGATCATATCTACTTTCCTTGGCGGGGGAGGTGAACGGTTTCGCCGCGGCCACGCATTGAGCTGGTTGCCGCTTCGATGACTTCGACCACGCGAAGGCCCAGATGGCCGTCCGTGAGGGGCTTTGTTCCATTGACGATACAGTCGACGAAATGCTCCCCTTCAACTCGGAGCGCTTCGGCGCCGTCGACCTTGGGTGCCCACATGTCACCGGTCCGGTAGCCAACCCGCATCTCGTGGATCTGTTTCGGATCGTCTGTGAAGCTGACGCCCTTGTCATAGATTTTTAGTTTTTCACTCGGCTCGAGATCGTCATACGTGATCATCTTGTCTGATCCACCGATGAGAATCTGGCGAACCTTGACCGGCGCGAGCCAGGACACGTTGGCATGGGCGATCAAGCCGCTGTCGTAAAAGAGCGTGATATAGGCGAGGTTCTCGGGCGTGCCCGGGAAATGATTGATGCCAGATGCCGACACGGCGACCGGATGCTCGTCAAACAGGTAATCAAGGATCGAGAAGTCGTGGACGCCGAGATCAGAAATCACGTTCACGTCGGTTTGGAACAGACCCAGGTTTACCCGGATTGAGTCGTAATAGAGTATCTTGCCGAGGTCGCCTGCGTCGACGAGCTCCTTAATCTTCCGGACTGTGCCGGTGTAGATGAATGTATGGTCGACGTGCAGGATGAGGCCGCGCTTTTCGGCTTCCTCAACCAGCGAACGCGCCTGCAGAGACGTCTCCGCCATGGGCTTTTCGAGCCAGACGTGCTTGCCAGCCTTTAGCGCCGCCATGGCCAGCGAAAAGTGCGTATTGACCGGGGTGGCGATCGCGATGGCATCGATTTCCGGATCGCGGATCATTTCCTGGAAATCGGTGGTGGTCTTTGTTGCCGGAAAGCGGCGAGCGACGATTTCGAGCACTTTCGGATTGAGATCGGCAACCGTGTGAACGCGCGCGTCGTTCAGTTCGGAGAAATTGCGCACGAGGTTCGGCCCCCAGTAGCCGTAACCCACGACGCCGATATTGACGGTTTTCTTCTGGTCTTCTTCGGCGCTCATTCTGGGCCCTTTACGTGGTTTTGCGGCGGGGCCGCGATCAATTGTGCCTGTGATGTTCTTACTTTTTCCGGACATCGCCCACCACCTTGGCTGGCACGCCAGCAACAATTGCGAAATCGGCAACATCCTGGGTCACGACGGCCCCGGCGGCGACAAGCGCGCCTTCGCCGATCGTGATGCCACACAGGATCGTCGCGTTCGATCCAATCGACGCCTGTCGTTTCACTCGTGTGAATTCCAGAGTCCAGTCTGCCTCGGATTGGGCCGAACCGTCCGGATTCGTTGCGCGCGGAAAGCGATCATTTGTGAACATTACACCGTGACCGATGAATACCTCGTCCTCAATCGTGACGCCTTCGCAAATGAATGTATGGGATGATATCTTGCAGCGCTCACCAATCACTGCGCCTTTCTGGATCTCCACAAAGGACCCGATACGGCTGCCATCACGCACCTCGCACCCGTACAGGTTGACGAGTGCCGGATGATGCACGGTAACGTCCCCGATAAGTTTAACACTGTCAGATATTGGCATTGGCGATCCCCGATGCACTTGATGGCCCAGTGGAAAGCAAGTGTCAAACCACTTGCTGGGGCACTGGCGCCCCGGCTGTGGATTGAAGAACGTGACGCTTGCGCTTCGGTCGAATACTCTACCCTTGGTGGGTGTGAAATCGCCGAATAAAGTATTTGGCCTTGGAGTAATTCCCCGAACGAGCGAAATGCCCCGTTATTGCGTTTCGCGACTGTTCCAGTTGGCGGTCCGGGCCGCGTGCCTGTTTCCGAGCCGTGTGCCGAACGCGCTCACAAAGGGAAGCATGGCGACAGATGCCATCTTCTGCACTTTATGGCTCGATCCGACGAAGGGAACCTTGCGAACAGCCGGGAGCACGACGTTGTCATGGTAACGCCAATTCTTCTGCTTGGCGTATTTGTCGAAATAGGGATCAGCCTGGAGGCCCCATTTCTTGCGAAAATAGCCCAGGCTTTCGCGTTGCCATTTTGGCGACCAGCGTAGGACAAACAAGGGCAAGTCCATCGCTTCCAAAGGATGGCATCTATCCGGATGGCAGACCGTCGCAATTGACGTTGGTTCCAGCATGATCCTGCCGCCCTTGGCCCATACCGATATGCTGAAATCGACGTGATCTTTGGAATATGGCATCTTTTCATCGAAGTCGCCGACGCGCTCAAAAGCGTCGCGTCGCACCAGCATGCAATGGGTCTCGCAAACCTGCGTTTCGCTTCGCGCCAGGGCGACATCGCCCACCTGCTTGCCTTGATGCAGGAAGTGGCGATCCGCGAGGCGACGGGCGCCAACGGGTCCGTTGAAGAATCCGTCGAAATCGTTGGTGAAATTGCCACCCCCATGGTGGACTTCGGTGTGCAATGGTGCGCCCTGGCAAATCAGGGGCTGAACGACTTCAGCGCCCGTCTGTTCGGCGCACTCAATGAGGGGGGCGAGCCAGTTGTCTGCAACGAAGACATCGTTTTCCACGAACACCACGTATTTCGTGCCAGCCATGTGATGGCCGCGGTTGCGGGATTGCGCGGGGCTCAGATAGTGGTCGATCCTGTGATACGTGAAACCCTGTTCAGCACATATGCGTCGCAGTTCGGACGCAATGCCTTTAGGGCTGCCACCATCGATATAGATGAGGTCATACGGCGCCCGAGTTGCCGATACGATCGCATTTAGGGATCGGACAGCCAGGCTGAACCGCTCCCTCGCCGAGACGATGATGGTGGCGTTCGGCGCATTGTCACTGTGATGTCGCATGACGTTTCGATTCTTTGAGCAGGGCGGATTGGTCTGAGCTGCGCTTGACTGCTCAGAGCGAGTGGGCCGGGTTCCCGACCCTGCGCTGCGGGGAACGAGCCGTGTCCTCGACAAGCGTCTTTTCGTGGCTCTTTGCCAGCCAGAGGCCCAAGGCGACGACAATCGGTTCGAGCGCCAACATTACAATTTTCTGGACCTTGTAACTGTGTCCGACGAACGGAATCCGACGGGCAAAAGGTTTCAGGATCGCTTCACGGTAGCGCCAGGTGATGATGTCGTTTCGTTTCTGGAAATACGGATCGCCTTCGAGGCCCCACTTCGTCTTGAAGTGATTGAGGCTGTCCGCTTGCCATTTGGGTGACCAGCGCAGGATGAAGTACGGATAGTCGGACAGCTGAATGGGATTGTGCCGGTTTGGAACATAAAACGTCGCGACGGACGAAGGCTCGAGCATGATGCGGCCGCCATTCTTCCAGACGGTCATCGAAAAATTGAGGTGGTCCTTCGTTGACAGCATCGATTCATCGAAATCGCCGAAGCGTTCGAACGTATCACGCTTGACCAGAAGGCAGTGGACCTCGGTCACCTGAGTTTCCGTTCGAGTGAGGGGAACGTCGGTGACTTGTTTGCCCTGGTGCATGTCGACGTCGCAAATGACGTGATCCTCGGGAGCGCCGTGGAAGAAAAGCTCCATGTTTTTCGTGAACGTTCCGCCAGCCTGGTGAATTTCCGTATGAAAAGGCTTGCCCTGGCACATGAGCGGCTGGATGACTTCAGCGCCAGTCTCTTCGGCGCACCTGATCAGTCTCTCCAGCCAGTTGTCCGCAACGAACGTACAGCTTTCAACGAAGGCGACGTATTTGGTGTCGCTCAGGCGATGGCCGCGATTTCGTGACTGGGCTGGACTCAGGAGTTCGTCATAACGCGCGTAGCGAAAGCCACTCTGGTCGCAGATCCGTTTCAGTTCAGCGGCCACTTTGGGTGGGCTGCCTGCGTCAACGTAAAGCAGCTTGTAGGGGGTGTGAGTGGCCGCGATGATCTGATTCAGGCTTTCAACCGCAAGGCTGAACCGGTCGCGATGAACCACAATAATCGTGACATCGGGCGCGGTCTTGATCGTTTGGATTTTCATAGTCTCCCAACCTTCACTCTGTAACAATTTGATGCTGGCTTTTGGAGGCTGGTCCCCCGCAGGCCAATTGCCGGACAGATTTGATCAATCTTGGTTCGGCGGAACTGAATATCGTTCCAGATCGCAACGCCTTAGGGGACGCAGACAGACTGGACGGGAAGTATTGCAGCAAGTTTCGTGCCTGCAATTTTTGCTGCGATCCCGACTGCAAAACCTTTGGCTGCCGGTTTTCCTCCGCGATTGTCCGTTCGTAAAGCGCTACAAGCTTTTGGGTTACCCGATCCAGATTATACATTTCTTCGACTTTTGCTCGTGCTCGCGTCACGAGTTGAGGCCAATTGGACCGCTGATCCATGAGTCGGTTGATAGCGGCACACAGGCTGTCGACATCGTTTTCAGTCGCCAGCACGCCCGTTTCTCCTTCGATAACGAGTTCCGGAATGCCGCCATGAATCGTACCAATCACCGGTCGACCGACCGCCATTGCTTCCTTCAACGTATTGACCGGAGCGTCCTGGCCGCCTTTGGCGCTCGTCATAGAGGGCGCAAGAAATACATCTGTGCGACGTAAAAAGCCTGCAATCTCGGAATGTGTGCGCGCGCCGTGAAACTCTACTGAAGCGCCCAGCCCAAGATCATTGGCCAGTGATTCCAGATTTGCGCGCATCGCGCCATCGCCCACGACATCAACCTTTACGGGCGTTTTCGTGAGTTGGGAGAACTGGGCGAGCGCGCGGAGCGCGACCTGGAACCCCTTTCGTTCGATCAACCGGCCAACCATGAGAAACCGGACGTGGTTTTCTTCACGGTGGGTGGCTGGCTCAAAAGGGAAATTCTCGAGGCGGATGCCCGAGCCTATTACGTCAATCCTGTCTTCCGGGCATCCGATATCGACGGCCCGGCTGCGAAAGTAGTCGCAGTTGGCAATATAACCTGATGCTTCGGGCCAAACATGATCATAAACGTGTGGCCCAATGGCTGCGACCGTTTCAGAGATGTCATATCCTCGGAAATTGACGATGATATGACCTTTCAGAAAACCCGCCTTGCGGTGCTTGATGACGCCTTCAGCGAGCGTGGCAAACTGGCAGTGAAGTATATCATATTCTCCATCGCCATCGAATGCGCTGGCCTGATAGAAGGCCGTTAGATCGCGCATCGAGCGCCGATAGATGTTCGGACGCAGCCTGCCGAGCGCTGCCACACCGTTCTTGCGCACAATCGTACCGAGGGCGCCTGGCAGGCCGGCAAGGCGCCCGACACCTGATGTTGGCCAGCGCATATTGACTGTCCGTTGCTCCAAATGGTGATCTTCAACCGATTTGACCGAAAGCCCCGTCGGCGCGGCGTTCCCGACTCCGAAAATGTCGACGCTGTGGCCCTGATCGATCAAGGCCGCCGCGCTGTTCGCAATGAACGCCTCTGACATCATCGGGAAGGCATTGACGAAGAATGCGATTTTCATTCTCGGGCGGTCCTTTGTGTTTTGCGGAAACCAATATGCTAAATTTGCGTATCGAAATTGGAACTGGCGCGCTATTTGCTACGATCTCAGGGAGCAAGTTCGGTGCCACGCTGCAGCAGATAGCGGCGAGGTGTTTAAGTTGGCCCAACAGTACGAGTCGGAATAAACAATGAAGCCATATAACGTCACGGTTCTGATTCCGACTTTCAATAGGTCGGCCTTGCTGCTCGAAAGTCTGGAATCCATTCTGGCGCAGACCCGCCCAGCGCATGAAATCATCATCATTAACGATGGTTCAACGGATGACACACTTGAGCAACTGAAGGCCTTTGAAGGACGTATCCGTATTCTGTCCAAGTCCAATGCGGGTAAGTCTGCCGCCCTGAACTTTGGTCTGAAGCACGTCACGGGTGACCTCGTCTGGATTTTTGACGACGACGATCTGGCCGCTCCAAAGGCGCTTGAAACCCTCGTCGGATTGCTTGAGGCTAAACCGGAGGCCGATATGGCATATGGGCGGCACGAGCGCTTTTCTGTCGATGGATCCGGAGAAGTGCGGTTACTTGGAACGGGATACTGGACCAATTGCGATTCCGATGAGTTCCTGACGGCTACGTTGGATGACATGTTTGCCCACCAGCAAGGCATGATCGTGCGCAAGGAACTCTATGATCGTGTCGGTGCGTTCGATGAAAGTCTCATTCGGTCGCAGGATTACGACATGCTGATCCGCCTCGCGCGGGTTGGGACGCCTGTGTCCACAGAAGAATTCGTGTTCCGGCAACGCGTACATGATGGCATGCGGGGAACCCAGACCGAGCAAGTGCAGGCCGAGAAGAGAAGCGCGTCCTGGTCTCAGTTCGATAAAGTGATCTTCCGCAACTACTATCCGCAAATCAAACTGGATGAGTATTTGAGTGATGGGCGGTCTATATCCGATCCATTGAACAAGAGGCGCGCCCTTCTGCGACGCGCCAGTGTCATGGCTCGCAAGAAGCTATGGGAACTTGCGATCAAGGACTTGCGCGCCGCTGAAAGTGTGAGCGAGGCACCGTTATCCAAGCCTGAGATTGTCGCGTTGCGTTCCGCTTTTGCCTCAAAGTATGGTTGTGATGAAATTCTGACGAATTCCAACTTGATCGGCGAGCTGTGCCAACTTGCCGAAGTCTCGTCGGTCGGCGCAGAGATTGTTTCGTCTTTGGCGCGAGGCCTGCGCTGGAGAGTCCGCTCGGAATTTACAAAGATCAGGTTTTGGAATTCAGTTAGCTATTATCTGATAATGAACAAGTTCAGGAGAGCTGCTGCAATGTCGTCGAGTTCTGTGCCTTCGGCCACTGAGACCGTTGCTAGCCCGTTCGAAAAAATCGAGCGGTCATAATGGCACAGAGCCTATTGAGGCGTGCCGGCAAAGCAGTGATGTTCAACGCTTTGGGCAACTGGTTCGGCATGCTCGGCGGAATACTGTCGCTTGTGTTCATCGCGCGCCTCCTGTCGCCGACGGACTTCGGCATCTACGGGATGACTCTCGTCACGTTCGCCATTCCGGAGATATTCGCGTCAGGAAGCTTGAATGAATCACTGATTCAGCGCCGCAATCTTCAAGCCGGGCATGTCAACTCCGTCTTCATGCAGTCGCTATTCCTGGCGACCGTGTTCTGGCTCGGGACCTATCTTCTTGCGCCCTTGATCGCTCAGGCGTTCAATCACCCGGAACTGGTGCCCATGATCAGGGTCTTCGCCGTTTCGCTATATTTCGGTGCGCTGACGTCCGTGCCTGCGGCTCTGCTCCAGCGTGACTTGCGGTATAGCGAAATTACCATCGTAGACGTATTAGGCACCATTTGCGCGGCCGTAGTTGGTGTAACTCTGGCCTTCATACTCCAGAACGCCTGGGCATTGGTTTTCATGGAATTGTCGCGCCGCGTGATCCGCTTGGTCGCTTTCGCGACATTGGCCAAATGGACACCATCGTTCAAATCGAGCTGGACCGAGACACGGGAACTGTCCCGATACAACTCGCTGAACATGGCGACAAAGGTCGTTTACGCGATTGAAACAACGATTTCTCGAGGGCTCATCGGTGCGGTACTCGGTTCTGCGGCGCTCGGAATGTTCAACATGGCGGTTAGGCTCCAGGAGCAGGTGAAATCAGCCTTCGTGACGCCCTTTTCCGCGGTCGCCTTGCCTGTGGCTTCACAATCTCAGCACGATTTGCTGACGCTCCACCGGGCGATTGAAGGCGCGATGAGGTTGGCCGGGCTCATCGCGTATCCGACGTTCATCGGCGCAAGCGTCATCGCACCTGTTGCTGTGCCCATTGTATTCGGCGAACAGTGGATTCCCGCTATTACGACGATTCAGATATTATTGCTTATGGGCTTGCGGTCACCGACGACGGCTTTCAATTCCGGCGTTCTGAACGGCGTTGGCCGTATTGACTGGACCTTCAAAATAACCCTTACGGGCATGATCGTGACGAGTATGGCCGTAGCGGCCACTATTCACATCAGTCTGGAGGCAGTGGCCGTCGCCTTGTTGATGCAATCCCTGCTCATTTGGGGCTTGGGTGCTTACGCTGTGAAATCATCGGTTGGTTTTCCTATGCATCGCCAGGTGCTTGCCGGCTCAACCGCATTGATTGGGTCCGTTATCATGGGTGCAGTCGTGTGGGTTGCCATGCAGTTCCAACCCGAGGCAATGACCGCACCCGTTCGCCTTCTGATGTTGGTGCTGATCGGGGTGCTAACCTATGCTGGAGCTTTGGCTTCACTGTCGCCGCGATTTGCAAGGCGCGCCTTGCAGGCCGCTATCATGCTCCTTCAGGGGCGCCGCGAAGAAGCGATCGCTTTGGTCAAAGGTGCGTCCATGGACAAAGCAAATTAACCCGACGCGGACAGCATGGCCTCGATGCGCAGACGTTTGGCGGTGTTTCCAACAGAGTGCGGGACCGGTTCCAGGCCCATAGCATGCCGGCAAATGCGCAAGATGAGCGCTGCGGCGACGTCGGGCGGGGCGACCAGCGTGCGGACGGCGCCCGTGAGGTTTCGGTTTCTCACCATTTCGATCAATTGCATCCACGCCCAGTGCTTGTGGGCGAGGGTCTTATGCTCGCCGATGGCTTTGCGCTCATCTCGGCTGAGCGTCGGTTGCCGCAAAAATTCGATGTCCCGGTCCAGCACCTGGCGCAGATCGGCTGATGCATATTCCTTGGACAGGGAGTTTGGATAATCGATTGAATAGTACCCGCATGGATCGATGAGGCCGAACCGCGCGCCAAAAAGCAGGGCGCGCATGTAGAGATCATAGTCCTCGGCGAGCCGCATTCCTTCATTGTAGGAGACGTCGTGCCTCGACAGAAATTCTTTGCGCATTAATGGCTTGAGGTATCCGAGTTCCCGCCGGCTGCCCGTGTATCTGTCGATGTTTTCCCGTGCGAACCGGGCAGCGTCTATCCGAACTAGTCCTATCGGATTGTCGGACCACAGGCGCGTGCCGATCTCGGGGTTGGGTTCGGCATCGACGCGGATCAGGTCGTCCGCCACGATGTCGAGGTTCTCCGCCTTTGCGACCTGAAACATGCGCCGCAACCGGTCTGGATGCATATGGTCGTCGCCATCGAGTATCGCCACCCAGGGGGTCTCGGCGTGCGCTATCGCCCTGTTCCTCGCTGCGGACGGCCCCTGGTTGTGAGGCTGGACCAGCAAGGAAAGACGGGGCTCGCTCTCTGCCAGCCGTTGGACTATCTCAACCGAGTCATCCTTGGACGCGTCGTCGACGACGATGACCTTGACGGGCTCTGATTGCACCAGCGCGCTTTTGACTGCGGTTTCAATCGTGGCTGCACTATTATAGCATGGAATAATAACGGTAATTTCAGTCAATTCTGCGGCCTTTGAATCCATGGCGAATGTTCAGTAAAGCGCTCCAGTAATTGCAAGACTCGCGCCGATGCAGGCAAACGTTTGGCTCAAGCTTGCTCCATTCCGGCAGACGTCCGGGTCTGTTTCGAAATTCGCCTTATAACGCCTTCCAACCTCTCTGCTTTCTCTCAACGGGCCGTCATCGCCCCGTCGACGACGTGTTCCTGTCCGCTGATATAGCTGGAGGCATCGCTCGCGAGGAAGACCACGAGATCAGCAACTTCTTCTGGCCTGCCGGGACGGCCCATTGGCGTCGATTGCGAGGCGATTGCATGTGCATCCAGCGCATTGGCTCCTGCATGCGTGGCCAGCGCTGCCGCTTGATCGGCAGGCATGCTACCGGCCATGCGAGCGATGGACTTCTGCCAGATTGGAGTGTCGATGATCCCCGGATGTACTGAGTTCACTCGGATGGGGAATCCCATCTGAGCGCACTCGAGCGCCGCAGCCTTTGTGAACAGGCGGACGCCGCCCTTGCTGGCGCAGTAGGCGCTGACCCCAGGGGCGCCGCGAAGGCCTGCGACGGAAGACAGGTTAATGATGGAGCCGCCAGTTGTCTGCATCGCTTTCATGGCCGCTCGCGTTCCGAGGAAGACGCTGTCCATGTTGACCGCCATCTGCTTTTGCCAATCGGCCAGGCTGAATTCGAGAATCGGGCCGCCAATCGCAATGCCCGCATTGTTCACCATCACGGAGGGTGTGCCCAGTTCAGTCTCACACAGGGACATTATGGCGTCCCAGCGATCTTCATCCGTGACGTCGTGATGGGCCGAGATGGCTTTGCCGCCCTCAGTCTCAATCAGCGCAACGGTCTGCCTGGCGCCGGCGTCGTCGATATCCGTTACCAGCACCGCGACCCCTTCGCGTGCCAGCCCCACGCAGCAGGCTCGGCCAATGCCACTGGCACCACCGGTGACGATAGCCGTCCGTCCCTTCAGGTTTTTCATTGTCTTCCTCCCAACGGTCTTTGCTTGTTTTGTACCGCAACAGTAGCAGGCGTATGGCTCGGCACGCCAGTCAATTTGGTTGTTTTTCCCGCCGCTTATCTAAGGGTGGTGCGCAGCCGCCTATGGCGAATTAGCGATATCCACAGGCCCGCGTCAAAATGAGGTACGACCATGTCACGTCGCTATAGTGTGAAGTACAAGATCTACCGCCGGGTCCGAGACAATATTTGGGCCGTTCCAACGTCCTCCTTCAACAAACGCGGGAACTGACAGTTTCGTTGGGACGAGGCGGGCGCACCGGATGCATCTGCTGCGCGTTCGAGCAAAATCGACGTAGCGGCTCAGGCCGCCAGCGACGTTTTTTGCCCGCCTAGGTGCCACGCAACCGGATCTGACTGGTAATGTAGAGGTGAGAGTGTTGAAATCTCGATACCCGCGTCACGAAACAGATCAGCGATTGTGTCCATGCCACTTTGATCTTGCGCCGCCAGCACCATTGCTTCGATACGCGCCGCATAAAGCGCGATCTCTGCAGATAGTTTCCCGGTGTTCTCGACCAGGTAGGCAGGCTCGAAGCGTTTCCAATTGTCGAGCAATTCACGAGAGAAGGAAAGCGCCCACGAAGTTGTTTCATCCTGTTCGCGAGCGTTGCGAAGGCGCTGCCAGGCTGCTTTGGCAGACATCTCTGTGGCAGAGGCGTCGACGCCGTCTTTATGAGCAAGTGCAAGGTTTCTCATCGCGATGAGTATTCCATCGTTTGCATTGACTTCCATCAACCGCTGGACGCGCCGTTTTGCGTCCGCGATCGCTGGGCCGCTTGAGTTGTGAATGATGAGGCACAGGTGCCCTGAGGGTTTGAGGACCCGAGCTGCCTCTGCCGAGGCTTGCGCTACATCAGCGTATTCAAAGCCAAACTGAGACACTACCGCATCAAAAGTCGCAGCTTCAAAAGGCAGGGATTCCAGGTTGGTATTAGGATGAAGTTGAACTCCCGGCAGGCGTGGCAAGCTGTTCGCAAAGTCGACACCGTCGATGCGCAGCGAAGGGCTTGAGGCCCGAATCTGCCGCGCAACGGTGCCTGCGCCGCAGGCCAGATCGATCACACGTTCGCCAGGACCGAGGCTGCGTGCAAACTTTAGCCATGTTGAAGGGAACGCCACCGGCGTTTGCCCCATAAAGCAGCTTTCGGTCATGCCGCCCGCCCAGTAACGGGTCCATGCTTCAGATTGTGCTGGTACTGTCCTCATACTAGCGCGCAGTCATTGCCCCATCGATACAGTGCTCCTGTCCGATGAGGTAACTGAAGGCAAGTGATGCGGGGGACACGATCAATTTGACGACCTCCTCTGGGCTGCCAGCGCGGCCTATGAGGGATGGCTGTGCGCCAATGGAGTCAACGTCCATCTTGTTTGCGTCAGAAGAAAAGGCCAGCTCTTGCGTCATTGTGTCCATCTTGGGCGGGACAGATTTCTGCCAGATCGGTGGATCGATGATGCCGGGGTGAACCACGTTCTCGCGAAGATTGAGCCCCTTTGGTGGACACGCGATAGCCGCTGCTCGTCCTGCTCTGCTACCCGCGCCAGTCACCCTTGCCGTTTTGCCGTAGATTTGTCCCATTCACCATCCTTCTGAGTTCGCCTGTCTGTAGCAGCGTTTCGGCTTGACGCACCAGTCAATTTGGTGTTTTACCCGCCGCTTATCTACGGGCTGGTGCGGAGCCGCCGTTGAGATCGTGGGTGCGAATACGCGCCGCCCACCGGCCCGCGTCGAAATGAGGTACTACCATGTCACGTCGCCACAGCGCGAAGTACAAGATCGACCGTCGGGTCGGCGAAAATATTTGGGGACGTCCCAAATCCCCCGTCAACAAGCGCAACTACAAGCCCGGACAGCACGGCCAGAACCGCCGTAGCAAAGTCTCGGACTTCGGTATGCAGCTCATGGCGAAGCAAAAGCTCAAAGGCTACTACGGCGACATCACGGAGAAGCAGTTCTCCCGCGTGTACGTTGAAGCCAGCCGCATGAAGGGCAACGCCGCAGAAAACCTGATCGGCCTGCTGGAATCGCGCCTTGAAGCCTTCGTGTATCGTGCGAAATTCGTACCCACGATCTTTGCGGCCCGCCAGTTCGTGAATCACGGCCACGTCACGGTCAATGGTCGTCGCTGCAATATCGGTTCAGCTCGCCTGAAGCCAGGTGATGTCGTGCAAATTCGTGAAAAGTCGCGCAATATCGCACTGGTTCTCGAAGCCCTTGGCAGCCCCGAGCGCGATCTTCCGGAATATGTGGATGTCGATCCCAAAGCGATGTCGGCAACCTATGTCCGTGTGCCTGGACTGGCCGACGTGCCATATCCGGTTCAGATGGAACCAGCGCAAGTCGTCGAATTCTATTCGTCGTAAGAGACCTGTTTTTCTTGAAGTTTTGAAAAGGCCGCGCCAGACTGGTGCGGCCTTTCTCGTTCCGGAGACCATTCCATGCCCATACCCAGCATCGCCGCGACCCGACGGGCGCTCGTCGCCACACCGGGCAGGCCATTTGACCTCGCCTCGCGGGATTCCGGGGATCGATCATTGTTCGACGACAAGGAAGCAGCCAAAACCAGCCTCAAGAAAGACGCGGCCGTCATCAACGAGTTGAAAGACAGGCTGTACGCCGAAAAGAAGCGGTCCCTGCTGGTCGTCCTGCAAGGCATGGATACGTCAGGGAAGTCCGGAACGATCAAAGGCGTGTTTTCCGATACGACGCCCCTCGGCATGGAAGTGAAGGCGTTTAAGGCGCCCAGCTCCAACGAATTGGCGCGTGACTATCTGTGGCGCGTTCACAATGCCGTTCCGGCCAAGGGGCGGATCGGCATTTTTGATCGATCGCATTATGAGGATGTGCTTGTGGTTAAGGTGCGCGGTTTTGCACCGGCCGAGACAGTCGAGCAGCGCTACGGGCAGATCAACGCGTTCGAAAAGCACCTCGCAGAAAACGACGTGACCATTGTCAAATGCATGCTCAATGTTGGCCATGAGGAGCAGGGGGTCCGCCTCGCCGAACGGCTGGAGGAGCCGCACAAGCTTTGGAAGTTCAACCCGGCAGATCTAGAGGACCGCAAGCTGTGGCCCGAATTCATGTCGGCATACGAAACAGCCATCGCACGTTGCTCGACCCGACATGCGCCATGGTATGTCATTCCGGCGGACAGTCGTACGCGGCGAAATGCCATGATTGCCCGGTTGGTGCGCGGCGCGCTTGAGGACATGAAGCTTGAATGGCCCGGCTCGAAATACAAGCCGGGCGAATTCAGTATCGGCTAGTGGAAGGTCGTCGAGCCGCCGGAAACGGAGTGATTGGCCTCGCGGTCGGCTGGATCACCATAGATGTCGACGCTTCCGCCGCTCGATGTATGGCTCTTGGCCTCTGCTGATGCGTAGGCTCTGGCAGAGCCTCCGCTGGACGCATTGGCGGCGACTTTCTGGCAGACTACGTCCTTCGCAGATGCAGAGCCGCCCGAATTGGCCACGATTTTCAGCGAGCCGCACTTGCCTTCGGCCTTGATGCTGGCACCGCTGGAGGCGTCGAGAACGAGGATGTCGGAATCAATGCCGGTTGCACGGATGCTCGACCCGGAACTGGCCTCTATCTCTTCAAGATGCGGCGACGTCACGCGCACCTTGGCCCTGACCTTGTCTCTCCATCCAGATGTTGCCTTGCGCGCGATATAGAGCCGGGATCCGTCCTGGCGCAGCTTCATGTCGTCAGGGCCACCCTGTTTGAAATCGATGATGACCGTATAGTCCGGCCCGGCTTCATAGGTGACATCGACGCCTGCCGAGATGTCGAGTTCGTCAAAACCGGTGAAGTCGTAGGTCTTCGTGCTGTCCGCGAGAACGGCGCCGGGGGCGAGGAGGGTGAGGCAGAGGGCTGCCAGTAGGGGCTTTAGCATGGGGTTGGTTCCTTGGGGATTTAGCCGTTTATCTCGATATCGCCGCCGCTGGATTTGCTCACGTTGCGCGATGGCGGGTTTCCCGCGACAGAGATGTCCGCGCCACTCGAGGCCTTCGCTTCGACGCTGTCGTTCAGAAATGCCGAGACATCTGCGCCGCTGCTGGCCTGGATATCACCCGTTGCGCATGTGAGGTCGTGGGCTTCCACATCTGCGCTTGAGGAGGCTGAGATTTCCAGCGCCTGGCAGGTCCCCGAAAGCTCGACGTCCGCGCTGGACGAGGCATCAACGGCGACTTTGGTTGCGCTGATCGCTGTAACAGTCACGTCGGCGCTGGACGATACGTCAACGTCAAGCGTGCCGTCGCGGACCAGGGCGAGGGCATCGGCACTGGAGGAAACGTCCAGTTTCAATGCGTGTGCCTCGAGGTTCGATGCGTCGAGGTCCGCGCTCGACGAGGCACGCAGGTCGACGTCTCCGGCGGTGCCGGACAAGATCAGATCGGAACTGGATGAGACCGACCCGGAGAATGTCGGACTATCGAGACCCGTCGCGGTCATCGAGGATGAATTCGAAACGGATGCGTCTGCAAGCGCCGGTGCGATGACACGGACAGTATAAGCGGGCACTCGCTTTCCATTGACCTTGACGACCTTGCGTCCATTGTCGGACTTGACGGACACATTGCGTGACCAGCCGAACCCTTCGCGAAGACTGTTCCGACCGATCTCGAGCGTGTCACCAGATTGCTCGATATAGATATCGCTGAAGTCGCCGTTTTCCTCGTCCACGTGGATCGACGCAATCGGACCGGTTTCAAAGACGACATCAATCACGCCCCGGGTATCTATCCCGGTGAAGTCGCCAGCAGGATAGGACTTGGTGTCGGCGCCTGCGAGCGGAGCCAGGATGGCGGCCAGGGTGAGCAAAGGCATTGCGGGGCGGGTCATGAGGTTTCTCCAAGTTGATTTTAGTTGACTATGAAATATCGAAATACGATAAGTCAACATATTGTTTTTCAATAAGGAGAAATATTTGTGAAACCAAGGACTTTTGCGTTTCTGGCTGTCGCAGCTGCCAGCCTGTCTGCCTGTATCATCATCGATGCAGACGAATCCGACCGTGACAATTTCCATGTTGTGACCCAATTCGGCCTGCCTCACCTGCATTCTGTATCGATTGGGCAGGGGGTCGTGACTGTCGAAATTCCCGGTTCCTGCGCCACCAAGCAGAACGTCGAGGCGGAAGTGGATAGGGACGGCCGACGGGCATATGAGATCGGGATCGACTATTCAGACCATGATGCCTGCAACGAGGATTCACCTGGACTGGCGCAGCTGAGTTGGACCTATGACGAACTTGGTATTCCGCACGAATCGACGGTTCGCGTGATCAACAAGATCGCCCGCTAGGCAGGCTCGGCATAGAGATCATACTCGTCCGCATCAGTGATGCGGGCGGGTATGATATCCCCGGATTTCAGGTGGCCAGCATTGGACACGAAGACGACGGCATCGACTTCCGGGGCGTCTGCCTTGGTGCGCCCCAGCATTTCACCGTCTTCTTCGCCCGGGCCGTCGATAATCACGTCCTGGGTCGTGCCGATCTGGGCCGCGGCGCGGGCGGCGCTGACTTCGGACTGCGTTTGCATGAAGCGGTGCCAGCGGTCTTCCTTGACGTCTTCGTCGACATGACCGGGCAGGGCCCGGCTGTCGGCATGAGCAACATTCTCGTACTTGAAGCACCCTGCGCGGTCGATTTTGGCTTCACGGACGAAATCCAGCAGGATCTGGAAGTCTTCTTCGGTTTCGCCAGGAAATCCGACAATGAAAGTCGAGCGAATGGCGAGGTCCGGCACGTCGCGGCGCCACTGCTGGATGCGCTCGAGGACTCGGTCCTGTTTCGCCGGGCGTTTCATCGCCTTCAGGACGTTGGCGGAGGCGTGCTGGAAGGGGATGTCGAGATAAGGAGTGATCAGCCCTTCGGCCATCAGCGGGATGACATTGTCGACATGGGGATAGGGATAGACATAGTGCATGCGCGTCCATACGCCGAGACTGCCCAGACCCTTGGCGAGGTCGAGGAAGCGCGTCTCGTATTCGGTGCCGCGCCATGTTTCCGGCTTGTAGCGGACGTCGAGGCCGTAAGCTGACGTATCCTGGCTGATGACGAGCAGTTCCTTCACACCAGCGCGGACGAGCTGTTCGGCTTCGGTGAGGACGTGGTGGATCGGCCGGGAGGCGAGATCGCCGCGCAGTTTCGGGATGATGCAGAAGCTGCAGCGATTGTTGCAGCCTTCAGAAATCTTGAGATAGGCATAGTGGCGCGGCGTGAGGCGAATGCCGGACTCGGGCACGAGGTCGAGGTGGGGGTTGTGTGGGGGTGTCAGGTGGGTGTGGACCGCCGCCATGACGTCTTCGTACTGGTGCGGTCCGGTGATTGCGAGGACCTTCGGATGCGCCTTCTGGATGACTTCCGGCTCGGCACCGAGGCAACCGGTAACAATGACCTTCCCGTTGGCCTGAATAGCTTCGCCGATTGCCTCAAGGCTTTCGTCGCGCGCGCTGTCGAGGAAGCCGCAGGTGTTGACCAGCACGAGGTCGGCGCCGGCATAGTCGGGCGCGATCTGGTAGCCTTCGGCGCGTAGGCGCGTGATGATACGTTCGGAATCCACGAGGGCCTTCGGGCAGCCGAGGGACACGATACCGACTTTCGGCGCGCTGGTGCGGAGTGTGGTTGTTGTCATGGCGGGCGCTTTAGCACATCGCGAGACGTTTGCGAGCCGATTGTCTCAGCCGTCTGACCCGTGTCTGCGGTTAATACCGGGTAAATATGTTCATCCAATTTCCTGCATCGCGTTTTCGCGACGGAAAACACGCCTGTGCTAGAAAACGCCCATGGAGGCGACGCGGAGGTTTCGATGGCAGTGTTTGGCGCAAGCGCGTTGTATTGGCTCGCATCCGGTGTGGGACTGTACCTTATCGGCTACGTGCTCGTCCGCTGGCGCAAATCTGCACGGGCCTGTTACCCGATGCCCTTCCGCCGGCGCAAAGGCTATTTGTCGGGGCTCCTGTTCAGCCTCATTGTCATGTTTGTGCCGTTGAGCCTGCGCCCGAACAATTGCGCGGGCTGCGCTCTGGCTGCGGCGCCGGATATGGTCGCGAGCCTCATAAACAACTAGAAGGCTGGCGGGTACAGTTCCGCGCACAAATTTGCTATAAGCCTTCCCATCGCCGCGAAGGGGACTCGCATGGATCAGCAGCCGGACTTCAAAACGTTGCGCCTGCTACAGGTTGGCGGGCTGGTCGCGGGCGCAGCAGTTTTCGTTTTATCACTGTGGTTGATGGGCCAATTCCGACAGCAGGAACTCGTGCCGTTTGTCATGAGCTTCGCTTTTGCGGGCATCACTTTTAGCGGCCTGTTCTATTTCGGCGCCCTGCTGACAGAAGGGTCCCTGCAGAAATACATCGTGTCCGATGACACAATTATAAAAGGCGAGAGGGTCGAAATGGTGACGACCACGGCGTCATCGGGTGATCCGGAGATCGACAAATGGATCGGGACTTACACTTTCACGCGCAACCTGTTCGGCATGTCGATCATACCATTGCTGATCCTGGGCGGGCTCTACCTGTTCGCCTGAGATCAGGCCGCCTCGACTTCGACGCCCTTGTCCTGGAAGAAGTCGCGCAACTCGCCGCTTTCGAACATTTCCTTGACGATGTCACAGCCGCCAACGAATTCGCCCTTCACGTAAAGCTGAGGGATCGTGGGCCATTGCGAATAGGCTTTGATGCCTTCGCGAACGGCGGCGTCCTCGAGCACGTTGGTCGAGACGTATTCAACGCCGAGATAGTCGAGGACCTGCACGACGACTGACGAGAATCCGCACTGGGGAAACGTGGGCGTGCCCTTCATGAACAAGACGACGTCGTTCGCGTTGACGGCCTTTTCGATGGCCTCGAGTGTGGTCTTGTCGGTCATGGCAGGTTCCTGAAATTCGTGTTCCCGGCTGATGTGTGGTGCGCGGCGGCCCTAGTCAAGCGGGCGACCGCGCACAACAGCATTGAGCCTATTCGGATTCAGCTTCGTCCCAGCCGCAAGACTGATCGGCATTCTGGTCCTTGAGGTAGACCATCAGCGGATCGAAATACTCGACAATTGCGCTTCCATCCATCTCGCGTGTGCCCGTGAACGATTCCAAGGCATCAGGCCAGGGCTTCGATGCGCCCATTTCCATCATCGCATTGAAGCGCTCGCCGACGTCCTTGTTGTTATAGATCGAACAGCGGTGAAGCGGGCCTTCCCACCCAGCCTGCTCGCAAGCTGCTTTGTGGAACTGGAACTGCATCACGTATGACAGGAAGTAGCGCAGGTAAGGCGTATTGCCTGGTATGTGGTATTTGGCGCCCGGGTCGAATGCATCGGCGGGGCGTTCGCCGGGGGGCACGATGCCCTGCAGTTCGAGGCGTTTGGCCCACCAGGCATCATTGTAGTCTTCCGGCGCGGTCTCGCCCGACAGCACATCCCAGCGCCAGCCGTCGACTGTGAGCGCGAAGGGCAGGAAGGCGACCTTCTTGAGGGCGACGTTGAGAAGGAGGGCCGTGTCAGCGTCAGCTGGCGGCATCTCGCTCTCATCAATCAAGCCGATCTGCTTCAGGTATTCAGGCGTGATCGACAGCCCGATGAAATCGCCAATGGCTTCGTGGAAGCCGTCATGGGCACCGTCCTTGTAGAGGAAGTCCTGGTCCTTGTAGGCGCGCTGGTAGAAATTGTGCCCGAGTTCATGATGGACCGTGTCGAAGTCTTCCTCGTTGACCTCCGTGCACATCTTGATGCGAACATCTTCCTTATTGTCGAGGTCCCAGGCCGATGCGTGGCAGACGACTTCGCGTCCTTCCGGTCGCGTGATCATGGAGCGCTCCCAGAACGTGGCCGGAAGTGGCGCGAGCCCGAGAGATGTGAAGAAACCTTCGCCGGTCTTGACCATCTTGAGCGGGTCGTAGCCTTTTTCGACAAGGCGAGCGGTCAGGTTATAGCTCGGTCCCGGCGTGTCGGTCTTCACGACATCATAGATGCCCGACCAATCCTGCGCCCACATGTTGCCGAGAAGGTCGGCGCGGATGGGGCCGGTTTTGGGCTGGATGTCATCGCCATACTGCGCGTTGAGCCGGTTGCGGGCATAGCAGTGGAGCTCCTTGTACAGCGGTTCGACCTGTCCCCAGAGTCGGTCGACTTCCGCCTCCATCTCTTCAGGGGCCATGTCGTAATTCGACAGCCACATCTGGTCGAGGCTTGGGTAGCCCAGTTCCCGGGCGCCCTCATTGGCGATCTCCACCATGCGGGCATAGGCATCCTTCATGACGGGAGAAATCGTGCGCCAGCCTTCCCATACGGCTTTCAACTCTTCCGGATCGCGCGAGGTTTCGATGATCGTGGACAGCTCGTCCAGTGTCAGGTCCTTGCCTTTGTAATTGAACGTGCCGGTTCCATATGCCGCGTCGAGGCCCGTCGTGATATTGGCGAGCTCTTCGGCTGCACCTTCGGTGGAAGGGGCCGGGATCGTGATGCCGGCGCGCAGGCGGGTCATCTTGCGAGCAAGTTCCGGGGGCAGGTCGGCGAGATTGAATTTCTTGGATTCATTCGCGAGCGACACGGCCAGCTTCGTGTAACGCGCGCCAACTTCGGCGGCCGCAGCGTTTGTCTCGTCGGTGATGTTGGTCGCCTGCGCCCAGAACACCAGGCTCGCTTCGTCCGACATGTCGGAAAGTTCCGACTCAGCGCGCGCCATGAAGGCCTTGGCTTCAGTGACTGTGGCTGACTCAGTGACGGCCTCGGCAGCAACTGGCGCTGTTTCCTGAAGGGTTTCTTTTGGTGCCGCACAGCTGGCGAGGGCAATAGTTAGCGCGATAGCACTGGTTGCGAGTGAAAAACGCATGGTGAAATGGGACTCCCGTGGTAAAATTTTGCCCGAAGTGACAGGATTGGCGCAATGCCGTCAATCGGAACAGCCGACAAAATAATGATTGTTTCTTTCATCGTTCAGGAGCTAAGGTCTGCCCAACACATGGAGCTGAAATTCGATGACCGATACCCTGTCCTACGTTCTCAAGACCTCCGTCAATCAGATACTTGGATCGACCCGGAGCACCCTCAAAAAGGGTGAAGAGCATGCCCGCGCCCTGGGTGTCGAAGATTCGGTGATGCTGGCTGCGCGTCTCTACCCGGACATGCTGCCGCTCAGCCGTCAGGTGCAAATCGCCTGCGACAACGCCGCTCGCGGTGCCGCTCGTCTTGCCGGTCTTGAGATGCCGAGTTTTCCCGACACCGAGACAACCTTTCCGGAACTGATGGCGCGTTGCGACGCCGCCATGGCGTTCGTCAACTCGACCGATGATGCCAAGATAAATGCCAACGCACTTGAAACGCTGCAGATTCCGCTCGGCCCGCAGACTGTGCCGATGCAGGGCCGCCAGTACCTGACCTCTTTCGTGCTGGCGAACATGCTGTTCCACGCCACGATGGCCTATGGCTTGCTGCGCCATCAAGGTGTTGTGCTGGGCAAGCGGGACTTCCTGGTTGCTGGCTAGGCGTCGGGCGCTTTCGTCTTGAGGGCGAGGGCGTGCAGTTCGCCGCCCATCGTTCCCTTGAGTGCGGCATAGACCAGCTGGTGCTGTTTCACACGCGCAAGCCCCGCAAATTGCGGACTGATGATTTCAGCCTGCCAGTGATTGTCGTCTCCGGCGAGGTCGGTCAGCGTGATTTCGGCGTCCGGGAAAGCGTCGGTCAGGTAGCCGAGCAGGGTGTCGCGGTTCATGGCCATGGCAGCGTGTCCTCAATTCAGCTAGGCACATGGACGCGGGCTCCTGAGGGGTCAAGGTTTCTGGCAGAGTGGATGCAGCGATGAGAAGCAGGAAAGCGTGGGGCCTGGCGGCTATTCTGGGGCTTGTGTCGGTGGTGGTTGGCGGCGTTTTGTTGACACTGGACCGAGATGTCGTGGAGCCGAGCCTCGTCCAATACCACGCCCAGTTCATTGATGCAGGGGCCATGCTGCGTCTGACCGAAACCCTGTCGAGTGACGCGCTGGAAGGCCGGGCGACGGGATCGCGAGGCAATGAGGCGGCGCGGGACTTCATCCAGAAGCGGTTCGAGACGCTCGGGCTGAGACAGTTCGGCGACACGTATTTCCAGTCGTTCACAGCGGTGCCTGAAGAGCAGGGCGAGGCACCAGTTTCCGGTGTGAACGTCGTCGGCTGGATCGCCGGGAAAACGCCTGGCGATGGTCCGGCCATCGTGATCACAGCGCATTATGATCATCTCGGGATCGTCGATGGTGAAATTTACAATGGCGCGGATGACAATGCGTCCGGCGTAGCAGCCCTGATTGCCGTGGCCCAGTATTTCGCGTTGAATGCGCCGAGGCATGACATAATTTTCGCGGTCGTCGATGCCGAAGAGATCGGCCATCTCGGGTCGCGTGCCTTTGTCGCCTCACCGCCTGTACTTCTGGAGCGGATCGCCCTGAACATCAACTACGACATGGTCAGTCGGTCACCCGCTGGTGAAATCTATGTCGCGGGTACTTTTCATACGCCCGAACTGAAGTCGCTCGTGGAAACGGTTGCGACAGAGGCGCCGGTCAGGGTCCTGATGGGGCATGATGATCCCGCCTTGGGCGAGGTAGACGACTGGACCCTTCTTTCGGATCATGAGCCGTTCCACGAATCAGGAATCCCGTTCCTGTATTTCAGCGTGGAGTACCATCCCGGCTATCACAAGCCGAGCGACGACTATTCAGAAATCACGCCGGACTTCTTCGCCCGCGCAGGCGACACGCTCGTGATAGCGGCAATGGCGGCCGACGATGACCTGGAGGCCATTGAAGTCATGAGGCAGGCAGACTAGTCGACTTCGTTCATGTAGTTTGGCAACCAGCCTTCATGTGCTTCCCGGAGCCGGGAGAGGGGCAGTTCAGCCACTTTTCGAGCTTTGACCGGCTCTTCAATGAAGACGAGATAATCGCCTTGGACACTTCCGCACCATCCCGCATTGATGGACAATTCGTTGCCTCTCCGCACGATCTCGGCCTGTGACGACTGCGGAACAGCCATCAGGTAACGCGCCGAGGCTTCGCAGAACAGGTTCATTGCGGTGGCCTTGTCCCGGCCTATATCTTCGATCGAGACTGTCATTCCCATGCCACTCGCCAGCGCCAATTCGGCTGCAGCACAAGCAATTCCACCATCGCTGACATCGTGCACGGCATGGACAAGCCCGTCGTGAATGAGTTGCCTTACGAAAGTCGCGTGCTTCTTCTCGATTTCGAGGTCGATGGGTGGCGGCGATCCGAGATCTTCCCCTTTCAGTCCAAGCCATTCGCGCGCAAAAAGTGAGGCACCGAACTGGCCAGTCGTGTCGCCAACGAAAATCAGCACGTCGTCTTTTTCTGCGCCCTTGAGCGTCGCTATCTTGCTGACATCCTCGATCAGTCCGATCCCGCCCACGACCGGCGTCGGTGGAATGGCCACGCCGTCGGTCTCGTTATAGAGCGAGACGTTGCCGGACACGACGGGGAAGTCGAGCACGCGGCAGGCCTCGGCCATGCCTTCGATGGCCTTGACGATGTAGCCCATCGTGGCGGGCTTTTCCGGGTTGCCGAAATTCAGGTTGTCGGTGATTGCAATCGGTGTGGCACCGACTGATGACAGGTTGCGATAGGCTTCTGCAACAGCCTGCTTGCCGCCCTCATAAGGGTCGGCGGCGACATAGTGCGGGTTGCAGTCGGAACAGATGGCGAGTGCCTTGTTCGTGCCGTGGATGCGCACGATGGCGGCGTTGCCCATGCTCTGGCTGCTGTCGAGCGTGTCGTTCATCACGTGGCGGTCATACTGTTCCCAGATCCAGCGCTTGGACGCCATGTCCGGGCAGGACATGAGCTTGAGCACCACGTCGCCATAATCCCCGGGCTCAGGGAATCTGGAGATGTCGAGTACGGCGCGTTTTGGCGGCTCGATCCATGGCCGGTCATAATTGGGAGCGTCTTCAGCCAGCGGTGCGACAGGGATATCGCACACGACCTGGCCAAACTGCGTGAGCACGAGGTGGCCGGTATCCGTCGTCTCGCCGATAACTTCGGCGGAGAGATCGTACTTGTCGAAAATCGCCTTCGCCATGTCGATCTTGTCGGGATAAAGCACCATGAGCATGCGCTCCTGGCTTTCCGACAGCATGATCTCATAGGCGGTCATGCCCTCTTCGCGCTGGGGCACCTTGTCGAGGTCCATGACCACGCCGATCCCTTCGCCATTGGCGCCGCCACTGGCGGCCATTTCGACGCTGGACGATGTCAGGCCCGCTGCGCCCATGTCCTGGATCGCCTGGATCGCGTCAGTCGCCATCAGCTCGAGGCAGGCTTCGATCAGCAGTTTTTCGGTGAACGGGTCGCCGACCTGGACTGTGGGGCGCTTCTCCTCGTCACCTTCCGAGAATTCAGCCGAGGCCATGGTCGCGCCGTGGATTCCGTCGCGGCCCGTCTTGGATCCGACATAGAAAATCGGGTTGCCTGGCGTCGCGCCGCGCGCATAGAAAATCTTGTCCTGGTCGGCGAGGCCGACGGCCATCGCGTTGACAAGGATGTTGCCGTTGTAACCGGCGTCGAACTGGGTCTCGCCAGCGACCGTCGGCACGCCAACGCAATTGCCGTAGCCGCCAATGCCGGCGACGACGCCCGCGACGAGGCTGCGGGTCTTCGGGTGGCTCGGGTCGCCGAAGCGCAGGGCATTCACCAGCGCGATCGGCCGCGCGCCCATGGTGAAGACGTCACGCAGGATGCCGCCGACGCCGGTGGCCGCGCCCTGGTAGGGCTCAATGTAGGATGGGTGGTTGTGGCTCTCCATCTTGAAGATGGCGGCCTGGCCGTCGCCGATATCGATCACGCCAGCATTCTCGCCGGGACCCTGGATGACGCGGGCATTCTTGGTCGGGAATTTCGACAGGTGGCGCCGGGATGACTTGTACGAGCAATGCTCGGACCACATCACCGAATAGATGCCGAGCTCAACAAGGTTCGGCTCGCGACCAAGGCGGGTGACGAGGCGTTCCCACTCATCGGCCTTGATGCCGTGTTCGACGCCTTCTTTGGCGGTCTGAGTCGTGGTCAGGCGGGCGAGTATCGCAGATGTATCAGGCATGCGGGCGCTTTAACCGCAAAGCGCCCGAGTCGCCAGCCTGATTGTGCTCACTCGGCGTTTTGGGCCGCATGCCAAGCGGCACCCTCGGATTTGGCCAGTTCGACGAGATTGCCCATCGCGAGGTTCATATCAACGAGATGCAGGCCCCAGTCGGCCAGGATTTCGCCGTTGACGACTACGTCCCCGGGAATGTCATCGGCGCGCGGGTCTTCAAGATTGGCATTGATTGTAACGGCCAACCAGTCGTGCGTATCATTTGCCTCGCACGTCGCCGTCAGCAGGCCCGGCAGCGATACGAACGGTGTTGCCACGGGTACGCCATAGTCGTTTGGCGCAGGGCGTCCGAGGCTTTGGCGCGGCATGAAGGCGTTCAGGGCATCGGCGTCGCCCGTGAGCGCAGCAGGATTATTGCAGACGGCGCGTTGGTTACCATCCGTTAGTCCGAACCGGGAGTCGGTTGGTGGTGGATTGGTCGCGCGGAAGCTCTCGAAATTTACGAGGCAGCCGGTTTCGGTGCCCGATTTGCAGACGGGCAGGCCAGCTGCCTTGCCGGTTGCCGCATTAATCGTGGTTGGAAACCCGATCGCGTGTACGGCAATAAGATTGTCCTGTGCGGTGGATCCGACGATATCGGTCTCTAGCATGTCGTAGATCATGCCGGCGCCCTGTGAATGACCGATCAGGACCACGCCGCGACCATTGTTCTGGTGCTTCATGTATGTGTTCCAGCTATCGATCACGTCGGCATAGCGCATCTCTGCATTGGCCGTGGACTGGCCCGTCATCATCTGCGTGCGCAACTCGAGCAGCGTGCGCTGACGGTAGATGGGTGCAAACAGGCGACATGTCTCGCCGTAGCGTGCGAACTGGTTTGCTACGACATTCAGTTCTTCGGGCCCGGGAGTCATGTCGCTGTTGGGCGTCGGGTCAAACGAGACGGTGGGATAGATGTAGAAGCAATCAAACGCAGGATCGACGGCAGGTTCGAACGGGATGATCGAGGTCGTGCCGTCGGCAGCGATGGCGGTCGCAGTCAGGTCAACCGCACAGGCATCTGACGCCTTGTCGGGGTGGCACAGCCAGTTTGCCATGTCGGCGTAATCATTGTGTTCGAAACCTGGGACTTCCGCCGCAACTGGCGCGGCGACGGGCGTTCCGTTGGTCTTCGGTGCGTCTTTGGAGCACGATGACAGGACGAGCGCGGCAGCGCCGATCAACAGCTTCTTCAACATGGATGTTTCCTCGGATTTTTGCTTGCCGAGGAGTGCTGTCAGATTCCCAGCGCCTTGTCGATTTCTGAAAGGTGGCGGGCCTTGTCGGCGTCGCTGAGAAAGGCGCCGGTGAAACTGTTTCGGGCGAGTTGAACGAGTTGATCGCCGCTGAGGTCGAGTGCGTCGGCGATCTCAAGATAGTTCTGGTTTATGTACCCCCCGAAATAGGCGGGGTCATCCGAGTTGACCGTCACAAGCAAGCCCGCTTCCAGCTGTGTCTTCAGCGGGCTGGCGCGAAGGTCGTCGATGACGCAGAGCGACAGGTTGGAAAGGGGGCAGTTGGTCAGTGGCGTTTGCGAATCGAGCAGGACCTGGACCAGTCCGGCATCCTCCATTGACCGGTTGCCATGGTCGATGCGGTCGGCGCCGATATCGATGAGCGCTTCGCGGACATATTCCGGCGGTCCTTCCTCGCCGGCATGGAGACAGAGCTTGAATCCCAATTCCCGGCATTTCGCAAATAGGCGCGCAAACTTGGACGGCGGGTGGCCGACTTCTGAACTGTCCAGGCCGACACCAATGAAACGGTCGTGATAAGGCGTCGACTCGTCCAGGAGCGCGAAGCCGTCCGCCTCACTCAGATGGCGCAGGAAGCTCATGATCAGGCGTGACGTGATGCCGAGTTTTTCCTCGCCGTCGTTCAGCGCGCGGAGAATGCCATCAGCGACCGTCGCAAAGGCGACGCCGCGTTCGGTGTGTGCCTGCGGGTCGAAGAATATCTCTGCATGGCGGACATTGTCGGCGGCTACGCGTTGAAGATAGGCCCATGTCAGGTCGTAGAAATCCTGCTCATGGAGAAGGACGGCCATGCCCTGATAGTAGATGTCGAGGAATTCCTGAAGATTGGAGAAGGCGTACGCAGCCCGGGCCTCCTGCAGAGTCTTGAAGGGCACCGTAATCTTGTTGCGCTCCGCAATTGCCATCATCAGTTCGGGCTCGAAGCTACCTTCGATGTGGAGGTGGAGTTCGGCTTTGGGCAGTTTTGCGATCAGCGAAGCACGGTCAGTCATTCAAGGCCTCCAGGAGTGGTCCTAGGTGGGATTCATAGTTCCGCCAGCGACCCGAAGAACGCTGGTAGAGCGGTTCGCGCACTTGCCAGACGCTGGCCGTCTTAACAGGCGTGCGGCTGTTGTGAAAGTCGAGGCAGGCAGCGTCAAACGGCAGGTTGAGGAAGGTCAGGACCTTCCGGATTTCGAGTTCAGGCGATCGTACCAGCGCATCATAATCCACATCGATAATCTTGTCCGGAGCGATGGATTTCCAATGCGCCATGAGCTCTTGATAAGCACGGTATTGGTGGCCGAGATGGGCGAGGTCGAGGGCGTGAGGCTGCGTGTGGCTGAGGTGGAGGAAATAGTTCGACAGGCACGTGTCGAGGGGGTCTCGGACCGTGTGAAGAATGCGCGCATCCGGAAACAACCTGAGTATGAGACCGATATGGTAGAAATTGTCGGGGCGTTTGTCCGTGAAGATGCCTGAAGCGCCAGGCAAGCGGAGCGCTACGCCTGAGAGATACACGTCGCGCAGCTCGGCGGCTCGTGCGGTAGAAAGATTGGCCAGGCTTTGCGGGTAAGGTCTCAGGTCGCGCGCTGCGATCGTGCCCAGAAGGGGAAGTTCTCCGCCCGTTGTAACGGCGGTGTGCGCGGACAAGACCTGTTCCAGCAAAGTCGAACCGGACCGGAACTGGCCGAGGATGAACACAGGTGAAAGCGCGCCAGTGCTGGTAGGAGTGATCGGCCCGGGAGCCGGCAGGGACATGAGCGCTGCTACCAGCGCATCCTGGCGCGCAGGATCGTAGTCAGGTTGCTTCGGGTCGCGCGCCGCAAGGCTCTGGGCATTCGCGTTCTTGAACGCCTCAAATGCGCGATCATAGGCGCCGACCTGATCGAGCAGGCGACCGAGCGCAAATCCAAGACTCGTCCGGGCGGAGGCGGGCAAGTCGGGACGAACAAGCGCAGATTGAATCTGTACGACAAGCTCATCATCCGGCGAATCGATTTTCGACAAATTGGCGAGGCGGGCGAGGGGTTCCGGTTCGCTCGGCGATTGTTGGAGCAGTGTACGGTATTCGGATGCCGCGCCCTCACGGTCGCCCAGGTCTTCAAGCGTGTTGGCGAGATTGAACCGGGCGTGTCCATAGCCGGGATTGATCGCGAGTGCGGCGCGGTACGAGTCCTGAGCCTTGGCTGGGTCAAGCAAATCGTCGGCAAAGATCACCCCCTTGTTGAGGAGCACTTCTTCGGGACCGCTGACATTGAGCCCGATGGCGCGATCATAGGCGGTAATGGCGGCAGTCGGGTCGCCGGCACGCCGCAGAAGCCAGCCGAGATTGTACCAGCTATCAGGAAGGTTCGGCGCTTCGGCCAGCACGGCGCGATAGGCGGCTATGGCTTCGGGCACTTTGCCGGATTCCCTGAGCATCGATGCTTGGGCAAGGCGTTGGGCAATACGCGGGGGCAGTGGTTTTTGTGTCATGCTGCCTGTCGTTTTAAGTGTGACGGGCGCGCGTGGCCAGCGGATCAGGCGGCGCTGACGAGGCTTTCGAAAACGCCCAGTCCATCAAGGCCACCTTCGTTGCCGCCGACGGCGCGTTCAGGGTGTGGCATCATACCGAGCACACGACCATTTTCACTGAGGATGCCAGCGATATCACGCGCGGCTCCGTTCGGGTTTTCGCCCTGAACATAGCGGAACGTTACGCGGCCTTCGCCTTCGAGTCGGTCGAGCGTCTCGTCATCAGCGAAAAAGTTGCCGTCGTGGTGGGCGATCGGGAAGGTGACCGTGTCGCGCCCGGCATAGGCGCTGGTAAAGGCGGTATTGGCGCTTTCCACGGACAGGCGTTGTGGCTTGCAAACGAAGTGAAGTGACGCATTGCGCATCAGCGCACCCGGCAGGAGACGCGTTTCGCAGAGGATCTGGAAGCCATTGCAGACGCCCAGAACATAGCCGCCGCGTCTGGCGTGCGCGGTCAATTGTTCGATGATTGGCGAGTTGCCGGCAATCGCGCCGCACCGCAGGTAATCCCCGTAGGAAAAGCCTCCGGGCACCATGACAAGGTCGGTGTCGGACGGGATCGTCCCGTCCTTGTGCCAGACCATGGCCGGGGCCTTGCCCGTGACCTTGGCCAGGGCATCCTGCGCGTCCCGGTCACAGTTGGATCCGGGAAAAACGATGACGGCGGTTTTCATGCGCGTCCTTTAGCAGGGAGTCGGAGGAAAAGGGAACTGGTTTTGGTGGAATCGGCTGCATGGGACGAAACAATTCACGACGGGACGGCCGGTGCGAAACTACTGCTTGCCGGTTCCCGATTAGATGCTCATCATAAATCGCTCAGTCGAGAAGGAGAGCATTCCATGAAAAAGTTTCTGATCGCCCTTATGGCCGTTTCTTATGTGCCGTTCGTCACCGCCTGCAACACAGTCGAAGGCGTTGGCAAAGACGTTGAAGCGGGCGGCGAAGTTGTCCAGGATGTCGCCAAGGACGTCAAAGAAGAAATCACAGAATAGTCCGGTTGGCGCCCGGGGGCATTTCCAGCCGGGCGCCGCCACCGCACAGTGTGATCAACTTTGCGGGTCAGGAATTATCCATGAATTTCAAGTCGATATGGCGCTTCAGAGCCCAAAGTCCCGGCAAGTTCAGAGTGATACCCCATTTTTCAGCGATCGCGCGGCGGCGACCGAGGCTGACGAGCTTCAGGTAGTCCTTCTGCGGGTGGTATTGAGCGAGCGGCTGATTGATGGCGAGCCTGGCTATCTGTTCCGCCAGGACCGCGCCTTGTCGGACGGCGAAAACACCGGCTTTGGGCCGTGGATCAAGCGCCAGGTGGGCGGTGTCACCACACGCGAAGACGTTGGGGTGGCTGACGGTTTGAAGCGTCCGAATCACGGAAACGAATCCGTCGTGCAGGGTGAGCCCTGTCCCGGCCAGCCAGGCCTGTGGGCGGGCGCCCGTCGCGAGGGCCACGAAGCCTGCCGGGACATGTTCGCGAGATGCGAGACGGAGGCCACTCTCGTTGGCATCTGCAACAGTTTCGCCTGTGAATATTGCTACGCAAGCCCGCTGTAGCTCGCGCTGCAGCTGAGCGCGCATTGATACATTGCCGCCTGGCAGAAGCTCGGTCCCGCGTTCGATCAATGACACGCGGACAGGACGGGAAAGGCCCAGTTCGTCCAACCGATACTTCATCGACAAGGCCAGTTCGACGCCCGCTGTTCCGGCACCGAGAATGGCCGCGTGAGGCTGAATCTTGCCGGTCTCTACCTGGGAAACGAACGCCGACCAGCGGTCCGCGAACGGGCCCAGCGGCTTCACGGGAACGCCGAGTGTTCGCAGGGTTTCCGGACCCGGGACTTCAGCAATTGCGCCGATATCCAGGGATGCAAAGTCGAATGAAAGCGTGCCACCGCTAGCGAGATCAACGGTCTGTGCGACGGGGTCCAGTGAGGTAACGCGGGTGGAATGCAAGGTGGCACCAGCGGTGCGGCAAAGAGGCGGGAGGGGTATTTCAAGGGCGTGGCGCGTCCAGTGTCCGGCAATGTGACCGGGCAACAATCCGCTGTATGATGTCGTGAGATCCGGGCTGACGAGGTGAATGTCGAGTCCCGCAAGCTTGCGCCGCCCGAGGTGCCTCAGCGCCACGACGTGCGAGTGTCCTCCTCCGATCAGGAGGATGCGGGTCATGCGCTGGTTGCCGGCGATGACCACCAGGACTGGATGGCGGCGGCGATGGCGTGGCTTGGGTCGCTGGCGGCAGCGGGAGCGCGGAAGGCGACGACGGCCGAGCCCTCGAGCGCGCTTTCGTCGTTGACGTCCACCGGCCATCTGGCGCCGGCTATGATGCAGTCGTCGAGGCTGGACAGGTATTCACCAAACTCAGCCTCGCGGCCGTCTCGGAAGAGGGGCAGCCAGAGGATCAGGATGCCTTGCGGCCAGCGCTTGAGGGCGCGCGGTGTCCACAGGGCAAGGGCGTCAATGTCACGGCTGGTCTCATAACTCGGGTCAACAAAGCAGACCATCTGTTCGCCGCCACGGGGCGACAGTTTCAGCGCTCCGGAATAACCATCGGAAGGCTTGACCTGAACGCGGGGGTCTTTGCCGACGGCGGCTTCCAGCGTGGCGTACTCTGCGGGGTGCTTTTCGAAAAACACCATGCGGGCTGTCGGCGGCAACAGCTGAAGCGCAAGATCAGGAGAGCCCGGATAGCTTTTCATGCCGCATGCTTCGACATGAGATACCCACGGCTTCAGGGCGCGCGGAGGCTTGCCACGGTGCAAGGCCAGGATGCCTGCTTCCGCCTCGCCGCCCTTGCGTGCCTGTTCGCCTGTCAGGTCATAGCGTCCGCGCCCAGAATGCGTTTCGACATAGAGGATCGGCCTGCCGGTCGCCGCGATATGTCCGAGCAGCGCGTGAAGGACGGCGTGCTTGAGCACGTCGGCGCGGTTTCCTGCGTGGTAGCCATGTTGGTAGGAGAGCATGGAGGCGTCTTTCTGGCGTCAGAATGAAATAGTCCCGAACGACCGTCAGGGCCGTCCGGGACTAAGACGTTTGGGCGTTCGCGTCTATTCGGAAGCGAGCGATTCCTTGCGGGCGGCCTCGAACTCGTTGCCCGGATACCAGGTCGGCCAGTCGGACGAATCGGCGATGCCTTTACCCACGGCATAGAGCGCCTGGATGTCCTCGGTGAAGCCGGAGAGGTCCCAGTTATCCGAATATTCGTCCATGGGCTTGTGGTAGCGCTCGGCTGTGTAAGCCGCTGCTGCGGCCTTGCCAGCGGCTACGCCGCCTTCAAGCTTGTCCTCGCCACCGTCGGCATAAAGCATCGGCACGCCGCGCTTGGCGAGCGAGATGTGGTCGGACCGGTAGAAGTATCCCGCTTCCGGTTTGCCGTCCGGTGTGATGACGCGGTCATTGGCCTTCAGGATGGCCGCGAGGCGGTCCTCAAGTTGGGATGCGCCATAGCCAATCACGACCATGTTGCGCGTACGGCCGATAGGCAGCGCGCCGTCCATGTTCACGCCGGCGACGATCCGGTTGAGCGGCACTGTTGGATGCTCGGCGAAAAACTCGGAGCCGAGCAGGCCGGACTCTTCAAGCGTCACCGATACGAATAACAGCGAACGATCGTGCGGCTCGGCGGCAAAAGCCTCGGCCAGTTCGAGCAGGGCCGAAGCGCCGGTCGCGTTGTCCACTGCGCCATTGAATATCTGGTCGTCATAAAAGTCTTCACCCGGGGCGCCGGTTTTCTGGCCCGTCTTCTTGCCGAGGTGATCCCAGTGCGCCGTGTAGAGCACATATTCGTCTGGCGTGGTTGCGCCCGGAAGGACACCGATCACGTTACGGCTGTCGAGGTTTTCGATCGTTTGCACGATTTCCCCCGTCGCCTTGACGCCGGTCAGGGGGACCGCCTGGAAGCCGGGCGTTTTCGCGGCGGTTTTCATCGCTTCGAAATCCTTGCCGGCGGAGGCGACAAGCTTTTCAGCCATCGCACGGCTGATCCAGCCTTCCATCAGGGCCCGGTTGGCGCCGCCATCGGCGCGAACAAGGTCAGACTGTGCGCCCGACCAGGAGTTCTTCACAACATCCCAGCCATAAGAAGCTGGTTCGGTCTCGTGGACGATTATCGCGGCGGAGGCACCCTGACGGGCCGCCTCTTCGTACTTGTAAGTCCAGCGACCGTAATAGGTCATGGCCTTGCCATTGAAGAGATCCGTGTCGCCCGTGGCAAAACCAGGATCATTCACGAGGATGACCACTGTCTTGCCGGTGACGTCCTGGCCGGCATAGTCGTTCCAGTCATATTCCGGCGCGACAACGCCGTAGCCGACGAAGACGACGTCGGACGGTGCGAATGAAATTGTCGCGGAATCCTGATGCTTGGTCCAGATGACCGAATCTTCCTTCAGGACGGTCGGCATTTCCGTGCCGTCCGGCACCGTGAAAGTGAGGAAGGATTGTGCGGGGTCAATGGTCTGGTTGACCATGGCAACCTTCTGGAAATACGTGCCGTCGTCACCGCCGGGCTGGAGGCCGATGCGCGCCATTTCGGCGCCGATCCAGGCAGCCGCGGCCTCGCCGATTGGCGTGCCGGGGCCGCGACCTTCGAACGTGTCGTCAGCCAGCGCTTTGATGCGCTGGGCAAGGTCACTTGCGTTAATATCAGCTGTCGTATCGGCTGGGAGCGGTAGGAGCAGCGTTTCGGCTGGCGGCGTTTCGGCGACGGGTGCTTCGACAGGTAAGTCCTGTTTCGGGCCACCGCATGCAGCGAGCGCAATTAGCGACACGGCGAGTGCGAGATGTTTCATGATTGTCTGCCCCTCCAATGGGCGTCGTGTAGTATTTGGAACAGGGTCTGGCATGCGGAGCGTTCAGCTTCAAGATGCCGGTGACAAGACCGGGCAAAGCAAAAAGGCGTGCTCCATCGCTGGAACACGCCTTTCTTGGTCTTTGGAAGTGCCTGAAACTATTCAGCAGCCTGCTCGGCAGCAGCGTCAGCTTCTTCGGCTGCTTCGTCAGCGACTTCTGCCGTTGCAACAGCAGTGGCTTCGGTTGCGACTGCGGCAGCGTCGGCAGCAGCTTCAGCGGCATCTTCTGCAACGTCGGCGGCTTCTGCAGCGACGGTTGCATCTTCGGTAACTTCAGCGACTTCAGCAGCGACAGCGGCTTCGACGGCAGCTTCTTCTGCCACTTCAGCGGCAGGAGCAGCTTCTTCGGCGGAATCAGCTGCGTCTGCAGCCACGTCAGCAGAAACCTCTGCCGATGCGGCGTCGAGGCTAGCAGCGGTTTCGGATTCGGCAACGGTTGGTGTTGCGCAAGCAGCCAGCATAGCCATCGATGCGGCGGCACCGGCGATAAGTTTGATGTTCATGAATTTCACCCTCTCTGAGACTTTATTGTCTTGTGTATGGCGAACGCCCTTCCCGGAATTCGCCTAAGGCGGGCGTGTCAATCAAATGCGGCGATTTCAGGGCAGGGGAATCCATTCTGTCTCGTCACCCGGTACCAGCGGGAACCGGTCTGTGCCGTGTGACTGCGAGTATTCATTCCAGTCCTGCTTGGCCTGCTCAATCATGGCCTCATCGGATGCGACAAAATTCCAGTCGATCTTTCGGGGTCCATCCATCGGCGCGCCGCCACAGACCACGGCCTTCGTGCCCGGCAGGAATTCCACCGGAATGTCACTGCCCGGCGTGAGGATGAGCATGACGCCTTCTTCGAAGCGTTCGCCATCCACGCTTACGCCGCCTGAAACCAGGTAGAGCGCGCGTTCCTCGGCGAGGCTGGCGGTTAGTATCAGGCTGGCGCTGGCTGGTGCTTCAATCGCAACATATAGAATGGGCCATGGGAATTCGACGGGCGAGCGGTGGCTCCAGGCTTCGCCGGCGAGGATGCGGACGTCAGCGCCGTTCTGTTTGAACGCGGGTAGCGTGTCGGCGGCGTGGTGCACGAATGACGGCGCGATGGCTTCGTGGCTGAGTGGCAGGGCGACCCATGTCTGCAGGCCGTGCATGCTCTGGCCGGCGTCGCGCTCGGGCGTTGGTGTGCGTTCGGAATGGACGATGCCGTGGCCGGCGGTCATCCAGTTTACGGCACCCGGTCGGATGACGAGATCTGTCCCGAGGCTGTCCTGATGGCGGATGGCGCCTTCGAACAGGTAGGTCACGGTGGCGAGGCCGATATGAGGATGCGGACGCACGTCAAACCCATCGCCCGGCGCATACTCCACCGGACCGAAATGGTCGAAGAAAATGAAAGGTCCGACCATCTTGTGCGCGTGGTGTGGCAACACACGTCGGACCCGGAAACCACCGCCAAGGTCGCGTGCACGCGGCTCTATCTTCCTGACAATTTCGTTAGTCATGGGACCAAAGCCTTTCCTGAGCTGCATCAATGCTCGAATATGGCCACATGACGGACAATCTCAAATCATATCTCGATCAGATCCGAGCTTGCCGTCTGTGTGAGTATGAGATGCGCCGCGCGCCGAACCCTGTGCTGCAGGTGAGCGACAGTGCGAGGATACTGATAGCAGGCCAAGCTCCGGGAAACCTGGCCGATGTGACGGGCACGCCGTTCAATGATCCGTCGGGTGTTCGCTTGCGCGAATGGATGGGTGTGACCGAGGCCGAGTTCTACGATGAGACGCGGGTGGCCATCGTGCCAATGGGCTTCTGCTTTCCCGGAAACGATAAAAAGGGCGGCGACTTGCCGCCGATGAAACGCTGCGCCGAAACATGGCGCGCGAACGTCCTTGCGCAGTTGCCGGACCTCAAGGTGAGTATTCTTGTCGGCAGCTATGCGCAAAAATGGCATCTCGGCAAACGCGCCGGGACGTCGCTGACGGAAACGGTCCGGAACTGGAAGGCATTTAAAGGTGAGCGTATGTTCACTACACCGCACCCTAGTTGGAGAAACACCGGATGGCTAAAGCGAAATCCATGGTTCGATGCCGACGTGCTGCCGGAACTCCGGCGCGCCGTGCGGGATGCCTTGGACTCCTGACGCTCCTGATCGCTGCTTTCGCGGTCGCCAGTTGCACCCATCCCTTAACCCAGGGGGGCTTCGTGATGCCTGCACCAGTCACGCCGCGTTTCGATCCTGAAAATCATGTGTTCGTTGCCGAGGACGGTGCGAGGCTGGGTCTTACGGTCTGGCCGGCCCAGGGTGTCGAGACTCCGGACCTTGTCGTGGTTGGCGTCCATGGCATGAACGATTATGCGAACGCCTTCCATATGGCGGCGCCGTACTGGGCGGCGAATGGCGTGACGACTTATGCCTATGACCAGCGCGGGTTTGGCCGGTCGCCCGGTCGCGGGATATGGCCCCAAGAGGAATTGATGCGTGAGGACCTGCGCACGGCTGTAAGTGTCGCGCGGGCCAGGCACCCAAAAGCGGTTATTACGGTGGTTGGCATCTCGATGGGCGGGTCTGTCGCCATGAGCGCGTTTGGATCGGACCGGCCTCCGGCGGCTGACAGGCTGATCGCGTCGGGGCCGGGCCTGCGCGGGTGGGGGGCCATGAATCCCGTCTACAAGGCGAGCCTCTGGGCCTCGACCCATGCGCGCCCGGGCTGGATCGTGAGACCGCCGCGCCGCCTGGTGAAGATCGAACCATCGGACAATGTCGAGATGCTGCGCCGGACATGGTCTGATCCCCTGATGATGCCCTTTAACCGGATTGACCAGGTGTATGGCGTCGTCAGCCTTATGGAGACAGCGCACATGCGGGCCGGGCGACTACCGGCTGGCTTACCGACCTTGTTGTCATATGGGGCGAACGACCTCGTGATACCGCCTGCTGGCGTGAAACGGACAACGAAAAGCCTGCCGGACGGTGTTCGCACCGTGTACTATCCGAACGGTTATCATATGCTCTTGCGAGACCTTCAGGCCGAATCCGTGCAGGCTGACTATCTCGCGTTCATGAGGGACCCGGTATCGCCCTTGCCAAGCGGCGGGTCGGAATGGCCGTGGCGCTGAAGCGCGCATTCCACAGCCCAAAGCCCCTTGCGGTCAGTCGTGCGTGGACAAATATAGGTCATTCTGCCAGTTCTGGCAGAATAGAGATTCCTGACAGCCAGCCCTGAGGCCTGATTTCATGACGAGTTCGTACCAGACTGCCCTCAACCTTGTTCCCATGGTGGTGGAACAGACCAGCCGGGGGGAGCGGGCGTTTGATATCTTTTCGCGCCTTCTGAAAGAGCGAATCATTTTCGTCACGGGCGGAATTGACGACAGCATGGCCGCGTTGATCACGTCGCAGCTGTTGTTCCTCGAGTCGGAAAACCCGAAAAAAGACATCGCCATGTATATTAACAGTCCCGGCGGTTACGTCACATCGGGCCTCGCGATCTATGATACGATGCAATATATTCGCTGCCCGATCTCGACTGTTTGCTTCGGCCAGGCGGCCAGCATGGGCTCGCTTCTGCTGGCTGCGGGCCAGCATGACATGCGCACCTGCCTGCCCAATGCCCGCGTTATGCTGCACCAGCCATCGGGCGGATACTCAGGCGTTGCTACAGATATCGAGCGTCATGCGCAGGATATTATCGACCTGAAGCGGCGCCTCAACAATATTTACGTCAAGCATACCGGTCAGGAATATGACGTGATCGAGCGTAAGCTCGACCGGGATACGTTCCTGACGGCGGAAGAAGCGGTCGAGTTCGGCATAGTCGACAAGGTGTTTGAGCGCCGCGACGCTGAGGACGAAAAATAGGCGGCGACGCTCCCCACCAATTGCGGCCCGCCTCTTGCAGGGTGGGCCATGACCCTTATTGTCATATTAAGAAACCGGGTGAGGGCGCTTAAAGGCCCCGTTAAACCTTACCCGGCATTGAGGACGGCATGACCAAGCAAAACGGCTCAGGCGATTCGAAGAATACGCTATATTGTTCTTTCTGCGGAAAGAGCCAGCACGAAGTTAAGAAGCTTATCGCCGGACCTACGGTGTTCATCTGCGACGAGTGCGTCGAACTTTGCATGGACATCATCCGCGAAGAAAACAAAACGGCCATGGTCCGGTCGCGCGAAGGCGTGCCTACACCTCAGGAAATCTGTGACGTGCTGGATGACTATGTCATCGGGCAACGTCATGCCAAGCGCATCCTGTCGGTTGCCGTGCACAATCACTACAAGCGCCTGTCGCATGCCGGCAAGACGGACGGCGTGGAACTGGCGAAATCGAATATCCTGCTGGTTGGCCCGACGGGTTGCGGCAAGACGTTGCTAGCGCAGACGCTGGCCCGCATCCTGGATGTGCCCTTCACCATGGCTGATGCCACGACTCTGACCGAAGCCGGTTATGTCGGCGAGGATGTCGAAAACATTGTTCTGAAGCTGCTGCAGTCGGCTGACTATAATGTTGAACGCGCCCAGCGCGGCATCGTCTATATCGATGAGATCGACAAGATTTCACGCAAGTCCGACAATCCGTCCATTACTCGCGATGTGTCGGGTGAGGGTGTCCAGCAGGCGCTGCTCAAGATCATGGAAGGCACGGTTGCTGCCGTGCCGCCCCAGGGCGGCCGCAAGCATCCCCAGCAGGAATTCCTGCAAGTCGACACGACGAACATCCTGTTCATCTGTGGCGGTGCCTTTTCCGGGCTCGACAAGATCATTTCCTCGCGCGGCGAGAATGCCTCGATCGGCTTTGGCGCGTCGCTCAAGGACCCGGAAGCACGCGGCGTGGGAGAAATCCTGCGCAACACGGAGCCGGAAGACCTGCAGCGCTTCGGCCTGATCCCCGAATTCATCGGTCGCCTTCCGGTCATCGCGACCCTGGAAGATCTTGATGAAGGCGCGCTTATCGAGATCCTGACCCAGCCGAAGAATGCACTGCTCAAGCAGTACCAGAAACTGTTCGACATGGAGAATGTCTCACTGACGTTCACGCCTGAAGCCCTGACGAGCGTTGCGCGTCGCGCGATCGGTCGCAAGACCGGTGCCCGTGGCCTGCGTTCGATCATGGAATCGATCCTGCTCGACACGATGTTCGAATTGCCCAACCTGCGCGGTGTCGAAGAGGTCGTCATCAATGGCGAAGTGGTCGAAGGCAATGCCGAGCCGCTTTACGTGCATTCAAAGAAGAGCCAGCCTGAAGCCGGCTGAGCTATCTGACACAATCAAGACGTGAAAAGCCCTGGACCTTCGGTCCGGGGCTTTTTCTTGGCGAACATGCCGGGCAAAGAAAAGGCCGGCACCCGAAGATGCCGGCCCCACAAGGCTTAAGAGAGAGAGATTCGGCTCTTAAACCTTGTAGTACATTTCGAATTCCACCGGATGCGGGTGGAGCTCATAGCGCATGTTCTCTTCCATTTTCAGCTCGATATAGGCATCGATCTGATCATCGTCGAAAACACCGCCTTTGGTGAGAAACTTACGGTCCGCGTCGAGCGCCGCAAGGGCTTCGCGCAGTGATCCACACACTTGCGGGATGGCTTTGGCCTCTTCGGGTGGCAGATCGTAGAGATCCTTGTCCATGGCATCGCCCGGATGGATCTTGTTTTCGATACCATCGAGACCGGCCATGAGCAGCGCGGCGAAAGCCAGGTAGGGGTTTGCCGCCGGATCCGGGAAGCGTGTTTCGATGCGCTTGGCTTTCGGGTTCGAGCCGAACGGAATGCGGATCGAAGCCGACCGGTTGCGGGCCGAATAGGCCAGCATGACGGGCGCTTCGTAACCCGGGACCAGACGCTTGTAGCTGTTGGTCGACGGGTTGGTGATCGCGTTCAGCGCCTTGGCGTGCTTGATGATGCCGCCGATATAATAAAGGCACATTTCGGACAGGCCGGCATATTTGTCGCCCGCGAAGAGTGGCTTTCCGCCGCCCCAGATCGACTGGTGCACGTGCATGCCTGACCCGTTGTCCTTAAACATCGGCTTGGGCATGAAAGTCGCTGTCTTGCCGTACGATGCCGCCACGTTGTGGATGACATATTTGTAGAGCTGCAGGCGATCGGCCATGACGGTCAGGGTCGAGAATTTCAGGCCCAGTTCGTGTTGGGCAGGTGCCACTTCGTGGTGATGCTTCTCGGGATCAAGGCCGATGTCGAACATGACCGACAGCATTTCGCCGCGCATGTCCTGTTCGGAATCGATCGGCGGCACGGGAAAATAGCCGCCCTTTGGACCTGGGCGGTGGCCCATGTTGCCCATCGGGTATTCTTTGTTCGTGTTGATCGGCAGTTCGGTCGAATCGAAACTGTAGCCGGTCGAATGCGGCTCGACAGACCAGCGCACGTCGTCGAATACGAAGAACTCGGCTTCCGGGCCGAAGAATACCGTGTCACCCACGCCTGCCGCTTTCACGTAGGCTTCGGCTTTCTTTGCAGTCGTGCGCGGATCGCGGTTGTAGGGCTGTCCGGAGACCGGATCGAGCACGTCACACATCACCGCCAGCGTCGTTTGCTGGAAGAATGGGTCGATAATGGCCGTGTCCTGATCCGGCATCAGCAGCATGTCGGATTCGTTAATAGCCTTCCAGCCTGCGACGGACGAACCGTCGAACATCTGGCCTTCGGAGAAGAAATCGTCTTCGACCATGTTCTTGTGGAATGTCACGTGCTGCATCTTGCCGCGCGGATCGGTGAAACGAAGATCGACGTATTGTACGTCTTCGTCTTTCATCATTTTGATTAGCTTGTCAGCCATTGGATTTGCCCTCCAGGATTGTGCGGTTTGCTGAGTCTAGAATGTTACTATTGCAGGATTAGAGCGCAGCGTCGCCTGTTTCTCCGGTGCGGATTCGCACAGCCTCGAGAACGGCCGAAACGAAGATCTTGCCGTCGCCGATCTTGTCGGTATGCGCGGCTTTCTTGATGGCTTCCACCGCGCCGTCGACAGCGCTGTCGGCCAGGACGATTTCAATTTTGAGCTTGGGAAGGAAATCGACGACATATTCTGCGCCGCGATAGAGCTCGGTATGGCCGCGCTGCCGACCGAACCCCTTGGCTTCGATGACTGTCATGCCCTGCAAGCCGATTTCCTGCAGCGCTTCCTTCACGTCGTCCAATTTGAATGGCTTGATGATTGCTTCGATTTTCTTCATGGCCCATGTTCTCCCAGCCGCTGAATTGATATTGGTTTTGGGTAAGCTCACTCGGCCTGAGAGGCGAGCACAAGATACCGAAACAGCAGGTGATTGGGGTGCGTGGTCGAATATTGGACATCAGTGCCCAAGTTTTGTGCGCCGACCGATTGGATCCGATTAACGACGGTGACGCTAGCGTCACTTTTATTGTCAGGCGGCATATGGTATTCAGGGGACGAAATTGCAGCGAGAGCAGAATTCTATGACCGAAGTGTTCGTCCATCCAGATCGCCGTCCGGCCAGGTTTCGTCCGCTGGTCGCCTGGAAGCACATGCAGAAGCTTATCGCCGACAAGGAAGACACCGAACAGGTCTTTCATATTATCGAGGCACTCAACGGACGTTCGTTCGAGAAGAATTTCGGCGCCTTCGCTGCTAGCGACGCGGGACAGGCGCTGCTCGCCAAGAAGGAGGACCTGCCACCCTTGCTGGACGACCATGATTGGATCCGCGCACTGCCAGAGGGCACGGTAGGCCGCGCCTATGTCGATTTCATGGAGCGCGAAGGGCTCTCAGCCCAGGGGCTTGTCGAGGAAAGCGAGAAATTCAAAGGCGCGATGCGCGACTTTGACGACGACTATTTCTGGTACGGCAACCGCCTGCGCGATACGCACGACCTGTTCCACGTGCTCTCCGGGTATGGCCGCGATGCGCTTGGCGAGGCGAGCCTGCTTGCTTTCACCTACAGCCAGAACCCCGGATTGGGCGTCATCTTCATTTCCTTCATGGGCACCCGCCAGATCATGAAGAGCGTACCGAAAGAGGCGCGCGTGATGGATTGCTTCCGGGAAGGCAAGCGAAACGGGGCTGTAGCATCTCGCATCGTTAGAGAGGACATCATCGCGCTATTGCATGAACCCCTCGCGGCGGCCCGTGCGCGCCTGAATATCGCCACGCCGGTTGCCTACCTGCATGCGCTTGACGTGTGTGCCGACATCGGCATCGAGGCTGACCAGATTCAGATCGCCGCGTGATTTATCTTGTACGGCACGGTGAGGCCGCAGCCACTTGGGGCGATCACCCGGATCCGGGACTAAGCGAGCTTGGGCAGAAGCAGGCGGCAGTTGCGGCGGACGCGTTGATGGCGCTCGGGGCGACGTCTGCCATTACCAGCCCGATGCTGCGATGCCGGGAAACAGCCTTGCCGTTCGAACAACGCACGGGCCTGGTCGCCACAGTCGCGCCGGAAGTCTCCGAGATCGATACGCCGGAAGGCATAGATGACCGCGTCACCTGGCTTCGCACGCTGATGGCGGGGGAGTGGCAGGGCAGCACGCACAGCTTCAATGATTGGCGCGGCACCATGCTGGACTTCGTCGCAGGGCTTCCCGACCAGACAGTGGTTTTCTCGCACTTCGTCGCGATCAATGCGCTCGTCGGAATGATCGGGGCGGATCCGAGGGTCGTCGTGTTTCGTCCGGGGCATTGTTCTGTAACGAAATTGGTGCGGGCAAACGGCGCACTTTCAGTTGCTGAATATGGAAGCGAATCCGCAACACGCGTGTTATGAGGTCGCCCCATGGGCAGACCAATCATTACACCACAGGAAATGGCCGCCGCTGAACAGGCGGCCTTCGCAGCCGGCACAGACAGTTTTGAGGTAATGACGCGCGCTGGAACGGCCGTCGCAGAGTTCCTCCACGCACGCTGGCCTGAAGGCATAGTACAAGTCCTGTGCGGGCCGGGCGGTAACGGCGGTGACGGGTTCGTTGCAGCGGCACGTCTGTCCAAGCTCTGGCGCAAGGTCGACGTATTCTGCTCCGTTGAAACGACATCCCTGACGGGCGACGCGGCGAAGGCAGCGGCGCTCTGGGACGGTGAAGTTCATCCACTCGAAGCAGCCGTGCAGGCGCCGCATGCTGTCGTACTTGATGCGCTGTTTGGTGGCGGGCTGTCGCGCCCGCTCGACGGGGTGGCAGCAGTGCTGGCGCAGCGCGGCGGCAGGGTCGTGTCGGTTGATGTGCCATCGGGGATCGACGGCTTGACGGCCAGACCGCTCGGACCTTGTTTTCGCGCCGAGGGCACAATGACGTTTGGAGGCCTGCGTCCGGCGCATGTCCTTCAGCCTGCAGCAGCGTATTGCGGACTGGTTGCCGCGGCCGATATCGGCGTGCCGGTCCGGACATCCGCGTTCGAAAACAGTCCGGTCCTGTGGGCGCCGATCATGCCGCGTCCGGGGCAGGCCGCTTACAAGCATCAGCGCGGTCATCTTAAGGTCATCAGCGGGCCGGCATCGGCGACAGGCGCTGCGCGCCTGGCTGCCACGGCGGGGCTGAGGGTCGGAGCTGGCCTGGTGACGGTCCTGTCGCCGCCAGGCGCAGTGGCCACGAATGCGAACCACCTAACCGCTGTCATGTTGCAGCCTATCAATGGCTCCGACGACCTGGAAGCGGCTGCAGCGACCGCCCAAGTGGTCGTGATCGGCCCGGCTGCCGGCATCACGCCTGCGACCCGCGCTAATGTCGAACTCCTGCTGAAATCGGCTGCGCGGGTGCTGCTGGACGCTGACGCGCTGACCGTTTTTGACAGCGCGCCGAAATCGCTCTTCAAGCGCTTGCGGCCGGACGACATCATGACACCTCACGTCGGTGAGTTCCGTCGGCTCTTCGGAGACATCGGAGAATCCGAGGTTAACAAGATCGAGACCGCGCGGCGGGCAGCCCGGGAGGCGGGATGCGTGGTGCTGCTCAAGGGGGCGGACACCTTGATTGCGGCGCCTGACGGGCGCGCGATCGTCAACACGCATGCGACTCCCTGGCTGGCAACCGCGGGTTCCGGCGATGTCCTGGCAGGATTGATCGCCGGCCTCATGGCACAGGGCATGCCGACGTTTGAGGCCGCCGCAATGGCCGCATGGCTGCACGGTGAAGCGGGCAGGCGGGTCGGCGCCGGGCTTGTTTCCGAGGATCTGGAGCGGCAAATTCCGGCCATTCTCGGCGCTCTGCACGGCGAAAAGGCCTGAAAATTCGGGCCCATGGTGTTTCCTGTTGAAACGCCCTGCCTGCTCGCGTAGGAACCGCGCATCGCGGGTGTGGCGGAATTGGTAGACGCACTGGATTTAGGTTCCAGCGCCGCAAGGCGTGGAGGTTCGAGTCCTCTCATCCGCACCAGGCTCCTGAACATGCAGCATATCCCGCAGAGTCTGCGTGGACAGGGGCTTTAGCCTATGACATAAGCCGCGCCTTCAGACAGGTTTCACACAGCCTCCAGCGTGCTTTTTTGCCTCGCGACCCCAAAAACGGATGAATAAACCAATGGAAGTTACCCAGACCAAGGCAGAAGGTCTTAGCCGCACATTCGAAGTGAAGGTTCCGGCGAGCGAACTCAAAACGAAGCTTGATGCGCGGATCGAGGAAATTCGCCCGCAAATGAAGATTAAGGGGTTCCGCCCGGGCAAGGTGCCAGCTGCGCACGTTCGCAAGATGTTCGGTCGTGACCTGATGGGGGAATTGGTCAACAAGCTTGTCGACGAGACCAACCAGAAAGCGCTCGAGGAAAACGAACTGCGTCCTGCGGGCCAGCCAAACGTTCAGCTCAATGCCGACATGGAAGCCGTCGTCAAAGGCGAGGCCGACCTTTCCTACCACATGCATATCGATGTGATGCCAGAATTCACGCCAGCCGACATTTCGGCCCTCGCGATCACGCGTCCCGTGGCCGAAGTTTCCGACGAACAGATCGATGAGGCCCTCGGCCGTATTGCCGAGCAGAACATCCAGTACGAGCCGCGTGCCAAGACGGCGAAAGCCAAGGATGGCGACGCTGTTGTCATCGACTTCGTCGGCAAGGTCGACGGCGTTGCGTTTGAAGGCGGCACGGCTGAGCAACAATCAGTTGTTCTCGGTGCCAACCGGTTCATCCCGGGCTTTGAAGAACAGCTTCTCGGCGTCAAAACCGGCGAGGAAAAAGAGCTGAACGTTACCTTCCCCGAGGACTACCCATCGGCGGACCTGGCTGGGAAAGCTGCGGTATTCGAGGTCAAGGTCAGTGAAGTTCGCGCACCAAAATCACCCGAACTCGATGATGACTTCGCGAAGGGCCTCGGCCTGGATGACCTGGCGCAGCTGAGGGGCCTTGTGAAGGACCAGCTTAAGGCCGAGCATGACAATGTCTCGCGCGCCAAGGCAAAGCGCGACCTGCTGGACAAGCTGGACGATGCGCACGATTTCGATCTGCCGCCGAACATGGTCGAGCAGGAGTTCAGCCAGATCTGGCAACAGTTGCAGACCGAAATGGACGCCGGTCGCGTGTCTGACGAGGACAAGGCCAAGTCGGAAGACGAGCTGAAAGACGAGTACCGCAAGATTTCCGAACGCCGCGTGCGCCTCGGGCTTGTGCTCGCCGAAATCGGTCGCATCGCCGACGTTCGCATCACGGAGCAGGAAGTGAACCAGGCGCTGATCGCGGAAGCCCGACAGTATCCGGGCCAGGAAAGGCAGGTCGTCGAGTTCTTCCAGAAGAACCCGAATGCGATGGCCCAGCTTCGCGCGCCAATCTACGAAGACAAAGTTGTCGATCACATCCTGATGACGGCCAAGGTTACCGACGAGACTGTGTCTCGCGAGGACCTCTTCAAGGAAGAAGACGACTAGTTTCGACCAATCCGGAACAAAAACAAAGGCGCCGGGCTTCAGATAAGAAGCCCGGCGCCTTTCGTTTGCATGACAGTGGGCAAGGCTGGTAAACGCTGTGTTAACCGCACTAGGCGAAGTTCATGGATAGCGATTCTGAAGGAATACGGCCCAATGAGCGTTCAGAGCATAAGACCGCAACTGACCGAGCAGGATATCGAACGCCTGATGCGGGGGGAAACCCCTGAGCAGCGCGCGTCGGTGGCCCACAGGGTGTGCCGGCGTATTGCGCTGGACGTGCTGAGCGACCGGGAAAAGGCCTTCGCAGATGAGATTATGGGAATCCTCGCTGAGGATTCAGCCGACCTTGTTCGTCGTACGTTGTCCGTCACACTGAGAAATTCACCCGTCCTGCCACGCGCAATCGCGCTGAAACTGGCGCAGGATATTGAGGCCGTCGCGATTCCGGTGCTTCAGGATTCGCCGGTCTTTACCGATGAGGACCTGATCGAACTGGTGCTTGCCGTGACCGCAGCCAAACAGGCCGCGATCGCCAATCGGGAAACGCTCTCGATTACGCTCACTGAAGTCATTTCGGAACATGGTGCCGTCGAGGCCGTCAGGGCCGTGTCCAGGAATGAAGGTGCCGAATTCAGCGACAAGGCTTATGACGACACCCTTCGGCGTTTCGGTCAGGACGAAATCGTCCAGACTGGCCTGATCAAGCGGGAGTTCATCCCGACTCACATCGCCGAGAAGATGGTGTCGCTGGTGTCAGGCCAGCTGTTCGACCTGCTCGTCAACCGGCACGAGCTTCCGGCCCAGATGGCGATTGACCTTGCGGGCAGTGCCCGCGAGCGCGCCACGATTGACCTGGTTGAACAGGCAGGGCGGACTCACGACCTTCCGCGCTTCGTGTCACAGCTGAACCTGAATGGTCGCCTGAGCCATTCGCTGATCATGCGCGCGCTCTGCTGCGGGCAAATGCCATTCGTCGAACACGCGCTTGCCGAACTCTCGGGCGTTGGGCACCAGCGTGTCTGGCTTATGATTCATGATGCCGGCCCGCTCGGCCTGCAGGCGGTGTTCGATCGCGCCGGCCTGCCACGCAAGATGCTTCCGGCGTTTCGGGCGGCCGTGAACGTCTTCCATGAAACCAGCCATGACGGTGGTCCGAATGATCGGGCGCGTTTCCGCGCCCGCATGATCGAACGCGTGCTGACGCAGTTCCAGGCCATCCCGAAGGATGATCTCGAATACCTGCTCGACAAGCTCGACTATTATTCTGAAATGGCAGCTGAAGAAGACGTGGAGCAGGAGACCGACGCAGCTTAGGCGTCTGTTCTGGGACGCGTGGCGGCATGGACGCCGATATTCGCTAGGTATTCACCGTCGCGCCAATGGGCGTTTTCTGCCACGATCAGGATGCCGGATGCGTCGGCGACTTCGACCAGGTCCAGCAGATCGGAATTGGTTTCCAGCGCGCGGGCATCGACGCGAATCGTATCAATCAGCAGGCGGAGTGCATCGTTGAGCGGTGTCTGCCACGAACGACGCATGTCGATTGCGACGCGGAAACCGTGGCGGCGCAGGTGGCCGACGCGGCTGACATAATCGCTGACGCCGCCCGCGAAGGCGGAATCTGAAAATTCGAGACACACTTCCTGTTGGCAGAGCGAAGTCCGGCGGATTGCCGCGTCGCAGGCGACAGCCGTGTTGGCATGCGCGAGGGACGCGACCGGCGCGGGTACGAGAATAGGGCGCTGGCTTGTTGGCTGCCCATGCGTTGCGCTGGCGATTTGCGTCAATTGTTCTGACAGCCATTTCGCGGGGTTGGCCACTTCGGTCGGCTGGGTCCGAGGGCCAAACACGACGCGCTCTTCGAATGCCAGGGGCGTTTCACAAACTTGGCCGAGCGAATCACCGCTCAAAAGGTGGACCACGCTATGAAAGCGGAACGCCGGGGGAGGGGAAAGACGGCTCTGACGATCGAGCGGGGAGTGAGTGGCGCGCATGGCCTGTGCTTTCCTGTGTGTTGTCTATTGCCTTCCCTAAGGGCGAGAGTTGAACATCACGCGCAGATATTCGGCTGTATTTTTGCGAAATTTGACCAATCGAGGTTACGAGCATGACAAAGACCCCTTCGGATCCCCGGCTTTCCGCCACCGTCCTGATCATCCGGGACGGCGAAAAGATGCCCGAAGTGCTGATGGTGAAGCGGCACTACGAGATCGATTTTGCGGCGGGTGCGCTTGTGTTTCCGGGCGGCAAGGCGAACGATGAAGACTCGGATGCCGCTTGGGACGCCTTCACGGATGGTGATTTCGGGCCTGTCCAGCAGGATGCGCGGATCGCCGCCGTTCGGGAGGCATTTGAGGAATCCGGGCTCTTGCTGGCGCGGCATGCCAACAGGCGCGGCCCCGGCGCACCACTCGTGGGGCCGGCCATTTCTGAATTGCTGGCGCCACACCGCGGCCCGGTCGACAGGCGGGAAGAAAGCTTTCTGGGCTTGATGCGCCAGCACGACCTCGTCCTCGCGCTCGACAGCCTGATTCATTTCGGACACTGGATCACGCCGGAAATGATGCCGAAACGCTTCGACACCCATTTCTATCTTGCGCCAGCGCCAAAGGATCAGATCGCGGCGCATGACGGCCGCGAAACGACGGATGCCGTCTGGCTCGGCGCGCAGGAGGCGCTCGACATGGAATTGGCGGGAGAGGCCACGATCATCTTTCCCACACGCATGAACCTGGTGAAACTGGCCCGCGGCACGTCAGTCGCGGACGCAGCTGAGCGGTTCGGGGCCGAAGACGTCGTCAAGGTCCTGCCGCATGCCGGCAAGGACGAATCCGGCCAACCTTGCCTGTTCATACCGGAAGAGGCGGGCTACGGGCAGACCGTCGAGTTGCTGTCGCGTGTCAACGTCTGATTATTTGCGGGCGGTTTTCGCTGCGACGCTCTGTTCCAGTGCGTCGCAGACCGCGTCAGCAACTGACGCCGCGCTGTCGCCAGACCCGACACCCACGAAGGCTGCCCTGCACGCTTCAATGTGCAGATTGATGAGGGCGGAATTTTCACCCGGGTGTGTGTCGCTGAGCAGGGTGCACAGCGAGCCGCAAAGCCTGGAGATGGCGGGGTAACCGTATGAGCCCGCGACACCCTGGATATTGTGCGAGGCAGTGAAGACGGCCCGGTAGGATTCCGGCGTGGCTTCGGGTGCTTGCGCGTCCCTCCATGCGGCGACCAGCTTGTCGAGGTCGGTCGTCATCCATGCTTCAAATTGACCTGAAAGGGAGTCGACCGCCGCCTCGGCGCGATCGGCCATGTCCGCCGGATCGGCGCTTTGGACGATGTCTGACTCTGCTTCTGGCGCAGGCACAGCCGGGCGAATCTTGATGACGCGGGAAATATCAGGCGTTTGAATCTGTTTGGCATCCGCCATTGAGGCAGTCTTTGACGGCAGGAATTTTCCAAATAGCTTGCTGATCATCGTTTCGTCCCGAGTTTGTCGGACGAATGTAACCAGCAAGGCTTAAAAAACCGCTGACAAATCAGGGTCGGCAAATTTAGAAAGCAAATTGTTCGCGCAAGATCCGTTCGTCCAGCGCATGGCCCGGGTCAAACAGCATCGTGAGGCGCCGGTCGCGGCTCTCGCGCACCTGCACATGGACGATGTCCCTGACCTCCTGGTTGTCGGCCGCAGCGGCGACGGGCCGACGATCCGGCGCAATCACGTCGATATTCACGGTCGCATCATGACGCAGGAGCGCGCCTTTCCAGCGGCGCGGACGGAAGGCGCTGACCGGGGTCAGCGCCAGCAGGTTGGCGCCAATCGGTAGGATCGGGCCGTGGGCTGACAGATTGTAGGCGGTTGAGCCAGCGGGCGTTGCCACCATCACGCCGTCGCACGTGAGTTCCTCCATCCGGATCCGGTCGTCGACCGTGATTTTCAGGCGCGCCGACTGGGCCGTCTGCCGCAGTAGCGAGACTTCGTTGATCGCCAGCGCCCGGTGCTGTTTCCCGTGCATGTCAGTGGCGATCATGCGCAAGGGAATGATGCTGGCGCGTTCCGCCGCGTTGATGCGCTCAACCAGTCCATCAAGACAGTAATCATTCATCAGGAACCCGACTGTGCCGCGGTGCATGCCGTAGACAGCCTTGTTGTCGTCGAATCGGCGCCGCAACGTGTCGAGCATGGCGCCGTCGCCGCCAATCGCGACGATGACATCGGCGTCGGTTTCGGACACCTGCCCATAGCGTCGGATCAATTCCGGCAGGGCGTCCTGGGCTTCAGGACGTTTCGAGGCGAAAAATGCAAGGCGGAGCTGGGTCATTGCGACCACATGTCGGCGGCGTTGCCTGAATCGTCAAGGATTTCGCGAATTCTTCGGCAGGGAGCCAGCACCCGCCGAGGTGCGCCCTGATGACGCCTGCGTCAGGTTTAACTGGCGCAGGACTGCAATTTCCGCTACTTTCGCCTCAAAACATGGAGGAGATGAATATGGCCGATGGTGCCCAGAAAGTGGATATTCGCGGATCCGTCAGCGCTGAAGAGTGGAAAGCGCGCGTTGATCTGGCGGCCATGTATCGCCTCGTTGCCCTGCACGGCTGGGACGACATGATCTTCACGCACATTTCCCACCGCGTGCCCGGCCCCGAACATCATTTCCTGATCAACCCATACGGCATGCTGTTTGAAGAGATCACCGCGTCCTCACTCGTCAAGGTCGATCTTGATGGCAATGTCATCCAGGAAACCGAGTATTTCATCAATCCGGCGGGCTTCACGATCCACTCTGCTGTCCATGCGGCGCGCGACGACGCCCATGTCGTCATGCACCTGCATACGAATGATGGCGTTGCCGTTTCGTGCCAGAAGGAGGGCCTGATGCCGCTTAGCCAGACATCGATGCTGGTACGTCACGATCTGGCCTATCATGACTATGAAGGCGTCGCGCTGGATCTTGGCGAACGCGAACGCCTCGTCGCGGACATCGGCACCAAGAACAACATGCTGCTTTACAATCACGGCACCATGACGGTGGGTGGCACGGCAGCCGAAACCTTCCTGCGCATGTTTTTCCTCGAGCGTGCGTGCACCATGCAGGTCCGGGCGCTTTCAGCCGGACGGGATGGCGTCATCCTTGCCCCGGAATCCGTTCAGAATGTTGTCAAAGGGCAGAGCAATCCGGAAGGCACGAACGTGCTCGCCAATCGCTTGGCCTGGCCAGCGCTGCTGCGCAAACTGGATCGCGAGTCGCCCGGATACGATTCCTAAGGGTATCCACGTATGCGACAAATACAGCCTTTGTCGTAGTTGAGGATTATCAAGCGGGCTGCGCCCGCCTATTTAACCGCCAGACCTAGTATGAGGGCGTTGTACAGCCATGAAGCATCTCAAAGCATTCGAAGACGCCCTTGGCGAAATCCATGGCGAAGGCCGCTATCGGGTATTCATCGACCTTCACCGTCATCGGGGGCGCTTCCCGAAGGCGACCGCCCGATTTGAGGATGGCGAGCGCGAAGTCACGATCTGGTGCTCCAACGACTATCTTGGCATGGGTCAGGACGATGATGTCATCAATGCGATGCACGAGGCGATCGACAGTTTTGGCGCCGGTTCCGGCGGTACGCGCAACATTTCCGGCACGACCCGCTACCATGTCGATCTCGAACGCGAACTGGCCGACCTTCATGGCAAGGAATCGGCACTCCTGTTCACGTCGGGTTATGTGTCCAATGAGGCAACCCTGTCGACGCTGGGCAAGATCCTGCCCAACATGATCATCTATTCTGACGCGCTGAACCATGCCTCCATGATTGAAGGCATTCGCCGTTCGGGTCTGGACCGCAGGATTTTCCGTCACAATGACGTCGACCACCTTCGCGCCTTGCTGGAACTTGATGATCCGGATCGTCCCAAGCTCATTGCGTTCGAAAGCGTCTACTCGATGGATGGCGATTTCGGTCGGATGGAAGAGCTTTGCGATCTGGCTGATGAGTTCAATGCCCTGACCTATCTCGACGAAGTCCATGCGGTCGGTCTCTACGGGCACAACGGGGCGGGGGTGGCCGAGATGCAGGGCCTGGCTGACCGTATCGACATAATTGAAGGGACGCTCGGCAAGGCTTATGGTGTCATGGGCGGTTATATCGCCGGGCACACGACCGTGATCGACTCGATTCGCTCGATGGCGTCCGGTTTTATCTTCACGACATCAACGTGCCCGGTCATGGCCGCTGGTGCACTTGCAAGCGTCTCGAAACTGCGGACAGATGAAGGGCGCCGTTTGCGTTCGGTGCATCAGGCCAACGCAGCGTTGCTCAAGCAGAAATTCACCGATGCAGGCCTGCCTGTCATGGAATCACCGTCGCATATCGTGCCATTGCTCGTCGGTGATCCTGAGCGCTGCAAGGCGCTGTCTGATACATTGCTGTTCGACTTCGGCATCTATGTGCAGCCGATCAATTTTCCCACGGTCCCGCGCGGAACCGAGCGCCTGCGATTCACGCCAAGCCCGGTGCACGGTGAGGCGATGATGGACGAACTGGTCGCGGCCATTCTTGCCGTCTGGAAGCAGCTGGGGCTCGACAAGGCCGCTTGAGTCGGTTCGTTTTACTTAAACTACATTGAATACTATAAGAATTATGATGACCTCTTCTTGCCGAGGCCGATATCCTTGGCGTGTTGCGACCTGAGTTTTGCATAATTCGGGGCGACCATCGGATAGTCAGCAGGCAGGTTCCAGCGCGTCCGGTATTCTTCTGGTGTCATGTCGTAGCGTGAGCGAAGGTAGCGTTTCAGCATCTTCAGCTTACGGCCATCCTCGAGACAAACCAGGTATTCCGGCGTGACGGACTTCGCAATGGAGACTGCAGGTTGCGGCGCTTCTTCTTGGGGTGGGGAGCCCTTTGAAAGATCAATGATCGTGGTGTGCACGGTTCTGATCAGGTCTGGCAGGTCTGCTGCGGGTACTGCATTATTGGCAACGAAAGCCGAGATGATACCCGTCGCCATCTTCAGCACATCAGTGTCGTCGATCTCACCCATGTCGCTCTTAGCCCCGTTGCGGTAAATATGCGCAGATCTCCAAGCAATTCGATCTTGGCAAGGCTTAATACCATATAGATCGAAGTAATGGCACACAATACTCAAGACCGGATGTAAACAAGAATGTGGCGTGCGCATGCACTTCTAAGCAATTCGTCGCGGTTGCAGCAGGAGTGCAGGCGGCGTAAAGACTTTGTGACCCTTGCCACAGGAGATTCTCATGGCTGATACGGCGGCTCCGGCGCAGGCCAGAAATAGCGGATTTTTTACAACGCCGCTCGCGGATGCGGATCCGGAATTGTTCGCGGCGATCGCGGATGAACGCACGCGCCAGCAGCACCAGATCGAGCTTATCGCGTCGGAAAACATCGTCTCGAAAGCGGTGCTTGAAGCGCAAGGGTCGATCCTGACGAACAAGTATGCCGAAGGCTATCCCGGCAAACGCTATTATGGCGGCTGCGAATTCGTGGATGTCGCCGAAAATCTCGCGATTGAGCGTGCGAAGGCGCTGTTCAGCTGCGGCTATGCCAACGTCCAGCCAAACTCAGGCAGTCAGGCGAACCAGGGCGTCTTCCAGGCAATGATAAAGCCGGGCGACACGATCCTCGGCATGAGCCTCGATGCAGGTGGCCACCTGACGCATGGTGCCAAGCCGAACCAGTCGGGCAAATGGTTCAATGCCGTCCAGTACGGTGTCAGCCGTGACGATGATCAGATCGACTTCGTCGAGGTCGAGCGTCTGGCGAAAGTCCATCGTCCGCAAATGATCATCGCAGGTGGGTCTGCCTACCCGCGTCAGATCGATTTCAGGAAATTCCGCGAGATAGCAGACGAAGTCGGCGCGCTCTTCCTTGTCGACATGGCGCACTTTGCCGGTCTCGTGGCAGGCGGCGTTCACCCGAACCCTCTGGAGCACTGCCACATCGCGACGACGACGACGCACAAGACCCTTCGCGGACCGCGTGGCGGCATGATCCTCACAAATGACGAGGCCATGGCGAAGAAGATCAATTCGGCAATCTTCCCAGGGATACAGGGCGGCCCGCTTATGCACGTCATCGCAGCCAAGGCCGTCGCATTCGGTGAAGCTCTGAGGCCGGAATTCAAAGCCTACGCCGCACAGGTTGTCGCGAATGCGCAGGCGATGGCAGCCGCCTGCAAGTCGGGCGGATTGGACGTTGTCTCCGGCGGCACAGACACGCATCTCGCACTGATCGACCTGCGTCCGAAGAAGGTCACCGGTCGCGATGCCGAACACGCGCTCGAGCGGGCATTCATCACCTGCAACAAGAATGGCGTGCCATTCGACCCCGAAAAACCGACCATCACCAGCGGCATACGCGTTGGCTCGCCTGCTGGCACGACCCGCGGTTTTGGCGAGGAAGAGTTCACGCAGATCGGCGACTGGATCGGCGAAGTCGTCGGCGCGGTCGCAGCGGGTGAAAGCACAATAGTCGAAGACAAGGTCCGCGCCGAGGTAAAGGCCCTGACAGCGCGATTCCCGATCTACAACGGCTTGGGAGCTTGATGCGTTTTGCGCTGTCCGTTCTGTGGTTCTGAAAATACAGCCGTAAAGGACAGCCGATCGGCTGAGGACGACACTGCCGTGCGTCGCCGCCGCGTATGCGAAAGCTGCGGTGCGCGCTTCACGACGTTCGAGCGGGTCCAGCTGCGAGAGATCGTCGTGATCAAGCGCGATGGCAAACGGTCGCTTTTCGAACGTGACAAGTTGTTCCGATCGATCTCAGTTGCCGTGCGCAAGCGGCCGGTGGACCGCGACCGGATTGACCAGATGGTGTCCGGCATCGTGCGCAAGCTTGAGAGTGGCGGCGAGTCGGAAGTGCCGTCGTCCCAGCTTGGCGAACTCGTCATGGAATCGCTGAAACGCGTCGATCCGGTTGGGTATGTCCGCTACGCCAGCGTGTATCGCGACTTCAAGGATCCGAGCGATTTCGCCCAGTTCATCGAAAAGACCGCGCTCGAAGAAGATATCGACGAGTCATGAGCGGTGTGAGGGTTACCCTCAAGATCGCGACCTCGCTTGATGCGCGCATTGCTCTTGCCGATGGCACCAGCCAGTGGATCACGACGAGCGGGTCCCGCGCCCGGGCCCATCAGATGCGCGCTGAGCATGACGCGGTCCTTGTCGGCATCGGCACAGTGCTGGCGGACGATCCATTGCTGACCGCCCGCACGGTTCCGATGCCGAAGAAACAGCCCGTGCGCATCGTGGCTGATTCCCGCGGCCGAACGCCGAAACATTCGCGGCTCGTCCAGTCCATTTCCAGTGGTCCGGTGGTTGTGGCCACGGCGGGCCGGCCGCAGGACATTCTCGCGGCTGGCGGTATCGATATCTGGCGCTGCGGCAATGGTACGCGGGTCGACGTGTCAGCGCTCGTGCGCCGCGCAGAAGGCGAAGGGATCAGTTCCATCCTTCTGGAGGGAGGTGGCACGCTGGCAGCGTCCTTCATACGGGCAGGGCTCGTTGACGAAATCGCATGGTTCCGCGCCCCGATCCTGATCGGAGGGGACGGCCTGCCGGCGCTTGGCGGCTTGGGGCTCGAGACCCTCGCCGCTGCGTCACGCTGGCGCCTTGTCGCTACGGAACGGATTGGAGATGACGTCCTCGACACTTATGTTCGAATTTAGCATAAGTCCCCCGAAGGATTATCCCAGCCATGTTTACAGGACTTGTCACTGACGTCGGAACGGTCCGCAAGGCGGAGGCGCGCAACGGGCTTGTCCGGTTCGAAGTCGAGAGCGGATACCCGCTGGACTGCATCGCCATGGGCGCTTCCATCATGCATTCCGGCGTATGCCTTACGGTTGTCGACATGGGTCAGGGTGAGCGCGGGGCCTGGTTCGCAGTCGAGGCCGTTCCCGAGACCCTCTCGAAAACCGTACTGGGCGAATGGAAAGCTGGTTCGCGCGTCAATCTCGAGCAAAGCCTGAAACTGGGGGACGAACTTGGCGGGCATTTCGTGTTCGGTCATGTCGACGGCGTCGGGGAGGTCGTTTCCATCGTACCCGAAGGCCAAAGCTGGAGACTCACCATCCGACCGCCGACGGCGATTGCACGCTATTTTGCCACCAAGGGCTCCGCCGCCATCAACGGAGTGTCGCTGACCGTGGCCGAAGCCTTGCCAAATGGTGATTTCGAACTGGCAATTATTCCCCACACTTGGGATGTCACAACACTGTCAGAGCTGGTACCCGGCGCACATGTGAACCTTGAGATCGATATGCTGGCGCGCTACGTGGCGCGCATGATTGGCGCTGATGCGCCGGAAGGACCTTCCAACTATGTCTGATGACTTCCACGCCGCGATCTCGTCGATCGATGAAATTATTGAAGATGCCCGCAATGGCCGGATGTATATTCTGGTCGACGCTGAGGATCGCGAAAATGAGGGTGACCTCATCATCCCGGCGACTTTCGCGACGCCTGAACAGGTCAACTTCATGGCCCGCCATGGCCGCGGCCTGATTTGCCTCGCCATGACGCAGGAGCGCTCCCACACGCTGCATCTCGACATGATGACGCGAAACAATCGTGAAAGCATGCAGACGGCCTTTACCGTGTCGATCGAGGCGAAAGAGGGCGTGACGACCGGCATATCCGCACACGACCGCGCGCATACCATCGCGGTCGCCATCGACCCCACTGCCGACCATGATGACATCGTCTCGCCCGGCCATGTCTTTCCGCTGGTCGCCAAGGATGGCGGCACACTGGTCCGCGCCGGCCATACCGAAGCGGCCGTCGACATTTCGCGCATGGCTGGGCTCTACCCTGCTGGCGTCATCTGCGAAATCATGAACGAAGACGGCTCGATGGCCCGGCTGCCAGACCTCGTCTCCTTCGCGCAGCTGCACAATCTCAAGATCGGCACGATTGCCGACCTGATCGCCTGGCGCCGTGAGAATGACCGCTTTCTCGAACGCCGTGTCGAATCGGTCCTGAACTCGACCTATGGGGGAGGCTTCAAAACAGTCTGCTTCCGCAACGCGCTCGACAATTCTGAATACATCGCCATCGTGCACGGCGAGATCAAACCGGATTCGACGACGATCGTGCGGGTGCATCACCCCGACGTGCTCTCGGATATCCTGGGAGAGACCGGCCCGCGTCAGGGCCTGGTCGAAAAAGCCATGCGAATCATCGCCGAATCCGACGAGCCGGGCGTCATTGTCTTCGTCAATACGATGCGTCCCAATGTGCTGGCCGAGCGTCTTGGTTTGAAATCCGACACGCCCCGCGACCCGACGGCACCCCTGCGCGAATACGGTATCGGTGCCCAGATACTGCGTGAACTCGGTGTCCGGCGCATGACCTTCCTGTCCGATACGCAGCCGACCCGCGTTGCAGGGCTTGACGGATACGGCCTGACCATAGAGGGCTGGCGCCGCTTGAACGAGGAGACTAACTGATGGCGGACCGCGTCCTCATTGCCATTTCGAGATATTACAAACGCATCAGTGACGAGTTGGAACTGGGTGCGATGGCGGAACTGGAAGCTGCCGGCGCGAAAGTGACCGTCATGGAAGTGCCGGGCGCGTTCGAACTGCCGGGCCTGATCGCCATGGCAGCCGACAGTGGCCGCTTCGACGGCGCCGTGGCGCTCGGCTGCGTCATTCGTGGCGAGACGACCCATTACGATTATGTTTGCGGCGAGAGCGCCCGCGGCCTGATGGACCTGATCGTCCAGCGCCGCCAGGCGGTCGGCTACGGCATCCTGACGGTCGAGAATGAGGATCAGGCCTGGATCCGTGCTGACCGCAAGCAGAAGAACAAGGGCAAGGACGCCGCCGAGGCCTGCCTGTCCATGATCAAGTTCCGCAAGGAACTCATTCGTTGAGCCAGCAGAAAATCCCGTTCGAAGTCATCCGCGCCCGGCGCGCCGGTGCCCGGCTGGCCGCCGTTCAAGCGCTCTATGAAATGGAGCAGACCAGCAAGTCGGCCAAAGCGACCATTCGCGGCTTCATGGATGACCGTCTCGGCATCGGCCCGGACGAGCAACCGATCGAGGAAGCCGACCCGGACCTGTTCAAGGCCATCCTCAACGCCGTCGTCGAACACCAGGCCGCCATCGACACCGCCATCCTGTCGCGCCTGTCCGACGGCTGGAAGTTGACCCGCCTCGACGCCACGTCGCGGGCCATCCTGCGCGCCGGCGCAGCTGAATTCATCGTCCATCAGGAACTGTCAGAGGCGGTCATCCTCGACGAATATGTCTCGCTCGCGCATGACTTTTTCGACGAGACCGAAGCCAAGTTCGTCAACGCCGTGCTGCAGAATGTCGGCCGCGACCTGCGGACAGGCTCCGCCGCCTAGCCGGCCTCGCGGGCCCAGGCGCGCACATCTTCGACAAACAGGTCCGGCTTTTCCATTGCAGCGAAATGCCCGCCGCTGTCCATCTCGCTCCAGTGCGTAATGTTATAAGCCCGCTCGCACCAGCTCCGCGGCGGGGCCGGGTAAACTGCCTCGCCCGGAAAGTTCGCAAAGCCTGTCGGCGTCTCGCACCGCTTGCCTTCCGGCAGGCTGGCGACGCCTTCCTGGAACAATGCATTATAGTACCAGATGCTGGTCGCAATGGCGTCGTTGACGAGATAGATCATCACATTCGTCAGCAGCTGGTCTTTCGAATAGACGCTGAACAGGTCACCATCCTCGAGGTCCGACCAGCCATGGAATTTCTCAATGATCCAGGCCGCTGTGCCCATGGGCGAGTCCATCAGGGCCATGGCCAGCGTCTGCGGCTTCGTCGCGTGCTCCATGAAATAGGCGCCCTCGCGCTGCATCGCGGCCTGCGACGTGCCGAGCCAGTCGGTCTCCGCCTGTGTTTCGGGTACGGGCGGATTGGGCCGGAAGCCGATCATGTTGAGGTGAATGGCCTTGCACCCGCCCTTGCCGTCGATCGTGCCATGCTCATAGCCAAGCCAAGAGGTGACAAGCCCGCCCCAGTCGCCGCCCTGCGCCAGATAGGTCTCGTAGCCCAGCACATCCTGCATCAGCGTGTTCCACAGATTCGCCGTCGCCCGCTGCCCCATCGGGGAAGCCGGCTTCTCGGAAAAGCCATAGCCGGGCAGGGACGGGATGATCAGGTCGAACGCATCCTCGGCCTTGCCGCCATGCTTTGACGGGTAAGCGAGCGGGCCGATTGCCTCCCAGAATTCGAAGACCGACCCCGGCCAGCCATGCGTCAGCAGGAGAGGGCGGCTGCCGCCCGCTTCGCCAACGACATGCACGAAGTGGATGTCCATCCCGTCCACGTCCGCCTTGTAGCTCGGATAGCGGTTGAGATCGGTCTCTGCCTCGCGCCAGTCATAGCCGGTGAGCCAGTAGCGCTGCAGCTCCTTCATCACCGGTGTCGACATGCCATAGGCAAAGCCCTGCTCATTGGCGGGGGCCGGAAACCATTTGTAATTTTCGACGCGCTCGCGGATCGCCTGGATCGTCTTGTCGGGGATATCGATTCGAAACGGTTTTGCCTTGCTCATGCGCGTGTCCTCCTGCGCGTCACCATAGGCGCAATGGCGAGGTCAGGCGAGCCGGACGCAAGGGCAGGTCAGACCGAGAAACTCGTCCCGCAGCCGCAAGCAGCTGTTGCATTCGGATTGTTGATCTTGAACGCGGCACCGATCAGTTCGGTCGAAAAGTCGATCTCTGAGCCGCGCAGGAATTCGAGGCTCATCTCGTCAATCAGCACGTGGGCGCCGTCCCGCGCAACGACCAGGTCGTCTGCGTTTGCGGCATTGGCAAAGTCGAATTTGTAGGAAAAGCCGGAACATCCTCCCCCCTCGACAGAGACGCGCAGGAAATCGACGCCGTCCTGTTTTGCCAGAATCGCATTAATCCGCTTGGCAGCGGAGGCGGACAGGGTCACATCAGGAACTGTTACGGTGCTCATGCGAACAAGATAGGGACTAATTGGTCGATGGAAAAGAGAGCCGTGTTTGCGACCCGCTTCGAAGACAGCCGGGGACGCTATTTTGACGAGGCGCCATCTGCCACCCGCACGCCATTCCAGCGCGACCGCGACAGGATTGTCCATTCAACAGCGTTTCGCCGTCTGAAGCAGAAAACACAGGTATTCGTAGCCCATGAGGGCGACCATTACCGCACCCGCCTGACGCATTCCCTGGAAGTCGCCCAAATTGCCCGCAGCGTCGCCCGGACCCTTGGCCTCGATGAAGACCTCGCCGAAGCCATGGCGCTGGCGCATGATCTCGGCCATCCGCCTTTCGGGCACGCCGGGGAAGACCAGCTCGACGAATGCATGAGGGCCTATGACGGCTTCGACCACAATGCCCAGACCCTGCGCATCGTGACCAAGCTGGAAGTGCGCTATCCGGGCTTCGAAGGCCTGAACCTGAGCTGGGAAATGCTGGAAGGGCTGGTTAAGCACAATGGCCCTGTGACAGGTCCGGACACACCGATCAGCAGCCTTCCCGCCGCTTTCCGCGACTTTCATCACCTGGCTGACCTGGAACCTGACCAGTTTGCCGGCCCTGAAGCGCAGGTCGCCGCCCTGTCGGACGACATCGCTTACAACAACCACGATATCGACGATGGCATCGCCTCGGGCCTGTTCACGATTGACGACCTGATGGACATTCCTGTCGTCGGCGAGCAATTTCGCGGCGTCCGGATCGAATATCCCCATTTGAGTGACCGGATGGTCACTTACGAGGCCGTTCGTCGCCTCATCGGCGTCTGGATCAATGACCTTACCGACGAGACACGCCGCCGCATCAAGCTCCACAAGCCTGCCAGTGCAGCCGACGTGCGCGCCATGGACGTGCCGCTGGTCGCCTTCTCGGCCGAGCTGGAGGCCCGTCAGCGCGCGCTCAGGGCCTTCCTCTACGAACGCATGTACAAGCACTACAAGGTCAATCGCATGCGCAGCCAGGCGAAACGCCTTCTGGCCGACCTGTTCAGCATCTTTCTCGCCGAACCCGAGACCCTGCCACCGCCATGGCGCCATGATGCCGAGCAGGTGCCCGACGCGCGCCGCGCCCGTATCGTCTGCGACTATATTGCGGGCATGACCGATACGTTCGCCATGGAAGAACATCGGCGTCTTTTCGATGCCAGTGGCATGCGCTGACGGCCCTTTTCGCGCCTTTTTGCCATCATGAGCGGCTGCCCGAGACTGTGGAAAAGCCTTGATGTTCAAGCGTCATTAACGAAACGCCCCCTAATATTAACCTCAGAGAACAATACTGAAGGAAGTATTCCATGGGCAGATCGCGAAGCGAGAGGGGCAACTACGCGCCTTTTGACGATGACTACCGGGGATTCGAGATCCGCGATGATGAGACGGCCCGCGGCCCGCTGATCCTGGCGCTCGCTATCGGCGTACTGCTGGTTTTTGGCGCTGTTGTCTGGAACACTTACCGACAAGGCGTGCGTTCCAGCGGAGCGGGAATACCAAGCGTCATTGCAGATGCGCAGCCCTACAAGCGCACGCCGGAGGATCGTGGCGGCGTTGCGGTTCCCGATACCGACAAGCGCTTTTATGACCAGATGGATGCGTCTGACCGGCCCGAATCCACGGACACAAGCATTGCCGATTTCGAAGATGCCCGCAGCACGGAATTCCTGCAGGGTGGGCCACCGATCGAGCTGCGTCCAGGCATCGAATCGGATGCGGCAAATGAAACCGATCCTGAAAACGGCATGCCGAACATCGTCGCAGACCAGGTCCGCGCCCTTGCCAATCTCGACGAACGCCCTGCCGAATCGGACGAAGATGTTGCGATTGCTTCGATAAACCCGGCGCCGATGCCGATGGCCGCCGGGCCCATGGTGAATTCGCAAGCCATGTCCGAGTTCGAATTCAGTGATAACGGCGCATTCCTCGTGCAAATAGCGGCCTTTCGTTCGGAGGAAGCGGCCGAATCGGCTTGGCGCAAGGCGTCCGGGTCACGCCCTGATATCTACCGGGGCGCGTCGAAACATATCCAGCGGGCCGATCTCGGCGCCAAAGGTGTGTTTTACCGCTTGCGCGTCGGCGCCTTTGCCGAAAGATCGGAGGCGACGGCGTTCTGCACGACGCTGAAGTCCGCTGGAGAGAACTGCATTGTGGTGACTGGATAGTGACGAAAGCTTGCATCCTTAGCGTCTCGGGTCCGAGACTGACTCCGGGTGAACGGATTCTCTTTTCCGCGCACGATCCGTGGGGCGTTATCCTCATGGGCCGTTCCTGCGTATCGAAAGCCCAGATCCGTCAGCTTGTCGCCGACATTTGGGATGCGACAGGCCGGTCGACGCTGATCTTCATTGACCAGGAAGGCGGCCGCGTGGCTCGCCTGAAGGCACCGGAATGGCCGCTTTTTCCGCGCGGTGAAGACTATGCATCGATCTACCGGGAAGACCGGGAACGCGGAACCGAGGCCGCATGGCTCGGCCATCGCCTGATAGCGGCAGAACTCGCGTCCATGTCGATCCATGCTGACTGTGCTCCCGTGGTCGATTTACCTGTGCCGGGCGGCCACGATGTGATTGGCGACCGCGCTTTCGGCACGGAACCCGATCAGGTTGCAGACCTCGCCCGCGCTGCCCTCAAAGGGCTGGCAGACGGCGGTGTGGCCGGCGTTGTGAAACATATTCCCGGCCATGGCCGCTCGATGTCCGACAGCCATCTGGAACTGCCGCGCGTCACAGCTGGCGACAATGAACTCGCCAAGGATTTTGACGCATTCGCGCGCCTCGCGGATGCCCCGATGGCGATGACCGCCCATATCGCTTACGACGCCATCGATCCGGGTGTCGCGGCCACGCTGTCACAAAAGCTTATTCAGGGCATCATTCGCGAGCGAATCGGGTTTGATGGCCTGCTGATGACGGATGATCTGGGGATGAAGGCTCTGGGCGGCAGCCTGACGACGCGTGCAGACGGTGCGATTGCTGCCGGCTGTGACGTGCTTCTGCATTGTTCGGGCTTCCTGTATGAGGCCGACTCCATCCTGGCTGAAATGACCGAAGTCGCTGAGGCTTCTCCTGTGCTCGCCGGAAAGGCGCGCGCACGCGCTGAGCGGGCCGAGGCATTGTCAACAGCACAGATGCCATTCGACGGTCAGGCAGGATGGGCCCGATTCCATGAACTCTTTCCTGAATTCAAGGCAATGGCATGAGTGTTGACGCCATTTCCATCGATGCGCTGTCGGCTGACGCGCAGGACGCTGAAGCGGGTGACATTTTCCGCGTCGATGTCGATGGCTATGAAGGTCCGCTACATCTCTTGCTGGAGCTGGCCCGGCGACAGAAGGTCGACCTGCTTCACCTGTCGATCCTCGACCTGGCAATCCAGTATCTCGGCTTTATCGAGGATGCGAAATCGAAGCGAATGGACCTGGCAGCCGATTATTTGCTGATGGCGTCCTGGCTCGCCTTCATGAAATCGCGCCTCCTGTTGCCGAAACCGGAAAAGCCCGATGAAGACGAGCCGTCGGGCGAGGAAATGGCTGAACGGCTGGCATTTCGCCTGAAGCGTCTCGACGCCATGCGCACGGCCGTTCTCGAACTCGAATCCGGTCCGGTCCTCAACAATGTGATCTTCCTGCGCGGCCTGCCGGAACAGCCGCGCGTGGTGAAGCATACAGAATTCAAGGCGTCGCTCTACGACCTGACCCAGGCGTTCGGCACAATCCGTGACCGCAGGGAAAAGCAAGCGCCGCACAGGATCGAGCAGCAACTCGTTCTGCCGTTGGAACTTGCGCGTACGACGCTCCGGGCACTTAGGGCACAACTGAACCAGTGGTCGAGCCTGGATGAGATCCGGATTTCGATGACCGATGTGGACCCTCTGCTGCCACAGCGTTCAATCACAGCAAGTGTGTTTGCTGCGGCACTCGAGCTCGCACGTGATGGCGAAGTCGATGTGCGCCAGGACGCCCACTTTGCGCCACTATACCTACGTAATGCAGGAACCAACCCCGGGGAGGGCAGGGATGCAACCGCTTGAGAAGTTTGAAATGATGGAAGATTCACCAGAAGAGACGCGGGATCCCTTGGCCCAGTTGTCCTTCGCCTACAAACGGTCCGAAGCGGATCTTGCGGGCGGCGTCGAGGAGGCCCTGTCTGAGGGTATCCGGCGCGCCGAGGCGGTTCTGTTCGCTGCGGGTGAGCCGCTGTCGGCGGAACAGATCGCAGAAATCCTGCCGCACGGCGTCGAGTCGGGCGAAGTGCTGATGGCTCTGCGCGCCATGTACGCAAATCGCGGTGTGAACCTGGTCGAAGTCGCCAATAAATGGCGCTTCCAGACCGCCACCGACCTTACCTACCTGTTCGTCGAAGAGCGTCAGGTCCAGAAGAAGCTTGGACAGGCTGCGCTCGAAACGCTGGCCATCATTGCCTATGGCCAGCCGGTGACGCGCGCCGAAGTCGAGGCCGTTCGCGGCGTGGCCGTTGCGAAGACGACGATCGACACGCTGATGGAAGCCGGCTGGGTCAAGATCAAGGGCCGGCGCAAGACTCCGGGCCAGCCGATGACCTATGGCACTACCGATGCCTTCCTTGAGCATTTCGGCCTCGAAAGCCTCGACACCTTACCGGGCAAGGCCGATCTTGCGGCGGAAGGATTGCTGTCAGACGTAATCCCGTCCGGCGTCCAGATGCCGGATGAGGAAGCCCTCAACGAGGAAGACGTTCTCATTCAGGACGCATCTGATGTCGAAGCGATCGATGCCTTTGTGACGGACTACATGGACGTCGAAGACGCGCCTGCGACGGAAGTCGAAGCCGATTCTGAAGCGATGATAGAGGATGTCCCTGCAGAAAATGCGGATGAAGCGCTCGCGGTCGCCTGCTCGCAGGACGAAGAGGATGAGGCGGATGACAGCGCCGTTAGCGTCTTCGCCTATCTCAAGCCGCGTCCGCGTGCCACCGAAGACGAGGATGAGTTCGATCGCGCCCGCGTCAAGGCGGCCGTTATCCAGCTTGCTGCCACACCGCGTGAACCGGAACGGCCCATGACTGATTGGGACGATGAGGAATAAGCGTCACTTGTTTGAGACGTGACCGTGCAAACGATCGGGCAGAGGGTGTGAGCTGGCCGCAGGCGGCAGTGCAAGGCGGGTACATTCATCCGCTCAGGCGGGCATGATATTTTTTTGCATGACCGTTGGTCACGAGGGCAAGAGGCGCGGGATGCAATCATGACAGTGGCTATGGAGCACCAGGCTGCCCGTACGGTTTCCGCGAGGGAAATCGGCTGCTTCCTGCTCCTTTTTGTCGTTCTGCTCGGGCCGGCACTTATCAACGCGTTTCCCCTCGTCATGGAAGACTCCATTGCCTATTCCGGTCAGGGGCCCCACTGGATGCGCGGAAAATCCGCAGCTGTTCTGGTCGCCCTTCCTTACAGGCTTGCGGGTTACTGGGCGCTGCCCCTGATCAATTGCGCCATGAACGCGGCGGCGTGGATTCTCCTGGTCCGCATATTCTCAATCCGGCCGAACCCGTTTCTCGTCCTCCTGTTGGCGTGCGTCAGTCTCCAGCCACTTTATGCAAGCGCCGTCCTGGTCGATGCCTGGTTCTTCCCGGCGGTCGTGCTGTTGCTATCGGCCGGCAGGTTGCCGCCGGTTTTTGTCGGTGCGCTCGCCGGCCTCCTTCTGTCCAGTCACGGCTCCGGACATGTCATGGCGTGTGTTTTTGCCATCCTGGCGGCAGGTCTGTGCAGGTCTCACCGGCTGGTGCTTGCCGCTTTGGTGGCTGCCATTATCGCCTTTGGGTTCAATCTTCTTCTGGACTCCGCCTACGCCACGAACCAGCCGCGTCTGGCAAAGACATTTCCGGCGGCGCGTGCCTTTTCCGTCCAGCCTGAACTACTGGCGCGCGAGGCCGAACGGTCAGGTGACCCGATGATGGCGGAAGCCGCAGGGATTCTGCGCGAGCTGGAGAAAGACCCGGCCTTGAGCGCGCGCCGCGATCTGTTTTGGGATATCTGGAAACAAACCGAGGGTCGTTTCGACCTGGCGAAGTTCGAACAGGAACATGCCGGTTCCATCATCCGTGACGCGTTCGTCTATCGCCCCTTCGGGCTCCTGCTTTCGATCGGGAAGGATTATACCAGCTTCTATGGTCCGGATACCCGGTTGGATTTCCAGCCGGTCCTCTCCGAACCTTTCCCATCCGGCTTTGACGCATCCTTGCAGGCCGAAGGGTTTTTCATGGGGCCCGCCGTCCGCCACGTCGCGACCGCCTTGCGCTACGCCTGTTATCTGACGTTTCTCGTATCGCTGTGGTTCGGTTGGCGCGTGGCGCCAGCCAGCTTGCGCAAGGTGATTGCCGGCGCGGTACTCCTGCTGATAGCCAACGATGCCATGTTCGCTATCCTGTCCGGGCCGCCCGACCGCTATCATCATCGCGCCCTGCCTTTGTTGGCCGCAGCCGCACTTCTGCTCTTGTCGCAGCGCCGGGCAATCAAGCCGCTTTAAGCGCTTCACGTTGCGACGGGCGGCTCGAACCTAAAGCGACGCTCATCGTCGAACTGGCCAAGAATATCGTCCTCGGCGGTTCCTGCACCAATATTGTGAATCACATAATTGTGGCCCATCGGCGTCACCTTGTTCGAAACGATGCCGATATGCGGCAGCCGCCCATTCAGCCGCATCGTATAGAGGTCTCCAGCTTGCCAGTCGGCCAGCGTATCCGGCACGGCAAGCTCGGTCCCATGCCGGCGGAAATAGGTTTCGAGGTTCGGCACGCGGCGATGGTCGATATTCCTGTCCGGCCGCGTCAGGCCCCAAATCTGCGGGTAAGTGCTGAACGCCGCGCCCATATCGTCGTGAACAGCAGATTGCAGGTCGAAGGCAAACGCATCGCGATACGCCCTGACGACAACATCCGTGCAAACCCCGCGATCGCGGGGAACGTCACCATTCGGATAGGCGAGACTGACATAGGCGGGGTCGTAGGCGCGCGTGATTCCGATCTGGCTGCGTACCGCGGCGATGAGGCGGGACTCCCAGGGGACCAGACGCTCGCCAAGAACGCTCGGAACGAGGGGCAGGGCCACAAGGCCGGAGAGTGCGGCGCGTCGTGTGATCATTGCCTGAAAGGATCATCCCGATGCGGCAGGATTAGGTCAAAAATGGTGCGCAAAGGGGCTGGCTATGGACCTGCCGCCCCCTTGCCACGCCCAGCGGACCCACACGCCACCCCGTCAGAACCCTTTCAAAACCGCTATTTCGTCGATATCAGCCCGCTCCGCGCGCAGCGAGTTGACCGGATGATCGGCGTCCGGAATGCCAATGGCCATGCCGCACCAGACCATTTCGCTCTCGCCCAGATCGAAATGCTCCTTCAGCATCGGGCGAAGTATTCCCCAGCATTCCTGCATGCATGTCCCCCATCCGCGTTCCTCGGCGAGCAACGCCAGCGTCTGCAGATACATGCCCGTATGGCCCCACTGGCCATGGCCCATACGCTCGTCAATCACAATGAATACGGCGACCGGCGCTCCAAAGAAGCGGAAATTATTGGCGAACCAGGCGATGCGTGCGGCGCGGTCGGCCTTGGGGATATCCAGCGCTTGATACATCATCTCTCCTACACGCCGCCGGCGCGCTTCATGCGGCTCCCACAGGTCTTTGGGATAGATGGGCCGGTCGGTCGGCTGTCCCGCCGGGCTGTCCTTCAGGACACCAGCCGCCTTGCCGATCACTTCGTCTTTCGCCGCCCCCGTCACCACAATCACCCGCCACGGCTGCGTATTCCCCCCCGAAGGCGCGCGCTGCGCAGCGGTCAGCCAGGCGCGGATATCGGCTTCTGACAGGGGATCGGGTTTGAAGGCCCGCGTTGATATGCGTTGCGCGACGGCTGTTGAAACATCCATGAAAAAGCCTCCCATCAGGATCTGATGGGAGGCTTATCAGGCTTTGCGCGGCGTCAGCCAACACGCTTATTTAGGGTGGCAGATCACCGGCATCCACGTGTAGCCTTTCACGAAGGCACCGGACGTGAACGATGGCTCGTCCAGCACTTCAATATGGCTGAAGCGTTCCATGATTTCTTGCCACAGGATCTGCAGCTGCAGTTCGGCCAAGCGGTTGCCAACGCAGCGGTGGATACCGAAGCCGAACGAGATGTGCCGACGGGCGTTTTCCCGGTCGATGATGAAATCGTTCGGGCGGTCCCAGAACCGTTCGTCACGGTTGCCGGAAACATACCACATGGCAATCTGATCGCCTGTCTTGATCGTCTTGCCGTGCATTTCCACATCTTCCAGCGCTGTACGGCGCATGAAAGCGAGCGGAGTCTGCCAGCGGATCGTTTCCGATACCATGTTCGGGATCAGCGAAGGGTCGGCCTTCAGCTTCTCGTATTCAGACGGGAACTTGTTGAGCGCGTAGACCGAACCGGTCATCGAGTTGCGCGTCGTGTCGTTGCCGCCAACGATCAGCAGAATCACGTTGCCCAGCAGTTCCATCGGGGTCAGGTTGCGGGTCTTCTCACCATGGGCGAGCAGGCTGATAAGGTCGTTCTTGACGGGAGCGGCCTGGCGTTCCTGGTACAGGCCCATGAACGCGGTCAGGCATTCCATCATTTCCTGTTTCCACTGCGCCTCGCCCCCGGGGCAGATGTCGGGATTGTTCATGTTGGTGGAAACGTCCGACCAGCGGGTCAGGTCGCGCCGGCGCTCGAACGGATAATCGAACAGCGTCGCCAGCATCATCGTTGTCAGTTCGACCGATACCTTGTCGACCCAGTCGAAGGGTTCGCCGACCGGCAGGGAATCCAGAAGACCCTGGGTGCGCGAACGGATTAGGGGCTCATAATCCTTGAGCATGTTCGGCGCGACGGCAGGCTGCACCGTGCGGCGCTGTTCGGAATGGCGCGGTTCGTCCATCGCGATGAACATCGGCATCTCGAAATCTTCGAGCGGCTGGCCAAGCGTGATACCGCCATGCTCCCAGCTGGACGAGAAGCGCTTGTGATCGACATCAATGGCCATGATGTCTTCGTAGCGTGTCACCGACCAGTAGGGGCCGACAAAACTGTCTGGTGTGAAGTGGAGTGGGTCTTCATTCCGCAGGCGTTCCAGGCGGTCCCAATACTTGCCCTGGCGCCAGATTTCGGGATCGACAAAGTCGAACGTTTCAATGTCGAGTGTCGAGGCTGGCGGCACCTCTTCGCCAACCCGGAGGTAGCCGGGGTGAAGTGGCTCGCGATCCGAGACTTTCGGACGTTCAAGTGCGGGATGGTCAAAGGTCTGTGCTGTATCGGCAGCCATGTTTCTTCCTCCGGTGCGTCCCCATACGGGGCCCCAAGTTTGATGTCCTGGATACGATACCATGGCGAGAATGAAAAAACCATGACGCAGGCGTCATTTATTTTTGGTAACTATCAATTCAGGCTGGATGGCGTTCTGCGCGAGCCTCCTGGAGGGCTGTGCGGATCGCAATGGACAGCGACTTTCGCTCGGGGCAGGTCAGGAACCGCCCGATAACATAGGCGGTCCGGCCGTGCTCGATTCGCAACCAGCTTGTTGGGCTCAGGGGTTCATCAAGCTCCACCCGCGTGAACGCCGAGGGTAGGTCGACGCTTTTTTCGGATCCATCCGCTGCCCGATGGCGCAGCTGCATCGTCTTTGCTGTCACGATCACCCGCGTCTGCTCGCGTTGCTGCCGGAACGACGCCCGAAATGCAATGTAGACCGCTAGTGCATCAAGCCCGAAAAAACCGACAACTGGAAAGGCGCCCATGGACAGGAATGCCACGCCGCAGGCAAAGCTGGCGACGCCGACGACCGTCATCAAGACCGCAAAGCCTCGCGGGCTAAGTGACCGGTTGGGGGTCAGCACGGCATCAAAGTAGATGACTTCGTCGATCTCTTTCATACAAGGATAATAGTCGCGACCTTGCGCGGCGCAAAGTGCGACTTAAACACATCCATCATGCCTCGTGACAAACCCCTCCCGTCCCCGCGCAAGAAAAGCCGGGCGCCCAGGACAATCGGCCTGACGCGCGCGACGGAGCTCTATGAGGCCCTTGCGCAGGACAGACCGGAGCCGCGCACGGAACTGAACTTCACAAGCCCATTCACGCTTGTCGTTGCTGTTGCGCTTTCCGCACAGGCAACAGACGTGGGCGTCAACAAGGCGACGGCCGAGCTGTTTGCCGTCGCCGACACGCCCGAGAAGATGGTGGCCTTGGGAGAAGAAGGCGTTGCCGAACACATCAGGACAATCGGTCTTTGGCGGAACAAGGCTAGAAACGTGATCGCCCTGAGCCAGATGTTGATCGAAAAATTCGATGGCGTCGTACCCAGTACGCGGGACGAATTACAGCAATTGCCAGGTGTCGGCCGGAAAACGGCAAATGTTGTGCTGAACGAAGCCTTCGGTGTTCCGACGATCGCGGTGGACACGCACGTGTTTCGTGTGTCGAATCGTACCGGCCTCGCGCCAGGTAAAACACCCGAACAGGTCGAAGCCGGGCTGGAGCGGACCACCCCGAAGCAATTCAAGTATGGGGCGCATCACTGGCTGATCCTGCACGGCCGTTATGTGTGCAAGGCGCAAACCCCGGAATGCTGGCACTGCGCCATTGCGCACCTGTGTAAATACACGCCAAAGACGCCTGATCCTGCGACCGTCTCGAAATTGGGGCCTCGGAGCGATGCATCGCCGCGTAAAACCGGAATGTGACATATCTGCCAGCCAGTTCGCCTGCCACCAGCTGGCCACAATTCCATAACGACTTGGTCACGAAATGCCGCGAAACGGGTCTCCGAAGAATAGGAGCCTCGTCATGTCCAAGCGCAATCGCCCATTATCTATTGCCGCCCTTGCCAGCGTCGCCATGCTTGGTGGCAACGCAGCCGTCGCCCAAGATAATGACGGCTGGAGCGGTGAGGCCGCATTCAGTGCAGGCTATACGACCGGGAACACCGAAACCACAGATCTCGGGCTTGGCATTGATGTCGCGCGCGAGCAGGGCGTCTGGACTTATGAATTCGTGGCTGACGGTGAATATGGAGAGCAGGACGGTGTCGAAAGCCGGAACCGGTATTTCCTTTCCGGGGATGTTGATCGCCAGCTCAATGATAAGCTGTTTGCGTTCGGCCGGACATCGTATGAAGTCGACCAGTTCACAGGCTTCGACAGCCGCACGTTCGTGGGTGGTGGCGTCGGCTATCACATCTACGACAGTGAACAGACCAAATGGACAGTGCGGGCTGGTCCGGGCGTAAAGATCGACGAAGTAAAGCGCATTGTCACCACGGATTCGGTGGGCGCGGCGCTCATCATTCCAGCAGAAACAGTTTCGTCATTTGGTGCAGTTGCCCGTTCTGCGTTTGGTCACAAACTCAACGACAATGTCAAATTCACCAATGAGACCGACGTACTGTATGGTGAAACATCGACGCAAATCGAAAACATGGTTGCCCTGACGGCATCTGTTTCAAGCGCCATATCAGCACGCATGTCGTTCAATGTCCGCTATGATACGAATCCTGCCGAAGGCTTTGAGGACACTGATACAGCCCTGAAGGTCGCACTCGTCTATGGATTCGGCAAATAAACGGGTTAGCGCGAGAAGTCAGGCCGCCAGCGCATCGAAACGAAGAAATTGTAGCTGCGGTTTATGCCGTCGATGTCCCCGATACTGGACTCGACGGTCTGGTCTGAGAACGAGAAGTTCTCGAAGCCCAAGCCGACTCTGAGTTTCGAATTGATGTGGTAAGTCGAGCCAGCAAAAACATTGCCGTACGTGCTGATGTTCGTGTCGTTGCGGATGACGATGAGATCCGGATTGATGTCGGCAGGGCCTTTGAAGTTGAAGTCCAGGATCCCGCCACCGACACCGATACCACTGAATGGACGCAGTTTCCTTTCCTGTCGGAAATCCCGGAACAGGTGGAGGCCCAGCGCACGCGCGTCGAAATCACCCTTGGTGGTCAATGCGCCATTCAGGCCGGTAATCTTGGCCCATCGCCGCGAATACCCGGCTTCAACGCGCCATACGTCCGAGAAGCGGTAACCCACCGCGCCGCCGAATTCCCGGCTGGCCGAAAAATGACTATTGTTCTGATCGTTGATCGCACCATAACCTCGAAAGGCAAGGTAGAGCCCATCGTCCTCCAGGGCCTGCGCCTGGGCTATTCCGGCAAATCTTAAAACGGCCGTAGCTGAGCGTGCAGCTCTCATCATCAGGCAGCGCGTCGAAGGGCGCGAATAGCGCACTGAACGGCTCTCAGACGCGTGTCGAAGTTACCGACCCTTTCCTATGAACCGGATTTGAGACGCCGCGCAACGGCGCACGCCATCATTGTTCCCAGTTCCGGCCCTTCGAGGGGATAGAGGTAAGGTTCGATCAGTTCCAGTTCCATGAGCAGCAAACGCCCGTCCGGGCCTCTCAGCATATCGACCCGCCCGTAGAGCGGCACATCGTCAAGCGTGGAGATGACAGATGTGGCGGCCGCAAGATCTTCAGGTGACGGCGAGATGGCTAGCTCCGTGCCGCCATATGCCGACTGAATGCGGTAATCCCCCGGAGCAGCTCTTTTGAGCAAGGCATGGCAGAACGCGCCATCGACGAAGATGAAACTGATTTCGCCCTCGTCCTGGATCATCTTCAGAAAAGGTTGGACCATCATTGCGTGCGTCATTTCAGGAATTGGGTCGCCGCGCTTCAGGCGGTGCTGGTCCGCCGCGCCGGCACCGATCTGCCGCTTGAACACAAGATCGTCGCTTCCGAGTTCATCAAACGCCGCCGCCGCGCGTTCTGGTGTCGCCGCGTCGAGCCAGAGTGTCGGAATCAGTTTGGCTCCCTTGGCCTCCATTTCCCTGAGATAGGTCTTGCGGCTGTTCCAGCGCACGAGTGCGGCGCTGTTGAACAAAGTCGTGAGGGCGCCGATCCGTTCCAGAGTGTTCAGGAATTCGTCGATCCTGTCCCAGTAGTCCCAAGTCGTTCCGATAATGGCGGCGTCGAATGATGACCAGTCAACGTATGGGTCATCCCAGGCCAGGTCGTGCAGGCTCATGCCAAGTGCCGCGAAGGGCGGGGCCAGCGCATCCATCATGTAGTCATGCTCAAACGCGTCGCTGCGACGTGCCGGAGACCCGGGCAGGGTGACGCGGGATGAGAGGAATGCGATCTTCATCGTCGCCGTTTAGCATGACGCGTGGTTGCGTCCAGCGGCCTTGTCTGGCAATCGGCGGGTTTGGAATTCAAGGCAAAGTAATCATGACCTCCACCCGTTTTGACGTTGTCGGCTTGGGCAATGCGATTGTTGACGTTCTGTCGCGTGCAGATGATGCCTTCCTTGAAGAGTGGGGCATCCAGAAAAACGCGATGAACCTGATCGAGGAGCCGCGCGCCCACGCCCTGACGGCTGCTGCAAAAAACCCCATCATCACGTCGGGCGGTAGCGGCGCGAACACCATTGCCGGCATCGCAAGCTTCGGCGGAACTGCGGCCTATATCGGCAAGACGGCAAATGATGACCTCGGGCGGCAGTTCCGTGCCGAGATGGCAAGTACAGGTGTGCCATTCGCAACCCATCCGCTCGACACCGGTCCGGCAACCGCGCGCAGCATCATCTTTGTCAATGAAGACGGCGCGCGCAGCATGAACACGTTCCTTGGCGCGTCGGTCCTGTTTTCGAAGGATGACGTCGACGAAGAGGTCGTGCGCTCAGGCAAAATTCTCTATCTGGAAGGCTACCTGTTCGACAAGGATGACGCGAAGACGGCCTTCATCCATGCGTCCGAAATCGCTAAGGCGTCCGGACGCCTCGTGGCGCTGACGCTTTCCGACAGTTTCTGCGTCGATCGTCACCGCGACAGTTTTCTGCACCTTGTTCAGGGGCATGTGGATATCCTGTTTGCCAATGAAGAAGAGCTTTTGTCGCTTTATCAGACGCGAGATTTCGACGACGCCATATCGCGCTTGCAGGCCGACACGGCGATCGCTGCGGTCACAAGAAGTGAAAAGGGCTCTGTCGTCATCGGCGACGGTGACCCGATTGTCGTGGCAGCTGAACCCGTAGACAAAGTTGTCGACACGACCGGGGCTGGCGACCAGTACGCGGCAGGGTTCCTTTTCGGATACGCAAAGGGACTGCCGCTTGCGACCTGCGCGCGTCTCGGCCATATCGCCGCCGCCGAAGTGATCAGCCATTTTGGACCGCGTCCGGAAGTTTCGCTTGCCGGTCTTGCCGTTGCGGCAGGCATCGAAGCCTAGGCGAGCATTCGTTCGACATAGTCCAGACGGTCATGACCGAAGAAAAGCTCGTCTCCGACGAGAAAGCTCGGCGCACCGAATACACCGCGCGCCACGGCTTCCTCCGTATTGGCGCGTAGCTTGTCTTTCGCCGCGTCTGAAGCTGCCAGCGCCGCGATCTGATCCGCGTCGAACCCGTTCGCAGAACACATCGTAGCGACAGCGGCCTTGTCGGATGGGTCTAGCGTGTCCGGTTGTCCCCAGCATGCATGGAAGCAGGTCGTAATAAACCTGATCTGTTCACTCGGGTCTGGCTCGAGCCCGATGGTCGCCCTGATCAATCCGAGCGTGTTCATCGGAAAGGCGGGATTGGAATGGAAGGGCAACCCAATGTGTTCGGCGCATCGAAGGATGTCGCGGTTCATGTAAGCGCCCTTGGCGGGCACCATCCCGGGCGGCCGATTCCCGGTTGCCTGCATGACTCCGCCCAGGAACATGGGCCTGAAGACCAGCGTCGCGCCGGTCCTTTCAGCCACGCCTTGCGCAACGGGGAGCGCGAGATAGGCTGTCGGACTCACATAGTCGAAAAAGAACTCGAACGACTTTGTCATGCTTTGCTCCCGAATCGTGCTTAAGTGCTGTTTCGGAACTTAGTGGACTTCAGGTGGACGTGTCACGCATGAAATGGTCAGAACTTTCAGATAATTGGTGTCCGGTCGCGCGGACGCTTTCGGTCTTCGGGGACCGGTGGACCCTGCTCATCCTGCGGGACTGTTTCCTGGGCCTGTCGCGGTTCGAACAATTTGCCGGGTCGAGCGGCATGACGCGCCATATTCTTGCCGATAGGCTGAAAAGACTTGTCGAGGCCGGCGTGCTCGCCAAGCAATCCTACTCCGACGCGCCGAAGCGCTACGATTACGTTCTCACGGAAAAGGGGCAGGAACTTGCTCCGGCCATGATGACACTTCGCGATTGGGGAAAGAAGCATTTGCCCGTCCGAAGGGCGACGGCAAACTGACTTTCCCGACCTAGAGAATGAATTTCGAGAGGTCGGCATTGCCAGCCAGGCTGGCGACGCGTTCGTTCACGTAGTCCGCCGTTATGACGATCGTTTCGCCCGACTTGTCCGGCGCATCGAAACTGATTTCGTCAAGCAGACGTTCCAGAACCGTCTGCAACCGGCGCGCGCCGATGTTTTCGACTGAATTGTTCACAGCCTCGGCAAGGTCGGCCAGGCGATCAATCGCGGCGTCCTCGAATTCCAGCGTGACGTTCTCAGCCGCCATCAGCGCCTGGTATTGCTTGATCAGGCTGGCTTCCGGTTCAACGAGGATGCGGCGCAGGTCATCGCGTGACAGAGGTTCGAGTTCGACCCGGATTGGCAGGCGGCCCTGAAGCTCAGGCAGAAGATCAGAAGGTTTCGACAGGTGAAAGGCGCCGGATGCGATGAACAGGATATGGTCCGTCTTCACGGCGCCGCGTTTCGTTGACACCGTCGTGCCCTCGATCAGCGGCAGCAGATCGCGCTGAACCCCTTCGCGGCTGACGTCGGCGCCGCCCTGTCCCTTGCGGACCGCGACCTTGTCGATCTCGTCCAGGAACACGATTCCGTCTTCTTCCACCGAATGCACTGCCTCGCGAACGATGGCATCTTCATCGAGCAGGCGATCGGCCTCTTCCTCCAGCAGCGGGCGATAGGCGTCCTGAACCGTGGTGCGGACACGCTTGCTGCGCCCTCCCATGGCCTTTCCCAGGATGTCAGACAGGTTGATCATCCCCATCGATCCGCCTTGGCCTGGAATATCAAGCATCTGCATCGGGTTTGCGGTATCCGAAAAGTCGATGTCCACCGGCTTGTCGTCCAGCTCCCCGGACCGCAACTTGCGCCGGAACGCCTCGCGCGTCGATGCCTGTGCGTCTTCACCGACCAGTGCATCAAGCAGGCGCTCTTCGGCCGCGTCCTTGGCCTGCTGGGACACGCCAGCGCGCTTCTGTTCGCGGATCATGCCGATCGCGGCCTCGACCAGGTCGCGAATAATCTGTTCGACATCGCGGCCGACATAACCGACTTCGGTGAACTTGGTGGCTTCAACTTTCAGGAAGGGTGCATTGGCGAGCTTGGCGAGCCGGCGAGAAACTTCAGTCTTGCCCACGCCCGTCGGCCCGATCATCAGGATGTTCTTGGGCGTAATTTCGTTGCGCAGCGATTCAGGCGCCTGTTTGCGGCGCCAGCGGTTGCGCAGGGCGATTGCGACGGCGCGTTTAGCCCCGTTCTGTCCGACAATGTGCCGATCAAGCTCGGCGACGATTTCGCGGGGAGTCAGGTTTTGCATGCGGGTCTTTCAGGAAGTAATGGTGTGCCGGCGCCAGGACAGGTCAGATATCGAGTGTCTCGAGCGTGAAATTTGCATTGGTATAGACACAGATGTCAGCAGCGATCTGCATCGCCTTGCGTCCGATGACTTCGGCATCCTCTTCGTATTCATAGAGGCCGCGCGCTGCTGCGAGGGCAAAATTGCCGCCTGATCCGACAGCGACCACGTTATGCTCAGGCTCAAGCACATCACCGGCACCAGTGATCACGAGCGTGATGTCCTTGTCAGCCACGATCAGAAGAGCTTCAAGTTTTTGTAAGTATTTTTCGGTCCGCCAGTCCTTCGCGAGTTCGACGGCTGCCCGCTGAAGCTGCCCGGGATGGCGCTCGAGTTTCGCCTCCAAACGCTCGAACAGTGTGAATGCGTCGGCAGTCGCACCGGCAAACCCTGCGAGGATGTCGCCCCCTGCGATGCGCCGCACCTTGCGTGCGTTTCCCTTCATGATCGTCTGTCCCATCGAGACTTGGCCGTCACTCAGAATCGCCAGCTTGCCCGATTTCCGGACGGCAAGGATCGTCGTGCCATGCCAGACCGCATCAGATTTTGTATCGTGTTTCATGCTCCCAGATGTGGCCGATTAGGCACGCCGGCGCAAGACATCCGAATTCATCTGTCATGTGTTAGCCGAGTGTCACAGAACTGTCGCGGATCACCTTTAAGGGGGGCGATAATAACGGGGAATTCGGACTGGATGGTTCAACAGCTTGGCCATTTGCCCATGGGTTGGTTGATGCTTGCATTGCTCGCAATGCTCGCGTCAGGCGCCTTTTTCGTGGGCCGCGTCCAGGCGGCACGGTTTTCGGGGCCCGGGTCCGCGCGCGTCCACTCAAGACCCAATTATCATGGCTACTACGTTGCGATGTGGACCTTCGTCCCGGCAATGGTTGTGGCGCTCGGCTATGGTCTCTTCGGCGATGGCCTCGTCCGGTCCATGCTTTCGAGCGAGTTGCCGGCCAATTTCCAGGACATGCCGCGCGTCGAGCTCGACGTGTACCTGAACTCGATCGCACGCGCCGCATTCCATCATGGCTATTCCGGCGCAGACCGCGTTTTCTCGGCGATCACGAACCGGTTCCTGGAACTTCAGGGACTTATCAAGGCGTCGACGATTGTGCTTGCCTTGGTCTGTGCAGCCACAGGATTCCTGCTGGCGCGCCGCCGTGTCGCACCAGGCTTCCGGGCGCGCAATCGCGTGGAAGGCGGAATTGAGATATTCTTGTTCCTGTGTGCCGCCATAGCGATCGCGACGACGATCGGGATTGTTGCGTCACTCCTTTATGAAAGCCTTCGCTTCTTCGCGGAGATACCGTTCTGGGACTTTCTGTTTGGCACGCGCTGGAACGCGCAAACGAGCGCCGAATTCGGGGCTCTGCCACTGTTCTTCGGAACGTTCATGATCGCGCTGATCGCGATGCTGATCGCCGCGCCCGTCGGCCTGTTTGCGGCGATTTACCTGTCAGAGTATGCGGGGCCGAAAGTTCGCGGCTGGGTCAAGCCGATCCTCGAGATTCTCGCGGGCATCCCGACGGTCGTCTATGGTTTCTTCGCCTTGCTCGTGGTCGCGCCAGCAATCCGCTCAGTCGCCATATGGATCAACACGACACTGATTTCGACAGGGCTGGCGAGCGAGCCACTGCTGGCCGCGCAGCCGACGAGCGCACTTGCGGCGGGCCTTGTGATGGGCATCATGGTGATCCCGTTCGTGTCATCCCTTTCCGATGATGTGATCAACGCTGTGCCGCAAACATTGCGCGATGCAGCCTATGCAATGGGCGCGACAAAATCGGAGACCGTCAAGCATGTGGTTCTGCCGGCTGCGCTGCCAGGCATCATTGCATCACTTCTTCTGGCGGTTTCGCGCGCCATCGGTGAAACGATGATCGTGGTCATGGCGGCTGGCCAGCGCGCCCGCATCTCAGCTGACCCCACAGCCGACCTGACTACGATCACGGTCCAGATCGTGGCCCTGCTTACCGGTGAGACGGAGTTTGACAGCCCAAAAACCCTGTCCGCTTTCGCCCTCGGCTTGGTCCTTTTCGTTGTTACGCTATTCTTCAACCTGATCGCCCTCCGGGTCGTCCAGAAGTATCGTGAAAAATATGACTGACGTCGCTCCAGCCCCCTTCAGGAATGAGAAAGCGCTGCGCCGGCTAAAGAAGCGGCGTGCGGCTGACGCGCGTTTCAGGCTGTACGGCCTGTCTGCAATCGCCTTCGCTTTGCTGGCACTGTCGGTGCTTGTCGCGTCAATTGGCTTTCAGGCCATTTCTGCTGCGACATATCACAAGGTGGGCTTCGACGTTGTTCTCGACCCGGCCGTGATTGCCCCGAAAGGCAAGGACACGCCTGCGGATATTTCACGCAACGTGGATGGTTTTTACGCGCTCATCCGCTCAAATCTTCAAGGTACCTTTCCCGAAGCAGCCGAAGATCGCATGGCCACACGCCAACTGGGTGATCTGGTTACACGTCTTGCCGTCTTGCCAACGGCGAAATGGGTGTCTGAAAACCCCACGCAGATCGGCCAGGCGGCAACGATCAAGGTACCACTCAGTGACGATCTCGACCTCTATCTCAAGGGTGCTGTTTCGAAAGAATTCCGTCTCCGACTGGGAGACATCAGCGCGGTTACGGAAGCTGCGCCTCGGCAAGTGCGCCTGACAGGAGATGGCGCGTTCAAGGCGCTTCAGTCCCTTATCGCTGTGCAGCGTCAGGAAGTGGGCGATGCGGTCGATGCGCGATCGATTCTGATCTCTGCGGGTTCAACGACCGGACGTATCATGAGCTTGGACGCTGACGCAGCCGAGGTGACGCTTCTGACCGGCTCGGCAACCGATTTCAGCAATGTCCGTCCAACGGCACGGATGATTGAGCTGCCTGAAACAGAACGAAATGTGTCAGACCTCCAGATTGCATGGACCCTTGCCCTCAAGGATAAGGGACGCGTTTCGCGAGTGCCCCACACAAGTCTTCTTACCCACACAGACAGCACGTATCCCGAATTGGCTGGCGCACTTGCGGCAATCGTCGGGTCACTGCTCACCATGATGGTGACGGCATTTATTGCCATTCCTATAGGTATATTTGCCTCGGTCTATCTGGAGGAGTTCGCGCCCCGCAACCGTCTGACCGAGATCATCGAAGTCAACATCAACAATCTCGCAGCTGTTCCGTCGATTGTGTTCGGCCTACTTGGCGCTGCCGTGTTTCTCGGCTTCTTCGGCCTGCCACGGTCGGCGCCTTTGGTCGGTGGTCTCGTGCTGGCGCTTCTGACGCTGCCCACGATTATTATTGCGTCCCGCGCGGCATTGAAGTCGGTGCCACCTTCGATTCGCGCCGCAGCGCTCGCCGTCGGCGCCTCGAAAATGCAGTCCGTCTTTCATCACGTACTGCCTGTAGCCGGGCCAGGGATATTCACCGGCGCGATCCTCGGAATGGCCAGGGCACTGGGCGAGACCGCGCCGTTGCTGTTGATTGGCATGGTGGCGTTCGTGGCGGATGTGCCGGTCGGTCCAACAGATGAAGCGACGGCGCTTCCCGTGCTCATCTACAGCTGGTCAACAAATGCGGAGCGTGCCTGGGAACCGATGACAGCAGCCGTCATCGTCATCCTTCTGATGTTCCTGATTACGATGAACGGCATTGTCGTCTTGCTGCGGCGGCGGTTTGAGCGGAGATGGTAATGGAAACCACTATGACAGAGAGCCGCGACGTGTCGGCGGCAGGGATCACCATGGACGAGACGCAAGGCCTTACCTTTCCACGGATCGAGTGCAAGAACATCGATGTTTTCTACGGTGACAAGCAGGCGATCTTCGATATCTCCCTGCCGATTCCTGATCGTTCCGTCACGGCGCTGATCGGTCCGTCCGGGTGCGGCAAGTCAACCTTCCTGCGTTGCCTGAACCGGATGAATGACACGATCGAGTCCTGCAAGGTAACCGGCGAAATCATCATGGACGGGGAGAATATCAACGACCCGGACATCGACCCAGTTCTGCTTCGGTCGCGCGTCGGCATGGTGTTCCAGAAACCGAATCCGTTTCCGAAGTCGATCTATGACAACATCGCTTATGGTCCACGCATTCACGGACTGGCCGCATCTCGCGAAGACCTCGACGCGATTGTCGAAAAAAGTCTTCGCCGGGCCGGTCTTTGGGACGAAGTCAAAGATCGTTTGACGTCGCCCGGTAACAGCCTCTCCGGCGGTCAACAGCAGCGCTTGTGCATCGCCCGCGCCATCGCGGTGAGACCGGAAGTGATCCTCATGGACGAGCCATGTTCAGCGCTTGACCCTGTCGCAACCGCGCGCATTGAAGAACTCATCGACGAATTGCGCAAGCGTTACTGTATCGTCATCGTGACTCACTCAATGCAGCAGGCGGCCCGTGTGTCGCAACGCACCGCCTTCTTCCATCTGGGCGAACTTGTCGAAATGGGTGAAACTGACCAGATTTTCACCAATCCACGGGAACGCCGAACCGAGGATTACATCACTGGTAGGTTCGGCTAGGGTCTAGAGCATGTCTGATCATATTGTTTCTGCTTTCACGGAAGAACTCGACAAGCTCGCGGCGGATATCCTCCGCATGGGCGGTATCGTCGAGACGATGATCCTGGATGCCTGCGCGGCGGTGAACAAGAACGACGTGGACGGTGCACGCGATGTGGTCGCGCGTGACGAGCAGGTCGACAAGATTGAAGCCGATGTGGAGCGGCAGATCGTCAGCCTGATCGCCCGTCGCCAACCCATGGCGCATGACCTTCGTGCCGTCTTTTCCGCATTGAAAGTGGTGGGCGAACTCGAACGTATCGGCGACCTGTCAAAGAACATTGCCAAACGCACGCAGCGGCTGGACGAGAATGTCGGGGCGTCGATGCGCAAGGGCATCTATCGCATGGCCAGCCCGGTTTCGCGGCAGCTCAACATGGTTCTGGATGCTTACGCGACGGGCAACGCCGCAGCCGCAAAAGCTGTCTGGGAAGGCGACGAAGACATCGACCAGCACTACAACTCGCTGTTCCGGGAAATGCTCACCTATATGATCGAAGACCCCCGGACGATTGGGGCAGGAGCGCACATGCTGTTCATGGCCAAGAACCTTGAACGCATAGGCGATCACTGCACGAATATTGCCGAGTTCGTATACTTTCAGGCAACCGGGGAATACCTCTTGTCAACCGACCGACCGAAGACCCCCCATTTGGACGGCTGACGGCCGTTTACGAGGAATACAGAATGAAACCTTTCGTGCTCATCGCAGAAGACGAGAGCGCCGTCTCTGAACTGTTGCTCTACAACCTCCAGAAGGAAGACTACGAAGTCGCCATCGCGGCGGATGGCGAAGAAGCATTGATGATGATCGATGAACGTGCGCCAGACCTGATCCTTCTCGACTGGATGCTTCCCAAGGTCAGCGGCATCGAAGTGTGCCGGCGCATTCGAAGCGGTGGCGCCAATCCAAATATGCCAATCATCATGCTCACCGCGCGCGGCGAAGAAAGCGACCGAATTCGCGGGCTTGATACGGGCGCAGACGATTACGTCACCAAACCCTTCTCGACCACTGAGCTGATGGCGCGTGTGCGTGCTGTGCTAAGGCGTATTCGCCCCGGGCTCAAGGAAGACAAAATATCGGTGGGCGACATTGTCATCGACCGCGTCGCGCACCGCGTCATGCGTGATGACGGGGAGATCCACCTCGGCCCGACCGAATTCCGCCTGCTCGACTATTTCATGCAGCATCCGGGGCGTGTGTTCTCACGCGAGCAGTTGCTGGATACGGTTTGGGGATCGGATGTGTATGTCGAAGCCCGTACAGTCGATGTACATGTCGGCCGCCTGCGCAAGGCGCTCCGGCAGGACGGCGGCGAGGATCCCATCCGCACCGTCCGCTCTGCTGGCTACGCTCTTCGCGGAGACTAGAAAATCTCGTTCAGGAAATCGCTGAGCGATGCGAAACTGCGCCGGTCGGCATCGGCATTGTAGACTGTACCCATATCGGCGTCATTTGCGCCGAGCGTTGTGAACGCGTGCATGGACTGTCCATGCGCATGAAGTTGCCAGTCGGCACCGGCGCCGTCCATTTCCTTCGCGATCGCCAGGACATCCTGCGGCGTGGCCATCGGGTCCTGCCAGCCGTGCTCGATGAGCACTTTCGCTTTGATCGTGGGGGAAGGGAGGTTTTCCGCAGGTCGGAACAGGCCATGGAACGAGCAAACGCCCAAAACATCATGGCCGGCGCGCGCCATGTCGAGAACGCTAAGTCCGCCAAAGCAATAGCCTATGGCGGCTGCCTTGCTGCCATCCTGGCCATCCTGGGCCTTTGCGGCAGCCAGGCCGCCAGCGAGGCGTTTCTGAAGCTCTGCGCGGTCGCCAACGAGCGGATTCATCAGGGCCTGGCATTCCTCGACACTCGTGCCGCGCTTGCCCTTGCCGTAAACATCCATGGCAAAAGCCGCATATCCGAGCTTGTCGGCAACAAGCTGGGCCTTTTGGCGTTCATTGTCGCCAAGACCGCCCCAAGCATGCGCGATCACGACGAGCGGCACATTCGATTTCCCGGCTGGACGGACAAAGAAGCCCTCATACGGTTTGCCATCTACCTGATAATCAACTGCGCTCATCTGTTTCATCCTCTTGTTGTTTCTGTGGCCAGATACACGACATTCACTGCTGCGTTTCAAGCCCGGCAGCGATTAGTATGCGCTTTCTAGACTTCTATCTTATTTCTGGCCCCATCGGACAACCACGAAGGAGCCACACAATGGCAAAGTCGAAAGCGAAAACAAAAACCAAGACCCAGGCGAAAGCCCAGAAGATCGGCAAGGCCATTGAGGCCAATTCCGCCGACATGGCGCACAAAATCTGGCTCGCAGGCGTCGGCGCCTACGGCAAGGCCTATGACAGCGCACTGGCTGGTGCGAATGTCCTGAACACGCAGTCTGCCGATGTCTTCGAAGACCTCGTCAAGCGTGGCGCTGAAATTGAAAACGATGTTCGCTCACGCCTCGGCGGCGACGAACGCGTTCTCAAGGCTGGCCAGCAAATGGCCAAGGCAGCCGCTGGTGCCCGTGAATTCCAGGTACAGGCCCGCGACCAGTTCGAATCCCGGATGGATCGCATGCGCGACCTGCTCGGCGTCAAGGGACTCGGCACCAAGGGCGAGAAGATCCATAAGAAGCTTGAAAAGCTTGAGGACGAAGTGTCCGAGATCGCCGCAAAGGCAAAGGCCTTCAAGGGCGACGTGAACCTCAAGGCACGCCTCTCGCGCCTTACCGCCGAGATTGAGGCCGTTGCGGGCGAAACGGGCGCAGAAGTTGCCAAGACTGCTAAAAAGGCTGCCAAGAAGACGTCTGCCGCCGTCAAGCACGCCGTCGCCCCCAAGGCCGACACCAAGGTCAAAGGCAAAGCAAAGGCGACTGTCGCTGATGACCTCTCGAAGATCACAGGCGTCGGTCCCGCGCTTGTGAAGAAGCTGACAGCTGAAGGCATCACGACCTACGCCCAGATCGCCGCTCTCAAGAAAGCTGATATCGACGCCCTCGACGAGAAGATCGGCGCACGCGGACGGATCACCCGGAACGCCTGGGTGAAGCAGGCAAAAGCCCTGATGAAATAGGGCCGACGAGACGGATGGGCGGCTTCAGAACGAAGCTGCCCATCTTCTCATGCAAGCGTGCCTTCATAGTGGTCAATCATTCGGGAGAGCGCGCCGAAGCCGGCTTCGCCCATATATGGCACGATCAGGCACATCACTTGGAACACGGTCTTGTGGATCAGGCTGGGGCCGTCATGCACCTCGTTCCCGATGGAGTCATTGGCCAGCCAGAACGTGATCGACATCATGACCTGGTCCGTCAGCGCCGCCTTGAGGCGCGGATCGAGTTGCAGCACATCGCTCTCGGCGAGATCATGCAGCACGCGCGTGATGGTCCGGCGCTTTTCGGCAACGAGTGCGCGGAACCGGACAGCAAGGTCAGGATAGCGGTCAAGCAGGACGCCGAGGTCGCGGTAGAAGAAGCGGAAATCGTAGATCTCTTCGAGAATAATATAGAGGTAGACCCAATTGTCCTCGATGGACGTCACGCCGCCCTTGGAGCCCCGCAGGATGACGCGCATCTCGTCCTCGAAGGCGCCGAACAAGGTCCGGATGATCGCGTCCTTGCCCTTGAAATGGTAGTAAAGGTTACCCGGACTGATTTCGAGTGCATTTGAAATATCGACAGCCGTCTGCGGTGCTTCACCTTCCTGATTGAAGAGAAGCAGGCTGGTTTGAAGGATGCGATCGCGCGTTTTCATGGCTCTACTTGCATTTTGGCACGCAAATATCACTATGGAACGAATATTGTTTCAAATATTACAAGTCTCTCTTTCCGGAATCGAAAGGGAAAACAACTAAGTCGGCGGCGCGGGCACAGGTGTCAGCGGAAGACCGGCGCATACAGGGAGGAGCGAAAATGCCGACACCACAGGAAGAGATTGCCAGGAATGCTGCCGAAAGCACGACGGCGCTGAACCCGCTCATGGGCGGCATAAACCGGCAGGAACTGCTGGGCGCCGTCGCCATGATGCTGCGGTCCACCATGACAAACCCGCTCACAACCGCGAAGACCGCCGGCAAGATAACGGCTGAAAACGCCAAGATCCTGATCGGCAAGTCGGATCGCAAGTCAAACCGCAAGGACCGCCGCTTCCAGGACCCGGCCTGGGAACACAATCCGTTCTACAAGCGCGGCATGCAGGCCTATCTCGCTACCCAGGAGCACCTCAATGAATGGGTTGGCGACCTCAAGATGAACGAGCTTGAGCACGCGCGGGCCAAATTTGTGATGGGCATGATCACGGATGCGATGGCGCCAACCAATACGCTGATCGGAAATCCTGCCGCCACCAAGCGCGTCGTCGATTCCGGCGGCATGTCGCTCCTGAAAGGGCTGCAGAACCTTTATACGGACCTCACGAAAAACGGCGGCATGCCGTCTCAGGTCGACAAGCGTCCGTTCAAGGTCGGCGAAAACCTTGCCACGTCCAAAGGGTCGGTCGTCTGGAAGAACGATCTTCTGGAACTGATCCAGTATGCGCCCACGAGCGAAAAGGTTCACAAGATACCGATCCTGATCATCCCGCCGCAGATCAACAAATACTATGCCAACGACCTGACCCCCCAAGCATCGATCGTGCAATTCCTGCTGTCCCAGGACCTGCAGCCGTTCATCGTGTCCTGGCGGAATCCGACCAAGGAACATGCAGAGTGGGGCCTTACCGACTATGTCGACAGCCTCATCCAGGCCAGCGAAGTCATTCGCAAGATCACCAAGTCGTCCAAGATCAATGTGGGCGGAGCCTGCTCAGGCGGTATCACTACGGCAACTTTCGCAAGCCTTTTGGCCGCCGCCGATGACAAGCGCATCAATGCATTGACATTCATGGTCTGCGTCCTCGACCCGAAGCGCGACGACAGTGACCTCGGTCAGATCGTCTCCGACGGCAGCCTCGAGATCGCCCGCAAATATTCAAAACGAAAGGGAATCCTGAAGGGCGACGATCTCGCCCGCATGTTCGCCTGGATGCGCCCGAACGACCTGATCTGGAACTATGTGGTCAACAACTACCTGATGGGCGAAGACCCGCCACCATATGACGTTCTCTTCTGGAACAATGACACGACGAACCTGCCGGCCCAGTTGCATTCGGATTTTCTGGATTTCGGCATGACGCAACCTTTCGCCAATCCCGGCAAGGTCGATATCGCCGGACACAAGGCCGATCTCACCAAGGTCACGTGCGATTCGTTTGTTGTTGCCGGTCTCACCGATCACATCACGCCGTGGAAGGCCTGCTATCGCACGCCATCACTTCTCGGATCGAAGAATATTGAGTTTGTCCTGTCTTCGAGCGGTCACCTCCAATCCCTCATCAACCCGCCCGGAAACCCGAAAGCCAAGTATTTCGCCAGTTCTGAGATCAAGCCGACCGCTGATGAGTGGGCTGCGACGGCTGAAGAGCATGCCGGATCCTGGTGGCCGCGCTGGGGTGCCTGGCTAAAGGAGCGTTCGGGCGCGCTGAAGGTGTCACCCAAGTCTTGTGGCAGCGAGGCATTCCCTCCACTTTATGCGGCACCGGGCAAGTACGTCTTTGACGAATAGCGCGCCCAACGTGCCGCACAGACCAAGGAACCAGCTCATGGCCGCAACTGAACCGCGCCCAAGAATCACGATGCAGGATATTGACGGCGTCATGCTGCGTACGGCCTTCTGGGCTGCCCGGCAGGATGAGGGCAAGCGTCCGCTCCTGTTCTTTAACGGAATCGGCGCCAACCTTGAGCTGACCCACGCCCTTGGCGACATGTTTCCCGATCGCGACATCATCACCTTCGATGTGCCGGGCGTTGGCAAGAGTCCGGTCACCCAATGGCCATACCGGCCATGGATGCTGGCTCGCTGGGCCCGCAAGCTGCTCGACCAGTTCGGAATCGATGAGGTCGACGTGATGGGTGTTTCCTGGGGCGGGGCGCTCGCCCAGCAGTTCGCCTTCCAGTATCGTAACCGCGTCGGCAAACTCATCCTCTGCGCCACCACGGCCGGCATGACCATGATCCCCGGTAAACCCAAGTCGCTCTCCAAGATGGTTGATGCCCGCCGTTACACCGATCCGAACTATATGCAGGACAATTTCTCGACGCTCTACGGCGACGAGGCAGACGCGCAGGCTGGCGAGCATATTACCCGCCTGATGCCGCCCGATCCGAAGGGCTATGTCTTCCAGCTTCTGGCCTTTGTCGGCTGGTCAAGCCTGCCATTCATCCGCTTCCTGCGCATGCCTGCGCTCGTGATGATGGGTGACAACGACTCGATTGTGCCGGTGGCCAATGGCCACATCCTGAAAGTGGCGCTGCCGAATTCGCGACTCCACATTGTGGAGGGCGGTGGCCACTTGTTTTTGGTGACCCGGGCAGACGAGACCGCCAGCGTCATCCGTGGCTTCCTCGAAGAACCGCACGAATTTCAGGGCAAGGCGGCGGCCTAGATCGCCATCAGGTCATCGGCCAGTTTCTGGACTGCCGCATAATCGATCTTGCCCGTCCCGAGAACGGCAATCTCCGGAACATGGAATACCCGTCGTGGAACGGACAGTTCGGGAACACCATGGTTCTTGGCCCAGGCGAGTATGTCAGCCCGATTACAGTCTTCTGAATCACTCAGCAGGATGATTTGTTCGCCTTTACGCGGGTCGGGCATGGCGACGGCTGCGTGCAGGTTTTCAGGCCATACGGCGCTGGCACAATTCTCCACCACAGCCAATGACACCATCTCGCCACCAATCTTTGCGAACCGTTTTACGCGGCCCATGATCCGAATGAAGCCCTCATCGTCGATCGCAACAATGTCGCCCGTATCGTGCCAGCCGCCTTCGGGCCGCTCCAGCACGCCTGGTCGGGATGGCCTCAGGTAGCCAAGCATGATGTTCGGGCCGCGTATCTGAAGCCGACCGCCATCAACAATGCCATCAACAGGGATCAACATCGATTCCATGTCGGCCATCAGCTGTCCGACTGTGCCCGGCTTGTTATGCTCCCATTGATTAGCAGCTACGACGGGCGATGCTTCCGTCGCCCCATAACCTTCCAGAATTTCGATTTCGAACTTCCGGCGAACCAGCGCACGCGTCTCGTCTTTCACGCGCTCTGCTCCGCATACGGCTAGCCGTACCGAGCTCATGTCGCCGTCGGCGCCGGTCCGGGCATATTGGGAGATGAACGTATCTGTCGCCAGAAGGATTGTTGACCCATTGATCCGTATACGTTTCACGATCTCGCGTGGCTGCAGGGGCGTCGGGTGGAACATGACCTGGACGCCTGCCACGATTGGCAGGATGGCGCCGACTGTCAGGCCGAAGCAGTGAAACGTCGGCAGGGGATTGAACACCTTGTCGGTTTCTGCGCTCAGACCGATATGCGCGCGTACTTGTTCGACATTGGCCATGACATTTTCGTGGCTCAGGACGACACCCTTGGGCTCGCCTTCTGTGCCGGACGTAAACAAGATAACAGCGGGTGATTTGTATCGCGGCTTGGAACGAAACAAGCCAGGCATGATGGGCCCCAGTGCCGCCGCAACCTTGTTTCCCAGCGTAAGTGCCTCTCGGACGTCTTCCAGGTAAACGATCTCGGCAACTTTGCTCAGATCGGCAATCAGGGCTTCGAGGCCTCCGAGTTCGACAAACTTGTGGGCCGTGACGATCCGTTTGACGCCAGCAGCCGTCATGGCTGCTTTGAGGTTCGCCGAGCCCGCCGTGAAGTTCAGCATGGCCGGAGTGCGCCCATATGCACTGAGCGCATAGAAGGCGATGACCGCGCCGGCGCCGGTGGGCAGCATGACGCCGACGGATTCGCCGCGCGATGTGCCTTTTTTCAGGGCCGCTCCGAGACCGAACGCGGCGCGAATGATGTCCTTGTAGGATAGCTCTCGCTCGTCCCCGTCGACGACGATCACCTTCTCCGCGCCAAACTCCTGCTTGGCGCGGAGAAGGGCTGAAAACAGGTCGATATGTGTGCGGGCGGGCTTGTAGGGAATCGGAGAAGGGATGGTCACGTTGTTCATCAGTGGCCCTTTGACTTCGTGAGGAGTGAACTCACTTTTGCAACATTTTGTCACGTAAGGGCCTTTGTGCAACTGATAATGCAAGTTTGCATATGCAGTCTGCGCGGCATTTCCCTTGATGAATCGCCTGCTCGCGTCCATCTTCCGCGAATGGCAACACTCATCGATCTCACGCCGTCCGGGCGCAAGCACCGGCATCCTGAAAAGCAGGCTCGCCCTGACACACCGATATTGCGCAAGCCGGACTGGATACGCGTCAAGGCGCCGACTTCGGCAGGCTATGCCGCAACGCGCGATATCGTTAAGTCCAATGGACTCATCACAGTCTGCCAGGAGGCAAGCTGCCCCAATATCGGTGAGTGCTGGGAAAAGAAGCACGCCACGATGATGATTCTGGGCGATGTTTGCACCCGTGCATGTTCATTTTGCAATGTCTCCACGGGCAAGCCGACGGCGGGTGTGGATGCCGACGAGCCGAGACGCGTCGGCGACGCCGTCGCGGAAATGGGCCTCGAGCACGTCGTCATCACGTCAGTAGATCGAGACGACCTCGAAGATGGGGGCGCGATGCACTTCGTCCACGTTATCAAAGCTATCCGCTCGGCCTCTCCCGGCACGACGATCGAGATCCTGACACCGGATTTCCTGCGCAAGGATGGTTGGGAAAACAGGGTCATCGATGCTCGGCCCGATGTGTTCAATCACAACCTCGAAACCGTGCCGCGCCTTTATCTGAAGATCCGCCCGGGCGCGCGCTACTTCCACTCGCTTCGCTTGCTGCAGAAGGTTAAGGACCGCGACCCGTCGCAATTCACCAAGTCAGGACTGATGGTCGGCCTCGGCGAGACCAAGGAAGAGGTCATGCAGGTTATGGACGACATGCGGTCTGCCGGCGTCGATTTTCTCACCATCGGCCAATACCTGCAGCCGACGCGCAAGCACGCGGCGATTGACCGGTTTGTCCCACCTGAAGAATTCAAGGCACTTGAAGAAATCGCGCGCGCCAAGGGCTTCCTCATGGTCTCGGCCACGCCGCTCACGCGCTCCAGCTATCATGCCGGGGAAGACTTCGCCCTTATGCGTGCCGCCCGTGAAGCCAAGCTCGCGGGCCTGCCAGCTTAAAATGCCCCGGTTCTCAAAATCGGTCCGCGTGCCTTACTCAACCACGCAGGCATTCGATCTCGTATCGGACGTTGCCCGCTATCCGGAATTCATCAAGTGGATCACGGCGCTGCGCGTGTCTGAACATCGTGTCGATGAATCCGGGGTCCGGCATTGCCGCGGCGATGCCGTCGTGGGGTTCAAAGGGTTCGTTGAGCGTTTCTCGACCACGGTCACGGCAGATGTCAGCGAAGGCGCGGTTATCGCCAGCTTGATCAAAGGGCCATTCAGGCATTTGAAAGCGGAATGGGCGATCGTGCCATTGGAGCGGGGAGGCTGCGATATTGCACTCCAGATCAATTACGAATTCCGCAACGTGCTCATCGCGATGCTGGCAGCCGCCAACCACGACATCGCCGTCGACCGGATCATGAGTGCGTTTCTCTCGGAAGCGCATAAGCGCTACGCAGATGCGCCTAACGCATCTGCACCTGGATAAGGCTCAACGCCGTCTCGATGGATGCCAGCCGCACTTCGGACCGGCCAACGTCTCCCAGCTGCAACATTTCATGCACCACGGCGCGGTTTTCGCGGGCACACGCAACATGCACGGTGCCGACCGGTTTCATGCGCGTACCGCCGCCGGGGCCGGCGACGCCGGTGATGGCGACAGCGATATTCGCCCGGCTCGCCTCGAGCGCGCCTTCGGCCATCATGCGCGCAACCGGCTCTGACACGGCACCATAATCGGCGATTACATCGCCCGCGATGCCGAGCATTTCTTCCTTCGCCCGGTTCGTATAGGTGACGAAACCGCGTTCGAAGACGGCGGACGAACCGGGAATGTCGGTGAGCAGGGCGGCGAGCAGGCCGCCAGTGCAGCTTTCAGCGGTGCATATCTTCAAGCGTGCCCGTTCGGCATCGTCGAGGATCAGCATAGCGAGATTTCTGAGGCGGGCTGGAAACATGGCGTGAGACTAGCGCGCAGCAACCAAAGGCACCAGCACCGCGATGGCCTCTGCGGCAATTCCCTCGCGTCGCCCGGTGAAGCCGAGCCCTTCCGTGGTCGTCGCCTTGACGCTGACAGCCGACAGCGGAAGGCCCAGCAGTTCAGCCGTGCGGACCCGCATCGCCTCGCGATGTGGTTTTACTTTTGGCGCTTCGCAGATCACCGTGATGTCGCAACTCGACACGGCATAGCCTTCGGTCTCGGCCAATCGCACCGATTCCTTCAGGAAGATCGCGCTGTCCGCATTCTTCCAGCGCTCGTCTGAGGGTGGGAAATGGTCCCCGATGTCGCCCAGTGCGACCGCGCCAAGAATCGCATCCGTCAGCGCGTGCCAGGCGGCATCGGCATCGGAATGCCCTTTCAGCTTGGCGTCATGCGGGATCGCCACACCACACAGCGTGACATGATCGCCCGGCTCGAAGGCATGAACGTCAAATCCCTTGCCGATGCGAGGAATGGCGCAGACCGGTCTCAACAGACGAGCGAGCATGTCAAAATCCTCGGGAAACGTAATCTTGTGAAGGCGCTCGTCGCCGGGAATGAGTTCGACCCGCGCGCCGGTAGCTTCCATTGCTGCAAGGTCGTCCACGAGATCGGCGCCTGCCGCGTCGAGCGCCGAACGAATGGCACCCAACCGGAACGCTTGAGGTGTCTGGACCCGGAACAGGCCGTCGCGGGGCACAGTCAACAGCTTGCCCTCAAGCGAGGTTTTCAAGGCATCGGAAACGGGTAGGGCAGGGGCGACAGCATCGGCCCCGTCCATGGCCTTCAGGAGCGAAGAAATAATCATCTGGCTGAGACCGGGCCTTGCCGCATCGTGGATCAGGACGGGCGTGTCCGGTGGCAGGTCGAGAACGGCCAGCCCATTGCGCACGGACTGGGTTCGCGAGGGACCGCCCGGCACCCATACTACCCCCTCACCACACCCTTCGGTTTCCCCGCCGATGGACGCGACGACCACGATCGGACCCACTTGTGGGTGCTCGCGGAAGGCCTCGATCGACCAGTCAAGCACCTGTCGGCCCAGAAGGGTCTCGAATTGCTTGGGCCCGGCGCGCCCTGAGCGCGCCCCTTTGCCTCCCGCAACAATTATTGCAGCTGCCAATGTCATGCCCGGCTTTCTAGGCGAGACCAGCAATTCTGGCCATAGGTCATTGCAAAGCCGCTTTTTTGCATAGCTGCGCGTCTTTTGTGCACTTGCGAAGAGGCAAAAAGTCAGAACTATAGAAACATGACTGATTTTAAGGCACCCCAAGTCTGGCTCGCCCCCATGTCGGGAGCAACTGACGCGCCGATGCGCCGGCAAGCCGTTCGCTTCGGCGCGCCCGCTGTTGTGTCTGAAATGGTTGCCAGTGAAACGCTCGCGTCTGAGCGGCCAGACATGGTTCGCCGCACCTGCCGCCACGAAGGCGAAGGCTATTGGATCGTCCAGCTCGCCGCGCGCCGTCCTGCAGATATGTATACAGGCGCAGCATTGATGCGGGATGCCGGTGTGGACGTCATCGACATCAATATGGGCTGCCCCTCCAAACAGGTCACAGGTGGCCAGTCAGGGTCGGCCCTGATGCAGGATATCCCGCTGGCAACCCGCATCATCGAATCGGCCCTCGACGGCGCTCAGGGTATACCCGTCACGCTCAAGATGCGTCTGGGTTGGGATGACGACAACCTGAACGCGCCCGAACTCGCCAGCATCGCTGAGGCTTTGGGCGTCCGCATGATCACTGTCCATGGTCGGACCCGCTGCCAGTTTTACACAGGCACGGCCAATTGGGCTGCTGTTCGTGACACCGTCAACGCCGTTTCGCTTCCTGTGATCGTCAACGGGGATATCAATTCCTTGGGCGATGCTGAAGCTGCGCTCGCTGCGTCTGGCGCCCATGGCGTGATGATCGGTCGTGCCGCCATGGGCCGGCCTTGGCTGGCTGGTGAAATCGCCGCCGGGCTGGCAGATACGTCCTTCGCCACGCCAAGTCTCGCCGCACAATTCGACAGCCTTTCCGAACAGATCCGTGACTCGGTCGCCTTGTACGGCGCCCCCCTCGGGACGAGGATGGTTCGCAAGCATGTTTCTGCCGCCATCGACACCCTGGATATCCCGCTGGCGCCTGCCCGACGGCGATCACTGCGCGCCGAACTGTGCCGGATAGCCGATCCTGACCAGCTTATCGTCTCTCTGGAGACACTCTATTTGAAACCCCAACGGCTTGAGGCAGCTTGAACATGGCACCCTTGGCAACCCTGAAACCGCCCATGCTTGGTGAACTCTCGCCCGTCGCACTTGTCCTGATCGATGCGCGCCGCCGTATCCTGGAGGCCAATCCCGCTGCGGAGTCTCTATTGAAGATGTCCCGTCGGGCATTGGCCGGTCGTCCATTGAGCGAAGTTATCTATCACGACTCACCTCTGTTCGAACTCGTTGATCGCGCACAACGTCAGGCAGGGGATATCACCGCGCCGGGTACGCCAGTGTCCGGTCCCGGCATGCACACACGGGCGATTTGCGACGTCCGGGTTCGAAGTGCTGACGGGGGCGCGTTCGTCATTGCGCTTTCCGAAACACCTTCCAGGGAAAGCAGTGATTCGGTCGCAGGCGCAGCAGGGTTCGGGCGGATACTGGGGCATGAAGTCAAAAACCCACTGGCGGGCATAATCGGTGCGGCGCAGCTGCTTGATCGGCAAGGGCAACCAGACCAAGCCGAACTGCTCGACATCATCAAGGACGAAGCGCGGCGGATCGAGCGACTGGTCAACCGGTTGTCAGCGTTCGAGCTGTTTTCAGCGCCGCGAATGCACCCGCTCAATATTCACGCGCTGATCGACAAGATCATTGCCGCGGAACGTGCCGCAATTGGTACCAATGTAACGTTTCAGCGCGAGTTCGACCCGTCTTTGCCGGACATAATCGGCGATGCTGATCACCTGCAGCAGGCGTTTCACAATATCATTCGGAATGCGGCCGAAGCGGCTATCGACGGTGGCACACGGGGGCAGGTGACAATCCGTACGGCCTATGCCGCCGGTCTCTCAATGAAGCAGGCCCGTCTTGGCGCCGGTTTGCGCAGGGCGATGCTCGTATCGATCGAAGACGATGGCCTCGGCATTCCGCGTGAGCGTCAGGCAACAATATTCGATGTTTTTCAAAGTTCAAAGTCGGGCGCCCGTGGGTTGGGCCTTTCGATTGTCAGTGAAGTCGTCACAGCGCATGGCGGGCAAATCAGGGTAGACAGCGAACCGGGCAAGACCCGATTCACCGTGCTGCTGCCTCTTGGAGACGGAGCAGACCATGGCTGAAAAGACAGTCCTTCTAGCGGAAGATGATGCGAGCATCCGGTTGATCGTCAACCAGACCCTCGTTGCAGCAGGCTACGACGTGCGGGCGACCAGTTCGACCGACGCTCTGGAAAGGTGGGTCCGAAACGGTGAGGGCGACGTCGTCGTAACTGACGTGTACCTTGGAGAGACGTCGATCTTTGATCTCTTGCCATCGTTGAAACTGGCGCGGCCAGAACTCCCCTTCATCGTCATGAGTGGCCAGAACACGATCCTGACAGCGGCCTCTGCCGCCGAACATGGCGCGTTTGATTATTTGCCCAAGCCGTTCGACATTGACGTTTTGTCCAGCCTCGTTCAGCGCGCGCTCAAGTCCGCACCAAAATCGACGAGTCGCTCGATCAATCCGGAAGCACAGAAAGCGATCAGCGACGCCGGCCTTCCGCTGATTGGTCGTTCTGACGCGATGCAGGAAGTCTACCGGATTATCGCGAAAGTGATGAATACCGAACTCACTGTCCTGATCGAAGGCGAGAGTGGGACTGGCAAGGAGCTCGCTGCCCGGGCAATCCACCAATTGGGCGCCTCGAAGGCTGGCAAGTTCGTTGCCCTCGATCTAGCGGCTTTGCCGGCAAGCGAGATCAACAAGGAGCTCTTCGGCAATAGTGACGAAGGCGGCGCGGTTCATCTCAAGGGCGGCACGCTCTACCTGGATGAAATCGGCGACCTGCCCGCTGAAGCACAGACCCAGCTTGTCAAACTGCTGAGAGACTCGAGCGGCGCGCGTCTAATCGCATCAACCCGGCGCAACCTTGGTCGTCTCGTGGAAGAAGGCCGTTTTCGCGAGGACCTGTATTACCGTCTGAATGTCGTCCGATTGACCATGCCGCCCCTCAGGTTGCGCAAGGAAGACATTCCGGAACTCGCCCGAGCCTTTCTGATCCGGGCTCAACGACAAGGGCTGTCAGCCAAAACGCTCGACAAATCGGCTCTGGACCTGCTCACCGCTTATGACTGGCCGGGCAATGTCAGGGAACTGGAGAACCTGATTCTCCGTCTGGCGGTCTTGAGCCCGGACGAAGCCATCACGCTACGTGATGTCGAGCGGGAACTCAGGGCAGGGGCCAGCGAGCAAAAAGGCGTCAGCGGCGGTCTTGAAAAAGACGTTGAGACATTGCTGCACCGGTACGTCATGGGAGACTTGATCGCTGGCGGAGATGCCGATGATTCTTCAGTATATTCTCGTGTTATAGACCAGGTCGAACGACCGCTGATCAAGCTTGCCCTGTCCGTCACCGCTGGCAACAAGGTTAAGGCGGCACAGTTGCTCGGAATGAACCGGAACACGCTCAGAGCGAAGATCAACGCCCTTGGAATTGCAGAAGACTGATTGACGGCAAGCTAAACCGTGCTTTTAGTGCACCACTGTTGCTGAACCGCCACGAACGTGTGGCGCAAAAGCAACGGGGCCGGGGTGGCCACTGTAGAGCAACGTCGAGTGTCAAACACATTGAGCCAGCAGGCAACGAAGGCAAGCTGGGCCCTTTTCGAGGGCCTCTTTATCATTGCTGCGCTCGTTGCTGTGTTTGCCACATTCATCGCGATCTCTGGCGTCGATCCGGATAATCCTACCGCGGGCGCGACGCCGTGGCTGCTGGCATTGAATTTCGTCGTGATCATCGTGCTTGCGATGATCGTGGTGCGAGAATATCTCGCCATCCAGGTCAGCGGTCGCGGGGAAGGCAAGGGGCGCCTGGCCAAGCGCTTCGTCCTCCTGTTCGGGTTCTCCGCACTTATACCGGCCATGATCGTGGCGCTGTTTATTGGCGCGTTCATTTCTCGCGGTCTCGACAACTGGCTCGGTGAGCGAGTCGATACGATCATGGAAAAGAATGCCCAGATCTTTCAGGACTATGTCGATAATTTCGAAAGCACCCTGGACGTAGATCTGCGTCTCGCTGCCCTGGATATCGAAAACTTCGCGCGTGACGTGAAGGCATCGCTGGCGGAAAGCGGCGAGAATGATGAAATCAATGCCGACAGCCTGTCCAAGGATGCATCCAAGGCATTCACGGATGGCTTGCGGTCGGAACTGGGGTTTCGCGATTTTCTCACGATTGCCGTACTCGGCCGGGACGGCGTCGAACTCATCGCGGAACAAAGCGTTCAGCAACCGATCCTTGTGCCGCCGCCGCAGTCGGCATTCGACGAGGCAAATACAGGCAACATCGCTACCACACTTTATGAGAACAGGGGTATCGCGACGGCATTGATCCGTATCGAAGAGCCACTCGACGGATACATCTACGCGGTCAAGAATTTCGATAAGAATGCCGCCGTTCAATTGCGCGAAGCTGAAGCGGCACTTGCGCAGTACAAAAATGCGAAGCGCCGCAGTGGACGCCTGCAGTATATCTTTGCGATTGGCTATTCTCAGATTGCCGCGCTCATTCTCCTGCTGGCCGGCCGCCTTGGCCTCGAAGCCGCAGGGCGAATTACGGGACCGATTGGACGTCTAGCCGTTGCCGCGCACACGGTTCGTGATGGGGACCTCACCGTGCGAGTGCCTGTATCCGGCCCGCGAGACGAGGTCTACGCGCTCACCAATTCCTTCAATGCGATGACCGAGCAACTGGCTGAGCAGCGAAATGCCCTGATCCGGGCGCGGGAAGACGAGGAAGACCGTCGGAAGTTTGTCGAGACATTGCTGGCTGAAGTGAGTGCGGGCGTTATCCGTATGGATGGCGAGATGATCGTGACTCTGGCCAACCGGTCAGCCGCTGATGTGCTGGGCGTCGAGGAGATTTTGCCCGGCCAGACCCTGGATGCAATCGCACCATTGTTCGAGAGGTATGCGCGCGACACGCTTGAACGCACCGCACCGGTTGATGCCTCGATTGATCTGAACATTAATGGTGAGGTTCGTCACATCCGCTTGAAAACAGCGCCGGATCCGGCCGGCGGCTGTGTCCTCACCTTTGACGACACAACCGGCTTGGTGAACGCACAACGGCAACTCGCATGGCGCGACGTGGCCAGACGGATTGCGCACGAAATTCGTAACCCATTGACGCCCATCATGTTGTCAACCGAACGCATTCGTCGTCGCTATGCCAGCGTGATTGACGATTCAGATGGTGTGTTTGATCGCTGTATCGAAACCATCCTTCGGCAAGTCGGCGATATCGGCCGGATGGTCGAGGAGTTCTCCTCGTTTGCGCGGATGCCCAAGCCCAACGTAGCGCCGTTCAACATGCGATCACTACTCCAAGGCGCCGGCTTCTCGCAAAGCATGGTGTCGCCTGATGTCGAGATCGACTTCGAGACAAATTCCGAGGGTGCGGTGTACCGAGGCGACGAGCGCCTGCTCGGGCAGGCCTTTGGAAATCTCCTGAAGAATGCTGCGGAAGCGATTGAAGGACTGCCGGAAGACGCCGACATTGATGGCAACATCCGCGTCGTCTTGTCGGAAGATGCAAAGGGTGTTGAAGTTACGATTGAGGACAATGGTCCGGGATTTCCGGAGGCCGTCCGAGATCGTCTGCTGGAGCCCTATGTCACGACGCGCGAGAAGGGCACAGGCCTTGGCCTGGCGATCGTCCACCGCATCATCGCAGATCATGGCGGATCAATTTCACTCCAGAACCGCCTGGACGGCCTGAGCGGCGCGCGCGTGCGCGTCTGGCTGCCCGCAAGGGGTGCTGATACGGGCGACGAAGATGCCGCATCAGACGGCACTCATTCCCAAAATTCTCCCTTAAATGATCGTGTAGAGGAGCCGGCACCATGGCGTTAGATATTCTGGTTGTTGATGACGAACCCGATATTCGTGAACTCGTCTCTGGCGTGTTGAGCGACGAGGGCTATTCCGTTCGGACGGCCGACACGGCAGAGCATGCACTTGAAGAAGTGCGCATACGGACGCCGCGCCTTGTTGTTCTGGATGTCTGGCTGCAGGGAAGCCAGATGGATGGCCTCTCGCTGCTCAAGTATCTAAAATCGATCGATCCATTCCTTCCGGTCATTGTGATAAGTGGGCACGGCAACATCGAAACGGCGGTCGCAGCGATCCGGCGCGGCGCCTATGACTTTATCGAAAAGCCGTTCAAAACAGACAGGCTTCTGCACCTCATTGAGCGGGCAATCGAGTCCGCTGCGTTGAAGTATGAAAACGCAGCTTTGAGAAATCGGGCGGGGGAAGACGAACACTGGATCGGCAACAGTCAGGCCGCCGCCAACCTGCGGGCATCAATTGACAAGGTTGCTCCCACCAACTCACGCGTCATGATCAATGGACCAGCGGGCGTCGGAAAAGAGCTCGCAGCCCGGCTCATCCATCGCAATTCGCTTCGCGAGACTGGCCCTTTTGTAGTTGTAAATGCTGCGAGCATTGCCCCCGACCAAATGGAAAGTGCGCTCTTTGGAGAAGAAGACGAACAAGGCCGAACGGTGCGTGTCGGTTTGTTCGAAAAAGCGCACAATGGGACGCTGCTTCTTGATGAAGTGGCTGACATGCCCTTGGGCACGCAGAACAAGATTTTACGGGTACTGACGGAACAACGGTTCCAGCGCGTCGGCGGGCGTTCAGATGTCAGCGTGGACGTGCGCGTAATGTCGGCGACGACCAAGGATCTCCGAATTGAAATTGAGGAAGGAAACTTCCGGGAAGATCTCTTCTATCGGCTGAGTGTTGTTCCGCTCAGGGTTCCCTCACTGGCGGAGCGCCGTGACGACATCACCGATCTCGTCAGCTATTTCACCGACCGCATTTCGGATTCATCCGGTCTGACGCCGCGCGCGTTTTCTGCTGAAGCGATGGCAGTGCTGCAATCCATGGATTGGCCGGGCAATATTCGGCAACTTCGGAATGTCGTAGAACGTATTCTCATACTCTCGCCGTCGGATGCCAGCCGGCCCGTGAGTGTCGACGAATTACCACGCGACACGGCCGCAGGCACCATGCAGAACGCTAAGGGCGGCTCGGCTGAACTTGTCGGGCTTTCCTTGCGTGACGCCCGGGAACAGTTTGAACGGGAGTATCTCGCACTTCAGATCACCCGTTTTAACGGAAATATTTCCAGAACGGCTGAATTCATTGGAATGGAACGCTCCGCATTGCACAGAAAATTAAAGGCTTTGGGCGTAGCCTCCGGTCTTTCTCGTCAGGACGTCTAAATGACTGTCGAAAGGCAATAAGAGATGCGCGTACTTATTTGCGGCGCAGGCCGCGTCGGGCATGGGATTGCCAGGCGGTTGGCGCGAGAAAAGCACGATATTACGATCATTGATGAAAACGCAGACCTTGTGGATCAGGTGTCTACGGATCTCGACGTTCGTGGCGTGACGGGGCATGCCGCACACCCAGACGTGCTCAAGCGATCAGGCGCAGCGGACTGCGAGATGATCATCGCCGTCACGCATTTCGACGAAATCAATATGGTGATCTGCCAGATTGCCCACACGCTGTTTTCCGTGCCTTACAAGATCGCGCGGGTCCGAGATCAATCGTATATTGATCCGGCATGGAAGAACATTTTTTCCCGTGAGGGCCTGCCAATCGACATGGTGATCTCGCCCGAGGTTGAAGTGGGCGAGGCCATCCTTCAGCGCTTCCGCACGCCCGGAGCCGTGATGAGCGCGACCTTCGGCAAGGGGAAGGTCAAGCTTCTCGGCCTGGAAATTGATGCCAAGAGTCCGCTGCTCGACACGCCTGTCGACCAGATTCGGGGCCTGTTCCCAGATCTTTCGGCTCGCATCGTCGGAATTGGCCGGAACGACGTCGTGCGCGCACCGAGGTCAACAGATGTCCTGAAGCCCGAAGACCGCGCCTACATTGCCGTGCTCGACAGTCACGCGGACCGCCTGACGTCGATATTCAATCGCGACAATGAGCGCCTCGATCACGTGGTCATTGTGGGCGGCGGAAACGTCGGGCTCTACGTGGCACAGGCGCTCGAGCGCGAGAGCAACATTCGTATCCGTCTCGTGGAATCAAGCTCAAGTCGTGCCGACGCGGCTGTCGCAGGCCTCAAAAGGACGATCGTCATCCAGGGTGACGGGCTAAGCCCCGAAATACTCGCTGAAGCCGGCGCTCCCAAGGCCGACTTTGTCATTGCGATTACCAATGATGATAAGACCAACCTGCTGATCTGCAATCTTGCCAAAAGGGCAGGGGCCAAACGCGCCCTTGCACTGGTGAACGCACCCGAACTGGCCGAGCTTGCCCGCGACATGCGCGTGGATGCCGTGCTCGATCCGCGGGCCCTCACCGTTTCACAAATCCTGCTGCGTATGCGCAGGGGCCGAATTCTGGGACTTCAGTCCATCGAGGACGGACTGGCCGAAGTGGCCGAAGGGATCACGCTCGAGTCATCATCGCTCATCGGGAAAACACTTGGCTACGATGATCTCCCTGACGGTGTAACTGCAGCCGCCGTGATCCGGGACGGAAACGTCATAATTGCCGGGCCTGACGTTACCGTGCAGGCCGAGGACCACCTGATAATCTTCTACGAGGAAAGCATGGTCCGAAAAGTCGAGAAATACTTCCGGGTCAGTCCGGACTTCTTCTGACGTCATGAATTATGCGTCCATCGTTCGGGTTCTGGCGTTCATCATGCTTATTCTGGCAGGAAGCGCGCTACTGCCGACGCTCGTTGCGGCAATCGCGGGTGAGACAGATCAGGTTGTCGCGTTTCTCGTTATGGCGACAAGCATTGCCGTCCTGGCCAGCAGCGTGTTGCTCCTAACGCCCAAACCCGCACGAAAAGCGCGACCATCCGATGCCTTGGCGGTAGTGATCATATTGTGGTTTGTTGCGCCGTGCGCCGCAGCGCTGCCGTTTGTTCTGGGCGTGGCTGACCGTTCAATACTGCATGCAATCCACGAGGCAGCCTCCTGCCTGACGACAACCGGCCACACAGTCGTCCTGACGGAAGGAAGGTCGTGGCCCGCCAGCCTTGTTGTCTGGCGCGGCGTGTTGCACATTTTCGGCGGACTTGCGTCGATTACGACTGCAGCCAGTGTGCTGGCCGCCATCAATCTTGGCGGGCCTGGTATTCACCGGACGGTCTTGTTCACCGTGCCTGAAACCAGCTTTTTTGATGCCGTTCCCCGCGTCGCGCGCGCGGTATTTGCGATGATGGCCATTTGTATTATCGTTCTGCTGGGACTTCTCATCATGGCGGGCGTCCCATTTCCCAGAGCGCTTGGAGATTCGGTAAGCGCCATTACGACCGGCTTGGTTGATCCCTATGCATTGGGCCGACACGCACTGCCGCCATTCCCCAATTTGATTCTCGGAGTAGGATTGATCATCGGAGCTCTCGGTCTAGCCGTTTGGCTGCCCCTGAAAGACAGAAAGCCTCGTGCGGCGTTCATGGACCCCGAAACACTTATGTTTTTGTTCCTTGTCGCCGTCTTCGCCGCCTTGGTGATTCCCCTCGGGATATCGCTCGGAGACGGCGTTGCGTGGGCTTTGTCCGACCTGTCCACCTCGGGTCTGACATTCACCAATTCGCCGGTCCGGGACGCGATACCGCTTCCCATCCTTGTGCTTCCGTCCCTTATCGGTGGATCGGCTCTGTCGGCAGCGGGCGGCGTCAAAATCACGAGGCTGATCGTGCTGGGGCGTCGCGCAGGTCAGGAATTCCGTCAGCTTGGCTACAGGCGATCGGTGCTGGGATTCCGTTTCAGGGACCGGGATCTCGACGAGCGAAGCGTTATCGGTGTGTGGGTGTATCTGATTGCCTACATCGTTGCTGTTTTCGTTATAATGATCGGTTTTAGCTTCCTGAACCTGCCTTTCGAAGACACGATCCGCCTCGCGATCGGTGGCCTCACCAATTCCGGGGCGCTCCTGCTGGGCCATACGGATCAGTTGGACGGGGGCGCGACGAGTCTGCTTATTCTGTCGATGTTGCTCGGCAGATTGGAGATTTTGGCAGTAATTCCGGCCCTTTCTCCGAGTTTTTGGCGCGGATAAGCAGTGTTCGCACTTGCACAATTGCGCCAATCCATTTAGTTCGCGACACATAACAAGAACAATAGCAGGAATGGCCATCTCCCATGTCTTCCGAGAAAAAACAAAACTTGCAGGATACGTTCCTGAATGCTGTCAGAAAATCACGAACGCCGCTGACGGTGTTTTTGGTGAATGGTGTAAAGCTGCAAGGCGTGGTTACTTGGTTTGACAACTTCTGTGTCCTGCTCCGCGGTGACGGTCGTCCACCCCAGCTTGTTTACAAGCACGCAATTTCAACGATTGCTCCAAGCGCCCCTGTCCAATTGTTCGATGAAGAGTTGGAGGGGCAATAGGTCCCCTTGAACGACAAGCTCATTGATCGTTTGCCAGAGCCGGAGATTGCCGGCGCGGTCATTCCTTGGTTTTCACCTGTAAATCGTCCGACTGAAGAGCGGATGCAAGAAACGGCTGGCTTGGTTGAAGCACTGGGCTGCGAACTTGCATTTGTTCACGCAGACCACGTCCGAAAAGTGAATTCGTCTGTGCTCTTCTCCGGCGGTTTGCTGGATCGATTTGCCGACGACCTTGAAGAACACAATTGCACAATTGCGGTCGTGGATGGTGCGCTCACGCCGGTTCAGCAGAGAAACCTGGAAACGCGTCTGGGTGTCAAAGTCATCGACCGGACCGGCTTGATTCTGGAGATTTTCGGGCTGCGAGCCCGCACAAAGGAAGGCAGGCTGCAGGTAGAGCTTGCGCGACTTTTGTATGAGCGCTCCAGACTGGTCCGCACATGGACGCACCTCGAACGACAACGGGGAGGCGGCGGATTCCTGTCCGGTCCGGGTGAAAGCCAACTCGAATCCGACCGCCGGATGTTGGATGACAAGATCGTTCGGTTGCGTCGTGACCTCGAAGATGTTCGCCGCACGCGAGCGGTCCAGCGTGCCGGAAGGAAGCGGGGCGGTAAGCCTGTAATCGCGCTCGTCGGCTATACGAACTCAGGCAAATCGACTCTGTTCAACCGGCTCTCGGGCGCCAAGGTCTTCGCCAAGGACATGCCGTTCGCAACGCTTGACCCAACGATCCGCCGCATCGACCTACCCACGCTCGGGGAGGCGGCGCTCATCGACACTGTCGGATTTATCACGGACTTGCCAACCCATCTTATCGACAGCTTCAAGGCGACTCTCGAAGAAGCGATGCAGGCCGACCTGCTGGTTCATGTCAGGGATCGGTCCAGCGCCGCCGACGTGGAACAGGCAAAGGACGTCGACATCGTGCTTGCGCGACTGGAGAAAGAGACAGGACTCCCGCTCCCGCCCATGATCGAAGCATGGAACAAGTCTGATATCCTGCCGCCCCAGCGTTTCGAGGCACTAGAGATAGCGGCAAAGGGCAACACCGAAACGCCCGCAGTGCTGGTTTCTGCTCTGCAGGGGAGGGGAATGGACGCCCTGCTTCATCAGATTGAACGTGCCCTGCTTCGTGGGGCACGAGACGTGGCTGTGACCCTGAGCCCTCAGGATGGACGTGCTCGCGCATGGCTTCACAGTCATGGAGACGTCAACGCGGAAACCAACCTTAGCGATGGACGTGTCGCGCTTAGCGTTCGCCTTCCGATCGATCGTGTCGGCCAGTTCCAGGCTGAGTTCCCGAATATCGGGATTGATGACTAGTCTGTGGCCTTCTCGGCGCGTTTGACGCGCTGCCAGTAAGCCTCCTGTTCGTCCAATCCCAAATCGGCAAACCTCACGCCGTCTGCCGTGGCTTCTGCTTCCATGGCCCGGAATCTCCGTTCGAACTTCGCGTTGGCCCGGCGTAACGCCTTCTCAGGATCGACATCAAGACGACGACTCAGATTGGCCGCGACAAACAGAAGGTCGCCAAGTTCATCTTCGATGTCGTCCCTGATGCCCGATTGGATGGCATCGCGGACTTCCTGGGTTTCTTCGGTCAGCTTGTCGAAAATTGGCTCTGCCTCTGTCCAGTCAAACCCAACGCGCGCCGCACGGTTCTGCAGTTTCTCCGCCCGCAGCAATGCTGGAAGCGATATGGCAACGCCATCAAGTGCACTGGGGCTCACATGGCTTGCCTTGTTCGCGCGCTCGTCTGCCTTGATGCGCTCCCAGGCACGCGTTTGTTCAGCGGCTGAACGATTGTCCGGAGACTCAAATACATGCGGGTGTCGTCGCACCATTTTATCTGCGATCCCGTTCGTGACATCGACGATGTCGAAAACGCCGTCTTCGGCAGCCATCTGGCTATGGAAAACGACCTGGAAAAGCAGGTCTCCAAGCTCCTCCTTGAGATCAGCCATGTCGCCACGCTCAATCGCATCAGCCACTTCATAGGCTTCTTCGATCGTGTAGGGGGCTATCGTCGCAAAAGTCTGTTCAATATCCCATGGGCACCCCGACACGGGGGTGCGCAGCTTGGACATTACGTCGATCAGTTTGAGAAAAGCGTGGGCAGAGGAGGGCATATCGAGTGAGGCTGTCATTGTCATCTCCTAGCGCAGGTGCTCGATGCCGAAAAGACGCGAGCGAACCGGCCTTGATAAACGTCGATACAATTGAGGTTTGGGGCACCACGACATCACGTCATGTCTTACAGGTTCGTTCCCGCGCAACGTATGGCCCTTGATGCATTTGCCGTCAGCGTGGAAGAGTGTGTTGTGGACCAAGCGATTCCGGGCGGATTGTCTGCATTCGCGAACCAAGTAGGATTTCTTAGCTGATGCCTTACCCCATACGTCTGAATGAGCATCGGCAGGTGGCAGCATGTTGATGACACCTGAATGCGTGGCGCCGACCGGATGCGCTTTGGGGGAGGGACCAGTTTGGAGTCCCTCCGAGGGCTTCCTCTGGTGGGTCGATATCAAGCGGGCCAAGCTGCACCGCTATAATCCAAAGACGGGAAATACAAGGCGCTATGACTTGCCGATCCGCGCCAGTGCTATCGCGATGCACGACGGCTGTCTTTTGATGGCAGGTGATCAGGAAATCGGCCTCTATGATCCCGCCACCGAAGCCTACGAACGCTGGTGCAAGCTCGACGCGGAACCAGAAACGAATCGAACGAATGATGGCGGCGTGGCGCCGGACGGCTCGTTTTGGTTCGGCACGATGGATGACCGGGAAAAAGACGCACAAGGCGGCTATTTCCGTTTATCAGGAGATCGCCAGATCAGCCAGTTGCGGCTTCCTTCCGTCATGATCACCAACACGATGCAATTCTCACCGGATGGTCGGACATTCTACACATGCGACAGCGCAGAACAGGAAATTCTGGCCTTTGACTATGACGCCGATACGGGGGGGCTGACGGGCCGCCGCGTGTTTGCGTCGACATATGAGTTCGGTGGCTACCCGGATGGCTCAACCATCGATTCCGAAGGCTGTCTCTGGACCTGCCTTTGGGATGCCTCTCGGGTCGTAAGGTACCGGCCTGATGGCAGCGTCGACCAGGTCATCACGCTAGCTGCACCACGACCGACTTCCTGTACCTTCGGTGGAGATGACCTGAAAACCCTGTTCATTACGACTGCGCGTGTGGGCATGAGTTTCCCGGCGCTCGATTCGCGCCCTCTCTCAGGCAGCCTGTTCGCGATTTCCGTTGACGTTCCCGGTTTGCCAGCCCGGCAGTTTGGCGTGGCCAGCTAGGTGGCGCGCATTGAGGGGATGGGGTGAAGTATCTGCTCGTGGTGGAATCACCCTTGCACACGCCGCTTTTCAGCCTCACATGCCTTCACAAATGAGCGTATGCACTTTAACCGTGGACGAGGCGGATCAAAACCGCTAACCCCCCGCCTTTCAAGAAAGTGTCGAAATGGCCGACAAGGACAAGAAAAAACGCGTAGGACCCGTGACCTTCGTGCGCCAGGTGCGCGCAGAGGGAAACAAGGTGACATGGACGACTCGCCCTGAAACTATTCAGGCGTCGATATTCGTGGTCATCATGTCGGTTCTCATCGCCTTGTTTCTCTTTGCCGCTGATTCGGTCATCAGCATGGCTGTCAAAGCAATTACCGGCCTGTAGATGCAGGCCGAACAACACGTATTCAAGGAGCGCGCAGGCCCTATGGCTGAAGCCAAATGGTATATCGTCCACGCTTATTCGAACTTCGAAAAGAAGGTCGCCGCCTCGATTCTCGAGCAGGCGGAGCGTAAGGGACTGTCCGACCTCATCGAGGACATTCAGGTTCCGACTGAGGAAGTCGTCGAGGTCGCACGCGGCAAGAAAAAGACCGTCGAGCGCCGCTTTTTTCCCGGCTACGTGCTTATGAAAGCGCAAATGAGCGACGACGTGTACCACTTGGTCAAGGACACGCCGAAAGTGTCCGGCTTTCTTGGTTCGGACGGCGGCAAAAAGCCTCTCCCGGTTCGCCAGCGCGAAGTCGACCGTATCCTCGGCTCGTCTACTGACTCGGCAGAAGAACGTCCGCGGCCCAAGATATCGTTCGAAATTGGTGAGCAGGTTCAGGTCAATGACGGTCCGTTCCAGGGGTTCGAGGGCGCTGTCGAGGAAATCGACGAAGCCAACGGGCGTCTGAAGGTCACCGTATCAATATTCGGGCGCGGAACGCCGGTTGATCTGGAGTTCGACCAGGTTGCGAAGATCTGATTCGCGAGGATAGCAGTTTCCGGCGTCCTGACGCTTGAATCGTCAGGAATTGGGCTGTATCTCCCAGCAGTAGGCCGCCTTAGCTCAGTTGGTTAGAGCGCTGGTTTGTGGAACCAGAGGTCCTCCGTTCAAACCGGAGAGGCGGTACCATTCTCTGCTATCTATCAGGTAGATATGATATTGCTGGCAGGATTTGACGAACATGTCACAATCTGTTGCAATTGGGTCGCGCTGGTCGAAAAATACCGCGCGATTTGGTGTTTGAGTGTGTGAAACCACTCGCAGCGCCAAATAAAAAAGTTTAACAGGAACCATGCGCAACGATGCGCGTATGAACCTGCGGTCGAGGACAATCCCGTCATTCGGCACAAGAAGGGGATCGAGTATGAAAAAAACTCTTATGTGCGCGACAGCCGCGGCCGCGTTTGCGTCTGCTGGAATGGTCGCTCAAGCTGAAGAAGGTTGGTACGGCCGCGCCGATGCAACTTACGCGTTTGATGGTCGTCTGGACCACGATCCGGTAACACAGAACGTTATCGGTTCACTGGGCAGCAGCTCGGACGTCGAAGAAGCATGGGGCGGAGATGTCGGCCTGGGTTATGGCCTCGACAACGGAATTCGTATCGAAGGCGTTCTCGGATACAGCAGTGGCGACCTGAGCGTTCCTTCCGACGTGAACGGCGTCTTGGCAGGCGCAGTCTCAAATCCACGCGGTAATCTTCAGACGACCGACCTGATGCTTAACGGCATTTATGATTTCAACCGCGCAGGTGCTTTCCAGCCTTACGTCGGTCTCGGTATCGGCGCTGTTCGCGCCAAGGCCAAGGCAAGCAATCTTGCGTTCGCAACGGGAACAGACCTGTCTGCGGCGAATGGCTTTTCCGGATCAGATACCGGTCTGGCTTACCAGGGATTGCTCGGCTTCGGCTACAAGCTCAGCGAAAAGCTTACCATGGATGTCGGCTACAAGTATTTTGTGGCTGAGGAACTCGACCTCGACGGCGTCCACGGCGGCATTGGTTACGAAGGCGATCTGACCAAGCATTCTGCTACGGTTGGCCTTCGTTATGCGTTTGGCGCAACACCGCCACCTCCGCCACCTCCGCCACCGCCGCCACCTCCTCCGCCACCACCTCCGCCACCGCCACCACCTCCGCCGCCACCACCTCCGACGACGGAAACGGTTGCTCCTGAAGTTGTGTGTGCAGGCTTGAACCAGAACTTCGTTGTCTACTTCGAGTGGGACAAAGCTGATCTGACAAGCCAGGCTGCTGCGGTTATCGACCAGGCGGTTGCCAACATCACCGCAGGTGCCGGTTGTGCGCCAAGTGCCGTGTCTATCGCTGGTCACACTGATACGTCGGGCGCCAGCGCCTACAACGCGCAGCTGTCGCAGCGCCGCGCAGACATCGTGGCTTCGGCTCTCGTGTCACGTGGTGTTGACGCAACGCTCATCACCGAGACGGCTAAAGGCGAAACAGATCTCGCCAAAGCCACGCGTGATGGTGTTCGTGAACCTCTGAACCGTCGTTCGGTGGTTGAGATCACCGTGCAGTAACGGATCTACACCCAAGATTTAAACGGCCCGGCAAACAGCCGGGCCGTTTTTGTTTGTGCTGCCAACGGCCGCCCACTTGCCCCGCATCGTTACCTATGAAACCAAGTAGCCATGAACGATCTATCGAGACTGACGAACGAAGATAAAGCCGCGCGCGAGCGCATTGGTTCTGCTGCCGCTGACATGCTGGCGCGCACCTGCGCCTGGTCCGACATGAATACAGGCAGCTGGAATATAGAGGGACTGAATATCTTTTCCGGTGTTCTCGCCAATGCGTTTTCCGAACTTGACGCGGATATCCGGCTCCAGGAAGCACCAGGTTTCGAAACGATCGACTCGTCGGGCAATATCCAGACTATTCACACCGCACCAATTTTGCGTGCATCGGCGCGCACGTCAGCCCCCGTTCAGGTTGTTCTGACCGGGCACTACGATACCGTGTTTCCGAAAGGCACTTTCGAAGGCGTGACGGACCTTGGCGATGGTCGCTTCAACGGGCCAGGACTTGCCGACATGAAAGGCGGGCTTTGTGTTATGCTGGAAGCCCTGAAGGCATTTGAGGCCGGACCATTTCGTGATCGCCTTGGCTACCAGATCGTGGTCACGCCCGATGAGGAAATCGGCAATCATGCAAGCTCGGCAGCACTGACTGAAGCGGCTAGGTCTGGCGCTCATATCGGCATGACCTATGAGCCCGCAATGGATACCGGTGCGATGGCAGGCGGACGCAAAGGCTCGGCCGTATTCGACATTGTGCTGCACGGAAAAGCTGCGCACGCGGGCAGAGCCAAGGAAGAAGGACGAAGCGCGATTGAAGCGGCTGCTGAACTGGTCGTCGCATTGGAAGGACTCAATGGCAAACGTGACGGCGTGACGTTCAATGTCGGGACGATCGAAGGCGGCAGCGCTGTCAATATTGTGCCCGACCTGGCCATCGTCCGATTTGGGGCACGCGCACCGGACGCTGCAGCCGCAACCTGGGCAACGGCTGCGGTCGACCGGCTCTTTGGGCAGGCGACGTCCAGGCCCGGCATATCTGGCCATGTTCACGGCGGATTCTATCGCCCCCCAAAACCGCGGAACACTGCGCAGCAGGCCATATTCGCAGCGGTCCATGCTACGGGTCAGGCAATCGGTCTGAATCTCGAATTTGTTGATACAGGCGGTGTCTGCGAAGGAAACAACATCTTTGCTGCTGGCGTACCCAATGTTGATACGCTCGGCGTTCGAGGCGGCCGGATTCACTCGCACGAAGAATTCGTCGTGACCGAGAGCTTTGCAGAGCGTGCTACCCTGTCGGCGCTGCTTTTGAATCGTCTGGCAGACGGACGCATGGATGGTCCACGCATCAAGGCGATGATGGAGAACTGAGATGTCCAGCGCCTATGTCATGCGCCCGTCGAGACTTGATGATTTTGATGCACTGATGGACCTCGCCCGTCAATCAGGGCCCGGATTTACAAGTTTGCCCGTCGATGAATCCATCCTGCGCGAGCGCCTGGAGAAGTCGGAACGCGCGTTCAACGGCCTCCAGAAGCGCATTGAGTATGGTAAATACCTGCTCATGATGGAGAATGTCGGCACTGGCGAAGTCGTGGGTTGCTCGGCAGTCAAAGCCGGCACCGGAATAGACCAGCCATTTTTCAACTATCGCGTCATTACGCTCGCCCAAGCCAGCCATGCTGCGGGCAACATGCGTTTCGATATGGATGCGTTGATTCTGACGAATGAATATGTCGGCTACACCGAAGTCGGTACGCTATTCCTGAAGCCCGAGCATCGGGGTGGCGGCGCTGGACGGCTCGCGGCTCAGTCGCGCTACCTGTTGATGGCCGCAGCACCTGAAAGGTTCAGCAACCACGTGCTGGCCGAACTGCGCGGCGTCGTGGACGACGATGGACGGTCGCCATTCTGGGAATGTCTCGGACGTCATTTCTTCCGTATGGATTTCACCGAGGCTGACCGCCTTTCGGCGACCACCGACAACCAGTTCATCCTCGATCTCATGCCAAAATACCCGATCTATGTGGATCTCTTGCCGCCGGAGGCGCGCGAGGTCATCGGCCGCTGTCATTCCGAAGGTGTCGGAGCCTACAAATTGTTGCAATGGGAAGGATTCCAGTTCGACCGCACTGTCGATATTTTCGACGGTGGGCCATTGGTTGCGGCGCAGCGCCGACACCTTAGAACCATTCAGGAAAGCCGGATCGTGACGCTCAAGGCAGGAGACGTGTCTGGCCGCGCCGATGCAAAGCAGGGGCTCGTGTCCAGCAATGTGCTCCCCGATTTCCGCGTATCACTCGCGACAATGGCAGTCGACGATGACAATGTCGCGACCCTGTCACCCTCCATCATCGAAGCCCTTCAATTGAAGCCGGGCGCTGAAGCGCGCATCTGGCTACGGAGCAAGTAATGGCAACTGGCGTCTATATTGACGGTAAATGGTCTAAAGGCAGTGGTACGCGTTTTGAAAACACTTGTCCGGCAACAGGCGAGAAAGTGTGGGAAGGCAACTCTGCTGGCCCGGACGAGGTAAACGCTGCGGTCAGCTCGGCGCGCAAAGCCTTTGCACATTGGTCGAGATTGCCACAGGGCGACCGAACGGCAGTCCTCGAACGGTACGCCGAGGAAATCGCAAAGCGAACGGACTCCATTGCGACCACCATTAGTCGCGATATGGGCAAGGTTCTCTGGGAGACCCGCGCCGAGGCCGCAACAATGAAAGCAAAAGTCGCTGTGTCTATCGCCGCGCAGAACGAGCGTGCGGGTTCGAAATTTGAAATGGCGGCATTTGGGTCGTCCCACCTGACACATCGTGCTCACGGCGTGATGGCTGTATTCGGACCTTTCAATTTTCCCGGTCACCTGCCCAATGGACACATCGTGCCTGCGCTACTCGCCGGGAACACCTGCGTCTTCAAACCATCGGAACTCGCACCCGGCGTTGCGACGCACATGGCCGAGGCATTCGAAGCGGCGGGCCTGCCGGAAGGCTGCCTCAACATCGTGCATGGTACCCGTGAGACCGGGGGAGCCCTCCTCAACGCAGACATCAACGGTCTGCTGTTCACCGGCTCGGCCAACACCGGCGTCTTCTTCCACAAGCATTTTGCAGGCCGCCCGGAAGTCATTCTCGCGCTGGAGATGGGCGGAAATAATCCGCTCATCATATGGGATCCCGCAAGTGTAGAAGCGGCTGCCGACATCGCGGCCCAATCCGCTTTTCTGACGACGGGGCAACGCTGTTCCTGCGCGCGCAGGATAATCCTGCCTGAAGGCAAGTTCGGCGACGATGTCCTGGAGGCAATCATTGCGCGCGCCAAGGCCATCAAGATTGGGGCGTGGGACGAAGAAGGCGTGTTTATGGGTCCACTCGTCTCTGAGGCCGCCGCGCAAGCTGCAACAGACTTCCAGATGATGCTCTCAAAGGCTGGCGGAAAATCGCTCCGCCGTCTCAAGCGCATGGACCGGGGTGGTGGATTCGTGACCGCTGGGGTCATCGACGTGACAGAAGCGCACCATATACCAGACGAAGAGCTTTTCGGGCCGCTGATGCAGGTCGTCAGGGTCAAGACTTTCGACGAAGCGCTGCAACGCGCTAACGCGACACGCTTTGGTCTCTCCGGTGGCTTGGTCAGCGACGACGATGCGCTTTGGGTCAAGGCGCACAGGGAAATGCGGGCAGGCATTCTCAACCGCAACAGGCCAACAGCGGGCGCCAGTGGGGCAATGCCATTCGGCGGCCCCGGTCTGTCCGGCAACTTCCGGCCTGGGGCGTATTACGCCGCGGACTATTGCGCGTGGCCACAAGCGAGCCAGGTATCTGACAAAGCTGAACGCATGGGTGCGCAAGGCTTCCCCCAATGACCGCTTTTGAAGTGAATTTCGATGGCCTGATCGGTCCGTCGCACAATTATGGTGGCCTGTCAGATGGCAACCTCGCGAGTGCCACGCATGCGGGGGCTGTCTCCAACCCGCGTGAAGCGGCCCTGCAGGGCCTCGAAAAGATGCGGACAATGCTGCGGGCAGGCCTCGTCCAAGGCGTCCTGCCACCCTTGCCTCGGCCAAACTTTGATTTCCTCGTCTCGGCAGGTTTCAGAGGCACTGATGCCCAGATCATCGAAGCTGCCGCTCGGCTGGCACCGCATCTGCTCAAGACCGCCTATTCAGCCAGCAACATGTGGACGGCAAATGCTGCAACAGTATCCCCGTCAGCGGACACGTCAGATGGCCGCCTTCACTTCACGACAGCAAACCTGTCGACGATGCTTCATCGCAGTATCGAGCATCCGGATACGACAGCGACGCTGATCTCGCTTTTCGACAATGAAGACCATTTTGCCGTGCATTCGGCGCTTCCGATGCACCCCGATTTTGCCGACGAGGGCGCCGCCAACCATGTACGTCTTTGTGCCGAGCATGGCGCAGCTGGCGTCGAGCTGTTTGTATTCGGCCGGTTGGCTGGAGAAAACGCGGCCGGGTTTCCGGCCCGCCAAAGCCGCCTGGCAAGTGAATCTATTGTGCGCGGCCATGGTCTGGACACCTCTCGTTCGTTACTGTTGCGCCAATCCGTCGACGCGATCGATGCGGGCGCATTCCACAATGATGTCGTCTGCGTCGGCGCGCTGGATACGCTGTTCTTTCATGAGATGGCCTTCCAGGACACCAAGGGCGCGCTCGCAGCCATCCGGCAAGCGGCTGAAGGCCTGTTTGAATTGAAACCGGTCATGGTGCCCGATGCGGAAGTCCCGATCTCCGATGCGATCCGGTCCTATTTGTTCAATTCTCAACTGGTCCAGATGCCCGGCGAGGACCGCCTGGTTCTGGTCGCGCCGACTGAATCCCAGGAAATGGAATCGTCCCGCGTATTCTGCGAAAAAATGGTCTCGGGAAACGGCCCGATCGGTCGCGTTGAATATGTCGATGTCCGCCAGTCCATGCGCAATGGCGGCGGCCCGGCGTGCCTGCGCCTCCGTGTCGTGATGACTGAGGCTGAAGTAAATGCCTGTCATCAGGGCGTGCTTCTGGACGAGGAAGCCATCGATGAGCTTCAGGACGTCGTCCGGGCGACCTACCGGGACCGTCTGGCGCCATCCGATCTTGCCGATCCGGTTTTCGCAGACGAATGCCGCGCAGCGCGGGAACAATTGCTGGCCGTCCTTGACCTTGAGTCACTCGCCTGAACGACAGGAGATAAAGCATGCTGAAACTCTATGACTATTGGCGGTCGTCGGCAGCTTACAGGGTGCGTATTGCGCTGAACCTGAAAGAGGCGCGATACGAGAATGTGCCCGTGAACATCACACCCGGACAGGACGAGCAATTGCAGGACACCTATCGGCTCGTCAATCCTCAGATGCGCGTACCGTCCATCGAAGTAGACGGCCACATCGCCGGACAATCTCTGGCCATCATCGAATGGATTGACGAGACCATGCCGGGGCCCGCCTTGCTGCCCAAAGAACCTTGGGTGCGTCTTCAGGCGCGCGCCTTCGCGGACACGATCGCTTGTGACATCCATCCCCTGAACAACCTGTCGGTACTCGCCGCGTTGAGGCAGGACTTTGGCGCAGACGATGCCGCAGTGAAGGATTGGTATCACGATTGGATCAGGCGCGGTTTCCTTGCGCTTGAATCGATTGCACAGGACCTGCCTCAGACAAGCCTGTTGTTTGGTGACGAACCGACGATCGCGGAAATCTGTCTCGTGCCCCAGGTCGCCAACGCAAGGCGATTCGATATGGACCTGTCCGACTATCCCCGCCTTGTTGAAGTCGATGCAGCCTGCCGCGAAATCTCGGCGTTCGCGCGCGCGGCACCCGAATCGCAAACCCGGCCTTCAGCCTAGTTTTCGTCTTCGGCCCGTTTCGCATCCGTATCGCCGGGGCGACGAATGTCGATGATCTCGACTTCCTCCAGTGAGCCAAGCGGCTCAGCCGTTTTGGCAACGTTTGCCTCCAGCCACGCTGTAAGGCCCGCGAGGTTCTCGCCGCCGATAGGCGTGTCTTGCGCTACGATCATCATACCGTCTTGACGACCGATTCTGACGATCGGCTGGCAGGTATCTGCCGTGTCATATTGGTCAGGACAGTAGGCCATGAGGGTATCAGGCGCCGATGGCACAAGCGCTACAGCCGGAAACGGTGCGGTCGCTCCCTTGGCTCGCGTAAGCCGGAGGAAGCCGCCGAACCGGGCACGAAGTGCTTCGTCGCTCGTCAACGACGAAAGCATTTCCGAGGGGAGGGCGTGGTCTGTCGCTATGACGAAGGCGCGCCCACGATTATTCGTACCCACATAGGCCCGAAACGCCGCGGCCAAGTCGGTTGCTTCGTCCCCACTGCGATAAAGAGGCGCGTAGACCGGGCCGATCAATGACAAGGTTTCGGCGAGCCGCCCCGACTGCTCTTTGGCGCGGTTTGTCTGGGCTAAAAGGTCCGCTTCCGATCGCGGATCCAAACCGGTGCCCGGTCCAACGAGGATGACATCGACGGCCCAGCCGTCTTTCCAGACAGGCGCCGGAGATTCGGCAGGAAGGGCGGCCCAACTATCGGTCGTGCGATAGTCAAACGTCGGCAAGGCGATAGGGACTCCGGGCATGAAAAACGTCCGGTAAGCCCACGGTCCCAATCCGATACCAAGAATGACCAGAATCCCGAGAATCAAAAACACGCGCTTCATCTGGGGTCCTGACGCCTCTCTTGCTTTCAGGCGGGCGTGGAGAGCGCGGCCTTCAGTCCGGAATAGTTCGGTTGGTCGATAGACAACTGGGCAATAGTGGTCGTTTTGAGATGCGCGAACAAGCCGGGTGTTGCAGCGTCCATTTCGCCGCCTCGAATGCGGGCGCACAGGTTCCGGTTCATGGCGTCGACCGACGCGTTCATGTCAGTATCAAGGATTGCACGGAGTCCCGCCGCCTCGGCGGATTCTGCAGCCGGACGCTGTTCGAGTTCCCGCAACAAGGTAGCGAGCACGTTCGACGCGACCCGGGCATGGAACGCCGCGTGGCCAGTGAGTTGCGGCGCGGCTGCGTCGTCGATAAACGACTTTACCGCTGCGATGAGTTCGGAAGGTGAGGGGGCGTCATGCATGTCAGATCGCCTTTTCGAGGAGGTTCAGGAGATCGATCTCCGTTTCCGACACGCGCCTGCCAATGGCCGCGCGCTCGACACTGGGGTCACCACCCGACCGGAAAGCTTCATACATGATCATGCACATGATGCCCCATTTGAGGCTACCCATCGTTTCCCACCAGTCGATTTCGCGGGGATCGAAACGTGTACCGCCAGCTGCCGCATAGGCGGCGAGCAATTCGTCCAGATCGCCAAATCCGCCAACCCGATGCGCGATCTGGCCGAACCGCCAGGAGTTGACGCAAATCCAGGCAATGTCTTCGCGTGGGTCGCCAATGTGGGCGAGCTCCCAGTCCAGAACGGATGCAAGACCCTGTTCATCGACGATCAAGTTCCCGAGTCGAAAGTCGCCATGCACCAGCACCGGTGGTTGAGGTGCGGGTTCATTCGCCTTCAGCCAGGCAAAGGCCAGTTCGAATACCGGACGCGGTAGGTCAAAGGTGCGATAGATGGTTTCGTACTTCTTGATCTGGTCGGCGCCATCGCTCCGCGGCAAGTCGGGAAGCGTGTCGAGTTCCACCGCGTGAATGCCAGCAAGCGCTTCGCCACATTGTTTCGCAAGCACGGGACGTGCTGCCTTGTAGGCGTCGTCGCGCAAGATCTTCCGCCCCAGCGTTTCGCCTGCTATGCGGTGCATGATGAAGGCCTCGCCTACATCGCTTCCCGGCTCAAACACGCCCAGCACGCCCGGCACAGGTACGCCCGCCATGTCGGCACAGGCGAGCAGTGCGGATTCGGTTCGCAGCGTGATTGCTTCGGACGACCGCGCAACCGATTCGCCACCTGGTGCGCGCCGAAGAATAAGCCGGTGTGTTGCGCCGCCATCCACAACTTCGAACGCCCACGTTTCCTGGCTTGCACCACCGGACAATCGCTTTAAATCAGCAATACGCGCCGTATCGCCAAAATCGCGACGCGCCCAGCTTTCCAAAGCTCTTTCAATTTGATCATTACTTCCCATCTTGGCCACAATTGCGCGGAACAAGGGGCTCGCCAAGGTATTACCCCGAGGAACCTTGCGGATCGACAATGGGAGGGGCCAGATGGCTCGACGGAAAGACCACCACGACGGGCTATTGCTGCCTGACAAACCGCACCCCAAAAGCCTGTTCGTATGGCTCAGGGGCCGGTTTTTCGCAGGCATGGTCATCGCCGCACCGATCGCGGTTACGTTCCTGATCCTGCAATTCCTGATTAGCGAGATCGACAAGCGCGTCGTCCCGCTCATTCCGGCGGCCCTGAACCCCGAAACCTACCTCAAATACGCGGTGCCGGGATTTGGACTGATTGTGCTCGTCGTCTTCCTGACAATCCTGGGCGGCATCGCGACCAATCTTATCGGCCGGTCCGTCATCGGTATCGGTGATCGCATCCTCAGCCAGGTTCCGGTTGTGCGTTCACTCTATTCAGCGTTCAAGCAACTCGTCGAGGTGTTCGCCAAGGACAATACCGACCAGTTCAGCGAAGTCGTCCTGATCGAGTATCCCAAACCGGGCACATGGTGCCTGGGATTCGTGTCCTCGCCTGCCAAGGGTGAGATTGGTATCGCACTCGGTCCGGAATTCCTCGGTATCTTCGTGCCGACGACTCCCAACCCCACATCGGGATTTCTGATGTATGTCGAGGCAAAAGAGATCATCCGCTTGAAAATGACCGTCGAGGAAGGCGCGAAAATGATCCTGTCGGCAGGACTCGTCGTGCCCGAGTTCCCGCCAGTCCCCAAGACGGATACAAAGTCGGCAAAGACGCCGAAGCCTCAAACAAGCCTTTAGGTCAGTTTGCGGCTCCCGCGTTGAGGCGCGGTGTCAGCAATTCCCGGACGAGCCGCAAGGCTTTGCCGCGCGCACCGGCGAGGTCAGGATCGGCGTCCACGACAGCGGTTGCATCTTTCTTGGCGATAGCAAGCAGGTCAGCGTGACGCGACAGGTCGATGATCCGGTAATCGGTCGCCCCGGCCTGACGCAGTCCGAGCATGTCGCCAGGGCCGCGTAGCTTGAAATCGGCTTCGGCAATCTCGAAGCCGTCTTCCGTGCGGCGCAGGGTCTCAAGCCGCTCGCGGGCCATGTCACCCAGCGGCGGGCGATACAGCAGCAGGCAGAAAGACGGCTTGTCTCCGCGGCCGACACGTCCGCGTAATTGGTGCAGCTGCGCCAGGCCAAAACCTTCGGCCCGCTCGATCACCATAATCGTCGCCTCGGGCACATCGACGCCGACTTCGATCACGGTGGTTGCGACCAGTATCTTCGTCCGGCCTGATCGGAAGTCCTCCAGTGCCGAGTCCTTCTCCGTTGGCTTCATCCGCCCGTGTACGAGGCCGACCGGCACACCCAATTGATCCTTCAGCGCGGCATGCCGGCCTACTGCGGTAGAATCATCGTCATCCACATCGACCTTCGGGCACACCCAGAATGCCCGCTCGCCACGCTTGATGGCGCGTCCAACAGCATCCACCACTTCATCGATCCGGGTGTCCGGAACGGCGCGGGTTTCCACCGGCTTTCGCCCTTCAGGCTTTTCGTCAAGGATCGTCACGTCGAGATCCCCATGGACGGCCTGGGCCAGCGTCCTCGGAATCGGCGTCGCACTCATCACCAGCATGTGCGGCGACACAGCCTTGCCGACGAGGCGCATGCGGTCCTGCACCCCGAACCGATGCTGCTCGTCGACAATGATCAGCCCGAGATTGCGAAAGACGACCGATTCCTGGAACAGGGCGTGAGTCCCGGCGATGACCTGGATCGATCCATCCGCGAGCCCCAGGAGCGTACCCTCACGCGCCGCGCCCTTGTCGCGTCCCGTCAGCGACGCAATGGTGTAGCCGAGAGGTGACAGGAGCTTGTCGAGTGTTTCGTATTGTTGCCGCGCCAGCACTTCCGTTGGCGCCATGAATGCAGACTGGAACCCGCCCGCCGCCGCCTGCACCGCCGCCATGGCGCCCACGAGCGTCTTGCCGGATCCGACATCGCCTTGCAGCATGCGCCGCATGGGGGACTGGCTCGACATATCGTCGCTTATCTCGGCAACAGCGCGGACCTGCGCTCCGGTTTGACGGAAGGGCAGGCTGCGGGTGAGACGGGACTGAGCCACCTGCGCTTTCGGAATCGGGGGCGCATTGCGACGCTTCCGGCTTGCCCGGGCCAGCGCAAAAGCAGATTCTCGTGCCAGTGCTTCGTCATAGGCAAGCCGCACGCGCGCCGCTTCGAATGCATCTTCGTTGTAAACAGACGGATTATGCAGCCCGGTGAGCGCCGCCTTGAACCCCACCCAACCTCTCTGCGCAACCAGGTGAGGGTCGCCCCATTCCGGCAGATCGTCCGGCACGCTGTCCAGCGCCTGTACGGCCAGCGCGTGAACGCGCTTGTTGGTCAGCCCGGCGGTCAGGCCGTAGATGGGTTCGACTTCCGGTGGTCGGTCACCCTTCGCCGGGTCAACGATATAGTCGGGATGGGTCATCTGGCGCTCGCCATTGAAATCTTCCACGCGTCCCGAGACGATCCGGATCGACCCGATCGGGAACTGGCCCTGCAGCCAGCGCCCGTCCGCACGAAAGAAAGCCAGCGTCAGGAATCCCGTCCCGTCGAACAACTGGATTCGATGCGGCGCCTTGTCCGAATAGGGCGCCTGATAGGCATGCACCTCACCCTGCACAGTGGCGACTTCACCGAATACCACCTGTTCGAAGCTCGCCCTCACGCGGCGATCGACCCACCGTTCCGGCAAGTGAAGCAGCAGGTCCCAGAGCGTGTCCCCGTCGACCAGCCGCTCAAGCAGGGGTTTCAGCTTCGGGCCAACGCCTGTCAGCGTTTCCAACCCGGCAAACATAGGAAAAAGTCTTTCGTCCCGCATGGCGCGACACTAAGCGCGCGGACTTGAGCACACAATGCGTGGTTTACGGGCCGCGCCAGCAGACTATATCCTTGGCGGGCAACAGATGATGGAGCATGCGATGGAAACGCGACGCCGTAAATTGACGTTCAGGGCCTGGCGGCGCGGTTTCCGTGAAATGGATCTTTACATGGGATCCTTTGCCGACAAATTCCTGCCGGACTTTAACGAAGCGCAACTTGATGAGTTCGAACGCCTTCTGGCGGTACCGGACTGGGATGTTTATGCATGGCTGATTGGGCAGAAGGACGTCCCTGACAAACACAAGGGTCCGGTGCTGGACCAGCTGGTCGCTTTCCGCTACGCCGCGCAGGCTGGTTAATACGATCAGCCGCGCCGCGCCCCGAAACGAACCTCGCCAAAGATCCTGATGACCCCTGTCGACCTTCTCAAGTCCTTGAGCGGCCCGGCCAGCTTTGCCGGTGCGCCCTTCGGCGCAGACCTCCTTACGTTCTGTCGAGCGCTTGAGGCGCGGGGCGGGATTGGTCTGTATGTCGCGCGCGATGACAAGAGTGCGAGCACGGCCCGCCGCCTGGCACAATTCATCTCGCCACGCCTCGATTGCGTCGACCTGCCGGGATGGGACACCTTGCCCTATGACCGGGTCAGCCCAACGCCGGGTGTCGCGGCACGCCGTTGCGCGGGTCTGGCCCGGCTCGCCCGCTACGAACCCTCCCAGGGCGCCCTTCTGGTCGTTACGACGGCAACATCGCTGGTGCAGCGAGTTCCGCCCGTCTCGACGTTGCGACGCGCGTCCTTCTCAGTGTCCATTGGCCAGTCCGTCAGCCAGAAGGACCTGACAGAATACCTTTCGGTGAACGGCTACGTGCGGGCAAGCACAGTGCGCGAACACGGCGAGTTCGCCATTCGCGGCGGTATCATCGATATTTTTCCGCCGACATCGGGCGAACCCTACCGGTTGGACTTCTTCGGCGACACGTTGGAAACCTTGCGGACTTTCGACACGGAGTCCCAACGCTCCACGGGAGATGCTCGCTCTGTTGCGTTCGCGCCGGTTAGCGAGATCCTGTTTGATGACACGATCCTCAGCGGGTTTCGCGAGCACTACCTGGCGAGATTCGGCCCCCCTTCCGGTGACCCGATGTACGAATCGGCCCGTGCCTCGATTCGCCGGCAGGGCGTCGAAGCATGGCTCCCGCTGTTCCATGACCACCTCGAAACCTTGTTTGATTACATTGGTGCCGGAGCCGTTATCGGTTTAGGGCATCTGTCTGCCGAAGCCGCATCCGAGCGTCTGGCGCAGGCTCTGGACTATTACTCCGCACGCCTTGATGCCGCCGGCGGTGACCCAAAAACAGCCCGTGTGCTTCCCCCGTCCGATCTGTTCCTTGAGTCCAACGAACTCGATCACCTACTCTCCACCCACGCAGTTGTCCGCTTCAGCCCGGCAGAAGCCACCGGAGGTGCCTATGACATGGGCGCCCGGCTCGGTCGGGATTTCGCACCGGAGCGCCTGCGTCCCGAAGAGAATATCTTCGAGGCGGCTATCGCACATGCAAAGGCCCTTTACGCATCAGGCAAGCCGGTTGCCTTTGCGGCCTGGTCTGCCGGGTCAGCGGATCGTCTGATCAATGTCATGGCCGATCATGGACTGCCCGATCTTGTGCAGGTCCACTCGCTCGAAGCCGTGCGCAAGACCGATTTTACGGTCGTCGAACTTCCGCTTGAGTCGGGATTCGTGACTCCCGATGTCGCAGTCATTTCCGAAGCCGACATCCTGGGCGACCGGCTGGCAGCCCCGCGACGGCGCCGCAAGTCTGCAAGCTTCATCACAGATGCGTCCGCACTGTCGCCGGATGATCTTGTCGTCCATGTCGATCATGGTGTCGGTCGCTACATCGGCCTGAAGACACTTGACCTTACCGGCGCGCCGCATGACTGCCTCCAGCTCGAATATGCTGGCGGCGACATGATCTTCCTGCCTGTCGAGAACATTGACCTGATCAGCCGCTACGGTTCGGAAGAATCTGAAAGCCAGCTTGACCGCCTCGGCGGCGCGGGGTGGCAGACCCGCAAGGCCAAGGCGAAGAAGCGCATTCTCGAGATGGCCGCAGAACTCATGGCCATCGCCGCAGAACGGTCCCTGAAGCGCGCCGACGTGCTGGCAGCCGGGCAGGGGATGTATGAGGAATTCGCGGCCCGTTTCCCTTATGAGGAAACAGACGACCAGCTGAACGCCATCGAAGACGTGTTGGGAGACCTGGCATCAGGCAGGCCGATGGACCGCCTCGTCTGTGGTGACGTGGGCTTCGGCAAAACCGAAGTCGCTTTGCGCGCAGCTTTCATGGCAGCGATGAGCGGCAAGCAGGTCGCCGTCATTGCGCCGACAACATTGCTGGCACGTCAGCATTACAAAACGTTTTCCGAACGATTGGCTGGCTGGCCACTCAAGGTGCGCCACCTGTCCCGGCTTGTCGGCCAGCGCGAGACCGTGGAAACGCGCGACGGCCTGGCGGACGGCAGTGTCGATGTCGTCATCGGCACGCACGCCTTGCTCGCCAAGGGCATGGATTTCAAACGGCTCGGTCTGCTCGTCGTCGACGAAGAGCAGCGCTTCGGCGTGAAGCACAAGGAGCGGCTGAAGGAACTGAAGGCCGACGTCCATGTGCTGACCCTGTCCGCCACGCCCATACCGCGCACGCTCCAGATGGCGCTCACGGGCATCCGCGACCTCTCCATTATCGCAACACCACCTGTCGACCGCCTCGCTGTCCGCACTTACATCACCGAGGAAGATACCGTCACGATCCGGGAAGCCTTGCTGCGTGAGAAGTATCGCGGCGGACAGGCCTTCTTCGTGGCGCCGCGCATCCAGGATCTCGACAAGTTGGAGAACTTCCTGTCGGCACAGGTGCCTGAAGTGTCCTTCGTCGTCGCCCACGGCCAGATGGCTGCGGGCGAACTCGAAGACATCATGAACGCGTTCTATGACGGAAAATATGACGTCCTCCTGTCCACGACCATCGTTGAAAGCGGGCTCGACATCCCGCGCGCCAACACATTGATCATCCACCGCGCCGACATGTTCGGCTTGGCACAGCTCTACCAGCTGCGCGGGCGCGTCGGTCGCTCCAAGCTGCGCGCCTACGCCTATTTCACCACGCCGCGCGACCGAGTGGTGACGGAAATGGCCGAAAAGCGCCTGAAAGTCCTGCAATCCCTCGACAGCCTCGGCGCCGGCTTCCAGCTGGCGAGCCACGATCTCGACATGCGCGGTTCGGGCAACCTGCTCGGCGACCAGCAGTCCGGCCAGGTGAGGGAAGTGGGCGTGGAACTCTACCAGTCCATGCTGGAAGACGCCGTCAAGGCGCTTCAGTCGGGCGCACGCGGCGACGATGAAGTTGTCGATGACTGGTCACCGCAAATCAATCTCGGCGTCGCGGTGCTTATCCCTGAGGAGTATGTTGAGGACCTCACGATCCGCCTGTCGCTGTACCGGCGTCTCGCCGAGATCAGCACCGCGTCCGACCGTGAGTCGTTTGCTGCTGAACTTATCGACCGGTTCGGTCCGCTACCGGAGGCCACGCGGCAACTGCTGGAGGTCACGGCGATCAAGGTCCAGTGCAAGGCGCTCGGCATTTCGAAACTGGACTCCGGCATCAAGGGCGCAGTCTTCGCATTCCGGCCCGACACGATCATGGACCCTGCACGCCTGATGGAACTCGTCCGTACCCGTCCGAGCGCACTGAAGCTGCGTCCGGATTCCAAGCTTGTCCATTCCGGTCTGGGCGGCGAACCGGAACGCCGACTGGTCAGCGTCAAAGCGTTCTTGAGAGAGCTGGAATCCGTCTCCGGTCTCGTATCGGCCTAGGCTGCTTCCAGTCGCATGAAAGGACCGGACAGGCCCGCTTCGAGCAGCGCGTTCGCCGTATGGAAACGCCGCTTTTCGACGACCCGCCAGTTGAGCGTGAGGCTGGCGAGTTCATCGACTTCCGCGATGGCCTCTGCGATCCGCTTCGAGAGTTGAACAGCGCCATGGTAGGAGGTCAGTGGCATGGACACCGCAATCGTGCCAGTTTCGACGATGGCAGCGCAGTCTGTTTCTCGCAAGAGGGGTCCCAGGCACTTTGCGAGCGTGTCCAGCAGTCGGCCATCGCTTCGGTGCTCCCCAGCCAGTTTCAGGGTCATAACTGACAGCGCATCAGCCCGCTGGTTGGACACGTCTATCTGGCGCTTGAGATGCGCCTCCAGGAACGCGCTGGAAAACAAACCCATCACATCATCGCCATTACCCCGTGTGATTGATGCCGTTGGCCTTGCGGGGCGCAGGGCCTGATACTTCCGCGCCAGGAGCGCAATGCGCTTGGCCACGTCCGGCTCGGGATCCTGGCATTCGATGATCTCGTCGGCGTGCGAAAGCAGATCCTGCGAGTCATCCCGCGGGCGCTTGTCACCATCAATCAACGCGAGGATCGGCAAGCCGTTGAGCAATCCACCCGGTTCAGACGTATCCGGGAAAAGCGCGTCGCTTTCGCCGGCAGACGTCATGTCGACCAGCGCCGCTGAAAACCGGCGCGTCGATAAATAGTCGCTGGCCATGTTGCGCGACAGTGCGGCGGTTACGGACACGCCTCTGGCTCGCAGAGCGTTCTCCAATGACAGAAACATCGGGGAACTCTGACCAAGATAAAGGAGTTCAGGGACGACATCAGGCGACGCGACGCTTGAGACGATTCCGAAGGCTTGGGCGGTTTCGGCGCGAATGGCGGCTTCGATGCTTCGCGCCTCCCTGCGCGCCGTGGCTGAAAGCCGCCCTTTCAACATTCCGAGGTCCCGGTCCCGGCGGACTGTGAGCGCGTCAGAGAGAAACAATCCCGTTTCGGCGGTATCGAGTAAGATCAGTCGGCGCGCCAGTCCTTGCCGGCAGGCAGAGTCGAGCGCTTCGAGCCACGACCGGGACACGCTGGCGAGATCGATCAGAAGGGGATCGGAAGCATCGAAATCCACCTCGTCTCCGCCCGCATACGGCCGCATGCCGCCGGATCGCAGGCGCGCGACCACGATCTTGAGCCGCACACCTGTCGCGGCGACTTCGATTGGCGGGTCCATGTAGGTCAGGTCAGGCATGAATTTCTCGAAACGCAGCAGCGGTCGACGCTGGGACACCCCTTCCTTTTGCCGGTTTCACACTTAAAGTTCCGCTAATCAGGCTGCATTGGCCAATCGAGAACGGGAGAAGATGATGGCGAGTGGGCCACTGGACGGTGTCAAAATTGTTGAATTCGCTGGAATCGGTCCGGGACCGTTCTGCGGTATGCTGTTGTCCGACATGGGCGCAGACGTGGTTCGTATTGATCGACCCGGAGACGGCAAGCCGGGGCGGGCCGCTGACGTCATGAGTCGCGGCCGCCGGTCGATCAGCCTGAACCTCAAGGATCCAGCGGATGTCGAAGTCGCCCTGAAACTGATCGAGAAGGCCGACGGCCTGATCGAAGGCTTCCGCCCCGGCGTGATGGAGCGCAACGGTCTTGGCCCAGATACCGTTCTCGCACGCAATCCGAAACTCGTTTACGGGCGCATGACCGGCTGGGGACAGTTCGGCTCACTGTCGCAAGCCGCTGGCCACGACCTCAACTATATCGCCCTGACAGGCGCACTCCACGCCATGGGCCGCAAGGATGAACGCCCGAGTCCGCCACTCAACCTCGTGGGCGACTATGGCGGCGGCGCGCTTTATCTTGCCATGGGGCTCTTGGCTGGCATCGTAAACGTCAAGAATGGCGGCAAGGGCCAGGTAATCGATGTCGCGATGACAGACGGCGCGGCCTCGCTCTCCACCATGTTTTTCGGCATGAAGGCCATGGGCGTGTGGACCGATGACCGCGAGTCGAACCTGCTCGATGGTGGAGCACATTTCTACGACACCTACGAATGCAGTGACGGAAAATGGGTATCCATCGGCTCGATCGAGCCGCAATTCTACGCGTTGCTACTCGAGAAGACCGGCGTCACCGAGCCGGAATTCAAGTCTCAGATGGACCGGTCGAAATGGGGCCCGCTCAAGGCCAAGTTGACCGCGATCTTCAAAGGCAAGACGCGCGACGAATGGTGCGCCATTATGGAAGGTACGGACATTTGCTTCGCGCCGGTCCTGTCCATGGCGGAAGCTCCGAGCCATCCGCACAATGTCGAGCGCAAGACATTTGTCGAAGTTGAGGGCGTCGTTCAGCCCGCGCCCGCGCCACGATTCTCCGGCACGCCGGCAGAAATTCAGCGGCGCCCCGCCGGACTCGGCGAGCATACCGATGAAATCCTGCGCGACTGGCACGTCAGCCGCTGATGAGCGCACTTCCGGGAACCACGGGCCGGCGGCGCATCTACCTGATGCGCCACGGCTTCGTGGATTATACTTCGGCAGCCGTCCGCAAGGCGCGCGATCCGTCGATCGCCGTGCTGACACCCGAAGGCGAATTCGAAGCGAAGGCGGCAGGCGTGGCCCTGTCTGATGTCCATTTCGATCTCGCCATCTGTTCCGGGCTGAAACGCACGCGCCAGACGGCTGAGATCGTCCTCGCGGAGCATCCGAATGCACCCGGCCTCGAAGAAGAGGAGCGTTTCGGTGAAGTGCGGTCTGGCCAGTATATCGACTTCCATTCGGCCGAGCACCTTGCCGCAACCATGACATTCACGTTCGAACAGGCGGGTGAACCAGGTGCGCGTTTCCTCGAGGGGGGCGAAAAATTCTCCGATGCGCTTGAACGTATCCTGGAAGGCTTGAGCGACCTGTTGACCCGGCCCGGTTGGGCCAGTGCACTCGTCGTCGCCCACGAAGTCGTCAACCGCATGGTTCTCGCCTCCGTCGTGGGGGCTCCGCTCGGCGCCAGTGCCGGATTCGAGCAGGACACCGGTTGCATCAACATCATCGATTTCGACATGGTGCCCACCGAAGATGGCACGGGCACCCAAATCGAGCGCGGCGTCGTGAAGGCGGTGAACCTGACACCCGCCAACTACCTCAAGAACGGCATGAATCTGCGCAGCCTTGAAGCGATCTTCACCCGGCCGGCCCCTGGTACGTGATCAGAAGCCCCCAACTCGCCTGCCAGGTGAACAGAACATAACAAGGGGGCACGGGTCCATTCAGGTGGGATTCGCTATTAACCAACCTGTCGGTGCCGCGTTTTTAGGCTTTTTGCCAGAACAACGCATTGACGTCCTTCTTGCTTTACCTTGGCCGCCCCTCGGGGCGGCCATTTTCTTGCTGCGCAGCCATTTAAGGATAAGGTCTTTCCATCTGAACACATGGCGAGGGCTGACACTTGAAAACGACAATGACGAGTATGCTGGTATTGGCGGCCCTGACGGCCTGTTCCCCGAAAACGCCTGCACCCGCAGAAACAGCCCCTGAGCCCGAATCAACCGCCCAGTTGCATGAGCGGCTTCTCGTGCTCGATTCCCACCTCGATACGCCTGCGAATCTATCCAAGCCGGACTTTGACATCATGGCCGACAATCCGAGCGTGCTCGGCAGCGTCCAGGTCGACCTGCCGAAGATGAAGCGCGGAGGCCTCGATGGTGGCTTCTGGGTGATTTTCACGCCGCAAGGGCCCGTCGACGAAGCGTCCTACGAATCTGCAAGAGCGGCGGCACTCACCCGAAGTGATGAGATTCATGCCATGGTCGCCGATCACACTGATTCGTTTGAACGCGCCTACACGTCGGAGGATGCCGCCCGCATTGCCGCATCCGGCAAGCGGATCGTCTATCAGTCCATCGAAAACAGCTATCCCATCGGCACGGATCTCTCGCTGGTCGAGACCTTCTATGACCGCGGTGTCCGCTTCATCGGCCCGGTGCATTTCCGCGACAACCAGTTTGCCGACAGCGCAACAGATCTTTCCGCCGGCGATTTTGGCGGGCTCAGTCCGCTGGGCGAAGACCTGGTCAGGGAAGCCAACCGCCTCGGCATGGTCCTGGATGGATCCCACGCAGCTGATTCGACGGTTGATGACATGATCGCGCTGTCCACCACGCCTCTGATTCTCACGCACACAGGCGTCAAGGCGGTCTACGACCACCCACGAAATATCAGTGACGATCTTCTGCGCAAGATCGCCGACGATGGCGGCGTTATACAGATCAACGCCTATGGCGGTTATCTCGAAGCGCTCTCGCCCACGCCTGAACGCCAGGCTGCACTGGACGAACTCCAGACGGAATTCGACGGAATCTCGCCGATCACGGCGGACGCAGAGACGCGCGAGCGCTACATGGCGCGCATGGACGAAGTGGATGCAGCATTCCCGCCCCCCCGCTCCACCTTCGAGAAGTTCATGGAGCACATGAACCACGCCCTCGAAGTGGTCGGACCCGACCATATTGGCATGGGTGCGGACTGGGACGGCGGCGGCGGCGTGGAGGGCATGGAAGACGTGTCCTTCCTGCCAAAAGTCACCGAGCGCCTGCTCGCTGAGGGCTATTCGGCGGAAGATATCCAGAAGATTTGGAGCGGCAACATGTTGCGGATGCTTCAGCAGGCGGAAGCGGCCAAAGAGACCCCCACACCTCAATAGGGCAGGGGAATACACATTTCGTGGGTTTGATGATGTTCAGACCTTGCAAAGCCCGTTTGGCGTCTGTAAGAGGCCCGTTCCAGTTCACACGCTGAAAATGCGCAACAATCCGGATACCTGTCATGGCAGTTCCTAAGAGCAAGATCTCCAAGTCCCGTCGCGGCATGCGCCGTTCGCACGACCGGCTTGCAATGAATACGTACATTGAAGACGCCCAGTCGGGCGAGCTTCGTCGCCCGCATCACATCGACATGAAGACCGGCATGTATCGCGGTCGTCAGGTGCTTGAGCCAAAGGGCGATATCTAGTCTGGTTGCGCTTCCACGCGCACACGACTAAGGGTTCCAGCGCCTCCCGCCGTCCGGCAGGGGGCGCTTTTTACATCTGACGCCGAAACCAATTAAGGGGCACAAGACCGCCATGAGCGAGATCATCGACATTCACGCACGCGAAATTCTCGACAGCCGGGGCAACCCGACCGTGGAAGTGGACGTTACGCTCGACGACGGCTCGACCGGTCGCGCTGCGGTGCCATCAGGTGCTTCGACCGGCGCCTATGAAGCCCACGAGCAACGCGATGGCGACAAGTCCCGTTACGGTGGCAAGGGCGTCCTCAAGGCCGTCGATGCCGTGAATGGCGAAATCTACAATGAACTCGAAGGTATGGACGCCACCGACCAGCGCCTGATCGACATGATGATGATCGATCTGGACGGCACGGAGAACAAGTCCCGTCTCGGCGCCAACGCAATCCTCGGCGTCTCGCTGGCCGTCGCCAAGGCGGGCGCTGAAAGCTGTGCCATGCCGCTTTACCGCTATATCGGCGGCGCCAATGCCCGCGTCCTGCCAACGCCGATGATGAACATCATCAATGGCGGCGAGCATGCCGACAACCCGATCGACATCCAGGAATTCATGATCATGCCGGTCAGCGCCGAGAGCCTGACGGATTCGGTCCGCATGGGCGCTGAAGTCTTCCACGCCCTCAAGAAAACGCTCAGCGACGCCGGTCACAATACAAATGTCGGCGATGAGGGTGGTTTTGCGCCGAACATCGGTTCGACCGAAGAAGCGATCGGCTTCATCATGAAAGCCATCGAGAAGGCAGGCTATGCACCGGGCGAAGACATCGCGCTCGCGCTCGATGCAGCCTCGACCGAGTTCTACAAGGACGGCAAGTACCACCTCGCGGGCGAAGGCAAGATACTCGGATCTGACGAATTCGCCAGGTACCTCGCGGACCTCTGCGGCCGCTATCCGATCATCTCGATTGAAGATGGCATGGCCGAGGACGACTGGGATGGCTGGGTTGCGCTGACCGAAATGATCGGCGACCGCATCCAGCTCGTCGGCGACGATCTTTTCGTGACCAACCCCGAACGCCTGTCGACCGGGCTCCAGAAGGGTGCTGCCAACTCGATCCTGATCAAGGTCAACCAGATTGGCACACTGTCGGAGACGCTCGACGCCGTCGAACTGGCGCACCTCCACGCCTATACGGCCGTCATGTCCCACCGCTCCGGCGAGACCGAGGACACGACAATTGCCGACCTCGCAGTCGCCACCAATTGCGGGCAGATCAAAACCGGGTCGCTGTCCCGCTCCGACCGTATCGCGAAATACAACCAGTTGATTCGCATCGAGGAAGAACTCGGCCCGATCGGCATCTATGCCGGCCGGTCGCGCATCAACGCGGAATAGCGCAAACGCGCGGTTAACCAATCGCGGCTACAGATTTGCACCATGGTATCCCGCCTCGAGGCCCTCGGGCTCAGCCTGCTTGTGCTCTACTTCGCCTACCACGCCTTTGCGGGGGAGAAGGGCCTTGGCCGTTGGTCTGATGCCCAGCTGGAGCTCGAAGATCGCAAGGCCGATCTGGCGAAGATCGAGGCCGATCTGACGCGCCTGCGAACAGATATCCGCCGTCTGACACCGGGTTCGGTCGATCCGGACTTTGTCGAAGCGCTGGCGCGCGATAAGCTGGCTTTCGTTTACCCGAACGAGATCGTCCTGATGGCGTCAGCCGACAGCGTTGCAAATTGACATAGTTGTTCTGACTTGTCGCAGCGGAAACGCGCATACATAAGACGGGTAAGGGATGGAGTTATCTGATGGCGACAAAACCTAAGAGTGCCAAAAAGGCACCCTCGAAATCAACCAAGGCCGACATGCTCGCATATTACCGGGCGATGCTGCTTATCCGACGCTTCGAGGAGAAGGCCGGCCAGCTCTACGGCATGGGCAAGATTGCTGGCTTCTGCCACCTCTATATCGGTCAGGAAGCGGTCGTCACCGGCATGCAAGCCTGCCTCAAGGATGGCGACCAGGTCATCACCGGTTACCGCGACCATGGACACATGCTCGCCTGCGGTCTCGATCCGAAAGGCGTCATGGCCGAACTCACCGGACGCAGTGGCGGCCTGTCCAAGGGCAAGGGCGGCTCGATGCACATGTTCAGCCGCGAGAAGAACTTCTTCGGCGGTCACGGCATCGTCGGAGCGCAGGTGCCGCTTGGCACGGGTCTCGCCTTCGCCAACAAGTACAAGAACAATGGCAATGTCAGCCTCGCCTATTTCGGCGACGGCGCAGCCAATCAGGGCCAGGTCTATGAGGCCTTCAACATGGCCTCCCTCTGGGACCTGCCAGTCGTCTATGTCATCGAGAACAACCAGTATGCCATGGGCACCAGCGTCGCGCGCGCCTCGGCCGAAGTCGAACTCTTCAAGCGCGGAATCAGTTTCGAGATCGAGGGCGAAGCCGTTGACGGCATGGACGTGCTCGCGGTGAAAGAGGCCGGCGAGAAGGCGGTCAAATATGCCCGCTCCGGCAAGGGCCCCTACATTCTCGAAATGAAGACCTATCGCTATCGCGGCCACTCAATGTCCGACCCAGCCAAGTACCGCAAGCGTGAAGAGGTTGACGATATTCGCACCCACCATGATCCGATCGAAGGCCTCAAGGGCCAGCTGGTTGAAGCGGGTCATGCGACGGAAGAGGAACTCAAGGATATCGACAAGGAAATCAAAGCCATCGTCAAGGAGGCCGCCGACTTCTCGCTCGAAAGCCCGGAGCCCGATCCATCCGAACTCTGGACCGATGTCCTGCGCGAAGTGGAGTCCGTCTAGATGTCCGTCGATATTCTCATGCCCGCCCTGTCGCCGACCATGGAAGAGGGTACGCTCTCCAAATGGCTGAAGAAGGAAGGCGACACCGTCTCTTCCGGCGACGTGATTGCCGAGATCGAAACCGACAAGGCGACGATGGAAGTCGAAGCCGTCGATGAAGGCATCCTCGCGAAGATCCTCGTGGCTGAAGGCACCGAAGGCGTCAAAGTGAATGCCGTCATCGCCGTGCTCGCCGAAGATGGCGAAGACGCCGGCAGCGTGAAGTCCTCATCGAACGGTGCCGCAGCGCCTGCTGCCGCTCCGACGGAACAACGAGCAGAGCCCAGCGAGTCTGCGCCCGCGCCGAAGGCCGAATCCGAAGACGCGCCCGCCGCGGCCATTCTCTCAGACCCCTCCATTCCCGAGGGCACGACCTTCACCGAAACCACGGTCCGCGACGCCTTGCGCGACGCCATGGCCGAGGAAATGCGCCGCGACGAAACCGTCTTCGTCATGGGCGAGGAAGTCGCCGAATACCAGGGCGCCTACAAGGTCACCCGCGAACTGCTGCAGGAGTTCGGCGCCCGCCGCGTGGTCGATACGCCGATCACGGAGCATGGATTTGCCGGTCTCGGTGTCGGCGCTGCCTTTGGCGGCCTGAAGCCGATTGTCGAGTTCATGACCTTCAACTTCGCCATGCAGGCCATCGACCACATCATCAATTCCGCCGCCAAGACGCTTTACATGTCCGGCGGCCAGATGGGCTGCCCGATCGTGTTCCGCGGACCGAACGGCGCAGCCTCCCGCGTCGGTGCCCAGCACAGCCAGGACTATGCCTCATGGTACGGGCATATACCGGGCCTCAAGGTCGTCGCGCCCTATGACGCCGCCGATGCCAAGGCCCTGCTCAAGGCCGCGATCCGCGACCCCAATCCGGTCGTTTTCCTCGAGCATGAACTCGTCTACGGCACCAGCTTCCCGGTGCCGGACCTTGACGACTATGTCCTGCCGATCGGCAAGGCCGCCGTGAAGCGCGCCGGAACGGACGTCACCCTCGTCGCCTATTCCCGCATGGTCGGTTTTGCGCTCCAGGCCGCCGAAGAGCTCGCGGAGCAGGGGATCAGTGCCGAAGTCGTCGACCTGCGCTCCATCCGCCCGCTCGACACGGCCACGGTCATCGAAAGCGTGAAAAAGACCAACCGGATCGTCACCTGCGAAGAAGGCTGGCGCTACATGGGCATCGGCGCAGAGATCTGTGCCTCCGTCGTTGCCGAAGCCTTCGATTATCTCGACGCCCCACCGGCCCGCGTCCACCAGAAGGACGTGCCACTTCCCTACGCTGCCAATCTCGAAGCGATGAGCCTCCCCAGCGTCGCCGACATCATCGCAGCAGCCCGCAAGGTCTGCTACGCGGATCAGGAGTAGCGCCATGAGCATCAACATCACCATGCCCGCCCTCTCTCCCACGATGGAAGAAGGCACGCTCGCCAAATGGCTCGTCAAGGAAGGCGACACCGTCTCCTCCGGCGACATCATTGCCGAGATCGAGACCGACAAGGCCACGATGGAAGTCGAGGCCGTCGATGAAGGCACAATCGCGAAAATTCTGGTTTCCGAAGGCACAGAAGGGGTGAAGGTCAACGCGGTCATCGCTGTCCTGGCGGAAGAGGGCGAAGACGCATCGTCGATCAAGGCGCCCAAAGAGTCTGCTTCCCCGGCGAACGCAGTGGCCTCGGGCACCCAGGACAAGAAGGCTGAGGCGGCAACTGAACCCAGGTCTGCCAAGCCGGAGCCGAAATCTGGCGCGACCGCGAAATCCGAAGCTGCGCCCAAGGCCGAAAAACTCGCTTCCACGCCGCTGCCAAGCGCCAACACATCAGACGGCCGAATCAAGGCGAGCCCGCTGGCTCGCCGCATCGCGGAGATGAAAGGCATCGACCTCAAGGCCCTAAACGGCACCGGCCCGCGCGGCCGCATCATCAAGCGCGATGTCGAAAACGCCCAGCCCGGCACCGCTGCCGCGTCCGCCGCCAGGTCGGGCGCACCCGCTCCGGACGGCCTCATCCTGCCGCAGGTCCTCGACGACCGCGTCTATGCGCCCGACAGCTACGAGCTCAAACCGCTCGACGGTGTCCGCAAGGTCGTTGCAAAGCGTCTCACCACCAGTTTCATGCAGGTGCCGCACTTCCCCCTGACGATCGACCTCGCGCTCGACCATCTCCTGGCCAGCCGCGTCGCGATCAACGCCGCTGCGCCGAACGGCATCAAGGTCTCGGTCAATGACCTCCTGATCAAGGCCTGCGCCATGGCCCTGATGGACGAGCCGGACTGCAATGCATCCTACACGGACAAGGGTATAGCCTATCACAAGCACGCCCATGTCTCGGTGGCTGTCGCCATCGATGGCGGTCTGATCACGCCGGTCATCTTCAATGCCGAAAGCAAGGGCCTCGCCGACATTTCCGAAGAGATGAAGGACCTCGCCGCTCGGGCCCGCGAGCGCAGGCTGAAGCCGCAGGAATATTCCGGTGGCACGTTCTCCATCTCCAATCTCGGCATGTTCGGCATTCGCAACTTCGCCTCGATCATCAACCCGCCCGAAGGCATGATCCTCTCTGTCGGGGCAGGGGAGAAGCGCCCGGTCGTCAACGCCACGGGCGACCTCGCCGTCGCCACGGTGATGAGCGTCACGCTCACCTGCGATCACCGCGTCATCGGCGGCGCCGAAGGGGCGAAATGGCTGCAGGCCTTCAAACGCTATGTCGAAACGCCGGAAGCGATGTTGCTTTAACGCGCGCCAACACTCGAACCTGAACTGGGACAAGAGATGATGAAACGTACCGGGCTAATTTTGGCGTTAACCTTCATGGCCGCCTGTTCCCCGCAAGCGACCGAACCGACAGCGGCTCCTGAATCCGTATCAGCCCCCGATCCAGTGGTTCAGTTCGATCCTGACAGGCTCAAGGTCATCGCAGATGTGTTTGCGACGGAACATGGCATGATGAACCTGTGCGGTGATGACGTCCCCGTCCGTCTCACATTGTTCATGGCCGAACTGGGCGCTTCGACAACGCCGTCAGAGCTCGTGTCGAGCCTGATGGCCGCCAATGATGCGAAAATCGAAGAATTGCGCGTGACTGAAAAGGAATACGTCTGCACGCCTGAAATGTATGAAAGCCGCGAGGCGAATTCCATGGCCGCTCAAGACGAGTGGAACGTGATGCGAGGTGCCGAATGACCACCCAATACGACCTCATCGTTATCGGCTCCGGCCCCGGCGGCTATGTCTCCGCGATCCGCGCCAGCCAGCTCGGCCTGAAGACCGCCATCGTCGAGCGCGAAGCCCTCGGCGGCGTCTGCCTCAACTGGGGCTGTATTCCCACCAAGGCGCTGCTGCGGTCTGCCGAGGTCATGCATCTCGCCAAGAACGCCGAGGATTTCGGCCTCAAGATCGACAAGGTCGAGGTTGACCTGGATGCCGTGGTGAAACGCTCGCGCGGCGTCGCCAGCCAACTGTCTGGCGGCGTGAAATTCCTGATGAAGAAGAACAAGATCGACGTGATCGAAGGCACCGCCCGCCTCGAGAAAGGCACGCCTGCGCCCAAGGTCATCGTCAATGGCAAGGACGGCAAGGACACCACCCTCCAGGCGAAACACGTCATGCTCGCCACCGGCGCCCGCGCCCGCGACATCCCGCAGGCCGGCCTCATCGCCGACGGCAAGCTGGTCTGGACCTATCGCGAAGCCATGACGCCCGACGTGATGCCCAGGCGGCTCCTCGTCATCGGCTCCGGCGCCATCGGCATCGAATTCGCCAGCTTCTACAACGAGCTCGGCTGTGACGTGACGGTTGCCGAAGTCCTGCCGCGTATCCTGCCGGTAGAAGACGCTGAAATCTCCGCCATGGCCGAGAAGGATTTCAGGAAACAGGGCCTCAACATCATTACCGGCGCCAGGGTCGAAAACCTGAAAGCCGGCAAGAACACGGTCACCGCCGACATCACCGACAAGAACGGCAAGAAAGAGTCGCGGGAATTCGACCGCGCCATCCTCGCCGTCGGCATTGTCGGCAATGTCGAAAACCTTGGCCTCGAAGCCCTTGGCGTGAAGGTCGAGAAAACCCACGTCAATGTCGACGGTTTCGGCAAGACCGGCGTCCCCGGCCTCTATGCCATTGGCGACCTCACCGGCCCGCCCTGGCTCGCCCACAAGGCCAGCCATGAGGGCGTCATCTGCGTCGAGGCCATCGCCGGCGCCGGCAAGGCCCATGTCGAGCCCTTCGACGCCTCCAACGTCCCCGGTTGCACCTATTCCCGTCCGCAGGTCGCCAGCGTCGGTCTCACCGAGGCCGCCGCCAAGGAAAAGGGGTATGACATCAAGGTTGGTCGTTTCCCTTTCATCGGCAACGGCAAGGCCATTGCCCTTGGCGAAACAAACGGCATGGTGAAAACCGTCTTCGACAAGAAGACCGGCGAACTCCTCGGTGCCCACATGATTGGCGCCGAAGTCACCGAACTGATCCAGGGCTATGTCATCGCCCGTCAGGGTGAATTGACCGACGTGGACCTCGCGCACACCATCTTCGCGCACCCGACCATCTCGGAAACCATGCACGAAGCGGTACTCGACGCCGACGGCAGGGCGCTTCACATCTAGGGCAGGGGCCTTGCCCGCAGGCATCCACCCTTATACGCAGGAGCCAGCCCAAATCACTGGAGGACCCTGCGTGACCCGTCACCTGCTCATAGGCCTGACTGGCCTCCTGCTCGCCGCCTGCGCGCCTGCATCACCGCCCGAAACGGAGGCGCCCGTGTCCGCACCTGCAATCGTCCTTCCTCAGTCGCGCGACGGCGCCGTGACCGACCGGTTCGCCCGCATGGCGCTGCAATGCGTTCACAAGGAATATCCCAACAAGATCAGCCACGTCATGAACAGCGATGCAGATGCGGCGACACCGCGCCAGCTGCATCCGGCTTTCTATGGCTGTTTCGACTGGCACTCCTCGGTGCACGGCCACTGGCTGCTCGCCCGCATCCTGAACACAGATCCCGAAACACCTTATCGCGCGGCCATCGTGGCCGCGCTCGGGCACAGTTTCACCCCGGAAAACATCGCAGGCGAGATTGCCTATTTCAAGGGCGCCGACCGGGCGAGCTTCGAGCGGCCCTATGGCACCGCCTGGTTCCTCCAGATGATGACCGAACTGCGCGAGTCCGACCTGCCAGAAGCGACAAAATGGGTCGCGACGCTCGAACCGCTTGAGACCTTCATTATCGACGAAACATCAACATGGCTCACCAAGCTCGCCTATCCGATCCGCCTTGGCACCCACAACCAGACTGCGTTCGCGTTCGGCCTGATGCTGGACTGGGCCAGGGCGAACAATGCCGGCGCCTTCAATGCCCAGCTGACCCAGAAGGTGCTTGAATTCCATTCCAGCGACGTCAATTGCCCGCTCGCTTATGAACCGTCAGGCGAAGACTTCCTGTCGCCCTGCCTGATGGAAGCCGACCTCATGCGCCGCGTTATGCCGGCGGACCAGTATGCCGCATGGCTCTCGGCCTTTCTGCCGCAGCTGCCAACCACTGGCCGGTCGGACTGGCTGTTGCCCGGCGTCGTGCTCGACCCGACCGACGGCAAGCTCGTCCACCTTGATGGCGTGAACCTGTCGCGCGCCTGGGCACTCGAAGGCATCGCCAGCGCCTTGCCCGAAGGCGATGCGCGCATCGCGTCACTCCTCGCTGCCGCCGACGTACACAAGCAGACAGGCATCGCCGCCATCAGCGACGAACATTATTCCGGCAGTCACTGGCTCGCGAGCTTTGCAACCTATCTCGAAACCCGTCGTGGGATCAGCCCGGAATGAAACTTCCCATCGGCCCCGGCGCACTCGTCGCAGCCGCCTTCATCGGTCCCGGCACCGTCACGGCCTGCACGCTCGCGGGCGCGAATTTCGGCTTTGCACTTGTCTGGGCGCTGGTCTTTGCCACGCTGGCAACCATCATCCTTCAGGATATGGCGGCCCGGCTCGGTGTCATGGGGCGTGTTGGTCTCGGCGAAGCCTTGGTCAGCGGCACGGGGAACATTTTCCTGAAATGGGGCGCGGCGGGTCTGGTCCTCACCGCACTCGCCCTCGGCAATGCCGCCTACGAAGCCGGCAACCTGTCGGGGGGTGCGCTCGGCCTCGAAGCGATCGTGGGTGAGGGCATCGAAACCCGCCGGATCATCGTGCTTGCGCTCGCTTCAATGGCAGGCGCCGTGCTCGTGTTTGGACGCTACCAGCTTATCCAGCGCTTGCTGGTCGCACTGGTCATCGTCATGAGCCTCGCGTTCGCTGGCAGCGCCATCCTCGTCCGGCCCGACATCGGCGCCATGCTGTACGGACTCGTCCCGCGTGTACCTGAGGGCGGCCTCCTGACATCCATCGCCCTCATCGGCACCACGATCGTTCCCTATAATCTCTTCCTCCACGCCGCCTCGGCGCGCGAGCACTGGCCGGATGCTACACCGCAGGCATTGGCCGAAGCGCAGACAGACACGCGCGTCTCCGTCGGTCTAGGCGGCCTCATCTCGATCCTGATCCTCACGACGGCGGCCTCCAGCCTGTTTGCCAACGGCCAGCAGGTATCAAGCGCTGCAGACATGGCAGGGGCCATTGCACCGACCTATGGCGAGGCAGCCCGCTACCTTGTTGGCATTGGCCTGTTCGCTGCTGGCCTGACGTCTTCCATCACCGCGCCGCTCGCAACCGCCTACGCGCTCAGCGAGATTGCCGGCAAACCCCGTTCCGGGAAACTGTTCAAAGGTGTCGCCTTTGCGATTCTTCTGATTGGCACAGCCGTGGCGCTGATCGGGTACAAGCCCATCAGCATCATCCTCGTCGCTCAGGTCGCAAACGGCATCCTCCTGCCTGTCGTCGCCATCTTCCTGCTTGTTGCCATGAACCGGCGTTCACTGCTGGGCGACCGCGTGAATGGCCCCATCGCCAACCTGCTCGGTGGCGTCGTCATCCTGATCACGCTTGGCCTCGGTCTGCGTCTTGTCCTGCGCGCCTTCGGGGTGTGGCCATGACAAAAGCGATCTGCCTCAATGCCGATATCGGGGAACTGGCCGGCGCCAATGGCCGCGCGCTGGACCGCGCCATGCTGGACGTCGTTACCCGGTGCAGCATCGCCTGCGGTGGTCATGCAGGCGATCAGGAAAGCATGGCGGCCACCGTCAAGGCGGCAGACGCCCGCAACGTCCAGATGGGCGCCCACCCGTCCTATCCGGACCTTGAAGGCTTTGGCCGCAAAGAGATGAAACTGTCGCGGGTCGAGCTCAGTGCCACCCTGCTGAACCAGGTCCGCGCCCTTGCTGCTATCACCCGCGAACGCGGCGTCACGATCTCCCATCTCAAGCCTCATGGGGCCCTCTACAATACGGCCGCACGGGATGAAGACATTGCGCGCACCATCGTCGACGTGACGATCCAGTCGCGCATCCCGCTCCTGATCGGTCCGCCCAATTCCAGGCTGCAGGCGGCGGCTGACTATGCGGGCCTCCCATACCTCTCTGAAGGCTTTGCCGACCGGTCCTATGAAGCCTCCGGCCACCTCACACCGCGCACCATGGACGGCGCTGTCATCGAGTCCGACGCAGACCGGATCCGGCAAGCCGTCCAGATCGCCTCGACCGGCGCCGTCACTACCCGCACCGGCGAGACCATCGAGCTGCCGGTCCGGACAATCTGCGTGCATGGCGAAACGCCCGGTGCCCTCGCCAGTGCGCGCAGCATCCGCGACGCGCTCCAGCATGCCGGTGTCGCGGTCATCGCCGTCGAGCCATGAACGATCCTGCCATCACGTTCTGCGGTGACGACGCACTGCGCCTCTCTGCGCCGGACAGAGACGAACGTCTCGCGCGTGCCCGCCAGCTTCGGACGACAGGAGACTGGCTCGAAGTGGTGCCCGGCCGCCGAGACGTGACCGTGCAGTTCGACCCGCTCCGACATACCCCGACCGAGGCTCTGGCACACCTCTCCCACACCCTTGCCACCCCCGCGCCACCCCCATCCCGCACCCTCGAAACGGTCGAACTGCCGGTGCATTTCGGGGGCAAAAACGGCCCGGACCTTGCCGACATTTCCAACCGGACAGGCCTGTCTGAAGCCGAGGTAGTTTCACGCCTTCTGTCTGAGCCGTTGCAGATTGACATGCTCGGCTTCACACCCGGATTTGCCTATATGTCCGGCCTTGACGACACGATTGAAATTCCTCGCCTCCTGCAACCGCGACAACAGGTTCCGGCAGGATCCATCGGCCTCATCACGGGCCAGTGCGGTCTCTACGCCTTGGCAGGCCCCGGTGGCTGGCCGATCATCGGCCGAACGCCGGTGTCCCTCTTCGACCCCGTCTCTGACAATCCCTTCCGCCTGCAGCCCGGCATGCAGGTCCGGCTGGTTGACGCCGCCGCGTCATGACCCTCACCATCCTCCAGCCCGGCGTCCAGGCAACCCTTCAGGGTACCCCGCGTATTGGGGCCCGGCATCTTGGTGTGCCCGCCAGCGGTCCGGCCGATCCTTTGTCCATGGCCCTCGCCAACCGCCTCGTCGGCAATGCCAGCGATGCGACCGCCATCGAGATCACCTTTGGCGGCGCAGCGATCCGATTCGACACACCTGTCAGCTTTGCCGTCACCGGCGCACAATCTGCACTGACGTTTGCAGGTCAGGTAGTTGCCCTTCACGCCGCCCATACGGCTCAGGCGGGAGACGAACTCCACATCGCGCCCGCCCGTCAGGGCTGCCGCATCTACGTCGCCATCGCCGCGAATATTGACGCAAACGTCTTCCTCGGCTCGACCTCGACCTATCTCCCGGCTGCGCTCGGCGGGCATGAGGGCAGGGCGCTCAAGGCGGGCGACACGATCAATCTGGCGTCGGTCCGTGTCATCCCATCCATGGAGACGCCGGAAGACCTTCACCCCGTCTGCAGCAACAGCTACGCATTGCGGGCCGTGGAAGGGCCGGACTTTCCAGCCTCGGCCCGTCGCATGTGGGACGAAACCTTCACCGCCACACGACGCGCTAGCCGCATGGGGGTCGAACTCGAAGGGGCCTTTCCCCACATTCCAGAGGACGCAAGCCACCCAAGCGCCGCCATCTTCCCCGGCGCGCTGCAACTGCCTTCCGGCGGACGCGGTTTCCTGCTTCTCGCCGACGCACAGACCACCGGCGGCTATCCGCATCTCCTGCAGGTCATCCGCGCCGACCGGCACCTGCTTGGCCAGGTCCGCCCCGGCGACCGTATCCGTTTCCTGCACAGGACACAGCAGCAGGCGACCGATGCCCTGCGCGCCAAGCAGGCCTTGCTGTCCGCTTGGCTGCCGGATTTTCACCTCTGAATCCGCGCCTCAGCTTGACTCCGAAGCAAAAGAACAAAATAAGAACATATGGACCTCGCAACCCTCAAGGCGAACGGCATCGTGCGTACCCAGACGGCGCGTCCGCCCGTGCGCGCCGTCTTTCCCTTCGGCCTGAGTCAGACAGGTGTGCATGAACTGGCAGAGGCGCGTTTCGGAGACATGCCGGCGCTGACCGGCTTTGCCCTGGCTGCCCGTAACGAGGGACAAAATCGAGGCAGGGCAGGGGCCATTCTATGGGTCACACAGGCAGGGTTAGGCATGGAACATGGTCTCGTGCCTGATGGTGCCCTGCGGACCTTCTCTCCCCATCACACGCCACGACTGGTCGTGCGACCGGGCAAGCTGGCCGACGCGCTCTGGACCATCGAGGAAGCCATTGCCTCCAGCGCCGTCTCCCTCGTCGTCGCCGAGATATCCGGCGCCGACTTTACCGCCACGCGCCGCCTCGCGCTCGCCTCCGGCCGGCACGGCGTGCCCGTGGTCCTCCTCATGCCCTATGGACGGGAAGGGGCAACCGCCGCCGAGGCACGCTGGCGCATTGCCCCCAGGCCCTCCGCCCCCAACCGCTACGATTCCCGTGCCCCCGGCGCGCCCCGCTGGCACGTCGTCCTCGAGCGCTCCCGTACCGCCCCGCATCTCGCCGGGCGCAGCTTTGACCTTGAGTGGAACGATGAAACGCTATCTCTCACTGTGGTTCCCGGACTGGCCGCTGGACAGGTTACGCCGCCAGCACCTCCGCGCCGCGGGCCGTCCGATGCGTCCGGCATCCGCCGGGCCAGCTGACCCGCCGCCCTTCGTCCTGACGGAAAGCGCGCAGGCGGGCCTGATCGTTGCCGCCGCGAACCGCACCGCCCTGGACCTCGGCATCGCACCCGGCCTGCGATTCACCGATGCCCGCGCCCGTGCGCCCCAGCTCCTGTCCGGAGAAATCGACCGTGAGGCCGATGCGCGGGGCCTGCGGAACCTCGCCGCCTGGATGGTCCGCTGGACACCTCTGGCAGCACTTGATGGCCTGGATGGCCTGATGCTCGAAACGACCGGCTGCGACCATTTACATGGCGGTGAGGCAGCCATGGTCGCAGCGCTCTCGCAGCGCCTCACGCGCGCTGGCTATGCGCACAGGATGGGTCTCGCCGGTACGCCCGGCGCCGCCTCGGCCCTCGCGCGCGCAGCAGCGAAAGAGGGCCTCCCGGCGCTGCTGCCTGAAGGCGCCGAACGGGACGGCCTCGCCGAGCTGCCGGTCGCCGCGCTCCGCCTCTCAAACGAGGCCGTAACCCTGCTGCGCCGTTTCGGCTTGCCCCGGATCGGCCAACTCTACGGCATTGATCGCAAGGCGCTGGCCCGGCGCTTCCAGTCCCGCGACATGGCCGATGCGGCCTGCCTCCGGCTCGACCAGGCGCTTGGGCTGCGCATCGAACCGCTCCGGCCCCTCCAGCCACCGCCCGCCCATTCGGTACGCCTGCCATGCCCGGAACCCATCGCCAGCAGCGAGGCGGTGGTCGAGGGCCTTCGGCAGATCACGGAAACCCTTTGCGCGGACCTCGCGCGTCTTGGCCAGGGCGCCCGCAGCTTTGCCTTCCACGCCTTCAAGTCCGATGGCGAGGTCTCCAGCCTCACCGTCACCACCGCCCGGCCAGTGCGGACGCCCGCACACATCCAGCGTCTGTTCCGCGAGACGCTGGACAGTATCGATCCCGGCTTCGGGATCGATCTTCTCCTTCTCGAAGCGCGCCGCACCGGACCGATGAACGTCAGTGCCGTGGCCCTCTCGGGCGACCTCGCCGCCAGTGACACGGACGACGCGGCACTGGCCGCCCTCGCTGACCGGATCGTCGCAAAACTAGGTCCGGGCAGTGTCCGGGTGAACACGCCGCAGGAGAGTCATGCCCCGGACCGGGCCGAGCATTGGCACCCCTATGACGGGGCCCTGCCGCCCCCGTCCCACACCCATGCCACCACCGGCCCGCGCCCCGTCCGCATGCTCTCCCACCCCGAACGCGTCGACGTTATTGCCGAGGTACCGGACGGCCCGCCGCTGCGCTTTGTCTGGCGCCGTGTCGTGCGGACTGTCTCGCGCGCCGACGGCCCCGAGCGCATCAATCCGGAATGGTGGCGCAGCCTGCCGCCTGTAGGCGGCACTGGAAAAATGCCCCGCGCCCGCGACTATTACCGGGTCGAAGACAGCAAGGGTGGGCGCTACTGGCTGTTCCGCGACGGCCTGTATGACGATGACCGTGGCGCCGCGCCCGAATGGTATGTGCAGGGCCTTTTCGCATGAGCCAGTACGCCGAACTTGCCGTCACCACGAATTTCTCCTTTCTCCACGGCGCCTCCCATGCCGGGGAACTGGTGGGCTGCGCCCGAGACCTCGGCCTTGCTGCAATCGGCGTTGCAGATCGCAATACGCTGGCGGGAGTCGTGCGGGCCCATCTGGCAGCAAAGGCAGCAGGCATGCACCTGCTGGTCGGCGCACGCCTTGTCCCGCAGGATGCCCCCGAACTCATCTGCTACCCGACGGATCGCGCCGCCTATGGCCGTCTCTCGCGCATGTTGTCAGACGGCAAGCTGAAGGCGGAGAAGGGTGACTGCCTGATCACCCTCGCGGACATCACAGCCGCCAGCGAAGGCCAGGTATTCATCGTGATGCCGCCAGAGCGCCCGGGAGCGGCGTTCGAGACGACACTGCAGCATCTGGCCGGTCTTTGGCGGGGGTCTCTCTACCTCGCCGCGCGCTATGCTTTTCAGGGCCGCAACCGCGAGCAATTGGCCCGTTTGGCAAGCCTTGGTGCGCGGTGCGGCGTCCCCATGATCGCCGTCAATGACGTCATCTACCATGCAGCCGCCCGCCGCCCCCTGCAGGACGTGATCACCTGCATCCGCGAGCACTGCACGATCGACACAGCGGGGTTCCGTCTCGAAGCGAACGCTGAACGCCACCTAAAGGCGCCGGACGAAATGGCCCGCCTTTTCAAGGGGTTCGAACCGGCCCTGGCGCGCACGCTGGAAATCGTCAAGCGGTGCGATTTCAGTCTCGACGAACTCGCCTATGAATATCCCGACGAACCTGTCCCGCCCGGCTCAACGTCACAGCATCATCTCGAATACCTGACATGGCAGGGGGCCGACTGGCGTTATCCCGCCGGGGTCCCAGCCCGCATTCGCGCCCAACTGCGCAAGGAACTCGATCTCATCGAGGAGCTTTCCTACGCGCCTTATTTCCTGACCGTGAACGACATCGTCGCCTGGGCCCGTTCGCAGGATATCCTCTGCCAGGGACGCGGTTCTGCCGCCAATTCTGCTGTCTGTTTCTGCCTTGGCGTCACCAGCGTGGATCCTGCGGAAACCAGTCTCCTGTTCGAACGCTTCCTTTCGCGCGAGCGTAAGGAACCGCCCGACATTGATGTCGACTTCGAGCACGAGCGGCGCGAGGAAGTGATCCAGTATATCTATCGGCGCTACGGACGCCAGCGGGCCGCCCTGACAGCGACCGTGATCTCCTACCGGCCCCGCTCAGCCGTTCGCGAGGTCTGCAAGGCGCTCGGCCTGACGGAGGATATTTCCACCGCGCTCGCCGGCTGTGTCTGGGGCAGCTGGGGGGATGACATTCCGGCGCCCCAGATCGCGCAGGCGGGCCTTGATCCCGCCAGCCCGATGATCCGCCGCGCCATTGCCCTGACACGCCAGCTGATCGGCTTCCCGCGACACCTGTCCCAGCATGTCGGCGGCTTCGTGCTGACCCGTGGACCACTGGTGGAAACGGTGCCGATCGGCAATGCGGCCATGCCGGATCGCACTTTTATCGAATGGGACAAGGATGACATTAACGCCCTCGGCATCCTGAAGGTCGATGTGCTCGCCCTTGGCATGCTGACCTGCATTCGCAAGGCCTTCGACTTCCTGGAGGCCCATAAGGGCCTGCGATTCAATCTGGCGACCATTCCGGCGAAAGACACGGCAACTTATGACATGCTGTGCGAGGGCGACAGCCTTGGCGTGTTCCAGGTCGAAAGCCGCGCCCAGATGAACATGCTGCCCCGCCTCAGGCCGCGCACATTCTATGACCTCGTCATCGAGGTTGCCATTGTGCGTCCCGGGCCGATCCAGGGCGACATGGTCCACCCGTACCTGCGACGGCGGAAGGGGCTGGAAACCGTGCGCTATCCAAGCCCCGCGCCTGAACAGGGCCCGCCCGATGAACTTTCCAAAATCCTGCAACGCACACTGGGCGTGCCGCTATTCCAGGAGCAGGCCATGCAGATATCCATCGACGCGGCCAAGTTCACGCCCGACGAGGCCAATGGCCTGCGCCGCGCCATGGCGACGTTCCGCAAGGTTGGTACGATCCAGAATTACGAGAACATGATGGTCTCGCGGATGACCGCGCGAGGGTATCAGCCGGAGTTTGCACAACGCTGTTTCGACCAGGTAAAGGGTTTCGGCGAATACGGTTTCCCCGAAAGCCATGCGGCCTCGTTCGCCTTGCTCGTCTATGTGTCGTCCTGGCTAAAATGCCATCATCCGGACGTGTTCTGCGCCGCGCTGCTGAACAGCCAGCCGATGGGCTTCTATGCGCCCGCCCAGATTGTACGGGATGCCCGCGAGCATGGCGTGGAGGTGCGGCCTGTCGACGTGAATTATTCGGACTGGGACAATACGCTGGAACCTATAGGCGCCAGCGATGGCCTGACCGCCATGCGACTCGGATTCCGGCAAGTCGATGGCGTGCGCGGGGACGAGATGGAGGCGCTGATGGGCGCGCGGGGGCAGGGGTTCGATACACTGGAAGAAGTACGCCTGCGAACGGGCCTGTCCCGCCGTGCGATGGAATTGCTCGCCGCGGCGGATGCCTTTGGCTCGCTCGGCCTGTCACGGCGCGAGGCGCTGTGGGCGGTTAGGGGCGACACTGCCGGAAAAACGCTGCCCCTGTTCACGGCGGCAGACGCGGCCGAGCAGGGTAGGGACGTTGCGACGCATCTGCCCCGGATGCCCGATTCCGAACAAGTCATTCAGGATTACCAGACAACCCGGCTGTCGCTTAAGGATCATCCCTTGCACTTCCTGCGACCGTTCTACAGTTCCCGGCACATCCTGACGACCGCTGAGGCCGTTGGCTTGCCTGACGGCCAGCGCGTGGAGACATGCGGCCTGGTACTCGTGCGCCAGCGCCCAGGTTCGGCTAACGGGGTCGTCTTCATCACGATTGAGGACGAGTCGGGCATTGCCAACCTGGTTGTGTGGAAACGCGTCATGGATCGCTTCCGACCGATCGTTATGGGCGCGCGTATCCTGTCCGTGCGCGGGCGCGTGCAGTCGGCTGACACTGTCACGCATATTGTCGCCGAGCAGCTGATCGACCGCACCGCTGACCTCACATTTCTGTCGGAAGAACATATGTCCGACCCGCTGAAGGGCGTGCTGTCCCATGCGGATGAAGTGAAGCGGGCGGTCCAGGAAGGGCGCGGGCCGGGTGAACATGGCGACATGCACCGGCACCGGCACCAGCACCCGCGAAATGTCAGGATCATTCCCCGGAGTCGCGACTTTCACTAGGCGGGAGCGGGCGATCTTCATCCACGAGAATCCGGTTGGCAGCGCCGTCCGGGTCGTCAAACTGGCCCGACCTCGCGGCCCACAGGAAAGCGATCAGGCCGATCAGCCCCATGCCGAGCGCGATGGGAATGAGAAACAACAGGCCAGCCATTACAGACGCTCCGGCATTGTATTCAGGCGCAAGGCATTCAGCGATACGAGAATGGATGAGGCCGACATCGCGATGGCGGCAACGAGCGGTGTCGCATGGCCGCTGATGGCGACTGGCACGGCGACAAGATTGTAGGCCGCGGCAAAGGCGAAATTCTGCAACATGACCGCGCGCGCCTGCTTCGCCACCGCGATCAGCCGGGGCAGGGCGATGAGGCCGCCGGAATAGACCGCATCACTGGCTGACCGGCTTACATCCATGGCCCCTCCCGGGGTGACGGACGCATTCGCGAGCGCCAGCGCCCCGGCATCGTTCAGCCCGTCCCCGATCATCAGCACGCGATGACCTGCCGCCTGCAATGCCTCGAGGCGTTCGACCTTGTCGCGCGGGGAGGCTTTGGCAGTCCAGTCAGCGACGCCGAGTTTCCCGGCAACATCTGCAACCGTCTCCGCACGATCGCCTGACAGGATTTCCATGCCGTATCCGGCCTGCCGCAAAGCCCGGATCGTCTGGGTCGCATCGTCGAGAATATGGTCGCGGAATTGGAACCGAACAGGCGCACAATTGCCCTCAACGAACCAGAGAGAGCTGCTGGAGGCGACATCAATGTCGGCGCCAACCCACTCAGCCGATCCGAGACGGGAGGAGACGCCATCTATCACGCCTTCAAGGCCAAGACCGGGGAATTCCCGGACGCCAGACGCCACGGGCCCAGGACCTGCAGCCTCGACGAGCGCGCGAGACAATGGATGTCGGCTGGCCCGCGCCAGTTGGGCCGCATTGGCGAGCAGGTCAGGCGAGACGTCGTCGGCAAGGCGCGGCGTGCCAAATGTCAGCGTGCCGGTCTTGTCGAAGATGATGTAATTGCACTGCGCCAGCCGTTCCAATGCATCTCCGGATTTCAGGAATGTGCCTGCGCGAAACAAGCGTCCCGACGCGACCACCTGGGTCACGGGTGCGGCGAGTGCCAGCGCGCAGGGGCATGTTATGATCAGTGTCGAGACACCGATCAGAAGGGCCTCGTTGGCGCTCATGCCCGCCAGGAGCCAGCCAATGAAGGCGAGCAGTGCGGACGTATGGACGAACGGCACGTAGAGCGAGACGGCACGGTCAGCGATTTTCCGGTAGGTCGAGCGGCGCTGTTCACCGGCATCCAGCATGCGGGCAATATCAGACAGGAGGGAGTCACTCGCGGCAGCAATGGCTCGGCCGGTAAGCGGCTGGGACAGGTTTATCGTGCCGGCCAGAAGATTCATGCCCTGGGTGGCGGTTCGCGGAACGCTCTCTCCGGTCACGAGGCTCTCATCAACTTCTGAGAGGCCCGTTTCCACCTGCATGTCAACAACCGCCTGCTCACCAGGCGCCAGGAGAATGCGGTCACCCGGCTGAATCTCGCTTGCGCGAACGGAGCGGGCTTCGCCATTCTCTGCCAGTCGTGTAACGCTACGGCGTGCCATCGCCGCCAGATCGCGCGCAGACGTATGCGCTTTCCGGCGGACGCGCGCGTCAAGAAAGCGTCCGATCAGGAGGAAGAAGAGCAGCATTACCGACGCATCGAAATAGGCGTGTTCACCGCCCCGCAAGGTTTCCGACACGCTCACGCAAAACGCGATGATCACGGCGAGCGAAATTGGCACGTCCATATTGGCATGGCCGTGCTTGAGGACTTTCCAGGCTGACCGGAAGAAGACGCGACCGGAAAACAGGATGGCGGGGAACGCGATCAAGCCGGACAGGCCATGCAGCATCATCCGGGTCGACTCGCCCATTTCTCCGTTGCCTGCCCAAACCGACACGGACAGGAGCATGATGTTGGCAGTCGCGAAACCAGCAACGCCCAACGCAATGAGCAGGCTGCGTTCCTCGCGCTGCTCATCCGTAATGGCGTTGCCCTGATCCTGCGGCGCAACACCATAGCCAAGGGAACTGATCGCCTGGACGATTGGTATGGCTGTAAGCCCACCATGCCAGGCGACTTCAAGCCCCCCTGTCGACAGGTTCAGACGTGCTGTTTCCACACCCGGGAGCGCTTTCACAGCCGATTCGATCCGACTGATGCATGCGCCGCACTTGGCACCGCGTATCGTCAGGCTCAGGCGGCTCTGTCCATTGACGCGCCGAACAAAGGCCGAGGGGTCTGGTGCGCTCGTCGTTTCGGGCGGCGCGAGACCCGTTGGACATCCGGCAACCAGATTGTTCTCAGCTTGGGTCATTTGACCATGATGACCTTTGACGCCTTGAAGCCCGTGCCTGAACTACCGTCAGCTATCTCGGCATTCAGGGCTATGTGCCATGCCCCTTTGGTCAGGACAGGCAGATCAGCACGATATTCGCCGGACCCAACAGGCAGCATTTCGACAACGATATCGCTGTCCTGTGTTGCGGCACGCCTCAGCTCCGCAGTCACGTTCCGCGATGGCAGAGCAAGGCCGTCCGCATCAAGAATGCGCGCCACAAGCACATCGCCATCGGTCACCGCGACCAGGCCAAGTTCTGCCTTCCAGGACATGTCCTCCTGATACTTGAGCGACGCAATTGTCTTGTTGTACTCGAGGCCCTGCAAGTAGGAATGGCGCACATCCTCGCCCGGAAATGACGAGAGCGCCGCCCAAAGAAACACGCCGTTCACGACGAACATAAGGCCGAAGAACCCCAACAGCCAGAACAGGACGTGATGTCCCTTGAGGGTTTTGCCGTCAGTATCCACCGGGGGTGACAGTGTTGGCATCATTTGGCTCCAGCAGTCATGAAAGCAGCAGAACGGGTGTGGCTTTCACCCGTCACAGGATCGAGGACGGTGATCTCCAGCGACGACCTGTGCGGCAGGGATGCAGCGGGGGCCGTGACGAGAAGGCGGAAGCGATCAACACCATATTGCTCAAGCGGAAGTTCCATCTCCTGAGCGCCATCCGGTTTGGACAAGCCGATAATCTCGAATTCAGCGCCGGGCAGGCCGGAAATGGAGACCATCGTATCGCGTGCCGTCGTCGCCTTGTTGACGAGCTTCAGTGTGTAGCCATTCCGAACATCACCATTGGCCAGCTGGACGAAAGGCGGCGAGCGGTCCTTGAGGACGTTGACGTCGAATGTGGGCTCTTTTGCGAGACCAACGAGTATCAGCGCACTGATTGCGAGCATGAGGACAGCATAAAGCACCGTACGCGACCGAAGCAGCTTGTAGACCGGTTTGCCGCCTGCCGCGCGTGTCGCCACGGCAAGATCTGTGTCATAGGCGATCAGGCCGGTCGGACGGCCCACGCGCGTCATGATGTCGTCACATGCATCAATGCAAAGCGCGCAATGAATGCATTCGAGTTGGGCGCCGTCACGGATGTCGATGCCCATCGGACAGACCTGAACGCACTGCTTGCAGTCGATACAGTCACCGCGTCCCTCAAAGCCCTGCTCCTTGCGCAGCGGGCCGCGTGGCTCGCCCCGGTCGTAGCGATAGGTGACATTCAGCGCGTATTCGTCTGTCAGGGCCCCCTGGATGCGCGGCCAGGGGCACATATAGGTGCAGACCTGCTCTCGCATCCAGCCAGCAAGGAAATAAGTGGTCAGCGTCAGCATACCAGCGAAAAAGTAAGCTGTTAGTGGGGCTTGGCCAGTAAAGAACGTGCGGGCGATCGTTGGCGCATCATGCCAGTACAGGATCAGGGCGCCGCCCGTCAGGAACGCGATTATCAGCCAGACAATGTGTTTGCCGATCTTGCGGACGGCCTTGTTCAGCGACCAGGGCGCGTTGTCCAGCCGCATACGTGCAGCGCGGTCGCCCTCAAACGCGCGCTCAACCCAGATGTAGAGATCTGTCCACACCGTCTGGGGACACGTATAGCCGCACCAGACGCGTCCGAGCAGTGACGTCACGAGGAACAGGCCGAATGTTGCCACGATCAGCAAACCGGCAAGGTAGAATATTTCCTGCGGCCAGATTGTGATGAAGAAAAAATAGAATTTTTCTCCCGCAAAATCAGCCAGAACGGCCTGGTCCGGAATACCTTCGCCGCGCGGCCACCGGATCCACGGCACGATATAGTAGACCCCGAGAGTCAGCGCCATCACCACCCATTTGACCATCCTGAACTTGCCATGCGCCAGCTTCGGATAGATCTGCTTGCGCCGCTCATAGAGCGACGGCGGATTTGGCGGTGGGATCGGGGCATTGGGAGGGTTTGCGACATGGTTCATGGTCGTGCCTATTCACCACCGCCAAGAGAGTGAACGTAAAGGGCCAGCGCCTTGATCGTCGGGTCGTCCAGACGGTCCTGCCAGGCCGGCATATGGGCATTGCGGGCATTGGAGATGGACGCCGTAATGTCAGCGGGCTCCCCGCCAAAGATCCACTCGGCGTCGGTCAGGTCGGGTGCGCCAATATTGCGGTCGCCTTTTGCGTTGACGCCGTGACAGGATGCACATTGCACCGCGAAGATGGTTGATCCTTGAGCTGCTGCCGAGGCATCCGTGTCGCGATCCGAGAAACTCAGCACATGCTGGACGAGGTCATCGATTTCCGAAGAGGTCAAAAGCTTGTCGCGACCAAAGGCCGGCATGGCGGAAAAGCGCGTGGCATCGTCGCCTTCGTGGCGGATGCCATGCCGGAGGGTCTGTTCGATCCCGTCAAGCGTGCCGGACCAGAGCCATATGTCGTCGGCGAGCATCGGATAGCCCTTTGCGCCGCGGCCGCCAGCGCCGTGACACGTCGCGCAATTGTCGCCGAAGGCGCTTTCACCCATCGCCATGGCAAATTGCTGCAAGTTCAGGTCGTTCTGGATTTCCGTCAGCGAGGCCGCCATCAGGCGCTGGGAGGCGACACTGCGCTCTGCGTTCATGGCGACGACCTTTTCTGCCACAAGTGTGCGGTCGGACAGGCCAAGAACCCCTGGTGTGTTGGTGCCGCCAAATCCGGGAAGTGCCGGGATGGCCGGCATGAGAACCATATAAATGAATGCCCAGGCGATCGAGATATACCAGACGATCAGCCACCAGCGCGGAAGCGGATTGTTAAGCTCCTTGATGCCATCCCAGGTATGCCCGGTGGTTTCGACCCCGGAATGCGCATCGATTTCTGTGTGTTTATCACTCATCGCCGGGTTCCTTGTCTTCGAGCGGCAGGTAGGCTGCCTCGCGGAATTTTTCCTTGTTTGACGGCCAGAGCGCATAAGCAAGCGCAACGGCGAACATCGCGACGAACCAGGCCAGGCCCCAGGTTTGCGCAAATTTTGAAAGCGTTTCGTACATGTCAGGCTCCTAGCGTCGGTTGCTGAGATCATCAGCTTCGTAAGTGGAGAAATCGACGAGCGTTCCGGTCATCTGAAGATAGGCTACCAAGGCATCCATCTCTGTGACGCGGGACGGATCGCCGTCATAATCCCCGACGATAACGGTGCCTTTACGTCCTGCAGCGGCTTCATATCGCGCGACCAATGCGTCCTGATCGTCATAATCGGCATTCGGATCCGCCTGGGCGACCAGGTCGGCTTTGGCATTTTCAATCATTTCGTCTGAATAGGGCACGCCTTCAAAACGAAGTGTTTTCAGATGATCTCCAATGTCTTCGAAATGGACGATGTTGTCTGACAGGAATGCATAGGGCGGCATGACCGATTCCGGCACGACAGAGCGTGGGTCCCGGAGGTGATCGACATGCCATTCATCGGAATACTTGCCGCCGAGGCGCGCCAGGTCGGGGCCTGTCCGCTTGGAGCCCCACTGGAACGGATGGTCGTACATGCTCTCCGCGGCGAGTGAATAGTGCCCGTAGCGTTCCACCTCATCGCGCAATGGTCTGACCATCTGCGAATGGCACGTGTAGCAACCCTCGCGGATGTAGATGTTTCGCCCGGTCAGTTCGAGTGGCGTATAAGGCCGCATCCCCTTCACTTTCTCGATCGTATTCTCGAGATAGAACAGCGGCGCGATCTCGACGATTCCGCCAACGGCGACAACGAGCAGGATGCCGACGGTAAGAAGCAGGGAGTGGCGTTCGAGTGCCTGGTGTTTTTGGAACAAGCCCATTGTTCAGTTCCTATTCGGCAGGTTGGAGTTTGGCGGCAGTCATTGGCGCCGGTTCGACAACGCCTGCTGCTGCGCCATGCCCAAGCGCTGTGCGGACGAGATTGTAAGCCATGACGATCGCACCCATCAGATACATGCCGCCGCCAAGTGCGCGGATCATATAGTTGATGTGCTTGGCTTCCACGGTTTCGATGAAGCTGTACTCAAGGAACCCGTACTCATTGTAGGCGCGCCACATCAGGCCTTCGATAATGCCCGCAAAATAGAGTGCCACGATGTAGAAGACGATGCCGATCGTCGCGAGCCAGAAATGCCACTCGACGAGGTTCTTCGAATACAGCGCCGGCCGCTTCCACAGCCATTGCGTGAGACAGTAGAGCGCGCCGAACGAGATGAACCCGACCCAGCCAAGTGATCCGGAGTGCACGTGTGCGATTCCCCACTCAGTGTAGTGAGACAGTGCATTGACGGCACGCACGCTCATAAGCGGGCCTTCGAACGTCGACATACCGTAGAACGCCAGCGACACGACCATCATGCGCACGACCGGGTCGGTCCGCAGCTTGTCCCAGGCGCCTGACAGCGTCATGACGCCATTGATCATCCCGCCCCAGCTTGGCATCCAAAGCATGATAGAGAAGGTCATGCCGAGCGTCTGGGCCCATTGCGGCAGGGCTGTGTAGTGCAGGTGGTGCGGCCCCGCCCAGATGTAGATGAAGATCAACGACCAGAAGTGAACGATCGACAGGCGGTACGAATAGACCGGGCGCTGCGCACGTTTCGGAATGAAATAGTACATGATGGCGAGGAAGCCGGTTGTCAGGAAGAACCCGACAGCATTGTGACCATACCACCACTGGGTCAGGGCATCCTGGACCCCGGCGAACAATGAATAGCTTTTCGAACCGGACAGGTTCACCGGCACGGCCAGATTGTTGACAATGTGCAGCATCGCGATCGTCACGATGAATGACAGGTAGAACCAGTTCGCCACGTAGATGTGGGGTTCCTTGCGTTTCCAGAGCGTGCCCAGGAAAACAAGAAGGTACGCCACCCATACGATCGTCAGCCAGAGGTCCGCATACCATTCAGGCTCTGCGTATTCCCTGGACTGGGTCACGCCCATCAGGTAGCCGGTGCCGGCAATCACGATGAACAGGTTGTAGCCCCAGAAAACGAACCACGGCCAAAGCCCGCCAGCGATCCGCGTGCGGCTGGTGCGCTGGACGACATAGAAGCTTGTGGCGATGAGAACATTGCCGCCGAATGCGAAGATCACGGCGGACGTATGCAGCGGCCGGAGACGGCCAAAATTGGTCCAGCCGAGATCAGGGAAGTAGAATAGGCCCGGCCATGTGAGCTGCAATGCGATAATCAGGCCGACCAGGAATCCAGCGATACCCCAGAACATGGCGGCGGCGACGCCGAATTTGACGATCGTGTCCTCATAATAGGTCTCGTCGAAGGGGTTGCGCCCCTGCAATCCGCCAGCCCATATGCCGATCGCGACCAGCGCGAAGGCGGTCAGGAAGAAAAACACCCAGGCATGCGCTTCCATGAGGGGATCGACCGCATTCGCAGCGATCAACAAAGCCCCCAGACATGCGATGGCGACGAGTGTCGCGACGCTGGCGATGCTGCCAGAAACCGACGACCGCGGCTTTGTGACTGTGCTCACTGATTCTGCCCCTGTTTTGCCTAATATGTACTACGCGCTAAATGCCGGGAGCCGGCGAGGTCGTGTATACGGGTAACTACGGATGGGCCGCACTGTCGCACGGCTCTTAGAATGACCGTACAGTCGTGGAGGATGAGATGCGCAGATATACTGTGTTCGTGCCCGGAATGGCGTTGCTGCTGCTCGGTTCCGCAAAAGTGTGGACGCATACGCAGTCACTACAGGCTTTCCTATCGGTTCGCTGTGGCCCGGACGGTCTTACGTCCGCCACTCACGCGCCTGCATTCTGGGCGACCATGTTCAATGGTCATTGCTGGGGCTGCCCGGTGGCATTTTCGGGTGCCGTGATGATTCTCGCGGCGACAGCGCTTTGGTTCGTACCGCCGGCACTGGCCAGATCTGGCGCGCGTTGATTCTGATCGGTCCGCCCGGTCGCGTCTTCTTGGCTCGCATCGTCCATGAAGCATGTGCATATGGGGCGGGACTGCGTTCGAAAGGAGCCAGACGATGACCGATTCAGCCGATGCTTCTGCAGGCACACCATTGTCGCCACCGGATCTCGTGACTCTTCAGTCTCATCTCGTATCCATCCTGGAATCGGTTCCGGACGGCATGATTGTCATCGATGAGACCGGACGAATTCTCGCCTTCAGCAAAGCCGCAGAACTTCTGTTTGGATACACGGCCAAGGAGATCATTGGGCGCAATGTCCGCGAATTGATGGCCGGGCGCGACGAGATCAATCACGATCAATACCTCAAAAACTATCTTGATACAGGCGAACGCCGGATCATCGGTATCGGCCGTGTCGTCACGGCGCGCCGGGCGGATGGAACCCTGTTTACGATTGATCTGAAAATTGGCGAAGCCAAGATCGGCGATCACTGGCTGTTCACCGCATTCGTGCGCGACCTCACCGATCAGCGGCGGGCAGAGATGAGAATGCGCGAGATGCAATCTGAACTTGTCCATTTTTCGCGGCTAAGCGCGGTAGGGACGATGGCATCAGCGCTGGCCCATGAACTCAACCAGCCTCTCACAGCCGTCGCCAATTACCTGGAGGCCGGCCGTGACTTGCTGGATCTACCCGGGGACGATAAACGAGAAATATTGCGCGAAGCACTGGATGAGGGCGCCCGGCAGGCCGTCCGCGCGGGCGATATCGTGCGCAAACTACGCGGCTATGTATCACGCGGCGAGATTGACGCGCGCTCGGTGGAAATCGGACCGCTGCTCGAAGACGCCACTGCACTCGCGCGTATGTCGATGAGTTCCAGCGATGTTCCCGTCCTCCTCCGCGTTGCGCCGGACGTCGGGTGCGTCTTGGCAGACCCCATCCAGGTGCAGCAGGTTGTCATCAACCTGGTCCGCAATGCCCAAGAGGCGCTTGCGTCTACGACAAGCCCGAAAATCCAGATAGACGCGCAACTTGGGGCGAACGGGCTCGTGGACATCTCGATCTGCGACAACGGCCCGGGACTCGACCTGGACGTCAAGAACACGCTCTTCAAACCCTTCACGACATCGAAGTCGGGAGGCATGGGACTGGGCCTGTCGATCTGCCAAACCATTGTCGAAGCGCATGGCGGCACAATCTGCGCTGATTTGGCTCCCGATGGCGGTACGTGTTTCCGGTTCACACTTCGGTCTGATCCGGCTATTCATACTGCATGAGTGAAACACGCCTGATCCATTTGGTCGACGATGATGAGGCTGTGCGCCATTCTGCCAGTTTCATGCTGCGGCATGCTGGCTTTACGGTAAAGACCTATGTCGACGGTGTGTCATTCCTGGAAAGCGCGCAACAGGCTGCTCTCGGCTGCATCCTGCTTGACGTTCAGATGCCGCACATGGACGGCCTCGAAGTCCAGAAACGACTTAACGACATTGGCGTTTCCTTGCCTGTGATTGTGTTGACCGGGCACGGTGATGTCGAGGTGGCCGTCAAGGCGATGAAAGCCGGGGCCGTAGATTTTGTCGAAAAACCTTATGAGAAACAAACACTTGTTGACGCGCTGAAGCGTGCTTTCGAACGCCTGGACGCCCGCAGCCATAAGGATGTTCTGACCGATGAGGCAAAAGGCAGGATTGAGCGTCTGACGCCGCGCGAAAGAGATGTCCTCGTCGGACTGGTTGACGGATTTACCAACAAGATGATTGCCGAGACATTGGATATTTCGCCCCGAACAGTTGAAATCCATCGGGCAAACCTGATGGAAAAGCTCGACGCGCCAAGCCTTTCAAGTGTTTTGCGTATCGCATTCGCGGCGGGTGTCGGTTTGGACGGCGCTGTTTAGGGGCATCTACTTAAAGACACCGCCTTCGCGTTGATCCAATTTTGCGGAAAACCCACTTCGGTCGATGACGCAAAATGAATCCAGAAATACAACCAAAAGAACGCGCCCAAATCGCTGTTGTCGATGACAACGAGGCAGTGTGCCGGTCATTGTCGCTACTTTTGCGTTCCAAGGGCTATGGCGTCTCTGTATTCGATAGCGGCCTGGCATTTCTAAACAGGGCAGACACAAAGGGTTTCGATTGCGTCCTGATCGACTTCAAGATGTCGCCTCATGATGGATTCGATCTCCTGCGTGAACTGCGTGCGCGTGGCGAAACCGTGCCTGCGATCATGATCACCGGCTGGGACTCGAAGGACATTTTCGAACTCGCGACACAGGAAGGTTTTGCTGACGTCATCTACAAACCGATGCTTGATGATAAACTAGCCGAGGCGCTGGAACTGGTCCTGGCTCACTGAAGGACGCCTGCGAGGGAAGGGGGGATTGCTCGCCCGACCAGTTAACAAGGTGTTTATCGGCAAAGGTGAAGGTGATGGAGATCTGCCGCAGATCCAGGTGGCCTGGGTGGCCCGGACGACGGGAGAAACAAGCTGTCTCACCAAGTCACAAACGTCGCTGATGATCTCTATCCATGAGTCGCATAATCATCATTATGGGCAATAATATGTCCTGCGATATATGCTAGAATGACAGGACCATACCATCATAGCCAGGCTCCACGCCGTCCGGCAGTTCCCTCTGCAATGTCGCGAAATCCATATCCACGTGCATGTTGGTCAGCACGGCCCGCGCCGGCCTCAGGTCTGCAATCCATCGCAAGGCTTGTTCAAGGTTGGCGTGGGTGGGATGCGGCGTGTAGCGCAACGCATCAACAATCAGGGTGTCCAGTCCCCTGAGGCGTTCCAGGCTGTCATCCGGCAAAACGTTCACGTCATTGCAGTATGCCAGCCCCCCCATCCGGAATCCGCAGCAGCGGATCTTCCCGTGTTCCATGTCGACCGGCAGGAATGTGACGGGACCGCCCGCTCCCTCTATCGTGAACCTCTCACCGGGCATGATATCCGGCATTGTGTTCAGGATCGGCGGATACCCACCCATGCCCTCGAAGCAATACCTGAACCTGTGGTGCAGCGATGTTCGCGTCGCAGCGTTCATATAGGTAGGTATTTGGCGACGCATCGCGATAGCCAGCGGCCTGACATCATCGATGCCATGGGTTTGGTCAGCATGGTCGTGGGTGTAAACAATTGCATCAAGATGCCGTACATCCGCCGCCAGCAGCTGCTCTCGCATGTCGGGCGACGTGTCGATCAGCACGCGTGTCATGCCACCCTTGTCGTCAATCCGGTCTACGAGGACAGAGCAGCGCGTACGTCGGTTGCGAGGCTCGTCCGGGTCACACACGCCCCAGTCACCGCCCACACGCGGTACACCGCCCGACGATCCAGTGCCCAGTAAAGTCAGTCTGTTGCCGGATACGGTCATGCGTCGACCTTGGCGAATAGTCTTCGCGCATTTGCTTCTGTCAGCCGTTTCACCTCGTCGACAGTCAGTCCCTTCAGACTGGCCAGCGCTTCAGCGACATGCACGAGATAAGCTGGCTCGTTGCGGCGCCCCCGCATCGGCATGGGTGCCAGGAAAGGGCAATCCGTTTCAAGAATGATCCGGTCCATCGGAACGTCGACGATCACGTCGCGTACCGCGCGCGCGCTTTTGAACGACAGGATGCCGGATACGGACACATAGGCGCCGAGTGCCAGTCCGCGCTTCGCCAGGCGCGCGCCGCCCGTGTAGCAGTGAAGAAGAGGTTGAAATGCCCCTTTCCCGAATTCATCTTCCAGCACGTCACCCATCATGTCGTCCGCCTCTCGCGTGTGCAGGATCAGAGGCAGACTGGTTCGTCGAGCCGCTTCAATGTGCTTCCGGAGGCTCTCGATCTGTGCGTCCTCAGGGCTGTAGCCGTAGTGAAAGTCCAGACCCGTCTCGCCAATTGCCACGACCTTCGGACGTGCAGCTGCGGCTGTAAGGTCACCAACCGTTATGTCGGGAAAATCCTTGGTATGGTGCGGGTGGACGCCGACAGAGCACCAGATGTCATCATGGGCGTCGGCAATCGCGTAGACAGCGTCGAAATTGTCGAACCGGTCGCAAATCGCCACGAACCTGCTAACACCGGCAGCACGGGCGCGGTTCAGGACATCGTCCAGATCATCGGCGAACACATCGCCGTGCAGGTTCACGTGTGTATCGAACATGGCCGACGCCTTAGCCCCGCCCGACCGAGGAATAAAGCCCGGCAATCAGCTTGGCCGTTGTCTGCGACGCTTCCATGTTCAGTGCGCCGGCCTCGCCGAGCAGGCGCGACGTCTTCAGCCACGCATCCGCCGCGGCTGGATTTCCCTCGGCCTTGTCTGCCAGCCAGCCGAGCACTTCCTCGCTGAATGCCTCCAACGCAATCGCGTCGGTATTGGCCGCCTGGACCGCAGCCGTTAGCAACGCATCGCTCGGCTTCGGCATGGACCTGAGCAGCGCCCGTGCGGCATTGGCAGCTTGCAGGCCGTTCGGGCTGGAGAGCCGGATGCCCAAGCCGGGGCGTCCGCGGGAAAGCCCGGCAGCCTCTTTCGGCGCGCCGACAAGTTTCAGGACACCCAGCGTGTCATCGTCTGACAAGGCCCTCAATCGCAGTGTCCTGCAGCGGGATCTTATGGTGGGCAATATGGGGCGAGAGCCATGATTGATCAGGAACAGAATGCTGGAGCCCGGCGGCTCTTCCAGTGTCTTGAGAAGCGCGTTGGCAGCATTCCGATTCAACTCGTCCAGCGCGTCGATAATCCCGACCCGCCAGCCGCCCATGGCCGGTCGCAGCGTGAAGAAGTGATTCAGGTCCCGTATCTGGTCAACGGTAATATCCTGCCTCGGCTTGCCCTTGTCGTTCAGTTCAATCTGCACGACACGTCGATCAGGATGCGCACCTGCGAGAAATGTCTGCATGACCGGATCATCGCTCGTTGCTTCAAGCGGCGCGTCAGCCGGTCCGCGAGCGCCAAGCATGAAGGCCGCCAGTCGCTGCGCAAGGCGCGACTTGCCAATCCCTGCCGGGCCCTCAATCAACCAGGCATGATGCAACTTGCCACTCGCGTTTGCAGAAAGGAAAGCGGTTTCGGCATCGGAATGACCGACAAGGGGCAGTACACTTGTCATTCGGCCCCACCGTCCTCTGCGGCGAACAAGGCCTGCACTTCGCGCCACGCATCGTCCGTCACCGCGTCTACGCCTTGCGACGCATCGATCAACTTCACTCTGTCTGGCTCAATCTTCACCAAATGCAGAAACGCCTGACGCACCGCAGAGTGAAACGTGTCAGGCCGCATTTCGAACACGTCCTTGCGTTCATCGCGGATCTTTCGCCTGGCCTCGGTCGTCGAAGGCGGAGCATCCAGAACCAATGTCAGGTCTGGACGCGTCGTGCCCAGAACGGGTGTCTCAATGGCGATCAGAACATCTTCCGGCACGCCGTCCCCGACGCTCTGGTAGACTCGCGTTGAGTCCGAGAAACGATCACATATAACCCACAGACCTTTCGCAAGAGCGGGCCGGATCAGCTTGTCGAGATGGTCGACGCGTGCCGCGTTCATGAGCAGCGCCTCGGCCATCGGAGACCACGTCTCACCATTCAGAGGGTGCAGCGCAAGTTCTCGAAGGCGCTCAGCCAGGCGGGTGCCGCCTGGTTCTCGCGTCGTGACGACGCCGAACCCGGCAGCTTCCAGCCGCTCTGCGAGCATGTGCTGCAACGTCGATTTCCCAACGCCTTCGCCACCCTCGAGCGTGATAAACCGTCCGCGCGTCGTATCAGCCATCATTGCCCGAAATCAATGCGCTCAATCCATCCACCGCCCGGCCGAAAAAGCCGAGCCGTTTGACATCCGCCTCAGCGATGATGGGGGCCTCCACTGGTGGCTGACCGTCCAATGTCACGACCAGGCGTCCGACACGGTCACCTTTCTTGACGGGAGCTTCCAGCGCCTTGTCGAGTACAATCTCGGTCTTCGCCTTGTCGAAGGCCGCCTTGTGGCCGGCGATCAGCATGGGCTCGGCGAGGGATACCGGGACGGTGCGTTCCTGGCCCAGCCAGACTTTTTGTTCGGGAAGCATAACGTTCTCTGGCGCAATCGTCTTCAGGTCGAAACTCTGGAACGCCAGACGCAGCATCCGTTCGCCCTCGGCGGCGCGCGCCGCCATGGACTCCATGCCGTTGATAACAATCGTGCGGCGCACGCCATCGCGGATGGCTGATCCGGTCAGGCCGTAACCCGATGCTTCCAGGTGACCGGTTTTCAATCCGTCTGCACCCTCGATCCCCAGCAAGGGGTTCCGGTTTGGCTGCGTATATTCGCGCCACGAATAAGCGGGAAGGTCGTACCAGTCATAATATTCCGGAAAATCGTCGATCGTCAGCTTCGCAAGCCGTGCCAGATCCTCGGCCGAAATGACATGCCCCACGGCTTCAAGCCCGGTCGAGTTGAGAAAATTTACGGATTTCAGGCCTTTCTCGTGCGCCAGTTGGGTCATGCGTTTGGCGAAAGCTTCCTCGGAGCCCGAAATTCCTTCCGCAAGCACGATGCAGGCGTCATTACCCGACATGATGATCACGCCATGGAGCAGCTCTTCAATCGTCGGCGTATCCTTCGGCACAAGGCCCATCGTCGATGTGCCGGACGGGAACCCGCCGCGGCGCCAGGCATCGGCGCTGACCGTCAGTCGGTCCGTCATCTTCAACTCGCCGCGCTTGACCATGTCGAAGACCAGGTAGGCGGTCATCATCTTGGTCATCGAGGCGGGAATCATTGGCTCAGCGCCATCCTTCGAGAATAGGATTTCTCCCGTCGCATTATCCATGATGACGGCATGTTGCGCCGGCGTGTCGATCATCTGCGCGCCGGCCGGAGCAGTCAGCAGGGACAAGAGTGCGATCGTGGCGAGGATAGGTGTTCGGCACTTCATGTGGCCTGGGCCTCCATTGCAATTGTACGACGGCCAGATGACGTGCGGCCCTCATTCCCGTCTAATGGGGAAAAAGGGCCGGTTTGTGGTCAGCGTCAATGGGGCGTGGTGCCGTATCGGCTAGTCTACCGAGACGATACGGCCATTCGCGATACCACGATCAGCAAGGTCGTCGCGCATCTCGGCCGCATCAGAACGGGAGTCGAGCGGACCAACTCTGACCCGGAAATAGTCCGAACCGTTCACGCGCGCCGGCACGATCAGTACCGGAAGGTCAGATCCTAGCGATTGCCGAAAAGACTGTGCGTTGCCGATATCGGCAAAAGACCCGACCTGGACGAAATAGGCACCCTGCCCCGTTTGGGCGGACGCCGTGAAAACAGGAGCGGCCACCTGATTGGCCGATGCATAGATCACAGGCATTTGCTCCGGTGCCTGGGCCCCGACGGAATAGCTCGCCGGGATCATGCGCTCGGACGTCATGGATGGCTTGTAGGCGACCGTTTGATGGTTCACGGGAGCCGGACCCAGATAGCGGACGCGTACATTCGCACGGCCATCAGCACCGGATTCCAGCTCGTTCGCCGCACGCTTTGAAAGCTGCAATGATGCGCCATCCTCGAAGGGACCGCGGTCATTGACCCGTACGACAACCTGCTTTTGCGTATCGAGGTTGATCACTTGCACAAGGCTCGGCAGCGGCAATGTCGGGTGCGCAGCGGTCATGCCATCCTGTTCGAAGACTTCACCATTCGCTGTCGGAAGGCCTGAAAATTCGTCGCCATAAGTCACGCTAATGCCCGTTTCGTCGAACACGGGCGCCGCCTCAGGCGACGTCAGGTACGCACGCCCAGGCGCGGCGGCCATCGGGGCAGGCGTCACGATCCCCTGCCCTTGAGTTTGCGGCATGGGCTCAAGCGCAACCAGGGGTTCCGATTCCACAACCTGCGCCTCACGCGCGGTCGCAATCTGCGCCGCTGCGGCTTGAGCATCAAAACTGTTGGGTGTCATGGCCTGTTCGGTCACCTGTCGCGGTGCAGACATTTGCGGTGCGTTCACACTCGCATATTCGCGCGCTACAGGTTCTGGCTGGCGCATGGCAGCTTGTCCCGGGTAGCGGAAAGCAATGCGATTGCCCTCCTCGCCGGGTGCGGGTGCAGACGATCGGGTCGGGACGGTCGCCGCCGGGACGTTTCGGACGGGCTCGACTGTTGCGCCCTGCCCAGCATAGACGATCGGCGCAGGGGTGCGCTTGCTGGCGTCAGCTGGACCTGTTCCGACCAGCGCCAAGGCGCTCGCAGCCAGAACGGCTCGAATCTTGATGGAGTGGCATAGTGTCGGGAAACGCATCGCGTAAAGTTGACCTCATTCTGCGGCTTCGGAATCGACCTTCGGTCATTCCTGAGCGGCTGTTCTGCCGCCTTCAATTTGTATGGTTACCACAGCAAAATGCACACACGGTGAACCGGGAAACCCGTATTGGCCGAACCCGGCAAGGACACGTTAACACTTTTCCGGCCAGTCAAACCCGGCGCCCGCCGCACATCGGCTCTTGCAAACCACCAGTCATTATACCAAACACGGCACGCCGGAGGAGTGGCAGAGTGGTTGAATGCGGCGGTCTTGAAAACCGTTGAGCCTTCGCGGGCTCCGGGGGTTCGAATCCCTCCTCCTCCGCCACTTGGCGCTATTAATGCGCTGTATTGAATGTGGTTTTTCAACAAATAATCTAACCTACCCATCCATACACTCATCCTTATGGCCTGGTCAGGTGCGGTTTTTTGGCGGAAGCAGGTGGAGACTTCGACAGCCCGAACGGGTTCGCCGCGATGTACCTCCTCAACCGCGCGACGTGCTCGATGTTGCGCGGTCCGCTAACGCCGCGCTGTTCGCCAATCTCAACGACGGGCTGGATCACTTCCACATCGGCTCCCTTGCTACCGCACACCTGGCATCGGGCATTCGAGGCAACGCTCGTAACGGTCGCATGGTTAGGCAATGTATGCAGGTCCAGCGGTAGCGGCCCATCAGATGGTGTAAATCGTGCACGCCGTCTCGGCTGCGGCGCTGGGTTCAGTTGCCCACACCGGGCAGGCTGAGAACAGGGTTATCGACTATCCGGGCGAGACTTTCCAGTGACATGTATCGCCGGGTGAGCGCCCATTCGTCGTTCTGCTCAAGCAGCAGTGCGCCGACAAGGCGGATGATGGCGGCATCGTTCGGGAAGATACCGACAACGTTCGTGCGTCGCTTGATCTCCTTGTTGAGGCGTTCAAGGGGATTGGTCGAGTGGATCTGCGTCCAGTGTTCCTTCGGGAAGGCCATGTAGGCGAGCACGTCCTCCTCGCTGGCATCCATCAGCCCTGCTGCAACCTTCCGGAGGAGAGGCGCGCAGTGGTAGTGGCACTTGGACGAAGTTTCCGTGAAGATCAGAGGTGGGAAGCGCGCCCTTTGGGATATTTTCACGCGGATGAAAATTGCGGACAGGGGACAACACCGCCCCAAACGGCGGATTGCTTGCAAACCTGTCCGCAAATCACCTGACAGACCTTGGCCTGCCCTGTATCCAGGGGCGCTGGCTATATTGCGCTGCGCCGGGGGCGCAAGATGCCCGCGCCCGAAACAGATTCGCGAGCTCGCACCAGGCCTGCCTGAGCACAACCTCGAGGCCTGTCCTCAGACACTTTCCGGCAGCAGGGATGCCAGTTTTATCAGCGCTGGCCATGACACGCTCTGCCGCAGCGCCGAGCTGGACTGGACCAACTGATCCAAGACAATCTCGGCTGAGAACAATTAGGGCGTCATGACGCGTCCTGCAGCGTGAGGATGATACGTCGGTTCCCGCGTGGATCATCGACGATCTGGACCGAGCTCGCGCCGCCAAAGCCCCCTCCGGAGATGGCCAGTATCAGCATGCCACGTAGATCACTGACTTCCTCAACCTTGATATCCGTGTCCAATCCCCACTTCACAATGGCATCTCGGATATCTCCCTGGGAGGTCAGCGTCCGAGCCTGCAACTGGTGAGCCGGTGGAACCGACCCCACTTCGGTCTTGCTGTAAATGCGAAGGTCATCCGGCAGCGGAAAATGCTTCGGCAACCAGTCTGGCACTGGTAAGTTAACCCGACCGAGCAGGCGATCCGTCTCCGCATCGTTCCCCGTTTTTGCTGACGTGACATCGGTGCGGTTTAACGCGGAATCTTTTGACTCTGGCGGAGCGCTGCCGGAACAGGCCGCAACCAGGAAGATACCGCCCAGGAGCACAGCTGTGGTCACCCTCGAAGGCCATTGTGTCATGTGGATCTTCTTTCATGCTCATGCGCGCTGAGCGCCCGGCTTACTACTGGAAACGCAAACCCGAGCCTGTCTCCGCCACGCGGCACCCTCAGCATGCCATGCGTAAAGTGATGCCCGGGTAGATTGGCTCGTTTCGACTGATCGATTCTTTGGCGGAAACGCCGCGTGAACTGCGTTGGATATCATGGGCCCGTTCGCGGCTTGTAGAAGAGGACATCATCATGACCAGATCAGTATTCGATCGCCGCTTTTTGCTTACGGCTTTGGCAATTGGCGCCGTGAGCAGCATGCCAGCATGCATAGCCGGCGCAGACGCCCCTACCCTACCGGTTGACGAGCTAGCAGAGCCACAGAACATCTCATTGCCAGAAGGGTTTCCCGAAACCATCAACTTCCCTGCTGGCAGTCGCATCGTCAGCGCGTCAGGTGGCCAGCCACCCGAATATGCCAGCCGGAGCTATCAGGTGGACGGGCAGGTCAGTGATACGGTCGATTCAGTCGTCGCCTTCTTTACGGCCATGATCGAAAAGAATGGATACGAGATCCTGGAGGTCGAAAAAGGGAATGCAACCCTGATCCGGTTTGATACGATCGGGCTCGACGACGCCAGCATCATGGTCATGGATATGTTCGGCGATGGCACCACATCATTCTCTATATCCATGATCATGGATCCGGAGCCGGAATAGCAGCTCTGAACTTGTGATTGCATTGGCCATGCTTCTTGCATACCCGTAGAAAGGTCTCGGCATTGTCCGGGATCGTTCTGCGGGGACCAGCATTTGACCAACGCGCCAGACAGTGACCCTCAAAGCGAGCCAAGCAACCAAGCGCTCGGCCTGTCCGAAGAATTGCTGGCCGAGACATATGACGTTCTTCGGCGCATCGCCTCACGTCAACTCGGGCGCCAGCGTCCCAGCGCGACTCTCAACACAACGATGATTGTGCACGAGGCCTGGCTCAAATTGTCAAAAGACAGCAGTCGGCGCTTCGCCGACCAGAGCCACTACCTGGCAACCGCATCCCGCGCCATGCGCCAGGTACTCGTCGACCATGCCCGGCGCAAACTTGCTGAGAAACGCGGTTCAGGCGCCGAGCATGTCAACATAGACGATTACCAGATACCGGGCAGCACAGCAGAAGCCCAGATCCTCGATATCGAGGCCGCCCTCGCCGCGCTTGCCAAGAAAGCGCCGGATCTCGAACGCATTGTAGAATGCCGGTTCTTTGCGGGCCTCACAGTCGAAGAAACCGCACACGCACTCGGACGATCAGTCAGGACTGTCGAGCGAGACTGGGCCCGCGCCCGCTCCTACCTCGCCGAGAGCCTCGATACACAGGCCTGATTGCGGCAAACCGGCAAAATTACCACTTGAATATCTTGCGTACTGCCTTTGCAGCTTCGTTTCTCGCCTTCCCGCGCACCTGTTGGTCGACTTCATTTTTTGCCGTGTTGGCCGCATCACCAGCCACATCCCCGGCATAACCTCCAGCGGCGCCGAACACGCCAGGCATCCCGCCTGCGCCCATCGACATAACCTGGTATCCGGCTGGCACTTCGAAGAGCTCGTCTGCCTGAAAGGTCCTTTGCAGACCGTTGAGGTCGTAGCTGATAGTCTCTGCTCGCTGACCCGGCTCTACCTGCGTCATGCGCATGCGCACCGTGATATTCTCAGGCGTGCTCCAGACATCTCCCGATGTCGTTCCGCCGCCAGACACAGTCGCCCGGAGGAAGTGATGATCTGTCATCACGCCATTCACTGTTTCTCGTCCAATGAAGCGCTTTTCCAGCACAGCCGTTTGCTCATCCAGGCCATCGAGAGGCGATTTGGCCTGGTCGGCTCCAAAGGGGATCTCCATGGCAAAGCCCTGCTGCGGTGAAATCGACCACAGTGTCTGGAGATCATCGCGCCAAATCTGAATCACGGTCTGGCCCTCCATGGTCATTTCAGTGCGGTTCTTGCCAGGCTTGGAATATACGGCCTGGCTCAGGCTCGCTTCGTTTGTCACAATTGTGCGCTGCCCCTGATAGGACACCGTCGGTGGTCCGAAGACAGCGATCTCCTGAGCCCCGGCCGGGCCAGCTGCGACAAGTAAACAGACAACTGTTGCGGCCGTGGCCATTGTGGATCGAAGCATGGTCTAATTCCTTTTTGTGTTTGTTGTGCGCCCTATTGTGTAGAACGCATTCACGTGCCGTGATCCGCCACATGCGTTGTTTGGCGGGTTTTCCGCTCCGGTTGCGTCAAGATCTTGGGAACAGGGACGCACGCGGGCCACGCTGGCGCATTGAAAACTAGATATCCGATGTCGTGAGCGGGACACTCACGACAGATCAGAAAGGCACGCCTTGGGCACCGCAGACAACACTCAGTGGAATAGACTCGACGAGGTGTTCTCGGCGGCGCTGGAGCTGCCCGAGGACGCACGCCAGGCCTGGCTGCAGGAGGAACTGGCCGATACGCCTCACATTCTTCGCCGGGCGACACAGCTGCTCGAACGTGAACGCGATAGCCGGGCGCGATTTGACAGAATGCAAACGCTTCGCTCATCGATGCTTGAAGAGGTCTCGGCGGGACTAGACAGCTTCGCTGAAGACCCCCGGATCGGCGCCAGATATGGTCCCTGGCGTATCCTGCGGCGAATAGCTGCCGGTGGTTTGTCAGTGGTATACGAAGCCAATCGTGATGATGGACGATACGATCAGACGGTTGCGCTGAAAGTCATGCGCGCTGGCATGCAGAATGGTGAGGCTGTGCGTCATTTTCTGCGTGAACGCCGTATTCTCTCCACGCTCGACCATCCAGGTGTCGTGCGCATCATTGATGGTGGGGAAACGGCGACGGGCGCTCCCTGGCTGGTCATGGACCTGGCGCCGGGACGTCCGATAACCGATTACTGCCACGCAGCAGGACTCGGCCTGCGCGCCCGTCTTGCGCTCGTCGCCGATGTCGCCGACGCGGCGCAGTCAGCGCATTCCAAACTGATTGTCCATCGCGACATCAAGCCGGACAATATCATCGTCTCGGATGATGGCCGGGCGCGGTTGCTCGACTTCGGCGTATCCAGCCTCGCCGGTGGCCTCAGCGATCCTGATGGACCGACCGCCATGACGCCCGACTATGCGTCACCCGAACAGTTGCGGCTGGAGCAAGTCACGACCGCAAGCGACATTTACCAGCTAGGCCGCGTCCTTTCAGAACTCTGCACGGGCCTGAAGCTGCCTTCCGGTACGCAGGCCGTCATCGACAAGGCGATGGCGCAGGCCCCCGATGACAGGTATCCCTCAGCGGCAAGCTTCGCCAGCGATTTGCGGTCAGTCCTGGATGGGCGCGCGCCTGCGGCAAGGCCGGACTCGCACCTGGAAGCGGGATATCGCTTCGTCCGGCACAACCGGATGGCGTCCGGGCTGGCGGCCCTCCTGATCCTGGGCGTTATTGGCTGGGGCATCATGCTGTCAGCACATGGACATGCAATGGAACGTGAGCGTGCCATCGCGATCGCAGAAGCGGATCGGGCTGATCGCGGCAAGAGTGTTCTGCTGGACCTGTTCCGCCGGGTTGATCCATTGGAGCTGGACGGCGTGGAATCGGATATTGGCGGCATGACGTCCATTCTCGAACCAACACTCGGCGATGTGCGCGAACGCCTGGCGGACGATCCTGAACTTCAGGCCGAGCTCATAGGCTGGGTCGCTCGGGCCAAAGACCGCTCCGATGATCTGAGCGAGGCAAAGACACTCGCCGATGAGGTGGTCAGTCTTCTCGGCGCTTCAGGCGCGTCGTATTCCAGTCAATATGCGGCTGCCCTGGCTTACCGTGGCTGGCTGGGTATTCAGCTGGGCGAGGTCGAACAAGGTGCCGCGCAGATCGAGCAGGCATTGTCCATTGCCCGTGCGGCGCCGCAAAGCGACTCACCTGCGCTCGACACGTTCCTGACGGCCGCATGGTCACATGAAGGCGAATGGGTACAGCAACGCGTCCTTTTCGAGGAGGCTCTTCCCCGCGCACTGGCCTCCGGCTCCATTAGTGGCGAGATCGAGGCGCGCTCAGGACTGGGGCGCGCGCTCGGCGAACTGGGTGAACTTGCTGGAGCTGAAGACCATATCCGGAAGGCCGTCGCATTGACGCAGGCCACTTACGGACCAGACCACGCTCGCCTTGCGCTGCCTTTATCCGATCTTGCGCGCATACTGAGTGATCGGGGACATTCAGATGAGGCTATTGCAACGCACCGGCGTGCGCTTGCCTTGTCCACAAAGGCGTTCGGTCCCCTCAACTCGTCCACGCTGTCCCATCAGAACAATCTGGCGAATGTACTCGCGAGCACCAGATCTTATGATGACGCGATCACGCTTTACGAGACGATACTGGCATCTCGAATCCTGATCTCGGGAGGCGATACATTGGAGGTCGGCGAAGTTTATCAGAATCTTGCGGCCACCCAGGCGCTGGCGGGCCGACCGCACGACGCGCTCGCGACCCTCGACAGGGCGCAGGCAATATTCGATGACAAATTGCCCGCTGGCCACCCAAGGCGCGCATTCCCTGCCCTGACACGCTCAGCTGTCTTGCTTGAGCTGCGTCGCTATGGCGACGCCGAAAGTAATGCCCGTTACGCCTTTGATGCATTGTCGCTGTCGCTTCCTGCGGGACATTTCGCAACCGAACTTGCGCGCTGCCGCATCGGCATGGCCCGTCTGGGACGAGGCGACCGGAAGGGGGCGCGCACTTATATTGACAAGGCGTTGCTGGAGCTGGTAACACAGGCTGCGGCGCCGTCGATCTACGTCGGGCCGTGCCAGGCTGCCGGACGCGAACTCAGCCTCCAGACTCAGCCCTGAGGAATGATGCTCAGAGAAATCACGAGATGGTCGCCCGCAGAGTCGATCTGGATGTGAGCCACTGTGCCAAGCGCCAACCACTTGCTGGAGAACTGTATCAACTGGGGTGTCGCGGCCGCATCATTCCCGACAAGCTGGTATCGCGCTGCCATCAGGTCGCCGCGCAGGCTCGCCGTCACATCAACCGCGTCCAGATACTGCCATGAATAACTCTGGAGGCTGTAGCTTGCGTAATCATCAGATGGCAGCTTCATCCGGCGCATTTCGAATATTACCAGGTCCTGAGGCAGCGAAATATCCTGCGGTAATCAGGCAGGCCTCTTTGACGGTGATTCAGCGCGTGCCGCGATCGCACTTTGTCCACTCCGGTTCTCCTGAAGGGGCGGCTCTGACATGCCGCAGGCCGTTAGCAAGACCGCGCCCGCGACGAAAACTGTGAACATGCCTCTCCTCGCGCCTTACTGCTCCATTTCTGTCGGATAGAGACTGACCGATACCGCGAGAAACCCGTCTTTCGGGTTAAGCTGGATCTCCCCTTTTTGATGCCCGGTCCCGCCAAAAATGACGCTTCGGATCTTTCCGTTCGAATTATCGTACAGCGTGAATCCGGCAGATTTGTAGGTAGATTTGAGGGCGCTGAAGGCCGCATCAATATCTTGCTGCGGCTTTGCCCTTCCGCGAAAGGTCGTCATCTTCTCAGACTTCGAGCAAGACTCAACCACAAACGCGTCCGGCACAGCAATCTCTTCGGGCAGGTGTTCGAGACATATCGCGTCGCGACTCGCTGCTTTCGCTTCCTGCCCTGGCGCGATCGATTCAGCACTTGTCTGGCCGCAGGCCGTCAGCCCGAAGGCAAAAGCGACGGCGCAGAATGTTCCGCGAGTCTTCTGTTTGGTTGGTCGTGACGGCATGTGTTGCTCCGGTGGTTGCGTCCCCGTTCCCATGAACGCACTCATCAACCCGGATCCGCCAAAATACTTTCCTGAACAACCAAAGCCTGCCGCGGGCTGATCGCAAAAAATCCTTGGCGGATTTCGATGAGGCATTGCGTATTGAAAGACTGGAGCCTTCGACTTTCGCAAGGTTTGTCGACAAAGCCGGGCCCAGGTGAGACCCGGCCCGCCGGTCCGTCTGGTTTCGCATGACGAGATCCATCTCAAAGAGGAGAAAACGCCCTTGTCTTTTAGGCTAAAAGTTCTCGCTGTGGCCTTCGCTCTCTCCTCGAGCCTCAGCGCGACCGCCGCACCGCGCACCTATATCGCGCCAGCCTCAGAACGCGATTCAGCACGTGCTATCGCCGATGCATACAGGGGTTTGTCATCAAAGATCCCGCTGGAACTGTATGATGTCGATGGCCTGGCAGAGAGCCTAGACTATGACGTTGCAGCGGCAGCGAATTTCGTTCGCGATAATATCGCCTACGACCCCTATCTTGGCGTGATGCGCGGGCCGGAAGGCACGATTTCCGCATCGGCAGGCTCAAGCTGGGACCAGGCTGTCCTTCTGGCGGCTCTGATCAACGTAATGGCTGGCGAAGCCATGATCGTGAAAGGTACGCTCGACAAGAAAGATTCAGAGCGCCTCTTGCTTGGCAGTTTCAGCAAGCGGGCTCCTTTGTCACCCGGCCTCTCCGATGATGATGTATCCGCGATGTTCGCGGAGTTCGTGCCAAAGGCGCGCTTGTCATCTGTTAAGGCAGAAGCCCGAGAACTAAAGGCAAATGCCAAGCAAAATGCGGCGCTCGCGGAAATGGATGTAGCCAATCTCGCAAAACGAATTTCCGCAAGCCTCAAAGGCTCCGATATATCCATCCCAGAATCAGACAAGCTCCAGACAGATGAGCTGATCAGTCAGCTTGCTGAGGAATATGTCTGGGTCCGCTACCGCGACACACCTAATGATCCGTGGATAGATGTGCATCCAGCCTTTCAGGGGGCTACAGCGCCAAAAGTCCAACCTAAGGCCTTTATCTCCGGAACAGTGCCGAAGGAAAGGCTTCACGAGATTGAAATCAGGCTCGAAATAGAACGTAAGACAGGTGACAAGCTTGAACGCATCAGCATTATGTCGCCGTATCGGCGTCCTGCTGCCAATCTCGCGCTGAACCAGATCAGTATAAGCATCGCCCCAGATACGATCCGAGATGACGGAGAAGCCAAATTCTTTATTCCCTTTATAAATCAGCAACCCGCAGAACGGGCGCAAGCATTTTCTTTTTTGGGTCTGACCGCCTCAGCAGAGGATGTCGCCACTGGTCCTGAGATTTTTGCAACTGTTGCGTCGAAATATGCCGGGGCATTGGGCGCGTTGAACGCAGCAGAAGGAAAAGAGGATAGTGCACCCAGGCTGAGTGGAGTGATTTTAACGGTGGTCCACATATCACCCGGCGGCGCAGCAACCAGCTTTGAGCGACGCCTGACGGATTTTCGACAGGGAATTCCGGAATCGCCAAGCCGCCTGGTAAGCTTTCAAGGCGTGTTTGACGTTAATGTGGGCTCAGAGAATGGCGCGCGCGCCATGAAAGATTGGCTGGAATTCGCAGCCAGCTTTGCGAGGGTCGCTCCCTATTACCGCGCAATCGGCGAAAGGAAAATTACAACTGAGGAGGCAGCATCACATCCTGCGTTTGCCCCCGATCAGTCGAAGCCGACTTGGTTGCAAATGCTTTTTGCGGGTAACGCATTCGACCCGCCTGCTAACAAGACTCAGAATCTTGTCAGGTCCGGACCAATGGTATCGATGAGACGAATTCAATTCATCGCCAACAAAAAGGGACTATTGCGCCAAACGGTTGATATTCTTGCTGATAATACACTGTCCCTGAGCAATCAAAATGGACAGGTTTCGGCCAATCCAGTCGACAACTTTGAGCATGGGATTCGCACAACGCTCGTTGAGCATGTGCTCGGCAGCGGCACATCCGCGAACGACTGGAGATTGCGGGACATCACTGCCGTCCTGTCAGACGCAGCATCCGTGAAAGCGTGGAGCGACCAGTCAGGCGCTTCCACCACTATTCGAGAACGACTGACTGCTGATCTAGAGTCAGGCTCTGTGATCGTTTTGCTTGGACAACAAAGCAGCCCGCTTTGGTGGAAACTAAATCCCAAAACCGGCCAAATACTTGGCATGGGGCCTCAGGGAGGCGAAGTGGCAACAGAATATCTCACTTTTCAGAAGATCGCATCTGCGACTCTTGCAGGATTTTCATTGGGGTATGGAACTGCGTCCTGTTTGGACGTTTATTCCAACAACCCATCTATGGCAAAATGCTGTGTCGCGGGTAACGCGGCAATGTCTGTAGGGTTTGGGTTGTACAGCGGTGCTATAGGGGCAGATCTTGCCGGAGTGGCGGGGGACGTGGCTGTCAGCTCGCCAATGCTTGCAGGTCTTGGTTACATCGCGTCTTCACTCTTCGTCGATTCAACATATACCGTAATGAGTGGAATGTATGGCGGTTCGTTCGTCGATTCAGTTTGCCAAGAAATGTTGGCGGATTAGATCCGAAATGCAGATTCCCATAAGAGTCCTATTCACATCATATGGCTGGATGCTGTCGTTGAATTTCAGCAGAGCACTGACTGCTGCTGCATTTTGTTGCATAGGAAGCGGACTGGCATGGAGCCAGCTCCCCGACGTGTCCAAGCTCGGCGGAACATCAGAAGTTCCGGCCCTCAAGAGCACACCGCTCGATTTTGTAGACGGGCTGGCCGAAGTCAAACTCACCCTGGTTGAGAGTACGGTCTATAGTTTTGACGTCACCGACACCGCCGACATCTACAAGATCTCCGCTGAGGCAGCCAATCCGGTAAGCATCGCTCTTGAAGCCAACACGATCGAGCTGAATGTGCAAAATCAACCGACCGGCCGCACAAAGTTGCTGAGTGATTCCGCCCGTGGATTTGGGGACCGGACTGCAAGGTTGCCCGCCACGAGCTTCCAGCCCGGCCGCATCTATCTGGGGCTTGCACCGCTCAGCCCCGTCGACGTCACGCTCAAGGTCGAGCGGGTCTCACCTTCGCTGTCTCCTACGGCGCTGCCGGATACCGCAAGCAAGGCCATCGCAACCGGCAATGATGTCAGTGGGACCGGCAATGGCAGGATGCATTGCATGATCCCCGCCCTTCTGTCGGCCGACAAGATCGTCGATCTGGCCCTCGTCAGCGCGCCGGGAAGTTCCGTGGAAATGCTTGTCTACTCTCGCAAGGGCGATCGCCTTGAGGCGCGGTCGGGAAAAGGCGTCGTGGCGATCTCGGGCATTCGGGTAAAGGACAGCGCCGTTTGCGTCAAATCCTCGATACGATCCGGCACGATCAGTTGGCGCCTCCTGACCGAACCCAGCCAGTATGCGGACGGTCCAATCGAGCCCAACTCGGACTTGGAATTCTCCGCTGGACCACGCATGTCCATCGGCGAAACTTTCACATTCCCTCTCGATGCCTCAGACGAAGACAAATTCAGCTTGGCCAAACTTGCAGGCGCAGACGCAGTTGGAGTGCGCGTGAAAAGCGCAGTGAATGTGAGACTTTGCCTGCGCGAGACGGATTCAGCGATTGAATGCCTGGATGGTCAAGACGTCAGCTTGTCACCATTTCGCATTTCCAGGAATACAGCCCTGACGATCGAAAACCGCTCAACTGTCGGTGGGCTCTACGACATCAGCCTGCAGCGCCTGACTGCGAAACCAGACGAGACTGTGTTCGAGCCCAATTCCGCGCCGGATTTCCAGCCTCTCATCGAGGGTGCTTTTCGCAGACAAGGTTTCCTTTCGACGGCGACTGACACCGATACGATTGGCTTCAACACAGGGAACGCGGCCCAGCTTTGGCGCATCACCGTATTGGGTGAAACAGTCGGGGTAGTTGAATTGAGCGATGTTCGTGGAAAAATCGCCAATATCCGCAAGCATGGCGGAAACACGCGCCGGCTTGTTACGCCGGATGTGTATCTTGAACCGGGCCCTGTTTACATAAGTATCCGCGGCACACCGGGCGACTATAAGATCATCGCCAAACCTCTGGGCCGCCCCCGCGTGGATTCCGAACGCGAGCCGAATGATATTATGCCGCGAAGGCTTTCGTTCGGCCAGCCGATAACAGGCGTTTCTCCAGAAGGCGATGACGATCTCTATTCCCTATACTTGCCGCGCAATGCGCTCGTGGAGGTGGCCCTCGATGTGCCCCCGGGATCCGAATACTTCACAACGTTTTCAGCAGCGTCGCAAAACACGTCTCCCAGCCTCGACCGGCAGGTCATAAAGCCCGGCGGCTGGAAAAAGATCATTTCGATTCCGGCTGGCGAGCATGAGCTGAGACTCCATCCACGCACGGGGAGCCCCGCCGAATACAAACTGTCTGCGCGCTATGCCAACCCCTTTCCTGTCACAGCCCCTGCCCCCCTGAAAATGCTGGTGACACGCGCCGCCGATGTGAGCGCCTATTCCATATTCAGGCAGCGGGCGACAGCGGTGCTTACAATCACCAACACGTCTCACGCGCCGGTTTCGGGGACACTAGACTTCTGGTTCGCCCGTCCAGGCATTGAAGTCATGCCCTACAGCGTTTCACTGGCCGCCGGTGAGAGCGCTACAAAAAGCGTCAGTTTCCTACTTCCGGATGATCTCTACGATGGCGACCTTCCCTTTTTTGTTGCTGTGCGCGCCGAAAACGGCGCAATCCTTGCCAGCACAAGCCACCTGCTGAAAGCAGATGCGCGTATCGCACCTGTCGGCGCATTACCCGCGCGCCGGGTTCCGCCGGCCCTGGCTGGCGGCATCAATCTGGCCCGGACCAGCCTTGGTGCGCGTTGGCTTGAAAGTGATGGCATTGGCATTGGCGAAGACGGCGATTATGTCCGCGGGAACCCGGCAGGTGCAAATAACCTGCTGACGCTGACGGACGGGTTCATCACGCAAGGATCGTCGCATGAAGGGGTTCTATCGAATGGCGGCAAGCACATCCTCAGCCCTATTTTGGATCTGCCGGGCAACAAAGCCATTGCTGTCGCTGGGGTCGGTATCAATACGCGCCTGGATGCAGCGCAAGGCCTTCGGGGATTTGCCATTGATGTATCAAGCGATGGCAGGAAATGGCGCGAAGTTTTGAAGGAGACCCACGAGGTATGGGGCCAGACAGCCTATTACGCGTTCCCAGGCGGTCCGGCTGACGCCTTGATGGTCAGGCTCCGCGCGACTGAGCGACGCGGCGGGGGCACGCAGCGTGTTTCACTCAGCGGGTTCGAGGTGATCGCCCACCCCGGCCACTCCGGCCTGAAAAACCTGAATATTGCGGACAAGGAACTCGGCGCGCTTGTGTCTGGCACCCGCAAAATGCAACTCGACCGGCATATCCAGATCGACGTAACCAAAGACAAGGGGACGAGGTTGCCGGGCCAGAAGGCTAATCCTACGGATTTCAACAATGCCATCACGTTCCGTAACCAGCTGCAAGCCGACATCGAAGCCATAGAGGCCGTATATCCGGCGAATTTTCCTGACAACAAATGGCCATTTGCAAGCGCCGCCATTGTCTATGCCTCGGTCTATGGTCCCATCGGTCCCTTTCATGAAATCGGCAGGTTTGCCTTACCAGCTCAACCACAGCCAAACCAACAGGTGCGCTACGAACTGCCCGAATGGTCGTCTGCACGCGCTGTCAAAATTGAATACGAGTACCCCGAAGGCGCCTACTTCCTTGCCCCAAACGTCATACGACTCATTGAGCGGCCAGAGGATGGCGCCTACCGATCGGTTCTTGGAACCTGGGGTGAATTCGCGACAGAAAAGGGCGCTGGGAGACAAGACGCCCTCGATATGGTCAAACTCAAACATGCTTTGGCATCTGTACGTGAATGGGTGGACGTTTTTGTCGGCGCCATCCTCGGACATGGAGGAAGAAAAGAGACGACGGCGGCAGCTGAAGCAGCAAATCGCGCGCTGGCGCCCGGCGGACCTTTCTCAGAGGGCTATGTCGAGTTCGGCGTGCGAACCGAAACCTGGCGTGTTCCGGCCGAAGGCAAGACAAACAGACTCAAGATATCAGCGCGTGGCAGTGCAGGATTTGATCCGGCAATCACTGCGCGCGACGCTGCGGGCGACAAGGTTGAGCCGCTTGATGTGAAGCGCTCGGAATTGCTTGATGAGGTCACATACAGTTTTGCTGTCGATCCGGGCAGCTATCTCGATGTCGAGGTTTCCGAGCCCCAACGCTCAGTCATCTTCCTGATGGATCAAAGCGCGTCGATGGCATCACAGATCCCTAAAATTCGCCGCGCTATTGTCGATTTTTCCGATGACATGGTTGCCGGACGCGATGCGGTTCAGTTCAAGTCGCTTGGAGGAGATTGGGCACGCGATGACTGGATCACCGACCCCGAAACGCTCCGTCCACTTTTGGCGACATATCAGGGGCAGAACAACAGCGCGGGCGAATCGGCCCTGTTTGATGCGGCCAAACTCCTTGAGGCCCGGGACGGATCGCGTGCAATTGTGATCATCACTGATGGCGATGTCGATACCCAGCAAGACCTTGTGCCAGCGCTCCACGCTGCGCGGGCCAGGGTCTTTGTCATCAAGACACCGTCCAACTCAACCATGCAGTATCCATCAATTTCACAGCCCCGCGCGCTGCTCTGGGCCGGCCAGACCGGAGGCGAAGTGTCACTTGTCCTACAGAGTGAGGACATCTCGGTCGCCTACGCACGTGTCGCTGCGCGATTACTCGGTCCCAAGTCCTATTTCGTGAGTTCCCAGGCTGAGGTGGTCGTTCTCAAGCCCGGATTCCTTCTGGTCGATTCTGCGATGGGGCCGACTCCCAAGACAACTCTCCACAGCCGACTCATCATATTGGACGCCTCTGGCAGCATGCTGAAAAGGCTTGGCGACACACGCCGCATCGACGTCGCGAAGGCGGCGCTAACCGACTATCTCGGTTCGCAACTAGCGCGCAGCCAGGCCGGAGAACAGCTGAAGATCGGGTTGCGCGTGTTCGGCGGAGAACCAAATTCCTGTGACACAGACCTCGTCCAACCCGTTACCCGTTTCGACTATGACCGATTGGCATCTGCTATAAAGTCCGTTCGTCCCCAGAATAACGCAAAAACCGCCATTGGGGCGGCCTTGCTTGCAGCTGCGAAAGACCTGCAAGACATGACATCTTCTGCCTCCATCCTTCTGATCACCGACGGAGAAGAAACATGTGGGGGACTTCCGCTCCAGGCGATACAGAATCTCAGGGCTGCAGGAATAGACGCGCGTATAGATGTGGTCAGTTATGCTCTGGAACCGGAAATCGATCGACGACCTTTTGAAGCATGGGCAAAAGCTGGAGATGGAATCTATGTTGATGCGGCTGATGCTGCAGATCTTGAGAACGCGCTGACAAGCACATCCCGCGTTCGGTTTACCGTCTATCAAGATGGTGAACGTGTGGCGAGCGGAACTGCCGGTGGGATCCCCGTCGAATTGGTAGCAGGAAAGTATGATCTGCAAGTAGACGGCACGAAGCTACGGCAGGTCGTGATCACAGCGTCAAATACCACGACCGTTGTCCCCAATTGATCGCGCTTCAGTTCGGTGGTGCAACGCTTGAGGCAGATAGAGTCACGCTCATGACTCAGGCAGGCGTCACGCGTCCGCCATGGTGAAGAAGTCAACTGCCTCTCGAAAACTGGCCCGCTGACTGCGAGAGAATTTTCGTTTGGCTTTGAGGGCTGCGGAGCGAGGATGACAGATGAGGCAGGCAAAGTTCGCGGACGCGCATATCGCGTTCGTTTTGCGTCAGGCACCTGCGTGAAAATGAAATAGCGCCGCAACCGGATCCGAATGTTTGCGCCCTAGGCAAACATCCGATCCACAACCAGACCCAATCCAAGCCTTGCCGAAGGTGGCGTCAGCCTAATACACATTCGCTGGTCGAAAGACTGTCAGGCTTACCTGTAAAAATCGCAAAGCGTCTTCACCAGCTCGCTGCCAATGCCACCGCTGCAGCGATAATAGATCGTCTGGGCATCGCGCCGCGATTCGACCAGCCCGGCAGCCCGCAGCTTCGCGAGGT
>JAHJSB010000011.1 GCA_018830285.1 Alphaproteobacteria bacterium
GACGCCGTGGTTCTGGCCTTCGGAGTCGATGAGCTGGACCGTCGGGGTCCGGATATTCTGGTTCGCGCGGGGGCCTTCGTTGGCGGTTGGCGGCGCTCTGAATGGTCTGCGAATGGCTTTGGTCTCCTGATTAACTCGTGCGGTTCAGCCGGTTCCGGCGCACGAGTATGTATGTCTCGAGCGCAATGTCGTGATCGGCTGGCCGGTGTCAATAGCATGGCTTTGCGAAAAAATCACCACAGGGCCGGCAACAGGTGTCCGAATCTTGTAAAAGATGCGGAAACGACGAAATGGGAGCGCACTGAAGATGACGGAACCGGTCGCGAGCAAACTCGATGTGGGCACGGGCGCGGACATGCGTCCGATCGCGGCACTGACCCGCAGGGCAACGGCGAAAGGCGCCGGATTGCCGGGCGTGGTCTGGCTCGGCGGCTACCGCTCGGACATGACCGGCTCAAAGGCCGAAGCGCTGTGCCAGCAGGCCGGGCGCAACGGGCAAGCCTGCCTGCGGTTCGACTATTCCGGTCACGGCGCTTCAGGCGGCAGCTTTCGGGAGGGGACGATTTCGCGGTGGCTGGAGGAGAGTCTCGCAGCGTTCGAGCATTACACGTCGGGCCCGCAGATCCTCGTCGGCTCGTCGATGGGCGGCTGGATTGCGCTGCGCATGGTGCAGGAACTGAATGCGCGCGGCCAGGGTGACCGAGTGGCCGGACTGGTGCTGATCGCGCCGGCGCCCGACTTCACGCTGGAACTGATGGAGCCGGAACTGACGGACGCGCAACGCGCTGCGCTCGAGCGGGACGGCTATTACGAGGAACCCACGCCCTACGGACCCGATCCGAACGTCTTTACCCGGGCGCTTTTCGAGGACGGCCGCAGGAACCGGGTGCTGGACGGGCTGATCGAGACCGGCGCGCCGGTCCACATCATCCAGGGCATGGCGGACCCGGACGTGCCGTGGCGGCATGCGCTGCGGCTTGTCGAGCACCTGCCGTCGGAAAATGTCACGGTGACGCTGATCCGCGACGGCGACCACCGGCTGTCGCGGGACGAGGACATTGCCCGGATTCTCGCGGCCGTGGACGGGATCGCGGCCGGGAACTGAGCGGCAGCCCCGCTGCCGCCGATAGGCCCCGCGCGAGCCGGAAATGCTCGCGGGTCCTGGCCCCCTGCTCTCAAGGCGTCGGCCTGAAAATGTCCCGGAACGGATCACAAACCGCCCCTGCCGGCAGGTGTGATGCAAATGCCGCGGGCGGTAACCATGTCTCGACAAGGATGCGGCCGCGCCGTTGACTCTTCCGCCCATACGATCTTAACTCTTTGTTAACGAAATGGGACGGCGTGGAGTAGACCGGCGATGTTATGCGGACCGGGACGAGCAAGGCGGGCAATGATTGCCCTGTTGGCGTCGATTGTGATGCCAGCGGGCGCGATGGCTTCCGGCCTATCGATGCAGGTCGGGCGGGTGACATCGCAGCCAATCGGGCACTACGAGTTCTGCAAGAAGTTCACGTCGGAATGCGAGCCGGTCAAGGGATCAGGCGCCGCGCCGAAGGTGACCGATTACGGCTGGGACGTGATCCGGGAAATCAACCGCGCGGTCAATTTCTCGGTGATGCCGAAGACCGATCTGGAGCTGTTCGGCAAGGAAGAGGTCTGGACCTATCCCAACGTGGCCGGCGACTGCGAGGACTATGTGCTGCTCAAGCGCCACATGCTGATCGAGCGCGGGTTTTCGCCCGCCGACACCCTTATCACGGTGGTCCGCAAACCCGACGGTGAAGGTCATGCGGTGCTGACGCTGAGAACCTCCGAAGGCGATTTCGTGCTCGACAATCTGGTCGACGAGGTCAAAAACTGGCGCGAAACGCCCTACAGCTATCTCAAGCGTCAGGCGTCGACCAATTCCGGACGCTGGGTCACCATCGAGAACGGCTCCGACGTTCTGGTCGGCGCGCTGGACTGAGACTGCACGACTGCACCGACAGAGATGATGTCAGGCAGTTGGCGCGGCCACTCCTGCGGCGGCCCGTTTTTCAATCACGTACAGAGCCCAGGATGCCATCACGCCCACGGCGGCCACCAGCATGAGCAGTGCGAGCGTCAATCCGATGCCGGCATGGCTGATGGCCAGCGCCGTGCAGACCGGCGCGCCGGCCATCGCGAACAGGCGAAACATGGCGAGATTGCCGGTCATGGCGCCGTAACCCTCGGTGCCGAACAGCCGGGCTGGAAGAATGGCGCGGGCGATGAAATTCAATCCCTGACCGATGCCGAAGCTGACGGCAAACGCGATCACGACCAGTTCCCCGCCGAACCAGAGCCCGGCCACCAGGCACGCCAGGCCCGTGAGCAGGGTCGTGCTCGAGATCACGCCGACCACCGACGAGGAAACCCGCTCTCCGGTGAGCATCTCGACCAGCCTTGCTGCCACCTGCATCGGACCTATGACAGCGCCGGCCAGCGCCGCCAGGGCTGCGCCACGGCCCATCTCGTCCAGGATCAGGAAGAAGGACGTGTGCACGGCGGACATCAGGAAACTGCCTCCGGCAAAGGCAATGGCCATGAACACGAATGCCGGCATCCGGTTTCCAGGTCTCAGCAGGCCGGGGTCGCGGTTCTCCACAGGCGCGGGGCGAGGAGTGTCACGCGTCCTGATGACACCCGGAACCGAGGCGTGGATCGGCAGGGCGATGAGCAGATTGACCGCGGCAAGCACCAGGCAGACGCCGCGCCAGTCCATGAAGCCGAGCAGCCAATGAATGAGCGGCCAGAAGACGGTCGAGGCAAAGCCGGCAACCAGCGTGACATGGGCGATGGGGCGCCGGGCATGACGTCCGTGAATGGCGGTCAATGCCGCAAAACCGGTTTCATACTGAACCATGCGGGAGGCGAATTCGATCACCAGCATGGCAACAACGAACCCGGCCATGGACTGGACCTGCGACAGGTTGGCGAGCGCAAGCGCTGCCAGACATGATCCCATCACCATCACCGGCCGTGCGCCAAAACGATCCATGGCCCGCCCGACCAGCGAAGCCGTCACGGCGCTGGTCAGCAGGGCCGCGGAAAAGACCCCGAACACAAAACCCGTGCTCCAGCCCTGCGCGCGGGCGATTTCCGGTCCAAGAATGGCAAAGGGGTAATACAGCGTGCCGTAGCCAATCGTCATAGATATGCCGATCAGCAGCGTCAGCGGCTCGACGCGGCGGGACGAACGGATCACAACACCCGCCGGACGAGCGCCACGTTCCCTGCCGTCGGGAATGAGGCCCGGAGCATCATTCCGCCAGCGCGCCCATTCCGGTGACGCGACGCAGGAACTCGGCCAGTGCGGCATGATCTTCGCTGGCGATCAACTGCCGGAGTTCGCCATACATTTCCGCGATGTCGAGTCCGTCAGGCGCGGATTCCGCCGCAACGGAGATCTTCTGATGCGATGTCGGGCTTGCCGCCTCGACCGAAAAATACAGCTCTTCGTGCAGTTTCTCGCCGGGACGCAACCCGATTTCCTGGATGGCGATATCCCCATTCGGGTTGGTTTCGTCGCACAGCGTCAAGTTGGACAACCTCACCATCTTGATCGCCAGGTCTTTGATACGGACCGCACTGCCCATGTCGAGCAGGAAGATGCGGCCCGGGAACTTGCCGCTTTCGTCATTGCGGCGCGCAAGACTGCCAGCCTGGATCACCAGTTGCGCCGCTTCCTCGATCGACATGAAATAGCGCGTGGTTTCCGCATGGGTCAGCGTGATGGGGCCACCATTGCGGATCTGCTCCTTGAAGAGCGGAATGACCGAGCCACTGGAGCCGATGACGTTTCCAAACCGGACCGCGCAAAAGACCTTGCCGTTCCCGTTCAGTGTCGCCTTCTGGGCGAAATCCTGGACAATGAGCTCAGCGACACGCTTGGACGCCCCCATGACGCTTGACGGCCTGACAGCCTTGTCCGTCGATATCAGCACGAAGACCTCGACGTCGCTCTCATAGGCCGCTGACGCGACTGCGAAGGTTCCCAGGGCGTTGTTCTTCAACCCCTCGAACGGATTGGCCTCGACCAGCGGCACATGCTTGTAGGCCGCGGCGTGGAACACTGTCTGGACGCCATGCTCGCGTATCACCCTGCGCATAAGGGCCGAATCGTCGACGGATCCGAGCACCGCAATCTTTTCGAAGCCGGTCTGCCTGGCCAGTTCCCGGTCAATCTGGTAGAGCGCGAACTCGCTTGAATCCAGCATGATCAGCTTCGACACGCCGACGGCGCTCAACTGCCGGCACAGCTCGGACCCGATCGAGCCGCCGGCGCCGGTGACCAGAACAACCTTGCCGCGGGTGTTGGCTTCCATAAGGCCATGCTCGGGAGACACGGCATCGCGGCCCAGTAGGTCACCGATCTCGACATCGCGGATGAGGTCGACCGTGTGCTTGCCATCGGCGATGTCGACAAAGGCGGGAAGGATGCGAACCCGCAAACCGAGGTTGCTCAAGCGCTCGACAACCTCGGCCCGGCGAGCGGAGTTGGCGCTCCGCATCGTGATGATGCCCTCGCTGATGCCTCGCCGTTCAATCAACCGCTCGATGTTTGCCGGATTGTCTATCCGGATGCCGCCAATCGTGGCCCCCCACAGCGTCGGATCGTCATCGACCTGGAAGATCGTGATCCTGTTGCTGCTCTGTTTCAGCGTCGCGGCAATCTGGCGGCCGGCATCGCCTGCGCCATAGACCAGAATGTTTCTTCGCTGGGTCTGCTCCTGGGTGAATTCGAGGATCAGCCATCGCGAGATGTAGCGGAAGCCGGAAACCAGCAGCAGGGACAGGAGCCAGAAAATCACCGGAACTGTCCGCGGCACCAGGGTGGACCCTTCCAGCCGCGCCACATAGGCAACCACGGCCCAGAAGATGGCGGTCAGCCCGACAGCCTTGAAAATGGTCCACAGCGCATGCTCACCGACATAGCGCGTGATCGAGGTATAGAGCCCGAACGCATACATGATGGGAATACCGATCAACGGCGCCGCCAGCATGAGCATCACCTGGTTGATATCGGGATCGTAGAATGCGTTGAAACGAAGCGAATAGGCCAGCCACACCGCGCTGGAAAACAGAAAAAAATCGATAATGACCAGGATGAGCTGCTTGGAACGCCGGCTTATTGCAGCAAGCCAGTGGATCACCTTACGAATCATAATCGAAGTCTCTTCTTGATGTTCAATTCGCTGTCGAAATTCGAAGTCAGATAGGCCGCTCAATGGCACAGCCCCCGGCGCTTGGCAACTCAGTCCTCGCTGGTTTGGTGGTTGCGCAACCGCAACAGACATCTTCTTTGCGATCCTGCCAAGCAGCGCCAATAGCGCCGAAAACCATGACGGTCCGTACTAACATGCCCTCATCGCAGGCTATTTCGGGTCTGCCGCCCGGTTGCAGCTTCGACCTGCGGACCGCCGGGCCGCCTCAGGCATTGCCGATCAGCAAGCCCGCGGCAAAGACCAGGGCGCCGCCCAGGACCACCTGGAAGATCGCCCTGCTCCATGGCGTCTCCATCCAGTGGTTCTGGATCCAGGCGATGGCCCAGAGTTCGACGAAGACCACCGCGATGGCAACGGAGGTGGCGATGGTGAAATCCGGGATCAGGTAGGGGAGCGCGTGACCAAGACCGCCGATCGCGGTCATGATGCCTGACGCCAGCCCGCGCTTGAGCGGCGATCCGCGTCCGGAGATCACCCCGTCGTCATGGGCGGCTTCGGTGAAGCCCATGGAAATCCCGGCGCCGACGGATGCCGACAGTCCGACCAGAAAGGTTGTCCAGGTGTCGCCGGTGGCAAACGCGGTGGCGAAGATCGGCGCAAGGGTGGAAACCGAGCCGTCCATCAATCCCGCCAGCCCGGGCTGGACATAGGTCAGGATGAACTTGCGGCGGGCGGTCTCCGCTTCTTCGGACTTCACGTCTTCGGGCGTGTGCTCGAGGCCGAGCCGGCGCGCCAGCGATTCATGGCTCTTTTCCGCCAGCGCGAGGTCGCCGAGCAACTTGCGGGTGTCGGCGTCCGAGGCGCGGCCCGCGGCGGCAAGATAGAAATTGTGGGCCTGGGCCTCCATGTCCTCGGCGATCTGGCGGATCTTGTCGACTGACTGGTTTTTCACCAGCCAATCCGGCTTGCGCTCGTAAAACCCGCGTACATGCTCGCGGCGAATGAGAGGAATGCGATCTCCGAAGCGCGCCTTGTGGCGCTCGATCAGCCGCGCGCGGTGCACGCTTTCCTCGGCCGCCATCTCCTCGAACACCCTGGCCGATTGCGGATAGTCATCTCTCAGGTGATCCGCGTAGGCGAGGTAGATGCGCGAATCGTCCTCTTCGGACGATATCGCCAAAGCGAGGATTTCCTGCTCGCTCAGGGAGTTGAAGGACCTGCGGTTGAAACCGAGAATACGATTGAGCATGAGACCCTCACAAATTAGAATGATTCTAAATTATGAGGTTCCGGCGCCGTTATCAAGCCGGGAAAACGCAAAGTTGATCCCCGCCGGGTTGATCCGGGCCGCCGCGGCGTCCAAGTGTTTCAGCATGACCGAAGCACGCGACATGAAAGACAGCCTGCTCGACCGCCTTGGAAGGTTTCTGGCGCGGCGGCTGCACTCAGCCAATCCGGGCTACGAACCCTACACGCCGTCCGACCCCGAAACGCTTTCGCGGACGCTGCAGGCCGGTGACGTTCTGCTGGTGGAGGGCAATGAGAAGGTGTCAGCCGCGATCAAGTATCTGACCCAGTCGACCTGGTCGCACGCCGCGCTCTATGTCGGCAATGCCCTGAAGCCCGGCGACGCCGGTTCCGAGGAATACCCGCAACTCGTCGAGGTCAATCTGGGCGAAGGCTGCGTTGCCGTGCCGCTGTCCAAATATGCCCGCTTCAACACGCGGATCTGCCGGCCTATGGGCCTGACCCCCGAGGATCGCGCTGCCGTGGTCTCCTACATGGTGGAACGGCTCGGCGTCCGCTACGACATGAAGAACATTTTCGACATGTTGCGCTATTTCTTCCCGACGCCGCCGGTGCCGGTGCGCTGGCGCCGACGGATGATTGCCTTTGGCTCGGGTGATCCGACCCGCGCCATCTGCTCCTCGATGATCGCCCAGGCTTTCCAATCAGTGTACTATCCGATCCTTCCCGAGATCATCCGCGCGCCGGGCAGGCAGCGGGCGGATTCGGACTATTCCCGCCGCGAGATCCTGCATATCAGGCATCATTCTCTGTTCGCGCCGCGGGATTTCGATCTCTCTCCCTACTTCAAGGTGGTCAAGCCGACACTTGAATACGGCTTTGACTACAAGAGGATCGAGTGGGGGCACAAGCAATTGCCCGAGCCATTGCCCGAGCCAGGCGCAAGCCCGCAGACCTTGCCGCAAGGCGAGTGATATCCGCGGGAGCGAGCCGGAACCGGCCTGCCGCCGGCGTTCACGACGTGGCGCCAGCGGAGATGTCTTGCATCACGCTTGAGATGGGAGTATTGATGTCTCAAGCATGAGTATGCGAGTAGAATGCATCTATATGAAGCCTTGAAGCATGAGCCCACAGCATGATCACCGCCGCACAGCTGCGCGCCGCCCGGGCGCTTCTCGGAATCGACCAGAAAAACCTTGCCGCGATGGCCGGGGTATCGCTGCCGACGGTTCAGCGGATGGAGGCCAGTGATGGCAATGTCCGGGGCACCATAGATACGCTCACCAAGGTGGCGGAGGCGCTCGACAAGGCCGGCATCGAACTCATCGGAGATCACGCGGCCAGCACCGCCGGTGGGCGCGGGGTCAGGCTGAAAACCCCGGCATCGGCATCCGCAACGCCGCACTGAACATCAGTCAAGTCGCGACGGCGACCGCCGACAGCCCTGCCGACGATCCTGCCGCTCGAAGCTGCACGAAGAGAAACACAGACTCTGGCAATTTTGGCAACGGGCTCTCAAAATGCGTCAACCCAAGATACTCACGACACTTCAGACCTACAGCTGGCAGCTTTTTGTCGGTGACCTGCTGGCCGGGGCAACGGTCGCCATGGTCGCGCTTCCGCTGAGCCTCGCCATCGCCATTGCCTCCGGCGCCGGTCCGGACAAGGGGATCGTCACCGCCATTGTCGGCGGCTTCCTGATTTCGCTGTTTGGCGGCAGCCGTGTCCAGATCGGCGGTCCGACAGGGGCCTTCATCGTCGTCGTGTTCAGCGTGATCTCCCAGTTCGGTTATGACGGCCTGGTGCTGGCGACCTTCATGGCGGGCATCATCCTGCTTATCGGCGGCTATTTCCGGGCCGGAAGCCTGATTGCATTCGTGCCGGAGGCGGTGGTGAACGGGTTCACCATCGGTATCGGCATCATCATTGCCACGAGCCAGCTGAAGGACTTCCTCGGCCTGGCCGTCGACAAGGAGCCTGCCGATTTCCTTGAAAAGATCCCGGTGCTGTGGGAGGCCCGGGAGACTTTCAGCCCGTCGACATTTTCCATTGCGATTGTCACCCTCGTCCTGATCGTCTTTCTGCGGCGCATTGCGCCCCGCTTCCCCGGCCTTATCGTGGCCGTCGGGGTCGGGTCGGCGCTGGTGGCGCTGATGGCGCTACCGGTCGATACGCTCGGCTCCCGGTTCGGCGAACTTCCGAGCCAAATGCCATGGCCGCAACTGCCGGACCTTTCCGTCTCGCGCATGATCGAGCTGCTGCCATCCGCCTTCATCATTGCCTTCCTGGCAGGGGTCGAATCGCTGCTGTCGGCGATGGTCGCCGACAAGATGATCGCGGGACAGCACAGGCCCAATGCCGAGCTGACGGCGCAAGGCATCGCCAACATAGGTTCCGCGCTGTTCACCGGCCTTCCGGCCACCGGCGCGATTGCACGAACCGCGACGAACATAAAGGCCGGCGGCAAGACACCGGTCGCGGGGCTTGTGCATGCCGTCGTCATCCTGCTGGTGATGGCATTTGCCGCGCCCGCCGCGAGCTACCTGGCCATGCCGGCGCTTGCAGCCCTTCTCATCATCACGGCCTGGAACATGACGGAACCGCACAAATGGCGCGAATATGCGCGCGGCAGGAAAAGCGATATCCTGCTTCTGGTTTTGACGCTGGTCCTGACCGTTCTCGTCGACCTGACCGTGGCCATCGGCGCCGGCGTGTCCATTGGCCTCGCCCTGCGCCTCAAGCGACGCGGCGCTACGGCATCAGATTGGCAGCCGCCGGACAGGTGAAGCCTGACCTCAGTCGCAATGCCTGTCGCACCGCGCAGATCACAAACTCGTGCCGATACAGTCAGAAATTGATGATCCGCTTGAGTTCCTCAAGCAACAGGGTGGCCTGTGCGCTCCGGTCGAACCGCAGGGCATGGCGAACCCCGGCGGCGGAAATCTGCGCGCGCAGGGCCGGGTCGGCAGACAGGCGCGCGATCGCCTCGGCCAGCGCGTCGGCGCGCCCCGGTTCGACGAAGACGGCCGTGTCCAGGGGGCGCAACAGCGCCTCGATCTCGCCTTTCACATTGGTGACGATCGGCGTGCCCGTGGCCATCGCCTCGAAGATCTTGGACGGAATCACGGTCCGGAAAACCGGCGAATCGCGCAAGATTACGAGCGTCATGTCGCTCGCGCGCCAGTACTCGATCACCCGGTCATGGGGCACCCTGTCGACGAAGATGACATTGGAAAGCCCGCGCTGGATGGCCTCATCGCGCAGCTGCTCCCGTTCCGCGCCCGTCCCCAGGATCAGGATGGCGATGTCCGGATTGGACGCGCGCAGCCCTTCGGCGGCATCCAGCAACAGCCCGAGTCCGTGGGCCATGCCGATCGTGCCAATGTAGGAGACGACCGTTTTCCCCTCCAGCCCATGCTCCCGGCGCACGCCCGCGCCATCACCGGGGGAGAAGCGGCTGAGGTCGACCCCGTTGCGCACGACGGTGATCTTCGCGGGGTCGATGCCGCGTTCGGCAAGGTGGTCGCGAAAGGCGTTGGTGACGCTGACGATCGCCGCCGCGCGGCGATAGAGAAAATACTCGAGCTTGCGGATCGGCCCCAGCAACGCGCTGTCGGCGAGCGCGCCGACGGCAACGATTGAATCGGGCCACAGGTCCCGGAGTTCGAAGACGAACGGGCGCCGCCGGACCGACGCGACGAGCCAACCCGCGGCGGCGGCGAAGAATTGCGGCGATGTGGCGATCACCAGGTCCGGCTTGCGAACAACCCAACCGGCAAGGGTGCCGGTCACCATGAAGCTTACGAAGTCGACAATCCGCTTGACCGTGCCGGCATTGGGGAAGATCAACGTCGGCACGCGGATGACGGTGACCCCGTTGATCCTATGCTTGCTGAACGGCTTCTGGCGGTAGCCTGCAAAAAGCTTTCCCTCCGGAAAATTGGGAAAGCTCGTGACCACCGTCACGTCGTGGCCCTGGGCCGCCCAGATCTCGGCATGCGCTCCGCTGCGCAGCGCGCCGGCATTGGTTTCAGGAGGATAGTTGTCGGAGAGGAGAAGGATTCGCATCAGAGACTGAATTCCACTTCGACGGTGAGCGAGCGGACGCCCCGGGCCGTCCAGGTCAGCACCGGCCGCGGCGTTCTTACGCCGAACGAGCCGGCGAAGAAGCCATCCTCGACGCCCGGCTCGACCGGGCCTGAAAGCACGACGCGGACGGTCCGGCCATCGCGCGTGACGATATCCCATCCGTTCCCGCCCAGGGTGACCGAGCGGACCGAGGGGTGCAAGGGCAGGCGACCGGTCACATCATGCGGCGACCGGGCCTCGCAGCGGTCGCAGATTAGGACCGTCTCCGCGCCCACCGAGACCTCGCGGTGAAGCAGGGGGCTGCCCTTGAGATGGCGATAGCCGTCGTGGGATGCTTCCGCCGTGTCCCGGTCCGCGCCGAGGGACACCTGGGCGCCAAGCACCCTGGCCCGCCGACCGACCCGGAAGCTTGCCCAGGTCTCGGAGGAATTCTCTCCGTCGATGCAGACGGTGGCGTGGCTCGCGGTGCCGCGCTCGATGTCCCGGTGCGGCCCCATGGCATAGACTGAGGTTCCCCCGTTCGTGATCAGTCTTTGCCCAGCGAGTGAGATTTCCAGCGACAGGGTGTCGGCATGGGCATGGCCGGGCAGGTAGGAGGGGCCGACCTCGGCCATGTCCATCAGCACCACCCACGATCCCCGCTGCAGCCGGGCATGGCCGCTCGCCTTGAGGTGGCGCGAGCGCTGTGCGGCTTCGGCAGGCGGCGCAGCGTTCACGCTTGCCGCGGCGTAATAGCTGCTGAGCTCCGCATGCGTACGCGTCTGGCCGAGCGCGGCATCGTTGAAAAGCGAGATCTCGCCATCGGGATGGCTCATGACGGCGAGCCAGTCGAGCATCGCTCGAGCCCGTTCGCTCCATCGCTGGCGGGTGGCCGCACCGGAGAGACGCTCGGGATAAATCCGCGCGAGCTGTACTAGATCGATCAGGTCCTCAAGCGTCAGCGCGTGGTACATCGGGCTCAGCTCGAAGTGACCGCCGTCACCGAGGATCTGCTCTTTGAGTTCACGCTCCAGGATCGACACTCCGGTTTGCAGCCATCTGTCCGCTTCCGCGCCTTCGAAGAAGGCGCCGAGGAAAACCAGCGCCTTTGCATTGGCAAACAGGTGATTGCCGAGCAAATGGTATTCCAGCAATCCGCTGAGCGCCCGGGCCTGCATGGCGAGGCTGGCGAGGGCGTCGGGGCCGAGTAGATTGCCGGCCAGGTGCCAACCGATCCAGTTCACGCTGCGGCGCGACAGCACATAAGGCTCCCAGCCGTTGCCCGCGAGCGGCGGATTTGCCGCGATCCAGTTCGAGATCAGGGACCGGTGCCAATCGGCACGGCTTGGTGCGCCATCGGCAAGCAGATCGTCGAAATAATGGAGATTGTAGAGCCACAGCTTGGCCTTGCCGGGCGAATTCCAGTCCGCGGGCTCACCCAGCGCACCCTTCTCGCCCAGAAACAGGAAGGACAGAGGCCCTATCATGCTGGCCGGACGGCCGGGGCAGGGCGTGAAGACCTGCTCCGCCTCCCGGATCGCCGGCGTGGGGCCGCGCACATCGCGAGCGCGCAAGACCCGCCGCGACACCCGGTTGATGATCTGGCCGGGTTTGAGGTGCAGCACCGTTCGCATCAAACGGCCGATCTTGGCAGGCGTCATCAACATGGTGTCGGTCCGGGAATACGCGTCGAGTCTGTGCCTTGCATCATACACGCAGGACAAATGCAAGTGCGGCAGCGGTTCAGCCGAACATACGGCTGTTCATGAAAACGCCCTGCAGCGGATCGATGTCGACATGGCCGAAAAAGATGCCCGGCATCGCCAGCAGCGCCACGCTGCCGGCGGAGGCGGACAGCTGAAGCGCCGAGTATTCGTAGCCGTAGACATTGGGCCAGGCCCGCAGCGTGACATGTTTCCACCCGTCGGCCGGCAAGAGTTGCACCGGACTTGCCGCCACGCCGGCCGGAACGGACGCACCATCGATTGCGGCGCGGATCACCACATACGAATTGACGCGAATGGCGGCGGAGCCGGACACCACCCTGAGGAAATAGCCCACGGAGTAGCGCGTTGGCATGGCCGTGAACGTGCTGGTGCACAACAGCTCGTGCAACAGGCTGCCAATCGCCATCACCTCGGTGGCGGTCGCCGCCGCCTGGGTTGCCCGGATCGCGCACCATTCGGGGCCGTAGCGGCGGCCGCTTGCGGGGCGCAGCTTGTCGATCAGCAGACGGATATGGGCGTCGAGCGTTCCGGCACTGCCGCCGTAGTCGGTGTTGTTGTGAATGAACTTGGTGTGCGGTTCGAGGGTTGCGCCGCTGGCCGGCGCCAGATAGCCCGGCGCGGCGTAGCTTACGCCCGAGAACACCATGTTGTTGCCGGCGCCGTTGATGCGGCCGGAATCCGGAAGCACGTTCTGCATCAGGTCAGGGCCGAGCCACAGGCCTCCCGCCGAGAGCCTGCCTGTCGCGGCGTCGCCGCGCAGCGCCTCGGTCTAGGTCGAGCCGTCGCCCGAGAGCTTGAGGCGGAACTCGTTGTCACCGCACAGCCCGAGTTCCGCATGGCCGGAATAGCCGCTCTGGAGCACAAGGCTTGTCGTCGCCGGCGCGGCGTTCTTGTTGAGCTTGAGCCGGTGACTCGATCCGGCGTGATCGAACAGGATCGCGGGAGCGCGAACCGCCAGCCGGTTGGTCTCGTCCGCCAGCGCCGCATTGACCGACAGACGGTCGACCGCGCCGAGACCTGGATCGAAGACGGCGGCCCAGTGACCGCCGTTAAAAACCACCAGCGTGGCCTCATCAGTGATCCAGGCCAACCATCCGGGCCGTGGCGAGAAGAAGCCCCAGCCGCCGCCGGTCAAAGCCGCGATCTGGCCTTCATGGCCGCTCCACGCGCCGCCGGCGCTGCGGGCGGCTCGGACGCGATGCGGGTCTGTACGCCGATCTGGGCCACGGCATCGGGGGCTTCATTGTGGGTGACGTGCTTCTGGGCCTGGGAGGGAAGGATGTAGGGCAGGTTGAGGTTTTGGGGCGTGTCCATGGAGCTTTCCTTTGCGAAAACCACAAGGGTAATCCCGTTCTCAAGGGTGGGGACGCTTCGAGCCGCCCCACGGCCCTTGCCTTAGCAGGCGAGGCTGCCGGCAACGCCCTTGCGCGAGGTCGGCTCGTCGTCCCCCACGCATCGCGCGCTGTGAGCGTGGGAAGGGCTCAGCCTGCGACCTTGTCGCCCTGGCCCCGGCCCCTGACCGTGGCGAGCCCGATCTTCAGGTCCAGGACCAGGCATTGCAGCCGGATATAGCGCTCGTCCCATTTTGCGAGCTTTTGCGGGTCGCTCATGTCAATGTCGTTGACCTGCGCCAGGCCGCTGATTCCGGGCTTCACCTCGAACACGCCGCGCGACCTGCGCGCCTCGATCAGCTGCGTCTGGATCGGCAGGCAGGGGCGCGGCCCGATCAGGGTCATTTCGTTGCGCAGGATGTTCCAGGCCTGCGGCAATTCGTCGAGCTTGGTGGCGCGCAGGAACCTCCCGAACGAGGTGATGGCGCTGGCGGAGGCCTCGTGCGTTCCTGTCTGCGGGGTGCCGCACTTCATGGTCCGGAACTTGTAGCAAGTGAATTCCCTGGCGTCTTTGCCGATCCGCTTCTGCGCGAATACGCCGGGGCCTGGCGACTGGAGCTTGACGATCAGCCAGATGATGAGCAGCGCCCATGAAAACGGCACCAGCACGGCGAGGGCAAAGGCAAGATCGACCAGGCGGACGGCGGTCCTGTACCAGGGGTTCTTCCCCTGTCCGTCCGACACGATGATCTCCGCATCCTTGTCCACCGCGAGTTGGGCGGTCACGAACTCAGCGATGCGGGCCACGGAGACGGTGGGCTTCAACGCCGCCAGGAAGCTAAACAGCATGCGCGCGAGCGGGCGGGGTAGCTTGTTGAGAGCCCCCAGGCGCCCCGTCCAGCGCGCGCCATAGACCATCGGCAGATAGACCGAGACGATCTCGATCCCGTCGAACGACGCGAGTTGGCGCACGGCCTCGCGTTTGCTGACCGCATAGGCGCTCGCATTGTCCTCATCGAGCGCGTGGATGGACGAGACATTGACGAAACGCGCAATCCCGGCGCGCTGCGCCTTGGCCGCGACCTCAAGCGTCAGCTCCACATTGATCCTGTGGAACTCTTCGGGTCCGGCAGACACGTTGTTGTTGAGGACGGCCAGGTGCACCAGCCGGTCGCAGCCTCGCCCCCGCTCGGCGAGTTCGTCATAGCCGCAGCAGTCGTGGCCGGGAAAGGCTTTCGCCAGACGATCCGGATCCCGCCCCACCAGCAGCAACCGGTGCCCCTGCGCCGCCAGCAGCCAGACCAGATTGCCGCCGACAAAGCCCGATGCGCCCGTAATCACGATGTTCATGGAAACTCCTGTGCGCCCACCAAACCCTGCCATTTCTTGCTGTCCTGCTGCGAGGACTGTTTGTCAAGGCGCACATATCTCGCAACAGGGAAATAGAATATGGACCGCCTGTCCACGCAGGACTGCTTTCCATATTGGCGTGCTTCCATTACCCGGTGATCGCCGTAAAGTCTGTTCCCGTCTAATTCGGAACAAGGCGCGGCGCGCTTAAATGCCTAGGCGCTTTACATTGAGAGTTGTGATTGCCTCTCTCGCATTCATCAGCGGGGCTCAAGGCCGTGGAACTTGTCGATAGAGATATGCAGTTGCGTCGCCGGCCTTTCCCAAGCCGATATACTCGTTGTCAATCCATTCCATCGAGCGAAGTTCATTGGGCGCACTTTCAGAAACAAACACGGCAGGATTCGCGAGAACCGGTGTGCGCTCTAGAGACAGGTATCTCTGATATCGGGCTATGATCAGGCCGACGCTGCGCTCGAGTTCGGCTGTCCGCACTGCGCGATTGTCGCTCGACGGGTACCAGGCATCCCGGAAGCTGAACAGAAAATTGCTAAACATACCAGACCGTTGACTGATCTCCCTACGCAATAGCTGCTCGGCCTCCGAATCGCTGATGCCCGAGCGCAGCCAATAGGCAAAGACTGTATCTTCATAGGGACTTGGGTCTGCTTGCACGGCGTCTGGCGCCATATTCGGTACAAGACGTATTCCGACACTATAGAAATTGAGGAGTGGCTTGGCCTCAGTGGATGTTCTCAATTGAACCAGCGAGCCCAGTCCGCCTCTGTCCAGAACGACAGTCACGTTCGCAAACACGTCTGGATCAAGCGTCGCAAGTGCCCGGGCGACTGCCACGGATTGAAGATTGGTATCGGTCCACATTTGGATGGATCGATCTTGTCCGCGAATCAGAACAAATGCGATGAAGCAGCAAAATATCACGCCGGCCGCACCGATTGATGTCGCAAACTTGCTGTCGATACGCATATTGATCACTTTGAGAGCTGTGAAACAGCCGAATACGAGCGCGGGGCTATTGAACACCCTTTCCCAGTCTCTCGCGCTTATCATCTTGCCCGTGACAATCTGCTGATTGCTCAGCACGACCGGGGCGAGCAGGCATCCGAGGGCCAGGAAGGAGAGCGGTTCCCAGCGCCGCCACAAGAGCATGTATAAAGCAAAGCTCAAACCCAATACAGCGCTCGCCAAAGTCGCGGGCGTTGCAATCGGCAGCCGCGAATCAAACGACAACGCCATTGCAACGCCCTCGCTTGATTGCGCGCCCGCCTGTTGCGCGTATTGGACGACGACGAGGATCATGAGCCCACCGATCAGCCCCAGAGCGAGAGAAATTGCCGTTTTCCGCCTTCCGACAAATGGGAGTGTAACGATGCAACCCAAGACGATCACGGTAACAGGAAAGGTCACGAACGTGTAGCCCAGTGGTGAGACGGCCACTGCCAGCGTCAAGAGCGCAAAAGCGAGCGGCCGAGCCTCCTTCTCCGATTTTGCGAGATGAGCAAGAAGACCAAATATCAGGAACATAAGCGCAAAGCTTAGTTGGGGTTCAGGCGTCCTGAATATCGCAAGAAACGTGGTTTCGTACGCGGGCACCAAATCCCGCCCAGTCAAGCGCGTTACGAGATCAGAGAAATACGCCAGGTTTCGAGGCCATGTATTCCATATGGTGAGATTTCCGAGGGACAGCAGGTCGTTCGCGAAAGCCAAGAGCAGTGTTAATGTTACGCGCCCCACAGGAGAATTGACCAATTGACTTGCCGCGAAATACGCGCAGCAGATCACAATGAATGGAAAAACGATGTCTGACAGGACAAGGGTCGTGTCTATGGAACTTCCCGTGAGCCCATGAACAAGGCTCAGAGCGGCACCGGAGAGGAGCCGTGTCGTTCTGAGCGTGCCATTCAGCCAGCCGAGCGTATAAGTGTCCTCGTCATATGCCCCATGGAAGTATCTGAATTCACCAATTTCATTCATGAAAAAGAGATGAGGCCATAGCCCAAGGAGCGCGACGAGCGACGCGAGTGAAATAGCCAATGCCCAATCAGGGATTCGGGGATTCTTGAACTCGGGCATTTTTTCAACACTGTCCGGTAATGCACATCCATTCCCGTTAAGCCAAAACTCTAATCACGACAATGCCTTTATTTATCAGGCTACATTGGTTTGTTGAGTCGGTCCGCGCGACTGAGCGTTGTCTGCCACTGATGAAGGTGCCCGCGCGCGCCGCTTGACGCCCAATCCTGACGGCGTGCCTGTTCTTGCCGGATGGAAATCGTGATACCAACCGGCTTGCTGCGATCAACGCCGCGGGTTCGGTCTGCCAAAGGAGGCTTTTGAATGAAGACGGGAAAAGACAGCATGTCAGCCGGCACACACTGCCCGGGGAGCGGCCGATGAGGATTCTCGTCACCGGAAATGCCGGGTTCATCGGTTTTCATGTGGCCAGGCGGCTGCTCGAGCGTGGCGATTCCGTGACCGGCATCGACAATGTCAACGCCTATTACGATCCCGGGCTCAAGGAAGCCCGGCTCAAAGTCCTGCAGGAGGCAAGCGAGAGATGCACGGGCAGCTACAGCTTTGTCAGGGCGGGACTCGAGGACCGCGCAGCGGTGGACGCCCTGTTCGCGGCTGAAAAATTTGACCGGGTCATCCATCTTGCCGCGCAGGCTGGTGTGCGCTTCAGCCTCGAAAATCCGCAATCCTATGTCGAGAGCAACATCGTCGCCTTCACCAACCTGCTCGAAGCCTGCCGCTACAATCAGGCGCTACATCTGACCTATGCGAGCACGTCCAGTGTCTACGGCGCCAACACGACCATGCCGTTTTCCGAACATGCCGGCGCCAATCATCCGCTCCAGTTCTATGCCGCGACCAAGCGGGCGAACGAACTGATGGCGCATTCCTATTCGCACCTGTTCGGGCTGCCGACCACGGGGCTGCGCTTCTTCACCGTCTACGGGCCCTGGGGACGGCCCGACATGGCCCTCTTCAAGTTCACTAAGCTCGCGCTTGAAGGAAAGCCGATCCCGGTCTTTAACCATGGCAACCACACCCGCGATTTCACCTATGTGGATGACATCGTCGCCGGCCTGATCAAGGCCAGCGACGACATTGCCCGGCCAAACCCTGACTGGAATGGAAAGACACCGGATCCCGCCTCCAGTGCCGCGCCCTTTCGCCTCTTCAACATCGGTAATGGCAAGCCCGAAAAGCTCCTCGCCTATATCGATGCGATAGAGGCCGCGCTCGGCAAGGAGGTGATCAAGGAGATGCTTCCGATGCAGGCGGGCGATGCGCCCGATACATTTGCCGACACCAGCGAACTGGCGCGGCAGCTGGACTATCGGCCGGGCACGGACATCGTCGACGGGGTCAAGAGTTTCGTGGACTGGTACAGGTCCTACTACGGTGTGTGACGTGCCACGCTTCACGGATGCGGGGATGGGGCGCCGCGCCGCCGGGGAGCAGTCCGGGCCGGCGCGAACGCAGGTCCGGTCCGCATTTACCGCTTTTTTCAACGTAACGGCATCGATCCGTCACGAAACTGTGCTCTCAGGCGTGGACGAGGTTGCGTACCGAAAGCCTATATGGCAATTGCCAAGTCAAACACGCCAGTAAGGCCGAGACCATGCTGCCGGGAGGGAAACCTTGCAGCGCGGATTTCTTTCCTCGACTTGGACAAGAACAGACGAGAACCACTTGAGCAAAGTGGTTTTCATCCGGAACAGAGGCAAACAGCGTTGAAAGTGACGATCTTTGGAATTGGGTATGTCGGGCTGGTCCAGGCGGCGGCATTGGCCGATGTCGGACATGACGTCATCTGTGTCGATGTCGACAGCGACAAGATCGCGCGCTTGAACCGCGGCGACATTCCCATTTTCGAGCCGGGCCTGACGCGCCTCGTTCAGGAGAACCACGAGGCCGGCCGGCTGCACTTTACCACGGACGCCGCCCGCGGTGTCGGGCATGGCAGGATCCAGTTCATCGCGGTCGGAACGCCGCCGGACGAGGACGGATCCGCCGATCTCAAGCATGTGCTTGCCGTGGCCGGGACGATCGCAGCCCACATGGACGACGCCAAGATCGTTGTCACCAAGTCGACCGTGCCGGTCGGCACCGCCGACAGGGTTCGAGCCGCTATCGAGACCGTTCTCGCGGCCCGCGGTCGCAGCGATCTCGGCTTCGATGTCGCCTCCAATCCCGAGTTCCTCAAGGAAGGCTCCGCGGTTGCCGATTTCATGAAGCCGGACCGGATCATTCTGGGCACCGACAACGACGAGACGGAGCAGTTGATCCGCGAACTCTACGCGCCGTTCAGCCGCAACCACGACAAGATCATCATCATGGATGCGCGCAGCGCCGAATTCACGAAATATGCTGCCAACTGCATGCTCGCGACCAAGATCAGCTTCATGAACGAGATGGCCAATCTCGCCGAGCGCCTGGGCGCCGATATCGAGGAAGTTCGCCGCGGCATCGGCAGCGATCCGCGCATCGGCTATCATTTCATCTATCCCGGCATCGGCTATGGCGGCTCCTGCTTTCCCAAGGACGTGCAGGCGCTGATCCATCTCGCGGAAAGCACCGGCTTCGAGCCGACCGTCCTGAAGTCGGTCGAAGCCCGCAACAAGACCCAGAAGACGGTGCTCTTCGACAAGGTCCGCAAGCATTTCGGCGATGACCTGCACGGCAAAACATTCGCGCTTTGGGGCCTGGCCTTCAAGCCCAACACCAACGACATGCGCGAAGCCCCTTCGCGGGCGATCATGGAGGCGCTATGGGCCGCCGGCGCGCGCGTGCGCGCGTTCGACCCCGAGGCGATGGATGAATGCGCCCGGCTCTATAGCGGTCGTGACGACCTGGCGCTGGTCGACAGCCCCGAAGCCGCGCTGGATGGCGCAGACGCCCTGATCATCGCCACGGAGTGGAAACAGTTCCACGCCCCGGATTTCGAACGGATAAAGTCGCAGCTTGCGGCCCCGGTGATCTTCGATGGCCGAAACCTCTACAACCCGGACACGATGCAGCGATATGGAATACGGTATTATGGAATCGGGCGAGCGGACAGCGGTACGGGCAACTCCTCATAGACCGATTGAAAGCAGGGCACTAGAGAATGAGTAAACAACAGTTTTCCGATAATTCTGCAGAGCGGAATTATAATGCTTCTCCAGAAAGATTTTATGCCCTGACAATCATTTTATTGATCCTGTTTGGCGTCGCCATAGCGAACCGCATGTACTTTCTTTCCATCAGGGGAGGCATGCATGCTGATCAGTTTGACTGGGCCATGACACACTACTTTGGCGGCTTGACGAGAATATACATTCACATGAGAGATGTCATTCTTTCCGGTGAAGCCGAAACTAAGATTTTTCGATATTTGCCCGGCTATCCCGCCTTCCTTTCGATCGTTGAGATAATTTTTACTGATAAATTGATTGCAGTGCGAATGATCCAATCAGTGTTGGATTCTCTTATTATATTTCCTTTATATTATCTGTCATACCAGATTTCACGGTCGTCCTGGCTCGCACTTATCCCTCCCGCCATTTACGCCACCGTCGCGTGGTGGGCAGCGGGATCGACATATCTGGTTGCTGAGTCGCTTGTATCAGCAATGCTGGTGTTGCTGCTTGTAGGACTAGCTTCTATCCGAGAACATCCAGATAAGGCAAAGCACTGGATTGCACTTGGAGTCTTCGCTGCAATCCTACCCTTCTTCCGCTCGGAGTTCGTACTTCTGTTCATTCCCCTGGGGCTCTGGGCAATTCTGGTGACAAGGCCGCCCCGGCGCTTGCTGTCAACGGTCTGCGTGGTCGCCGCGTTCGCGGCCCCGCTGTTCGCGTGGATTGTCCGAAACTACTTGGTGCATGGGTATTACCTGCTGACTCCGCCTGCGAAATGGTACGCCGCATGGTCGGGCCTGGGGCAATTGCCCAATGACTACGGATATATTGTCAGCGATGTGCGAGCAAAGGATATCCTGAACAAAAAGGGGATGGCGTTCAATTCCCCGCAGTCCGAGGCCTATTGGAAAGCGGAATATGTCTCCGCGTGGCTGGAGCACCCGGAACACGTGCTTCAAACCATATTGTTCCGTTTGAAGATGATCCTGACAGAGGTCGATTATACCATCATCGGGCTTACCGACCACTTCCTGTTCGTCATAATATGTGCCGCCCCGTTCGCCCTTGCCTGGCTTTTGTGGAACCGGCGTTTGACCGACGCACTCCTCGTTAGCATACCCGTTGGCTATGCATTGTGCAGCCTGGGGATACTCTATGTCGAGCTGCGCTATGTAAGATATGCGAGTCTGACCTACGCCCTGGCTTTCCCGGTCTTTCTCGGAGCAGCCGCCGACTTGCCATCGCATTTTACAAAACACTGGAATACAAAACGCGCAGGCCGGCTCAAGGCGGCACTGGCCTCATTCGCCTTGGCTGGCATAGGTGCTCACTTCGTTATTCAATCGACGAGCTTGAGATCAATGGCCGTCAGCGAAGTCTATTCCGAGCGGGTGGATTTCAGCACGGTCGGCAAATTGCCATGGATACACGATCTTGAAAGCGCGCCCCTCACCAAAGCGATGTCGGATGTGACTTTCGCCAAAACCGCCTTGGGTCTGAGAGTAAGCGCAGAAGCGAACAGTGGCCTGTACTTGCTGACTGCACCTCTGGAGAGCGGGCAGAGCGACGCAGTCTTAGTCAGATACAGGATTCACCTCGAAGAGGGTGGCTTGGGACTGGGCGTCCTTTCAAATGGCAACCAGCGATGGCTGTCCTACAATTACATGATTGGTAAGCGAGGCAGCGTGATTGAGGGTGAGTTTGTCACAAGAGTCGAGGACGGCAGTCACCTTGTTGTCACAGCAGAAGGGGGAAAAGGCAACTACAGTGCAGTGATTCAGGATCTGAGGTGGAAGGGCGCTTGCCTTTCACGATCACTGCCCGAGCCGCCGGGGCTGGTTTTCGACCGAGACCTTGTAATGATGGAGCCATGCCTTGGTGAGCAAAGCAAGTAAAAAAAGCACCAGCGTCCAGTTGTCAAGTTTGACCATGAGCCGCAAGTTATTCGCAACCGAGCCGGACCGAGAGCATGAGATTAACTCGGTCGCATGATGCAAATGACGGGCATGTGAAGACGAGAGAAGTCGGCAGAAGAAAACTGTGCGGAGAAGACGGATGCAGCAGCCGGGCTGCTGACGCCGGAACTGCAAAAACCGGCGACAACAATTTTTGTATGTATGGAGTGTGCTGCGAATGCATTTGAAAATCAACAAGGATAGAATTTGCAAGTTTGCACTCTGCATAATAGTACTTTTTATTATTGCTGTGTCTATTGTTTCTAGATTATATATTATTTTGAATAAAGGCGGATTTTCCGAAGATTACTTGAGTTGGTCAAATGAAAATTACTATGGAGGAATAACTCAAGTTTATTTATATATGAAAGATCTATTGCACAAAGGAAATTATGAAAATAATATATTCTCGTACCTCCCCGGATATCCGATTTTTCTCAATTTGTTGGGATTTTTTGAATTCAATAGCTTATTCGAAATTAGGGTCGCTCAATCGATCATAGATTCATTTGCAATTATTCCGCTTTTCTACGTTATAGCTACGATATCAAGGAGCCATTTTGGGGCACTTTTGGGATGCTGTATATATGCAGTATCCCCGTGGCTGGCAGCAGGATCAACCTTTATACTCGCAGAAGGGCTCTTGCCTGCTCTGCTGATCTCATTTATTGCCGCACTGGTAGCAATTCGGAATCATCCACAAAAAAACAGTATTGGATTGCGCTCGGACTGTTTTCAGCAATCCTTCCATTTTTTCGCTCGGAGATGGTTCTCTTGTTCATACCGATTGTCGTTTGGGCGGTTTTAGTCGCGCCAGCCCGGAGGCGTGCGGTTTCAGCAGGATGCGCGGTTCTTGCATTCGGCGCCCCCTTGTTGGCTTGGACCATTCGGAATTATGCAGTGCACGGACTGTTCCTTCTGACCCCTCCGGTGAAATGGTACGCAGCTTGGTCAGGACTTGGACAGGTAGCCAACGACTATGGATACTTCGTGAGTGACAAGCTCGCGGGGGAACTGCTGGCGTCAAAGGGTATTGCCTGGCATTCGGTACAAGCAGAAGCATTCTGGAAAGACCAGTACATATCCGCCTGGCTGGAGCACCCTACTCATGTGTTGCAGGCAATTTTGTTCCGGTTCCAATTGATTCTCACTAAATTAGATCTCGATAACACTGTCGGACTACCTAGTAACGACGTCACAAATTACCTTCTCTGGGTTTTGATTTGTGCAGCTCCAATTGCACTATTTTGGCTCCTTTGGAAAAGACGCTGGACTGATGCATTCCTAATTGCCCTACCCGCCGGCTATGCAGTGTGTAGTCTCGGCTTCCTGTACGTAGAATTTCGATATGTCAGATATGCAACTCTCACCTATATTCTGGCCTTCCCGGTTTTCGTGACTGCAGTCTCCGACCTACCGTCACATTTCTTTAAGGGCTGGGGACCAAGTCAAGCGAGAGCGCTCAAATCGACATTGGGCGTATTCGTGGCAATGGCCTTGGTCGCGTATTCAACTCACCTTCTCCCTACACTGCGACTGTTGGCCTTAGATGCTGCGGCCACAGAGAGGCGAGACCTGCGGTCGTTTGATGCATTGGCTTGGACCGGAGATTTAAGAGACATCTCGTTTTCCAAAGCCGTGCCGGACGTGGATTTTTCGATTTCCGAACTAGGACTTCAGCTATCCCTCCAAACCAAGGCTAACGACGGCTCATACATGCTTGTAGCTCCGATGAATATTAAGCGGAATAAAATGGTACTGATCGAATATGAACTCGTCTTGAAGGAAGGAGGAGCTGGGATCGGCTTCCTTTCTGGTAACGATCAGTATTGGATGTCATACAAGCGCCTGACCGGTGAACCGAACAGCACTCTGAAAGGTCGTATGTACCAAGATGTGCAAGTTGGCAGTAAACTCGTCATCACAGCAGAAGATGGCGGCGAAAACGGTCATAGAGTCATATTTAAGAACCTTCGCTGGAAAGCTGCCTGTCCTGAGTATAGCGGTCTTGAGCCCCTCATGCTTCTCGGCAACAATGATCTTATCCCGATGGGACCGTGTCCCTAATGCCTGTGAACCTCCGGCCTGTCGTCATTGATTAACTGGTTGGCCTTTGTTAATCGTTCCCGGCAACCGCAACGCTTTTCTCACCAGATTTGCTAGGCTCCTTCAGAGTGGTGAGTGGCTACTGACAGTTTGGACAACACCGTATGACACAACCAACAATAGATAGCCGCGCAACGGCAGAAACAGGTTCAGAAGTGCCCAAACCTTACCTGTCGGTCATCATTCCCATCTACAACGAAGAAGAAAGTGTTCCGGATCTTTGCCGGAATCTGTTTTCCGTTCTCGATACGATCGACACCACGTTCGAGGTCATCTGCATCAATGATGGCAGCAAGGACAAATCACTCGAAATCCTTCGCGCCGAAGCAGCGCTCCGTCCCGAACTCAAGATCGTGAGCTTTCGGCGCAACTATGGCCAGACCGCGGCCATGATGGCGGGGATTGATCACGCTGCTGGTGAAATTATTGTCTCGATCGATGCCGATTTGCAGAACGATCCGCGCGATATCCCGGCGCTGCTCTCCAAGATGGACGAGGGCTACGACGTCGTCTCCGGCTGGCGCAAGGACCGCCAGGACGCCGCGATCCGGCGTAACTTCGTCAGCCGCGTCGCCAACCGGATCATTTCGAAGATATCGGGCGTGGAGCTTCACGATTATGGTTGCACGCTCAAGGCCTATCGCCATGACGTGGTGAAGGATGTCCGACTCTACGGGGAAATGCACCGCTTCATCCCGATCTACGCCTCCTGGATGGGCGCGCGCGTCTGCGAAATGCCCGTCCGCCATCACGCCCGCAAATTCGGTAAATCCAAGTACGGACTCGAACGGGTGGCCAAGGTCATTCTCGATCTACTCGTTGTCAAATTCCTGGACCGGCACTTTGTTAAGCCGATCTATGTCTTCGGCGGTTTCGGTATGTTGTCGCTCGCCGTCTCAGGCATGGTCACGCTCTGGATGCTCTGGTTGAAGATTGTCGCCGGCATATCGATGATCGAGACGCCGCTTCCCATTCTCGCGGCCATCCTGTTTCTGGTCGGCGTCCAGAGCTTGCTCATGGGTCTGCTCGCCGAAATGCTAGTCCGGACCTATTTCGAATCCCAGAACCGCCGCTCCTACAGTGTCCGCGAAATCATCAACATGGTCGAGGACTAGGCCATGTGCGGCATCGCGGGCTTTGTCGGACGTGGCGATCAGTCCGATCTGCTGGCCATGACGCGGGCCCTGGCGCACCGCGGTCCGGATGGCGAAGGTTTTCACATTGATGCGGATCTCGCGCTCCATCTCGGGCACCGGCGGCTGGCGGTCCGCGACCTGAGCGGCGGCGGCCAGCCGATGTGGAATGCGGACGCAACCATCTGCGTCGTCTACAACGGCGAGATCTACAATCATGAAGCGTTGCGCAGTGAGCTGCAGGCCGCAGGCCACGTCTTCGCGACCAGTCACTCGGACACTGAAGTCCTGATCCACGGTTATGCCGAATGGGGCGTGGACCTTGCCGCGCGCCTCAATGGCATGTTCGCCTTCGCCCTGTTCGATGTGGCGCGGAAGCGGCTCTATCTGGCGCGCGACAGGTTCGGCGAAAAGCCCCTCTATTATTGCGCAAGGCGCGACCTTTTCGCCTTCGGGAGCGAACTGGGCGCCCTGGTCGCGCACCGCGGGATCGATCCGGTCCCGTCGTCCTTGTCGCTGCACAAGCTGTTTGCCTATGGCTACCTGCCGGCGCCCCACGCCCTCTACGAAGGCACGTCCAAGCTGCCGGGCGGCCATTACATGACCGTCGACCTTGCGACCCTCGAGGTGCGCACGCAGGCCTACTGGCGCTTCGTGCTCGATCCCGACGAGGCGTTGGCCGCGCGCGGAACGGACGCCCTTGCGGAAGAGTTACGGGCGCTGTTCCTGGAAGCCACCAGCCGCCGCCTGGTCAGCGATGTGCCGATCGGGGTGTTCCTGAGCGGCGGGCTCGATTCCAGCGCCATCCTTGCAGCCGCGGCGCAATCGCGACCTGCGGGAGAGCTTCGCAGTTTCACGATCGGCTTCAACGAACCGTCCTACGATGAATCCGCCTTCGCCCGCCAGGTGGCCGACCACATCGGTTCGGACCACAATCAGCGGGTGCTTGGTCTCGACGACGCGCGCGACCTGATCCCTTCGATCCTGTCGCGCGTCGACGAACCGACGGCCGACCCGTCGATCATTCCGACCCATGTGCTCAGCGCCTTTGCCCGCGAGCATGTCACGGTCGCGCTATCGGGCGACGGCGGCGATGAGCTCTTTGCGGGCTACGATCCCTTCAAGGCGCTCAAGCCGGCCGGGATCTATTCGGCGCTGGTGCCTGCGCCGCTGCACCAGTTTTTCAGGCATTGCGCCGATTACATTCCGCGATCGACGCGCAACATGAGCCTGGACTTCAAGGTCCGGCGGACCTTGATGGGCCTGTCGCAACCCGAATCCGCCTGGGCGCCGACCTGGATGGCGCCTCTCGATCCGCAATCGGCCCACGAATTCTTCGATGAACCGATGCGGCCGCTGGACGTCTACAGCGAAGCGGTGGACCTGTGGGAAACCGGCCCGGCCTCCAACCGGGTGGACCGTCTCCTGCAGTTCTTTACCATCTTCTATCTGCAGGACGACATTCTCGCCAAGGTCGACCGGGCCTCGATGATGACGTCCCTGGAAACGCGCGCCGTGTTCCTCGACAATGACCTGGTCGATTTCTGCTGCAGGCTGCCCAACCAGTTCAAGTTTCGCAACGGGCAGCGCAAGTTCCTTCTAAAAAAGGCCCTGGAGCCGCTGTTGCCGGCCTCCATCGTCAACCGCGGCAAGAAGGGGTTCGGCATTCCGGTCGCGGACTGGATGCGGGAGATCCCGAAACAGCCGCCGCTCAGCCCGGTGGCGGGAATGAACACCGCCCGGATGGCGCGCGCATGGGCCGATCATCGCAGCGGGCGGGAAGACAACCGGCTGCTGCTGTGGACATGGCTGGGCCTGCAACACACAATGCAGTCGGCATTGCCCAAGGGAAACTAGGACATGGATGAAGCAGCCTACGCCGCGGAAGCGAAGATCGAAGCCACGCACTGGTGGTTCGTCGAACGCCGCCGGCTGTTTTCGCAACTCATCCGCCAGGCGAACATTCCCGCCGACGCGGCCGTGGTCGACATCGGCACCGGAACGGGCGCCAATCTCCGCCTGCTCAAGGAGATGGGTTTCAGCCGGGTGACCGGCATCGACGCCAGTCCCGAGGCCGCCCGGTGGTGTGCCGAAAAGGGCCTGGGCGAAGTCAAGGCCGGCGACATCCGGGCCCTCCCGCTCGCCGACAATTCGGTGGATCTGATCATGGCCACCGATGTCGTCGAACATGTCGATGAGGACGATGCGGCGCTGCGCGAGATCAGCCGCGTGCTTCGCCCCGATGGCCTGGCCCTGATCACCGTGCCGGCCTTCCCAAGTCTCTGGGGCCTGCAGGATATCAAGTCGCACCACTACCGGCGCTACCGCATGGATCCGTTCCTGCGCCTGCTGGAACGCACCGGCCTGAAGGTCGAGAAGCGGTTTCATTTCAATTTCCTGCTGTTCGTTCCGATCTTTCTGGCGCGGCAGGTGCTGAGGGTCGGCAAGATCGATCTCAACAGCGAAAACGAGGTGAACAGTCCGCTCCTCAACCGGATTTTGAGGGGGGTCTTCCGGCTCGACGTCACAACTGCGCCCTACATCAGGCCGCCGTTCGGCGTTTCGATCCTTGTGCTTGCAAGACCGTCGGAGAAGCCAATCTATGCTGATCAGAACTGAGGAGTGCTCTGGTATGAGCTTTGCAGGGGCGGAGGGGCCGCAAGTCTGTCGCAGGGGCTGATCTATAAATGCCGCTTATGCACAACAGTTGCCGAATAGTCTGCACCGGTGGTTTACATCTGCTCCAATCAAGCTTACCCCGCCCAGAACCGGATGAAGAGAGCTGGGCATCCACTGTATGTACCTGTTTACGGTGCCTTCGTGTCTGGTGATGATCGCGGCTTCAACCGGACCATATTGGGCAGACGCCACTGAGATGCCGAGGATATAAAATGACGACCCAAGAAACACAGAATGCACAGAAAGCTCATTACGAAGCGATCCATGACGCATATGAGGCCCATTACTATGATGGTCCCTCCATGGCGTACCGTCATCGATTCATCTATCGACCGTTGCTTGAAGGCATTAATCTGGAAAATGCTTCGGTAGCGGACCTTGCTTGCGGAAGTGGCCACAACTCGCTCGCTTTGCGCAGCTACTTCCCCTCGATCACCACGACGGGATACGATATTTCAGAAGCCGCCTGTCGCGACTATCGCATACACACCGGCGGCGACGCACATCTGATCGACCTCACCTTGCCCACACAGGCGGCCCAGGTTCACGACGCGGCTCTCATCATCGGGGGACTGCATCACTGCGTGGCAGACCTCAAAACGACCTTGAAGAATGTCGCCGGCATGGTGCGCCCGGGCGGCCATTTTCTGATGATGGAGCCCAACGACGACTTCTTCTTGAGCGCGGTGCGGCGGATCTGGTACAAGAAGGATCGGTGGTTTGAGGCCGACACCGAGGAGGCTCTGAAGCACAGCGAACTGGCAGCGCTGGGGGCGCCCTATTTCGTCCCCGAAAAGGTCATGTATGTGGGTGGTCCGGCGTTTTACCTGATCCTCAACAGCCTCATCACCCGTGTCCCGCTGGGAGCGAAACCCGCTCTGTCCTCTGTGCTGTTTCCGGTCGAAAGCGCCTATAACAGACTGCCGGGGAAGGGCGCGTTCGCCGTATTCCTCGCCCGGTGGCGGCGCACGGACGTTCCTGCGTGAGGCAACGAACTGGTCGCATCCAGTGATCGGGAGCAGGTCGCACATGCAAATCCGTCAATGGCTACGCCGGCACTTACGGATGCTGCTTAAGTTCGGTGTGATCGGAATTCTGACGGCCGCTCTCTATGCGGCTCTGTTGTTTTTCGCCGTGGAGTTTGCCTTGCTGCAGCCGGTGGCCGGAGCCGCGGTTGCCTATGTGCTCGCCGTCACGTTCAATTACTACGCGCATTATTACTGGACGTATGGCTCCGACCAGTCGCATCGGTCGACCGGGTCGCGATATGTCGTGGTCACCGCAACCGTTTTCGTCATCAACCTGGCGGCCACCGGCCTTTTACCCGGTTGGCTCGGGGTAAGTTACTGGTTTGCGCAACTCTTGCTCGGGATCCTGATGGCGGCCATGACCTTCGTCTCGCTGAGCTATTGGGTCTTTTCCTCTTCACGGAAACCATCAGGCGCCTGATCGGCGCAACGAATTGGGGTATCATCCGCAGCCAAGGCCGGGTTCATTTCACAAAGCAAAGGCTCACCTATCCATGGTACAGGCAAGAAGCAGGTTGACTATGTCCCGGCGAACAGCAAGACGGCACCGCACTTGAATGTGCCCGCGGTCAAAGCGCGTCCTCCGAGTTCAGGTCTTCGTGGCCTCAGCGATTACGTACCATCCAAACATGCGCCCTAGTGCAGAGTAGGCTCCTTTGGGAATGACCCTATAGAGCGGCCCGAGAACGCTTGCGCCCGGCAGATCGTCCCAGCCGCACTTGCGCACATTCATGGATGTCACGCTAAAGCCGGTTTGGGAAAGAAGCGTCGCCAGTTCCTTTCGGGAGTAGACATTGACGATCGGGGCAGCCCCGGCGCCTGTGGATTCGATCCTCGAAAGCTTGTCTGCAACGGATTCCCGGAGGAATCCGCCCTTCAAGTAATGCATCGCCTGCATTGAAAGGCGGTAGAAAACAGAGTTCCTATGGTAGAGGATAACGTAGAAGCGGCCATTCTTCTTCAAGACACGGTTGGCTTCTTTGAACGCCTTCGCCATGTCGGGAACATGATGAAGCACTCCGTTGGAGTAGACGATATCAAATGTTTCGCTTTGGAAATCGAGTGCCTCGGCATCCCCGATCCGAGCATCCGGAACAAGATCAAAATACGCCAGATGTTTCTTGGTGCGCACAACGTTCTCTGGGGTCAGATCAATCCCCGAGTAGACTGCGCCGTTCGATAGAAACTTGTAGGCATCGAAACCGGGTCCAAAGCCGATTTCAAGGACACGCGCCCCTGACATGGATACAAACGGAACCACCTCCGTCAGCCATGGTTGCTCTTCTTCGTCACGGAACTTGTTCGCCTTGACGAAGAACTCAAGCGATCCCGGATCGAACTCCTTTGCCGAGGTCCAGCCGGTGGGGTTTGTACTCCACGTCTTAACCGCTTCTGCTTTGCCGTCCATTTCGGGTCTCTCGGTTCTCGGGGTACGGGAATAGCTAACTGCATTTCGGTAACCAATCAACAAGACATGTCACAACCTGGAAAATTTGCACAGCCAGGACGGCAATGCCGCCTCTCTCGATATCCCGAGGGCCTGTCCCGTTATCTGGGCGTCATTCGGGAGGAATGGGGACATGCCGAAGTAGCGCGCGGAGATACAAACCTCGCCTGCCTCCGGATTGTGGCGATCGACGCCGATGGCATGTCCAACGCCGGCCGTTTGGCGTTGGATGGTCTGGATGATTGGAGACGCCGGTTCGCTCATGACGGCAAGAGGTCTCCATCGAGTAGTCCTTTGCCGCAGTCGAGCTACAAAGTAGGCAGAACCAAATCTCGGCTATCAAAGGTGGGGCTGCTGTCCCGCCCCTTGCTTCTCACGCCGATGGGCGGCCCTCTGACAATGCGGCTTCCGCCACCTCGATGGTCACGCGGCTGATCTCCATGAGTTCGGCAAAAGGCACCGCCGGCTGGCCGGTGCGAATGCTTTCGAGAAAGGCCTTCGCCGTCGCCGTCTGGCCCTTGTCCTGACGCCAGAGACGCATTGTCGAAAAGCCTTTCCAGCCATAGCCCGTCAGCTTCCGGAAATTGTCCAGCACCAGAATCCGACCGCCTGCGAAGGCCTCGATGCGCTCCTTGGCGAAGGCGTTGTGGCCATTGGCGAAATAGTGGATCGTGCCGATCGAGCCGTCTTCAAACCGGAGGGTGAAACTCACGGTGTCGGGGGGCACGTCATCGGTTCTGGGAATGGCGTTGACGGAGACTCCGACGATCGGACAGCCGACCAGCGAGCGCAGCAGATCGACGAAATGGCAGGCTTCACCGATGATCCGTCCCCCGCCCGTCTCCATGGACTGGGTCCAGTGCGAGGCCGGGATCTGGCCCGCATTCATCGTCGCGACGAGCGCCTTGGGGCCTTTGTGCGTGGCGAGCAGGCTGCGCATCTTTTCGGTCAAGGGCGAAAAGCGGCGGTTGAACCCGACGGCAAGGATGGGCCGCTCACCGCGGGCTGCGGCGGCTGCGTGGGCCGTTTCGATCTCGGAAAGTTCCGCCTTCGTGAGCGCCAGCGGCTTTTCGACGAAGACATGCTTGCCTGCCGAAAGCGCATCGACCACCAGGCCCGAATGGCTGTCGTGTCGGGTTGCCACGACGACGGCGTCGGTTTGGGCATCCAGGGCGTCCGCCGGCTGCGTGGCGGCCCGGGCGAAATCGTACTTGCGGCCAAAATGGGCCGAAGTCCGGCCGCCGCTGCTGATGATGGTTCCGAAGCGCGCGCCTGCCGCCTTGAACGCAGGGATCAGCACCCGACCGGCATAATTGCCGGCGCCGATGAAGCTCACGACCGGATCGCCGTTGCTCCGCGCGGGGGCCGCCTGCGGGCTCGCCTCGTTGGCGCGCAGCGACACCACGCGGGAAGAATCATCCGGCTGGTCGGGATACTCGAGAACAATGCCCATATAGGCGCTTTCCTCGACCAGCAAGTCATAGGCCTTGCTCGCATCGTCGATGGAAAAACGATGGGAGACCAACGGCGCGACGTCGAGTGCGCCGCTGTCGAGCATGTCAAGCACGGCTTCGAAATTGCGTTGCTGGGTCCAGCGGACGAAGCCGACAGGATAATCCTTTCCCTGCTCTTCATACTCGGCATCGTAACGCCCGGGCCCGTAGGAGCAGGACACCTGGAAGGTAAGCTCCTTCTCGTAGAAGTCCGCCCGCGATAGCTCGAGCCCAGCCACGCCCACCAGGACGATCCGACCCCTCTTGCGGCTCATCAGCGCCGCCTGATGGACAGGCTCGTTGCTCTGCGTTGACGCCGTGATCAAGACGGCATCTATCCCGCGCCCCCGGGAAAACGCCTCTGCCGCCGCAAGCGGGTCCTCGCCCTGCGACAGGCACACCGTCTCGGCGCCCAATTTCTGCGCCAGGGCCACACGGGTCGGATCCGGGTCGATACCGAGAACGCGGCACCCTTGCGCGCGCAGGAGCTGGACTGCGATCAGACCGATCAGCCCCAGCCCGGTGACAGCGACGCACTCACCGAGCGTGGGGTTGGCGAGACGGATCCCTTGCAGGGCGATCGCCCCAAGCACCGTGAAGGAGGCGTCTTCGTCGCTCACGCCGTCGGGAATGCGGGCGCAGAGTCTCGGTCCAACACTGACGAAGTCGGCATGCGGACCGTTCGAGGCGACACGGTCGCCGGGCTTGAACTCGGTGATGCCGCTGCCGACTTCGCTGACGACCCCCACATTGCAATAGCCAAGCGGAAGGGGTTGGTCGAGCTTGCCGCGCACGGCGTCCAGGGTGGCCAGAACACCGTCAGTCCGCATCTTCTCAAGCACCTGCTTGACGCGATCGGGTTGTTGCTTAGCCTTGGAGATCAGCGAACCGCGGCCGAACTCGACCAGCATGCGCTCCGTTCCCGCCGAAATCAGCGTGCGCCGCGTGGCAATCAGCACCTTGCCGGGCATGACATCGGGCTTGGGGATTTGCGCCAGTTCGGTGATGCCCGAGCTGAGGTTCTGGAGGATCTGTCGCATGGGAATTTCCGTCTTGGAAAGGGGTATTGAACAACGATGGAGGGCCGTGCCAAGGCCGGCAGCCGATCGACACGGAAGCGGAAGCACCTCAGGTCACGGCCTCCTGCCACCGCAGGCGCCGGATACTGTTGTGCAAGACCTTACTCATTCGGCGTGTGCGATCGCTCCCGTACCTGTTTGTCGGCGCCATCCAGAAAGCATTCCGGCAATCAGGAGCACCATTAGCGGAAACAGCGCCCAGGCGAAACCGTAGCTGACGATAATGGTGTTGCGCAGGGCATCCAGCGCCAGGTGCATGGTCCCGACAACAATGACACTGCCGAGCGCGGCCCGCAACGCCATCGTTCCGCGCGATCGCAAGACCACGGCCCAAAAGAACCCGATGATCATGCCGACGACCGCCGACATGGCAAATGTGACGAACAAGCCGCCCTGGCTATAGAGAACGAAATTGAACGGCGCGGCGACCACCCCCGGCATGTCCGGATACATCTGGTTCCAGATGATGAGATTGTCGTTCGGCATGGCGCCAAACCCCAGGATGTCCTGGCCCAGATCGAGCGGGAAATATGGATGGAGATCGGGAAACACGGCCATGTAATAAACCGCCGGAACCGAGCTTCTCATCGTCAGGTTGTTGAGTGCGACGAAAACCGGATCATTGATATAGCGGTTCTGCGCAGCCGCCTTGCTGGCCGCGGCCATCACCTTCTGTCTGAGCGCCTCCCTCTCCTTGGGTGTCAGTCTGCTTAAGGCCGCCCTTTCCTCTTCCGTCAGATCGGACCAACGGTCCGGGTTTAGGGTGGCCTGCGCAGCGAGTTCCCGCCATTTCTCGACGAAATCGAGTTCCTGGGTCGTATTGGCAGAATTGCCGATTGCGCTTTTTTGACCGCTCAGCGTCGGCACGACAGCGGCCACGAAAAACACGGCCAGCAGCGCCAGAAGAGACACGACGGTAAAGCCGATGATCCGTCCAATCCTCTTGGGGTCGACGAAAAAGCTGTAGATGACCACCGCCGAGATCGTCAGGATCATGGTCGTGACGACAACTTTCTTCTGGAAGATCGCGATGCCGACACAGACGCCGGCTATGACGCAAACGATGCCTATTATCCGCGCCCATCCACGGTACTTGATCCCGACGAGCAAAGCCACAATGGCTGCCACCGGGATGAACTGGTAGAGGTTGACGAACTCGAAGAAGGACAGGGTGGCGTAAAGCCGCCAGCGCGTTTCCACTAGATCGGCATAATTCCCCCATGTTCCGAGCGCTTCGAAGCCGCCTCCGCGGTGGATGCTGTAGGTTCCGAGCGCGGAGAGGATCACAAAGAATGTCACGACGGCAGGAAAAGGTGGATCATAGTCCCTCTGGTCCGGATCGAAGTCAGCTGATCGCTTTTTGAACCTCAGGAACACGGCGAAAAAAGCCACGCTCATGATCAGCGGGGCGCCGAGGGCAACCAGCCAGTAGGTGAGCATTTGGTCGTCAGAGAGAACCACGGGCAGCGAAATGCCCGAGTGATAGACAAACACACTGTAAAACGGTTCCAGCTTGTGGAATAGCACAAGCGCGCCGAACATATCCGAAATTAGATATATCACCAGAAAGGCAACAATCGGCATGCTATTGATTATACTTTTGCTCAGCTTCCTGAAAAACATCCGCGTCACCAGTTCAAAATTCGTGGCTACCCAGCAGCTCTGGTAGTCTCTTACATGATTCAGTCGCGCTTTGCTTCCGGTTTTGGGGATGTAACCTCACGGAGTGTGTCGAAAATCAAAGCGATGTGATCATCCCAGGTGTATTTCGTCAAGGCTTCATTGCGACTGGCCTTGCCGAGGATGGCTCCCCAGTCCGGGTTTTCGAGAAGCAGGGTAATGCCGCGAACCAGATCGGGGACGCTGCCGGGTTTGGCCATCAGGGCGACGGCGTCGGCGGGTAGGTCACCACCACTTTTCAGTTCCGAAACCTGCGGGCTGCCGGCAAAGATCTGCCCGATCTGCTCAAGGTCGGAGGCGATGATCGGCCGCGCCATGGCCATGTATTCGAACAGCTTGGTGGGCGAGCCGAAGAACTGGCTGCCATCGGCATTTGCCACATGTGGCGAAACGAAGACATCCGAGGCCGCTAGGTGAAGCGGCGCCAGGTGTTGCGGCACCAGTCCGGTCAAGGTGACAACACGGTCGACCCCCTCTGCCGACAGGATTTTCTGCACCTCGGGGAGTTTCTGCCCGTCTCCAATCAGAAGGAAGTGCGCCTTTGTACGTTCGAGCAGATCCCGATGGCTGTGCACCAGTTCCACGATCGACCGGGCAAAGACATCCACGCCATGCCACATGCCGAACGTGCCGATGAACGTGATCACTTTCGCATCCCCGGCGATTCCGTAGCCGCGGCGCAAGGCGCTGATCTCATCAACGGAAAACCGCTCGGGGTCGAAGATTTCCGGCTCGATGCAATTGGGATAACACGCGATCCGGCGAGGCTCCACGCCACGCTCGACCAGCTCATTGCGCAACACATCGGAGATCGTGACAACCACATGGGCGTGGCGCAGACAGGCCTCTTCGGCCCTGAGCGCTAGGGCCCCGAGCTTGAGGGAAATGCCCCAATTCTTCTGCACCCACACTTCCGAGCCGTTGTACTCGATCACGAGCGGAACGCCGAACGCGCGTGCAAGCTGAACACCGACATAGTTGCCGATCGACAAACGCTGGTAAATAAAAGACGGGCGATGGGTCTTGAGAATGCGGCTGGCTTGCTGGTGGAAGCTCCGCTGGAACCGGTAGAGGTTGACTTCGCTGGGAACGCCGTAGACCGACGGCGGCGCCACCGGCTTGTAAGTTGCGGCGTCATGAATCATGACGGGCCGCTCCACGGCAAGAACCTCAACGCCGAGCCCGCGCCGCAATATGGCGTTGATGACGCCCGAAACATGGCCAACCGAACCGCCGGCCTTGATGCCGAACCAGAGATTGGTCTTGAGGTAAACCACCTCTCCGTCAGCGGCTGCGGCTTCCTGCCGGTCCCGACGCAAGATGTGCCCAAGTTCCCACCAGCACCGAACGACGGCGATCGCACCGGCACCGGATGCCAGTCCCGACTGCAGCAATGATCCCAGCGCCGCGGTGCGGCGAAGTCGCCGCCGCTGTAAGTTCGGATCGACTACCTCAAGAACCTGCGCATCACAAACGGCGGCAAGCGCGCTCAGGAGCGGAAGCAGGGCGCCGCTGTTTTCGTCTTCGAGAGGGATGAGAACGCGGTCCGCCCCAAGCGAGCGCAACTGGCGCAGCATCTCAAGCAACGGCTTGCTGCGAAGTTCGGCAATCGTCAGATAGCTGAGCGGCTCATCGAACATGCTTTCGAGCCGTTTCCGGTAGTCGCCGGAAATGGGATAGGCTACCAGGGCGACAATCATGAAGATTCTCCGGCTTGAACAGGGTGTGGTTCTTTCCCTTTGAAAGAACGTTCTTTGCGGTTCTGGCTGATGGCTGCAAGCACCATGGATACCAGCAGCACGGCGTAGGAAAGCGACAGGGCGCCGGCCGCGCCGGCGGCTTGATGGATCGGAACCAGATACCAGGCCGCCCCGACCAGCGTCGCAGATGACGCGATCCACGGCACAAAGGTTCGCCACGGCATCCCGCAGGCGGCCATATACTGCGACACGATCGTCGCTGTCCCGAGAAAGAGGCTGCCGGGCAGCATGGCGTAGACAACGGGGAGGGATGGCGTGAAATCCGGGCCGAAAGCCAGGCGAACAAACGGCTCGGCCAGCAGGGCAGCCACGAGGCATCCGGCGAATCCCAGCACTGCGACAAGCTTGGCCATGCGCAGCGTTTCGCCGTAGCGCTCGTCCTGTTGCTTGATCAGGCGGGGAAAGATTACCAGGGAAATCGATATCGGAAGGATCGCCAGCGCATCGCATATCTGAACGGCGATCGAGTAATAGCCGATTTCCGCGTTGTCTGAGGCCGCCTGGAGAATGAAGACATTGCCCCGGGCGACGCCGTATCCGATCAGCGTGATCAGGAAGGCGCGAAAGGAATAGCTCACGGACAGACGGAAAATGTCTGGCCGCGGCCGCGGATTGAAATTCTGACGTTTGAGCAGGACGAAAGCGGCGATCGCGCAGAAGACGAGGCTGGCCATGAAAGAGGCCGCCATCAGGGCCTTCGGGGAACCGTTCAGCCAGGCGGCCAGCAGCAAGGCCGGAATCACCGCCAGATTGGAGCCGATTTGCAACAGGTTGAAGGCAACGAGACGCTGCATGCCGACAAGCAGATTGCTGAACAGCATGAAAAACAGGCTAGAGGTGCCGAGCAGCACCGCTAGCAGCATCAGCAGGCTCGGAGCCCCATCCGGTCCCGTGATCATCAACACGATCAGACCGGCCACCAGGAACACGAGCATCGAAAGCCAGGCGCTGTTGGCCGCCAGTGCACCCAGATAGGCTGGTTCCCGTGCCACGAAATAGGTGTTCGACGAAGCAAAGCCGAGACTGCCGAACTGCGTCACGAGGGCCGCCACCGTCAGGGCGTAAAAATAGAGCCCCCGCCCGTCCGGCCCGAGAAGCCGGGCGGTGAGAATGGAGGTGGCGAGGCCCGCAAAAAGGATGATGACCCGCGTGAAGATGGTCAGAAACGCCTCGCTGCCGATGGCATCGAATGATTTTCGCCAGAGCGACCGTGTCATCACCTATGCTCCGGGAGCAAGCGTGAACTGGAAAGTCCGGAGTTCGCCGGTGCTGCGCCAGATCAGGCGGCTTGTCGGCAGTTCGACGCCGTAGGAAGGCGAGACGCGCGCGGGTTCGACAGCCACGTCCCAATCGCCGTCGCTCTGCCAGGTGACGGCGAAACTCTTGCCGCCGGCGTGGAGGATGACCTTGCCGGGCTCACCGATGCGGGCCTCCACGCCCACGGCGAGCAGCAGGGGGATTTCGACGGAATGCGGCACACGCGAAGCGGAGAGGAAACGGTCTTCCACGGTCAGCCGGTGTGTTGCGTGCTCCAGGCGGAAGCGCCGCTTGACGCGGATCGGTGCGGAAAGCCGCTCGTAGCCGGCATGACTGGCTTCAAGGATGTCCGCGTCTTTGCCGGGGGTCCAGTCGTGGACTTCGGGCACGGCATCGTAGATCAGATTCCACAGGATGTCGGGGCTGATGAAGCGGTTGATTTCCTCGCCGTCGATCCGGGGCGTGTTGTGGTAGGCGGTCGACCTGAAGAGGTTCCGGTCGACGGCTGACGCGGTGTAGAGATAGGCGCCGGCGTCCGTTACGAGATGCACCCCGTCGAGGACCGCCTCGAACGAGAGGCAATCATTATGGCCATGGCCACCGCGGTTTGCGAGGCCGATCGGTCCGCAGTCGATGAACACATGGTCCCGGTCATTGACCATGACATAGTTGCCGCCGTGCGGAAAGGCCGTGGAGGCGCGGGCCGGCAGCGCCCGCCCGGTGAAGGCGGCGGCAGGTTCGGGACCGAGAAGGAACAGCAGTTCTGCAACCGGACCGCCGCGATAGGCCGCGGCGAGTTGCTCCGCCCCGAGGGTGTGGGCGATGAGAGCAACGAGATAGCGATGATCGTTGATCGGCTGCACGCCGAAGGGCAGGGTGCGCGCGTCGTCGGCATCCCCCAGGAGCGGAACCGTCCCGTCGTCGCGCGCATAGCTGGCGGTGAATTCGCCCATCGCGATCACGCGCTGCCGGTAGTTGTCAGCCACCGGCAGTCCCGCAGCGAGGCGATAGACGGCCGGGAACAGGAACAGCTCGGCGACCAGGCGGTGATAGGGAACGGAGGCTTCATAGTCGACGCCGTCCGGTGTGACCTGCAGCGGCAACTCGTCCGACAGGATACGCCACCCCAGTTCCTGCCACCGGTCGGGATCCTTGCCCCGGCCGAAAAACAGGCCTGCGAAGACGAGACCCGCGGCATCGGCAGTGTAATGGTTGCCGTTTATCTCGGCCTTCTCGAGGTTCCGTTCGACGAACCGGCCATGCAGGTAGAGGCTCGACAGGAACTTTTCGCGGAACTTGCCATCCGCCCAGGCGCGGCTGTCATGCAGCGCGTGGAACATCCAGGTCCATGTCATCAGGCGAAGGGCCACGTCCATGGTGCAGGCCCAGTTGACGCTCATGGCGTAGGGGTTGGCGTCGATCCATTCCTCGATGACCGCCCGCACGCAGTCCGCATAGGCTTCATCCCGGTCGAGGAGATAGACCTGTGCCGCCGGCATCAGCCATTGCATGCGCGACAGCTCCCACGGCAGCTTCACGTCGCTGGGCTTGTCGAGATTGTTGTAGTCGATGTCCTTGTGGAAGCGCGGGGGCCAACCGATCCCCGTCTTGATGTCCGTATACCAGTCGATCGGCGTGCCAAGCTGCACGTCCACTGCGCCCAGCAGCGTGACCCGTCGTTCCAGCGCCGCGTTCGCCTTGACCCGGAGCTGGTTGGCTTCGTCCGCGGGAAGATGCGCGCGCCAGTCGACGCCTTCGGGCAGGATGAAGGGCCGGGCGGCGAGATCGCGCCAGGCCTCGTCGATCGAGGCGGACCCGATCGCCGACAACAGCTGGGCCGCGCCGAAGTCGCGGGCAAGGCGCGGAGCGGAGAAGCGCTCGACCTGCGCGGCCGCCTCATGGACAAGCCTTTGGGCAATGACGCGCGGGGGCTTTCGGCTCGCCCGCCGAACCAGGCCGACAAAGCGGGTGAAACGGCTCATCAGCGATCGATCCAGTAATCGTACCAGGAGGCCACGTTGAACAGGGTCCAGATATAGAGGCTGTTGTCTTCCCTGTTGGACTGGTGCGTTTCAATCATCCGCTCGATCTCGGCACGCTTGAAATGCCCCTGGTCCATCAGCCGCGAGCCAAGGATGACGTCGCGGGCGGACTTGCCGAAATCTCCGCGCAGCCACTCGCTCATCGGAGCGCCGAAGCCCTGCTTCTTGCGGTAGATCAGGTCGTGCGGCAGCAGATCCTCGACAGCCTTCTTGAGAAGATATTTCGGCTCGTTGCCCTTGATCTTCCAGTCCTGCGGAATGTCCATGGAGAACTCGACCAGATTGTGATCGAGGAAGGGCACGCGGGCTTCGAGCGAGCTCGCCATCGTGATCTTGTCGACCCGCATCAGCAGCAGTTCCGGAAGCCGGAGACGGAACTCGTTGTAGATCATCCGGGTGAGCGGATCGCGGCCGGGATGGGCCGCGTCGAACGGCCCGAGGAACGACTTGATGACGTTGAAGGTGTCGGTCTCTTCGTAGGACGGCGGCAGCAGACCCGTCGCGCGCATGTCGGCATCGATCGGGCTCGGGTGGAACGCATCCACGTTGACGACCTTGTGCTTCATGCTTTCCCAGAAGACGGTTGCTCCGCTCCAGAAATGCTCGCGATTGCGGGCCGCGCGATCGATGATGTCGGCATAGACCCGCAAGGAGGGACGCATCGAGGCGGCCATGCCTGCGAGGCCTGCGATGCCGTGCTGTGCGAAGCCGGGCAGCATGGTCCTGAACGGCTGCCAGTAGCGCTTGTAGAGATCGAGATAGCCCATGTAGCTGGCATAGCCGCTGAATTGCTCATCCGCTCCCTCGCCGACCTGGATCACTGTCACGCCGCTGTCCTTGGCGAGCTTGGAGACGAAGTGCAGCGGGATGCACACCCAGTCCGCGATCGGCTCGTCCTGGTGATGCACGAGCGTTTCCAGATAGCCGATCATGTCGGCTTCGTTGATCAGGATTTCGTGGTGTTCGGTTTTGTAGCGGTCGGCGATGCGCTGGGCGTGATCGAGCTCGTTGAGATGCTTGTGGTCGCTGAAGCCGATGGTGAAGGTCCGCACCGGCCCGTTGCTGTGCTTGCTCATCAGCGCGACATTGGTCGAGGAATCGACGCCGCCCGACAGGAACACGCCGACCGGCACGTCGGACATCATCCGCTTGGCAACCGCATCCTCCAGCCGGCTGCGGATGCCGGTGACGTAGAACTCTTCGAGCGCCTTGTCGCTGAGATTGCGCGTCTCGGACGGGTCGATGCCTTTGCCGGGGACCGCGTCCCAGTAGCGTCCGGAGGTGAGCTTGCCTTCTTCCACTTCGAGCCAGTGGCCGGCCGGAAGCTTCCAGATTCCCTTGAACATGGTCTGCGGCGCAGGCGAGGTCAGGAAGCTTAGATAGTGATACAGCGCCATGGGATCGATCGCCCGGCCAACGGCAGGGTGCTCGAGCAGCGACTTGATCTCGGAGGCGAACACGAAAGCTCCGTCGACCGCGGAGAAACAGAGCGGCTTCACGCCGATGCGGTCGCGCGCCAGCGACAGCTTGCGCTTCTTGTCGTCCCAGATGGCAAAGGCGAAATCGCCTTCGATGCGCTGCAGAAGGCCCTGGAAACCCCAATGGCGGAACCCGTGCAGCAACACCTCCGTATCGGAGTGGTCGGTCTTGAACTGCATTCCCGCCTGGCGCAGTTCCTGGCGCAGCAGGGCGTGATTGTAGATTTCGCCGTTGAAGGTGACCGTGAGCCCCGTGCCGTCATGCATCGGCTGGTTGGCGGTTTCGCTGAGGTCGATGATCGAAAGGCGCCTGTGGCCAAAGGCGATGCGCCCGTCCTGCGACATCCATTCGCCGCCGCCATCGGGGCCCCTGTGCACCATCACGTCGCGCATGGCGAGCAGCACATCGCGGTCAACGGGTGATGTGTTCTTGTAGTTGAAGACGCCGGTAATGCCGCACATGTCAATATCCAATGGCTGTGGCGGTCGCCCCAGCGGCGCCACCGATCGTGATGCGTTCTGCGTTACGCCTGCGCGATCTGCGCTTCGACGGACAGGGCAGCTCGGCTGACTTCGAGCTGCTCTTCAAGGGTGATGGGCCAGGCGGCGGAGGTTTTCATCGCTTCGGCCAGCGCTTCGAGCTCTTCCAGCTGTCCCTTCTGGGATGTCCCGGAGGACCAGGCGGCCTTCTTGAGCCCTGCAAACCGCACGGCCTGGTAGTCGTCGAGTTCGGCGACCTTGCCATCGGCGAACACTTCCATCCGTTCCTTGGGATGAGACTTGTCGCCGAGCGCCGTGTAGGTCAGCGAACAGACCGATCCGTCCGCGAAGCTCAGCGTAGCGGTGAAATTGTCATTGCGCCGCCACTGTTTGCCTTGCGGCTGAATCGACCGCGCCGTGACATCGGCGATGGGAGCGCCGACAAGGGAACGGAATGTATCGTAGATATGGCAGGCCTCGCCGATGTTGCGGCCGCCGCCTTCTTCCGTGTGCACCCAGTGATCGGTCGGAATATAGCCCGCATTCATGCGATAGGTCGCCATCACCGGGGTGGTTCGTTCCGACAGGCCCTTGCGGATTGCCTGCATCGCCGGCGAAAAACGGCGGTTGAAGCCGGTCATCAGCAGCGGCGCCTTGCCGGCGGGCAGGCCCTTGTAGAAACTCTCGATTGCCAGCAACTCGGCTTCCGTCAAGGCTAGCGGCTTTTCGACGAACACGCTTTTTCCCGCTTCCAGCGCCTTGAGCACCATCGGCGCATGAAGATTGTGGCGCGTGGCGATGATGATCAGGTCGGTCTCGTTGTCCGCGAGCAGCTCTTCGTAATCGGTGGTGGCGTAGTTCGCCTCGTACTGGGTGGCGATCGCCTTGGCGTTCGACCCGGTGCGGCTCATGACCGCTCGAAGCCGGTAATGCTGGCGCAGCTTGACCATGTTGGGCAGATGCATGCCCTGTGCGAAGCCCCCGGCGCCGGCGAGACCGACATTGATGATGTCCCGGCCGGCGCCGGCCGAGAGCAGGTCGACGCGGCGCGTGATCGGGGTGGCATCGTCATATTCCAGCAAGACGATGAGTTCGCTGCGGTCCTTGCTCTTGAGCGCCGAATAGGCATCGTTGGCCTTCTTGACCGCGTAGGGTTCGGCGATGAGCCCGTCGAGGTTCATGGCCCCGCTGGCGATCAGGTCCAGATAGGCCGCCATGTTGCGGTTCTCGGTCCATCGGACGAAGGCGATCGGATAGTCCTGTCCGCCCTCTTCGTAGACGGGATCGTACCGGCCCGGGCCGTAGGAGGTCGAAACCAGGAAGTCGAGTTCCTTGGCATAGAAGTCCGCGCGCTTGAGGGCGAGTCCGACATCGCCGACGAGGATGGCCCGGCCTTTCTTGCGGCATGCTTGGAAGGCCTGGGAAATGACCTCGTCGCTCGGTGTTGCAGCGGTGACGATTACGGCATCGGCGCCGTGGCCGTCAGTCAACCGCCGCACCTGCGCAACGTAATCCTGGTCCGTCGGGTCGATGGTCCGCCAGATGCCCTTTTCCCGGGCAAGGCCCAGCCGCCGCTCGTCGAGATCGATGCCGATGACGCGACAGCCATTCGCAGCCAGCATCTGCGCCGTCATCTGGCCTAGAACGCCGAGCCCCACCACCACCACCGTCTCGCCAAGCGTCGGCGCGGCGCGGCGGACGCCCTGCAGCGCAATTGCGCCCAGCGTGACCGTCGAGGCATGCTGGGTGCTGACCTCATCGGGAATGCGCACTGCCAGGTTGACCGGAACGTCGATCAGTTCGGCATGGTTGGCGATGCCGGCGCCGGCGCAGGCGACGCGGTCGCCGACCGAAAAGCCGTCAACCTGGGAGCCGATCGCGATGATGCGTCCGGCAGCGGAGTATCCTGTCGGGCTTCCGGCAGAGAGCTTGCCGCGCACGCGGTCCATGGTGCGCTTGACGCCCTGGTCGCGCATCATGTCCAGAACCCGAGCCACGTTTTCGGGCTGCTTCAGAGCACGCCGATAAAGCGGCATGCCCGACATCGAGACGCCTGCCAGCTCGGTTCCGGCGCTGATGCAGGAATACTCGACTCGCACTAGGATGTTCTTCTCTCCGACCTGCGGAGCCGGCACGTCTTCGACGATGACACCGCCGCCCTTGATCAGGACCTGTTTCATAGCCATGCCCCGCATGCATCGATGACATGCTTGCCTTCAAGCAAACTGCGGTCGACCGCCAGGAACGGCTTGTGATTGACGAGCACGAGGATGATGTCGGCGGCCTTCACCGCCTCGTCGACATCGACGAATTTCAGGTGATCATGGCCCTGCAGGGATTTGGGCATTTCATCCACATAGGGTTCGACCACCAGCAGGGTGCCGAGTTTGGCCTCGGCGAGGCGCTTGACGATGTCGAGCGATGGACTTTCGCGCAGATCGTCGATGTCGGCCTTGAAGGCCAGTCCGAGGCAGGCGATCTGCGGCTGTTTCAGGCCCTTGGCCGCCTCAACCACCTTCTCGATCACATAATGCGGCTTGTGATCATTGACTTCGCGCGCGGTGCGGATCAGTCGAGCCTGATCTGGGGCCGAGTGCACGATGAACCAGGGGTCGACGGCAATGCAGTGGCCGCCAACGCCCGGGCCGGGCCTCAGCACATTGACGCGGGGGTGATGGTTGGCAAGCCGGATCAGCTCCCACACGTCGATGCCGAAGCGGTCCGCTATCAGCGACAGCTCGTTGGCGAAGGCGATGTTGACGTCACGGAAGGAGTTTTCCACGAGCTTGCAGAGCTCGGCCGTCCGCGCATCGGTCTTCAGGCATTCCCCGGTCACAAAGATCCGGTAAAGCCCTTCCGCCATGTCCGTGGCTTTGGGGCTCAGGCCGCCGATCACGCGGTCGTTTTCCACCAGTTCCCGCATCACGTGACCCGGCAGGACCCGTTCCGGGCAATGCGCGACATGGACGTCGGCGTCATCGCCTGCCTGATGCGAGAACGTCAGATCCGGACGGATTTCCGCCATCCACTGCGCCATCTGCTCGGTCGCGCCGACCGGAGACGTCGATTCGAGGATGACGAGGTTGCCCGCCTTGAGAACGGGGGCAACCGCCTTGGAGGCCTTTTCGATATAGCTCAGATCCGGGACATGATCATCCTTGAACGGCGTCGGCACGGCCACGAGAAAGGCGTCAGCGGGCTCGGGGGTGGTCGTGGCGCTCATCTTTCCCGTGGTCACCGCGGCGTGCACCACCATGTCGAGATCGGGCTCGACGATGGTGACCTGCCCCTTGTTGAGGGCGTCGACCACCCGCTGGTTGACATCCACGCCGATGACCTGGACTCCCCGGGAAGCCAGGACCGCTGCTGTTGGAAGGCCGATATAGCCAAGCCCGATTACGCTGATCTTCTCAAACTTCATGACTTATTTTCCAAATGCTCGACGATCTTGCGGCTGGCTGTGCCATCGCCATAGGGATTGTGGGCACGGCTGAACGCCCGATAGGCTTCCGGATCGTCCAGAAGGCGCACCGTTTCGTCGACGATGGTCCGGTGATCCGTCCCGACCAGGCGAACGGTGCCGGCCTCGACCGCTTCCGGACGCTCGGTGGTATCGCGCATGACCAGAACGGGCTTGCCCAGGGAAGGGCCCTCTTCCTGGATCCCGCCCGAGTCTGTCAAGATGATGTGCGCCTTTTTCATGAGCGCGACGAACGGCAGATACTCCATCGGCTCGATCAGCCGGATCGCCGGCTGCGTGCCCAGAAGACGATTGACCGGTTCGCGGACCTGGGGATTGAGATGAACCGGGTAGACGATTTCCACGTCATCCCGGCCCGCCAGTTCGACAATCGCGTTGCAGATGCGTTCGAACCCGGAACCGAAACTCTCGCGGCGATGGCCGGTGATGAGAATGAGACGTTTCGCCGGATCAAGCTTGGGCAGCTCCTGCTCGATCTTGGCAGCCACCGCCTTGTCGCTGTCGAGATGCGAGCTCGACCACAAAAGCGCGTCAACCACGGTGTTTCCGGTGATGACGATGTCATCCGGATTGACGGCTTCGGCCAGCAGGTTCTGCTTAGCCTTCTCTGTCGGGGCGAAGTGCAGGTCGCAGATCGCCGTGGCGACCTTGCGGTTGACTTCTTCCGGCCAGGGAGAATAGCGGTTGCCCGTCCTGAGCCCGGCTTCGACGTGACCGACCGGAATGCGCTCGTAGTAGGCCGCCAGCGACACGGCGAGCGTCGTGGTGGTGTCGCCATGCACCAGCACCCGGTCGGGCCTTACCTCACGCAGAACCCCGCGCATGCCCGTGAGCACCTTTTGGGTGACATCGAAAAGGTCCTGGCCAGGCTGCATGATATCGAGGTCGAAATCGGGGCGAATGCCGAAAACGCTGTTTACTTGGTCGAGCATGGTGCGATGCTGTGCAGTGATGCACACTATGCTTTCAAGAACAGAGGATTTTTCAAGCTCCTTTACCACGGGAGCCATCTTGATAGCCTCGGGCCTCGTTCCAAACACCGACAATATTTTGAAAGTCAATTTATCGTCCTAACGCCAACCATCCTTAGACCCGGTGGCTATAGTGGGTTGGTAATGTGCCGTCAATTATGAAGCGGTGGAACGCGCCGATTTACTTCCCATTTTGTGGCCGTGAACACCACGATCTGGAGACCTCCGGAAACGTGTTCGTTTGACGCTATTTTCACGAGGATTAGCGTCTTACAGCCTTTTCTCGCCATCGTGAAGCGGGTTTTCGTTGCATCGCCTTCGCACTGTTCTTGGCGTCAGCGAGAGCGGGTACTTTGCCTGGAAGGGCCGCCCCGTCAGTTGTCGACAGAATGAGGATATCATCCCGCTGGCGCACATACGTTCGCACTTCGCCACGTCGAATGAAATCCATGGTGCTCCCCGCATGCATGTCGAGCTCAAGGAAGACGGACTTGATGTCGGGCGGCATCGTGTGGCCAGGCTGTTGGGTGATAATGGCCTGAAGGCCCTGAAAAAGCGGCGCTATAGGTAAACGACCGACAGCCAACACGGTGGTCCAGTCGCTGCCAATCTTCTCGACCAGGGTTTTGCCTGCGACGGCCCAGATAGGAAGCGGGGCGCCGACATCAGCTAAATCTGGACGTGCGCGGACTGGCTCTATTTGGCAATCGTGCTCGATCTGTATTCCCGGCACATCGTCGGCTGGGCAACAAGTGACCGGTTGAAGAAGGATTTGGCCCTCACTGCGTTGCGTCGTGCTATTGCCCTTCGCGTGTCCGCTGCCTGGCTTGATCCAACATATGGATCGCGGAAGGCAATATTGCTCGCATGAGTACCAGAGACTTTTAAAGACGCACGGCATCCTCCCGTCGATGAGCGGTAAGGGCAATTGCTACGACAACGCAATGGTCGAGACAGCGTCCAAGACAATCAAGAACAAGTTGATCTGACGGACCAGCTTCCAGACACGCACCGCCGCAGAATTAGCCCTTGGCCAATACATCGACGGCTTCTACAATCCGCGTCGGCGACATTCCGCCTTGGGATACAAATCGCCGGTATCATTTGAGGTCAAAATGACCATAACAGAGTGGAAGTCTCTCTATTAAGTACGGGCAAGTCCAGAACGCCGTGAACCGGGCTTGAGCATCGAGGTTACTCACAACGACGCGCCTGCGGGCTCGTAGGCGTCGACCCGCGCATCTATCTTTGTCGATCGACGCGACCGGACGACGTGGAGCAGGTCACCACGAACCCGGCCTAAGGAACTGACGTCCCAACGCCCGCAACTCGGCACTTCCTGATCCATTTCAGTATGATAGAAGGTTTTCCGATTGAACCCCGAAATTCTGAAACTTGACCTCGATCCACCATCAATCCATACAATCTGCAAGACGACGGGTTCGCCGGAAATCCGGAACTGCTAACAAACAATTCCGTCCAGCAATAGGTCGGGAAGCTGATCTTCATCAAGGGTATATGAACTATGCAGTACCTTCAGCCGTCCACATTTTCGGCAAAGAGGATCCTTCTTATGCGGCGGCGCCTGGATGGGCTAGTTTTCTTCCTGGCTGCGTTCCTGCTTCCTCTTCCCACCGAGGCGAGCGCCATCCTGCTTGCCGTTTTCTTATGCATGGGTGTGTTTCTGCTGGTTTTCAGACCAAGGAGGGCGCTGTCTCACCTCGACAAGAAGTTTTTGTTGGCCACCGTGATGTTTTCCGCTTCGTCCGTGGCAATTAACCTGGCCAACGGAAGTCTTCCCGAAGATTTTCGCTGGAGCTCTTACCCGCTGTATTATTTGTTCGTCATCCCCATAGTTATCGGTGCGGTGCTGGTGCGCGATCCGTTGCGGCAGTTCGTTCTCGGCACCCGCGCCGCTCTTTTGGTTCTTGCTGTCTGGGGACTGGCGGAAGTCGCGGCGGGGTCATTGCGCCCGGGCTTTGGAGCAAATCCGGCCAATGCCGCGTTTTCGATTACCTTCCTCGCCGTTGTCTCGCGCTTGAATGTGGGTTCCGCGCCGACGCTGCTCTCCAATCGTCATGTCTTTTTCTATCTGGGCCTGATTGCAGTCCTCATAACCCAGACACGTGCTCTCCTCCCGGTGTTCGCGGCTGGACTGGTCATCGACATACTCGGGTTGTTGCGAAACAAGGTCTCAGGCCGGATGCCCGGCAATCGCCGGAGCATTGGGATCGCGGCAGTTGCCTTGGCGTCGTGCCTGGCGATCACTTCGATCATCTATCCAATCTACGCAGACCGTATTGGGTCCACTTTCGGTGAGATCCGGCACGCGGTCCAGAATTCGGATTCCACCGCCACAAACGGCCTGTCGATCCGGTTTGCCCAATGGAGAGCAGCGGTCAGCTTGATTGCCGACAATCCGTTGCTCGGCCGCGGCGGCGCCGGGATCTCGGAGGAGATCGTCAGGCATAAGCCGGAGGGATTCAGCGGGGACTTGACGCAGTTCACGTTCGTCCACAATTTCATTCTCGATGAGACCATTCAGCGCGGTCTGTTAGGACTTGCAATCCTTGCAGGATATTTCGGGTTCTGCTTGTTTCGGATCTATCGATACGGCGACGCGAGCATGAAAGAAAATGTTCTGCTTGTCATTGTCCTGACGTTCAGCTTCGGGTTGTTGCATTACCTTCTCGTGAAAGACCGCCACGTCATACTCTATGCGCTGTATTTTTTGCTGCTTACCACGGCAAATAACGGATGGCGGGCTCCCTACAATCCAAAGATGACTGGCTGAGGAGCATTGCAATCCGTGGTTTTCTGGCCCCACGTTGTCCTGTCAACGCTGATCTGTGATCGGCTTTCCATGGATGAGCGAAGGGAGTTTCTCTATGGAGACCACACTGGAGGTACTCACGACCGGGAGGACCGGGCGCGAGAGATGTCGCGATTGGCCTGATGAGATCAATGCCGACGCCGATTTGATCCGCGAGATGATCGGTATTGCTGCCGAGAAGCTGATGGCGCTGGATGCCGGGACGAAGATCTGAACGATCAGAACCAGCGACTGCAATCGGTCCCCGGTGTCGGGCCGCAAACTGCCTGTCATCTAATGGCTTCGATGCCGGAACTTGGGCAAGTCAACCGGCGACAGATTGTTAGTCTCGTCGGCTTAGCACCTCACGCCAGGGAGTCGGGGCTCTACAAGGGCAAGCGGGCAATCCATGGAGGCCGACCACGTGTCCGCCGCGCGATGTATATGGTAGCGCTCGTCGCCATTTGGTGGGATTCACATTGGAAAGCAATGGCCAAATGCGCGACGATGGAAAGGCTGCAAAAACAGCCATCATCGCGGTTGCTCGACGATTTCTGGTCCGTATCAATGCAATGATGAAGACCGGTACCAGCTACCAAACCTAAAGACAGTTGCTCAGGTTACAACATATGAAGCAGTCCAACTTTTTATCCGCATCCCCAAGCGATCAAGGATTCCGCGCCGATCGACATCCGATTTTGTGGCCGTGAACACCAGAATCTTCAAACACGAAATGTCGTCTGGGTAGAGCGGCAACCATTCCATTATTTGGAACCTGCCAAACAAAAAACTGTTCATATATTATTTTTTCCTAATATATATCATTGTGAAGAACCTCTTCAATACGCAATCCAATCAGCCTCTCGCGCGCGTGAGGTTCAGAATGTTCAATTTGTACAAATTGCGCGGGGTGAAATAGCCCGCGCTGATCAAACCTTGGAGGAGGTCATCTAATTCAGCGCCCCTTTGGAAAAACTCACAACTCCAAAACATGTTGAATTGTTTCGCAGAGAGCATTTGGTCGATTCGGTATGCGTAATCTCGACCAATTGGCTGGAATGACAGTTCGCGCCGCCCAGCGGTTTCCTCGATTGCCTTTTTCCGCAGTCCTGCTAAATCGCGACCTATGACAAACACCCCACTTTCCCATATTCGCAATTTTTCGATCGTCGCCCATATCGACCACGGCAAGTCCACGCTAGCGGACCGGCTGATCCAGACTTGCGGAGGTCTCGCCGATCGCGAGATGAGCCAGCAGGTTCTCGATTCCATGGACATCGAGAAAGAGCGGGGCATCACCATCAAGGCCCAGACGGTGCGGCTGCACTATACCGCCAAGGATGGCGAGAACTATGTGCTCAACCTAATCGACACGCCGGGCCATGTCGACTTCGCCTACGAGGTGTCGCGGTCGCTGAGAGCCTGCGAAGGCTCGCTTCTGGTGGTTGACGCCTCCCAAGGCGTGGAGGCGCAGACGCTGGCCAATGTCTATGCCGCGCTTGATGCCGATCACGAGATCGTGCCGGTCTTGAACAAGATCGACCTGCCGGCGGCCGAACCCGACCGGATCAAGGAACAGATCGAGGAAGTCATCGGTCTTGACGCCTCCGATGCAGTGATGATTTCCGCCAAAACCGGCCTTGGCATTCCCGACGTGCTGGAAGCCATCGTCACGCGCCTGCCTGCGCCCAAGGGCGGCACCGTCAAGGATCCGCTCAAGGCGATGCTGGTCGACAGCTGGTATGACACCTATCTCGGCGTGATCGTGCTGGTGCGCGTGATCGACGGCGAAATGAAAAAGGGCCAGCAGATCCGGCTGATGGGCACCGACGCCCGCTACACGGTCGAGCGGATCGGCGTAATCACGCCGAAGCTGGTGGCGACCGACTCGCTCGGTCCGGGCGAAATCGGCTTCATCACCGCCTCGATCAAGGAAGTGGCCGACACCCGCGTCGGCGACACGATCACCGAAGAGCGCAGGCCGACGGCGCAGGCGCTGCCCGGCTTCAAGCCGGCGCAGCCGGTGGTGTTCTGCGGACTGTTTCCGGTCGATGCGGCGGATTTCGAGGATCTGCGCGCCGCCATGGGTAAGCTGAGACTCAATGACGCCTCTTTCTCGTTTGAAATGGAAACCTCGGCAGCGCTGGGTTTCGGCTTCCGCTGCGGCTTCCTCGGGCTCTTGCACCTGGAAATCATCCAGGAGCGGCTGGAGCGCGAATTCAATCTCGACCTGATCGCCACGGCGCCGTCGGTGGTCTACCGGATGAACATGACCAATGGCGACGTGATCGAGCTGCACAACCCGGCCGACATGCCGGACGTGGTCCGTATCAAGTCGATCGAAGAGCCATGGATCAAGGCGACCATCCTGACACCGGACGAGTATCTCGGCGCGATTCTGAAACTCTGCCAGGACCGCCGCGGCATCCAGACCGACCTCTCCTATGTCGGCAAGCGGGCGATGGTGACCTATTCACTGCCGCTCAACGAGGTCGTGTTCGATTTTTATGACCGGTTGAAGTCGATCTCCAAGGGCTATGCCAGC
>JAHJSB010000012.1 GCA_018830285.1 Alphaproteobacteria bacterium
CCAACATAGTCCTCAAGACTGGGAGGAAGCAGCACCTGCTGTGCGCGATCCTCGCCTTCGACAAACCGTCCCATGGCAGCCTCCTGTTCGGATGCAAACACCATGAACTGATTTGCGCCGTTTTCACACAGCCACTCCCGATAGCGGACGTTGGCGCAAGCAAATTCCAATGTCAGAAAATCGCCGAAGATGGTCATACGACACCCGAAATCGGACGGCTGCTATCGGAGCGAAGCTGAACAGTCGCTGACAAGACTCGCTGGAGGTAGAGCAACCCAGCCTTACACGGGCCGCATCTGTCAGCGCAGGCGGCCTGACTCGAATCAATAGAGAATAAATCAAACACCTTGACGGTGTACCTCTAAAGGTACATATGTAGTGAGAAGGACAAAGCTGGTTGGCAGACACAGATAAGAATATCGAGGTTGTGTTCTTTCAAACCGCATCAGGCAATGAGCCTGTGCGCGACTGGCTGAAGGACGACGTCGGTGAAGATGAGCGTAAGATCATCGGAGCCGATATCAAGACAATTGAATATGGTTGGCCGATAGGCATGCCAATCAGCCGGCCCATGGGAGGCGGCCTGCACGAGGTTCGCTCAAGCCTTCCCGGAAACCGCATCGCGCGGGTTCTGTTCTGCGTGGAGGATGGACGCATGATCCTTCTTCACGGCTTTATCAAGAAGACAAGGGCGACGCCGAAGGCAGACCTGGACCTCGCAAAGGATCGAAAGAAGGAGATCGGACAATGAGCAAGACAAAATCCAAAGCCGGGATCGGCTCCAGTTTCGACGACTTCCTCAAAGAAAAAGAAATCTATGAGGACGTGCAGGAAGTGGCGCTCCTTCGCGTGTTTGCCTGGCAGATCAAAGAAGCCATGAAAGCCAGCGCCATCACCAAGGTAGAAATGGCCAGGCGCATGAACACAAGCCGAAGCCAGCTAGATCGGTTTCTCGATCCGAAAGACGATCACGTGGAGCTCGCGACGCTTGCAAAGGCGGCTGAAGCTGTTGGCAAGAAGCTCAGCTTGCAGCTCGTTGCCTGATCGCACTTATATGGCATTGCTGCTAAAGGTCGATGAACTTGGCGCCTCGATGTGCCAGTGGGAATGTAGACTCCCTACGACTTCATTGTGCGGCCATTGCGGACTCGGAGGCTGTGGTCATCGCGCAGACCAATCCGCCCTGAAAACGCGAATCTTGATTACGCGAGGAAGTTCGTGGTATCCAAAATTTCTCCTAACCTGCCGCTCAAACGGCGCCAGACGACCGGCAATTTAGGGCCGAGGCTGCGTAAAAACGCCGAAGCAGTTCATGCTCTTCGATATTGTTTCGGGAGGCATTGATGAAGCGGTTTGTGGAAGGTGCTGCGCGTGATCAGAGCGGTTTGTTCCCGGCGCATCTTGAAGATTTTGTCGCTGAGGACAATCCGGTTCGGGTTGTCGATGCCTATATAGAGGCGCTGGATCTTCGCGAGCTCGGCTTTGTCGCGGTTGACCCAAGCGCGACTGGGCGACCTGGCTACCACCCGTCTGTTCTCCTGAAGCTCTACATTTACGGCTATCTCAATCGGATTGCATCAAGCCGTCGACTGGAGCGCGAGGCGGGCCGCAATGTCGAGCTGATGTGGTTGACGGGGCGTCTTGGGCCCGACCACAAGACGATCGCCAACTTCCGCAAGGATTACGGGCCAGCGATCCAGAAGGTGAGCGCGCAGTTTGTGGAACTGTGCCGCCAGCTGGGCCTGTTCTCGCGGGCGATCGTCGCCGTGGATGGCAGCAAGTTCAAGGCCGTCAACAGCCGCGATAACAACTTCACCGCAAACAAGGTCGCCCGGCGCATCGAGCAGGCTGAAACCCACATCGCCCGCTATCTGACGGCGCTGGAACGCGCCGATCGGCAGGGCGGCGATGTGGCTGAAGAACGGACGCCGCGCATCCGGGAAAAGATCTTGAGCCTGCGCCGCCGGATCGAGAGTCTCAAGGCGATGGAGCAGAAGCTGGAGGCTGCACCCGGCACGCAGGTGTCACTCACCGATCCTGATGCCCGCGCCATGTCCGCGGCCGGAAAAAGGCACTGACGTGGTTGGCTACAATGTCCAGATCGCCGTCGACACGGAGCATCACCTGATCCTCGCGCATGAGGTCACCAAGACCGGTAGCGACAGGGCTCAGCTTGCATCGATGGGCGAGGCAGCACGCGACGCGAGTGGGCATACCTCACTCACGGTACCGGCCGACCGGGGCTATTACAGCCGCGATCAGGTGTTGGCCTGCGAGGGCAGCGGCACCGTACCAATCATGCCCAAGAGCGATACGTCCGGCGGTGCAACGCGCGGCGCATTTACGATCCAGGACTTCATCTACGACTCTGAACATGATCGCTACACATGCCCGGCCGGGCAATACCTGACCCAGGCAGCTGTCCGCTCGACCCGCGGGCCTGATCCCGAACTGGCGCGTTATCGCAATCTCGATGCCTGCGGCGCTTGTCCGCAGAAGCTGAGGTGCACACCCTCCAGGTTCAAACAGATCAAGCGGTGGAAGCATGACGGCGTGCTCGACGCCATGCAGGTGAGGCTTGAACGCATGCCCGACGCCATGAAAATCCGCAGGCGGACCGTCGAACATCCGTTCGGAACCATAAAAAGCTGGATGGGTGCGACACACTTCCTCACAAAGACCCTGACCAACGTGAAGACCGAGATGAGCCTTCAGGTGCTCGCTTATAACATCAAGAGAATGATCGCCATCTTCGGGGTCGGTCTGCTGATAAGGGCAATCGCCTGATCACATCACACGCCCGCAACAGATCACGACGCATGGAAAGTCAGAGCGTTTTTACACAGCCTCGGCCAACAGAGGTCGTTTGATAATTAATTCCTAACGACCGCTTTTGCACCCACAGCCGATGTCCGTGTGGCGCCCCTTCTCGTCCGATGACTTTGCCAGCCTGACCAAGAAATGCCTCAGGACACGCCGAGCATTTTGCCCAGCTGCTTGCGGCGACGCGCGGCGTCTGCCGGCGTATTGCCGAGGACGAACCCCGTCAGGGTGGAATTGGATGGCGGTTCGGGATGGCGGGCGCCATCGATCAGGCGAACGGGCACATACCAGCCATCGTCGATCGGGCCGCTGAGCGCGCGAGCCAATTGCCGGATATTCAGTGAACTGTTGAAGCTGGCGGCTTGCGACACGGGCAAGCCAAACCGCTTGGTGGCCGCGCCGTGCAGCATGACCTGGGCGGTCGATCCCTGGATCCTGAAATTCGGATCGAACACGATCAGGCGGCCATCGGTCGTCTGGCCAATGTCGAGACCGGCGACACCGCGGAACCCGAGGGCGCGCGCCGCTTCACCGACGTCTTTGGCCAGAGCGATCGCAGCTTTCGGAAAGGGATTGGCCGGATTGATGATGCTGCCGGACTGTTTGCCCGGCTGGCTGAATACCTGTTCCGCCGCGCCGGCATAGCGCACGCCGGTATCCGACAGGACGAGCGACACGCACCAGCAGGAGATAACGTCCATGTCGTCTTCGACGATCACGTCGCTGGCGTCTCCCAGCGCCTTGAGGCTGTCAAAGGCGGCGAGGAATTCTGCCTCTGTCGTGCAGTGGCGGACGGCGTAGCCGATTCCGGTGGCCTCGGAGGTACCTGATTTGAGGAAGACCGGCCCGTCGAACTTGAACGCAGCAGGATCATCGAGCGGAACGATGCGGCGGTCCGGCAGGTGCTTTGCCGGAACGATGTCGGCGAGGTTTTTCTTGTTGTTGAGCTTGCGCCACAGGTCGCGCGAGACGAGCTGGGCTTTTGCCGGATAGGTCGCGACAGGGAGCGGATAGGGCCAGGCGAGCTTGTAGCCCTCCTCGATCAGCTCCTTCGTGCGGCGCTTGGCCTGGGCGGCCGTTTCGAATGTCCGCATGTCTTCGTCGACATGAAGGCCCGCCCGTTCGAGCACGGCGAGGCCTTCATCCGTGACTCCGCAAATGTGGCGGACGGTCGGCATGCCGTTGAGCAGGCCAAGGAGGACGTTGGTCACACTGTCGAGCGCGAAGCTGGTGAACCCGATCATGCGCGTCTGGCGCAGGTCCGTGCGGGCCGCAAAGGCGACGCCTGGCTCGAAAAGCGGCATCAGCGGGACGAGGGATTTCGTGCGGGTTGCGAGCTGGGTCATAGGAAGGCCTCTATGCCTTTGGCCAACAGCCGTGTCCGTGGCGTCGGGGTACCATCTGAGGTGGGATAAGTCGGGGTCTTGTTGGCATCGAGCAGGATCGGCGTGCCATCGTGTTCGACATAGTCGAACTTGCCAAAATCGAACTTCATCTGCTTGCGCAGCGCGACCAGTTCAGCCGGCACATCGTCGAGGAATTCGCTGCGGACCACGGAGGCAGCCTTGACCATCGGGTCAGTTGACAGGCTGCGATAGGCATAGCCCTGGTCGCCAAAGAATATCCATCCACGTACGCAGTAGAGGCCGTCTTCGGAGTATTCGGGCAGGAATTTTTCGACGAGGAGGTCGCGATCATTCCATACCCAGTTTGGCACGTCATCCAGGGACGACAGGACGGGATAGTGCTTTTCCGGGAGCAACCTGGCCCAGCGCCAGGAATGCCGGGCCAGGCGCCGTCGCGCGCGCGACACAAGGTCAGCCTTGGCTTCGCCTGAATCCTGCAAGCCGAAATGATTGAGATCGGACTTGACGATGACCGGGCCGGTCCAGTCGGATTCGGGGGCAAGCTGAAGAATTGAAAACAGGCGCTTGGAAATGTCGAGTACATCCCCATTGAGCGATTTTGCGCCGCGTGGCGCGACAGGGAGCCCGTCCTTGTCCAGCCGCGTCTTGTCATGGTGAAGAATGCATATCTCGGCGTCGTCGGCGTATTCGCGGGCGAATTCGACCTCCAGACCTTGCTCGCGCCATGCCTTGGACAGGAGCGAGATGGCGTAATAATCCGGCACATCTGCTGTCAGGTGGGATATGCTGATTTTCGGTGCGCTCATGGTAACTGGACCGCTCTTTTGCCAATGCTCCGGCCATGCTGTGCAAGGGCTGTGCCTTTTTCGAACACAAGCGGGCATGCGGCCGTCAGCATGGCTATAATCGTTGATGGATGCCGGATCAGCGCGTGTCGCAGCGGCAGGGCCGGAATGCGATATTGACGTGCCGGGTGGAGCATACCACACTTTCCGCATGAACCGCTTCGGCTTCAGGCCATAAAACGCGACGCCCAGTGATCTGCTTCTTCATGAGACGCCGCCCCAAGGAAGAATTGACCAGACATGACGCACCGAATCCTGACGAGCCTTGCCACATTGATTCTGATGGGCTGCGTGTCCGCGCCTGTTAAGGCGGCGGCAGACCCCGTGGATGTCGACAAGGCCGTCGAGATTCTGGGCGCATCGGTGGCCTTCGATACGGTGGCCGGGCGCGGAAAGGTGCCGGCCTATGCCGAATACCTGAAGGGTGAACTGATCGCGGGCGGCTTTGCAGAGGAAGACGTAGCGATCGAACCGTTCGGCGACACGTCGGTACTGATGGCGCACTATGCAGGCCGCAACGGGGCAACGCCGATCGTCCTGAATGCACACATGGATGTGGTCGAGGCCGACCCGGCCGACTGGGTGCGCGACCCGTTCAGGATGGAGACCGACGGGACCTATTATTACGGGCGCGGCGTGCTGGACAATAAATACGGTCTGACCATGCTGGTCACGACGTTGATCCGCCTGAAGCGCGAAGGCTTCGTACCGGCGCACGACATCATCCTTGTCCTGACGGGAGATGAGGAGACATCGCAGGCCACCGCTGCTGAACTTGCCCCGCGCTTCAAAGCCGCACGCATGGTGCTGAATGCCGATGCCGGCGGCGGCACGCTCGGGGATGACGGCACACCGCGCTATTACAGCATCCAGGCCGGCGAAAAGACCTATGCCGACTACGAGATCGTGATCACCAATCCCGGCGGGCATTCCAGCCGCCCGACCGGCACGAATGCCATTGTCGACATGGCCGGCGTTCTCGAACGCATCGGCGCCTATGAATTCCCGGTCCAGACGAGTGACGTGACGCTGGGCTATTTTCGCGAGACCGCCAAGCAGACGCCGGGTGAGCTAGGCGAAGCCATGGCCCGGTTTGCGGAAGATCCGTCCGACCCTGCCGCCGACGCCCGGCTCTCCAAGGAGCCCGAATATGTCGGCCAGATCCGCACGACCTGCGTCGCCACGATGATCAATGGAGGCCATGCGCAGAATGCCTTGCCCCAGCATGTTTCCGCTAACGTCAATTGCCGTATCTTTCCCGGTGTATCGCCGGAAGATGTCCTGCAGAAGCTGCAGGATATCGCCGGCACGGGGGCGACCGTGAGCCTGCCCATCGCCGGCCATTCAAGCGACTCCTCACCGCTCGACGCGGTCGTGATGGCCGCCGTCCGCAAGGCTGTCGACGAGCAGGCGCCCGGGCTTCCGATCATCCCGCAAATGTCCGCCGGTGCGACGGACAGCCTCTTCTTCCGCGCCGAAGGCATTCCGAGCTATGGCGTCTCCGGCATCTTCATGAAGCCGTCGGACGATTATGCCCACGGCCTGAACGAGCGGGTGCCCGTGGATTCCATTCCCGGCGCACTGGAGCACTGGCACGCGTTGCTGAAAGAGCTGGCCGGCTAGGTCTCGGCGACGTCCTCTTGCTCATCCTGCTCGCCGAGGCGAAGCAGGTTGGCCAGGGGCACGATGGTCCAGCCCTGAGCGATCAGGGACGTGACGACAATGACGAAGACGATATTGAAGAACTCGATCGTGACCGGTCCGGGCGTGATGACGGGATAGATCGCAAGCAATACCGGGACGGCGCCGCGAAGCCCGACCCAGCTGAGGAAGATGTTCTCGCGCACGGAGAACCCCGTCCATCCGACGCTGATCATCACGGCCAGGGGCCGTGCAATGAACATCAGGACCCCGGCAATGGCGAGCGCGGCCCATATATCCTTCAGGAGGTGGCTCGGTGCCACCATCAGGCCGAGCATCAGGAACAGGGCCATCTGGCTGATCCATTGCAGCGCCTCGTTGAAGTTCAGGATATTGTCGAGCGGGCGCCGAAGCCTGTTTCGAATAATGATGCCGACAATGTAGGCGGCGAGGAAACCGCTGCCGCCGAGCAGCGCGACCGCCGCATAGATGACGAGGGCCCCGGACAGGGCCATGGCGGGATAGGTACCGTTTGGCAGGCTCATACGGTCGATCACGAATGTCAGCGCGCGGCCACCTGCGATCCCCCCGACAAGGCCGATCGTGATCTGGGCGCCGAGAAACAGGAGAAAGCCGCCGATTTCCGAAGCGGAGTCGGGCACGCCGCCATTGACCATCGCGGTGAGCGAGACCGTGAGGAAAATGGCCATTGGATCATTCAGCCCGGATTCCAGCACCAGCGTGTTTTTCACGCGCTCGCCCAAGCCGCCCTTGCTTTGCTGGATAAGCAGGAAAGTGGCGGCAGCATCTGTCGAGGCAACGGTCGCGCCAAGGAGCAGGCCGACGAGTGGCGGCATGCCGAGCACGTACGTGGCGAACAGGCCCACGACCAGTGCTGTCACCAGCACGCCGAGTGTTGCCATCAGGATTGAGGACTTCCACGCGTTGCGGATCATGCCGCGTTCCGTCTCAAGGCCGCCGGCGAACAGGATGATGGCGAGCGCAATGCTGCCGAGGTCGAAGCCCGTCTGGTAACTGTAGAACCGGATCCCGCCCGGACCGTCGACACCGAGCAGCATGCCAATTCCCAGCACGATCAGGAGGATCGGCGCCCCAGCCCTGCGGGCCAGCGGCATGAGCGCAAACGTGCAGAACACGACCAAGCTTGAGAAGAAGACCACCAGATCCATCCATTTTCCTTCAATCCGGTTGCCGCGCCACACCGATGCGACCTGAAACCCAACTTACGTGAGCGGAGTCCGGGGGGATACCGTCTGGTCGCCGAAGGAGCGGAGAAACTTGTGCCCCGTCAGGGAATTGCGCGTCGGGCCCTACGCTTTCTGGCCGAATGCCCTAGATTGGGTAGCAAAAGAGAGAGGACACAATATGCATTATGGAGAGATCATTTCGTTGATCGTGCTGGGATTCGGGGCTTTGCTCGGGGTGTCGGCGCTGGTGTCGCCGTCCTGGGCCTCGGGAATTGTGCGGCTGGTGGCGGACCCGGATCCGGACAAGCCGGGCGGGTATTCGGAATTCCGGGCAACATTCGGCGGCCTGTTCATGTTCTCGCACCTGATGACAGCAGCCTTGTTGCTGACCGTGTCGCGGAGCGACGTGAACCTGTTGAGCGTGCTGGTCGTGTTACCCTTGGCGGCAGGATGGGTCGGCGCGGCGTTCGGGCGGACCGTGTCGCTGGTGCTGGATCGCGAGAAGAACCGGGCGAAAGGGATGATCCCTGTGTGGATAATGATGGAATTCCTTGTCGGACTTGCTATTGCAGCCCCTATCCTGCACTTCCTGTAGGCAGCCCGTAGGGCCAAACTGAAAGACAGACATATGACGGAGCGTCGAGAGACGGGCCGCTCGCACCCGGCAAAGCCAGGTTCGCGCCCGCAGAAGACCCGCCTTGGCGCGGTCAAAAACACCCCGAACACATCCCCGGACAAAGCCCGGAAGTCCTCCGGACACTCCTCGAGAACGCTCGCGGAGCCCGACTGGAGCGAAGGCGAACGCATCGCGAAATACCTCGCGCGGGCCGGCGTTGCCTCGCGCCGCGAAGTCGAGCGCATGATCGAAGCCGGCGATGTGGTTGTTGACGGGGTGAAGCTGACCTCGCCAGCCTTCAAGGTGACGGGCCGTGAAACCATCAAGGTGGGCCGCAAGGTGATTAGCGCGCCGGAACCGACGCGGCTGTGGCGCTATCACAAGCCGTCCGGCCTGATCAGCACGAACCATGACCCCGAAGGGCGCCGGACGATCTTTGACGAGTTCCCGAAGTCCCTGCCCCGCATCGTCACGGTCGGACGCCTTGACCTCACCACCGAAGGCCTGCTGCTGCTGACCAATGACGGCGAGCTGGCGCGGGCCCTGGAACTGCCCAAGAATGCGCTGGAGCGGACCTATCGCGTGCGCGCTCAGGGCACCGTGACAGATTACAAGATTGCCGACCTTGCTGCGGGCATGACGGTGGACGGGGTCGACTATGCCCCGATCACGGCCGTGTTCGACCGCGAGAACGGCGCCAATTCCTGGCTGACGGTGACGCTGACCGAAGGCAAGAAGCGCGAAGTTCGCCGCGCACTGGAAGCCGTGAACCTGATGGTCAACCGTCTGATCCGTATCAATTACGGCCCATTCGAGCTGGGCGACCTGCGCCCTGGCGCAGTTGAGGAAGTTCCCGCCGAGCTGATGCTGGAAACCGTCGGCACGATGATTGCCGATGCCAACAAGCCCCTGGGAGAGGCCCCGAAACGGCCGGCACCTGCCGCTAAGTCACGCCTTGGCACGCGGCCCGGTTCCACTAGACTTGCCGACAGGAAACGCCGACCCAAAAAATAGCAACGGAGAGCACCATGGCCGATACCGCGCTTGCCACCCCACCCGAGACCAAGATGGATCCGGGCCGGACAATGAGCGCGGCGGCGGCCGAGACGTGCAACCAGATTGTTGATCCGGCGGTCTATGCCGACCAACCCAAACTGGACGCGGCCTTCGCGAAACTGCGCGCGGAAGACCCACTTGCCTGGTGCGAGCCGGACGATTTCCGTCCGTTCTGGGCGGTGACCAAACATGCCGACATCATGGAAGTGAGCCGTCAGAACAAGCTGTTCACGAATGGCGAGCGGGAAATGCTGTCCTACAAGCAGGCCGAAGAGGGCATTTATGCCCAGTTCGGCCAGCCCCACCTGTTGAAGACGCTGGTCCAGCTGGACGACCCGATGCACTTCAAACTGCGCCACCTGACGCAGGAATGGTTCATGCCGCAGAACGTGAAGAAGCGCGAAGAGGGCGTGCGGGCGATTGCCAAGCATTTTGTCGACCGGATGGAAGACCTGGGCGGCGAGTGCGACTTCCAGAACGATATCGCCCTGCACTATCCGCTGCGGGTCATCATGCAGATCCTGGGCGTGCCGGAATCCGACGAGCCGATGATGCTGAAGCTGACGCAGGAGATTTTTGGCGCGCAGGACGAAGATCTCAATCGCAACAAGCGTACGCTGGAAGACGGCGATGTGGAATCCGGGCTGGCCTCGATCCAGGCAACACTGGCCGAGTTCTTCATGTACTTCACGGCCATCACCGCGGACCGCCGCGCGAATCCGCGCGATGACGTATCGACCGTGATCGCCAACGGCATGGTGGACGGCGAACCGATCGGCCAGCTGGAAGCGATGAGCTACTACATCATCACCGCTGCGGCCGGGCATGACACGACGAGCGCCTCGACTGGCGGCGGCGTGCTGGCCATGCTGCAGGACCGGACTCAGCTGAAGAAGATGATGGATGATCCCAAAGGCATGGCGCGCACGGCTGTCGACGAAGCTATCCGCTGGACGACTCCGGTGAAGCATTTCATGCGAACGGCGCAAGCCGACTACGAGATGCGCGGCAAGACAGTGAAAGAAGGCGAGAGCCTGCTGCTCTGCTATCCCTCCGGCAACCGCGATGAAGACGTTTTCGAGGACCCGTTCAAGTTCAAGGTAGATCGCAGCCCGAACAAGCTGATCTCGTTCGGCCATGGCGGGCACATGTGCCTGGGCATGCACCTGGCGCGCCTGGAAATGCAGATCATCTACGAGGAATTGTTCAGCCGGATCAAATCCTTCGAACTTGCCGGCGACCCAACCTTCATCAAGGCGAATTTCGTGGGCGGACCAAAGTCCATCCCCGTTCGCTACAAATTCTAGGAGATCGCCATGGGCTTTCAGAACGTCACCGAAACCTACCAGGTCGAGCACGCGCCTGCAGCGCCCCGCCACAAGCCAGTGTCCGATCTCAAGCCGCCGGTCGACCTGACCTCCCCGACCGTCTTTTCAGACAATGGCGGCTATACGTTCGAGGCGTTTGCGACGATGCGCGAAAAAGCGCCGGTGATGTGGCATCCAGAAGAATATGGCGCCGGTTTCTGGGCCGTCACGTCCTATGAACTGGTCAAAAAGATCGAACTGGACCCCGAGACCTACTCCTCCCAAAAGGGCGGGATACTGATGAATTACGGCATGGAAGGCACGCCGCGCCATCCATTGCTGCACTCGTCATCCTTGAATTCACTCATCAATCTCGACCGGCCCTACCATACGCCATTGCGTATGGAGCACATGGCCTATTTTCGCGCCGACTTCGTGGCCGAGCTGCGCAAGCGCGTCTCCGCCCATGTCGACGTGTTGCTCGACAATATGGTGAAGCAGGGCCAGGTCGTCGACATGGTCGAGTTGTTTTCGGCAGAGCTGCCGCTGTTCACATTGTGCGAAATCCTCGGCGTGCCGTCAGCAGACCGTCCCAAGCTGGTCCACTGGATGCATTTCCTGGAAACGTCGCAATACCAGGCCCAGCAAGAAGGCCTCGGCAATGTGAGCATGGAACAGATGACCAATTTCCTGAACGAGATACAGGCGATGTTCGAGTATGGCCGGCACCTGTTGGCCGAACGCCGGAAGAACCCGCAGCCCGACTTGTTGAGCGCCATCGCCAATGTCGAGATTGACGGCAAGCCGCTGTCGCCGGAATTCCTGGACGGTTCGTGGCTGTTGATCGTGTTCGCGGGCAATGACACGACGCGGAACTCGCTGACCGGCACGATGAAGCTGCTGACCGAGAACCCGGACCAGAAGAAAAAACTGCAGGCCGATGACAGCCTGTTCCCGAATTTCGTGCATGAGTCGATCCGCATGGTGAGCCCGGTGACCTATATGCGCCGCACGGCAACGAAGGAGACCGAACTCGGCGGACAGGGCATTGGCGAAGGCGAGAAACTGGTCATGTACTACGCCGCGGCCAATCGCGACCCGGCCAAGTTCGACAATCCGGATACGTATGATATTACCCGCGCCAATGCGAAGGAGCATTTGTCCTTCGGACACGGCCCTCATGTCTGCCTTGGCCAGCGCGTGGCCAACATGCAGCTGGACGCGGCTTATCGCCAGATCCTGAGTCGCTTCCCGGATATCAAATGGACCGGTGAACAGGAAATCGCGCCGAACAATTTCGTTCATGCGATTTCGAAACTGATGGTCGACATGGGAAAGCCCGCATGAGTGCGCTGGTCACACGGGAAGACCGCGACGGGCTGGCCCTGCTGACGCTGAACCGGCCCGACAAGCTGAACTCGCTGACCGTGGGCATGTTCCGGGAACTGCGCGGGCATGTGATAGACCTGAAAAAGGACGAAACGATCGGTTGCGTCGTCCTGCGCGGCGCCGGCCGGTGTTTCTCTGCCGGACATGACCTTGGCGATATCGCCGAAGGCGAAAAGGTGCCCTCCCCCGGCTGGCATTCCGAGACGCTGCGCATGCTGGAAACACTGCCCCAGCCCGTCATCGCGGCGGTTCACGGCCATTGCTATACGGGCGCGCTGGAAGTGGCATTGGCGGCCGATTTCATCATTGCTGCGGACAATGCCAAGTTTGGCGACACGCATGCGAAATGGGCGCTGACACCGATCTGGGGCATGAGCCAACGCCTTCCGCGGCGTGTTGGCATCGCCACGGCGAAGCGACTGATGTTCACGGCGGAAATGATCGGCGCGGCTGAGGCTTTGCGGATCGGGCTGACCGAACAGGTTGTGCCAGCGGCGCAGTTCGATGAGTCGATCGAGGCAATGGCGCGGCAGATTCTCACGAACTCGCCCTTCTCGCACGCAGCCAACAAGCGGCTGCTCGAAGCAACCGATGCGCGCGACATGGATTCCGGCCTGCAATGGGAAATCCTCAAGAATGAAGGCGTCGGACCTGACATGCAGGCGCGAATCGGCGCCTTCATGCGCAAAGAGTAAGGGGACGCAGACCATGGACTACCTGATCAAGCGCGATGACCTTCGCGACTGCCACTGGGCCGATGCCCCTGTCACCGACCTGGCCGGCGGCATGGCGCGGCTGCGGGTCGATGCCTTTGCCCTGACGGCGAACAATGTGACCTACGCGACGTTCGGCGAAGCGATGAAGTATTGGGACTTCTTCCCGGCCAATTCAACCGAGTTCGGCCGCGTGCCCGTATGGGGCTTTGCGACTGTCATCGAGTCCAAGGCAGTCGGCGTCGACACGGGTAGCCGGGTTTATGGCTACCTGCCGATCTCCGACACGTTTGATGTGCAGCCCGTTCGCGCCAGCAAGGAAAGCTTCATGGACGGCGCCGCTCACCGGCAAGGCCTCGCCCCGATCTATAATACCTATATCCAGACCGCAGCCGATCCGACGTACGACGCGGCCTTCGAAGCGCAGCAGATGCTGTTCCGGCCCTTGTTCACGACCGGCTGGATGATCGATGACTGCCTGATGGAGACCGGCGATCCGGTGCCAGAGACTGTCGTGATCTCGAGCGCATCGTCGAAGACCGCGATGGCGCTGGCGCATTGCCTCCAGGCGCGCGGCGTTGTCGAGGCGGTTGCGCTGACGTCGCCTCGAAATGTTGCCTATGTCGAAAGCACCGGGCTGTACGCGCGCACGCAGACCTATGACCAGGTCGACACCATGCACGCGCGCGGGCTGACCGCCTTTGTCGATTTCCTGGGCCGTCCATCGCTGACAGCGGACGTGCACAATGCCCTGAAAGACCGGCTGGTGCGCAGCCTTGTGATCGGCGTGACGGACTGGGAAGGCAACCGGGCCCCGATCAGCCTGCCTGACCCGCAACCGGAATTCTTCTTCGTTCCCACCTATGCGGCGGAACGGGCCAAGGTGCTGGGGGCAGATGTCCTCAACAAGCGGCTCGGTGCCTCGCTCACATCCTTCTACCGCGCGTCATCGGCTTTCGTGACGCCGCAGGAAACGTCCGGCATGGATGCCATCGACACGGCGTGGCACGATACGATCGAAGGCAAGGTGAGCCCGGCGACAGGCCTGGTACTCAGTTTCTGACGTGCCTCAGGGGCGACGGGAAAGCCTGAATTCGGTCCGGGCGTTTCGGCCCCAGGCCTCATAGGTTTCCGCCGTGTCCAGCGGCACGCTCTCACCGTAACCAACAGCCGTCAGCTGGTCGATCGATACGCCTTTTTCCAGCAGGTACTGACGAACGGCATCGGCGCGCTTTTGCGACAGGACCTGATTGTATTCGTTCGAACCGCGGGAATCGGTGTGCGAGCCGATTTCGACGGCATACTCGTCGCAGAGCATGGAAACCCCGGCCACAGCATCCAGAAGGCCCATGCTCACAGGTGAAATGTCGCCGCGATTGGTGGGGAACTGGATCTTCTGGCCCTCCATGGCCTGGTTCAGCGCCAGCTGGCAGGAATCCTGGGAGATGACGCCCTGAGCGAGGGCCGCGAGGCTTTCACCCGGACCCCGTTCGCCGCTTTCGACGCCAATGCCATCCACGATCAAGGTGATCTCGGCTGACCCCATGGAGTCTGCCTGCAAGGCGGCGGTTCCCATTTCGAGGGCACGTCGCTTGGCGTCGGCGTCTGGCGCGAGGCCTGTGAGCGTTGCGACATTCTCACGTACGACAAGCCCCATCCAGGGGAATCCCGCCGCAGTGAAGGCGTTCTCGATTTCACCTACCCATCCGGTTGATGCCCGCGTCACCCGTTCGACGACCTGCGGCTGGAGCGCTGCAGCGGCGGTGAACTTGCCGTTTTCGAAGATATACATGCCTTCTGCAATGGTGATGCATTCGCCGCCATTGGCGGCCGATGCGTCAGCGGTGATGGCCATGCCAGGCGTCTTATCGCCGCCACAGGCCGCGAGGCCGATCAGGGCCGTTGAAGCGAGGACGCGACATAGCGAGGCGTGGAAATTTTGCATGCCCAATTTTCAATCCTTTGCCGCGCAATGTCAAAATGCTTCGCGGATTAGGCGAGGGCGATGCATTTTCCGGGCCAGAATTGTGCCGGCCTGCCTAATCCAGGCTTTTGTAGACCCGCCCGCCTTTCATCACGAAATCCACCGATTCCAGCTCTGAGATCTTTTTGAGCGGATCAGCCGTCACCGCGACGAGATCGGCGTATTTGCCGGCCTCGAGCGTGCCGATGTCGGCGTCCATTTCGAGATGCTTCGATGCGACCACCGTAGCGGCGCGGATGGCCTCTTCCGGCGTGAACCCCGCCTCGACCATGAGCGCGAACTCTTTCGCGTTGTCGCCATGGCGCGAGACGCCGGTATCTGTGCCGAAGGCGACATTCACGCCGCCTTCATGGGCCCGGCGCAGCATGTCGAGCATGAGCGGGCCGACAATGGCGGCTTTCTTGCGCGAGGCTTCCGGCAGCCAGGGCTCGTTGGTCCAGCCGGTGACGGTGACGCCGGCCAGGACGGTCGGGATCAGCGTGGCGTTGTGTTCCCGGAACAGGGCGATCGTCTCGTCGTCGAGATAGGTGCCGTGTTCGATGGAATCGATGCCGGCGCGCAGGGCGGCGTCAATGCCGGCCTTGCCGTGGGCGTGGCCGGTGACCTGGCGTCCCATGGCATGCGCGGCCTCGACGATGGAACTGAGCTCGTCATTGCTGAATTGCTGTTCGAGACCGGCGGATGTGTTGGACAGGACGCCGCCGGTCGCCGTGATCTTGATGACGTCGGCGCCGTCCTTGACCTGCTGGCGCACGGCCCGGCGGCAATCATCGGCGCCATTGCAGATATTGGTGCCGGTAAAGAGTTTCATGACCGGCGAGGAATAGCCGTTCACGTCGCCATGGCCGCCGGTGATGGAGATCGCCTGCCCGGCGGCGCGCATGCGCGGGCCGGGTACGGCGCCGCGGGCGATGGCGTCGCGCAGGCCGAAGACAGAGTCATTGGAACCGCCGACATCCTGCACGGTGGTGAAACCGGCCTCGAGCGTCTTGAGCGCGTAGGCGGCCCCGTCAAAGGCCGTGTCGACCGAGGAATCGGTAAACTCCTTGATACGGCCCTCCGGGCCGTTCTCGCTGGTGATGTGGACGTGGCTGTCGATCAGGCCGGGCACGACATAGGCGGTCTTGAGGTCGATGACCGGCACGCCCTTCTTGCCGGACTTGTAGCCCGGCTGGATGGAGACGATGCGCCCGTCTTTCACATTGATCGTCTGTTGCGTGAGATAGCCTTCGCCGGGCACGGCCAGGACATGACCCGCGTGGATCGTCGCGTCCTGCGCGCTGGCGGCACCCGCCGCGACAATGCAGGCGGCGGAGACGGCGAGGGATTTCAAAAGCGCATTCTTCATCGGTGTGGCCTTTCTCAGGGTTTCAGGATCATCTTCATGGCGCCGTTCTCGCGGGCGTCGAACATCCGGTAGGCTTCGGCCCCTTCGGACAGGGGCATATGGTGCGTGATGGTCCGCTCGGGGCGCAACTTGCCGGCCAGGACGAGCGGGACCAGTTCGGGCCACTGGGCCGGCACGGAACAGGTGCCGGTCCGGAACGTGAGCCCCTTGATGAATGCCAGCGCCATGGGGAACTTGAAATCCATCGTCTGGTTGACGCCGATGCACGACACGGTGCCCGCATTGCGCGCGAGCTTCATGGACAGGTGGATGGCGGCGTCCGCACCGACGCATTCGACGACGCTGTCACACATGCGGCCCGAGGTGAGTTCGGTGATCCGGTCACGCGCCTCGGCGGCGTCAAAGGCGATCGCGCCGATCTCTTCGGCAAGCTGGCGACGCTCGGGCACCAGATCGACGGCAAATACGCGGGCTGCGCCCATCAGGAACGCGCCTTCGACAGCCATCAGCCCGATCGGGCCGCATCCGACGACCGCCACGGTGCTGCCAGGCCGGATATCGGCATTCTTCAGACCGAACCAGGCCGTCGGGAGATTGTCGGTCAGGAGGACCGCCTGGTCTTCGGTTACGCCGTCAGGAATTTTGGCAAGGCCAAAATCGGCGACAGGCACCATCGTGTACTCGGCCTGGACGCCCTGCAATTTGGGGCCGAGCCCGTAGCAACGCGCGCCCGAGGTCTCGCATTGCGTGACATTGCCCGCCATGCAGGACGGGCAGGCGCCGCAGCCGACGGCCGCCGAGATCATCACACGGTCGCCCGGCTTGAAGCGGGACACGGCGCTGCCGGTTTCGATGACTTCGCCGACCGCTTCATGGCCGACGCAATAGCCATTCGTCTCGGAAAATCCGTGACCCTGATAGATGTGGAGGTCAGACCCGCAGATACCGCAGGCCGTGATTTTCACGATGGCGCTGCGGGTGTCTTCGGGTTCCGGCACCGGGGCGTCGTCGAAGACGATGTCCCGTGCGCCGCGATAGAGGAGACCTTTCATGAGGCGCTGTCCTTGTCGGTTGTATTGGGTTTCAGGCTGGCAGCTTGTCGGCCGGATAGTGCGGGTAGCTGGCCTTGAGAACACCGTGGTTTAGCAGCGTTTCCGCGACCTGTTTCGTTCCTGTCGAATCGAAGATGCGCGTGCGAATCCAGTAGTTCTCGGCGCGGCGGCTGGCTGAGAGCGCAACGACCTCACGGCGCAGGATATAGTCTTCGCCGACAAAGAGCGGGCCGTCGATCATGCGCATTTCGAGGTCGGCGAAGAGGCCGATGGAGGGGTGCTTGACCGGCCAGTTGGCCATGCCGCCGGTATAGTTGGCGAGCACGCTGACCATTTCGAGCGGGATGACCGGGCGGCCCCAGGGCGACGCCTTGGCATCGCTGTACCAGTCGCTCGGCTCGGTGATGACAGCCAGCTTCTGTGCCAGGCTGAACGGGTAGAGATTGCCCATGTGCTGATCGGCGCCCATGCGGACGTGCTCGTCCTTGTCGGTCTTCAAACCGACTTTCATGTCTGCGAGGATAACAAGATCATCGGCGGGGCGGAGCTTCGCCATGCGGGCCTCAAGCAGGGTTTCGCCATGGTCCGGGCCGAGCGTGGCGCTGGCTTCCAGTACCGGCGTGCCGTCTTCCTTTTCGGCCCAGCATTTGGCGCGGGTTGCGCCGGGCGCCGGACGCTCGACAAAGGCGCGGACCTTCTCGCCCTCGAACACCATGTTCAGGAAGTGCGTCGAGAGGCAGCCGCGCTCGAACCAGTCCTTGCCCCATATGTCGTGGAGTATTGGCACGAATTGCTGGAAATGCGTCGGGCCTTCGATCGGGCCGGCCTTGATACCAAGGCGCTCGGCTTCCGCATCGTCATGCAGCGACTTGTGACCGCCATAGGATTGCTCCTGCAGCATCTGTGCGGGAGCGCAAAGCGGGCCTGTCAGTATATCGCTCATGTGATCTTCCTTTCGGTGAATAGTGTCATCTTCCCCGGCATGCGTCACCTTCCAAGCCGCGCACCGCTAGTCCGGTGCGCCGCCCGCAGCAACTGTCTCAGCATCGATGGCGCGTTGTACTGTCTTGTAAAATTCCCGGCGCGCATCGAACTCGCCGTCCTTGTCGCCGAGCGCCGATGTCCAGCTGCTGTTTGACGCGATGACCAGCTTGCGCGCCGAATCGATAAAGATGCCCTGCCCAAAGATTCCGTCGCCCTGGAACGAGCCGTCGTCCCATGTCCACCACTGGTAGCCATAGCCCTCGCCAGCTGCGCCATAATCGACCTGCTTGCGCGTCGCGTCGTCCAGCCAGCCGTCCGGCAGGACCGGCTCGCCGCCCGCGATGCCGCCATCGAGGATGAACAGTCCGAAGCGGGCAAAATCGCGCACCGACGCCTGAATGCAGCAGCCGCTGATCTCATGCCCATCCGTGCCGAGCAGCCAGGATGCGTCCTGCTGCATGCCATAGGGCCGCCAGACCTTTTCCGAAAGGTAATCAGCGAGTTGCCTGCCGGTCGCACGACTGACGAGCACACCGATCAGATTGGTCTCGCCCGTGGAATAGTGCCAGACTTCGCCCGGCGGATGCGCGCGCGCCAGCGTCGCCATATAGCTCGCGACCGCGCTTTTCCCGGATTCGACCACCTGCGCGTCGAAACGCGCAACGTCGGATTCCGGATCATCATAATCCTCGTTCCACGCAATTCCGGATGTCATGGTCAGCAATTGCGCAACCGTGACGCCATCATAGGCTGACCCGCGAAGCTCCTCGATATATTCCGTCAACGGATCTTCAATGCTCTTGATTGCGCCATCCGCGACGGCGGCGCCCACAAGGGTCGAGGTCAGTGACTTTGCAACGGAGAAGCTTGTCCACCGCCCGTCTGGCCGAAAGTGAAGCCCGTAACGCTCCAGCCGCACAGCACCATCCTGAACCACAACCAGCCCTGCCGTCCGGTTCGCAACCAGATATGCATCCATGTCCATGTCGAGCACCAACGGAGCGCCTTCCGGCAGCGGATGCACGTCATCCCCTGCGGCGACCGGGCGCGACTTGATGATGAATGGCACGCGATCCAGCATGCGCAAGCCTGCATCGCGCTGATCCAGATTCCAGAACAGGATATCCCGGCCATAGGGCTGATGCCCCAGGAAGGCACGCCAGTCCGGCCCGATCAGGCCCCAGCCGATCGCTCCAGCCACGCCGAGCGCCGCAATGCCGATGCCCACGCGTCGCATGATTCCCACCGTCTATGCCCCCATCTTCTTTGTACGAATTGGACCTATCCCGGCATGCCTGCCTTGCGCGCGTATTGAGCCGCAAACTGCGCCAGCGGGACGACCCGTGCCGCATTCGATTCGGCGTTGGCGCTGTTGGCCGTGCCGTCGCGTACGCGTCCGACAATACCCTGAAGGATGCCGGCGAGACGGAAGGCGTTGTAGGCGAAGTAATAGTCGAGCTCCGGCAGGCCATCGCGACCTGTGTGCGCGCAATACATCGCGACATACTCCTCCATGGTCGGAATGCCCCAGGCCTTGAGGTCGGGAATCGCGGAGAGCGATCCGCGGCTGGCGTCGCCCTGTGGCATGACCCAGTTCATCAGGTGGTAGGAGAAATCGGCCAGCGGATCACCGAGGGTCGAGAGTTCCCAGTCGAGCACGGCGATCACTTTCGGTTCGGTCGGATGGAGCACCATATTGTCGAGACGGTAATCGCCATGGACGATGGTCGTCTTGTCACCCGGCGGGATGTTCTTGGGCAGCCATTCGATCAGCTGTTCCATCTCCGGAATGTGCATCGTTTCCGATGCCCGGTACTGCTTGGTCCAGCGGTGGACCTGACGGGCGACATAATCGCCTTCCTTGCCAAAGCCTTCGAGACCCGCCTTCTTCCAGTCGACATTGTGCAGGTCGGCAAGGGTCTTGATCTTTGCTTCGTAGATCTTGTGACGCATGGCGGGTTCATAGTCAGGCAGGGTGCCGTCCCAGAGAATGCGGCCTTCGACCATGTCCATGACATAGAAGATCGTGCCGACAACGCTCTCGTCCATGCACAGGCCATAGGGTCGTGCGACCGGGTAACCGAGAGGGTAGAGCGCGTCGATGACACGGAATTCGCGGTCGACTGCATGCGCGCTGGGCAGAAGATTGCCCGGCGGCTTGCGGCGCATGACGTATTTCTTCTTCGGCGTGACCAGCTGATAGGTCGGATTCGACTGGCCGCCCTTAAACTGGCGGACCTCCAGAGGGCCTTCATAACCTTCGACATTGGCTTCCATCCAGGCAGCCAGGTTCGCCTCGTCGAACTTGTGGGAATCCACTACGGATTTGGTGCCTGTGAACAGGTCCTGTGCAGTTTCTGTCTCTGCCATGGGGTCGCTCTCGCTTTTGATGTTTCCTCCCTGACACCATAACCGGCCACTGCCGCGTGCCAAGACCTGCCGTAACGTCGCCACATTTTCCGGACACATTGCTTGGGATGAAGCGATTGACAGCGATTTGCGCCCTATTCCTGCTTGCGGCTGCTCCAGCGCATGCCAAGAACATCAATGCGTCCGGCGCTGTGCGGACAGACCTGCTCAGCCGGGCGCTTGACGCGCAGAAAATGCATGCAAATGAGACCAAGGATACCGGCCGCCTTGTGATTGTCGATTATTCGCGGCATTCGAAGGATGAACGCCTGTTTGTCGTGAACCTTGAGAGCGGTGACGTGACAGCCTATCGCGCGGCGCATGGACGTGGCTCCGACATGGATCATGACGGCTATCTTGACCGGTTTTCCGACGAGCCTGGCTCAAGCGCGAGCCCGGAAGGGGCGTTGGTCATTGCGGAACAATACAGAGGCAAGCACGGCCTGAGCCTGCGCCTGGACGGGCTGGATGAGACGGGCAAGTCGTCGCGCGACCGGGCCATCGTGATTCATGCCGCCGACTACGCCGAACCGGATTTCCTGTCCCGCTTCGGCAAGCTTGGCCGCTCCAATGGCTGTATCGTGTTCTCGAAAGCCGACCTGAAACGCTTCCTCGCGGATGTGCCCAAGGGCACGCTCATGTTCGTGAGCCGCTAGTCCGGTTTCAGCGCCCGCCAGCCGATGTCTCGGCGGCAGAAGCCTTCCGGCCAGTCGATACGATCCACGCCCGCATAGGCACGGGTGATGGCTTCTTCGAGCGTTGATCCTGAGGCCGTGACGTTGAGGACGCGTCCGCCCATGGCGACTAACGCGCCTTCGGAATCGCGGTCGGTGCCTGCCTGGAAAACGGTGACGCCCGGCAGGTTGTTGGCGTCGGCCAGGCCATTGATGACCGAACCTTTGGTGTAGCTGCCCGGATAGCCCGTATTGGCGAGCACGATTGTGGCGGTCGGATCGAAACGCTCAAGTTCCAGCAGGGATTCGAATGCGTCCTCATTTCCCATCAGGCCGCCGGTCGCCGATGCGAGAATGGCGGGGACAATGTCGCCGGCCAGCCCTTTCATCAGGGCCTGGCATTCCGGGTCACCGAAGCGGGCATTGAACTCTACGACCTTTGGTCCCTCATCCGTGACCATGACGCCGACATAGAGCACACCCTGATAGGGCATGCCATCGGCGGCCATGCCTGCCAGCATCGGCTCCACGATCTCGGCCTTGATGCGGTCCATCACGGCTTGGGTTACGACCGGTGCGGGAGCATAGGCACCCATGCCGCCAGTATTGGGGCCGGTGTCACCCTCGCCGACGCGCTTGTGATCCTGGGCGGCAGGCAGGTAGACCGCGCCCTGGCCATCGGTGATGACGAAAATGCTGGCTTCCTCGCCCTGCATGAATTCCTCGATGATCAGCGTCGCCGACGCGCCGCCGAACTTGCCCGACAGCATATCGTCCACTTCGGCGTCAGCCTGTTCGAGGTTCTCGGCGATGACCACGCCCTTGCCTGCAGCCAGTCCGTCGGCCTTCAGCACGTAAGGCGCTTCCATCGTGCGCAGGAAGGCCTTGGCGAGGCCCGGCGTCGTGAACTCGCCATAGGCGGCGGTCGGAATGCCATAAGCTTTCATCCGGCCTTTGGAGAAGGCCTTGGAGGATTCCAGCTGGGCGGCGAGACGGCTCGGGCCGAACACGTCGAACCCCCGGGCGCGCAGGATATCGGCGAGTCCGAGCGCGAGCGGCGCTTCGGGGCCAATCACCACGAGATCCGGCTCCACCTGCAGCGTCAGCTTGATGAGATTGTCGATATCATCAACGGCGACATCGAAGCACGGGCCGATAACGTCCATGCCGGGATTGCCGGGCGTCGACTGGACCACGTCGACCAGGGGCGACTGGTCCATCTTCCAGGCCAAGGCGTGTTCGCGCCCGCCGGAACCAATGAGGAGGATGTTCATGGGATTTGGCCCCTCGCCTGCTGCTTTCCAGTCGCTATAAAGGCTGGATGTCCGACTCGCCAGTCTCCAATGACCACGCCGTCACCGTCTCGGAGCTCGCCGCGAGCCTGAAGCGGACGATTGAATCGAATTTCGACCATGTTGTCGTGCGCGGCGAACTGGGCCGTGTGACCATTGCCCGGTCCGGGCATATGTATGCCGACATCAAGGACGAGAAGGCGGTTCTCAATACGATCATGTGGAAGGGGCAGGTCGACAAGCTGCCCTTCCGGCCGGAAGAAGGCCTCGAAGTGATCGCGACCGGGCGCCTGTCGATCTATGAGGGACGCTCGAACTACCAGCTGATTGCCAGTTCCATGCGGCCTGCCGGCGCGGGCGCGCTGATGCAGCTGCTGGAAGAGCGCAAGAAGAAGCTGGCCGCCGAGGGCCTGTTCGATGCAGGCCACAAAAAGAAGCTGCCCTACCTGCCCCGCACGATCGGTGTGATCACAAGCCCGACCGGGGCGGTGATCCGGGATATCCTCCACCGCATCCAGGACCGTTTCCCTGTGCGCGTGATCGTATGGCCTGCGCTTGTTCAGGGCGATGCAGCGGCAGCGCAGGTGACCGCAGGCATCAAGGGCTTCAACGCAATGACCGGCGACGACCGGCCCGACGTACTGATCGTGGCGCGCGGCGGCGGATCGATCGAAGACCTCTGGCCGTTCAACGAGGAAATTGTTGTTCGCGCGGCGTTCGAGAGTGAGATTCCGCTGATTTCCGCTGTCGGGCACGAAACAGACACGACGCTGATCGACTATGTGTCGGATGCGCGCGCGCCGACGCCGACCGGAGCGGCCGAGATTGCCGTGCCGGTGCGCAGCGAACTGTTGCTGAACATCGAAGAGAATGGCGGACGCCTGAAGCGCGCCCTGGCGCGGCGGACGGCACGATCGCGAGATGCGCTGCGCGCCACACGCCTGCCGCGGCCCGAAACGCTGCTGCAATCGAAACGCCAGCGTCTGGACTATGCCGCGGCCAGCCTGCCACGCGCGGCGCGGGCGCTGATCGAGCGGAGCCGGTCGCGACTGGCTGCTGCGCAAGTCAGCCCGGCGGGCCTGAAGGCGGACATCAGACGATCGCGGCAGAGCCTGAGGGAAACAGCGGTGCGGGCGCGCCCTGCCCTGATGCGGCTGATCGAGCGGCGCAAAGTGTCGCTGGAGTCGCAAGGCAAGCTGCTCGAGACCCTGTCTTATCACGCAACGCTGAGCCGGGGCTTTGCCATGGTGCGCAGCGAGGACGGCAAGCTGATCCGGTCGGCGGACGTGGCGGCGAGCGCCGCGGCATTCACGGTGAGTTTCTCGGATGGCGATGTGATGGCTGCGCCGCTGGACGGGCCGCCCCCGCCTGTGAGTTCCGCGCCCAAAACGAAGAAAGCCCCGACCAAGGCTGGTCAGGGCTCTCTGTTCTAGTTCGCTCAGGCCAGCCTAGACGCCCGCGATGTCTTCCTGCAGGACCGTCATCTGGAACTGGTAGGATGTCTCGCCTTCGTCGACATCCTTGTAGACCAGCGCGATGAACTCAGCGCCGAGATAGACCTCAACGGAATCAGAGGTCTTGTCGCGCGCCAGCAGGCGCAGGCCCGGATGCAGTTTCTCTTTCAGGTACGCCTCAAGACGCAGTGTTTCTTCACGTTCCATGACGCATGCTCCTTCGTAATTCAGCGGCGCAACCTAGTCTTTTTCTTTTGCAGCGCAACAGCGACACCTGCAATCGGCTGCGCGCCCGTTGCAGCGCGCCTATTTGGCCATGTCGTCAGGGATGTTCTGATCCATCGTCTTGGCCGGCTGACAACAGAGCGGCTGACCGACGATCCTGGCCGGTACGCCTGCGACCGTGCAATGAGCAGGGACGTCCTTGAGCACCACGCTGCCGGCGGCCACTTTGGCTTCGTCACCGATGGTGATGTTGCCCAGGACCTTCGCACCGACAGAGACGAGCACGCCGCGCCCGATTTTCGGGTGGCGGTCGCCGACTTCCTTGCCTGTCCCGCCCAGCGTTACGCCCTGCATGATCGAGCAGCCATCACCGACGACTGTGGTTTCCCCGATCGTGATCGCGGTCGCATGGTCGAGCATGACGCCGGTACCGATGCGCGCGGCGGGGTGAATGTCGACACCGAACAGTTCCGAGGCGATGCCCTGGAAGTGGAAGGCAAGCGACTCCCTGCCCTGCCTCCACAGGACATGGGCGACGCGGTGCGTCTGGAGCGCGAGGAAACCCTTGAAGAACAGGAACGGCTGCAACATGCCGCGGCAAGCAGGGTCGCGTTCAAGCACGGCCTGCATGTCCGCCTCGGCGGCCACCAGAAGCGACGGGTCGGAATCATAGGCTGTCGACAGGATGTGGCGGACCTGAAGCGTGCCCATGACGGGGCCACCCAGTTTTTCAGCGAGGTGGTAAGACAGCGCCTGGCACAGCGTGGAGTGGGCCAGGATGGCTGCATTGATATAGCTGGCCAGCGTCGGTTCTTCCGCCGCAGCCGCAGCGGCCTCGAAGCGCAGCCGGCTCCAGGCAGGTGGCGGGGCACCGATATCAGGGTTTACTACCATTCCAGCCTCCATCAGAATTTGGCTTCCTAGCCACATGGGCGGCAGATTGCCGCGTATCAAGTTCCAACACGCTCACAATTGCCTCATTCCGCAGGGACTCGCCGCCGACCGAACAGGTGAATCAGTGTTTTTCGTATGGGTTTCAGAGTCATGATCCGGAACACGGCTGGCGTGAAGTAGAGCGCCAAGAGGGCCGATCCGGCGACACCGCCTGAAATTCCGGCTGCCAGCGGCATCCAGAAAGAGTCCCCTGACAGGAGGATGGGAATGAATCCGCCCATGGTCGTGAGCGTGGTGGCGACGATGTGGCGGGTGGCGTCCACAACGATCTCGCGCTGCGCGATCACGTCATCGGCCATGGCAGCCGGACTGGCCTTTAGCAGCGACAAGACAACGATGGAACTGTTGATGGCGATGCCCAGCAAGCCCAGGCCACCGATGATCGCGTTGAAGCCGAATGGCAGGTTGAACAGCCAGACGCCGAAGAATGCGAGCCCCAGCGACAGGAATCCGGTCGTCAGGATCAGCAGCATCATGCGGAACGAGTTGAAGACGAGCATGATCGCACCGGCCATGACCAGAATAAGGGGAATACCGACCCCGGCCAGGTTGCCGATTGCCTCGCCTGAGTTTTCCGCCTCGCCGCCAATACGGATGGCATAGCCTGGCGGCAGTGTGAAATCACTGGCCTCGAGCCGGGCCTGGAAGTCAGCGAAGACCGGCGCCGGCAGCGTGTAGGGATCGAGATAGGCGAGGATCTGGTTCACCCGCTGACCGTCGCGGCGCGAGACCACAGCGGTCTTGGGATCAAGCGACATGGTGCCCAGCGCAGACAGGGGCGTGCCGTTACCGACAGTCATCGCCCGAAGGTCAGTCAGTGTGCCGCGGCGGTTGTCCGGACCAATGACAATAACGGGCAGTTCTTCGGTACCTTCCACGATGGAGCCCGCGCGGACCCCTTCCAGTTCGGCATTCATGGCTGACGCCAATTGGGTGAGACGCTGACCGGCAAGCGCCGAAGCGGATTCATCTGCTTTCAGGCTGACCGTCGGTGCGCCGAGTTCCAGCGACGCAACGGTGTAAGTCACGCCAGGCGTCTGCGCGAGGATCGTGCGGGCTTCATCGCCCAGACGGCCGAGGATATCAAAATCGTCGCCCATGATGGTAAAATCGATCGGGGCATCCGCAGGCGGGCCTTGCTCGAATGGCAAGGCGAGGAAGCGTGCGCCCGGGAATTCCGCGCGCATTTCGCTCTGGACCCTGGCAACAATCTCGTGCGTGCGCTGGTTGCCGTCCAACTGGACCCAGCCTGCGGCAAATCCTTCCACGCCTTCGGTATTATTGATCATGTTATAGTAGACGCGCGGCGATGGTTCACCCAGGACCCAGGTGACGGATTTCACGCCCTCCATCGCCTGGATAAGTTCGCTGGCATGCTTGGTCGACGCAATCGTATCGGAGAGATTGGCTTCCGGTGGCAACTGCATCGTGATCTGGAACTGGTCACGTTCTGTCTGCGGAAAGAACTGCGATGGCAGCTGACCGACCAGGTAGAAACCCAGGATCGCCGGGGCGACAGCCAGACCGATACCGAGCGGCGGGAACCGCAAGACGGCCTCGATGGTTGCCCGATAGCCGTCGGAGATAAAATCGACGGATACGCCATCGCGCCACCAGCGGCGCGGTCGTTTGTGGGCCCCCTTTTCCCAGCCTCGCGTGCGATCGAACCACCCCGCCATGGCCGGGATAAGCGTTACGGAAATCACAAAGGACGCGGTAATCGAATACACGACCGACAGACCGATCATGCCAATAAACTCGCCGGCGCCACCAGGCAGCAAGGCAATCGGGGCGAACGCCAATGCGGTGGTCAGAGTCGAGGCGGCCAGCGGTGCGAACAGATGGTTGAGACTTTTGTCGATGGCCTGCAGGCGCGTCGCCCCGCGCCCCCGCATCTGGTCAAAATCGTCCACGACCACGATCGCATTGTCGATCAACAGACCGAGTGAAATCACGAGGCCGGTGACCGACATCTGGTGCAGCGGATTGCCGAATACCTTGAACAGGATCAGGACGAGCGCAACGGTGAGCGGTATGGCCGAACCGACCACGAGTGCCGAGCGCCAGCCCATCGTGAAGAACAGAACGACGAACACGATACAGGCTGACATCAGAAGGTTCTTGGCGAGGCCGTTCAGTCGCGCATTGGTATATGTGCTCTGGTCGAACACCGTATCGATGCGCAGACCGGGCGGTGTGTCTACGGCGAAGTCCCGCACGACCTGGTGCGCGGTCTCGGCCCACTTGTCGACGCGTTGCCCCTCTGAAATGAACGCCGCCACGAAAATCGTGCGTTTGCCATTTTCGAGCGCCATCCGGACGGGTGGGTCTTCGAACCCTTTCTGGACTGTGGCGACGTCACTCACCCGCACCGCCGTCCCGTCAGGCCGTTGCAGCAGCGGCACGCTGCGAATGCGGGAAATATTGTCAAACTCGCCACCGACTTCGAGACCGATATTGCCGCCATCGGTGCGCAGGCGCCCGGCTGGTGTCTTGCTGTCTGCCGACGCGATAAGCGATGCGGCCTGACGAACGGTCAGGCCGGCTGCCGACAGCGCCTCCGGATCGACAACGATGCGGACTTCTTCGGCAGGCACGCCATACAGATCGGTCAATTCAGTGCCCGGGAGGCGCTGGAACCGGTCCTGAAGGTTGAGCGCCATGCGGCCCATAATGGCGAGAGGCGGATCGCCTTCACCCTCCCAGACAAGCCCGACCACCAGAGTGGCCGCACCGACATATTGTCGGTGGATATCGGGCGCATTGGTTCCCGGCGGGAATTTGGTCCTGGCGAATTCGACCTTCTGGCGGATCAGGGTCCAAGCATCATCGACCTCTGCTTCCGTAAGGTCGTCGCGGATATCCAGACTGACCTGCGATACACCCGGTCGCGAAACGGATTCCACTTCATCGACCTCGGGAAGTTCCATCAAAGCCGCTTCCAGTGGTTCGGTGACGAGCGCCTCCATACGCTCGGCGTCAGCGCCCGGAAGCGTGGTGAGCACGAATCCGTATCGCTCGACCAACGACGGATCTTCCTGACGGCCAAGCGAAAACATGGCGCCGAGGCCACCGATCAGGATGACCATCATGATCAGGATGGTAAGGCGCGGAAGGCGGAAGAAAATCGTGAACATGACGGCTGGGCCCTCAGCCTTCGTTGGGTGTAACTGCGCTGGTCGCATCGCGCGGCTCGACCGGCATGCCCGGCGCGATGCGCTGGAGCCCATCGACAATCACGCGTTCGCCTTCCTGCACAGGCCCGCGAACGAATCCGCGCCCGCCTTCAGAATGCACCATCTCGACGGGTCGCGGTTCAGCGCGCCAGCCATGTTCCGACGGCGCGGCAACGAATACCGTCCATAGGCCCCGGGAGGCTGTCGACATGGCCTTCACAGGCACCCAGAAACCCGGCTCGTTGATCTCACGTTCCATCGAAAGCCGGACGACCGCGCCGACTGCGAGGTCGCCTGAATTCTCGATGTCGAACATGGCCGCGACCGTGCGCCTGTCGGCATCAATCACGCCGGTGACGGAACGCAGTTTTGCCTCAACCGTGCCTGTATCGGCGACCAGCATGTATATTTCGCCCGGGATCAGTCGCGACGCGCTGATGGCCGGCAGGCCTATTCTTGCTTCGAGATGGCCTGCCTCTACCAATTCCAGTATCGGCGTTCCGGGAGCCGCGATCGCGCCCTCATCGACCATTCTTGCGGTGACAACTCCGTCAAATGGCGCCGTGATGCGCGCCAGATCGATCTGCACGCGCAAAGTGTCGGCCTGCGCCCTGGCGGCTTCGATGCGGGCCATGGACGTGTTCGCCTGGGCTTCGGCCTCATCGACCCTCTGTTGCGACACATGGCCCTGCAATTTGAGCGTTCGCTGGCGTTCGACCGTATTCAAGGCGAGAGAATGAGCCGCACGCGCCTCTTCAACCATCGCATCGGCCGACGCGAGCTGGGCACCTAGGCTGCGCGTGTCGAGGCGAGCCAGCGTCGCGCCCTGTTTGACCCGGTCGCCCACATCGGCACTCATGGACTGAATCCGGCCGCCGCTGGAAAAGCCGAGTTCGCTTTTGCGGCGCGCTTGCGCGAGCCCGCTGAAGGATTCGTCGATCCTGAATTCCTTGGCCAAGCGAACCGGCATCACGGACACGGTCAGCGGGTCGGGCTCGACGGTCGCGACTTTTGGTCCTTCGGGGCTGCGCAACTGGATTGCCGCGAACATCAGTCCTGCACCGAACAGGAACAGGATCACCAGAAAGGCAAGACCCTTCAGAAGGGTCGGGCGCTTCTCGCGGGCCTCGTCGCCCTGATAGTCATCGGAAGGCGTCATGGTTGTTAGTCCTCAGGGGTGGAATCAAAGTGCCGCGCCTCGCCGGACCATTGCAGTCCCCGGAAAACGAGGTCGGCGTGGAAGGCGATGAAGGCGCTCGCTGAAACGGGCTGGTCGGTGGGCAGAAGTGCCGGGAAGTGCGGCAGGTGCGTCATCAATTGCGCCAGGCCGTGGGACGCCGCCCATACGGATTTCGCGGACAGATAAGGGTCGAGTTCCGGGTCGAATACGCCGAGTGACTGGCCTTCGCGCACCATGTCGACAAGGACGCCGAAGGCGCGCCCCTTGTAGGATTTCGAGAACGCTTCCCAATCCTTTGTTTGTACCGGTACGGGCGCACCCTGAACGTTCGAAAACGCGGCAGCATAGTGGTGCGGACGCTCCATCGCAGTGACGATATAGGTTGTGACGCATGCCCGCCCGCGTTCGGAGAAAGGCGCATCGGCGCAGGATATCTTGCCGACACGAGACAGGAGGCGTTCGAAGAAAACCTCCTTGAGTTCGTCGATCAATTCCTCCTTGGAACCGAAATACTTGTAGATGGCGGACGGCGAGTAATCGATCTCTTCTGCCAGACGCCGGATCGAGAGCCCCGCCTCGCCTTCTTTCGCAAAGACGCGCTCAGCGGCTTCGATGATCGCGCCGCGCACTTTAAGTCGGCGGCGTTCTGCGGGTGAGGGCTCAAGGGACAGATCAGTTGGCATGAGGCGTCAGATACCGCTGAAACACGTTCAGAAAGTGAACACTGTTCACCAAATTAGTCCTGTCCCACTGTCCGGGCAAGCAGAAACATCGCGAGACGCCTCTTTCGGCGGCGCGGCGGGCTGGCTATGTACTGGCATGGCAAATCGTTTCCCCCCCGCCCCGCCCGTTGGCACGACCATGCTGCCTGCTCGTCCGAGCGCCGAAGCCCGCGCCCTGCTCGCGTTGCGCCGCTCCGCCAGCAAGCACCACCTGACTGAGCCTGGCCCTTCGCCGGAGTCTCTCGATGAATTGTTGCGTGTGGCCGCCCGCGTGCCGGACCACCGGAAGCTTTCACCGTGGCGGTTCATCGTTTTCGAAGGCGATGCGCGCATGTCGTTCGGCAAGGAACTGGCCCGGATTCACGATGCGAACACGCCGGATGCTGAATCCAAGGATGTGCTGGAAGCCGCTGGCCTGCCACTTCGCGCACCCGTCATGGTGGCCGTGATTTCATCACCCGATCCTGCGCACAAGACGCCGGTCTGGGAGCAGGAACTCTCGGCAGGCGCGGTCTGCCACAACCTGCTGCTCGCGGCGAACGCGGCCGGTTGGGCCGGGGTCTGGCTATCCGAGTGGATGGCGTTCGACGCGGACGTCGCCAAGACGCTCGGCCTGACCGATGGCGAACGTGTGGCCGGCTTTATCTATCTCGGCACGGCGACGATGGGATGTCCGGAGCGCCCACGGGCGAACATGCGCGAAAAGATCACTCGCTGGACCGCTCCGGCCTGAGTTCAGCCCCGGCCGCGATAGCTCGCGACGCCTGTGTCGGGCACATGGAGCCCGGCAGGCACCTCACCGGATTGCCAGAAGACGTCGATCGGGATGCCGCCGCGCGGATACCAATAGGCTGAAATCCTCAGCCATTTCGCCTCGGTGAACGCATGTACCCGCTTGCCGATGGCAACCGAGCAATCCTCGTGGAACGCACCATGATTGCGGAAACTGGTGAGATAGAGCTTCAGGCTCTTGCTCTCCACCAGCCAGTCACCCGGCGCATAGTCGATAACGATATGCGCAAAGTCCGGCTGTCCCGTGACGGGGCAGAGCGAGGTGAATTCGGGGGCGACGAACCGCGTGAGATAAAGCGTGCCGACATGAGGGTTGGGCACACGTTCGAGCTGCGCCTCTTCCGGCGTTTTCGGGGCGCTGGTCTGCTGGCCGAGTTGGCCGAGCCCCTGGTAGATGGGATTATCAGGCATGGGGGAGGATTCCTGGAACGGGGACAAGGTCGAACAAGAGGCCGAAATAGAGCGCATAGGCAAGCAGGAGAACTGCGCCTTCCCAGCGCGCGATGCGTTTTCCGGTCATCGCAAACAGCATGAGCAGGAAGACCGACAGGATCAGCGCGCCGATATCTTCCGACGATATGAGGCTCGCGTAATGCCCTTGCGACATCGCTTCGGCCGAGACATCGCCCCGCACGCTGAACGGATGGACCACCGCCGTGACACCGAGGATGCCCAATATATTGAAAATATTGGAGCCGATAATATTGCCCAGCGCAACATCAGACCTCCCGCGAAAGGCCGCCACGGCCGAGGTCACGAGTTCGGGCAGGCTGGTGCCGACGGCGACGATGGTGAGGCCGATAATGGTTTCGCTGATCCCGAACTCGCGCGCGATGACGACGCCGCCATCGACCAGCAGCCGGGCGCCGAACACGACGCTTACGAGCCCGGCCGCAGTAATGACCAGCCCCAGCAACAGGCCATAGTGAGCCTCGATGATCTCACCCTCGGCCGCGTGCATTGCGGCAACATCATTGTCGCGGCGCTGGTCGGCGATGAACGAATAGGCGAGATAGGCCAGCAGCACGCCGAGGAGCGCAAATCCGACCGGACGGCTGAACAGGTCGAACCAAATCAGCGCGCAGAGCAGCGCCGTCACGGCCAGCATGATAAGCCCGTCCCTGGCCAGCGCACGCGGATTGGTCAGGATCGGACGGATCATCGCGGCGACGCCGAGCACGAGCAGTATATTGGCAATGTTCGACCCGACGACATTGCCGACGGCGATGCCTACTGCATCCTGGTCTATGGCTCTCAGACTGGTCACGAGTTCGGGAACGGACGTGCCGAAACCGACCAGGGTGAGGCCAATCACCAATTCGGAAATATTGAGCTTGCGCGCGACGCTGACCGATCCGCGGACCAGCGCCTCCCCACCAATGAAAAGCAGGACCAAGCCGCCAAGCACCATCAAATATGTCATTCATTGCCCCGAAAACTGCCAATCAGACGAGCATACGGTGTGTGCAGGCTGGCTGGCAAACGGAGACTACGGTGCCTGCTGCAACCGGGAAAATGCCCCGAGACCCCATGTATTTGCAAGAAAACTTGACGTAAACGTGTAGTGTTCGGGGCGAAAACTGCAATCGGCGGGCTTATCTAGACGCCAGACAGGCCTGTTCAGCCTTCATTTAGGAAAACTGGCGCAATCCTCGCATTGAAATCTGGATGGTAAATACTTCGATGTCACAACGGCTTGCCCGCTTCACCACAGCAGCCGGGGCCGCACTCACGCACCCGGCCACGGGCGTATGCCTGCTGGGGGCCGTGACGGCTTGTGCCGGCTTTCCCGGAAGTGGCAATGACGCGATATCCACAGGGCGTCAGGTGCCCGTCGAATTGTCAGGCGTCCCTGCGGATCTGGACGCCAAGGCAAAGGCTGTCCTCGAGAGCGATGATACGCCTGCCCGCAGTGTGCTGGAGGCGCGGCGCAAGGCCAGTTCGTCCGCAGATACGCTGGAAGAATTCCTGGCGTCGGAGGGCTATCTCGCGGCCGACGTGTCACCTGAACTGATCGAATCGGTCGAGAAGAAACCGCGCCTGGATGTCTACCCCGGCGAAATGTTCAAGGTGGCCTCCGTCGCCCTGGCGCTGGACACAGACGTAAGCGACAAGCTGCAGGCGGCGCTCGAGGAAGACCGCAAGTCCCTTGCCATAGGCGCACCGGCGCGGACACCCGACATCGAATCGCTGGAAGTAAAATTTCTCGGAACACTTCGCCAGGGTGGCCATGCGTTCGCCGAAAGCCGCGGGATCGACGTGCTGGCCTCGCGCAAGGACAGGAATGTTGAACTGACTTACGCGCTGGCACCCGGGCCGTTCGTTCGACTTGGCGACATGGTCGTGCTGGAATCGGGCGCGCGCAAGGTCGAAACAATCTGCGCCCTTCGGACATGGACACCAGGAGACGCCTACACTCCTGACAAGATCGACCAGTTGCGATTGCGCTTGCGCAGCAGCGGCCTGTTCGACGGCATAGGCGTAGAAGTCTCAAGCACGCCAGACGAAAATGGATATTATCCGGTCCAACTCGCGCTTTCAGACGCCAAACGTCGATCCGTCGGCGCTGGCGTTACCGCCTCGACTACTGATGGGGTCGGCGCAGACGCATACTGGGAACGCAGAAATGTCACAGGCCACGGTGACACGTTCCGTGTGCAGGGCGAAGTGGCGACCGTCGCGCGCGACCTGACCGCAAAATATACGAGGCCGAACATCGGCCGCTACGGTCGCACGCTCACGGCCGAAGCCGGCATTCGCGCCGAAGAGACCGACGCCTACGACTTGCAGGGCATCAAGGTGGGCGCAGCGCTCTCGCAACCGTTCAACAAGAACTTCACCCTGTCTGCCGGCGCGTCGGTCGATGCCACGCGAACGAAGGAGCGACGGCTCAGAGCCTTGTTGGACCCGCGCGAACTCTACACGCTTTCATTTCCGCTTGCCGCAACCTATTCGACGGTCAAGCAACCGCTCGACCCGCAATCGGGCCAGCGCGCCTTTCTCGGTGTCGAACCCGGCATGTCGGTGGGCGACTCGACGGCGGGCTACACGCGCATGCTTTTGACCGGCTCCACTTACCACAAGATTGCGGATGGGCCGTTCGTCGCCGCCGTGCGTGGTGAATTCGGCGCCTTTCTTGGTTCCAACGCCGTTCCGATAGACCGCCTGTTCTTCGCGGGCGGTGGTGGGTCGGTGCGCGGCTTCGAATACCAGAGCCTGTCGCCGCGCGACGCCACAGGCGCCCTGATTGGCGGTCGAAGTCTTTTCGACGTTTCGGCTGAACTACGCTGGCGGCGCAGTGACAAGCTTGGCTATGTGCTGTTCGTTGACAGCGGCGCGGCGGCCGACAGCGCCGACGAAGTCTTCAACGACATGCGCACTGCCATTGGCTTTGGTTTCCGGTATTATCCGGGTTTCGGTCCGATCCGCATTGATATTGCGACTCCGGTCGACAGGCGCGACGGGGAAGACCCGGTCCAGTTTTACGTGTCGATCGGGCAGTCATTCTGATGGCCTTCTTCCAACCATCCGTCAATTTCATCCGCCGTCGGCCTTTTTCGTCGGCAGGTGCGGGGATTATCGTCTTCCTGCTCATGGCCGTCATGGGCGTGCGCCTCTGGATCAACAGTGATGGCGGCCGCGCCTTTGTCCTGTCGCAAATCAACGGTCGGACAGTCGGCAGCCTGGGAACAATAACGGCATCCGGCCTGACGGGCGACCCGCTAAAGCGCATGCATATCGACAGGCTATCGATCGCCGATACCGAGGGCACATGGCTTGACAGCAGCGACCTCCGCCTGAAATGGACACCGCGCGCGCTCCTGTCGCGCAAAGTGGAACTCAATCTTGCCAGTGCTGGCGAAATAGCAATCCTGCGTCGCCCTGAGACAACGCCAAGCGAAGCGTCCGGCGGAAGCAACTGGAGTGTCGCGCTCGACGACCTGAACATTGGCAAGCTCTCGCTCGCTGAAGGTGTCGCTGGGCCAGCTGCCGCATTCAGCGTGACGGGCGCGTTTTCCAGCGGGCGCGACGCAATCGTCAAAGCCAAGCTGGACATTGCACCGCTGGAAGGCCTTGGCGACCGATTCAGGATCAATGCCCAGCGGGACGCGGCCGGCCAGTTCAACCTGGATGCCGAGGGCGAGGCCCCCGCCGGCGGCACGTTCGCGACACTGTTGAAACTCGCAGAAGGGCAGAGCGCCAACCTGAATGCCTCGGTCGACGGCACGCTGGACGAAGGCGATGGCTATTTCCTGCTAAAGGTCTCAGGCGAGGATGCGGCGTCGATGACTGCAAAGATCGTCGCTGGACGGCTGACCGCGAACGCTGATCTCGATGCCACCGCCCTGCCCTTCCCAGGCACGTTGCAGCAATTGCTCGGCGCAAACGCGCGTTTTGTCCTGGGTGCCGACATCGAAAAGCACCTGGCGGCGTTCGATCTGTCCGCGAGCATGGCGTCGGGTACGCTGGCGGCCAAAGGTGAGGCGAACATTGACACGAAGTCACTGGATGGTCCCGCCGCAATCAAGCTGGATTTCACGGGTCTCTCCGACCTGACCGGGATGGCAGCCGACCTCTCGCTCGACGGAATAATCGAGATAAACGACGATGTGCCAACCTACGCAGGCGCCGCGACCCTCACCGCGCATGACGGGGCCGACCTCTCCTTCACCAGGCTATCGGGGCCCGTTACGGTCTCGCTGAAGCCTCAGCAGATACCGTTCAAAGCCGATCTCATCGGTGAAGGCGTCCTGTCGGACAATCAAAGCCTTTCCGGCTGGATCGGACGTCAACCGCATCTGGTGGCGAGTGGTGTGTACGCGCGCGATACTGGAATCGTTACCCTTGCTCCCTCCGTGCTTGATCTGCCCGAGGGCAAAGTTTCGGCCTCCGGCACATTGAGCCCGAAGGCGCGCACGCTGGATTTGCGTGGCACGATAGACCAAGCCCTTCACAGCTTGCCGGGCGGGTTCGGCGGACGGACGTCTGGAACATTTCGCGCGCACGGTACGCTTAACAAGCTGCAGATTGAGACGATCCTGGCAGGTGCCGGGTTTTCGGGACTGCCGGACACGATACAGCCCCTGATCGGTGTAGCGCCGACAGTAAATGCGTCCCTCGCTATTGATGGTAAAACGATCAGCATCACGAAAATGAAACTGGTGGGCGCCGGCGTTCAGTTCGAAGGCGGAGGCCTGTACCGCATTGGCGATGCCAGCACGTTGCGCTTCGACTTTATGCAAACCGAACCGCTCGACATCAGCGGGAACAGGTTTGACCTCCACGCTGGTACGGTCAGTCTTTCGGGGGCCGCCAGCGCGCTCGAGATAGGTGTCGCGTCAACAGGTGGCGTTTTTGAAATCGCCTCTCGACGCGTCGAACAAGTCGCCGCGACGACCACGCTCGGCATTAGCGGCGGCCGTGTATCAGGACCGCTGGCCGTGATCGGTAAAGTGGCGGGCGAAACGCTGGACCTGTCAGCTGATCTCGTGCGCGCCGATGAAGGCACCCTGATCGAAAACCTGAAGGGCACATATGGCCCGCTTGGAATTACAGGCCGAGCCGAACTCAGTCCGGCCGGCGATCTTGTCGTTCTGGTGAATGCCGAAGGCGACGGCCTGAAGACCGAAGCCATACAAATCGCCAGCCTTCGCGCCACTGTCAGCATCGTGAAAGAAGGCCAGGACCCAATGTCGATCGTGGCCCATGCTGATGGTAGCGGCGCGAAACTGCCATCGGCCTTCCAACTCGATAGCTTCACGGCAGACATCAAGAACAACAAGGACGGCTACGATTTCAAGGCCAACCTGAAGAGCGTCCATCCCTCCCGCCCGTTCGATTTTGCGGTTTCGGGACAAGCCGACCTGTCGGGCGCATCGCCCAATGGCACGTTCAACGTGTCGGGGTCCGCTCTTGGCAAGCCGCTCAGCACACGGGAGCCTGCTTACTGGAGTCTCGGCGAGACGCCCGAACTGAACGGTCGGCTTTCGATTCTCGGTGGCGAGGTGAAGGCCGAGCTTTCCGGCACGGGTGAAGCGGCGCTGCTGGTTGTCGATATCCAAGCCGTCGACTTCGGCGCCCTGTTCGCCATTGCCAATCTCGGTGAGGTCGATGCGCGCCTCAACGGCCACGGCGAGTTTCGGCCTGTCGGCCTTTCACCGTCCGGGTCCTTTGCCTTCTCGGCCACCAGCCCGATTCCCGATCTCGACACGTCGCTTTCGCTTGACCTGACCGGCCGTCTTGATGCCAGCACACTGAAGGTCAATGCGAGGAGCAATTACGGCAAGGACCTGGTCCTCGTTGCAGACCTCGCGTTGCCCATCAAGCCGTCTGCCGAATCCCTCGCCCGTCTGGACCGAACGCAATCGATGACCGGACGCGCCACTCTGAACGGCGACTTGGGTGCTTTACATACGGCTGCACTAGCCTATGGCCACGACATTGGCGGTCGGATCGATGCGCGGGCGACTGTGTCAGGATCGCTTTCCGAGCCCGTCTATGAAGCGAATGCGGATGTCATCGGTGGGATTTACGAATTCGGTACGACGGGACTCAAACTGACCGACGTCGCCCTGAAGGCCGGCCTTGCCGACAAGAAAATATCCCTCACCGGATCCGGCCAGAGCGCTGGAAGCGGATCAGTGGCACTGGACGGCACGCTCGGACAGGATGCCGGGCAGCTAAATGCCAAGCTGACGCGCCTGCTTGTCTACGAACGCGACGGGGATATGGCGCGCCTTAGCGGCAATGTGACATTCTCCGAAGATCACAGCGGACGCCTCGTCTCAGGTACGTTGACTGTCGACGAAGCGCGCGTATCGCTCGACAATCTTCCGTCATCGGGCCCGAAGGCCATTGATGTCCGCTGGAGTGACGGCGATGAACCGACCAACATGCCGAGCAAGCTGCGTCAATCCCTGAACCTCGATATCGACATCGACGCGGCGCGGCGCGTGTTCGTCACCGGACGGGGACTCGACAGCGAGTGGGCCCTTGATCTCACGGCGACGGGGACCGTATCGGACGCAAACCTGTCGGGCCAGGCAACCATGGTGCGCGGCGACCTCGATCTTGCCGGACGTCCCTTCGTCTTCGATACTGGAAAGATAACCTTTGACGGCCCGATCGACACCGCTCGGATCGCCGTTGACGCCGCCCGGTCGGTCAACGGGTTCGTGGTACGCGTCCAGGTTTCAGGCAAACCGACCAATCCTGTGTTCGAATTGTCGAGCACGCCCGACCTGCCTCAGGATGAGATCCTGTCCCGACTGCTGTTCGGTCGCTCGTCGATCGACCTGTCCCCCGTCGAAGCCGCGCAACTCGCCTCTTCAATAGCCCGCCTCAGCGGTCGCAGAGTCGGATTCGACCCGGCAGCCGAACTGCAGGCGGTTCTGGGTGTCGACCGCCTGTCGATCAGATCGAACGACGCCGGAAATGCGGAGCTTGGTGTGGGGCAGTACCTGGCTGATGATGTCTACCTACAACTGAATGCTGCCGGAGCAGACGGCAGTTCTGTCAAGGTCGAATGGGAACCCGCAGACCAAATCTCCGTGACGTCGGAAACCACGTCGACCGGCGAGAACAAGCTCTCCATAAGGTGGAAAAAAGACTACTAGCCCGGGGATTGCGATATTATTCGGATTTGAAACCAAAGGTGTATAAATAGCCTTCATTTTCATTCCAAGGTGGCAACCTGTCCATTGTATGCGCTACGGATGCCCTTCGTGTTTCATATTTTTGCTAGCCGTCATACTTGCCTAAACACCCAGTGCGCGAAAATTATGAGGCACTATAGAAGGGTATTTGACGTGCAGCACAAACCAAGACAATCCAGTTCCCGAGCTCCTACACGCGTTGACCAACTGGTTGGCGGCAAGATTCGCGCCCTCCGAATAGCGCAGAATCGCACGCTCGCAGAACTCGGCAGCGAACTCGGAATCAGTCACCAGCAGTTGCAAAAATACGAGACGGGGACAAACCGCCTCAGCGCTGGCATGCTGTCCATTGTCGCCGAAGCCCTGCGCGTGCCAATTGCCGATCTATTCGAGGATGACAGCGACGCGGACAGCGTTTCACAGGATCCGTCGATGAAGGTCCGCACCGAATGCCACGACTGGATTGACCGCACCAAGTCCACCGAAAAGCTCGAGACCATGGCCCGCGTTCTGAAGGCCCTATCCAGCGGCTGACGGCCCTGGCCGCGTGAACGGCTTTAGCGCCTCTATGCGATTGCTGGCCCTGTTGGGGTGTACGAATTCATCTGCGAACCAGAAGGCATCGCTGGCCTCGAAAATGCTTCTCAACCAGTCGAGAACGATCCTGCCCTGCGGCAGGCGCCATACGCGTTCCGTGTAAGTGAGCCAGAACTCGATCGGCGCGACTTCCGGCAGCTCAAGCGGGACGAGTGTCGGCGCCACCGTGCCGATATAGGATGGCAAGAGGGCGATTCCCCCACCGTTCCTGCAGACTTCAATCATCGAACTCGCCGAATTGGTGACGAACGCGAAATTGATCATCTTCTTGAGCTCCGACATTTTCGGCGCCCATCGTTCAATCTGCATCACATAGGCCTGATGCAGGATGCACTGGTGCCGAAAATATTCGAACATGCTGTTCGGTGCGCCATGTTCCTCAATGTATTCGGCGGAGGCGAAACTGATATAATGCAGCGTTCCTAATCGACGTGAAATGAGATCGTGGTTCTTCGGTTCGGTGAATTGTATGCCGATGTCGGCCTCTCCGGCCCCAATGTCCGGCGTGTGCTCAAGCACGCTCATCTTGATCTGAATACGCGGATTGGCTTGCTGGAAGTCCGGAAGACGGGGCGCGATCCAGTAGGGGCCAAGCCCGTCGCCTGTCGCGAGCGTGATCACGCCTTCAGCGGGCTGGCTCCTGTCGGAGGCTTGCTGATCAATGAGATTTGCTGCGTCGGCCATGACGTGGGCATGCCGCAACACCACCTTGCCGACCTCCGTCAGTTCGACACCGCGCGTCGAACGCACGAACAATTGCGTATTGAGGGCTTTTTCCAGGTCATCAATCTTCCGGCCAATTGTTGGTGGCGACTCGCCAAGGCGTGCCGAAGCGGCACTCATGCTGCCGAGTTCGGCGACAATCCTGAAGACCCGCAGATTGTCCCAATCAATGCGCTCTGACGACATCGCTACTTCCCTGAACTTCAGCAGAAGACCAGAACTTCTACTCGGGGACATATATAGTGACTGCACAATAGCGTCATCACACCAATTAGGCGAGTATTCGTGAGTTTGCCCGCCTCGATTTATTGCTTCATGCGGCGCGGCGTAGCGTGATAAATCCTGGCTCGACTATGACGGATTCGCACGTAATCTTGAGGACCCAGTCCCGAATACTTCCGGGCCCACCTAGACAAAGCCTGTGCTCGCGCCTGACAATCGGCAACGGTCGTGCCGATACAGCCCCGAGGCGGCAAAATCCTCGCATGCACTGCGTTTCGCACCAGTTCCAGCGATCTTCCACCGTGGCGCATTTGAAGCCGTCATGATCGAGCGGCTTACGCAGGATGAAGAGATCCCTGCCATCGACGATCAGGTGGGACACGGCAGTATCGAAATAGGTCGGCGCGCGACCGCCAAATGTCTCGGGGTCCGTCAACAGGCGAACGGCATCGACCTGTGCGCCCGCAATCACGCCCTTTGGCAACGGATTACGAGACATCGTCGCCAAGCGCGTGGGAATTTCCGGATAGAACATCGGTCGGCTCCAATCACAACCCGATCAGGTGCCCCCACCATCCCAATGCGTGAGAATAAGCCTGCGCTTGCGGCCTCGCCAGTTACGAATCGGCCATTTGACTTTTGTTTACGATGGGCGGCGCGGCGTCGATGCCCGGCATTGCGGATCGCACCCAGTGCAGGTCGATCCGGCCGGGAGACTCAAACGCCCTGCCCTTTGATGACAGAATCTGGGGTCAATGCCTCAGACTGACTGAGCATCCGCGTCCGGCTGATCCGGGACGGGCGACGTCCACTGGCCATGATTTTCCTGCAGCCACGCCATCACATCCTTGCCGGCAAGCGGTCTCGCAATCATGTAGCCCTGGGCGAAGGTCGCACCCGCCTTTCTGAAATAGTCCAGCTGCTCTTGCGTCTCCACACCTTCGGCCACCACCGACATATTCAGCAGTCGGGCAAGCTTCAGGCTCGTGGCAACCGCCAGGCGCGCGAAGCTGTCGGTCAGCACATCCTGAACAAAAATCAGATCGAGTTTCAGCTCGGAAAACGGGTAGAGTCGCAACTGTTCGAAACTCGTGGCGCCGGTGCCAAAATCGTCAACGCTCAGACGGAACCCCTTGATTCTCAGACGGGAGAGCACCTCCAGGACGTCGGCCGAGTATTTGACGAACTGGTTTTCCGTCACTTCCAGCGTGACCATGTGCGGCGAAAGGCCAGTCTCGTCGAGCACCGACATGATGCGCTCCGGAAAGTTCTTGTCCAGGAGCAGGCTTGGACTGATATTGAACGCAAATCCGAGATCGAACCCGTCAGCGCGCCATGAGCGGGCCTGAAGTGCTACCTGTTCGATCTGGCGCAATGTCAGCTCAAGCATCATGCCGAACGATTCACTCGCCAGCAAATACCCATATGCGCTTTGCAGGCCCGCGCCCGGCTGGGCGTACCTTGCGAGCACTTCAAAGTTGTTTATCTCACCTTTGACGAGATCAAGCTTCGGCTGGTAAACCGGCACGATCGCGTTTGCGTCCAGCGCCGCCCTCACCTCCTCCCGGGAGACTTCGATCATTTGCGCGGACGGCTGACTTGCCCCGAGCAAGATCAATTTCTGCAGCTTGGTTGCGTTGAGAGGCTTCTTCAGCGCCCCCAACATTCGGACACCCGCCAACCGGGCCATCGCGTCGACAGTCTCGATAACGGCCCGATTCTCGCTGCTGACGACGATCAGGGCTCCGGAGTAATGGCGGCTGCCAAGTTCGCGCAGCACCAGGACCCCGTCGATATTCGGCATGTTCAGGTCGCACAGGATAAGGTCGAACGCCTCGGGCCGGTCTGCGACCATCTGCAGACCTTCGGCGCCGTCCCGCGCGAGCACCACCTCGCCAGCGCCCAGTGCAAGCAACGTCTCTTCGGCGACCACGCGGAAAAGTGGATCATCGTCAATTACGAGAACGTTGCGAAGGACCATAAACGCGAATGCCTGACTGTAAAAGCAGCACTAATTCGCATCAGGTCTTTACAACCCTATAATATGCTGCGGTTCAATTGCAGCTACTGCAGAAGGCGGACCGACGTATCCTGCTTGGGTCCGACACCGTCCGGAACCGGAATGTCCGACGCATCATAATTGGTCTGGATGACGAGGTTGGGGCCGTTGTCCAACTCGAAAGTCTTGGCAATAATCACGGTATATTCGGACCTGTCAGCGACGGGTGAGTTTCCGTCGACGACCAATTTGTCATCAGGCAGGTAGATCGTGCCAACCAAGCGACGAGCGTTGTCGCTTTCGATCACGTGGCCCTTCTTGAGTTTTTTGCCCATCTTTGATGGCCTTTCCGGCGGGTTGGCAGGGTTCGCATAGAACAGCATGCCCGTCATGGCGCCGGACTTTGGCGCCGTCAGGTCGACGGTCGACTTGGCTTCAAAGTTGAGTTTGGTCTCGTCACCCGTCAGAAAGAATCCGACGTTTTCACCCGCCATCGAGCCACCATTGGACACCTCAAGCAGGCCATCCTTGATAATATAGATGCCAGGCCGAAGTTCGACTTTCCCGCCATCGATGACGAGACCGCCACAATACGTGCCGGGGTCCAGTGTCTTCGTGACCACCGCCGGGGCGTTTTTCTTCCGGGATTTCCGCGCCTTGGTGTACTTCGCGCCCGCACCAGTCACGACGAAATCGTTCTCGTCGCACATCCCCACGCGGGGCATCGGACGACCGGCAAGCGGGTCGCCGATTTGAGGCGCGTCCGTGACGGGTTGCTTCATCGTGTCTGTCGGGGCGCCTTTGAAACCGCCTGCAGAATAAAGAAAATCTGCCGTGACCTGGGCGGATTCCTTCACAACGATGGAATTCGTACTTTTCGAGTTGGAGTAAATTGCGCATTTGGCAGCTGTAATGCGTGCCCTCGAGGCCATATAGATCGTATTGCTGGCATCGCCCGACAGGCCGATCATGCAGATGTTGCCCGCTTCACCAGCCAATCGGGCTGTGGCGGATGCAGACAGCGATTCTACTTTTGCCGCAGGTCCGGGAAAGAAGGTTTTTGCCGGCGCACGGACCGTGACGTCAACCGTTAGCGTGTCCAAATGCGCCTGCGCAATCGCGCTGACATTCGGATTTTCGGCTGTCGCCGTGACGAATGCCTTTGCGGCTTCCTCGATGCGCTGGCCGTTATTGGCCGAGATTGCGAACTCGCGTGCCGCGGAGAGGGCCGCGTTGTCGGCGAGCACTTGCAGGGACTTCTTCTGTCCTTCGAGTGCCGACATATCGATGACCCCGCCAACAATGGCCGACAGCGCGCAAAAGGCCACAGCAGCGGGGACAACCACGTTGCCACCGGTGTCTAGGACGAATGAAATGACGCGCTGGAAAGGGGTATTCATACTTGGGTACTCGACATTTTATGATTTAGCTATCGTACTAACGTTACAGAAGCCCGCGCCAGATCGCTCAATTTTCATTGAATTTTTCACCCGGATTTGAGCCTTTCTTGGTTAATTTCTGCGACGTTGCAGGCTGTTCCATTGAGAAGTAGCCGCCACCTTGAACACTTCGCCCCCAACTGTGCCGATCCACCGCTCCATCCGGCTCCGTCTGACGCTGCTTGTGGTGGTCCTGATCATCACGACCGTGATGACGATTTCGGGCTTCATGGCCCGGAAGGGCTTCGAGCGCGAAGTCGCCAGCCAGCAGAGCCTGCTCGCAGGTGCTGCATCCGCCTATGCCGCGGCCATCGCGGACCCCGTCGCGGGCAATGACAAGGCCGCAGCAGTCGCGATGCTGCGCGGCGTGCGTGACCTGCCGGGCATCGTCCAGACAGACATCACCTTGGCCAACGGCCGCGTGTTCGCGCAGCTGGGCAGCGGTGCAATCCTGCTCGGCCGGGACGATGCCAGTGCGCTGACCGCACGCGACCTGTTTTCCTCACGCCAGATGCATGTCGAAATTCCGATCCTTAATGGCGGCGAACAGGTCGGCAAGCTCGGCATGCTGGCCGACATTTCCACGCTTCGCAAAGCTGTGTTCGACAGCCTCCGGGCCACCGCCATCATGTCGCTGGTGGCCATCATTGCCGGGATCGCCCTGGCACAATGGCCCATTACCCACCTGACGCGCCCCTTGCGCCAGCTGACAGCAATGATGGCTGCGTTTCGCGACGATGAAGCGGCGTCGATCGAACGGATCCAGGGTGGACGCGACGAGACCGGCGTCCTCGCCGAAACCTTCAACACAATGATCGGCAGCATTGTCGAACGCGACGCCAGGCTCGCACGCCATCTCGCGTCGCTCGAGCAAACCGTCGAGGAGCGCACGCACAGCCTGCGGCTCGCGCGCGATGAGGCCGAAGCCGCCAACGCAGCGAAGTCCAACTTCCTCGCAACAATGAGCCATGAAATCCGCACCCCCATGAACGGCATGATGGTGATGGCCGAGATGCTGACCTCCGCCGACCTCTCGCCGCGTCATCGTCGGTATGCCGACATTATTTCCAGGTCAGGCAAGAGCCTGCTGACGATCATCAACGATATTCTCGACCTGTCCAAGATCGAGTCCGGCAAGATGGACCTTGAGATACTGCCCGTCTCGCTTGATTCCCTCGTAGCCGATGTCGCCAGCCTGTTCTGGGAGCGCGCCCGTGAAAAGGGCCTGCAGCTGGCGACCTATGTCTCACCAGATGTACCCGTCTCGATCATGGCAGACCCCACCCGCCTGAACCAGATCGTCACGAACCTCGTCAATAATGCGTTGAAGTTTACGGAATCAGGCGGAGTCACAATCCGTGTCGGTGCGCGCCCCTGCCCTGGCACGAAATCGGTGACGATCAGCATCGACGTAGAAGATTCCGGCATCGGCATCCCCGAGGACAAGATCGGCGCCGTGTTCGAAGCGTTTTCCCAGGCCGATCAGTCTACGACCCGGAAATATGGCGGCACCGGCCTCGGCCTTTCGATCTGCAGCCGACTGGCTGACGCGATGGGCGGAACGATAACGGTGGAGAGCGAGCCCGGACGCGGCAGCGTGTTCCGGCTTGAAGTCGTCCTGCCGGTTGATCAGGCCGCGCCAGCCCTTGCGTGGGTCGGTTTGTCGGCCATGGTCAGTGTCGGAGCGGGGCAAGTCCAGGACACGCTTGAGCGCAGCCTGCGCGACTTTGGCTGTACGATTGTGTCGGGTGACGCCGACTTCATGATCGCGACATCGACCACGCTGCAGGCCAATGCGGCCCCAGCCGGCGTGCCATGCATCGTTCTTTCCGATATCGGCGATACGATGGCCGACGCGCTCCTGCGCGACGGTGCAGCCGTCGATGCGCTCGCGAATCCGGTCTCGCGCGCCGAGCTGGCGGACCTCCTCGCCCGCGTCGCATCAGGAGACTATCTCGGCACTGCCGTGCGCGATTCCAGGACAACACACGCCGAAACGCCGTCATTCGAAGGCAAGTCGATCCTTGCTGTCGATGATAATCCGGTCAACCGCGAAGTGCTTCGCGAGACGCTTGGCACGCTCAGGATTGCGGTGACGTTCGCGGTGAATGGCCAGGAAGCGGTTGAAAAGGCAGCAGCGGGGTCCTTTGACATCATTCTCATGGACGGTTCGATGCCGGTCATGGGTGGTATCGAAGCGACACAGCTGATCCGGGCGCACGAGGCCAGGACCGGGTCGCCGCGCACCCGCCTCCTCGCGCTGACGGCGCAGGTCAGCGGCGATGATGCCAGCACCTGGCGCAGCGCTGGCGCAGATGGATACCTGCCGAAGCCGTTCACGATGGAGCGCCTGATAGCCGCCCTGTCCGATGCGGACTCGCCGGAAGCGGCGATTCAGGCGGGCCAGCCTGGTCCGGCGGACGCCACCGGCGAGCTCCTCGCCATGGACACGCTTGCCAGCATGGATGCGCTCGGGTCGCAATCGGGCCGGAATGTCCGCCAGCGCATCTGGACCATGTTCCACGCAGAGGCGCCGCGCGCCTGCACCGGACTGGCCGCGCTGATCAACTCGGGTGCAGCCAACCCGGAAATCGTTCGTCAAGCGCACGCACTCAAATCGATGGCGCTGAGCGCTGGCGCCAAGGAGGTCGCGCAGATCTGCCAATCGCTTGAGCGGGACGCAGGCAACGGCCTGCGCCAAGACGGCTTGGCCGAGACGGTGGTCTCTCTGGCATCTGCTCTGGAGGCAACCTACAACGCGATGGGATTCCACGCAGACGACGAGGAACCTGCCCGGTCGGCCTCCTGACTGATTGACCTCATCGTAGCGAGGATAACACGTCGAATGGACTGGACGGTGTCACGTCACTCGATTTGGGCCTGTCCTGCGCCACGCGGCCCGGCGCCTGCTTGAGACTGAGGCCGATCCGTTTGCGTGCAATATCCACGTCGAGAACGAGAACCCTAACCACCTGCCCGGTGCTGACCACCGTATGAGGATCCTTGACGAACGTGTCCGAGAGTTCCGAAATATGGACGAGGCCGTCCTGATGCACGCCGATATCCACAAATGCGCCGAAGGCGGTGACGTTCGTGATAACACCTTCGAGACGCATTCCCGGCTCAAGGTCGGACACTTTTTCGATACCGTCCTTGAACGTAGCCGTCTTGAATTCCGGGCGCGGATCGCGCCCAGGCTTTTCAAGTTCAACCAGGATGTCTTTTACCGTCGGAACGCCGAAGATCGCATCGGCAAACTCTTCCGGCTTCAGCTTGGCCAGGAAGGCCCTGTCGCCGATCAAATCGCTCAGCTTCCGACCTGTTTTCTTGGCGATGCGCTCAACCACGGAATAGGCCTCCGGGTGCACCGAGGAGCCATCGAGCGGGTTCTTGCCCTTTGCTATACGTAGGAATCCGGCAGCCTGCTCGAAGGCCTTGGGGCCCAGCCGGGGCACCTTTTTAAGGTCACTCCGCGACTTGAACGGACCGTTCTTGTCGCGATAGGCTACGATATTCGCAGCAATGGTCGCATTCAGCCCCGCGACGCGGGTGAGAAGCGACGCAGAGGCCGTGTTGACGTCCACCCCGACGGTGTTGACGCATGCTTCGATAACACCATCCAGCGAGCGGGCCAGAGCAGACTGGTCGACATCGTGCTGATACTGGCCCACGCCGATTGCCTTGGGTTCGATTTTTACCAGTTCCGCCAGCGGGTCCTGCAGGCGGCGCGCAATGGAAACCGCACCGCGAATACTCACATCGAGGTCCGGGAATTCCTTAGCCGCCAGTTCGGAGGCGGAATAGACCGAGGCACCGGCTTCCGAGACCATGAGGCGCGTCAGGTTGAGGTCGGGCAGTTTCGCAGACAGGTCCGCCACCAGTTTCTCCGTCTCGCGTCCTGCCGTGCCATTGCCGACGCTGACAAGTTCCACCCTGTGCTTCTTGCAAAGGGCTGCGAGCGTCGCGAGCGAGCCTGCCCAATCCTTGCGCGGCTCGTGCGGGTAAATCGTCGCCGTATCGAGCAACTTGCCCGTCGCATCGACGACCGCGATCTTGCAGCCCGTGCGAATGCCCGGGTCGATGCCCATGACCACTTTCGGGCCCGCCGGCGCCGCCATGAGGAGATCGCGCATGTTCATTGAAAAGATCCGGATGGCTTCGCCGTCCGCAGACTCTTTCAACCGGGTGATCGATTCCCGCGAGCTGGCGGGCTCGAGCTTGCTCTTCCACGCGGCTTGGGCGGTTTCCGCCAGCCAGTCGTCGCCGGGGCGCCCCTTCCTGGCGATGCCGAATTCGGTGCAGATCTCCCGCACTGCCGGATGGTCACGCGGATCAGCGTGCGGCACGGCGAGCTTGACGCGCAGGATGCCTTCCTTCTGCCCACGCAGCAGTGCGAGCGCCCGGTGCGATGGCATCACGTTGATGGGTTCATCGAATTCAAAATAGTCAGCGAACTTGGCGCCTTCAGTCTCCTTGCCCTTTACGACGGAGGAGCCGAGCTTGCCGCTTGACCAGACGGTCTCACGGATCTTGCGCACCAGACGCGGCGTTTCCGCCATCTTCTCGACGATGATCTCGCGCGCGCCGTCCAGCGCGCTGTCCTGATCAGAGACGCCTTTCTTGGCCGACACGAAGCCTTTCGCTTCCGATGCGGGCAACAGCGCCGGATTGGACAGCAGCCGCTCGGCGAGCGGCTCCAGGCCTGCCTCCTTCGCGATCGTCGCCTTTGTGCGCCGCTTCACCTTGTACGGCGTGTAGATGTCTTCCAGCTCGACCTTGGTCCCCGCGGCCATGATTTCCCGCTCCAGCGCAGGTGTCAGCTTGTCTTGCTCCCGAATGGCGTTCAGCACGACCACGCGTCGGCTGGCGAGATCCGTCAGGTATTCAAGGCGTTGGGTGAGCGCCCTGAGTTGCGTGTCATCCAGCCCCCCGGTGCGCTCCTTGCGATAGCGCGCGATAAAGGGAACTGTCGCGCCCTCGTCCAGCAGATCCATGACGGCTGACACCTGACGCTCCACGACGCCAAGTTCCTCAGCAATCTGTCGTGCAATGGCGTTCCCGGCAGGGGAAACAGTGGAGCGTGATGTGGCGGTCATGGATTAAGGCCTTTGAAATGCAGTGGATCGGTGCGCCCGGGCGCGGGCGAACCGGCAAATTCACCGCAAATCGTTCACACCTCGTTTACGCTTGGAAAAAAGGATGCAGCGACAGCTTTCCCAGCGCCATGCGATGCCGGAGGTGCTCATTGCCACGTCCGGACCGGACTCATCAGCTCGGGCCCTTTTTCCAGTGGTGCCGGTTGAGAGACTCGAACTCCTGCCCTTCTGATCAAAAAAGACGACCACCCAGAAACCGGCGCCCTATTCTCCACGAAGTGTGCCCGTCAAAGCGTCAATTATTGCTTCGCGCACTTCGCTGGGCTGGGCATCAACCGCCTTGCCCAGACTGAATAACTGGTTCCGGAGGGTGTGAACCTGGTCGAGTAGCGTACAGACGACCCCAAGCGCTTCATTGGTCAGGTCAAAGTCATCAACGAGATCGCACAGCAATTCCAGACGAGCGACGTCAGTTGCGTCAAACCGTTTCTCGCCATTGTCAGCGGCTCTTATCAGGCCTTCGTCAACCCAGCAGGTCAGGCGGTCAACCGACAATCGGCTTACGCGGACGATCAGCTCGGCTTGCGTAAAGAATTCGGCGTCTCTCAACGTTCTACTCCTTTGGCCCATGTTGCACGCGCATCATACGGATGGCGCTTCGACCAGGACGCGAGAGCCGCCTTGATTTCGTCATCGATAGTGCTGGCATCGGGTAACGTGACTGACAACTCCACATACTGGTGTCCTGACGGGCGCCCCTTCGCCTTGATCCCCTGATGCTTGAGTCTGAGCTTCTGACCTGAGCTGGAGCCGGGTGGTATCGTCAGCTTGAGCTTGCCGTGTAAAGTGGGAACCTCGATCTGCCCCCCCAATGCTGCTTCTGTCAGGCTGATGGGCACAGTGATCAAGATATTATCGCCATCGCGATGAAACAATGGGTGGCTTTCCACCTTTATCTCGATCAGGGCATCACCGGCCGGTCCCCCATTCAAACCGCCATCGCCCTGGCCCTTCAGCCGCAAGCTCTGACCATCCTTCAACCCCGCAGGAATGGTGACCTTGAGATCTGATCCGTCCGGCATGGCCAGCATGCGCTCACCGCCTCTTGCCGCTTCCAAAAACGACACAGACAAGAAATAGCGTCGGTCTCGTCCAGGCATCGGCCTCTTGGCCTGAGCGCGCTCACCCGCGCGGGCCCGTCTTAGAAGCTCAGCAAACAGTTCAGACTGGTCCCCGAAATCCGCAAAGCTTTCCTGGTCTTCGTAGCGGTTACCGGCGGAGGTTCCGGCATGATCGCGATAGTACGAACGCTGGCGTTGCGGCGCCTCTTGCCCGGATGCGTCAATTTCTCCAAGATCATATCGCTTGCGGAGCGCTTCGTCACCGAGGATTGCGTAGGCAGAGGAAATCGCCTTGAAACGGTCAGCGGCCGCCGTGTTGCCCGGATTGAGGTCTGGGTGATATGCCTTTGCTGCCTTTCGGTAGGTTGACTTGATCTCAGCCGCGCTGGCGTCGCGAGGTACGCCCATAATGTCATAGAGACTCTCAGCCATCGCGAATTATACCCTCAAAGGTCTCAACTATCTCAGCTCACAGGGTCCCTTTTAATTCGATTGGAAACGGAATTCTATGTGACAAATACCTAGCCTGAGAGTACTTGTCACCGATCTGTCCCACAGTCGCTGACGGGGAACACGCGCGCTAGATCAGGACACCGTCCACCAGCCCGTGACAAAGCGGGTTACAGACACGCGCAAGATTGAGGACTGGCGGGGGTTTGGGGCCCAGGCAGGTCATCGCTGGAAAACAACACTCGGCATCCTTCAGCGCCAGAGGCGCCAAAGGCGCTCACTAGCGAGATGCTCACCGTGCGCGCGGCATGCCAATCCTGAGCGCCATCATAATGAAGCGACGTGCCCACCGATCGATTGCCGCCGGGTGCTGTCATGTGTCCGGCCTGTTGGCGCGGCATCAGGGCTATGCGCTAGCACCAACGCCCATCACAGCGCGTTGGGCTGGTTTCGCCGGACCAGACTTATCTAGCTGGACGCCATCCGCCCGGATTTCTACGCGAGCGGGCAGACACTCCGGGTTTTACCATTGAGCTGAACACGGTGGGCAAGTGCAATTTCCAAGCACTATGATCGCATGCTCTGACCGCCCTGGTCGGCTAATCTGTCATGACAGAATGCCGGGTAAGTTGAGTTTGTGCGCCGCAGCGCATTCCAGAGCGGACTCGTATCCAGCATCTGCATGACGCATGACACCTGTCGCCGGATCGTTCCAGAGAACGCGTTCAATCCGCCTGTCCGCTTCCGCCGTCCCGTCGCAGCAAATCACCATGCCGGAGTGCTGGGAGAACCCCATTCCGACACCGCCGCCATGATGAAGCGACACCCAGGTCGCGCCCGATGCCGTATTTAGCAACGCATTGAGGAGAGGCCAGTCAGACACGGCATCGGAACCGTCCTTCATCGCTTCTGTCTCGCGATTTGGCGAGGCCACGGACCCTGAATCCAGATGATCACGCCCGATCACGATTGGTGCTGACAGTTCTCCGGTTCGCACCATCTCGTTGAATGCCAACCCCAATTTGTCGCGCACTCCGAGGCCAACCCAGCATATGCGAGCTGGTAATCCCTGGAACGGAATCCTCTCTCGTGCCATATCAAGCCAATTGTGCAGGTGGGGATCGTCAATCAATTCACGAACTTTCGCATCTGTCTTGTAGATGTCCTCCGGATCGCCCGACAGGGCACACCAGCGAAACGGCCCGATCCCACGACAAAAAAGAGGCCTGATATAGGCCGGAACGAAGCCTGGAAACGCGAAGGCATCCTCCAGCCCTTCGTCCTTTGCCACCTGGCGAATGTTGTTCCCGTAATCCAGCGTCGGTACGCCGGCATTCCAGAAGTCCACCATCGCCTTGACCTGGACTTTCATACTGGCCCGCGCAGCTTGCTCGACCCGCTTTGGCTCGGTCACCTGCGCTTCGCGCCACTCACTAACAGTCCAATCCTGTGGCAAGTAACCGTGCAACGGATCATGCGCGCTTGTCTGGTCAGTCACGATGTCCGGTCGCACGCCCCGCGCGTAGATTTCGGGGAAAATATCCGCCGCATTGCCGATCAGCGCCACAGATTTCGCTTCGCCCGCCGCTGTCCAGCTGGCAATCATCTCCAGCGCTTCATCCAAGCTCGATGTCTTCGCATCGACATATCGCGTCCGCAGCCGGAAATCCGCCCGCGTCTCATCGCACTCGACAGCAAGGCAGCAGGCTCCAGCCATCACGGCTGCGAGCGGCTGAGCCCCGCCCATGCCGCCCAATCCGCCCGTCAAGATCCACCGACCCTTGAGATCTCCGCCATAATGCAGGCGCCCGGCCTCGACGAAAGTTTCATACGTGCCCTGAACAATTCCCTGAGACCCTATATATATCCACGATCCGGCGGTCATCTGCCCATACATGGCGAGACCCTTTTTATCGAGCTCGTTGAAATGATCCCAATTGGCCCAGTGAGGGACAAGATTGGAGTTGGCGATCAGCACGCGCGGCGCATCGACATGCGTACGGAACACGCCAACCGGTTTACCCGACTGGACGAGAAGTGTCTCGTCGGCCTCAAGCGCTTTGAGGCTGGCAACAATCTTGTCGAAATCTGCCCATGTCCGCGCTGCCCGTCCGATGCCGCCATAGACAACCAGATCATGCGGGTTTTCGGCGACGTCCGGATGCAAGTTGTTCATCAGCATGCGCATAGGAGCTTCGGTCAGCCAGCTCTTCGCGGTAATCTCGCTTCCTGTCGCGGGATAGATGTCTCTCATGTTGTGGCGGGGGTCGATCATGATCTGCCTCTCAGTTGACATGCTGCGCGCTCGATTGTCTCGAGAACCACGGCAAGATGTATGCGGACGCGCCCTGCCTTTACCTCGTCATACTCAAAGGGAAGGGCTTCTGTCCTGAGGTAGGTCGACTGCGCCAACTCCATCTGGATGGCATGCACGCCTGTCGATGGTCGACCATACTCACGTGTCGTCCAGCCGCCACGGAAGCGACCATTGACGATCATGGAATAATCACGCGCCTGTTGGCACGCTTCGGATACAGCACGCTCAAGAGCAGGATCGCAGGTCGCTCCATTATTCGTGCCGATATTGAAATCCGGAAGGGTCCCTTCGAAAAGGTATGGCGCCTGTGAACGGATCGAATGACAATCGTACAGGACGGCAACGCCATGCTTTGCCTTCACCCGCGCAAGTTCTGCGCGCAGGGCCGCATGGTAAGTCGCGTGCCAGCTTATACGCCGTGATTCTATCTCTTCTTCGTCAGGCGGATCGCACCACAGCGCATGTCCATCGAAGTCTGTCATCGGCACGAGCCCGGTCGTGTTTTGATCCGGGTAAAGGCTCGCGCCAGAGGGGTCGCGGTTCGCGTCAACGACATAGCGATGGAAATTTGCCTTCACCATCGTGCCCCCCGGCAGAAGCCCGTCATAAAGACGATCAACATGCCAATCCGCATCTGCGAGGCTTTGGCCCAGCGGAGTCAGGCGGTCGAAAACATCGGCGGGAACATAGGTACCGCTGTGCGGAACACCGAGCACGACCGGCCCGTCACCGCGCTGGACGTTTACGGGATTCATGCAGCGATCTCGTCAATGGATTCAGGCAAACCCGCCGCAGCCGAAAAGTCTCCGTTCGCAACCATGATAGCGACCTGTTCCAGATCGGGCGCCATGTATCGGTCTGTCGTGAGGCGGCTCACCTTCGCGCGCATCGCCGCAAGTACAAGTTTGAGCACCGGGCTCGTCTCAAGCGGCGCGCGAAACTCGACACCCTGCGCGGCGCAGAGAAATTCCACGGCGATGATCATGCCGAGATTCCGGTTCATGCGTTGAAGCCGCCGCGCACCATGCGCAGCCATCGAAACATGATCTTCCTGATTGGCGGACGTAGGTGTGGAATCTGTCGAGCAGGGATTAGCCAGATGCTTGTTCTCGCTCATCAAAGCAGCTGATGTCACTTCCGCAATCATCATCCCGGAATTCAGGCCCGGCTCTGGAGTCAGGAAGGGCGGCAGATCAAAGGAAAGAGTCGGGTCAACCATCAGAGCGACGCGGCGCTGCGAGATGGCACCAATTTCGGCGATTGCAAGCGCGATCTGGTCGGCGGCGAAGGCGACGGGCTCGGCATGAAAGTTCCCACCCGAAACGATCTGCCCCGTTTCGACAAGGACGAGCGGATTGTCCGATACTGCATTGGCTTCAATTTCGAGTGTCTGTCCGGCGAAATCGAGCAGATCGAGCGCCGCGCCGGTAACTTGTGGCTGGCATCGGATACAATATGGATCCTGAACTCTCGCATCGTCGCTTCGATGGCTTTCACGGATTTGCGAGCCATCCAATAGCTGACGCATGCCGCGCGCGATGCGAATTTGTCCCTTGTGTCCGCGCAAGGCGTGTATCTCGGCCAGCAAGGGCGCTGTCGATGCCATGACCGCATCCGTCGAAAGCGCCGCTGAAACCACACATTGCAACGCGGTGCGCTTGGCAGCGAACAAACCCGCCAAGGCACAAGCAGTCGAAAACTGGGTTCCGTTGATGAGTCCGAGGCCTTCTTTCGGACCAAGCGTGACGGGGCTGAGGCCCACGTTTGAAAGAGCCTGCGCCGATGGCAGGCGCTGATCGTCCAGCCAGGCTTCGCCTTCGCCGATCATCGCCGCAGCCATGTGCGCCAACGGCGCCAGATCACCCGACGCGCCAACAGACCCTTGGTCAGGAATGACCGGGATCACTCCCTTTTCGAGCATCGCCTCTATCATGGCGATGGTATGCCAGGACACACCAGACGCGCCGCGCCCCAACGACAGAAGCTTCAGCGACATCATCAATCGGGTGGTCGGAACATCGAGCGCCTGGCCTACGCCGCAGCAATGCGACAGCACAAGATTGCGCTGCAACACCTCGGTATCTTCCGGCCTGATCTTGATACTGGCCAGCTTTCCGAATCCGGTATTCACCCCGTACACGGCCCTCGCACCCGAGGCGGCTTCAGCCACGATGGCGGCCGCCCTGTCAATTGCAGGACGTGCCGTCTCCGACAGCCTCACGGAAGCACTCGTGCGCCATACAGATTCAAGTTGGGACAGCGTCGCAGAGCCGGGCATGAGAACGATCATCACACCGCTCCTGCGAACACACGCTTGTGCAGGGGGTTGAACCCGAGCCTGTAGGCGAGCTCTGCCGGATGCTCGACGTCCCAAATTGCAAGGTCGGCGCGTGCACCGGCGTATAGCTTGCCGCAATCGCTCAGCCCCAGCGCCTGCGCACCATGCAATGTCATACCGGCCAGCGCCTCCTCGGGCGTCATTCTGAACAGGGTGCACGCCATGTTCATGACCAGCAGGGGTGATGTCATGGGCGACGACCCCGGATTGCAGTCAGTTGCCAACGCCATTCCCACGCCGTGCTTCCGGAACGTATCGATCGGCGGAAGCTTCGTCTCCCGCAGGAAATAGAACGCACCCGGAAGCAGGACCGCCACCATTCCGGCGCGCGCCATGGCGATAACGTCCACTTCCGTGGCATATTCCAAATGGTCACTGGACAAGGCGCCAAATTCGGCTGCCAGCCGCGTGCCTCCGAGGTTTGATAATTGTTCGGCGTGCAGCTTCACTGGCAATCCGAGCGTTTTTGCAGCTTCGAAAACCTTCCGGATCTGCTCTTTGCTGAATGCAATTCCTTCGCAGAACCCGTCGACGGCGTCCACAAGCCCGGCGTCTGCCGCAACAGCCAGCGCGGGCAGGCAGACTTCATCGACATAGGCGTCCGGTCGCCCCGCATATTCGCCGGGGATTGCATGCGCGCCCAGAAAGCTTGTCACCACCCGGACGGACCTGTCGCGCGCGATACGCCGGGCAACACGCAGCATCTTGATTTCCGAGTCGATATTGAGTCCGTATCCTGACTTTATTTCAATCGTTGTCACGCCTTCGGCGATTAGGGCGTCGACGCGCGACAGCGCGCTGCCAAGCAGGTCTTCTTCACTCGCCTCTCGCGTCGCCGAGACGGTTGAATTGATGCCGCCCCCGGATCGCGCCACCTCTTCGTAGGTGGCTCCGCCAAGCCGGAGCTCAAACTCCCTGGCACGGTTACCGGCGTGAACGATGTGCGTATGGCAATCGACCAGGCCGGGAGTGATCAGACGACCGCAGAGATCCATGCTTTCCCCGTCGCGTGCTTGCCGGGGAACGTCTTCCATCCGCCCGATCCACTGGATGCACGCTCCGACCATCCAGATTGCACCATCCGGCACCAGACCATAGGGCGCATTTGCACCAAAGGTAGCCAGATTTGCGTGAGTCAGAAGCATGATTCTCTCATTGCCAATTCCGGACTAATTTTTTATATGTCTGCACATATTAATGAGTCAAGGAAGTTCGCCAATGACTGTCATTTCGGCGCGCACAGCCCTTCTTGAGGACGGCTGGGCCAAAGATGTCCGCTTTGAAATCGACGCTTCCGGCAAGATCGCATCTGTGCTCAGCGGACAGAAGCCCGAAGGCCAAACGGCAGGGATCCTGCTCCCTGCACCTGCCAACGCTCACTCCCATGCGTTTCAGCGGGCCATGGCAGGCCTGACGGAACGCAGAGGCCACGACCCCAGCGATTCCTTCTGGACGTGGCGTCAGTTGATGTTCCGTTTCCTGGACAGGCTGACCCCGGATCATGTCCAGGGTATCGCCGCCTTCGTGCAAATGGAGATGCTGGAAGCAGGGTATGCTGCAAACGTGGAGTTTCATTATCTTCATCACCAGCCGGGCGGAGCCGTCTATGACAAACTGTCCGAAATGTCTGACAGGATAGTGGCCGCTGCTGCACAGACCGGCATAGGATTGACGCTTCTTCCGGTTCACTATGAATATGGAGGCTGCGACGGGCGCCCGCTCGGACCAGGACAAATCCGTTTCGGAAATGACTTCCAGCGTTTCGCAAAGCTGTATGACCAGGCGCAGCAGACGATGCAATACTTGCCCAGCGATAGCCGTCTTGGCGTTGCCCCTCACAGCCTTCGCGCCGTCGCGGCCCGGGACCTCAGGTCGGCAAGTGACCTTGCAGGCGACGGCCCCCTTCACATGCACTTGTCCGAACAGCAGGCCGAAGTGGACGAAGTCCTGGCGTTTTATGGCGCACGGCCTGTCAGCGTTTTCCTCGATCACTGCGATGCAGGCCCGCATTGGTGCCTGATCCACTGCATCCAGATGAATGAGGTTGAATCAGACCGGCTTGCGCGCTCCGGATCCGTTGCGGGTGTTTGTCCCGTGACGGAAGCGAGTCTTGGAGATGGCATTTTTGGCGCAACGGCTTGGCTTGGCTCAGGTGGTGCCCTCGCAATCGGTTCGGATTCCAATATCCGCATCTCGCTAACCGAAGAGTTGCGGGCGCTGGAATATTCACAACGGCTGCGTGACCATTCGCGCGCCTCGCTTGCCACGCACGACCGTTCGACGGGCAGGCGTTTGTTCGAAGCAGTCAACAAGGGCGGCGCGCTGGCCTCGGGACGCAATAGTGCATGCATTTCAGAGGGATGCCTGGCTGACTTTGTCGCGATTGACGACAGCCATATTGATCTCGCAGGACGGACCGGTGACACTCTTCTCGACACCTATATCTTTGCAGGTGATGATAGTCTCGTCACCGACGTATGGTCCGCAGGCCGTCACATGGTACGCGAGGGAAAGCACATTGCTCGTGATGCCATTGCGGGTCGTTACCGAGCCATCATGCATGAACTCGGAGACGCATTGTGACCGTGCCGGCGCTCAACAACTGGCAGTCAGTACAGGACGAAGTCGTCCGCCGGATTCATGGAGGAGTCTGGAACCAGGGCGACCTGATCCCGAATGAAGCCGATCTCGCAAGGGAATTCGGCTGCGCACGCGCAACCGTGAATCGTGCGCTCCAGAGCCTGGCCGACTCCGGACTGCTGGACAGGCGCCGAAAAGCCGGCACACGCGTGGCCATGCTCCCGGTCAGGAAGGCAACGCTGGAAATCCCATTGATCCGCAAGGAAATCTGCGACAAAGGCCATACTTACGGCTACGCTCAGGTTACCCGGAGACGCGTTCCTTCCCCCGCTCGCCTTGCATCGAAAATGAATCTGCCGCGAGGCACGAAATTGCTTCACCTCCTTTGCGTTCACTCTGCAGACGCCAAACCCTATGTCATCGAGGAGCGGTGGATCAATCCAGATGCGGTCCCAGCTGTCGAGGGCGTCGACTTCTCGCAGATCAGCCCGAATGAATGGCTTTTGAAGCATGTTCCCTTCAGCGCGGGGGATATCGCCTTTTTCGCCATGAGCGCCGACCAGCCTGTCGCAGACTTGCTTGAATGCGAGGTCGGTGAGGGACTTTTCGTGATCGACAGGAGCACACGCCGAGACACTCAGGCCATTACGTCCGTCCGACTGATTTTTGCACCCGGATACCGGATGCACACGGTTCTGTCCCTCCCGACCTAAAGCCAAGTCGGATATCTATGGGCGATGATTGCTAATGGAATAATGGGTGGGGGCAGAAAGGCAGAGCATGGCATGGCGTGAACAAACCGGCACTAGGAAACAAACCTGAATGGCCTGCCCCTGCCGGAATGGTCAAAACGAATTGCCAGCGCAATTGGACCTGAGGCGAGACATCCTGATATTCGGCCCAAAAACCTCGCGCGGAGCCCGTTGCGCTTCATCGAAGCCTAACCCGAGATCATCCAGCTTGGCATGCGGATACCGAATCGGTTTCGGCTCTCGCTCAGAAACGCCCAAGACCTTCTTGCCGAGCACGGCTTGGATGCCTGCCACGAAAGTGCTCGGCTTCGCGGCGATCGGTCCGGTCCTGACCGGCCACATCGCCCTAAAGAAACGCATCAACCGTATCAAGCCCAACCGCCCACGGACCACACCATGAAAACTGTAATCTGCCGGCCCGGTCTGAACCGTTACCCATGTTCCCGGTTGCACACGATCAGGACGGGTCGGTCGCCTCTTCGGCGGCATCGTGGATGGCGTCGACAGGGTCGTCATTTTCCTGGCCCGTCATGTCGTCGATGACTTCGCCGGCATTTTCCATCGCGCCGTCACCGCGATCAATCTCCTGGCCGGTGGCCTCTTCAATGGCGGAATCCATCTTCTCGCCTTGCTTTTCCGCGCTCGTCCCCTGGCCACACGCCGTCAGCGCGAGCATGCCGGCAAGGACGAGGCCTGTTGATGTCAGTTTTCGCATTTTGAAGTTCCTTTTACAGTGATCAGGAAATGGGCAGGATAGCGTGTTGCCGGCAGAGCCAGCCATCAGGCCGAGACGTTGGGTGTCCGGGCCGGATTGAAGAACAGGGCCTGGCCGATGGCGGCCTTGACCGTGTTTTCCTGGAACGGCTTTGGAATCAGGAAGGTCGGTTCGGGGCGCTCGCCGGTGAGCAGACGCTCGGGGAAGGCCGTGATGAAGATGATCGGGACATCCATCAGCCCGAGAATGTCATGAGCGGCATCGATACCGGACGAGCCGTCGGCCAGCTGGATATCGCACAGGATGAGGCCGGGCGGATTGGCCTTGGCCATGTCCACGGCTTCGGACCGCGTGGTGGCATTGCCGGTCACTTCGTGGCCGAGATCGCCAACAAGGCTCTCGAGATCCGCTGCGATGATCGGCTCGTCCTCGATGATCAGCACCCTGGTCTTGAGATCCTGCTCGATATCGCGGTGGGCGGCATTCACGAGCTCGCCATGCTCGTCCATGGACACACCGAGAATGAAGGCCGCGTCCTTGACGGAGAAGCCTTCCAGGGCAGTGAGGAGAAAGGCCTGGCGCTGGATCGGCGCCAGCGCCTGCAGCCGGCGATCGGCTGCAGCGCCCGATACGTCGGTGCCGCCGTCCAGCTGCGCGCCGGTGCCACCCCAAATGACATGGAAAAAGCGATAGAGGGCCGTGCGCGGGTCGATTTCGCTGTCGATCTGGTCTGGATCTTCGACAAGGGCCGCCAGAGAGGCTCGGATATAGGCGTCTCCGCTGTTCTGGCTGCCCGTCAGCGCGCGCGCGTAGCGGCGCAGCAATGGCAGGTGGGGGGCGAATTTCTGTACCAAGTCCATAGTAACCCTCTTGATCTGAATCTCAGTTTACAACTCGCCACACCCGAAAAGGTTGCGTGCGCTGCAAAATTAATTGTTTTCTGGTGGAACCAATACTGTTGCCCGCTGTTGCACCAAGTGAGTTGAACAGCAGGTACCATCCCTTGATCGAATCCAGAGTCCAGCCAATGAACAAAAAAAAACAACTAGGCCAGCAGAAATCAGATGCTGACCTGAAGCGTCGCGGTGCCAAAATTGGGGACCAGCTTCGTCGAATTTACGAAGAAGTCGCCAAGGAAGAGGTTCCGGACGAGTTCCTGAAACTGCTGGAAGAGGCGGACAAGAAGAAATCCTCGATGCCCTCCGCGTCAGATGAGTGAGGCGCCGACCATGACCGATGATCGCAACAAGCTCGACGACGCCACGTTCAAGAAGGAGCTGACCACGCTCATTCCGCACCTGCGTGCCTTTGCCCGCAGCCTGTGCCGCGACGCGTCGCTGGCCGATGACCTGGCGCAGGATGCCATGCTGAAGGCATGGAATGCCCGCGACAGCTTCCTGGCCGGTACGAACATGAAAGCCTGGGCGTTCACCATCCTGCGCAATGCGTTCTATTCGGAAAAGCGCCGCAGCTGGCGCCGCCAGCCGCTGGACCCTGAAGTGGCCGAGGCGACCCTGGTGTCCAACAGCAATCCGTCGGACGCACTTGAACTGCTCGCCTTGCGCAATGCGCTGGCCCTGCTGCCCGTCGACCAGAAAGAGGCGCTGATCCTCGTCGGTGCCGGCGGGATGGCCTATGAGGAAGCGGCTGAAATCTGCGGCTGTGCCGTCGGTACGATCAAGAGCCGGGTTTCGCGCGCCCGCAAGGCGGTGATCGAGATACTGGAGTCAAATTCCACCGGCTATAATAGTGACTCGGGCATGTCGGCCGACAAAGCCTTTGACGACATCATGAAGCAAGCGGACGAGATCGCCCGTGCGCCGACAAGCTGAGCCCGGCCAACCCCCACAGAATGCGACGTCAGGATCCCTACGCAAGCGTCTCGTGATGACGCTGGTAGCGGCCCTGACTCCGATCCTGGCGCTGTCTGGCATGTCGGCCTACCTGGACGCCACCAAGGGGATGGACGATCGCCGCGCCAACCTCCTGCTGGTCGCCGACGCGTCCCTTGACGGCGTCGAGCAGTCGATCAACGAAGCGACGCTGATGCTGACACTCTCCCGCGATGACCTGGAGCGCAGGCGATGCAAGAAAGTGTTCAACATCCTCAAGGATCCTATCGTGCCCCTCGCGAATGTGGCCCGTTTTGATACCGAGGGGGTCGCAACCTGTTCAGCCGAATCCGATCCCGGATGGTCCCTTCCCGATCCCGAGATTAACGCGCGGCTGAAACGTGGCGAGAAGACGGTTCGTAGCGACACTTATTTCAGCGAGCGGAGCGGTGAGTGGCTGTTTGCCATCCTCATGCGGCTCGAGGACGACGAGGGCAAGTTTGCGGGGTCTGCAGGACTTGAGCTGCGGACGGAGCAGCTGGCATCGCTGTCGCGCGGCGATTCCCTGCCCGAGGGCATGGAAGTGGCATTGCTGGACGACCGCGGCGAATCCTTTGGCAGCGAGCGGTTTTCGAAGATCGATCCGGACTGGGTCGCACAGGTTGCGAAAGCGGGATCGGCGAAACTTTTCGTCCTGACAGGCGAAGATGGCGAGTCGCTTGACGTGGTGATCCAGCCCGTCGGACCAGGCAATGTCTTTGCCGCCATCTCGCGCAAGTCGCCCGGCCTGTGGAGTGATTTCACGCTGCGCCCGGTCAGGTCGATCGGCCTGCCACTGGTCGCCTTCTCGGTGGCCCTGCTGGCGGTCTGGATCGCGATCGATTCCCTTGTCCTGCGCTGGCTGTCGCGGCTGACCCGGACGGTCCGGGTGTATGGCGCCGGTCGTTACCAGTTCAAGGCCGGGGAGACGTTTGACAGGGCACCTGACGAAATCGCCAAGCTCGCCCGCGCGATGGACGTGATGGCCAAGGACATCGGCGAACGCGACAGGGACCTGAAACTGGCCATTGCAAGCCGCGACGAGGCCGTTCGCGAGATTCACCACCGCGTGAAAAACAATCTCCAGATCGTGACAAGCTTCCTCAACCTGCAGGGCCGCCAGCTGCGTGACCCCGAGGCCAAGGCCGCGATCGCCGCCGCGCGCCACCGGATCGACGCCCTCGCGATCGTCCACCAGACTCTCTACCAGAACGAGCGCCTCGAGCAGGTCCGGCTGAAACCGTTCCTGGGCGGCCTTGTCACGCACTTGTCAGAAGCCCTCGGCATGGAGGATTCCGGTGTCGAGGTCTTCCAGTCCTATGCTGACGTGGAGCGCCCGGCCGACGATGCCATCCCGATGGCCCTGTTCATCGTCGAGGCCGTCACGAACGCGGTGAAGTACGCATTCGGCCCCGCCGGCGGCCAGATCCGTATCACGCTCAGCGTCGACGCGGACGGAACCAGGCTGGGCATATCCGACAATGGCCGTGGCTTTGATCCATCGACATCATCCGAGACACATGATGGCGGCGGGCTGGGGTCGAAGCTGATGACCGCCTTTTCGCGCCAATTGTCTGCCGAGCTGACTGTCGATGCGAGCGTGGATGGCGGCTGCCGCCTGACCCTGTTCATGCCCCGGAACGCATAAAGGCAGCGCCCTGCCCGCCTCACATCGCCTGCCTAAAGGCTGGCCTCGATGGCAATGGCGAGGGCGAATTCCTCGCCGGGTCGCAACAGTTTGAGCCCGGCCGCTTCGGGGTCGGGCGCTTCGAAGGCGGCGGTGCAGTGGGAGACCGGCTCGAAACAGAAACAGCGTGCGTCCGTGGGCGTATAGATCACGCAATAGTTTGCCCCCCCCCGGATCGCCCGGATCCCTATCTGAAGGCCGGTCTCCGGCTGGATGATCGTGGCGGACCCCTGCCAGCCCGCATAGCAGTGATCGATATCGGTTCCCGACACCGGGCGCGGGCTCGCAAAGCGGATCGCAGCATCAAGCGGCTGCGAGACCAGAGGCCCCTGCCCCCATCAGCGGCGCGGCGCTGTCGGCGTCTAACCGAAGCGTGGTTTGATTGGTACACCAAAAATAGGGGTGAACCCGTGGTCGACGACGAGAGCTGGCTGCAGACTTTCCTTCCGCGCCCCGACGATGTCCTGAAGCGCCCGACATTGTACGACGCAGACTACAAGGCCAAGGCCATGCGCAAATCGCTCAGCGACGCATTCAGGGGGGCCGTTTACCGGCAGGCGCTGTAATGTCGGGCGATTGCCCGCCTCGGATCGGTTCAGGGCCTCATACTGGTGCACCTGCCGCGAGAAGATCCTTGCCAACCTTGTGTTTGGATAGTTAGAGGCTGGAGCCTCTAATACATTAGCATTGAGTGGACAGAATATCAGTGAGCAAGCGCCAACCGATTACAATCAAGGAAGTCGCCGAAGAAGCCGGCGTATCCCAGATGACCGTTTCACGGGTGCTGAACAAGCAGAAACTCGTCAAGGAGTCGACGCGCTTGCGGGTTGAAGCGGCGATTGCCGCGCTCAATTACCGGCCCAACCTGATGGCGCGCGGCCTGGCAGGCGGCAAGTCCAAACTGATCGGGCTGGCCTATTACAACCCGAGTCCGAGCTATCTCAGCGCCCTCCTGGTCAGCGCACTGAAAGAGTGCCGCGATCTGGGGCATCACCTGGTCATTGAAGACCTGTCGGACATCGAGGGCGATCTCGACAATTCGGTCATCGTCAAACGTCTCAGCTCGATCCGCCTTGACGGCCTGATCCTTGCGCCGCCGCTGAGCAGCAACCAGGCCCTGCTCACACTGATGCAGGATATGGGGATCCCGGTTGTCGCCCTAAGTTATCGCGACCCCCAGTCCAATCATTCGAGCGTCGCCTTCGACGATGTTGCCGCTTCCTTCGCGATGACCGAGCTGCTGATCGAAAAGGGTCACAAGCGCATCGGCTTCATTCGGGGACCGCGCGAGCATCCATCATCTCCCCAACGCCAGGTCGGTTACGAAGAGGCGCTCAAGGCGCACGGCATCCCGATCGACAAGGGTCTGATCTTCGAAGGCGACTTCACCTTCAAGTCCGGTATGCAGCTTGCCAATGAGGTGCTCGACGCCAAGGCGCCACCCACGGCTGTCTTCGCCAGCAATGACGACATGGCTGCCGGCCTCATTGCGGGCACCCAGCGGCGCGGCGTGAAGATCCCGTCAGAACTGTCGATTGTCGGATTTGATGATACCGCCATCGCGGCCGCCATCTGGCCGCGACTGACCACCGTGAAACAGCCAATCGCCGAAATGGCCCAGACCGCAGTCGACATGATTTCCGACATTACCAGTGCCAACTGGAACGGAGAGCCTGCGCACGTGACGATTGATACGATCCAGATCGTCGAACGCGAAAGCCTCACAACACCGCACTGACGTTCGCAATTGTGTCAGGCGCGTGCCGCCAAGACCTGGATTGACGGATTGAGCAAATAAAACGGCCGGCCCGGACGACGACGAAGATCGAGATGAACCCGGCAGAGGCGCGTGACTGTTGGGGCGATGCACCAATCTGAAGCCTGTTCTCCAATGACGACGTGCCGGTCAGTCCGTTCAACATGAGAGCGCAATAGGGAGCCGCCGACAGCGGGTGCCCCGTCTTGCGGCGACGCAGCGCGCGTGATAGCGCCCCCACCGATAAAGACCCAGGTCGAGAGGTTGACGAACCGGCGCCGGACCTGTCCACTCGCGCCGATGCGCACAACTGTCCGTACCGCACTCCGATTCCTCCAAGGCAGCCGTCCCCGACATGACACCATCGTCCGCACTCTCCGCACTCTCTTGCCAACCGTCCGATACGCCCTGGCCGACGGCGGACTGGCCCGAGGCGAACGTCCCGGACCATGTCGATTCAGCTTCCCTGGATCGCCTTCTGGACATCGCCTTCAGCGACCCAGCGCCTGATAGAATGGGCGAAACCCATGCCTTCCTCGCGGTGCATCGCGGGCGCATCGTCAGTGAGCGCTATTGGCGCGAATATACGGTCAGCGACACCTATCCGTCCTGGTCGCAGGCAAAGAGCATCACGCATGCGCTGGTCGGTATTCTCGCGCAACAAGGCCTGATCGACGTCCATGCGCCTGCCGATGTCCCGGAATGGCATGAGGCCGATGACCCCCGCCGCCACATCACACTCGACCAGCTGCTGCGCATGTCGAGCGGACTGAAATTCGCGGAGGACTATGTCGATGCAGGCGTGTCCGACGTGATCGAAATGCTATTCGGCGGCGGCAAGGATGACGTGGCCGGTTTCGCCGCGAATTTCCCGCTCGTGCAAGAACCCGGCAGCACGTGGAGCTATGCCAGCGGCACGACCAATATCGTCGCCCGCTGTGCCGCCCGCGCGCTTGGCAAGTCTGGAGACGACTTCCGGTCGTGGATGTTCCGTGAACTGTTCGAACCAATCGGGATCCAGTCGGCGCAACCGAAGTTTGACGCACAGGGCACCTTTATCGGCTCGTCCTTCTGCTATGCGACCGCGCGAGACTTCGCCCGATTCGGCCTGCTCTACATGCGCGACGGGGTCTGGAACGGGCAGCGCATCCTGCCCGAAAGCTGGGTCGACTATGCCCGTACGCCAACAAAGACACCGCCAACTGAATCCCTCGGCTACGGCGCCCACTGGTGGCTGGGCATGTGCGGGCCCGGCAGTTTCTCGGCCAATGGCTATCAGGGCCAATATACCGTCCTTGTGCCCGATCTCGACCTGATCCTTGTCCGCCACGGCAATTCGATGGATGAGAAAGGCGACGAAGTCAGGCGCTGGCTGGCACAGGTTGCCGACTGCTTCCGCTAGGCGCGTTTCACGACCGGCCTGACGCCATGTCCCGCGATACCTTGTCGGCAATCATGATTGTCGGCGTGTTCGTGTTTCCCGATACGATCGTTGGCATCACCGAAGCATCGATCACCCGAAGCCCGGCCACGCCATGCACTTTCAGGTCCTTGTCCACCACGGCCAGCGGGTCGTCGGCCCGCCCCATGCGCGCGGTGCCGACCGGATGGAAGATGGTCGTGCCGATGTCGCCCGCCGCTTTGGCAAGGGACACATCATCATCGCCCACATCCGGCCCCGGCAACATCTCGTCCGGATGGAATGGCGCCAGCGCAGCCTGCGCCATAAGGCGCCGTGTCATCCTGATGGCATCTGCCGCTACAGCCCGGTCAGTCTCGGTCGCAAGATAGTTCGGGTTGATATGGGGTTTGGCGTCCAGCGCCGCCGACTCGGTCCTTACTTCGCCGCGCGACGTAGGCCGCAGATTGCAGGCACTCGCTGTGATTGCCGGAAACCGGTGGAGCGGCTCACCGAACTTGTCGAGCGACAGCGGCTGGATGTGGAACTCGAGATTGGCCCTATCCTGCCCCGCATCCGAGCGCGCAAAGATGCCCAGCTGCGAGGGTGCCATTGTCAGCGCCCCGCGCCGCCGCACGGCATAGTCCAGCCCCATGCCCATCCGGCCAGGCAGGGAATGGTAGGTTTCGTTCAGAGTCCGCGTGCCCGATACGCGAAAGATCGCGCGCTGCTGCAAATGGTCCTGGAGGTTCCGGCCGACGCCCTGCCGGTCAATCACGGGGGAAATGCCCGCCGCCGTCAACCAGCCAGCGGGACCGACACCTGAGCGATGCAGGACTTGCACCGACCCGACCGCCCCGGCGCACAGGATCACTTCGCCCTTGGCCGTCGCCGTTCGTTGGCGTCCGTCCTGAATGTACGCAACGCCCGCAGCACGCCCGTTCTCGATGACAAGCCGATCGACAAGGCAACCGGTTTCGGTCCGCAGGTTGTTGCGCCGAGACACCGGCTTCAGGAAGCCCCGCGCCGCCGACCAGCGCAGGCCCCGTTTCTGGTTGACGTGGAAATAGCCGACGCCCTCATTGTCTCCGGTATTGAAATCCTCCGTTGCCGGAACACCCATCTCGCAGGCGGCATCGCGGACGGCATCAAGAATGCCCCAACGCACGCGCGGGTATTCGACGCGCCACTCGCCACCCACTCCATGGTGTTCGGTCTCGCCCAGGAAATGGTCCTCGATCCGCCTGAACACCGGCAGGACATCCGACCAGCCCCATCCCGATAATCCGAGATCGCGCCAATGGTCATAGTCCGCCGCCTGTCCGCGCATCGAAATCATCGCATTGATTGCCGACGAGCCGCCGAGCACCCTGCCCCTCGGGTAGGACAGCTTGCGTCCGTTCAGTCCGTCCTGTGCAACTGTCTCGAACATCCAGTCCGAGCGCGGATTCCCGATGGCGAAGAGGTAGCCGACCGGAATATGGAACCACAGCCAGTTGTCGCGCCCGCCCGCCTCCAGCAACAGGACACGCTTTTGCGAGTCCGCCGACAGCCGGTTGGCGACAACGCAGCCTGCCGAGCCGGCACCGACAACAATGTAGTCGTATTCGCCATCAATCGGGTCTGCAGCGGGCAATGGGACGGTCCTTTTGGCTTCGCACCTGACTACAGGACGCGTCTCCACTACGCCAGTCGCAAGCCTTGCCCTAGCTCGCGATCCGTCCGGCGAATCGCGCATCGGCCCGCATGCGGTTCAGCACGACGCCGATTACGCACCCACCCCGGCTTTCGATGGCGAGCTGGGCTTCTCCAACCTCCTCCGCATTGGTCGATTCAGCCTGCACGACCAGCACGACACCATCAGCTTCGTTGGCCACGCCCAGTGCGGCGTCCGACCGATCCAGTGCCGGCGCGTCCACGATGATCCAGTCAGTCGACCGGCGCAGCGCCTGCCACCAGGCCGGCTGGGAGCGCAGGCGCACGGTGTGGCCGCGCGCCAATCGCTCGGTCCGGAACCGCGTCACCAGCAGCCGCGTCCCGTTCACAGGGTGAGCGGTCAACAGTTTCGATGTGCCGCCTTGGGCCGCCGGTATCAATTCATACATTGGCGCGCACCCGAGCGCAGCATCATAGGCCCGGCCGGGCTGCGCCAAGCCGGTCGCGAACCCCCGATCAAACGCGTCATAAGCCGCATTCCGGGTGAGTTCGAGATCGACCAGCCAGGCCGTCCGTTCGGCATGCTCGGCCGCCATCAAGGCGAACGAGGCCGCCATGCTGCTCGTGCCTTCACCGCTGCGCGCCGCGACGAACATCACAGTGCGTGCGCCCTGCTGCGGCCTCAGGCGCGATGCAACGCGCCACAGCGTCGCCAGATCCGGCCGCAGGTCCCGCATCCCCGCTCAGACCTCCCCGACAGTCGCGAGCACGGGCAGGTCCAGCGTGCGTTCGACCGAGCGCCGTGTGGCAAAGCCTGTGCGGGACAGGGCCTTCAGCAGCCCGGCAACTATCGCAGCGAGGCAGGCCAGCGCAAAGGCCAGCACCGCCACGACGGATCGCGTCGCGGTCGGCCGCACCGGCACGTTCGCGGGTTCAAGCACGCGGATGCCGTCGAAACGGCTCACATTGGTATCCACTTCCTGTCTCACCTCTGTCATTAGGTCGCGCTCCAGAAAGTCCCGCTTGCGCATCAATTCCTTGTAGCGCGGCGTGAGGCTGGTGAGGCGAGCCTGACGCGCCTCAAATCCGGCGATCTGCCGCGCCAGGGCAGCCTGCTGGTCTGTCAGTGACGCCGCTTCTGCCTGCAGGTCGCCGATAACCGACAGCATCTGCTCATAACGCGGGTTCGGCCCCGTCCGCACCATGCCAACCGGTCCGTCCAGCGTGTCGATGAAGGTTTCGGCCCGGGCAATGCGCCGGTCCATCTCCTGTATCACTGCAGACCCCGGCAAATTATTGACCAGAAGCGCCTCGCGTTCGAGCTTCATGTCGATCAGAGTCTGCTCGGTGGAGTCCTCAACGAAGAGGCGTTGTTGCGGGCGGATTGCCCTGATCTGCCCGCGATAAGCGCCAAGCTGGCTCTCCACCTGCTGCAGACGGGAATCCGCTTCCAGCAGGTCTTCACTGGCCGCCTGGTAGAGCGCCTGCACGGTATCGCGCTCCGCTTCGAAATTGCTGATGCCCTGCGCTTCAAGGAAACCGCCGACTGCGGCTTCAGATTCCAGCAGCCGGGCTTCCAGTGCGGCCCGATCAACCGGTAGCCTGATGGCCTGCGGCTGCGCCAGCACTTGCGTGCGATAGGCAAGATAGGCTCCGACGAGCGCATTGAGCACTTCTGCGGATGTTTCTGCATCGCCGTTCCGGTAAGTGGCCGTGATGACGGGCGCCCTCGACGCCGCCCATACGTGGAAGTCCCGCTCCATCGCCTCGACACTCATCTGGCGACACTCTGCGGCGAGACGGCGAAGCCCCTCGGCATCGCCCCGCACGGCGCGGCTCCGGGCCTCGCAGCTGTGGTTGAGCGCAGGATACAGGCGCGACATCGGAAACCGGTCGAGCACACGGGCAACGACCAACGGACTGCGCAGGAATTCCAGCTCTGGCTGGACAAGGTCATCATGACTGGCGCTGCTGGTCGACGACACGATCAGGCGCGAGCGCGATTCAAACTGGTCTGGTCGTGACAGGGCCGCTGCAAGGCCGAGTGCAAATACCGGCACGAAGACCAGCAGCATCAGCCACTTTGCCCGCCAGAACTGCACAATCAGGTCAGCGGCCCCAAGCCGTGGCCGCGACGCGAATGTCCGCGCCATGCCATTGTCCGCCGGATCTCGGTTGGGGGCCTCGGTCGAAGGCATGTCGGTTGCGGCTCCTCACAGCGCGTGAGGAATCAAACTCGCACGCTGCCGCTTGATATTTCATTAAGCTTAACAACGGCGCCCGGACAGGAGCATCAGCGTCCGGGCGAGCCGCGACAGCCTAGTTCATCAGTTTGAGCCACTCACGGGCCGACTGGAGCGCCTGCTTGACCTCGTCGGAGGACATCATATCGGCCAGTTCGGCGCGCTGAATCTTGGCATCTTCCATCCCGCGCAGGGCGGCAAGGTTGAACCATTTATGCGCGGCAATCATGTCGACTTCCACGTTAAGGCCGGTCGAATAGACCAGGCCGGCCTGGTAAAGTTCCTCGGGAGCCGAATCCGGTCCGAGCATTGATGCGAGGTCTAAAGCGTAATCTGCAAAGGGCATTGTCTTGTTCCTGTTTCACCTTGCCACCGCATCGCCGGGATCAGTCCCGTGTCCTGCCTTGGCAACCACCACCCGCCTTGTCCGGCGATGTGTGGAGAGTGCCGTGAGAGATTTGCGTTATAGTTAACGCCAGAGCGCCCAAAGGGGCAGAGTGTTACCGTCCGGGGGCGCCTGATTAACCCTGAACGCTCGAAGGCCGCTCACAGCCCGATAAGCCATTTTAGCTTTCCGCTCTCGCGACAATCTGGCAAACTTGAACCATGACCGAATATTTCAAACCGATCCCGTACGCGCTGTGGCGCGAAGACAATACGGCTTTTGCCGAAGCGCTGGGAAACTCGTTCCGTGAGACTGGCTTTGCCGTCATCGCCGGCCATCCGGTCGACCAAAGCGTCATTGACGAGAACCTGCGCGCCACGAAGGCCTTCTTCGCCATGCCGGATATCGCCAAGCTCGCCTATGACGGCAAGTCCGGCGGCGGCCAGCGCGGCTACACCGCTTTTGCCACCGAGAATGCAAAGGGCGCCGCCAAGGCAGACCTCAAGGAATTCTGGCACACCGGTCGCCACTTGCCGGCCAACTCACCCTATCGCAAGACCATGGCCGACACGCCCAGCGTCGGCGAGATACCGGATTTTGACCGCGCCACCCGCGCCCTCTTCGATGCGCTGGACGAAATGTGCCGTGATCTCCTGCGCGCCATCGCGCTCCACCTCGGCCTTGATGAGCTGTGGTTCGAAGACCGCGTCGAGATGGGCAATTCCATCCTCCGCCTCCTCCACTATCCGCCACAGGAAAACCCGCCACCGGAAGGCACCGTCCGCGCGGGCGCGCATGAAGACATCAATGTCATCACGCTCCTTCTCGGGGCCGAAGAGGCTGGCCTCGAAGTGAAGCACCGCTCCGGCGAATGGCTCGCGGTCAACCCGCCGCCCGGCGCCCTCGTCATCAATTGCGGCGACATGCTCCAGCGCCTCACGGCCGGCGTCCTGCCTTCGACCACGCACCGAGTCGTCAACCCGGCGCCCGAGCGCGCGAAATTTCCGCGCTACTCGACGCCCTTCTTCCTCCACTTCAACCAGGATGTCATCATCGAGGCCCTGCCCCAATGCGTCGCCGAAGGCGGCAAGCCCCAGCCCCCGATCACCGCGCAGGACTACCTGATGGAACGCCTCCGCGAGATCGGCCTCGTAAAGGTATAGTACTGTGTCAGACGCGCGGATGTACGAGTTCTTCGTGCATAAGACGGAACCCAGCTTCCGGCTAACGGTGCAGCAAGGCGCCCCGTTCCCTATTCAAAGCCAGATCGAAAGCTGGGTCCATACGCGAACACGCACGGACGATGACACAAGTCCGGACGTCGTCGGCGCGATTGATGAAATGGGATATTGCCTGTTTCGCATCGGCTTCCGGTTTGAAGATGTCCACCTGACCTAACCTTGCGCCACCCCTTGCCTCGCCGTCGCAATGCGCCTGAATAGGCACACAGCTCGCCAGAAGCTGACGGCAGGCCAGGAGGAAGCGCATGTTCAACAATACAGAATGGCTCGCACAGGTCCGTGAAGACGTGATCGATCCGGATCGCGAGATCGTGGACCCTCACCATCACCTCTGGCCGAAACCCCACCTCAGCTACGACCTGGAAGAACTCTGGTCCGACACCGAAGACGGCCACAACGTCACCCAGACCGTGTTCATGGAATGCGGCTCATCCTATCGCAAGGACGGCCCCGACCACCTGAAGCCCATCGGCGAGACCGAGTTCGTCGCGGCTGCCGCCGCCCGTTCCGCCGCCGACCCCGACAAGGCCACCATCGCCGGCATTATCGGCCATGCAGACCTGCGCCGCTCCGACCTCGACGAGATCCTCGACGCCCATCTTGCCGCCGCCAACGGCCTCTTTCGCGGCATCCGACACGCCGGCGCCCACGATCCGGACAGCGCCGCCTTCTCGATCCCCGGCCGTGCGCCCGCAGGCCTCTATAGGGACGAAGACTTTCGGCGCGGCGTTGCCCGTCTCGGCGAACGTGGATTCACCTATGACACGTGGAACTACCATCACCAGATCCGCGACTTCGCAGACCTCGCCAGCGCCGTACCCGGCACGACCATGATCCTCGACCATTTCGGCACGCCGCTCGGCGTCGGCCCCTATGAGGGCAAACGCGACGCCAATTTCGCGCAATGGAAAGACGACATCGCCGCCGTTGCCAAGCGCCCGAACGTCTTTGCGAAGATTGGCGGCCTCGCCATGCCGGACAATGGCTTCGGCTGGAACACGCACGCCACGCCGCCCACATCGGATGAGTTCGTCGAGGCGCAGGCGCCCTATTATCACCATGCGATCAAGTGCTTCGGTCCGCAGCGGTGCATGTTCGAAAGCAATTTTCCGGTCGACCGCCTGTCGATCGGCTATCGCACGCTCTGGAACGGCCTGAAGAAGATTGCCGCCGACTATTCAGAGGCTGACCAGACCGCCATGTTCAGCGGTACCGCCCGCAAGGTCTACCGGCTCTAGGTGCGCGCTATCCAGGTCGCCGCGCCTTCGCCTGCTGCCTTGCCTGTCGCAAGACAGGCCGTGATCAGATAGCCTCCCGTCGGTGCGTCCCAGTCGATCATCTCGCCGGCGCAGAACACGCCCGGCATGTCGTGCAGCATGAGATAGTCGTCGAGCGCGCGCCACACCACGCCGCCTGTCGTCGAGATCGCCTCGTCCAGCGGCGCCGTCCCGGTGATCCTGATCGGCACAGCCTTGATCAGTTGCGCCAGCGCCTCCGGTTCCGCCGGCAGCGGCCCGCCCGTCGCCTCATGCAACAGTGCCAGTTTCACACCGGACACGTGCACGCTCTTGCGCAAATGATTGGCCATGGACTGCTTGCCGCGCGGCCGTGCGAGTTTCGCAGCAATCGCGCCTTCGTCCATATCCGGCAACAGGTCCACGAACAGGGTCGCGCTGCCGTCCCGCGCCAGCGCGCCCACCAGCGCCGCCGACAACGTATAGATGCCGCCGCTCTCAACCCCGCGTTCGGTAATCACGAATTCAGATCGCGTCTCCTGGCGCCCGTGCACACCATCCGTCCACAAACGCACGGACTTCAGCGGGTCGCCCGGGAACTTTTCCTTCAGGTGATCCGTCCAGTCCGCAAGGAATCCGCAATTCGACGGCCCGAACGGCGCGGTCGCCACACCCTTGCCGGCCAGCAAGGACGCCCACGCACCATCAGACCCAAGACGTTTCCAGCTCGCCCCGCCCAGCGCCAGAACTGTCGCATCGGGTGTCGCCGTCACGGCGCCATCCGGCGTATCGAACATGAGTGCGCCTGTATCATCCCATCCCTGCCAGCGATGGCGCGGATGCAGCACAGTGCCCATCTCCTGCAACCGGACAAGCCAGGCCCGCAGCAAGGGGGACGCTTTCATCATCTCGGGAAACATGCGCCCCGTCGGCCCGGTATGCGCAGGTATGCCAAGCTCCTGCATCCATTCCATGATTTCACTCGGCCCGAACGCCTTGACCATTTCTGCCAACCGGGCATCCCCGCGATAGCGCGAGAGGAACACGTCCCTGTCTTCGGCATGGCTGATATTCAGCCCGCTCTTGCCCGCCATCAGGAATTTTCGCCCGACACTCGGCATCGCATCGTAGATGTCGACAGTGATGCCGCGTGCGGCCAGCGCCTCGGCCGCCATCAGGCCTGCCGGTCCCGCGCCAATGATTGCGGCGCGCACCTAGATCAAACCGGCGAGGGGTGAACTCGGGTCAGCATACATCTTCTTCGGCATCCGTCCGGCGAGATAGGCCTCGCGCCCGGCGATCACCGCATGTTTCATCGCGCTCGCCATCAGGATCGGATCTTTCGCCGCTGCAATCGCCGTGTTCATGAGAACGCCGTCACAGCCAAGCTCCATCGCGATCGCCGCGTCCGACGCCGTGCCGACACCCGCGTCGACGATCACCGGCACGCGGGTCTGTTCCACGATCAGGCGGATGTTCACCGGGTTCATGATGCCGAGGCCTGAGCCGATCAGGCTGCCCAGCGGCATGATTGCACAACACCCGGCCTCTTCCAGCATCCTGGCGTAGACCGGGTCATCGGAGCAGTAGACCATGACCTCGAACCCGTCCGCGATCAGCGCCTTGGCGGCCTCCAGCGTCTCCGGCATGTTCGGATAGAGCGTCTTCTGGTCGGCCAGCACTTCCAGCTTCACGAGATTCCAGCCGCCGGCCTCGCGCGCCAGGCGCAGCGTCCGCACGGCCTCGTCAGCCGTGTAGCAGCCCGCCGTATTGGGCAGGTATGTGAACTCGTCAGGCTTCACGAAGTCGGTCAGTATTTCCTGGCTCGGATCGGACAGGTTTACCCGGCGAAGCGCAACGGTGACGATCTCGGCGCCAGCCGCGCGCGCCGCATCGGCGTTCTGCTGGTAATTGGCATATTTTCCGGTTCCGACAATCAGGCGAGACGCGTAGGATTTTCCGGCAATGATCAGGGGTGTATCAGTCATGTCTGCTGATCTGGCCGCGTTGATCCCGCCCGTCAACTCCTCGCCCGGTCAACCGCCCCCGACGAACTGCACAAGTTCCAGCCGGTCGCCCTCTTCCAGCACGGTAAAGGCATGTTCAGACTTCGGCACGATCTCGAGGTTGCGCTCCACGGCTATGCCGCGCGGGTCGCGCCCGGTGGCCGCCGACAGCTCTTCCAGCAGCATCGACAGGGTCGTGCCTTGGTTAACCTGCCGTGTCTCACCATTCAGGGTGATCTGCATGTCTGCCGCCTCCGGTTCAAAGCCCCCTTGCCTTGCCGGGCGTTCCAGAGCAAGACGGGGCCCATGTCAAAACCGATATATGTTCTCGGTGGGCCAAACCTCAACCTGCTCGGTACGCGCGAGCCGGAGATTTATGGCTACGAAACACTCGAAGATATCCATACCCGCCTGCGCAGCCTGGCTGGCGGCGTGCCCCTTGAGGCGCGCCAGACCAATCATGAGGGCGAACTGGTGGATTGGGTCCAGGAAGCCTCTCGCGATGGCTCTGTCCTGATCCTCAACGCAGCTGCCTTCACACATACATCTGTGGCCTTGCATGACGCCCTCAGGGCCTGCAAGGTGCCGGTTATTGAAGTGCACCTGTCCAACCCGGCGGCGCGCGAAGCCTTCCGCCAAGTGAATTACGTTGCGCCTGTCGCAAAAGCTACGATTGCGGGCCTCGGCGCCTACGGTTATGAGCTTGCGCTTCTGGCAGCCAAGTCCCTGACGGGCCAAGGAGAAATTTAGCGTCCCATGAGCACTGCAAAGACAAAACTCGACACCGGCCTCGTCCGGGAACTGGCCGCGATCCTGCGGGAAGCGGACCTCGGCGAAGTGGAAATCGAGCATGACGGCCTGAGAATCCGGGTCAGCAAGCCGGCGGCACCTGTGATGCAAAACGCGGTCATGGCCGCGCCCGTCGCTGCAGCCCCCGCCGCCGCCGCTGTTGCAGCCCCCGCCGCTGCAGGCGCGCCCGCAGCCCCAGCCGTATCGGACAATGCGATCAAATCGCCCATGGTCGGCACCGTCTACCTGTCCCCTGAACCCGGCGCCAAACAGTTCTTCAATATCGGTGACAAGGTCAAAAAAGGCGACACGCTGATGCTCGTCGAAGCCATGAAGACCTTCAATCCGGTCGAAGCCGACCGCGCCGGCACCCTGACAGCGCTTTACGTCACCGACTCGCAGCCGGTGGAATTTGGCGAACCGCTGGCCCTGATTGAATAGCATGGCCGAGCAACGCACGATCAAGAAGGTCCTGATCGCCAATCGCGGCGAGATTGCCCTGCGAATTCACCGCGCCTGCAAGGAAATGGGCCTGATGACGGTTGTGGTTCACTCCACCGCCGACCGGGACGCCATGGCCGTGCGCCTTGCCGACGAAAGCGTCTGTATCGGCCCGCCGCCCTCCTCGGAAAGCTATCTCAAGAAATCCCAGATCCTCGCGGCTGCTGAAATCACTGGCGCCGACGCGATCCATCCCGGCTACGGCTTCCTGTCGGAGAACGCCCAGTTCGCCGAAATGGTCGAGGCTCACGGCCTGGCCTTCATCGGCCCGACGGCCGAGCATATCCGCATCATGGGCGACAAGATTGCCGCCAAGGTGGCGATGATCGAGGCCGGTGTGCCCTGCGTGCCGGGCTCCGAAGGTGCGCTGACCTCCATTGCCGAAGCCAAGAAGGCCGCCAAGAAGATCGGCTTCCCGGTCCTCGTGAAGGCCTCCGCCGGTGGCGGTGGTCGCGGCATGAAGCTCGCAAGAACCGAAGCCGACCTTGAAAACGCGGTGAAAACTGCCAAGACCGAGGCCAAGGCCGCGTTCGGCGACGACGCCGTCTATCTCGAAAAATACCTCGAAGGCCCGCGCCATATCGAAGTCCAGATCATTGCCGACACGCATGGCAACGTGGCGCATCTCTGGGAGCGAGACTGTTCGCTCCAGCGTCGCAACCAGAAAGTCTTCGAGGAAGCCCCTTCGCCGGCCCTCAACCAGGCCCAACGCGAGGAAATCGGCGGTATCTGCGCCCGTGCCATGGAAAAGCTCGGCTATCGCGGCGCCGGTACGATCGAGTTCCTCTATGAGGACGGCAAGTTCTACTTCATCGAAATGAACACCCGCCTGCAGGTCGAACATCCCGTCACCGAGATGATCACCGGCATCGACCTCGTGCGCGAACAGATCCGCATTGCTGAAGGCAAGGAGCTCTCGTTCCGCCAGGAAGACGTGATGCTGGTCGGCCACGCCATCGAGTGCCGGATCAATGCCGAACACCCGGAAACCTTCGTGCCTTCACCTGGCCTGATCACGGATTTCCATGCCCCGGGCGGCCCGGACGTGCGACTCGATAGCGCCGCCTATGCCGGCTACCGCATCCCACCGCATTATGATTCGCTGATCGGCAAGCTCATCGTTCACGGTCGCACACGCCGCGAATGCATCATGCGCCTGCGCCGCGCGCTGGCCGAAATGGTTGTCGGCGGCGTCTTCACGACGCTCGACCTGCATCGCCGCCTCGTCGACAATGAAGACGTGCTGGCCGGAAACTACAATATCCACTGGCTCGAAAAATTCCTCGCCGAAAACAAGATCACGGCCGAGTAAAGCCCGGGCCTTCTCAACAGCTGGCGCAGTCTGCCCCATGGACAGGCGCGCCAGCGAGATTCATATTCAGATCATGTCATCGCGCTTCGGAACCCAGGACCTGCTCGCCTGCTATCGCCGGGGCGTCTTCCCGATGGCGGATTCGCGCGATGATCCGAACCTGTTCCTCGTCGATCCCGACTTACGCGGCATACTTCCGCTCGACGCCTTCCACATCCCCCGACGCCTGAAGCGCACCGTGATCCAGGAACCCTACCGCGTGACCGCCGACACGGCGTTCACGCGCGTCATGGAATTTTGTGCCGAGGAAGGTGCCGGGCGCGAAAGCACCTGGATCAATTCCGCAATCCTCAATCTGTACAGCAGCCTGCACCGCGAGGGGCACGCCCACTCCATCGAATGCTGGGACGGCGACCAGCTCGTCGGCGGGCTGTACGGCGTCGCGATTGGCGGGGCCTTTTTCGGTGAGAGCATGTTTTCGCGCGCCACCGACGCGTCAAAGATAGCGCTGGTTCATCTCGCTGCCCGCCTGATCGCCGGCGGCTACACGCTGCTCGACGCGCAATTCCACAACCCGCATCTCGAACAATTCGGATTGATCGAAATTTCGCGCGCGGATTTCAAGGCCCGCCTGCGCGACGCGCTGACGGTCACCGCGGATTTCTATTCCGGGGTAGGCTCGGTATCCAGCGACGGCGGGACATCGTCCAGCAGTGGCTCGTCGGCCGGTGCGATGACGGGCGCTGGCAGCTTCACCGGGGCTGGCGCAGTACAGCGGATCACCCAGATATCATAGACGGGGTGCTCCAGCGCGCTGAGGCCGGGCGAAGATGCATACATCCAGCCTGAGAAAAGTTCCGGGTTCTCTTCGCTCACCGTTTCCACCACATCGGCCGACACGGCAGCATCCATCGTTTCGACGGCAACAGGTTGCGTCGAATGTATTTTCAGGAAAGCCGCGCTTTCCGGCGCTTCTTCAGGCGGTGTCTGGTAGCAGGCCTTCAGCTCCACTTTCAACGAACCGAACACGACCGGTTCACCGACCTTCACGTCAATGTCCGTCGAACGCCCGGTGATCTTGTCCAGGGCCCGCAATGTCGCCGTGTTCTTCTGGTCGAACGTCGCTGCGTGCGCAGCACCAATCAGGCCGAGGCCAACGGCAGATGCAGCAAGGAATCGGATCATTGTCCGTCGTCTCCGGCAGGATAGGGATCGTCAGCGGGTGCCACAGCCGGCTCGGATGGCGTTGCGGCCTCAGGAGCGGGCTCGGGCGGGCCAGCGGGCTTCGGCTCGGGCGTCGTTACGGCGTCAGGTTTTTTCTTCGGCGCGGGCTTCGGGGCCGGCTGTGAGACAGGCTCAGGTGCTAGCTCAGGCATCGCGACCGGTTCCTCTGCACTTGCGGCCGCATCGCCGCCACCGCCGCCTGCAAACGAGGCAAACAGGGTCAGCAGGTCAACACTGCCGCGCGTGTAAAGGATTTCGCCGGTGCCATCCTGCGGGATCGTGTCGAAGCCGCCACCCGGCTCGAGGCCGATATAGGCACCGCCGAGGAGACCGTCCGTCGAAATGCGGGCATCGGTATCGTCGGGAAGCTCCCATTTCTTGTCGAGCGACAGGGTCAGCACCGCTTCGAATCGCGTCGGATCGCCTTCGATCGATTTGACAACGCCGGCTTTTACGCCAGCAATCCGCACGTCGGACCCGCGCGATATCCCGGACACGTTGTTGAACCGGGCCAGCACATTGTACTGGTCACCCTTGGTTTCAGCATCGCCACCAACGGCCAGCGCGAACCAGAGGAAGACTGCTGCAACGGCCACGACCAGCGCGCCGACAAGGGTTTCGAAGAACGACTCACGCATCGGGTGTCCAGGCCTCGTAGTCGCCGTCGGACTTCTGGCGCCGGGCGCCTTCCGACAGGCTGCCTTTCGGCTTCACGGCGTACGGCGTGCCGGTCATGTTCGGGGTATGATCGGTTTCCCAGTCGCGCCGCTCCAGCGGCATGTGGGTCGGGGGTTCGTTCACCGTGTGGTGCAGCCAGCCATGCCAGTCGGCCGGTACTTTCGACGGCTCGGCCAGGCCCTTGTACATCACGTACCGGCGGTGGCGCCCTTCAAGCGACGCCTTGCGATCCTCGAAATAGCGATTGCCGTATTCGTCGGTACCGACATAGCCGCTGCGCCGCTTGATATCGAAAGAGGCGCCCACGGTTATACCGCTCCACCAGGTGAAAATCTGCTTCAGCATAGTCTGCCTGTCCTGACGTGACTTGATGGCCGCAATATGGCGTCAGTCGGCCTGTTAATCCAGACCGCCCCGGCAGGCAATGCGCCGCATCCGGCCGATGCTCCAGCCTATGCGCCGATATGGCTGACTCAGCTGCCGATATGGCCTAGCATTGTTGGTCTGGACACCATCGTGAAAGAGGCAGGTCGCATGAACGTGAACGGCAAACTCACCATCATTGCCGTCCTGGTCGCCGCCCTCGGCGCATCGAACCAGGCGCAGACCCGCCCCGAATCGCACGACAGGGCGCCAGAATACCGCGTTTCACCCTATTTCGTCTTCGACGACGCACGCACGAATACTGTGCGCGCCGACGCCGCCACCGTCCAGAACGGCGCGCCAGCCGCCATCTCACTCAACAATGGCACCGGCCAGTTCGCTCTGGCAGGCGATCCGGACGGCGAAGCGATCAACGCGGTCCTTGCAGATGTGAACGGCGACGGCACGCCAGATCTTGCAATCGCCCGGCGAACCGGCGTCAGCCTCCTCCTTGCCGGCGACGGCAGGGGCGGCTTTGGCCTTGCGACGCCACTGGCGGGCACCGAATCCGGTGCCACCGGGATCGCTGCAGCGGACGTGGACGCAGATGGCGATACAGATTTCGCGATCGCCCGCGGTGACGGACAGGACTGCCTCATCCTGCTCAATGATGGCCAGGGCCAGTTCATGCCACGCCCCGTAGACGGCAGCGCCGGCAGCTATGCCCAGATCCTGCTGGAAGACGTCACGGGGGACGCCCGGATCGATCTCGCGCTGTATGCCTTCGACGGCGACAATCCGTTGTTTACAGGCGACGGCACCGGGCAGTTCAGGCGCGCCGGCAATCTCGATGCCCCGGACCAGCCCGTCGACGTCGCCGGCCGGCCCGATCCGTTCGCCGATCCGACCCTGCCAAATCCGGGCCAGTACGACCTCCCCTTCCGCATTCTCGTCACGCCCGCCCTCGATGGCGGAACAGAATTCACGCCAGGTATCGTGCTCGATGATTCGAACGGTGACGGCTTGCCGGACCTCATCTTCCGGAATCCAGCCGAATAGGCGCCAGATTCAGCCGCCATCCCCACAATAATCCACCTCCAGCAGTTGAAGCTGCGCGCCGCACCCGTCACGCTCTGCGTGAGTGATTCGCGAAGGAGCCGCTTATGCCTGACCAAAGCCGGGACGAAATCCTGACCGCCGCCGAATCCGATGGCCTCATATCGCCCGAGACGGCGTTCGGCACACTCTGCCGTGCTGCCGGGCTCACACCGGCCGACATGACGCCCATGGCCCTTGACGGGCTCGCTGCGTCGGCCTCAGCCGCCAGCCTGCAGAGCGTGTCCCAGCTCGCGCTCGCCGAAATGCTCGAACGCCTCGGGCCCGCCCCTCGCAATGCCGAACTGGCCGAGGCCCTCGCCTCGGGCCTGCCACAGGACCTGCTCGAAGAAGCCCTTCGCCTGCCCGGCGGCATCCTGCGCACTGCCGACGCCCTGCGCGCCGCCGCTGTCGATACGCCAGCGCCGCCACCCGCCGTCTTCACCGCCCGGCCTGTCGACATCGCGATCGAGCCATCCCTGCTGGCTGCGCTGAAGGAAGGCGCGGAGATCCTCTTCCTGAAGGATGCCCTGCCGCCAGCCGCTGCGCCCGCCCGCATGGTCGATGTCTCGCAAGCCGTCAGCCCGGACGGATTCGAGGACGAATTCCTCATCTCCGCCGTAGAAGCCGCCACTGCTGACATGAAAGACGGGATCATCGTCCTAACCGGCCTTGGCGCTGCCGTCATGGCGCTCGGCCTCGACTATGCCTCCGATGCGGGCATCGCCGCCGGTGCCGCCATGTCGGCGCTCGTTCGCTCAGCCGCTGCCGGCGCCGCATTCAGCGCGAGCCATGCCAAAGCGCTCGGTCTTCAGGCCCGCAAGTCGGGCAGCAAGCGCCCGTGCCGCGTCATGATCCTGCCCGTCACCGATCCGATGGCTGCCCTGCCCGATTGCGAAAGCGACGCCGCCGCACCGGTCCGCGCCGTACTCACCTATGGCGACGACGCGCCCAGCCTCACCCGCGCCGCGCGAATCGGCCTCGCCGCCCGCGCGCCCGAAGCCCTGCCCGGCGTACTCGACCGGATATCCAATTCAGGCACGCAGGATCTCGAAACGGCACTCGGCATCGCGCGCCTGCGCGACCGGGGCTTCACCGAAGCCGCACTCGACCGGGTGGGCCGCGCGCTCGGCGAGGGCCTGCCGCTCAATGCTGCCTTCTCGCGCTGGGTGCTCGGCGACGAGATCATCTCCCATGACCTGAAGCTCACGCCCGAGAATTTTGATGCCGACGGGCGCGGCGTGCTGTCCGCCATGGGCTTTTCGCGCGCAGACATCGCCAAAGCCGAGGCCGCTCTCGACGGCGCAGGTGAGGCCATCGCCGCGCGCGCGCTGCAGGAATGCGGTTTCGTGATCGACGTGTCACCGACGGACGAAATCCGCTTTGCTGTCGCCTGCGACAAGGCGCTGGGCGGCGGAGTCGTCGTTTCGGTCAGTGCCCGCGCCGGTCTCGACATGGCCGAAGCCGTCATTGCAGACGGCCTGTCGGCCCATCTGGTCGGCCATCGCGCGCCTGCCGGTGAAGACGTCCGTGACCGGATGGAGCATATCCTCTCCCTCGCCGAGGAACTCGCCGACGAGGCTGACCTGCCGCAATCATCGCCGGAATTCCGCGAAGCCCGGTCCGCCGCCCGCACCCGCCTGCCCGACCGGCGAAAGGGCTATATCCAGAAAGCCACCGTCGGCGGCCACAAGGTCTATCTCCACACCGGCGAATTCGATGACGGCCATCTCGGTGAGATCTTCCTCGACATGCACAAGGAAGGCGCCGCGTTCCGCAGCCTGATGAACAATTTCGCCATCGCCACCTCGATCGGCCTGCAATACGGCGTGCCGCTGGAAGAATTCGTCGATGCCTTCGTGTTCACCCGCTTCGAGCCGGCTGGCCAGGTCACCGGAAACGACCGCATCACGCGCGCCACGTCTATCCTCGACTACATCTTCCGGGAACTGGCCGTGTCCTATCTCGGCCGCGACGATCTCGCCGAAGTCGATGTCACGCACGACGGGCTTGGCCGCGGCGCGGGCGATGCCACGCGCGAGCCGGCGGAATTCACCGAAGAGGCGGCCCAGATCATCTCGCGCGGATTCTCTCGTGGCCACCTGCCCGACAATATCGTCATCCTCGACAAGCGCCGCGCCGAGAAACAGGCCGAATCGGATCTTGACGCCGGCGCCGAGGAACTTGAATCGCCCGCCTATCTCGAACAGGGCTGTGAATCCTGTGGCAGTTTCACGGTTTTCACCATCAGCGATGAGGGCGACACGTCCTGCGACACGTGTGGCGAAGAAGGCCGCGTCTCCAAATAATCACGCCGGTTCCGGAGACGTCGTCTATCAGTTCAGGTAAGGGAGACTTTCGCGCGACAGTTTGGCAACACTTGGCGCACTTCTGCAGTTGTTACGGTTTGTTCAGTATAGCAGGATAAGACAACGCGATATTCCGAGTACATGACTGGTATGCTTTTCCGCCTGAACTTGCTTGCCGTGATCGCCCTCTTGGGCGTGTCGGTCCCTTCCGTTGCGCAGGGCAAGCCGGTTGCGTGGCAACCCGGCTATGTCGGATCGTGCGGCGGATGCAATCTTGCGGGTCGCAACATGTCCGGCTGGACGCTCAGCGGGGCGAACTATCCCGGTGCCAATCTCGAATTCGCCTTCATGCGCGGCATCCAGGCCACCAGCGCCAATTTCGAAGGCGCCAATGCGTCCGGCGTCGACCTGCGCACGGCCGTCCTGACATCAGCCCGTTTCTCCGATGCCGTCCTGTCGAATGCCCGCCTGATGGGCGTTCAGGCCACCGGTGCCGAATTCCGTAAGACCATCCTGCGCGGCGCCAACATGCAGGGCGCGCTGATGGTTGGTGCCAATTTTTCGGAAGCAGACCTGGGCGAGACCCAGCTCGATGAGGCTGACCTTTCTGGCGCAAACCTTACCGGTGTGAAATTCGACAAGGCCGTGATGAAGGCAACCATCCTCAATGGCGCCAACATGACGGGCGTCATGATGACTGGCGCAGATGTCGCTGGCGCCTCGTTCCGCGACGTGCGGTTCATCGCAGCCGACCTCTCCGGCATGACACATCACGACCTGGCAAACTTCACCGGCGCCTGCAGCTCGATCGACACGCTGATGCCACCCGGCCTGCTGCTGCCGCTGTGTGGTGATGTCATCATGGCGAGCACCACAGCGCAATAAGCACGCATTCACACGCCCCGCAGCCCCGGCGAACGCCGGGACCTCAGGCAATTGAAGATATCAGGCGAGCCGCATGAGACCACGGCTTTCGCCGGGGATACAGCCTATGTGTGAAGGAGGATATCCAAAACGATATTCCCCAATAGGGCGACTATAGACTCAGGTTTTCACCTGAGGCGCGAGCCGGATGTTCAGCTCTTTCAGCTGCCTGTCGTCGACCGGGCTCGGTGCGCCCATCAACAGGTCCCGCGCCTGCTGGTTCATCGGGAACAGGATCACGTCACGCAGGTTCTCGACCTCGGCCAGCAACATCACGATCCGGTCGACGCCCGGTGCAATCCCGCCATGCGGCGGCGCGCCATAGCGGAACGCGTTCAGCATGCCGCCAAACTTCTCTTCCACCACTTCCGGGCCATAGCCAGCCAGTTCGAATGCTTTCAGCATCAGGTCAGGCCGGTGGTTCCGGATTGCGCCGGATGACAGTTCGATGCCGTTGCAGACGATGTCATACTGGTAGGCCTTGATGTCGAGTTGCTTCTCCACCGTGTCGGCTGCCAGCAGCTTCTCCATGCCGCCCTGCGGCATCGAGAACGGGTTATGGCTGAAATCGACCTTCTTGTTGTCTTCGTCCCATTCATACATCGGGAAGTCGATGATCCAGCAGAAGCGGAAGATGCCCGGCTCGATCAGGCCCAGCTCCTCGCCGATTCGTGTCCGGGCAGCCCCGGCCAGTTTCACGGCATTGGTCTTGTCGCCCGCCGAGAAGAACAGCGCGTCTCCGGCTTTCACGCCAGCCGTCCCGGCCAGTGCGGCAAGGGCTTCAGGCGCAAAGAACTTGGCAATCGGGCCCGTGCCCGCCAGCTTGCCGTCCTCTTCCACGAAGCGGATATAGCCAAGCCCGGGCGCCTGCATCTCTTTCTTGGCCCAGGCATCCATCTTGTCGAAGAAGCTGCGCGGCTGCTCGGCGGTGTTCGGTGCCGGAATGGCGCGCACAATGCCGCCGCCATCCACGATCTTCTTGAACACGCCCAGCGTCACGTCTTCGCGCGTCACCACGTCGGACACGTCGCAGATGACGATCGGGTTGCGCAGGTCCGGCTTGTCGGAGCCGTATTTCAGCATCGCTTCGGCAAACGGGATATGCACGAACGGCTCGTCCGGCACGGTGCGGCCCTTGCCGTCCCAGTCCGCGAATTCCTCGAACACGCCGCGCAACACGGGTTCGATGGCGTTGAACACGTCTTCCTGCGTAACAAAGCTCATTTCGATATCGAGCTGGTAGAATTCGCCCGGGCTGCGGTCAGCGCGCGCATCCTCGTCGCGGAAGCAGGGCGCAATCTGGAAGTAGCGGTCAAAGCCCGACACCATCAACAGCTGCTTGAACTGCTGTGGCGCCTGCGGCAGCGCATAGAACTCGCCCGGATGGATCCGGCTTGGCACCAGGAAGTCGCGCGCGCCTTCCGGGCTGGAGGCCGTCAGGATCGGCGTCTGGTATTCGGTAAAGCCCTCACCCACCATGCGCTGGCGCAGGCTGGTGATCACGTTCGAACGCAGGATCATGTTCTTGTGCAGCGTCTCGCGGCGCAGGTCGAGATAGCGGTGCTTGAGGCGGATATCTTCCGGATAGTCTGGCTCGCCGAACACGGGCAGCGGCAACTCGGCAGCCTCGGACAGTACTTCCACCGACCCAGCCACCATTTCGATCTCGCCGGTGCCAAGGTTCGCGTTCACCAGGCTCGCATCGCGCGCCACGATCTTGCCCTCGATGGACAAGACGCTCTCGGTGCGCAGGCGCTCGACCGTCTCGAATCCGGGCGCGCCGGGATTGAACACGACCTGCGTCAGGCCATAATGGTCGCGAAGGTCAATGAACATGACACCACCATGGTCGCGGCGGCGGTGCAGCCAGCCGGACAATTTGACGGTTTCGCCCACGTGGGACGCGCGAAGTTCACCGCAAGTATGGGTGCGATAGGCATGCATCGGATCGTTTCTCCGGAAAGGCAGTCATTAGAAATCAGGGCCGCAAGGGCATTTAAGCCCTTTCACTTGTCAAGGGCCTGCGATACGCAACCGGATCATGACTGACAACTCCTTGACTCCTATTACTGAGCAGTCGGCGCTCGAAGACCTGTGCGGCAAACTCGCCGAATCGGACTTCATCTGCGTCGATACTGAATTCCATCGGGAAACCACCTACTGGCCGGAGCTCTGCCTCGTGCAGGCTTCCGCCCCCGGCGTGGAGGGCCTGATCGACCCGCTGGCCGAGGATCTGGACATTGGTCCCTTCCTCGACCTGATCGCGGCCGACAACCGGGTGAAAGTGTTCCACGCTGCCCGGCAGGACATCGAAATCTTCAATCGCCTCATCGGCCATCCGCCCGGGCCGATCTTCGACACCCAGATCGCCGCCATGGCGCTCGGCTTCGGTGATTCGATCTCCTACGACAATCTCGTCCAGCGCGTCGTGCGCCGCCAGATCGACAAATCCAGCCAGTTCACTGACTGGATGCGCCGTCCGCTCAGCCAGAAACAGCTCGTCTACGCCCTTGGCGACGTCACGCACCTGCGCGACATCTACCTGATCATGCGCGAAGAACTCGAGAAGACCGGTCGCATGGGCTGGGTACGCGAGGAAATGGCGGACCTCGAAGATCCGGTCAAATACGACACGGACCCGATGAAGGCCTGGCAGCGCCTGAAACTGCGCAAGCCCAAGAAGGATTATGCCGCCGTGGTTGTTGCCGTTGCCGCATGGCGCGAACGCCTCGCGCAGGACCTCGACAAGCCGCGCCGCCGTATCCTCAAGGATGACGCGATCCAGGAAATCGCCGCCCAGAAGCCGCGCAATGAAGGCGACTATGGCCAGTTGCGCGCCGTGCCCAGCGGCTTCGTCCGCTCGAAGCATGGCCAGAGCCTGATGGATGCCGTCACCGAGGCCATCGACAATCCGGACAAGTACGCTCCCGAGCTGGAACCGCGCGTGCAGAACGCCCAGATTCCAGCCGGCGCGCCGGAATTGCTGAAAGTCCTGCTCAAACATGTCAGCGACGAGCACAATGTCGTGCCGCGCCTCATCGCCAATGCCGCCGATATCGACCGCATCGCGCGCGGCGAGACCAGCGAAGACATCGCCGCCATGACCGGCTGGCGCTTCGACATGTTCGGCAAGAAGGCCCAGGCCCTGCTCAATGGCCACCTCGCCGTCTCGTTCGAAGGTGGCGAAATCCGGCTCTTCGACGTCTGACACACGCCCATCCAGCTTGCAGGTCGATGCGTGGGGTGAAGGCGGATATCGCGTGAAGCGCTCATCCTGAGCGAAGTCGAAGGACGGGCGCGGGCGAGTCTGGTACGCGCCGTGTTCCGCCCTAGCGAGTCACGACCGTCGGCTTGAGCCGCAACTGGTTTGCCGTCTGCGTCAGGCGCCGCAACACCGTGTCTGACACCATCGGCTCGTCCACTTTCAGCACGTGCAGCTCCAGGTTCTCGCCCTTGCGCGCCAGGCTCGCGCGTTTCAGGATCGGCCCCGACCGTCCCGAGAACACTGCACCCAGCCGCATCGCGCTGCCCAGTTGACGCGCCCGTTCAGCCTGCTCGTCGCTTGTCAGGCTCAGGTACTCGCCCGGTCGTTTGAAATCCTTCTCGTACCGGCACCCGACAGCAAAGGCGATCATGCCCCGCTCTGCATGCGTCACGCCCGCATAGGGCGCCCGCAAGGCCTGCTCGTAGGCCAGCAGCGCCCGGTGGTCCGGATGGAAGCGCCCGGCGCTGTCAGCCATCATGCAGGCAGCCTTCTCGATCCGCGCGTCAGCAGCCGGAGACCCGAACAGGTCCGGCTCCGGCGCGAATGCAGGGCTGACAAATTCGTGCAGCGCCTGCCCGAAGGCAATCTGGTTCTGGTCCAGCCGCCCGAACGCGATCACGCCGTCAAGCAGCGGGTCTGTCACCGCCGCGCCGGTCAGGTCGCGCAACACGCCTTCGCGCAGTCCGCCCGATGAAATCGTCACGCCTTCCAGCGGGCTGATGGCCAGGACTTCTTCCAGGATGATCGCGGCGATCGGCAGGTGTTTCGCTCGCCGACGGTCGACTTTTTCCACCCTGCTGCGCGCGGTCGCATTGCTGACGCTGTCCACGCAAAGCTTCGCGGCCCGTGCCACCTGTCCCTCGTTCATCTGGTATCCCTGCAACACGTGCAGCGGATAGTTCTCGATCTCCATGTTCAGGCGCGCAAACGATCGCCACGCGCCGCCCACGGCATAGAACCGCCCCTCTGCCCCGGGCAGCACTTTCGAGGACTTGAGTTCCGCGCGCACTTTCCTGCGCAACTCGCGCAGGTCGCTGGCTTCCTCGGCCAGCGACAGCGGGCCCAGCAACAGGCTTTCGCCTCGCGCCTTGCCAGAGCCGATCCTCTGGAATTCGATGCTCGATCCGCCAAGGTCGCCCATCACGCCCTTCGGTCGATGGAAGCTCGCCTCCACCCCCAGCGCCGACAGCCGCGCCTCGTCAGCGCCCGCCAACACCATGACCGGTCGCCCCAGCACCCGTCCGGCCTTTCTCACGAAGTCTGCCCCGTCGCTCGCCTCGCGGACGGCGGCGGTGGCGACAGCCGTGTAATTGCGCAAATGCAGGGCCTTCAGGATCGCGCGATACCGGCTCAGCGCGCTCAGCGCCGACTCCCGTCCCGTCGGTGACAGGGTTCCGCGCTGGATCAGCCCCTCGCCCAGTCCAGCCATGACCTTCTCGTTGAATGTCTGGAGGATCGACGCGCCCAGCACGTCATAGATCACCAGACGCACCGAGTTTGAGCCGATATCGATAATTCCTGCGCGCTCGGTTTTCGGAAACATCATGCCGGTTTGCTTCCCCGGTGCGACAGTCTTGGCGGCAGGCTGACCTCCAGCGCGCTGCCCCGTCCCGACAGGCTTGGATTGTCCATGAAATACCGGTGCGCCGCGAACGCCGTGTCCGGGTTCTCCGGCATGAAGCGGTGATAGGTGCCGTCCTCATGCATGATCCAGCTCTGCAGCTCGTCATTCAGGTTGGCGACCATGATCTGGTTCAACACCTGCCGGTGCACGGTCGGGTTTTCGATCGGCACCAGCGCCTCGACCCGGCGCGTCAGGTTGCGCGGCATCCAGTCTGCCGACGAGATGAACACTTTGGCGTTCGGTGACGGCAGCGCCTCGCCACTGGCAAAGCAGACGATCCGCGAATGTTCCAGGAACCGCCCGACAATGCTCTTGACCGTTATCGTCTCCGACAGGCCCGGCACGCCCGGCCTGAGGCAGCAGATGCCTCGGACCACCAGCGTAATCGGCACGCCAGCCTGGCTGGCGCGATACAGCGCATCGATCACTTCGCCGTCGACCAGGGAATTCATCTTGGCCCAGATGCCGCACGGCTTGCCCTTTTTCGCGGCCGAGACCTCGTCCCCGATCATCCTGATCAGGTCCTGCTTCAGGGACAGGGGCGACATGGATATCTTCTCGAGAACCGGACCGACACGCGGTGGTTCGCGATAGGCCGTCACGAAATTGAACAGGCGGTTGGCATCCCGCCCCAGCGCTGCATCGGCGGTGAACAGGGACAGGTCGGTATAGATGCGCGCATTGATGGGATGATAGTTCCCAGTTCCGAAGTGCGTATACGAACGAAGCTCCGTGCCTTCGCGTCGCACCACCATAGACACCTTGGCGTGCGTCTTGTATTCGATGAACCCGTAAACGACCTGCACGCCGGCCCGTTCCAGGTCGCGCGCCAGCCGCAGGTTCGCTTCCTCGTCGAACCGCGCCTTGATCTCGACCAGCGCTGTCACGTTCTTGCCGGATTCCGCCGCCTCGATCAGCGCCGCCACGACCGGCGAGTTCGACGTCGTCCGGTACAGCGTCTGCTTGATCGCCACGACCGCCGGATCGGCCGCCGCCTGCCGGATGAACTGCACCACCACATCGAAACTCTCAAACGGATGGTGGACCAGGATGTCCTTGGCCCGGATCGCGGCAAAGCAATCGCCGCCCATCTCACGGATGCGTTCGGGATAGCGCGGCTCATAGGGCGGGAATTGCAGGTCCAGCCGGTCGTCGACGATCAGTTCCGACAGCTGCGCCATGCCGAGGATGCCGTCATACAGCACCGTGTCGGCCTGCTCGGCGCCGATCTCGTGCGTGATGAACTCGCGCAAGACCTGCGGCGCGCTCGACTGCATCCTGAGGCGCACGATACGCCCCCGGCGGCGCTGCTTCAGCATCACCTCGAACTCGCGAATCAGGTCTTCGGCCTCTTCCTCGATCTCGATATCGCTGTCGCGCACGACGCGGAACAGGCAGCGGGCCTTTTCCTTGAATCCGGGGAACAGGTCGCCGAGGAACATGCCGATCACGTCTTCCAGCGCAACGAACCGCATATGGCCCTTTGTCGATTTAGGCAGCCGGATGAAGCGGCGCACAAAGGCCGGCAGAGGCACGATCCCGACATGGCCTTCCCCGCCAGACTCCGACACAAGATCGACCGCGATCGAAAAGCCGAGATTGGGAATGAACGGGAACGGGTGCGCCGGGTCCACGGCCAGCGGTGTCAGCACCGGAAAGATATTGTTGCGAAAATAGGTCTCGAGCTCGGCACGCTCTTTCTTGGTCAGCGCATCGGCCGACAGGACGTGAATATTCTCCGCCGCCATTTCGCCTTTCAGCGTGCGCCACTGTTCCTGCTGGTCGGCGATCAGGCGCAGCGACGCCTTTTCGATCTGCTCGACCTGTTCGGATGGCTTCAGTCCGTCCTGGCTCGCCTTCACGATACCCGCCCGCACCTGTTCGCGCAGGCCCGCATAGCGCACCATCTCGAACTCATCGAGATTGCTCGCCGAGATCGACAGGAAGCGCAGGCGCTCCAGCAACGGGTGCGCCTGGTTGGCGGCTTCCTCGAGCACACGCTGGTTGAACTCCAGCCAGGACAGCTCCCGGTTCAGGAACCGGTCTGGCGACGTCATCAGCGCCTTGTTGGTCCGTAGTGTTCCGTCTGCCATGTCTGCCCGTCAGCCCTTCTGTTCGTCAATCCAGCTTCGGCCCGCCCGGCCCGTCCGCTTCCATTGCGTCGAGTACGTCCTTGACCAGCGGCACGCTTGGCGCCCGGCCAAGGTCGGTCACCTCGTCACTCAGCCTTTCGGCAAAACACTCAATGGCCTCATAGGAGAGATCAAGCCGCGGAACCAGATATTTGAGGACATCCGGCTCCAGTTTGAGGAAATGCCGCACCGCCGCCGCTTTCAGCCGCCCCAGCATCATCGCCTCGTCCGGCGCATAGATTTCCGCCACGGGCATCGAATTCAGGCGCGACTTCAGGTCGGGCGACGGCGCCTGCCAGTTTGGCGGCGCCCGATTGGCCGTCAGCAACATCCGCCCCGACCCGGCCGAAACGAGATTGATCAGCGACAACATCCGGTCGCCCGCCGGCACACGGTCGGCGCCGTCGATCGCCGTATAGGTTGCCGCCCGGGCCTCCACGTCGCGTGCCTTCAGGCCAGCGAACGGCTTGGCCTCAAACACGTCCCCGCCGAACTGCCGCGCCCAGGCATGGGCAATCGTCGTCAGGCCCGCTTTCGGCGGCCCGACAAGGCACAGGACCGGCGTCGGCCAGTTCTCCGGCCGCTGCACGATACGCAGGGCCGTTTCATTCCCGGGAGACATCACAAGATCGGAAAACCCGAGCCCCGGGGCCGGAAATCCAAAACTCAGCTGATCGGGCATACCGGGCCTGCCGACTCTGTTCAGCTCTATTGCCTCGCCGCAGCAGACACAGCCGAACGCAGCACCAGGCCCTTGGCATCAGGCGCCTCTGCCAGTGACACGCCGCGCTGCAGCAGGTCGTTCTGCAGCCTTGGCTCGTCGCCCGCATAGGCAAACGTCACCAGCGCGCCATCACGGGCGATCGCGGTAATCTTGAAATCGGACACCAGCGGCGACCGCGCCAGCGCGCTGCGCAGCGTGTTCCACTCGGCCAGCGACGTATAGCGGACGCTGGCACTGGTCGTCGTGCGGGTGCCGCCCCGGATGATCGAGCGCCGCTTCCAGTCCTCGTCGAGGAATTCGGCCGCCGCATCGGCTGCGCCTTTCAGCGTCGTCGCATAATTCGTGGTGCCGAGCAGTTCCGTCCCGGCCGCCGTCACCGTCGACAGCGTCGTGCGATACGCACCGTTGCGGCCTTCAAGTTCCGCCAGCACGCCGCGCCGCGCGCCGACCGTCGCCGCTTCGGTGGAGAAGGCCGACCAGTCAGAGAAGGCCGTATAGCCCGGATTGGAGGCCGTCACATAAGGCGCCAGCGCGTTGGGATTGCCTGCGCCCAGCGCCTGGCGCCAGTCTTCCTGCGCCTGGTAATTCGATGCCAAGGGTACGATCAGGCTCGTCGGGCCCTGCGTGTCGACATAGGGCACGCCGATACTGTCGAGGTGCGCCCGAACCATCAGCGGGTTCAGCACGACGGACAGGACGCCGCGATAGCGCCCGGCACCGGCGGTCTCTTCCTGCACGTCCACTGCCGCCGAGAGGCGCTCTGCGAGGGCATAATCCACTGGCAGGCCGCCCGCCGAGGCGCGATCATCCGACAGCGTGATCTTGGTCAGCAGCGCGCGCGCCGCCTTCTGCCGGGCCACCGACATGGCCTTTTCACGGGCTTCGATGACGCTCGCCGCCTGCTCATCGACTTCGATATTGCGAACGGTGTAGACATCGCGCGTATCCGCACCCGCTGGCAGCGAAGCGGCGCAGGCGAGGAATACCGAGGCGAGAAGCAAACGAATCATGGTCAACGACCTCCCTGTCAGCCTTCCTTGTAGCAAGCCAATGCGGAGGCTGGAACCGCAAGCAACACTGGATCAGGCGATTTCCCCATGCTAACGCGCGAAGCATCATGACCGAAACGCCCAAAACTCCCCTGTCTTACCGTGATGCTGGTGTCGATATTGAGGCAGGCGAACGCCTCGTCGGCGCCATAGGCCCAATGGCCAAAGCCACCGCCCGCGCCGGCGTGATGGGTGGCCTCGGCGGCTTCGGCGCCTTGTTTGATTTGAAGAAAGCGGGATATGACGACCCGATCCTGGTTTCCGGCACGGATGGGGTCGGCACCAAGCTGATGCTCGCCTTCGAGGTCGGACAACACAATACGGTCGGCATCGACCTCGTGGCCATGTGCGCCAATGATGTGTTGGCGCAGGGCGCCGAGCCCCTCTTCTTCCTCGATTATTTTGCCACCGGCAAACTCGAAGGCGGCATCGCTGAAGCGGTCGTGTCCGGCATTGCCGAAGGCTGCCGCCGGTCCGGCTGCGCCCTCGTCGGCGGCGAGACCGCCGAAATGCCCGGCATGTACCCGCCCGGCCACTATGACCTGGCTGGTTTTGTCGTCGGCGCCGTCGACCGCGACAAGGTCCTGCCGCGCATGGACGATATGGTCCCGGGCGACGTCCTGATCGGCATTGCCTCGTCGGGCCCGCATTCCAACGGCTATTCCCTGATCCGCCGCATCGTCGAGCGCGAAGGCCTGAACCATGCCTCGCCCTCGCCCTTCAGCAACCAGACGCTCGGCGAGGCCCTGCTCACGCCGACCCGGCTCTACTCGCATATCGCCCTGCCGCTGATCCGTTCGGGCCTTGTCAAAGGCCTCGCTCATATTACCGGCGGCGGCCTCACCGAGAACACGCCGCGCATGGTGCCAGGCCACCTGACGCCCGTCATCGACCGCAAGGCCTGGACCCCGCTCCCGGTCTTCCAATGGCTGCAACAGGCCGGCAATGTCACCGAAGACGAGATGCACCGCACCTTCAACATGGGCATCGGCCTCATCTTTGCGGTCGCCGCTGAAGACGCGGACGCCGCCATGGCCCAGCTCAATGAAGCTGGCGAAAACCCCGTCATCCTCGGCCACCTCGCCGCGAAATGAAGCGCCTCAAGCTCGCGATCCTGATTTCCGGCCGCGGCTCGAACATGGAGGCGCTGCTGAAGGCCGCCGCCGCGCCCGACTATCCGGCCGATCCTGTGCTCGTCCTCTCCAACCGCCCCGACGCCATCGGCCTTGAGACCGCGCTGGAGGCTGGCGTTCCCGCCCTTGCCATTGACCACAAGCCTTTCGGCAAGGACCGCGAATCCTTCGAGCGCGCCGTGGACGCCGCCCTCACCGAGGCCGGCGCCGAGATCATTGCGCTGGCCGGCTTCATGCGCGTCCTGACGCCCTGGTTCGTGGGCAAGTGGCAAGGCCGGATGATCAATATCCACCCCTCGCTCCTGCCGAAATACAAGGGCCTCGACACCCACCAGCGCGCCCTCGACGCAGGCGACGCCGAAGCCGGCGCGACCGTCCACTGGGTCAGCCCCGGCGTCGATGATGGCGAAATCATCCAGCAGGCCAGCCTCCCCATCCTTCCCGGCGACACCGCCGAAACCCTTGCCGCCCGCCTCCTGCCCGTGGAGCACGCGCTCTACCCAGCCGCGCTGGCAAAGGCATGCGCGGTCGTGGCCTCCGTGGGCTGAGCCACCCGAAACATCCGGAATTGTATCTTTGTTGATGGCGGCAGATGCGGTATGATCTCCAGATTGAGCCGGAGATTTTATGTCCCGATAATATTGGCGCGCATGGTGCGGCCAAAACAAGTTGCAGAAGATCAGTCTCGCCGTGCCTCGCCACGCCGAGCCCTTTGACTTGAACCACAAAATCCCAAAAACACGCGGCTGACATTCGCCGGGCTGCAAACCATGAAAGAGGTCTCTGACAATGATCAGGCCCTATACTGACCACGACGCTGACGCCGTGGTGTCCATCTGGCGTGCTGCCAGCGAACGCGCCCATCCGTTTCTGTCCATTCCGTTTCTCGACGCGGAGGCGGAGAATGTGAGGAACATTTATCCACAGTTCGCTGAAATCTGGGTGCTGGAAGACGATGGCAAGCCCATCGGCTTCATCGCGCTGCTCAATGCAGAAGTCGGCGCCATCTTCCTCCAGCCCAAGCACCATGGGCAAGGCCACGGCCGCGCCATGATGGATTTCGCGGTGGCGAAGAGGGGAGCCGTAACGCTAGACGTTTTCAAGGCTAATGCCATCGGCCGTGCCTTCTATGACCGATACGGCTTCAGACAGGTGGGTGAGTACGTTCACGAAGCCTCCGGGCAGGAAACGCTGAAACTGGCATTCACGCCGGCTTAAGGCTGACACATCCGGGGCGCCGCTTTCGGGTGGCGCCCCACTTGCCCACAGCCAGCGTCCACCCGACAGGTAGCAGAAGGCGTCTTCCCCCCCCTCACCCCCCCAATCCCCATCCCGCAGCCCGCCCGCCGCCATGCCATACTCCCCCTGCTGCTCGGAACCGTATTGCTATGCGGGCGGCAGCAAGGGGGGGAGGCCGGGGCGCAACCAGCCTACCCAAAACACACTCAATGCCAGCAGCCCCGTATCCCCCGCTCGCTTCAAACGCAAAGACCCGGAGGGCCCCCGCCCGTCCGGCCTTTCGTGCTGGAGCACACCCCGGACCGGCCCCTTGCAGATCCGCACGTCCCGCGTTCTATTCACGGGCACGATCCGGCACGTGCCGGCGCCATCACCGAAAACGGGGGGGAGGCCCGGCACATGACAGTCTTGCGCGTCTTCCTCATCGCCGCCGCGCTCCTGCTGCTGGCCATGATTGCGTTGGCCCTGCTGGCACTGGCCGAAACACGGCAGCGGATTGCCGCGCTGGAGGCAGAGCGGGCGCTCGCCGACACCCGGCACGGCCAGATCGAATATGCCAGCTGGGGCAGTGGACCGCCCGTGCTCGTGGTTCATGGCGCGGGCGGCGGGTTCGATCAGGGCCGCATCCTGGCGCAGGCGATTGGCGGCGACGGGTACAGGTGGATTTCCGTTTCGCGCTTCGGATATCTCGGCAGCGCCCTGCCCGAAACGCCCTCGACAGCGGCGCAGGCAGAGGCCTTCGCCGATCTCCTCGATACGCTGGGCATAGGCCGCGTCAGCATCCTCGCCATGTCGGGCGGCGTGCCCCCGTCCCTCCAGTTTGCCGCCATGTTCCCTGACCGGATCGACCGGATGATGCTGCTGTCACCGGCCCCGTTCACGCCTTTTTCGCCCGCAGTGGAAGACCGGCCGATCCCGACCTGGGCCTATTCAGCGCTGCTCGGCAATGACGTGATCTACTGGACGCTCACCAAGGTCGCGCGCCGCCAGCTGGAGGCCGCCTTCGATGCCCGCGCCGACCTGCGCGAGGGCCTGTCAGACGAAGAGGCCCTGTTCGTTCGCGATCTGATCGACACCTTCCTTCCCGCCTCGCGCCGCCTCGCCGGGGCCAATAATGAGGGCGCCGCCGTCGATCCGTCAGCGGTCTACAATCTGGAAGCCACCCGCGCGCGCGCCCTCATCGTGCATGCGCGCGACGACCGGCTGAACCCGTTCGTGGTCGGATCGACCCTCGCCGCCCGCATCCCCCAAAGCCGCTTCCTTGCGCTGGACCGCGGCGGCCACCTCCTCCTCGGCCACCACGCCGACCTGCGCCGCGAATTCGACAGCCTGCTGGCCGACTGACAGCAATGGCGCAAAGGCGGACCCGGCACGTCTTGTCCGAACACCTTGTGGATGCGGCGCCGCGAGGCACTGGCTATAATGCGATTGACGATATAACCTTTTGGGACAGATGCAATTTGCGTCACGGAGAGAAGATTCATGATTAAAAGCTTGGTCGCTGCAGCGGTACTCGCCACGACAGTTTGCGCAGCCTACGCGGACGAACCGATGACACTGGAAGCGGTTTCGGCATCAGCGAAAGAAGGCATAGACTTTGTCGGCAATGACTACATTTTTGCTCGGCAAGCCACCAACCCGGACCTTCTGCTCCTGGACGTGCGCACGGAGCGCGAATTCAATCTTGGCCACATCCCCGGCGCCACATGGATGGCGCGAGGCGTGGTGGAGTTCCAGATTGCCAGGACGGTGCGCGATGCCGACACCGAGATCATTATTTACTGCGAGACTGGAAATCGCGCGGCGCTCGCGAAGAAGGCGCTGGACGCTCAAGGCTATCGGAATGTCGCGGCCCATCAGGGCTTCGAGACCTGGTCCGAGGCGGGACGACCGCTGGAGAACGAGATTGGCACGCTCCAGCTCATTGAAGGGCGGAATGGTAATTAGACTGACGTTGACAGAGTCACAAATAGCCGCCGCCCGCAGGCACAAAAAAACCGGAGAGCGAAGTGCCATCCGGTCTTTCCGTCTGCAAGAGAAGCAGGAAGCGTTAGCCGACGATCTGGTCAGCCGTGAAGAATTGTGCGATTTCGATTTCGGCGTTCTCGGCGGAGTCCGAACCGTGGACCGAGTTTTCGCCAATCGACAGCGCGAACAGTTTGCGGATTGTGCCTTCGGCAGCGTCGGCCGGGTTGGTTGCGCCCATCACGTCGCGGTATTTCGCAACGGCATCTTCGCCTTCCAGAACCTGCACCACAACCGGCGCAGAGGTCATGAATTCCACCAGTTCGCCAAAGAAGGGGCGCGCCTTGTGCACGCCGTAGAATTCTTCCGCCTGCGCCTGGCTCATCTGGATGCGGCGCTGGGCGACGATGCGCAGGCCGGCCTTTTCGATCACGGCATTGATCGCGCCGGTCAGGTTACGCTTGGTCGCGTCGGGCTTGATGATGGAAAAGGTACGCTGGACAGCCATGGAGAAGTTCCTGTTGTGGGGAAAGTGGAGTGTTGGCGCGGCCTATAGCGGCGCCCGCCCGCTGGGGCAAGCATTCAGGGCTGCGCTTGCGCAGGCGCTGGATGGGGCTTAGGGGCGCGTATCACGACGAGCCAAGGACCCCCGCCATGAGCACCCTGCCGCCCTGCCCCAAATGCCAGTCCGAATTCACCTATGAAGACGGCCCGATGCTGGTCTGCCCGGAATGCGCCCATGAATGGGCCGCAGGCGAGCCGGCCGAGACGGGCGGCAAGGTCATCAAGGATTCCAACGGCAACCCGCTCGCCGATGGCGACACGGTCACCGTGATCAAGGATCTGAAAGTGAAGGGCTCATCGCTGGTCGTCAAACGCGGCACCAAGGTAAAGAACATCCGCCTCACCGACGGCGACCATGACATCGACTGCAAGATAGACGGCATCGGCCAGATGGGCCTCAAATCGGAATTCGTGAAGAAGGCCTAGACGCCTGCCTCGCTCCAGCCGCCCTTGGGCGTCTGCTGGAAATAGCGGGTCACGAGGCCGGCATCCTTCGCCGCCTTGAACTGCGCCCGCGCCTTTGTCCGCGCGCCGCTGTCGCCATCGTCGAACATCACCATGCAGCGCGTATAGGGCGCGTCCACCGGCACCTCGACCCCGTCCATCAGCACCAGCGCCGCTGCCCCGTTCACATTATCCGCCTTGGCCGACAGAAGGATGGGCTGGCGTTTGGCATCCAGCCCCGGCGCCTCGGCCTGGCCATGGGGCAGGAAGCTCTTGTCCTCATAGGTCCACAGCGCCGCGTCCAGCGCGGCCCGGCGCTCGGCATTGGGCGACACGGCCAGCACGCGCCAGCCGGCCTCCAGGCATTTCGCCATCAACGGCGCCGCCGCCTGCTCCAGCGTCGTACGGGAGAGATGGTAGAACCACCATTCAGGCGCCGGCGTATCCGCCACAGGCTAGTCCTCGTAGTTTTCGGCGATCCAGCGGTCCAGCAGGCGCGGGCCGAAGCCGGAGGCCCAGCTGACATCCAGTGCCGCCTTCTCGCCCTCGACCCAGGCCACGCCGGCAATATCCAGGTGCGCCCATTTCACGCCGTCCTTGACGAAGCGCTTCAAAAACTGCGCCGCCGTGATCGAGCCGGCCGCCTTGCCGCCGATATTGCGCATGTCGGCAAACTTGGATTTCAGCAGGCTGTCATATTCCGGGCCCATCGGCAGGCGCCAGACGCGCTCGCCTTCGGTCAGGCCTGCCTTGGTCAGTTCGTCGGCAAGATCGTCGCTGCCGGTGAACAGGCCGGCATGATGGTGGCCCAGCGAGACCACGATGGCACCCGTCAGCGTCGCAAGGTCGACCATGGCCTTCGGCTTGAAATGCGCCTGCGCATACCAGAGCACGTCGCACAGGACGAGACGGCCTTCGGCATCGGTGTTCTGGACCTCAATGGTCTGGCCGCTGGCTGACGTCAGGATATCGCCCGGGCGGATCGCATCGCCGTCCGGCATGTTCTCAACGAGGCCGACGAGGCCCACGACGTTGACCTTGGCCTTGCGCTCAGCCAGTGCCCGCATCGCGCCGGTCACGGCTGCCGCCCCGCCCATGTCGCCGCGCATCTCTTCCATGCCGGCGCCCGGCTTCAGCGAGATGCCGCCGGTGTCGAAACAGACGCCCTTGCCGACCAGGATTACCGGGTCCTCGCCCGGCTTGCCGCCATTCCATTTCATGATGCCAAGCTGGCTTTCCTTGCGCGAGCCCTGGCCGACGCCCAGCAGCGCGTTCATGCCGAGTTTCGCCATGTCCATCTCGCCAAGGATCTCCACCTCGACGCCAAATTCGGACAGGTCCTTCAGTTTCGCCGCAAAGCTCGCCGGATAAAGGTCGTTCGGTGGCAGGTTGACCAGGTCGCGCGCGAGCATCGTGCCCGCTGCAGCGGCGTCGAGCGGCACGAACGCCGCCTTGGCGGCCTTGGCATCGTCCACAATCACGGTCACCGAGGTCAGGCTGGGCTTCTGGTCGGGCTTCTGCTTGGTGAAATACGTATCAAAACGATAGGCCGCGAGCTTGGCGCCCAGTGCGACCCTTGCGGCATCCTCGGCGCTGCCCGCATGCACGGCAAGCGACTTGAACCCGCTTTTGGCGTGCGATTTCACGAGATTGGCCCCGATGGATTCCAGGGTCCGGGAATCGCGCTTCTTCGGCTTTCCGCCGCCAATCAGCACCGCGCGCCGGGAATCACTGCCCTTTGGCAGAACGATCAGGACTTGCTGGTCCTTCTTCCCATCGAATCGCGCGCCGGTCAGCGCCTCGGTGAGCAGCCCGCCAGACGCAGCATCCAGGCTCGCTGCACCAGCCGGTAAACCGTCGCCTTCATCAACAATGAAAGCTACGATGTCGGCCTTGGCGGCGTCGGCGAATGTGATTTTCATATGAGTATTCTCCATTTGTGACGGAAACTAAACGTCGACGTGCGCAGTGCAACTCGTTAGCTAAGAAAAAATGACCTGTTTCAGGCAGGCCTGCCGGAAAATGTTTCCCAATTGAGCGTATGAGCAAAGTCCAGACCTACCTTTTCTACGAAGTCTTGCGTGCGGTGCTCATCATTGTCGGTGGCCTCGCCATGCTTGCGCTCCTGGCGCAAGGCCTGTCACGCACCGATCTCATACTCGAAAACCGCCAGTCCGCCCTGACTTACTTCTATATTGTGATGCTCGGCGCGCCGCAGGTCATCGCGCTGCTGACGCCGCTTGCCCTGTTCGTGGCCGGTGTCTGGTCGCTCAATCGCATCCACAAGGACAGCGAGATCGTCGTCGCCCAGGCCGCCGGCATGACGCCATGGCAGATCGCGTCACCGATCATGCGCCTCGCCGTCCTGTGCACAGTGGCCCACCTTGCTGTGAATCTCTGGGTCCAGCCTGCCGCCCAGCGCGCCATGCGCGAAACCGTATCAGTTGCCCGCGCCGACCTGGCCGCCGCCCTGATCCGCCCCGGCCAGTTCACCACCAATGGTGAGCGCCTCACCTTCTACGCCCGCGAGCAGATCAATGGCGAACTGCGCGGCGTGCTGATCTCCGACATGACGGATCCGGAATTCCCGACCGACATCCTGGCCCGCAGCGCGGCACTGGTGGAAGTGGAAGGGCGTCCGACCCTGCTCCTGCGCGAAGCAATCAGCCAGCAGCTGGATGACAACCAGCAACTGTCGATCCTCGAATTCGAACAGTACATGTTCGATCTGACGGATTTCATGAAAGAGGATTCCGACCTCGTCCTGAAGGCGTCCGACAAATACTTGTACGAACTCTTCTTCGTCGACCGATCGAACTATTTCGAGACCAAGGAGGCTGACAGCCTGCTCGCCGAGGCCCATGCCCGACTCACCACCCCCCTGCTAAACATGGTGATGGCGATGATTGCCGTATTCGCCGTGCTGGGCGGCGATTTCAGCCGCAAGGGCTATGGCAAGCGGATCGCGCTGGCCGGTGCCGGTGCGATCGTCGTGCTGATTGTCCAACTGGCGCTGCAATCCTCTGCCGCTGACGATCCTTCACTCAACAGTCTCCAATGGTTATTGCCCATCGGCGTGTTTGGCGTGCTCGCTTACATCTACTTCCATCGCGGGCGAAAAATCGGGCAGGTCGAACGGCCCAACCTTGACCGGATCCTTCCCGGCAAAGGGGCGCCTGCATGAATTTCACCTTCTCCCGCATCCAGCGCTACATCCTGCGCGAATGCCTGAGCGGCCTCGTGCTCGTGCTGGGCGTGCTGCTGCTGGCCATCCTGATGATCGACGTTGTCGAACAGCTGCGCACCGTTGGCGGCGACGTAAAACTCAGCCTCGCTGGCGCCCTTCGCCTGTCGTTGATGAAGCTGCCGCTGATCATGGAGCAAACCCTGCCCTTCGCCATTCTCGTGGCCTCCATGCTGGCCTTTACCCGGCTCAACCGCCGGTCTGAACTCTCGATCATCCGCGCCAGCGGCATTTCGGCCTGGCGCTTCCTCGCCCCTGTTATCGTCATGGCCCTCGTGCTCGGCATCTTCACCACTACGGTGCTGAACCCGTTTGCAGCTAAGCTCACCGAATCCTTCGAACTCGAACGCGCCCGCCTGCTCGATGACGGTCGCCAGACCATGGCGGTCTCCGATACCGGCGTCTGGCTGCGCCAGGGGGACGATTCCAGCCAGATCGTGATCCATGCCCGGCGCGTCGAGGAAGGCGGCATCGTGCTCGTCGACGTCAAGATGATTGAGGAAGAACGCCTCTTTGCCGGCAACCGGCCAACCAATGACTATACGTTCGTGCGCCGCATCGACGCGACCCGCGCCTATCTCCGCAATGGCTTCTGGCAACTGGAGAACGTGGTCGAGAACGTCCCGAACCTGCCGCCGGAGCGCAAGGCAAACCTCGCCATCCCGACTTCGCTCGACGCGGTCACCCTGCTCGACAAGTTTGCCTCGCCCAACACGATCGGCTTCTGGAATCTGCCCCGCTTCGTCAACCAGACGCAGGCGGCGGGCCTCGATGCCTCGCGCTACAAGATGCGCTGGAACAGCCTGATGGCCACGCCGGCCCTGTTCGTCGCCATGGGCCTGATCGGAGCCATTGTCTGCCTGCGACTGTCGCGGCTTGGTGGCACATCGCGCCTGCTCGCCATCGGGTCGCTGATGGCTGTCGGCCTCTATTTCTTCACCCAGTTCTCGTCCAGCCTCGGGGCCACCGGGGCCGCGCCGCCAGTGGTTGCGGCCTGGAGCCCGCCCCTGTTCGTGCTCTTCTGCACGCTCACTTTCCTGGCCTATCGCGAAGACGGTTGATCCAGTTGCGGCCTTGACAGGCGGCGCCTGCCCACTCCATCACTCCCGCCCTTGAAGAGGTGCCCCCATGAAACTTGTCGTCGTCGAGTCGCCCGCAAAGGCCAAAACGATCAACAAATACCTCGGCAAGGACTATAAGGTTCTGGCCTCCTACGGACACATCCGCGACCTGCCATCGAAGAATGGTTCGGTCGATCCCGACAATGATTTCGAGATGCTCTGGGAGGCCGACGCCAAGTCCGCCAAGCGCATCACCGACATCGTGAATGCGCTCAAAGAGTCCGACACGCTCATCCTCGCGACCGACCCGGATCGCGAAGGCGAGGCGATTTCCTGGCACCTGGTCGAGGCCCTGAAGAAGCGCCGCGCCCTCAAGAAGGACGTGCATGTCGAACGCGTCGTGTTCAACGCGATCACCAAGAATGCCGTTACCACGGCGATGGAACACCCGCGCCAGATCGACCAGGAACTGGTTGACGCCTATCTCGCCCGCCGCGCGCTCGACTATCTTGTCGGCTTCACCCTGTCCCCGGTTCTCTGGCGCAAGCTGCCCGGCAGCCGCTCGGCCGGCCGCGTCCAGTCGGTCGCGCTACGCATCGTCTGCGACCGCGAGAACGAGATCGAACTCTTCCGCCCGCAGGAATACTGGAACATCGCAGCCAGCTTGCGCGCTCCTGACGGCACCGATTTCGAAGCCCGCCTCCACGCGCTCGACGGCGATACGCTGAAGAAATTCACACTCGGCAACAAGGGTGACGCCGACAAGGCGCTCGAGATCGTCAAGACCGGCGGCTATTCCGTCGCCAGCGTCGAGGCCAAGCCGGTCAAGCGCAACCCGCCACCGCCCTTCATCACCTCCACCCTGCAGCAGGAAGCCTCCCGCAAGCTCGGCTTCGGCGCCAAGCGCACCATGCAGGCAGCTCAGAAACTGTATGAAGAAGGCCGCATCACGTACATGCGGACCGACGGCGTCAACATGGCCGAAGAGGCCTATGCCGCAGCCCGCAGCATGATCCAGTCGAACTATGGCGCCCGCTACCTGCCGGAAAACACCCGCCGCTATTCCTCCAAGGCCAAGAACGCGCAGGAGGCTCACGAAGCCGTCCGGCCGACCGACTTCAACCTGAGCCCGGAAGACTATCACGGCGACGGCGACCTGAAGAAACTCTACACCCTGATCTGGCGCCGTGCGGTGGCCAGCCAGATGGAAACCGCCCTGTTCGAGCGCACCACGATCGACCTCAAGTCAAAAGACCAGCGCGCCCTCCTGCGCGCCACTGGCCAGGTCCTCGTGTTCGACGGTTTCATCAAGCTCTACACCGTCGGCCACGATGCCGGCGATGATGATGACGAGATCGAAGGCCGCCTGCCCAAGATGGAACAGGGCCAGCACGCCGACCTGTTGAAGGCCGACGCCAACCAGTCCTTCACCGCTCCGCCGCCGCGCTATACCGAGGCCAGCCTCGTCAAGCGCCTCGAAGAGCTCGGCATCGGCCGCCCGTCCACATATGCTTCCACCATGTCGACGCTCGAAGACCGCGGCTATGTCCGCATTGAGGGCAAGGCGCTGGTGCCCGAGGACAAGGGCCGACTCGTCACCGCCTTCCTCGAAAACTTCTTTGCCCGCTATGTCGAATACGATTTCACCGCCGGTCTCGAGGAAAAACTCGACGTCATTTCCGACGGCAAGCTCGACTGGAAGGCCTTCCTGCACGAGTTCTGGAAACAGTTCGCCGCCGACATTGACGGCACCAAGGACCTGCGCGTCTCCGCCGTGCTCGACGCCCTCAACGAGACGCTCGGCGCCTATGTCTTCCCGCGCACCGATGCCGACGGCAACCCGGTCGAAAACCCGCGCCAGTGCCCGCTCTGCAAGGAGGGCGAACTGTCCATGAAGCTCGGCCGGTTCGGCGCCTTCGTCGGCTGCTCGCGCCACCCTGACTGCAAGTTCACCCGCCAGTTCAGCGCCGATGGCGACGCCGCCGCTGCGATCAATCCCGATGGCAACGAGATCGGCATCCACCCGGAAACCGGCGAGATGATCTATCTCAAGACCGGCCGCTTCGGCCCCTATGTCGAGATGGCGAATGGCGAGAAGCCGAAACGCGCCTCGCTCACCAAGGCCGAGAAGGAAAAGCCGGAGGATCTGACCCTCGACCGCGCCGTGGAGCTGCTCATGCTGCCGCGCGAAGTCGGCCGCCACCCGGAAGACAACGAGATGATCCTCGCCAATTTCGGCCGTTTCGGCCCCTACGTCCAGCACGGCAAGACCTATGCGAACCTGAAAGACCCGGCGGACGTCTTCTCCATCGGCCTCAACCGCGCCGTGGCGCTGATCGAGGACAAGAAGGCCAATCCGGGCCGTGGCCGCGGCGGCGCCACCCCGCTGAAGGAACTCGGCAACCATGCCGATGGCGAGCCCGTCCAGGTCTTTGCCGGCCGCTACGGGCCTTACGTGAAGCATGGCAAGGTCAACGCCACGATCCCGAAAGAGATCGCGCCCGAGACGATCACGCTCGAACAGGCCGTGGAATTGGTAAACGCCCGCGCCGCAGCTGCGCCCGCCAAGAAGAAGGCCGCTCCGAAAAAGGCCGCCGCCAAGAAGAAACCGGCCGCAAAGAAAAAGCCCGCCGCGAAGAAGGCCGACTGATCCGGGCCGGGCCCGCAAGGCCCGGCATGGACGTCACGCGATGCGCCTCTCGCCCCGCCAGATCTTCCCCTATGCGGCCATCGCGGCCTGCGTGGCCTGGATCCTTGCGCTGCAGGGCCCGCCATCGCTGCCGCCCCTCACGGAAGAGGTCATCGCGCCCGCGCCTGCGCCCCGGCCAGCCCTGCCCGTGATCTACGACTTCCCCGTCACCCTGTCGCTCTGCCCCCGGCTCGGCATCGCCAACGCCCCGCACGCGGACCTCGCCCTGCATATTATCGGCTACACCGCCACCACCCGGGTCAATGGGGTCACCCTCGCCCGCGCCCCGGTCGAACGGGCCTGCTTCTCCTCCGGCTTCGGCGCCCGCAATGGCCAGGCCCATGCCGGCATCGACCTCTACAATCGCGATCCCGTGGCCATCTTTGCGGCGGGCGACGGTACGGTCCGCGAGGCGCATTACCGCCCCGATTACGGCAACATGCTGGTCATCGACCATGGCCACGGCGTCTTCACCCGCTACGCCCATCTCGCACGGCCCACGGGCTTTTCCGAAGGCGAAACGGTCGCCGCCGGCCAGATCATCGGCGTGATGGGCAACACGGCGGCCTACCGCATCCCCCGCCACCTCCACTACGAAATCCTCACCGGCACATGGGGCCAGCAGGCGGGATCGTTCGCGCTGACGCCCGTCGACCCCCTGGCCCTGGAAGATACAATCCGGTAAATTTCTCTTTCTAGGAGACTTTTTAATCCAGTGATTGTATAGCCCCGCTTGATGGGCGGACAAGCACAACTCGGCACTCAGATCAGGGCGGTCCTCCCGCTCGTGGAAAAACTGTCGTTATCGCGGCAGAAAAGGCTGAACCGGCTCGTCCGGCAATTCCTGCACGATGTCGAATTCCGCGATGCCAGCGTGAAGGATCCCACGCCGGAAGCTCCCCTCAGGGTTGCATCCCATGCCTGCCTCATCTTGCTGAACCGGCAGCAGGACCGCTTCCATATCGGCCTGCGCATCGTCATCCATGCCAACGGCATTGATCCGCGGCCGGGCGGCAAGGCACGCCAGTTCCGGTGGGGCCACATAGACATCGACTGGGCCGAAATCAGTCAGGATGGCGCCACATCCGCCGCAGGCATCACACGCGTGATGCACGAATTCGCCCACCGGCTAGACAGCCACAATATGCGCGCCAACAGCACACCGGCCTTGCTTTCCACCCAATGCCACGCCACATGGGCCAAAGTGATGGAGGAGGAACGCGACGTCCTCTGCGCACGACTGGACTATGGCGTCCCAACGCCCATCGATCCCGCCGCTGCGACAAGTCACGCCGAATTTTTCGCATGCACAACGGAAGCCTATTTCGAGCAACCGGACATGCTGCGGTACCATTTTCCCCGTGTCTACGCACAGCTGGCCCATTTCTACGAGGACGGCGCGCAGGCATTTCCCACAAGCCTTTCCTTTGAGAATCCCCTATATCCACACACATGACATTTCCAGATAAACAGACTGTCCTCGATTACATTCGGGACAACCCCACCGCCACCACGAAGCAAGCCATCGCCAAGGGCCTCCGGGTCAAGGGCGAGGAACGCAATGTTCTGCGCGCCATCCTCAAGGAACTCGAAGCCGAAGGCGCGCTTGAGCGTACCGGCAAACGCGCCTGGGCCCAGGCCGACCGGCCGCCGCCCACCGGCGTCGTCGAGTTCACCCATGTCGACAAGCAGGGCGACCTGATCGGCAAGTCCATCGGCGACAATGGCCCGTTCGGTCCCGACATCATCTATGCCGGCCCGTCGGGCAAGCCGAAGGCGAAAGCCCCCGGAATCGGCGACCGGGCCCTCTGCAAGATCAGCGAACGCGACGGCGAATGGCGCGCCCGTTCCATCACGATCTTTGAAAAACGCCTCTCCGACCGCCTGATCGGCCTCTATTCCACCGGCCCGCGCGGCGGCAAGGTCTCGCCCGCCAGCCGCAAGGAACGCCGCGAATTCGTGATCCAGGACGCCGACACGCTCGGCGCCAAGGATGGCGACCTCGTGATCGCCGAACCCAAGCCCCAGGGCCGGCGCCATTATGGCCCGGCGCTTGGCGAGATCACCGAGATCATCGGCCACATTTCCGATCCGCGCTCGGCCAGCCTCCTCGCCATCCATGCCCACGACATCCCCACCGAATTCCCGGAAGCCGCCCTCGAACAGGCGCGCAACCCGAACCCGGCACCCAGCGAACGCGAAGACCTCACCCAGATCCCCCTCATCACCATCGACCCGCACGATGCGCGCGACCATGATGATGCCGTCTATGCCGAAAAGCTGGATGATGGCTGGCGCGTGATCGTCGCGATTGCCGATGTCGCTGCCTATGTCACCGAGGGCTCGCCCCTCGACAAGGAAGCGCTCAAGCGCGGCAACTCCACCTATTTCCCCGACCGCGTCGTGCCCATGCTGCCCTTCGAGCTATCGGCCGACGAATGCTCGCTGAAGGAAGGCGAACTGCGCCGCACGCTGGCCGTCGAGATGATCTTCGGCACCGATGGCCACAAACGTTCCCACCGCTTCATTCGCGGCATGATGAAATCGGCTGCCAAGCTATCCTACGAGGAGGCCCAGGCCGCCATTGACGGCAAGCCCGGCGGCAAGGCCGGCGAATTGCTGGAAGACGTGCTCAAGCCGCTATGGGGCGCCTATGCCGCCCTCGCCAAGGCGCGCGACAAGCGCGCACCGCTCGATCTCGACCTTCCCGAGCGCCGTATCCAGTTCAAGGAAAATGGCGAGATTGACGGCATCTACACTAAGGAACGCCTCGAGGCCCACCGCCTGATCGAGGAAATGATGATCCAGGCCAATGTCGCCGCAGCCGAAACGCTGGAGCGCCAGAAAAGCCCGCTCATCTACCGCGTCCACGACACGCCGACCGATGCCAAGATCGCGGCCTTTGCCGAATTCCTGCAGACCATCGAACTGAAATGGTCGATCGGTGAACGGCCCCAGACGCACAGGTTCAACAAGCTGATCGGCGAACTGAAGGACGGCGAATACGACCAGATGGTCACCCAGATGATCCTGCGCACACAGGCCCAGGCCATCTATAGCGAGGAAAACCTTGGCCATTTCGGCCTCAACCTCGTGCGCTATGCGCACTTCACCTCGCCGATCCGCCGCTATGCCGACACGATCGTCCACCGCGCCCTGATCGCGTCGCTGAAGCTCGGCCCTGACGGCCTCAGCAAGGAAGCCGCCTCGCAGCTGGAACAGACCGCCCAGCACATATCCGATACCGAGCGCCGCTCGATGGCTGCCGAGCGCGAAGCCACCGACCGCTATCTCGCGATCTTCCTGAAAGACCGCGTCGGCGCCGAATTCGAGGGCCGCATTACCGGCGTCACCGGGTCCGGCCTGTTCGTCCAGCTCGCCGGCATCGGCGCTGACGGATTCATCCCGATCTCCTCGATCTCGAACGATTACTGGGTCCAGGACGAAGCCGCTATGGCGCTCTATGCCCGCGGCAGCGGCGAAACCTACAGCCTCGGCCAGACCGTCCGGGTCAAGCTGAAGGAAGTCACGCCCCTGCAGGGCGGCCTGCTGCTGCAAATGCTGTCCGATCCGATGCCCGCGCCGGAAGGCCGCAAGGAACAGCGGCGCAACATGGATCTCGGCCACGTTCCCCGCCGTAAGGGTGGACCGCCGCGTTCCGGCAAGCCAAAGTTCAACAAGAAGACGCTCCCCAAGCACAAGAGAACAAGCCGCGCCAAGGGACCAAAGAGATGAACACGCGCCTGCCGGGTCTGAAATCTGCCTATGACAAGGAGGATGATGGCGACGTCGTCCTGACCAGCCAGCCCAGCCCACGTCCGAAGGATGCCGCCACGCTGATCCTGGTCCGCCGCGACGGCCCCGCGCCGCGCGTCCTGCTCGGCAAGCGCTCCGGCGGGCACAGCTTCATGCCGGACAAGTACGTGTTCCCCGGCGGCCGGGTGGACCCGCACGACGCCCGCGCGCCCACGCTCACCCCCCTCGCCGCCCCCGTCGCCACCCAGCTCGCCATCGGCACCCGCCGCGCGCCCCATGCCTTCGCCCTGACCGCCATCCGCGAGACGTTCGAAGAGACCGGCCTGATCGTCGGCCGCGAGGCTGAAGCAACCGGCAAGCCGCCCCAGGGCTGGAGCCGCTATTACAGCGAGGGCGTGATGCCCTGCCTCCAGTCCTTCCAGTTCATCGGCCGCGCCATCACCCCGCCCTACCGGCCCAAGCGCTTTGATGCCCGCTTCTTCATGGTCGACGCCGAAGACGCCCTGATCGACACGCGCCCGCCCGTCGACGGCGCCGAACTGTCAGACCTGCAATGGGTCACGCTGGCAGACGCGCTGGACCTCGACCTGCCCTCCGTCACGCGCTTCATGCTGGGCGAGATCGGCGAGCGGCTGGACAGGCCGGACGCCCCGAAAGGCCCGCCTTTCCTGCGCTGGACCCGCAATGGCCA
>JAHJSB010000013.1 GCA_018830285.1 Alphaproteobacteria bacterium
GGCCCAGGGTGCCGACAAGGCACTGATCGAGGGCGTCAAGGTTTTCGACCTGTTCGCCGGCCCCTCGCTCGGCGAAGGCAAGAAGTCGGTCGCCATCGAGATCACCATCCAGCCGCGCGACCGCACGCTGACCGACGAGGATCTCGACAGGCTGGCGAAATCCGTCATCGCCAATGTCGAGAAATCCTCGGGCGGTGTCTTGAGGGGTTAACCGGCCAGGCCTGCCTCCGGGCTCCTTTGCATCCATCAAGAAAGCTGGCGGCGCTCTCCGATTGAAAGAGCGCCGCCTTTTTCATCGGATCACGTCTTTACCGCACGCAATCAGTGCGCCAGCATCTCCTTCACGATGTCGTCTGCCGTCAGGCCTGCCGGATAGTATGTCGGCCAGTTGGTGACCTCCTTCAGCAGGGCGGCGCGGTCGTCGCCCGAGTAGATGTGATAGTGCCCTGCCTTCACCGGGGCGATGGCATGGTCGCTGAACTGAACGAACATCGGTGCTGCGGCGTCGCCGGCGGTTTTCTTGAAGATGTAGCGAACTCCGCGGTTGCCCTTCTTGTAGGTCAGGACCTCGTGCCCGTCGGATGCGTAACGCGCCTGAACGGGCTTTCCCCCGCGATAGAAAGTGAACGTGTCGCCATTAATGACGATACGCTCGACATCCGTCTTGTAGCCGGACTGATAGTAGGCGCGATATTCCTCGATGGTCTTGTCGCCGTTTTCGGCCTTGTGGGCCAGTACCGGGTCGAGTGATCGGTCAACCAGGTAAGGATAAACCGACTGCCAGTCTCCTTCCCAGTCCGCGAGTGTTCTGGCCTCGATCTGGCTGTCATCGAAATAGCCGCGATAGATGTCGTCGCTCTTGTGCGCTTCGTGAACGTGGCCGTTTTCCTTTTCGGAAGCCGCCTCTGCTGTTCCGTAAGCGAATGCCATGGCGCCGGCAAGGACGGCGCAACCGATCCCGAGAGCCCTGCCGCATCTGCTGAAATATGTGTCTTGCATGTCAAAAACCTCGATCTTTGAAGGAGAGTCCATTCAAGTGTGCACGTCATGTAATAACGTAACAGCTCCATCTATCTGCGATTTCAGGATCTTGCAAGTCCCGTGTCAGGAATACGGGGACGAGTGTCCCGTCGAAGGCGGCGTCGGGCTCAACAGGGAAAATTCATCTCGCAAGGTAGGCGAACGGTCGCCGCCCGGTCTATAAGCGATCCGAACGCCCGTGAGAAACAAGCCCATGAACCTCATTCTCAATTCAGACAGCTACAAATACTCGCATTTTGCGCAGTATCCGCCCGAAACCCAGGCGATCTCGGCTTATATCGAGGCGCGGCCCGGCGGCAAGCATGACCACGTGCTGTTCTTTGGGCTGCAAATGTTCCTCAAGGACTACCTCTCGCGAAAAATCACCATGGCCGATGTTGATGAGGCGGAAGAGATGATCACCGCCCACGGCCTGCCGTTTCACCGCGCCGGTTTCGAAAAGATCGTCACCCGCCATGATGGCCATTTTCCGCTGCTGATCGAGGCGCTGCCCGAAGGCATGGTCGCGCCGACCGGCACGCCGCTGGTGCAGGTCAGGAACACCGATCCGGATTTCTTCTGGCTGCCGACCTTCGTCGAGACGGCGCTGCTGCGCGCCGTCTGGTACCCCTCCACGGTGGCCACCGTATCGCACGGGGCGCGCCAGATCATCTCCGCCTCGCTCGAGCGGACCTGCGACGCGCCGGCCGACGTGCTGCCGTTCCGCCTGCATGATTTCGGCGCCCGCGGCGCCACCTCGCTGGAGCAGGCCGGCATCGGCGGCGTCGCCCACCTGGTCAGCTTCATGGGCACCGACACCGTCAGCGCGCTGGTCTATGCGCGGCGCTTCTACCACGAGCAGATGGCCGGCTTCTCTATCCCCGCTGCCGAGCATTCGACCATGACCAGCTGGGGCGAGGACCGGGAGACCGAGGCCTACCGCAACATGCTCACCCAGTTCGCCGGTCCCGGCAAGCTGGTCGCCGTCGTGTCCGATTCCTACGATCTCTACCGCGCGGTCAAGAACATCTGGGGCGAGGA
>JAHJSB010000014.1 GCA_018830285.1 Alphaproteobacteria bacterium
CAGATGAACAATGGGGATTATTCCTCACTGCACATCCACTATTCACCCACAGCCTTCGATTCCGTTGGCCTTTATACCGAGCGGAACTGGGCTGACGATATCCAGTTCACCGGCATTCAGTATAATCGCCTTCTGAAGCGATGGAACGGCCCTTCCAGCCAAGGCAATCTCTACCTGAAACTGGCCGCAGGACAGGCAGATCCGTTCGGCAGCGCCGGACCGGAACTGGCCGGAATTGCCAGTTTCGCCGCTGACTGGGAAACCCGCCGATGGTTCACATCCTTCGAGACGCGCGCCACGGACTTTCCCGGCAATCAGAGTGTCAGCCATAGCGGGCGCATCGGCGTCGCGCCGTATATCGGCGACTATGGCGATCTCCACACCTGGCTGATGCTGCAGGTGGATAACCAGCCGGACGCAGCCGATCCCGTCACGACCACCCCCCTGATACGGTTCTTCAAGGGCGTCCAGATGGTCGAGCTCGGCTACACCGTTGAAACAGAAGAATTGCTTGCGAACTGGATCATCCGGTTCTGAACCTAAAAGGAATATACTCATGAAAACAGTCACGATTGCTCTCTCGTCCCTCGCCCTCTGCCTGCTCGCTGCACCAGCATATGCGCAGGAGACGGCGGAACCGGCGCCTATGGACCATTCTACGATGGACCATTCCACCATGGACCATTCCGCGCATGCTGACGCCGTGCGCCCGGCCCCGGCGACGCAAGAAGAGGCCACGCCAGCCGCTTCGGGCGAAATCGTCACCGCCAGGATCAACGGCCTGGTCTGCGATTTCTGCGCCCAGTCGATCCGGAAAGTGTTCGGCAAGCAGGCCGCCGTGGAGACCGTTAAGGTCGACCTCGACAATGGCGAAGTCGTGCTCGGTATGAAGACGGGCCAGACGCTCGATGACGAAACCGTCGGCGAGCTGATCCGCAAGTCCGGCTACGCGCTCGTGGAAATCAAGCGCGCAGGTGGCGTATGAGCGAAGAAATCCGGTCGCCGAGCACGCTGCCGGCCTTTCTCTCCCTGTTCACCTCAACCGGGACACTGGTCTGCTGCGCCCTGCCCGCCTTGCTGGTGAGCCTGGGGGCGGGCGCCGTCATGGCCGGACTGATTGAAGCCGTGCCGCAGATCACCTGGCTCGGCAGGAACAAGACGCTCGTGTTCGGGATCGCGGGCGCCATGATCGCGCTCTCTGGGGCCTGGCAGTGGCATGCCCGCTCGCTGCCCTGCCCGATCGACCCGACCGCCGCGCGGGCCTGCACGCGGGCCCGGCGCGTCAGCTGGATTGTCTGGTGGATCAGCCTTGCAGCATTCCTGATCGGCGGATTCTTTGCGTTCTTTGCGGCCAGCCTGATCGCATAGTCCTTGCGGGGCCCTGTCCGCCGGACGGGGTCCTGCCTACTCTTCGAGCACCTCGGCGAGGCACGCAGCGATGGTTTCGCTCGTGTCCTCGTGGGTGAAGAAGGTCTTCAGCTTCCAGTCCTCGTCCATCAGGTAGAGCAGACTCGTATGGTCCATCGTGTAACCGGCTGAGCTGCTGTCATCATTGATGCGCGAATAGTCGGCGATGAAGGAATCGGCTGCGGCGCGAACCTGTTCCGGCGTGCCGGTGAGGCCAATGAGATTCTTCGGAAACGCAGCGGTTGTCACGTATTGGCCGAGGGTTTCGGGCGTGTCGCGTTCAGGATCGACCGAGATCAGGAGCGTCTGGGGCGGCGCCATGCCTTCAGGGAGCATCTTGTAGGCGCGCGCGATGCTGACCAGCGTCATCGGGCAAACGTCCGGGCAATAGGTAAATCCGAAATAAATCAAGGTCGGATGACCTTTGAACGCGTCCTCGGTGACCGTTTCGCCGGTGTGCGAGACGAGCGAGATGGGCCCGCCAATCTCCGGATAGGCGCGGCTGAGGCACCCGGATTTGGTCCCGCCGGAGCGCGGTGTCGCGGGTGCGGCAGCGGTGTCGGACGGGGGTGCTGAGGGGGAGCAGGCGGTGGCAGCAAGGGCGCCGAACGCGACGAGGAGGGTGCGGAAAGGGAACATGGTATCGATATGCCGGGAATGCCCCGCTTGGCGCAAGCGTCACGCTGCCGCATAAGCAGGTTCATGGACGATATTTCCCGCGATTCCCGATACGGGCTGGACGACGCCGTGTTCACGCTGGCGCCCGAGGGGCTTGGCTCTGCCCAGTCGGCGCTGGGGCGGACGCGGCTGCGCACATTCATCACGCTGCGCTGGCTGGCCGTGGCCGGACAGACGGCGGCCGTCCTGTTCGTGGCCTTCGTGCTGGGCTTTGAAGTGCCGCTGGCGCTAAGCCTGGCGATCATTGCCGCGTCGGCCTGGCTCAATGTGTTTCTCGCCTTTGCCTTCCAGAGCCAGCGCCTGACACGCGGCTGGGAGGCGAGCCTGCAACTGGCCTTTGACACGCTGCAACTGGCGGCGCTGATCACGGTGACCGGCGGCCTGTCGAACCCCTTCCTGCTGATGCTGCTGGCGCCGGTGACCGTTGCGGCCCTGTCCGTCTCGCAGGCGCGGGCGACGATGATCGCCGTCCTGGCGCTCGCGTCGGCAGCGATGATGCCGTTCTTCTCGCTGCCTTTGCCCTGGGTAGGCGGTGACGCCATCAGCCTGCCCCCGCTCTTCCAGTGGGGCCAGTTCACGGCCCTCGTCGTGGGCCTTGTGTTCTTTTCCCTGTCGGCGGTCCGCGTCAGCCAGGATGAGGCCCGGCTGGTACGCGCACTTGATGCGGCCAGTGTGGTGATGGCGCGCGAGCAGAAGCTCTCGGCCCTCGGCGCGATGTCGGCGATGACCACGCATGAACTCGGCACGCCACTGGCCACTATCCACCTCGTGTCCAAGGAACTGCTCGCCGAAATCGGAGCGGATGATCCCCATAGCGAGGACATTCGCCTGATTGCCGAGCAGGCAGATCGTTGCCGCGCGATCCTCGCCACCATCCGGGAAGCGCGCGAGGCGACGGATATCGTGCATGCGCTGATGCCGCTCGACGCGCTGGTCGAGGAGTCGGCCGCCCCGTTCAAGGGGCTGGGCGTCGAACTGGTGGTGCGCGCTGTGCCCGGCGAAGGCGGCGAAGCCAAGGCGCCGATCCTCAATCGCAGCCCGGAAATCCTGCACGCGCTGGGCGCCTTTATCGAGAACGCGGTCAGCTTTGCCGACACGCGCGTGACGGCGGTGGCGTCATGGACCGAAGAGCAGGTGATCATCACGATCACAGATGACGGTCCGGGATTTGCCGCTGACGTGATGCCGAAACTTGGCGAGCCTTACGTTTCCCAGCGCAGCGAAGCCCAATTGGGCGGGGGCGACATGGGACTGGGCTTTTTCATCGCGAAAACGCTGATCGAACGCACCGGCGGACGCATCGCGACGCGCAACCGGACACCGCCGAAACGCGGCGCGGTCGTACAGGCTCTCTGGCCCAGAGCAGCGCTGGAGGCTTCTAAATTGGCCTAGGCCGTGCAATGGCCCTATATTGAAATGGAATCACAAGAAGGAATGGGGCCATGGACCGCCCGGTGACTGTAAACGTGCACGAGAGCCTCAAGGATGTGGAAGACCGTTCCTGCCTTGTGATGGATGATGACGGCCCGTTCGTTCAACGCATGGCGCGCGCCCTGGCCCAGCGCGGCTTCATTGTTTCCGCCGTTTCAACCGTCAGCGAAGGCAAGGATATTGCCCGCCTGAACCCGCCCGCCTTTGCCGTGCTGGACCTGCGCCTCGAAGACGGCAGCGGCCTCGACGTGGTCGACGTGCTGCAAAAGCATCGCCCGGATGCGCGCGCCGTGATCCTGACCGGTTATGGCGCAATCGCGACGGCCGTTGCCGCCGTGAAGGCTGGCGCCGTCGATTACCTGTCGAAACCTGCCGACGTGGATGACATCGTCCGGGCGTTGACCGCTACGAAAGATGAAAAGCCAGCTCCACCGGAAAACCCGATGTCGGCTGACCGGGTGCGTTGGGAACATATCCAGCGCGTCTATGAGCTGTGCAATCACAATGTCTCGGAAACCGCACGGCGCCTGAACATGCATCGCCGGACCTTGCAGCGCATCCTGGCGAAACGCGCTCCGCGCTAAAGTCCGAGCCCGCGAATGGCATGAAAAGGTGACTGCGGCGTCACCTTTTCTGTAACAAATGCAACAGTTGCAATGCGTTTTCACCTCGCTTAAGCGCGGCGGATGAAATCGTCCCGTGTCCTCTCCGCCTCGCTCCTGATTGCCTCATTTGCCGCCCCCGCGATGGCGGAAACAGCGGACGCGCCAAGGCGCCTGGACCCGGTCGTCACGACCGCCACGCCCAGCGCCGCGCTGCTGACCGACATTCCGATGTCCGTCAGCGTAATCAGCTCAGACGCGCTCAGGCTGGCGGATGCCTTCCTCGGGGCAGAAGACATTACGGACCTGCTGACGGGCGTCGATGCGGCGGTGGCCAATGGCACACAGGTCGCCTTCCAGATCCGCGGTATCGGCGCGGTGGACCACCAGGCGCTGACGCCGACGGCTGCGGCGGTCTATTCCGATGGCGTGTACCTCGCTACCAATGTGCAGACCGGCCTGATGCTGTATGATCTCGACCGGATCGAGGTACTGAAAGGCCCGCAAGGCACGCTCTATGGTCGCAACGCATCTGGCGGAGCGATCAATTTCATTACCGTAAGACCGGGTCCGGACCAGGCGCGCTATGTTCGCGCCGGTTATGGCAATTTCAACCGCTTGGACCTTGGCGGCGCCTATGGGACCGCGTTGGATAACGGCTTCAGCTATCGCCTCGCCGGGCGGTACCTGTCGCGTGATGCCGCCCTCGACAATACGGCTGGCCCGGCGGATGCGGGTGGCGTGCGCGACGAGTTCGGCCTGCGCCTTGGCCTGCTCTGGGAGAATGCTGGCGCCGGCGAACTGCTGGTGCGCACGCATTATGAGCAAGACAATGGCATCAACACTACGCCGCGCAATGACAGCCTGGACCTTGGCGACCACGAGATCGCGGTCGCTGGTGACGGCCTGCAGGATACGGATAATGCCTTCTATGGCGTGTCGGCCGAATATCGCCGCGCCTTAGGGCACTGGGACCTCACGTCGCTGACGGCCTTTGAAGGCTATGCGCAGCAATACGGTTTTGACTTCGATGGCGCCGTGGCCCTGTTCGGCAACCCGAATTTCAATGCGAACCTCGCTTATGATCGCGCGTTCCGCCAGTATTCGCAGGAGTTCCGCCTGCAGACGGACTGGAGCGGCGGGCATACGCTGGTGGGCTTGAGCGGGGCGGTCGACGATTTCAGCCAGACCTATACGATCTGGTGCGGCGTGCTGGACCCTGCAACCCTGCTGGGCACATGCCCCTATGTCGGTGCGGGCAGCCGCGCAGGCCCGGCGCCCGTATCCCCCGGGACCGCGATGACCCTGGTCACCGACATCAACCAGTCCCGCACGGCGCTCGCCGCCTTCACGCATAATGAATTCGACCTGACGGAGCGCCTGGCGGCGACGCTGGGCCTGCGCGTGACCGATGAGCGGATCGAAGGGCATGGCAGCGGGCGGCATGTGTTTGATGATGGCACGGTCGGCTACAATAATGTCGGCGGGATGGGCCTCGCTTTCGGATCGAATGAGATTGACGAGACACGCCTCAGCGGCAATGCGGCGCTTTCCTATGATATCGGGCCGGGGCTGGCCTATGCCTCCATATCAAACAGTTACAAGTCCGGCGGCTTCAATGGCGAGGTGCAAAATAATGCGACGCATTTCACCGACGAGGGCCTGTTCGAAGCTGAATCGGTGACCGCGTATGAGCTCGGCTACAAGGCCCGGCCCACAGACACGCTGAACTGGACCCTTGCCGCGTTCTGGCAGGATTATGATGCGCCGCAGGCGCGGATATTCGTGAACTTCCCGCTGCCGGACGGTTCGAGCATCACCTCGAATTCGCTGTCGAACCTGGATGCGGCCACCGTGTATGGCGCAGAGGCGGATATGATCTGGCGGCCAACCGACGGCCTGACACTGGACGCCGGGCTGACCGTGCTTGATACCGAGATTGAGCAGGCGACCAATATTGGCGGCAATGCCGCGACGTTCGACGGCAATCCCCTGCCCTTCGCGCCGAACGTGTCAGCCACACTGGGCGGGCGTTATGAATTCGCGCTGACACCGGGCGTGGATGCGAGCGTCGCGGCCCATGTGAAGTATCGCGGCGATTATTATCTCGACCCAGAGGGCCTTGAGACGCGGATGCAGGCCGGCTTCACCACATTGCAGGCCGAAGCGGCGTTCCAGTTCGCAGGCACCGGCCTTGGGCTGACGGTCTGGGGCCGCAACCTGACCGATGAAGACTATGCCCTCTCGGGCTATGGCTTCATCGGCTACAACACGTTCAGGTCAGACCCGCGCACCTTTGGCCTGCGGCTGGATTACAGTTTCTAGGTTGTCGGCTTCATCAGCGCCATTGCGCCGACGACCATCGCTTCGGTGCCGAGCTTGACCGAAGGCTCAGGGTCGATCCTGAAGAAGGGCGAATGGTGTGACGGCGCGCTGGCCGCCTCGGCCTCAGGTGTGCCGCCGACACTGAAATAGACGCCTTTGACGCCGGTTTCCGGCGTGACGAAATAGGCGAAGTCTTCCGCCCCCATGCCGTCGCGCGGCTGTTCATACAGCGCACCTTCCGGCAGTGAGTCCGTGAACGCATCGCGCAGGCGCCGCGCCGTGTCTGCATCATTGATGGTGGGCGGTGTGGATTCGGTTTTCGAGCGGGTGACTTCCGGCATCAGGTCTTCCGGTACGCCCATTGAGATGGCAACGCCCCGTGCGACCCGGTCTATCCCGTCGAGCAATTGTGTCCGCACCTCAGGGTCATCGGACCGGACGGTCAGCTGCATCTCGACCTTGTCGCCGATGATATTGTGCTTGGCCCCGCCATGGAATGCGCCAACCGTAATGACGCCCGGATCCAGCGGCGCGATCGAGCGCGACACGACCGACTGTAGTGACACGACAATCTGGGACGCCACGAGCACCGGGTCGATACCCATGTGCGGATACGCGCCATGCGTGCCGACGCCATGGACGAGAATGTCCACGCTGTCGGAGCTGGACGCCACGATATCGGGCGGCAGCAGGATACGTCCGGTCGGCACGTCGGCCGCAACGTGGAAGGCGATGGCGTAATCGGGCTTGGGGAACCGGGTATAGAGGCCATCTTCCATCATGGCGTGGGCGCCGCCAATGCGCTCCTCCGCCGGTTGGCCCACGAGGACAAGTGTGCCGGACCATTCGTCCTTGCGGGCAGCCAGCTGTTTCGCAGCGCCGACAAGGGACGTGATGTGCACATCGTGCCCGCACGCATGCATGACCGGCTTTTCTATGCCGTCGATGTCTGTCTGCGTGACCGTGGACGCATAAGCGAGACCGCTGTCTTCGAGAAGCGGCAGGCCGTCCATGTCGGCGCGCATCAGGACGGTTGGCCCTTCCCCGTTTTTCATGACCGCGACAATGCCGGTGCCACCAACGCCTTCGGTCACATCAAACCCATAAGCCCTGATTTCCTTCGCGAGCGTCTTGGCCGTATTGGTTTCGCGGAAGGAGAGTTCTGGATGCGTATGGAAATATGTGAACAGCGCGCCAAGATGCGTATCGTAATCGACCGCAATGTCAGAGCGGAGCGTCTCGTCCGCAAAGGCGCCCGGCGCGACGCCGAGGGCAAGGACGGATGCGGCCAAGGCCAAGGATTTCAAATTCATGTGCTGTCTCCCCAATTCGGGCGAGAGGCTAGGCGGCGCGGGCGCGCCTGTAAATCATTGATCCTTATTCCCCGGGACAACCGCCTGTATCGAAACGGATTGCCCGGAAATTGACCGGGTCTCCGTTGGAATAGTTCAGCGCATAATGCGGCTGGGACTCCGTGACGCAAAGATTCAGCTTTTCCGCTTCGGCGCGCAGCGTGGCCACCGTATCCGCGATTGCGGGATCGGCCTTCCTGTCCTCGAAATTGACGAGGTAGACGACCGGATAGGCGGACGGGTCCGCCGGCAGGTCTAGCGGGGTCTCCGGCGGGTGCAGGTTCTGCGTGCCGAGCGTCAGGATATAGCTTGGTTCGGCATAGCCGAGCGCGAGAATGCGCTCGGGCGCGGTCGTATTGCAGTTGGCATCATCTCCCGGCACGCCGCAGACGTCTTCAAGCGCGGCGCGGGCGGTTTCGGTCGGCTGCAGCCAGACCTGGCTGGGCAGCATGAAGATGCGGATGTGCCAGCCGATGGCAATGCTGGCGGCGATGGCGAACAGGATGGCCAGTCCGTCCCGGTGCCGGGCGAACTCGATAATGGCCAGTCCAACAAGCACGAAGCCGAGCCACCAGAGCCAGAGCGGGAAGCTGCGATAGGAGGTCCATGCGTCAAGCACCTGGCTGGAAGCGGCTGTGGTGAAATCTGCCGCGGTTTCTTCCATGAAGTAGATCGCGACGCCGGGGAACGAGACGGCAAGCAACAGGATCGCGCCCACGGCAAACAGGGCGAGCGAAACCCAGCGGCTGACCGGCATGCGCTTGCCCTCCATCAGCTGCACCGCCGCATAGCCGCAGAGCAGGCCGATGGCCGGATAGGCGGGCAAGATATAATGGCTGAGCAGCGTGGGCATGAGTTCGAAGAAGGCGTAGGTGAGCGCCGCCCAGGCCACGAGGAAGCGGATGGCGCGGGTCTCATCCGTCAGGCCGTCAATGCCGATCGGCCAGCGGTGCTTCCAGTCGTCGCGGCCCGAGATGTACCAGAAGACGCCGAGCAGCACCGCCGGGAAGGCGGGCAGGGTTTTCAGCGTGGAGAGCGTCGCCAGAGACTTTGCGACGAGGCCTGTGCCCTCGGGCCGAGGCAGGTGGGGCAGGGCGTAAAGGAGCACGACGAGGAAGGCGAAAACGACGGCGGTGATGGCCGCGGAATCGCGCAGCCATTTCCAGCCGAGATCGCCCCGCGGCTTCAGGCGCTGCCAGGCCGCGACGCAGCCGGGCACCAGCATCAGCGTGGCCGGGAAGAACCAGGCGGGCATGTGCGTCAGGTGGTAGAAGGGCCAGCCGCCATGGCCTTCGGAAGCGCCTGTGAACTTGTCCTTCAGGTCCTTGCCGACGGCACCCTTGATAAATTCTCCGCCGGTCGCCGCCTGGATCCACAAGAACCAGGGCAGGACGAGGGCGACGAAGATGGCCGGACCGGGCCACCAGAGGAGGACGCGCCACCAGTCGCCGCCCTTGCCGCCGGCCGCCTTGGTCCAGACCCAGGCGCCGATGCCGGCATAGGCCGCGACCATCGGGCCGACAGGCCCCTTGATGAGGAAGACAAGGCCCATGGCTGTCCAGAACAGGAGCGCCATGCGCTTGGACTGGTCATTGCGCATATAGAGGCGGGCCAGCGCGCCGATACTGAGCGTGGTCAGGAAGACGAGCATGCCATCGGTCTTGGAGATGTGCGCCTCGCTGGTGAGCAGCAGCGTCGTGCCGAACAGGGCCGCGCCGAGGAAACTCGCGCGCCGCCCGATCAGCGGCATGCCGCACCAGAAACAGGCGAGCGTGGCCAGCGCCGCACCGAGCCAACTGGGCACGCGGTAGGTCCAGATCTGCTTTGCGTCAGCGCCGGTAAACAGGGCGGTCGAACCGGCCTGCAGCCAGTGGATGCCGGCTGGCTTCTTGTTGCGCAGTTCGTCCTGGTAGCGCAGGCGGATATAATCGCCCGATTCCAGCATCTGCTTGGAGGCTTGCGCGAAGCGGCTTTCGTCGCGGTCGAGCGCGGGCAGGCTGAACACGCCGGGCGCGGCGGCCCCGAACGTGATCACGAAGAGCAGGACCCAGGCTTTCCAGCCGGACGAGATGCGGTCGAGAAATATCATGGCTTTGCCTTCTAGCGGGTCGCGTAGGGCGCGTCTTGTGGTTTTGGGCAGGAAGCAGGGCCAGATGAGGTAAGGTCTCGCTTTTGCGGCCCTGTCTCGTTATGAGGCGTGGTTTGTTTTCCCCGCAAGCCCGAAGGCGCGTTGTTTTGGCCAGTTCCCTTGAATTCTCTGTCGTCGTGCCCTTGCACAATGAAGCCGGTAATGTCGAGTTGCTGATCGAAGAGATCGCGCGCGCGCTGGATGGCCGCGCCTTCGAGATGGTGTTTGTCGACGACGCCTCAACCGATGACACCCGGGCGGTGCTGTCCGAACTCAAGTCACGTTTTCCGATGCTCAGGGTTCTGGGACACCGCAAGAATGCCGGGCAAAGCCGCGCGATCCGGTCGGGTATCCTGGCTGCACGGGCGCCCGTGATCGGCACACTGGACGGCGATGGACAAAACGATCCGGCCGACCTGCCGGACCTTTACCGTGCCCTGACCCGCGCCGATGCGCCCAACGACCTGAAAATGGTCATGGGCCGCCGGGCCAGCCGCAAGGACACGCCGTGGAAGCGGTTCGGATCGCGTTTCGCCAACAATATCCGCCAGCGCCTGCTGAATGATGATTGCGACGATAGCGGATGCGGCACCAAGGTATTGTATCGCGATGCCTATATCTCGCTTCCCTATTTCGACCATATGCACCGTTATGTGCCGGCCCTGATGCGGGCCGAGGGCTACAAGGTGGAATTCCGGGACGTGAACCACCGTCCGCGCGCCACCGGCACGTCGAACTATACCAATTTTGGCCGCCTGAACGATGCCCTGTCAGACCTGCGCGGCGTGATGTGGCTGATCCGCCGCCGGCGCAATCCCGGCGGCTCGGACGAGATCTAGGCGCCGATAATGTCACGGATGAAGGCGGCGCGTGTCGCGGCATCCGTCAGTGGCATGTCGATGAGCCTGTAGCCCAATCCTTCATAGGCGCTGCGCGTCAGGGCGCCGAAGGCTTCCGCGCCCGTGAAATCGAGCGTGCGCTCATCATCTGATGCGTAGATCGCCTGCCAGGCCGGGAACCAGAAGACCTTTTCCGCCCTGCCCCGCGCCGCAATCGCCCGGTCGATGGGGGACGTGTCGAGCTGCCAATAGGCGGCATAGGCCAGCAGGTCCACCAAGCCCCGGTCGAAGACGACAGGACCCGGCGCTGACAGCGCGGCGTCATGGTTGCAGACCGCCTGGTCCAGCATCAGTGCGACAAACAGGGCCGGATCCCGGTCACCCGTGCCCTGCCCATCGATACGGCGCTGCTGCGCCAGCACCTGCCGGGCAGGCTCTGCGACCGTGTGGCATGTTCCGGCCAGATGTGGCAGCACCGAGGTTTTGCCGCTGCCGGGCGGACCGGCAAGAATGTGAAAGGATGGCATTCTGTTCTCCCCGAAAGATACGATATGGACCTGAAATCGCCGTGTTTGCCGCGATTAATGGCTGCCGGGCAGTGTTGTCCGACCGCATTGGGGAAATCCGCTCGCATCGCCGCGTATGATACGGTAAACCCTGTGTTAACTCGACCGGATGACGGATGGTCTGAATGAGCAAAAATACGAAGATCGCACTGGCGGGAGCGGCGATCGCAAAGCGAGAGCGTGACAAGCAGAAGAATAATGCTTCGAGCGACTCACATGAAAAGGGGAACCTGATGCGCGCAATTTTCGGAATCTTTCCGCTGCTGGTTATTCCAGTAGCTCTCTACAATCTCCTGGCCCTCGGCTTTGGCGGCGCGGTCGAGACCGTGAACGCGCAGGGCGAACTGGTACGGGCGACAAGCGCCCCCATCCTGAACCTGCTGAACGGTCCGTTCATGCACCTGCCTATGATTTCCGGCGTCGAGTGGATGCTGACCAAGGGCGACGCGATCCTGCTGCTGGCAATCGTCTTCCTGTTCCTCGAAATCCTGAAATCGACCAGTACCGGCACCTCGACCATCATCAATCACGCGATCTCGATGATGCTGTTCATCGTCTGCCTGATCCAGTTCCTGCTCTTGCCGAACTTTGCCACCTCGACCTTCTTCATCCTGATGTCGATGGCCCTGCTCGACGTGCTGGCCGGTGTGGTAGTGACGATCGTGTCGGCCCGACGTGACTTTGGCGTGGCCGGCGACGTCTGACGCCCAACACCTTGAATTCGAGACAGAACGGCCTGCCCCACAAAAGTGCGGCGGGCCGTTTTCGTATTGGGGACAAGTCTGACCGTCCAGAGTGGCCCGTCCTGCCGGGACGCGCGCGTCGCGCTGATCGCGGAACGAACGCGGTGCCGCGTCGTTTATTGGCAGGAAAGGAGCCCCACAATGACAAGGAAAACGCTGCCTCGCGAGGCCCGTCCCCACACCTCGCCCGACGAGGCCGACCAGATCGAAACGGCAGCGCGCAGGCGACGCATGCAAATGCTGCCCGAAGAGGGACCGCACGCGCCTGAAAAGGACATGCCGGTCGACCATTTCAAAGGTAACGACGAGACCATCATTCTCGGCCCCGAACCCGAAACCGCCAGCTATGCCAAACCGGCAGCGCCCGATGAGCCAGCGGCCACACCTGATAGCACCAAGCACAAGACGCCTGGCCACGCCCAAACGCCATCGCCTGACTAGAATCCGACAAGTCCGGGCGACACGTCGCGCCAGGTCCTGCATCCCGGTAACGGGAGCCTGGCTAGTCCTTCTTCGTGAGGTCGGCGAGCTGATCCTGGATGGCCTGCATCTGCGCCTGCATGGCCGCGAGGGCCTCGGCCTGGAAGTCGAGGATCGGATTGGCTGGCGTCGATTTCTCGGTTTGGGACGCTTTGTAGAGCGTCGGCATGAACATTTTCATGCCCTGTTCGAACATGGCCATGTTGCGTTTGGCCTGCTTTTCGAAAGCGGACATCGGATTGGCGGCCTTGCGCCATTCCTTTTGCGTGTCGGCAAAACTGTTCATCGACATGTCGAGAAAGGCTGGCAGGAAGGTCTGAGCGCCCCCGCCATAGAAGCCGATCAGCTGGCGCAGGAAGTTCAATGGTAGCGCGCCTTCGCCCTTTGTTTCCTGCTCGAATATGATCTGCGTGAGCACCTGACGGGTCAGGTCGTCGCCTGTCTTGGCGTCGCGAACCTCGAAATCCCGGCCTTCGCGGACGAGTTCCGAGAGGTGGTCCAGCGTCACGTAAGACGAGGTGGATGTGTCGTAGAGACGCCGATTCGCATATTTCTTGATGATGATCGTCGAAGACGATCCGTTTTGCTTGGCCATGTCCTGCCCTCTGTTCTCCAAAACGGAGAAGCAATTTTTGTGCTATGCAGCAATGTTTGCACAGAATTTGCGTGTGACCAATCTCCCAGTTGAAGTCTGACACCCATGAAGGCTACGAGTGAGCGCAACTTAAAGCCGGAGGAAAACAGGCATGACGAAAACAGTATTGGTGACAGGGGGCACGCGAGGCATCGGACATGCCATTAGCGTGGCGATGAAAGCCAAGGGCTACAAGGTTGCGGCCAATTATGCCGGCAATGACGAGGCGGCGAAAAAGTTCGAAGCGGACACCGGCGTCAAGACCTACAAGTTCGACGTCGCCGACTATGACGCTGTCGGCAAAGGCATTGCCGCCATCGAAGCCGATCTCGGCCCCATCGACATCGTGGTCAACAACGCCGGCATCACGCGCGATGCGCCGTTCCACAAGATGTCGCTCGACCAGTGGCAGCAGGTGATCGATGTCGACCTGACCTCGGCCTTCAACGTGACGCGCCAGGTCTGGGACGGCATGCGCGAGCGCGGTTTTGGCCGGGTGATCAACATCTCGTCGATCAACGGACAGAAGGGCCAGTTTGGCCAGGCGAACTATTCCGCCGCCAAGGCCGGCCTGATCGGCTTCACCAAGGCCCTCGCCCAGGAAGGCGCCAAGAAGGGCGTCACCGTGAACGTGGTCTGCCCGGGCTATATCGACACGGAAATGCTGCAGGCGGTGCCGGAAAAAGTGCTTGAAGGCATTATCGCGTCCATCCCGGTCGGCCGTCTTGGCAAAGCGGAAGAGATCGCCTCGATGTGCGCCTACCTGGCGAGTGATGAAGCTGCCTTCATCACGGGTGCGACCATGACCGTGAACGGCGCGCAATATATCGCGGGCTAGACTGAACGCATCATGCGCGACAGGAAGAGCCGGACCGGCCCCGCGCCGTCCGGTTTTTCTTTGCCTGAAAGCACCGTCAGGGCCGTGGCCGCCAGTCAGGCGGGGCGAGCTCGAATCCCTTGAATTCGAACCCCGGCGCGACCGTGCAACTGACAAGCGTCCATGCGCCAAGCGTTTCGGCGGTTTGCCAATGATGAGCGGGAACGAGCACTTGGGGGCGCTGGGCTGCGCGCAGATCGGGGCCCAGCTGGAACGCCTCGGCGCCGTTTCCGTCCGGCGGTGACAATGTCAGGGCAAGAGGCCCGCCAGCATGCCAGAACCAGGCTTCATCGGCGTCCACGCGGTGCCAGGCGGATACTTCGTCAGCCTGCAGCAGGAAGTAGATGGCGGTGGAGGCCGGCCGGTAGCCGGGCAGCGCAGGGGCGCGAAAGGTTTCGGCATAGTGGCCGCCTTCCGGGTGCGGCTTCAGGCCGAGCAGGCGGATGATCTCGTTGGCGCCCAGGTCCCCGGAGATGGCGTCCATCAGAACCGGTCCTTGCGGCCGCGGATCTCGGCGAAGGTCGCCACGGCGTCACCGGGATGGCCCATGGCGGCCTGAAGGGCAGGATCGTCCGCGCGCAGGAAGGGATTGGTCGCCAGCTCGCGCGAAAGCTGCGTCGGGACGGTCCACTCATTGCGGGCGCGCTTGTCGGTGATCTCTTTCACATACGCGGCGAGGGCTTTATTGCCGGGATCGACCGTGACGGCGAATTTGGCGTTCGAGGCGGTATATTCATGGGCGCAGTAAAGCGCGGTTTCGGGCGGCAGGCCTTTCAGCCGCGTCAGGCTTTGCCACATCATTTCCGGATTGCCTTCGAACACGCGTCCGCAGCCGAGGGCAAACACGGCATCGCCGACGAACGCGACAGATTCAATTGGCAGATGATAGGCGATATGACCGAGCGTGTGGCCGGGCACATCGATGACTTTCGCTTCGATATTGCCGAGTTTGACGAGGTCGCCGGTCTTCACCATACGATCGATGCCGGGAATTTTCTCCGCTTCGCCAGCCGGGCCGGTAATAGTGCAGGTGGTTGCGTCCCTGATCGCAAGGTTGCCGCCGGCATGGTCAGGATGCCAGTGCGTGTTCCACACTTGCGTGATCGTCCAGCCCTTCGCGGCGGCCTCGGTCAGGTATTTTTGCGCGTCGGGCGTATCGATGGCGGCTGTTTCGCCCGACACGGAATCATGCGCGAGGAACCCGTAATTATCGTTCAGGCAGGGAAACTGGTGTATCTGGAACATGTTTCGGGGTCTCCATTGCCGTTATGGGTACTTACAAGACCTTGATCTAACACAGGGAAGTCGATGCGTCAGGATGCCGTCACGCTACAACGATTCTATGCCTCTCCGTTAGGGAGCGCGGCGTCACGCATCCTGTCAGCCAAACTGACCGACCTGTGGGGCGACGCAAACAACCTCTCGCTGCTGGGCCTCGGCTACGCTTTGCCGGTGCTAGATACGTTCGGCGACCATCCAAGCCGCAGCGTGGCAGCTGTGCCATTCGATCATGGACCGGTGCACTGGGATCCAACAGGGCGGGGCAATGCCGCCGTGTCCGTGGGCGACCTGCGCCTGCCCTTTCCGGACGGCATGTTCGACCGGGTGATCGTGCTTCACGGGCTTGAAGAAACGGGCGATCCGCGCGCCTACCTGCGCGAAGTCTGGCGCGTGATGTCGCCAGAAGGTCGCATCGTCCTTGCCGCCTCGAACCGCGCCGGGCTCTGGGCGCGGGCAACGCGCACGCCATTCGGCCAGGGCCGTCCCTGGAGCCGGGCCCAATTGATGAACCTGCTCTCGGTCGGCTTGTTCCAGGTCACGGCCAGTTCGAGCGCGCTCTACATGCCGCCTGTTTCAACGGGTATCGTGACGGCCGCCGCTGAAGGCTGGGACGCGATCGGCCGCCTGATCACGCCCGATCTTGGCGGCGTCGTCCTGGTCGAGGCGGTCAAGAGACTGTATGCTTCGCCCGGCGGCGGCGCTGTCGCGCCGGTTGTGGAGCGAGCGCGCATAGCCAAGCCCGCGACAGGCTCCGGGCGCAAAAGGCATTGACGCGGGCGGTGCGGCGGCTACGTTCGCAGGTGCACAAAACAGAAGGCCGGTCGACCATGAAACTCGTGACAGCAATCTTCAAGCCCAGCCGCCTCGACGCGGTGATCGACGCCCTGTCTGAAGCCGGGGCAACCGGACTGACTGTCTCGGAAGTGCGCGGCTATGGTCGCCAGCAGGGCAAGACAGAAGTCTACCGGGGCGCCGAATATGAAGTCCGCCTGTTGCCGAAGGTACGGGTCGAGGTCGCCTGCGCGGACACGGACGTGGACCGGTTCTCGGATGCGATCATCTCGGCAGCCAATACGGGCACGATTGGTGACGGCAAGATATTCGTCCACACAGTGGACTCGGTGGTCCGGATCCGGACGGGCGAGCGCGATGAGCAGGCCCTGACCGGCTGATTGGCGCCGCAGCGCCAAAATTCATGACAAATCGCACGTTAACGCGGGCCGCCATATTTGGTCGCCCGCCGAAAGCGTTCGTGCACTGGCGGACGATAAGAATGGAGGCCTAACTTGAGGGTCAGGCTGTCTTCCATGGCACATTCATTCCACATCTCCACGCACCGGGCGCTCTCATGAGCGGGCTGTCGGCAATCCTTATTGCAAATATCGCACTGGCGCTGCTGGCAGCGCTGATCCTGTGGCAAGGCTCTCAGCATGCCGAACAGCTGAGTATCGTTCGCAGGCAGTTCAGCAAGCTGTCCTCGACAGATCCGGTCACTGACCTGCCCAACCGGGCAACCCTTCATGACCGGCTGACCGACGCACTCAACTCGGAAGGTCCGGACTCGGCACTCATGGTCATCGAACTCGACGGATTCAAAGTCGTCAATGATACGCTGGGACATGAGACCGGCGACGAATTGTTGAGAGCTGTGGCTATGCGGATGTCGAGCTGCCTGCATCAGAGCGACCTGCTCGCCCGCGTTGGCAACAGCGAATTCGCTGCGCTGATCATGCGCGAAGATGCCGAGAGCCGTGCGACGCAAACAGCCCAATCGATCGACAAGGCCATGGATGCGCCGTTCCGCATTCGAGACGATGTTATCAACATCAAGGCCAGCATCGGTATTGCACCGACCACGAAAGGTGACTCACCCGCCACGGAAATCCTGCGCCGCGCAGATGTCGCAATGTTCGCCGCCAAGAGCGAGAAGCAGGACAGTATTCGCGTCTACTCGCCAGCAATGGATGAAGTGCTCCAATTGCGCCGCACGATCAATTCGGAACTCGACCTGGCATTGATGAACAACCAGCTCCAGCTCGTCTACCAGCCCCTTGTGTGCGCCCGCACCGGCAAGGTGATGAGCGCCGAAGCGCTGATGCGTTGGCCGGGCAAGCCGGGACAGGCAGGATCGCCCGGAGTCTTCATTCCGATTGCCGAGGAAAGCGGCCTGATCACGAAATTGGGCGCCTGGGCGCTCGATCAGGCCATGTTGGAGATCACGCGCCAGAAGACGATTCCGATCGCGGTCAATGTTTCACCCATCCAGTTCCGCGTTGATGGATTCGCCAGCAGCGTCGAAGCAGCCCTTGAGCGTCACGGCATCGACCCGTCATTTCTGCATATCGAGATCACCGAAGGCGTGCTGATTTCCCATACGGGTGAAGCACAACGGACGATGAAGCGCCTGCGCGAAATGGGTGTGCAGGTCCTACTCGACGATTTCGGCACTGGCTATTCATCGCTGAGCTACCTGCAGCAATTTGAATTCGACGGGCTGAAGATCGACCGGGCCTTCATCCAGCAGCTTGATATCGGCCCAACCGGCCGACAGTTGCTGAAGTCCATTATTGCACTTGGCCACAGCCTCAACATGAAGGTCGTCGCCGAGGGCGTCGAAACCGAAGACCAGGCGGCCATCCTGCAATTGCTGGCCTGTGACTTCCTGCAGGGCTATGCGCTGGGCCGTCCCGACGTCGCCGACAAGCTGCACAGCGTCACTCGCCCGGAGGAATTGCTCGGCAACCTGCATCGCAATGGCGGCTGGAGCGCAGCGAGCTAGCGATCCTTGATGTCTGACGCGGTGACCTGTTTGGCGCCGTGGTGGAGCTGGAGGTTGAGCAGAACTGCCTTGGCGACCGGCAAGAGGATCAGGCACAGCCCGATCAGGACGACGCACAGCGTGGCAAACGCAAAGACCTTTGCCACGGCAGGAAGCGGGCTCATCGGTAGCAGGAACAGGAACGGGGCGAGCAGGATCAGCACGCCGAAGCCGACGAAGAAAGCAGGCCCGTCTGCCGTATCGGCTGCTGTCATATCGCGTCCGCAAACAGGGCAAGCGGAATTGAGCTTCAGGTAGCCCGAGAACAGCTTGCCTTTTCCGCAATTACCGCAGCGCAAGCGCAAGCCTGCCAGGATGGGCGTGGTGTTTGCCATATCAATCTCCGTCGCAGGTGCACATGTAATGCCTCGCCGGCACAAAACAGCCGCGCCAAACCGTCGCTGCGGCCGGTGCGCGCCATCGCACCGCCCGGATTAAGTTCGGACGACCCTTGACCTTGGCCTTCGCTTTGCACACCAGAGCAACGCAGATTGCCTGAACAAGAGTGCGTTGAATGTCCGACCCTGTATTTCCCTCGATTGCCATTGTCGGCGCCGGCCTGATCGGCGCTTCGATCGCCCGTGCCGCCATCGAATATGGTGCAGCAGGTTCTGTCATTCTGTACGATGCCAGCGATGACGTGCGCGACCGGGCAAACGGGCTGGGCCTTGGCGCAGTCGTGGACACACTGCCGGCCGCCGTCGCAAACGCTGATTGCGTATTCCTGTGCGTGCCAGTTGGCGCCCTGAGCGCTGTTGCGACGGACGCCGTTCCGCATATGAAGACGGGCGCCATCCTGACCGATGTCGGATCGGTGAAGGGCGAAGCAGCAGCGGCCCTGACAGCCGCCGGTGACGGCCGCATCCATATCATTCCCGGCCACCCGATTGCGGGCACCGAACAATCCGGTCCGGAAGCCGGGTTCGCGACCCTGTTCCGCGATGCCTGGCACATCCTGACTCCCGGCGACGACACCTCGCCGGACTATCTCGCTGCCGTCGATGCGCTGACGCGGTTCTGGCAGGGGCTGGGCGCGAAGGTCGAGACGATGGACGCGGCCCGCCATGACCGCGTGCTCGCAATCACCAGCCACCTGCCCCACCTCATCGCGTTCAACATTGTCGCAACCGCGTTCGACATGGAGACAGTGGAACAGGGCGAAGTGGTCAAGTATTCGGCCGGCGGGTTTCGCGACTTCACGCGCATCGCGGCCTCGGACCCGGTCATGTGGCGCGACGTGTTTCTGACCAATAAAGATGCCGTGCTCGAGTGCCTCGGCCGGTTCTCCGAAGATCTCGCTGCCCTGCAGCGGGCCATCCGATGGGGCGACGGCGATATGCTGATGCGGGAATTTTCCCGGGCCAGGACAATCCGCAAGGCGATCATTGATGCGGGACAGGATTCCGGCGAAGTGAACTTCGGTCGCAATCCGCATCCCGAGCCTGAGGCGGAAAAATGAAAGAGATCACGCTGAGCCCTGAACGCCGGGAAACCCTTTGCCGCGATGTACAGAAAACATTTAGTACCAAATTCGACGAGACGCTGAGCGACTTCCGGGCTGGCGAAATCGTCGACCTGATGCTGAAGACGATGGGACCGCCTGTGTACAGTCAGGCGGTGCAGGACGTGCGGGCGCATTTACAGGGCAAGCTGGATGATCTCGAAGGCGAGGTTTGGGTCGACGAAAGCGCCTGACGGGCACACAGCCTTGTGTGTGTTGCGTGTCTGAACCTATTGCTAGACCCATGCGCATGAAACACGTCCTGTCCCGCCGCGCCCTTCTCCTGTCCGGTTCTGCTGCTGTTGCGGTGGCCGCCTGTTCCTCCGCCGGTGCCGACAAGCCACAATCATCCGACGCCAACAGCGCTTCTGACCCGTTTGCAGGCAGCGAATGGCGGACGATGAGCCAGGATGAGTGGCGTGCGCGCCTGTCGCCTGAGGCCTTTGCCGTGTTGCGCAAGGCGGATACCGAACGGGCATTCACCTCGCCCCTGAACAAAGAGAAACGCGACGGGACGTATCACTGCGCAGGCTGTGACCTGCCGCTGTTCGCATCGGACACGAAATTCGACAGCGGCACGGGCTGGCCGAGCTTTTTCGACGTCATGCCGGGTGCAATCACGACGAGCCTCGATCGCAAGCTGATCTATACGCGCACCGAATACCACTGTGCCCGCTGCCTTGGGCACCAGGGCCATGTGTTCGACGATGGCCCAGCCCCGACCGGCCAGCGCTGGTGCAATAATGGCGTGGCGCTGACCTTCAGGCCGGCCTGATCCTATTCGATGATTTCCATGCCTTCGGGTATGACGATAGGCGCGGAAGCGACGGCGACATTCTGCTCGACCTGCTCACCGGGACCATTTTCGCGGCGCTCATACGCTTTGACCAGTGACAGGTATGGCGGAACGTGCGCCCAGCCATGCTCGGCCGTGTTTTCGACGATCTCGAAGTGCAGGTGGAAGGTCGTCGCGGAGCCGCCGAAATCGTTCGAGACAAACCCGAGGGACTGGCCGGCAGTGACGGTGTCACCGGTCTTCACCTTGAGCTTTGCCATGTTGAGGTGAAGGTATTTGTAGATGCGGCCACCGGCGCGCAGGCTGATCGAATAGGAGCCCACATTCGAGATGACGCCATCTTCGGCGGCGACGACCTCATGCAGCGTGCGGTCGGCCTTGGCCGTGGACCGCATCGTGCTGCACTGGGCGGGCGTACCGACGCGGATATCCTGACCCTGGTGGATTTTTTCCACCGGGCAGAGGGGTGACCCGCGATTGGCGCTGCGGGTTTCGCAGAAATTGTCGCGCCATGGATAGGCGTAGTTGCGCGCATCGCACTGATCGCCGCCGCCGACGCCGCCACCAAAGGTGAAGACCTGTGATTGCAGGTAGGCCGGTGCCGCAGCGATCGGAAACACCATGTCAGGCGCATGGACGACCTGGTCGCCGGAGCCTTGCCCGGTGCCAGGGATCAGCGCACCGGGGGCGAAGAAGCTGAACACCGGCTCGGGAGCCGGTTCCGGAACGGCGGGCGTGACCGGGTCGACGGGGGGCGTCACGGGTGTGTCTGCGGTGTCGCCCACAGGAGGTGTGGGGTCGGTCTGGGTGTCGGACGTGTCAGGCGTATCGGTTGCATCCGGCGGGACATCGACCGGATCGGCAACCGGGGGTATATCGGTAGGCGCATCCACGTCGCTATCCGGCGGTGTCGCCGGATCGTCGCCCGACACCGGATCGGTCGCGTGCGTATCGCCATCGACCGGCGTGTCGGGCGTGGTGTCTCCCGTGTCGCCATAGGGGTTGTCGACAGGCGCACCCGGCGGCGGTGGCCCGGGGGCGCCGGGGGGGATTGCGGGGCCCGGTTCGGGGGTGGACGGTGTCGGTCCGCCGTCCCCCGGAAAGCGGATGAAGTCACAGCCGGCAAGTCCCGACAGCGCGGCGGCCGCCAGGATGAACGAAACTTTTTTCAGCATCAGCGTGTCCCCGCGATGACCAGTTTACGGGCGATTTCGAGCGCCTCGTCCTCTCCGATACAGGTCGGGGCCTCGCCCGAACTGTTCTTGCATTCGAATTCGATCAGATAGTCGGCACCATAGCGCGAGAAGGCGACCTGCGCGCCGGAGGCGGTGGCCTCAAAGGTCGGTTCGGTGTCACCAGATGTGTCAGCGGTATCTCGGGCACCAACGATTTCGTTCGTACCGTTGACGACGATGTTATAGTCAATTCCGGGATAGGCCGCGAAATAGCCGTCGCTCATCGGCTGGAACTTTACGCCGTCTTCTGCGGACTGCGGCACGACGATGCCGGTGGGTAGCAGGACGGGCACCGGCGCGGCTTCGGCGCCGGACTGGACCTGGAAAGCGCCTGCGCCGCGATCATCACTTGGCACCGAAGCCATGTCACGCCGGGCTGCCTCCCAATCGATCGTGGCAGTGCTTGCAACAGCTTCGGGTCGCACCGGGGTTTCGCGATCAGCAGGTGGATTATCGGCCGTTGTCGCCGGTGCTGCCGCGACCGCTGTATCGGACGCCGGGTCTGGTCCCTTGAGACGGTCACAGCCCGTCAGGGCAAATGCCAAAACAGCCACGAGGGCGAGCGTGCTGGACGTGTTCATTGTCAGTCTTCCTTTCCAGGATGGGCGATATAGTCGGGATCCGCATAGGCGACCCCGTCCACGGCCATGATTTTCTCCTGCACCGAACGGATGGCCGCGCGGGTCGGCTCGACGCCCGGGGGCATTTGATAGGCAAGCCTGATTTCGCCTGAATAGCTGGCCCCGACCAGCATGAAATCTCTCAAGGCCGGCGTACGCCGGACATAGTCGGCAAAGGCCTGCTCAGCCGCTGCCGGGTCTTTCTTGTAAAGGCGCGCCACCGAATCAATTTCCGGCGCACCCTTGATCCGCACGATAAACGTGACCTCCACCCCGGTCGCCTGCGCCGTGATCACGCTTTGCGGAACCTGAGCCGGCTGAATCGCGGGGCCATCAGGCGGGGGACCGCCTTCGGTGTCCAATGGCGCTGGCGCATCCGGAAGCGTGCCAATCAGCGGACTGGCATCCCGGTCGACGCGCGCATCAGGCAGTAGGGCAGGCACCGCTTCCGACACGCCGGACAAGGTCACACTCGGCTGGTCATCGCTATCGGGTGACCCCGCCAGGACAAACAGGCCTGTCGCTCCAGCAAGCAATGCCAGGCCTGCCAGACCGAGCGGGCCGCCAAAATGAAACGGGGAGCGAAGGCCTGCCATGGCTATTGCGTGCCTCCGCCCGTGCTGAGCGGCGGCACGTTGGCAAGGTTCAGCAAGCCACCGCACGGACGCGCGCACATGTCCGGACTGCCGGGGATCGGCGTCGTGCCGGGATAGGTTGCGCAGGCGCCTGCACACTGGAGCGGCTCGCGTTTATCGAGCGCCGCGATCAGCGTCGCCTTCAGCTCTGACGTGGTCGCGTCCGGTTGGCGGGCCTTGAGCAAGGCCAGCGCGGCCGAGACGTGCGGGGCGGCCATGCTGGTGCCCTGTTCGTAGGCGTAGAAGCAGGTGTCCACGCCTTCTCCCGTGACAGGGTCATAGCAATTGGTTGCGGCCTTGGTGGACAGGACGCCATCGGGGCGACCGTCGCCATTGTCGTCGCGGGTCAGGTCGCCGCCCGGTGCGATGACCGTGACGTTCGGACCGAAGTTCGAATAGGGCGCGATCTGGCCACGGGCATCGCCAGCCGCCACCGAGATGACATTCTGGCAGCCGCCGGGGGCATAGAACTGTGTTGAGACACGGGCATTACCCGCTGCAGAGACGACGATTACGCCACGGTCCACAACCGAGTCGATCGCATCCTGCAGCGAGGCCGGGCAGAATTCGAACAGGCCGATGGACAGGTTGATGATGTCCGCCGGATTGTCGTTCCAGACCTCATTGCCAAGCGCATCTTCACCCGGAATCAGGCCGCCGGCCCAGCGGATGGCGTCATTGATATCCGACAGGCGTCCACCGCATTTGCCGAGCGCCCGCACCGGAACAATTTTCACGTTCCAGGCGCCGCCCGCAACACCGGTCGCATTGTTCGACGCAGCCGCACCGATCGTGCCGGCAACGTGCGTGCCGTGGAACGTATCCGCGGCGAAGGGCTGGGTCGGATCGCACATGTCGCCCGGGTCGTTGGCATCATTGTCGCGCCCATCGCCATCATTGCCCATGCGCGGATCGGAAACCATGTCCCAGCCTGCTGCCACATTCGGCGAATCCTTGATGTCGGGATGCTGCATCTGCAGGCCGGTATCGACCACGGCCACCACGACCTGATCCGAGCCTTCATTGGCCTGGTGGGTCCAGAAATCCTGGAATCCCGCACCGCCGGCCGACTTGCCTTCACTCGTACCATTGCTCTGAAAATTCCATTGCAGGCTCCAGAGCGGGTCATTGGGCGTGATGTCGGTCAGCGCGGCAGGCGTTGCCGGCGTGTCACCCGGGACCGTTCCCGTGGACGGCGTAGAGCCGGGAGTTGTTCCGGGATCGGTAGGGCGCGGACGCCGCACGAACTGGTTCTGGAAAATGAAATCCTTCTCGACATATTCGAACTGGCCGGATGCCCGCAGGTCTTCCACGATGCATTCAGTTGCCATGGCCGCATTTGACTGGATGGTGACGAGATCGACAGTGTCAGGGCAGCCTGCGCCGGAATCGACCGCGAGGAAACTTGCCTGCAGTTTTGCGGCAGCATCTTCCGGGCTGAAACGCGTCGGGTCAGCGCCATCCGAACCGATCTGGATCACCATCTGGCCTTCGCGCGAGAGGGCGACCTGACCGTCCATGCCATATTTTGACAGGGTGTCGAGCATCACGGAATTGGCGTCCTGCTGCTTGCGGATGGCATCGCCCGAGATCACCGACCGGCGGGCCAGTTTCCTGGCCGCAACGCGTCGTGTCTCCGGGACAGCCTCCATCGAGCGAGGGGCCAGGCTGCGGGTGCGCAGCTGAGGTGCAGGCTCTTCGGCTGCCGTGCGTTCCAGTTCCCTGGTCGCGTTGGCGATCTGGTTTTGCGATTCCTGGGGTGCCGCCGGGTCGAGCTTGACCGTTGGCATCAGGCGCGCGGGCCGCACAAGCCCCCCGGATTCGGCCGGCGCAGGCGCGGCGGCCGGGGCTTCAGCTTCACCGGCTGCCGATGCAGGCGCTTCTTCGAGCATGGCCATCTCAGGTTCGACTTCCTCGAACAATTCATCGTCTTCCATCATCAGCGCGTCTTCTTCGTCGAACGCGACGGTCTGGATATCCTTTGGTTTGGCGATAATCGAGCCGATCGCGAACATGGCCCTTTCGCTTTCCGCCTGAAAAGCAATGTCATTGACCAGCGTGCCGGCGATCGCGCGGTCCATGACGGAGGCGGCCAGCAATGTTTGATCGGCGCCGGGTTCGACGACGGCACGGCCGCTGATCTGGTCGAGTGTTGCGTCGGCGAGTTCACGGGCCCGCTCGAGCCGTGTGCCCTGCTGGTCGCAGGCAGCAAGTACGAGTAGACCTGCCAAAGCGGCGCCGACGGCAAGTCGCGTGGTTTTCATGGTCAGGTTCGACAGCATGTCAGAATGTCCCCTTGCAATTGCCAACGTAGCCCCCGGTCCCCTAAATTAACCGTGTGTTTAGATTATGACGAGGCCTGCCACATGTCCAATGCTTACGCGCAGCCCGGTATCGTTGTGCTTACCGGTGCTGGTATATCTGCCGAAAGCGGCCTCGGCACGTTCCGCGATGTCGATGGCATCTGGACCAAATACCCGCTGGACGACCTTGCCACACCGGAGGGGTTTGCCCGCAATCCCGCCTTCGTGCAGGAATTCTACAATGCACGACGGGCGCAGCTGAAGACGTCCGAGCCGAATGCAGCCCACCTGGCGCTGGCGCGACTGGAAGCGGCCATGCAGGCATCCGGGCGCCGGTTCACGCTGGTAACGCAGAATGTCGACCATCTGCATGAGAAGGCCGGCAGCCAGAATGTGCTGCACATGCATGGCGAGCTGCTCAAGGTTCGGTGCGAGGCCTGCGGGTCGGTCGTGAGGTGGCCGGGCGATATCAGCGTGGCAACACCCTGCCCGGTCTGTGAGGCTGTCGGCCTCATGCGGCCCCATATTGTGTGGTTCGGCGAAATGCCACTCTACATGGACGAAATCGAAGCCGACCTCGCGCGGGCGGACCTGTTTGTGTCAATCGGGACCAGTGGCAATGTCTATCCCGCCGCAGGCTTTGTTCAGATGGCGCGGCGCGTGGGCGCACGGACGCTGGAGCTGAACCTTGAACCGTCTGACGGGGCGAGCTTTTTCAACGAGACGCGCTATGGCAAGGCGAGCGACGTGGTGCCGGACTGGACGAACGAGTTGATGGCCCTGCTGTGAGCAAGCGTCACTGACAGCGCAGACGCTATTTCGTCATATTCTTCAGACGGTCTTCGGAATCGAATGCCCGTTTCAGGACGTCATGAGCGCTGCGAAGAACCGATTCCTTTTCGGTAACCGTGGCGCGTACCGATTCGATATCCTGGATCAGTTTGGAGACGCGTCCATTCTTCAGCGAAAGCAGAAACGTTTCGGCCTCACCATGCTGGCCATCCAATATTCGCAGCGACTCTTCGAGATGCGCTGCTTGAGCGCCAGCCCGATCACGGTCCTGTTTCGCAAGGTGGAAATCCTGTTCCGCCTTTTGTCGCTTGAGCGATACGATTTTTTGCAAGTCAGGTTTGCGGCTGGCCATGATGATCTCACATATGCTTGCGCACACTTTCCACAAAGTTGATGGCAGCGGCGACGGCGGCGAAATGCTCTGGATGAATTTCCGAGTCGACGTCCACAAGCTTGAAGATTGAACGGGTCGATGGCGGGTCCCGATATATTGGAATATTGTTGGCGATGGCGATTTCCCGGATTTTCGCGGCAAGGTGATCCATGCCCTTGGCGACGCAAACCGGCGCCAGATTGTCGTCCGGATTCCACCTGAGCGCCACGGCATAGTGCTCAGGGTTGACCATCACGACGGTCGCTTCCTTGACATTCTGCAGCTGCTGGCCTTGCGTTATCCGCGAGCCAGCCTGACGCCGCTGTTGTTTCAGCTGTGGATCGCCTTCACTCTGCTTCATCTCCTTCTTCATCTCTTCGCGAGACATTTTCAGCTTGTTCTCGTGAATGCGCCGTTGCAGCGGCAGGTCAAGGACTGCCAGCACGAGCTGAAACAAAAGAAACCACATGATCAGCTTGAGCGCCTGGCTGAATGTGAACGACGCAAAATGACCAAGTTCGATGGCGCTGCTGGCATAATAGTCCGTCGCCAGCTGGACCAGGAAAACGACCGCAATAATGCCTGCGAATCCCAGTTTGACGGTGTCCTTGAGAAAGTCCGTCATACCGGTCATGCCATAGCGCTTCTTCAGATTCTCGACCGGCGACAGCTTCTTCATATCCATCTGGATTTTCTTGAAAGAGAACGAGATGGACCGCTGAATAATGAGCGCCGCCAAGACAACCGCCGCCAGGATCAAAAAGAGCAGGGCGAATTGCACGAGCAAGCTCTGGATCCAGCTCCTGGTCTGGCCTCCGCCTCCGCTAAACACATCATTTGCATAAGCGTCGATATGGTAGAGAAACGCCGAGAAATCGTCGAACAAAGTATTGCCGACAACGCCCTGCAACACTACGCCCGCACCAAGTATGCCCGCGATCAAGGCGAACGCGTTCGCCTCCTTTGACTGAGCAACATTACCCTCGTCACGCGCCTGCTGGCGTTTGGTGTCGGTGGCGTCGAATTCCTTTTCACCACTATCGGGTTCCTGATCGGCCATGCCCTACCCTACATCCATCCCACGATCTGGATGACGCGGTCTTTCCATACAACCAGCAGCCCGACAACTGACAGGGCCAGCAAGATCGTGCCGCCTCCGATCATAAGCGGCGCACCGACAAAGGCGACCATCAGCTGTGGCAGGGCCTTGTTGATGAAGCCAAGGCAGATATTGTAAAGTAAATTGACAGCAACGAATGGCCAGGCGAGCAGAACCGCGAAGCCCACAGCAGAGAAACTCCGCTCAATCAGCATGTCCCAGTCGAGGGCCGACAGCGCGCCGACGGGAATGTCAGTATAGAGGCGCATCAGCGACGCGATGGCATTCAGGTGGAAGTCGGCTGTCAGCAGAATGGCGGTGCCCGCCATTGAAAGCATGCTTCCGGTGAGACTCTGGGCTTCGCGTTCCAGGGCAACACCGAGAAGTTGTGACAGACCGATCGACTGCGAAATAATCGTACCGGCGATGCTGAGCATCCACACGGATACGCGCAGGATGGCCCCGAGGCAGAATCCTATCGTAAGTTCGCTCAACAGAAGCCCGCCGTATCCGGTTAAGGACTCCAGGGATGGGACGGCGACGACACCCGTACTGGCCATCGACATGGCAATCGCCAGCAGAATCATGAGACGCAATTGCACCGGCACAACCTGTTCGCCGATTCCCGGCATGAAAAAGATCACGAAGGACAGCCGCGCCACGACCAAAAGGAACATCGACAGAAGGGGCGCCAGCTGACCCGCCAGTGCCGCAAGGTCGGCCATCAGACAACGCCGATAATATACGGCTTGGTCTTTGCTGTGATTTCTTCGTAGGCCAGAACCGAATTGCGAATGCCTTTGCTCGCGAGGACGGTCTGCAGGAAGCGTCGGCGCCGCGACGACGTCGCTACGGAGGCGATCACGCCCTTCTTGGCCGCGTCATTCAATTTCGATTGCACTTCATTGGTCAACTCGCCAAACATTTCGGGCGGCAGCGCGATATCGCTGCTGCCATTCTCATTATTGACCTCATACTGGGTGAACTTCTGCTCCCAGTCTGTGGACAATTGAACCAGCGGCAGGCGGCCCTGGTCGTCCTGAAGCCGGTCCACGATCTGGAAGGCGAGACGCTGGCGCACAAGCTCGACTATCCTTGGCAGACCCGGCGATGAGGCTTTGGCTTCAGCAATCGCCTCGATGATCAGGAACAGGTTGCGGATGGAAACGCGCTCCTCGAGCAGCAAGCGCGCGACCGACAAGAGCATTTCGGGCGTGACTTTCGCCGGGATATACTCGTCCAGGAAGCGGCGGTTGGCGGCGGCCCGGTCGCTGTCGCTAACGGTCGTCAATGCATCGAGCGTATCGAGCATGACCATCCGCGTAAAGACCAATGCGAAGTTGGATTGGATCACTTCGAGCATGTGGGTCGCCAGGACCTCAATCGGCTCGACGACCGGAATGCCAGCTGCGGCCAGCTCCTGCTTCTTGCTGTTGGGCAACCACCGGGCTGCGGCCTTGTAGACGGGTTCCTTGACCTTCTCGCCTTGCATCTGCGGCGACTGGTCGTCTTCCATGAGTGCGAGGATGGAGCCGGGACGCAGCAAGCCGGAATCAAGGCGAACGCCCTGAATGCGGATCCTGTATTCATTCCGCTTCAGCGTGGGATTGTCCGTCATGCGGATCGCCGGCAGAACGAACCCGTATTCTTCCGCGATGTAGCGACGGATTTTGTGGATCCGGCTTTCGAATCCGTTCTCTCCGAGCAGAACGAGGTTGACCAGATCGGGGGCAACTTCGAGGTGGATCTCGTCGGAATGAATGGAGTCGCCGAACTTCACAGGCTCGTCGACGGTCAGCTCCGGGACTTTTAGAGCTTCGGCATCCACCTCACGGCTTTTCCGGCGCACAAGGACCGAGGCCGTCGCAAAGCCTGCAGACGCAAGCATGAACGGCACGAACGGAAGACCGGGAAACAGCGCAAACACGAACAGGATTCCGGCCACGATCATCAAGGCGGCCACGTTGCTGCCGAGCTGCGCCACAAGGGCGAGGTCGATGGCGCCCTCCTCGCGTCCCTTGGACAGGAGCAGCGCGGATGCCACAGATACGATGACGGCGGGCACCTGCGACACGAGTCCGTCGCCGACAGTGAGGATGGAGTAATTGCTCAGGGCCTCGGAGAAGCTGAGGTGATGCACGGACAGGCCGATCGCGATTCCCGCAACCAGGTTCAGAGCCGTGATCATCAGGCCGGCGATCGCGTCTCCCTTGACGAATTTCGATGCACCGTCGAGGGACCCGAGGAACGCCGCTTCTTCCTGTTCCTTCTGGCGACGTTTTTTCGCCTCCTCGTGGGTGATGGCACCCACGGCAAGGTCGGAGTCGATCGCCAGCTGCTTACCCGGCATGGCATCGAGCGCAAACCGTGCCCCCACTTCGGCCATACGTCCGGCGCCCTTGGTGATAACCATGAAGTTGACGATCACGAGAACGCTGAACACGACCAGGCCAACGAAAAGGTTGCCGCCCATGATGAACATGGCGAAGCCTTCGATAACGCCGCCAGCTGCCTGTGTTCCCGTATGGCCTTCACCGATGATCAGCTTTGTCGAGGAGACGTTCAGCGCCAGGCGCAGGATCAGTGAGGCGAGGAGCACGCTGGGAAAGGACGAGAAATCCAGCGGCCGTTCGATGAAAACCGCAGTGGCAAAGATCAGGATTGCGAAGGCGAACGACATGGTCAGGCCGACATCCATCACCCATGCCGGGATCGGCAGGATCATCACGAGGATAACCATCATCAAGCCTATGGCCAGGAGCGACGTGGGCCGGGCCAGGCCAAAGTTCTTGGGTGTCTGCACGGGGAGGCCTATCGGGAAATGAGCGGCAGTACCGAATTATTGAACAGGTCTACGCAGATCCTGGTCATGTATCCGAGCGAAAGGAAAAATACGATTATGACCGCCAGGATCTTGGGGATGAAGGTCAGAGTGACTTCCTGGATAGATGTCAGGGCCTGCAAAAGGCCGATGGCAAAGCCGACGACGAGCGTACACGCAAGAATGGGCATCGCCATCATCGCCGCCGCCCAGATATGGGCACGTAATACCTCGAAGATTTCTGCTTCGGACATGACGACCCCCTGCTCTTAAACGGGCATTCTCAGCAGTTCCTGATAGGCTTCGACGACCTTGTCCCGGATGGTTACAGCGGCATCGAGCATCAGTTCCGCGTTTGCCAGCGCTGCCACCATGGCATGGGGGTCCGCTCCGGAAACGGCCGTTTGCATTGTGGTATTTTCGGCCTGCTGCAGAGCCGCCCGAAAATCCGCGACACCTTCGGCAACGACGTTCTTGTCAGCGTCTGCCTTTCCCACAGCCTTGGCAGTATCTGCTGGCCGCGTGGTATTCAGAGCCGTGTAGGCATTGAAACTTACTGTAGACATGACTTCACTTTGCCCCTCTAGCGACGCAGGATATCAAGCAGAGACGTGTACATCGAACGCGCCTGCTGGAACGCGTTGAGGTTGGCTTCATAGGTGCGATTGGCGCCCCGAAGGTCGGCCATTTCCATGATCAAAGACACATTCGACATCGTCACATAGCCGTCCTGGTCGGCCATCGGGTGCGACGGGTTATAGTCGCGCTGACCCGGAGTCTCGTCGAGTATCTGCTTCATCGCCGCGAATTGATCGGCCGAGGTGCCCTGCGGATCGATGAGAAGCATTTTTTTCTTGTAGCCAGGCGTATCGACATTGGAGATGTTCTCGGCGGCAACGGTAATCCGCTGCGACTCGAGCTGCATGCCGGAGACGGCTTGCTGCATAATTGCCTTGAGAGGATTCATCGTCGTCTTCCCTTAGCTTCTCTTGCCCATCGCAGTGCGCAACAGGTTGATTGATTTCGTATAGACAGTCAGTGCGAGCTGGTGCTGGCTCATGGCATCGGCCGAATTGAGCATTTCCGCTTCCAGACTGACGGTGTTGCCATTCGGCGAGCCAATCGTATCCGCCTCAACTGTTCGAAACGGCGTCGACATCGCGTCGAGGGAGGACCCTGACGTCGCGCGCGCCATGTAACTTTCAAAAGACTCAAGTTTGGCGGCCTTGTAGCCGGGCTCATCGGCATGTGCGATGTTAGTCGCACTTACCTTTTGGTTTTCTGCCGCGTGGCGCGCCATGGCGCCGAGAATCTGAAACATTGGTAGTTCGGATATCATGGCCGATTCACTTTGGTTAACCGCATCACAAGGTTTGGTAATATATGTTAAAGAAAGGGTTAATTAGGTGTGAAGGACTGCGTCCATGCAGATGAAGGCGGCCACCTCATCATTGAAGCTGTTCAGGCTCTGGGGCACCGTCATTGATGTGGCGCCAGGCGTAATCAAGATCGCCGGAATCAGCGAACTCGCTGGCGTTGGAAATGAAATTATCATCGAAAAGCAAGGCACTACTGTTCTGGGCGAGATCCTGACCGTGTCTGGCGACAGTGTGACGGCGCTGCTGTTTTCACCCTGCGACATGCTTCGGATCGGCGATCCCGTACAGATTGAACAGGAAGCCAGAATCGAGCCCGGCGACCATTGGCTGGGACAGATCGTTAACTACCGCGGCGATATCGCAAGCGGAGACAGCGCAACACCAATGAAGCGCGCGACACCACGCAGGCTACTGGCGGCACCCCTGCCCGCCCACGCCCGCCGGGGAATCGGACCACGCCTCGCGTCCGGATGGATGGTGACCGATACAGTACTGCCCATCTGTCGCGGACAGCGACTCGGATTGTTCGCAGGGTCGGGCGTGGGGAAATCCACATTTCTCGGATCACTGGCCGCCGGAATGGAGGCCGACCGGGTCGTCATCGCCCTGATCGGCGAACGTAGCCGAGAGGTGAACGAGTTTGTACGCAACGTTCTTCCCGAATCGATCATGTCGAAGACGGTCGTTGTCGCAGCGACCGCCAGCGAACCGCCCGGTGCCAAGAAACGCGCTGCCTATTGCGCCATGGCGGCCGCAGAGCATTTCCGGGATCAGGGCCTGAACGTGCTGTTCCTGTTCGATTCGATCACCCGGTTTGCCGAGGCGCATCGTGAAACTGCCCTTCTCGCGGGAGAAACGCCCGCCCTTAATGCCTTCCCGCCATCAACCGTCCGCGTCGTCTCCGAACTGGCAGAGCGGACCGGGCCCGGCACTGACGGCAAGGGCGACATCACGGCGATCTATTCCGTACTCGTGGCCGGATCCGATATGGAAGAGCCCGTCGCTGACATGATCCGCGGCATACTGGATGGCCACATCATCCTGGCCCGTGACATCGCGGAACGCGGCCGCTATCCGGCGATCGATATCCTGCGCAGCGTCTCGCGCAGCCTGCCGCATGCGGCGACCGACGACGAGAACGCGCTCATTCGGGAATGCCGCCGGATGTTTGCCCTGTACGAAGAGATTGCTCCCATGTTGCGGGCAAACCTCTACGAATTCGGCAAGGATGCCGAAGCCGACAGGGCGATCGCGCTGTATTCGCTGTTGGACCGCTATGCCGGCACCCCCAATGACCTGGGCATCGAGGCAGCGTTTGATCAGCTTCGCGATATACTTCGCACCGAAAGGAGCCTGGCTGCACAGGCATTGCCGGCGACGCCGATAGACCCATAATTACAGCAGGCTGAGGAACAGGTTCTGGCTGCCCTGGCTGCCAAGCCCATTGCTCAAGAGTGTGAGCGCTGCCGATGCAGGCGAATAGCTTGATGCATTTTGTGAGATGGCCGACATGGCGTGAAATCTCTGGATGACTTGTTCGACATTCTCGGGCGCCGTCAGCTCTGACATCTCTCGAATTCCCAACGTGCTCTGAAGGCGCTCCTTAAGGATGACTGCCTGACGCTCAAGCGGCAGCTTGCGGATATCCGTCGGCAAGTTGGTCGCACCCTCAAGCAGGGTTCGCGTAGGCACATCGCCGAGGATCCGATAAAGTATCGTGGTTTCGCTCGCCCCGGTTCCAGCTATTGCGCCGATACCCGACTTGTAGTTGAGGCTGAGCCGCATGTTGTCGTCGACTTCGCCTACGGCCGCCTGAAAGGATTTGGCTTCAAAGTCTTCCGCCATACGCGACAGCGCCCCCGGTGACAGGGATATCTTCCCGTCCACGATATCCAGCGCTTTGGCGAATGCAGTATATTTCGAATTGTTGAGGCGCGCGAGAAACGTGCTCTCAGGATCGGTCGATTCTTCGAGCACTTTGTCGATGAAACCGCGCTTCCACTCTTCACCGCCAAGATCGAAAGATGTGAGAACGACGCGAAGCAGGCGCCGGTCATCGAGAAAGCTTTCGACAGCAACAGGTTCGGAAAACTTGTCTACGAGATAGTCACGGTCGAGCCGAACCTGCGGCGACTTGGAATAGCTTTCCAACTGGCGGTCATAAGTCGCCTCGAGGAATTTCCACCCACCACTGCCGGACAGGGGTATGACGGGTTGAAACATCCGTCAGGCCACTTTCGTGTCAATCGCGGGCGCGAAGGTTTTGCTGGCCCGGGCCAGCAGCTGGTCTTCGATCACCAGTATCTGCCTGAGATGGCACAGTGCGGAGTAATAATTGTTCCGGCTGATCATCGAACGCAGCGTCGGAATGAGTTCCGGGTCGATCGACTTGAAGACGTCGAGCAGCTTGGCGCACTCTTCATCAATTGCCGGCAATGTCCCGAACTCTTCGAGATCGCCGGTAATCAGCAACTGGACAGCGTAGTAGATCTGCTTGCACGGCGTATTGACGTCTTCCGGCCGGAGCGCGTCGCGGCACCGCAGCACCCTGACATCACTGTCCGTGATACGGATCCGGGCGGGCTTGTCGCCATTCTCGAGAACGGCGCCATTCACGATGAAGCGTTCCCCGGGAGCGATTTTCAGTACGAGTCCAGACATCAGGCAGCCTCACCTTGCAATTCGGGTTTATCCGAGCCGGCCAGTCCCGCAATGATGGGTTTGTTGACCTCAACCAGGTCGGCGATATCGCCCTCACCTGAGAGAATCTGCATGCTGGTTTTCTGCACGAATTTCGAAAGCTGAAGGAGGCGGGCCTTGAGATCATCCGGCAGTGCATTCGCAGGGCTCATCAGGTCGGTTGCGAGCAGCGTCCACAATTGCTGATTTCGGTAGATCGCATCGGCCTTGGCAGCGGGTGTGGGAGACTCAGACCGAGCGACATCTTCAAGCGCATCAGTGATCTGAACAAAGAGTGCATGCTCGATACCCTTGTCGCTGCCTGTGCGCTGCTGGATCTGACCGTAAGCCTTGTATGCCAAATTATGCAAAACGCCCTCCTGGCGACAAAGAAACAATGGCCCGGGCGCATCATGCGTCCGGGCCACCGATCAGTATTAGCGGAACAGTGACAGCAGTGCCTGCGGTCCCTGGTTAGCAATCGACAGCGCCTGGACGCCGAGCTGTTGCTGAACCTGCAAAGCCTGCAGTTTCGCCGAAGCAGCTTCCATGTCAGCGTCCGTCAGACCGCCGATGCCCGTGGTCATGGCATCGATCAGCGTATTGACAAACTCACCCTGGCTTTCGATCCGCTTTTGCGACGAACCGAGACCGGCAGCAGCATCGATCGACGTTTGCAGCAGGCCTTCGATCGCCGTCAGAGCAGCGGTTGCACCAGCATCCGTCGTCACGTCAACCGTAGCAAGATTGCCAAGGCCACCTGTGGTCGTACCGGCTGTACCGCCTGTCGTCGCAGTCGCCGTCACGGCAAGAGCGGCAGCGGAGTCGTTAGTGATCGTGATGACACCATCGGCGCGGGAGACGGAATAGTTCGTTTCACCGGTGGCCGAAAGGAAGTTTGCCATTTGTGTTGTCAGGTTTGCTGCAACCGAAGCCGCACTGTCGTCAGCACCAGCAACGTACTCGAATGTACGCTGGCCAAGTGTGTTGTTGGTTGCCGTATCGTCCAGAACGAGGCGATAGCTGTTGCCCGAGGCGACAGAAGCGATCGTGACGTCCAGAGTGCCTGCTGCACCAGCAGACGTCGCCGTACCCGAGTTGACGCCCGAGGCGATAATCGTTTGATCCGCATTTGCGACCGCGCCGAAAGTGGCAGGCGTAGACGAGTTGCTGATCGACAGGTCCCGACGCTCAACGGCGATGGATGATGCCGTAACCGTGCCACTGGACGAACGGTCCAGCGAGGAAAGGAAGTTCACGTCAGCTGACGAGCTGCCGTCGAGCAGGTTGAGTCCGTTGAACTGCGCTGCACCAACATAAGCCTGAATGCCCTTGGTCAGCTCATCAATGTCGGTCTGGATCTTCGTCCGGTCAACGTTGCCTTGCTGGGCCGACACAATCAGGCTTTTGATTTCCTGGAGGTTTTGGGTGACGGACTCGGCAGCCGAACGGGCAACACCAACAGTGGACGAACCAAGGTTCAGTGAGTCGGAAATCGTCTTGAAGCTTTCAACGTCGGTCGACATGACCGTCGAGATAGCCCAGATCGAAGCGTTGTCCTTGGCGGACGATACTTTCTTGCCGGTCGAAATCTCGTTCTGAACAGTCGAGAGATCTCTGTTGATGCTGCGAAGAGTGTCGAGCGCGACCATGGCGCTGTTATTGGTAAGAATACTGGACACAGTTTGGTACCTCTGAATTTTTTCGCCACGACATGGTCGTGGAAATGATCAAACACGCGTCATCCTGACAGCGGAAAAACCGCCAACCCATCTTGGTTGTTAAGGTAACCCTTAGGTGTCCATTGTGTAGATTGCGTTAACCGGTCAGGCTTTTCTGCGGAACTGACCGGTAACCTCCGTGAAAGGAATTTTACTTCCGTTTTGGGCGTAGGACCCGACGTATGCACTGCCATGCATGGACTCGAGTCTGTCGATGGCATGACGCAGGCCATTTCGAATCGCCTCGAAATGCGCGGAGTTCTCTTTGGAGAGACGCACAATCTGCTCCATGTCTGCGCGGTGTTCGACCGGAAGGAAATTGGGTTCCCGGTTCTCGAGGAAGGCCTCGATATCCTGCATCGCTTCCATCTTGACGGGCACGAGGTCGGCAGCCTCCCGGGCTCGCCCGGTAAGCAGCAGGTCCTTTTCGCTGAGCAGGATATCTCTCAGCCGCGCTGTTTGGGACCTAAGCTCTTGATTATTCATGATATTTTGTCCACTCGCGGTTGAGGCGCGCGGGCGGCATCGAATTTGACCGCATCGGCGAGACCAAGCGGATGAGACGCGGCAATATCTTTCGCAACCGCCTCGACCACATACCTGGAAAACGCAGAGGCCGCTTCTCCGCCACCCTGGGAGAAGGCTTTCTCCAAACCGGCATGGGTCAGCATTTCGGCCCAGAGCATCTGTTCGAACCTTTGGCCAATGTCGGCGGCCTCGGCGTTCGCGAGATTGGCAACCGGCCGGTTCTCGGGCGCCAAAGCCGGCGCGCTGATGGCAGGGAAAGACACTGGTCCTGTCATTTAACACTCCGCAGTCAAACAAAATTTAAGAAGTGAACGAAATCGCTTCGAATATTAACGTACTTTTTACGCGGCGTGGTTTTTATTCGGTTAACGCTTAACTCATCAGGCAAAAAATGGCATTCACTCTCGATACGATTTTGTCCGGTCGGCCAGCCCGCGAATCGTCGGATTCCGGCAACCGCCCACTGTCGCCAAGCGGCAAAGGCGCCGAATTTGCGAAAATCCATTCCAAGTTCGAGACCGATAAGCGTGACCGAGACGAGTCCGACTTGCTGGCCGGGGCCGATACCGGCCAGGTCGCTGCGTCTGCCATTCTGATCAATGGCCCGCTGGAAGATGGCGGTCAGCTCGGCGAAATGCTCGCCATCGCGGAGAATACCGCAGAGCTTGCCGGAAACCCCCAAGCCCTACCGGCTGCCGAATCGCCTGAAACATCCGACGTGCCGCTGACAACAGCCGATGTGATCGAAATGCCCCATGGCACGCTTGAGGAACTGGCGCCTGACAGGATGGAGGTGCCTGTTGACCTACTGGCTGCCGGGCGCGCCGGGGCGCCAGAGGGTCTCGCCGAGCAAAATGCAACGGAGGTTGACGCCGATAGTGCTAAACTGGCGCTTCCAGCGCCTGGGCCCGATCAGACCAATGTGTCAACACGCCCGACCGCGGATACAGACAGTCCTCCAGAGGCTGATATCGTCGCCCTGCCGGGACGCGCAGACCCTGCGCTTCAATCGACGCTCGCTAGCGCAATCAGTCCGGTCGCCGCAAACGTTACTCCAACGACCAAGGGCTCGGACAAAGTGGGCGCTGCTGCACCCGCCCCCGCCTCGCCAAAGGCATCCGCGCTGACAGGTGATGACGTATCGACGACGAGCAACAGGTCAGCCAGGACAAGCGCCCCGGCTGACTTCCTCACAGGCGATGGCGAACAAATTGCATCCACCGCCCAGGGGCAAAATCCCGATACAGTCCCAGACATTGCGACAGGTACAAAAGCCGTAAATCCGCTGGATATGGCTATGTCGACTCAGTCGGGTCTGCCGCAACCGCCAGCAGCGACGCTGGCACCCGCCGTTCCGATAACTGGCGCGATGACACCAGCATACAGCCTGATTTCTGCAACACCCGCACAAGTCGTCGAAATTATTTCCGATTCCATCGCCGCGCCGGAAGACCAGAAGAGTCGCATCCATATCCAGCTGGATCCGCCCGAACTCGGTCGCGTTTCGATCGATTTCAAGTTCGATGCAAACGGGCTCCAGCATGTGACGGTTACGGGCGAAACGCCCGAAGCGCTTCGCCATTTGCGCGCGATGCATTTTGAATTGGTCAATGCGCTCGAGCGCCAAGGCCTGTCGAGCCAGAACATGTCGTTTCAGCAGAACCAGACGCAGCAGGACCCCGGTCAGCAGGCGGCGCGTGCGGGCCGGACCGACCGTGATGTCGTCGCCGACGTCGACCTGGTCGCGACGTCCATGGCCGCAGCACGCAATTCGCAGCCCCATTCTGCAGCGGCTGGCAGCCTCAATATCAAACTATAAGGGTATCTCTCATGACCACCATAGCCCCGACAACAGGCACCACAACGTCCCCCATTGCGACTGCACCAACCGAGCAGGCCGAGATCGGTGAGGAATATAACAGCTTCCTCAAACTGCTTACGGCCCAGCTGAGAAACCAGGATCCGCTGGCACCTCTCGATTCGACCCAGTTTGTCGAACAGTTGGCGACGTTCTCCTCTCTTGAGCAAGACGTCAAATCCAATAGCAGCCTCGATGTCATCGCTGCCAAGATGAGCGATCTCTATGCCATCGCCGCCAGCCAGTGGATCGGGCAGACCGTCTCAGTCGAGACATCATGGGTGCCCTTCTCGAGCCAAGCTCTCGACTTTGCCATCGCTATTCCTGATGACGCTGATCGCGCCATTCTTTCAGTCAAAAATAGCGCGGGAGGCGTTGTGTGGACCGAAACGCTCGATCCTGAAGCCGCCAGCTTCAGCTGGGATGGTCGCAACCAGGCCACCGGCGAGAAGTCACCGGCAGGACAGTATCAGTTCGGGGTCGAACTCTATCGCAGCGACGAATACTATGGGACGGTCGCACCTCAACTCGCGGCCAGCTAAAGCCTCTCGAACCTCTGAATACGTGTGCGGGTCTCGCGACGACCTGATGAGTTGGCGTCTAGGCCAGCGGATCGGCCAGTCTAGAGATCCTGCTTGGCCATATCCACAATCAGTACGTTCCGGATGCCATCCGGCAAGATCGTTTGAAGGTTCAACAGCACCGTCGACCGGATCGATTCGTAATTCTTGAGCGTCGCGATCGAATCAAGCGTCGCCCCGTCATTGCTGAGTTCGATCAGAGTAGTCATGATGTTGTCTCGGATCTTTGGCTCCATCGCAAACAGCCTCTGGATCTCACTTGCATCAACTTCCAGATTGATATTCAGGATTACCAGGCTTTCAACCCGGCTCTCACGCATGATAGGGACAACGAATTCGCGGCTGAACTTGAAATACTCGACACCTGACGATGATGCCGCGTCGCCATGCGAATCCTTCTTGCCTTGGCTGCCTTTCTTACCGCGATCGTCCTTGGCTGGAGCCTCTGCTCCGTGCCCGCCCTTTTCCTCCTTGGCACCATGAGCATCTTTCGTCGCATGGTCAGCCTTGCCAGACGATGCGCCGGAGCTGCTTTTGAGGAAACTTCCACCGATACCGCCAATAACGATACAGACGACGACGACGACGGCAGCGATGATGTTCTTCATGTGGGAACCCTAGAAAGGCAAGACTTTGTCGAGGACCCTGGGAACCAATTTGCGTCCGCCTGATCCTGTCGTGTCGCCCTCGTTGACATAAGAAAGGCGCGCATCAGCGATCTTCTCATAGGAAACTGTGTTCGTTCTCGTGATGTCTTGTGCGCGGATGACGCCAGCAACACTCAAATAGCGAACCTCTTTGCCGACTCGTGTTTGCTGGTAGCCCTGAATGACGAGGTTACCATTCGGCTCAAGGCCCACAACGCGCGCCGCAAGCGTAAACGCGATCTTCTCGGCGCGATTGACCGCACCGCTGCCGTTGAGGCTGGAGTTTCGATTGAAGTCCACCGCAGGCGAAACGCTGGCTGAACCCGGCAGAGCCCGGTTGACCACGTCGGGCAATCCGAACAGCGCGTCGACGCTAAAGTCCTCACTGGAATCCCTGCTCCGGGAGAGAGAACTCTTCAGGCTGGCCTGGTCGTTCATTTCCACGACGACGGTCAGCAGGTCGCCTACTTCCTTGGCGCGCCGCATGCTGAGCAGCGCATTCGGCGAGGTCGCCCACAGGGATGGGTTGGGGTCTCGGGCTGAATCCAATTCGGCGACCGGTGTTGCCCACTCGGAATAAACCGCGTGCTCAAACTCGGGTCCAGATTGCGATCCGCTTGCACACGCTGTAAGGGCCGTCGCGAGAATTGTCGTCGAGAATAAAATCTTCATTGTGCCAGCACCCATCCGCCTTCCTGAACGATCCCTTGTACCAGTTGCCGCGAATCGGGATTGAGGACGCTCACGGTCTCACTGAGGCCCGCTTCGCCCAACGCCCGACCGGTCGTCGTGATTTCAAGCGCACCGTTGATATATTTGAGCGTCACAACCTGGTTGCGTTTCACAAGCATGGGCGGGCGCGTATTGTCAGCCGTGATAGACTGGCCGGCATAGATGGTGCGACGCACTTCGCGGCCAAGCAGCGACCCTTCGGCGTCCGCTGCCGATCCGGAATCTGTCACGGCATTGGCCGCCGAGACCCGATCACCGGCACGAATGACTTCGGCGGCAACTAGCGACGACGCGTCGGTGACTGCCGTGATGGCACCAAATCCAAGTGCGACCAGAATGATCATCTCTGCTACCTCAAGCGTGTTGTGGCGGCGAGCATTTCATCGGAAGCGGTAATCACTTTCGAATTCAGCTCATAGCCGCGTTGCGCCTCGATAAGGTCTGAAATCTCCTTGACCACATCGACGCCGGATTCTTCGAGATAGCCCTGCCGAATAAAGCCAGAGCCTTCTGTGCCAGCGACCACTTGCGTGGGCGTACCTGACGCCGCAGTTTCGCGAAACAGGTTATCGCCCACGGCCTCCAGGCCCTTTTCGTTTACGAAGCGGACGAGTTGTATCGAACCGATGGCCTGACCGGCTGGCTGGTCGTCGAAATATGCAACGACTTCGCCATCCCGGCTGATCGAAATACTTTTTGCATCGGCCGGTATCGTGATGCCGTCGGCCAGAGGATAGCCGTCCATCGTGACCATCTCTCCTTCCGCGCTACGATTGAGCTTGCCGTCGCGCGTATAGGCTGACTCGCCCGATGGCAAAGTGACTTCCAGGAACCCGGCGCCATCGATCCCAAGGTCGAGGTCCGATCCGGTCTCCTTCAGGGAGCCTTGGATAATTTGCATGGACACCGTTGACGGCCTGACCCCCGTACCGATCTGAATACCTGCCGGCACGACCGTTCCGACCTGGGACGTAATCGTACCCGGGGTCAGGTATTGCTGGTACATCAGGTCAGAGAATTCAGCGACACGTGGTCGATATGCGGCGGTACTCATGTTGGCAATGTTGTTTGAGATGACGTCGACACGCAGTTGCTGCGCAGCCATTCCTGTCGCGGCGATCTGTAGTGATTTCATGCTCGTCTCCTTCGTTCAGTTTTCGCGACTATCGTTCGCGAACGGTCGATATGAGTTGCCCGATACGCTGGTCTTCGCGCTCGAGAAGGGTTTGTCCGGCTTCATAGGCCCGCTGGACTTCGATCATCCGTGCGACTTCAAGAACTGGCGACACATTTGACTGTTCCAGTGCTCCCTGAACCACGCTGAAGTCCGTCGCATTCCGGAAGCCGTCGGGCGCCGAAAAGTAAGTGTTTGAGCCACGCATGAGCGCACCATCAGCTGTCACGATACCGATCTGCTCAAGCTGCTCTCCATCGACCGAGATCGTACCGTCTCCGGAGATGGAGACCTGCCTAGCCTCAGGCGGAATGTTGATCGGACCACCGCCGGCACCGAGCACGTTGTTTCCAATCGCGTCGATCAGCGTGCCTTCGGATGAAAGCTGGAAATGGCCAGCTCGTGTAAGACGCGTTCCTTGCGGTGTTTCGATTGAGAAGAAGCCGTCTCCCTGGACCGCTAGATCGAACTGGCCGCCAGTGACGTTCAGGCCGCCCTGTTCCATTTCGAAGGCATGTCCGGCCAGAGCGCCCATAGAAAGCGACATTTCTCCGGGTCCGGAATTAACGAGGTATTCCGCAAAAATAGCCTTGTCTGTCTTGTAGCCAGTGGTGCTCGAATTGGCGAGGTTGTTGGAAACAACCTGCATTTCCTGCATGAGACCCTGTTGCCGCGCGAGTGTAGCGTAAATCGCATTGGACATTAATTGCTCCCCCTTGAGGATGGCGCAGATGCAAGCGGCGTGGACTTCAGCAAGTCGGTCACACGAGCGATTGACATCGGACCCGCTGGCATAATGTCGCCTTGTGCGGCCCGCTTAAGGCTTGCCACACGCGCAACGCGCTGCTCATGATCGCCGCCCGTGAGTTGATCGGCCGCATCGTATATCCGGTCCGATACAAGCCAGTGACCCGACACCGCATCTTGCTCGATCAGTGCCAGAATGATGTCCGACTGCAAAGGCAACCGGCTCTCGATCTTGCTGAGCAATGCCTGGTTTTGTTCTTTGATTGCACTCTTTGCGGCCAGCTCGTTGATGCGACTATCGCGAGGATGGCCGTCGGCGAGCATGTAGACTTCCCTATAGTCCTGACGCCGGAACGCGAGCGTTGCGATCTGCAGGCTCACCGCGTCATCGGTCACTGCCTTCGCGGACAGATTGCTCGCCATCGCGCCGAACCCGAAATGGATGGCGCGTTCTGTCGCTGTCTTGAAGATCCGGTCTCTGCTCGGTTCATTGTCGAGCAGTCCGGACTCGCCGGACAGGGCGCTGATCGCAGCAAGGTTGCGCAATGGATCATCGCCACCCAGATCGCGGTCGAGACTCGCCACGAGTTGACGCCTCACTTCTGCCTGGGCTTCCGGATTTTGCAGCGCCGGCATTTCTGCGAGCTTCATGATCGGTTGATAGCGGGACCGGGCACTCAACTCCTGAAGCGCGAACTGAAGGCTGGCTGCGAGGTGCTTGTCGCTGTTCTTGTCCTGGCCAAACTTCTGCATCAGGTCGCCGAGCAGAATCTCTTCGTAGGCGGGATCCATCGGTCGTTGTCGGCGCAGCATGGCTGCTAGCGCAGGCTCCTGAAACTGAGGGTGGCCGAGGAATTCGACAATCGTCCGTTCAGCGGCAGAATCCCCGCTATCCAGGTTGACGAGTGCACTCACGAACTGCAGTTCCGACGAGTTCGCCACCTGCTCCTCGTCAAAGTCCGCCATCAGCTTTTTCGCCAGCGCTTTCTCACCAATGCGTTCCAGTTCCGGGATGCTGAGAGCCGCATAGTCAACCCGAAGCTGGAGAGGGAGTTTGCGGAAGCCGGAAAGAGATTCCTGGAGAGTCTGAGCTCCCTCGGCCTGTCCGCCAACAAGCAGCGCCAGGGCCAACCAGAGCCCCGAATCCTTCTGGCAGGATGCCATCTCCCGGAAGAAGCGCACATCGGGCTTGCTCCGGTCTTGCATGAGCGTTGCCAGATTTCGGTATGGCGCAAAGGCCGGGCCAGGTGTGCGTTTGAGCACCATTATGGCTTCAGGGTACAGTCCAAGGGCAATGTACGCCTTAGCCATTTCGCTGAGCGCAACAGGCAGGACCGTCTTGTCTGTTGTGGTGCCGACTGCTTCTCGAACGGAATATATTTCCTGGTAGCGCCCGATCTGCTGGACGTTGGTGAAGTCGAGTGCGTAGGGACTGTCGCAGGCGCTATAGCGCTCCTCAGCGACCGGGGCGTGAGGGGGAACCGAACCCGCCGCTGGAGTTGTCGCCTGATGATCGGGACCGGACGGTCCGGCAGGTTCCGCCTGCGCCTCGTCTACGGGCGTCAACAGGCCCTCACTGATCGCGCCGCGCACGAAAGAATCAAGATCGGACGAGAGGTCTGACTTGCGAGTCGACCTGTCCGCCGCCGCTGAATCCGGCCCAGCCGCCATCGCCTGGGCAACCAGGCAAAAGCTTAAGAGGAGTATCCAGGGATAGCGTTTCATGCCGCCTTTTTCGCCTCTCGTAACGCCTGCTCCACTTCATCAAACGACGGCCGCACGCGTGACGGCGCATGACGCCGCGCGACTTCCACGCAAATGCTCACCGGATTGAGGTGCAGGTTCGAGACAAGAATCTCGCCGATCATTGTGTAGAAGGCATGTTCTTCTGTGCGTACCCCCTTAACCTTGGTGGCAAATGGCCCAACGACCCCATACGCGAGAAACACGCCGAGGAAAGTACCCACAAGCGCGCCGCCAATCATGCCACCAAGAATTTCCGGCGGCTTGTCAATTGAGGCCATGGTTTTGATAACCCCCAGAACAGCAGCAACAATCCCCAACGCCGGCAGGGCATCTGCCATGTTTTGAAGGGCATGCGATCCGTGAAGATTGTTCTCCGCGAGCTGCTCGATCTGTTTCTGCAAGAGCTCTTCTACCTGGTGCACATTGTCAAAATTCATGATCATTGAACGGAGGGTATCGCAAATAAGCTCAATCGCGTAATGGTCCTTGAGAATTCTCGGATACTTGGAGAAGATGCTCGATTCTTCGGGCGCTTCGATATGCGCCTCCAGCTCGACCGGATTCTGCTTCATCAGATTGAGCAGTTCGTGCATCAGGCACAACAGGTCCTGATAATCCGTTTTCTTCCACTTGACGCCTTTGAAGACCGCCACCACGTCGCCGCCAGTGTGCTTGATCGTGTTCATGTCATTGCCAACCAGGAATGCGCCCACCGCGGCGCCACCGATCATCATCATTTCGAATGGCAAGGAATGGGTGATAATACCCATCTTACCCCCGGCAAGTATGTACCCGCCGAAGACCATGGCCACCGTGACGATCAGGCCCAGAATTGCGTTCACCAGAAAACTCCCTTAACCCCAACATACTGTTGGCGGCGATCTCAAAATCTATCTTATTGTCCGGGCGAAACTCGCGGATACCGGCGTGTGAAGCTTCACCGCACGCTGCCGCTTCCAAACCCCGAGTTCTCCGGTGCCAATATCCACGCTTCCGTGAATGGTCTCCGCGCAAAGCGATAGGCGACCGGCATCAGCGCTTGCCAGCGGCAGCACATCGCCGATTTCCAGCCGTGAACATTCGCCGATCGTAAGCGTCATTCTGTCCAGAACAGCATCCAGCGAAATGGCGGACGCCTTGACGCTGTCGCTCAAGGATTTCGGGCTCTGCGAGCATGCCTGGGCCTTGAGATCAGCAGTCCGGCGCACATCATTTCGCGCATAGGTCTGCAAATAGTCGACTTCAAACAGGCATGTGACCACAGATGGCTGGCCGTCGAGCGTGAGCGTGAACTCGACCTTCAGATACCGGCTTGCATCGGCGAACCCGCCAGCAGTCGCTGCGGCGTCGGATTGCGGGTCGTCGCGTGAACGCACGTCATGTCCGGTCAACCCTTCTGCCAATCGCTGCCAGAGCGCGATCGTTGGCTGCTCGCTAAGTAGCTTGAGAAACAGTGGGGATGCGTCTTCGAGGCTTGACGGATCCTGACGCAGACGGATTGCTGCGCACCGGATCGCACAGGCAGCATCGAAGGCGACAGCGCATAGCCCTGGCGATACGTCTGAGGCAAAAAATAAGGTAAACGGATTTTCCGCGATGTCGGCCGCCACGCGTCCGCTCACAACCCGGCGACTGGATATAATCGGCTCACTTTCGAGGTCAAACGCGTCCGTCGCCCAGTCTTCAGTCCTAGACAGCAATTGCGTCCAAAACTCCTGCATCTGCAGAATCGATGGGGGCACACCGGCCCCGGAATCTATCTTTTTTCGCAGGACCGCAGACACGAATCACCTATCGTTGAAGTATTGTTAATCCCTTCCAAATGGTGTCCGATCCATTGAAAAAGCATTAACGCAACTCCCCAAACTTAAGGTTTGGATAAGCAATGATCCTTCATGGCTTTTTGGTAGGCATGTCCCATCGAATAACCTGGTGGGACTTATGGAAATCCAACAAGCTGCAATCGTTCAGCCGATCATCATCAAGCGACGCCGAGTTGTAAAAGCTGACGGGCATCATGGTGGTGCGTGGAAAGTGGCATACGCAGACTTCGTGACGGCTATGATGGCGTTCTTCCTGCTCATGTGGCTGCTGAACGCGACGACCGAAGAGCAGCGCAAAGGCCTTGCCGACTATTTCAGTCCCACGATTCCCATTTCCAGAATATCAGGCGGCGGCTCTGACGGACTGAACGGATCCTCCATCATGACCGAGGAAACCTATGCCAAGAACGGCACTGGCGCATCGGAGCGGCACCCCAGCTCCGCTTCATTCGAAGGGAAGAAAGAGACCGACGCAGCCAAGGAAGCGGCGATCTCCAAGGAAGCGGCGATCTCCAAGGAACTTGAGACCTTGAAGCAATCGCTGACCGAGGAGGGCAGCCGCTTGTCGGAACACATGCTCATCAAGATGTCACCGGAAGGCATTGTCCTTGAGATAACCGATTCAGAGGATGCTCCGCTGTTTCCTGTCGGACAAAGCGTGCCGTCAACCCTTCTGAGTGACATGCTCGACCTCGTCGCCAACTCGTTTGCAACATTCGAAAACAACATCAAGATCGTTGGGCATACCGACAGCCTGAGTTATCGAGACGGTGCGACGTATGACAATTGGAACCTGTCTGCCGACCGGGCAAATGCCGCGCGGAAATTGCTGCTGGAATCACACCTCGATCCGGACCGGATCCTTGAGGTTTCCGGGAAAGCCGATACCGACCCCCTGGTTGAAGACAGTCCGTCTGCGGCCCAAAATCGCCGGATATCAATTACGATACTAACCCGTTAACGGCGCGGGACCAAAGAGTTATCCGCTCATTAACTATCAGCGCCTAGATTCGGTTGCACTACTTGCAGGAGCAACCGAAAAATGAGTATCTCATCGTCCCTGAATGCAGGCGTCATGGGGTTGAATGTCAACGCCGCCCGCCTCTCGACCATTTCAGACAATATCGCAAACTCATCGACCGCAGGCTATAAGCGCAGCCAGGTAGATTTCTCGAGCATGGTGCTTCAGCAACGCTCGTCATCGTACTCTGCTGGCGGCGTGCGGGTTGATACATTCAAGGACATTGCGACATCCGGTTCCCTGATCTCCACAGGCAGCGCAACTGATATTGCCGTCGCGGGCCGCGGGCTGTTCCCGGTAACCAACGAATCTGGTTTGGATGCCTCACCGTCTTCCCGGGAACTGCAGCTATTGCCGACCGGCTCATTCTACGCCGACCAGAATGGCAACCTGCGCACTCAAAGTGGCCTGTTCCTGCTTGGCTGGCCGGCGGATTCCACGGGCGATATCGGCAATGTTAGCCGCAATAGCGGCATCAATCTCTCGCCAGTCAACATTGCTACATCGCAATTTACTGCCACCCCTACGAGCAAGATTGATCTTGGAATCAACCTGCCAGCCGATGCCACAATCGCAGGCGCGACAACGGGTGACTATAATCTTCCGGTCGAATATTTCGACAATCTCGGCCGCGCGAACTCCCTGACATTCCAGTTCACCCCGATCGTCCCGGCTACGGGTGCCAGCAACCAGTGGTCCGTGAATATTTTCGACAGCGCTGGCGATCCGGCCGTCTCGATTGGAACCCTGGACCTCGAATTCAGCGATACGGCTGCCTCCGGCGGGCGCATCCTGACAGCCACGGCTGGCGGCGGCGCGACCTTTGACGCGGCGACCGGAAATCTCTCAATGACCCTTCCCCACGGCCCGGTCGAAGTTTATGTCGGTCGCATCAATGACAGCGCAGGCGTTACCCAGCTGGCGGCCCCCTTCTCTCCAACTGCCGTGACGAAGGATGGCGGTCCGATTGGCGACCTGAGTTCGGTTGAGATTGACAATAACGGATACCTCCAGGCTGTCTACGATACGGGCCTGCGCCGCACATTGTACCAGATACCGGTTGGCGACGTGCCGAACATGAATGGCCTGAATGCCCTTGATGCCCAGGCCTTCGCGATCTCCGCCTCGAGCGGCAGCCTCTACTTGTGGAACGCGGGCGCCGGTCCGGTGGGCGGGATTTCTGGCTTCTCCCTGATGGAGTCGACAACCGATATCGCCGCTGAACTCACCGACCTGATCGAAACCCAGCGGGCATACTCTTCGAACGCCAAGATCGTTCAGACGGTGGACGAAATGTTGCAGGAAACCACAAATCTCAAGCGCTAATTTCCAGCGCCAGAAGGCGGTCGGCTAAGTGTCTCTATCCAGTGCAATAAATGCGGCCCGTTCCGGCCTTCAGATCACCAGTCTGAGGGCCGACATGGTTGCGACCAATGTCGCGAACGCCTCTACGCCCGGATATGTCCGGCGAACTGTTCAAGTATCGGAAAATGTCCTTGCCGGAAGCACGGCGGGCATCCGGTCCGACGGCGTAGCCCGCTCCCAGAACGAGGCACTCACAGCAGAGCGACGGAACCTGACCAGCGATCTGGCTCAGGCCGACGTCTTGTCTTCGACCTGGCGGACGATTTCATCCATGGTCGGCGACACCGCCGAAGGCACCGGCCTGTTCGAGGCATTCGGGAATTTCGAATCGGCCTTGTCGAACCTTGCCCTGTCGCCAGAGTCCGGTGCAGATGCGTCAGCGGTGCTGAACTCGGCCAATGCGATTATCAGGGAATTCCATAGCCTGTCCCAAATGACCGTCAGTCTCCGCACGGAAGCTGACCGGGAAATCGGCCAAGGTCGGGACATCGTCAATTCCGCGTTGAAAACGATCGAGACACTGAACGGCCAACTCTCCGGGATCGACCGCACAACAGGCGAAGCTGCTGCCCTGATCGACGAGCGCAACCGCGTCCTCGACACGATTTCCGAGTATCTTCCTGTCCAGGCTGTGCCCCGGAATTACGGCATGATCGACGTGGTCACACCGGAAGGCGTGTTTCTGCTGTCTGGAACGGCCAGGCAAGTCGAGTTCAATACGTCATCGTCTTTCGGCCCGGCCCAGACAGTCGAAAACGGTGCACTTTCCGGATTATCCGTTGACGGGATATCCCTCACGCCCGGTTCGTCATCCTATGGCGCCGTATCAAGTGGCTTGTTCGGTGCGCTGTTCACGTTGCGAGATCAGGACCTGCCCACTTTCAGCGCACAATTGGACACGCTGGCAGGCGACTTTATCTCCCGACTGTCCGACGACACGATCGATCCGACCAAAGCGCCCGGAGATCCGGGGATTTTCGTTGACTCCACGGGCACCGGCGACCCAGGCTTGGCTAGCCGTATCGCCATCAACGCCGCTGTCGATCCTTCTCAGGGCGGCGCCACCTGGCGCTTGCGAGACGGAATCGGGGCGGTTGCACAAGGTCCGACAGGCGATTCAACGATCCTCAACAAAATGCTGGGGGCGATTAAATTGGTATCGCCAATCAGCTCCAATGGTATTCAAGGTTCCTTTTCATCGACCGAGATGGCAGCCCAGTTCGCGTCCCTAGCGGGACAAAAGCGCGTACAGAACGAAGGCATCCTGTCATCAACCTCTGCGCAGCACACGATGCTCCAGGAGGCGGAACAGTCCGAAAACGGCGTCGATATCGATTCCCAGATGCAGGACCTAATTCTGATCGAGCAGGCGTATGCCGCGAACGCCCGCGTCATCGAAATCGCCAGCCAGATGATCAACCGGCTGATGGAGATCTGACATGTTGCGCATTCCGTCCTTTACAAATCTCCCAAAGTCGGACCTGAGCGAGGCAATCGTCTCCCTGCGTGACCGATTGACCACGACCTCCAAGGAGGCCGTCACGGGGAGGTATTCCGACCTGACGGCTCACCTTTCCGGTCGCATCAGCCAAGCCATGCTGGGCAAGAAAGCGCTGGACGACATTTCCCTTGAGCGCTCGCAATTGACACTTCGCGGCGGTCGGCTTGACATCACACAAAGAAGCCTGGAAGTCGTTCAGGAACGGACAAATGGTCTGGCGGCGCGCATGCAAGCCGCACTGGGCTCCGACGATCAGGTTTCCAAGACAGCCGTGGCACGCGATTCAAAGGCGGCGTTGGAAGAGACTTTTTCGGTGCTCAATACGCGCTATGGCGAACGCTTCCTGTTTTCAGGCAATACAGCGTCCACACCGCCCCTGGCAGCTGTTGAAGACTTGCTCGCAGACATACGCCTGATCGCGTCTACGGCGGTCGATGCTGCCGATCTCGCAACTTCCCTGGACACATACTTCAACACGCCTGGCGGTGGTTGGCGGCAGAACATTTATAGCGGCACCGACACATCATCCGATCCGGAAGCCGTAACGGCCACCGATCCCCACATCATTCAAATCGTGTCGGGACTGGCCGTTATGGCTTTGGCAGGGCCCGATGAAGCGCTGTCTCTTTTTGATGGAAACAGCCCATCCGTGCACGCAGCAGCCGAATCCTTGGGATACGGACAAACCGCACTGACTACCGCGCGCGCTGATGTGGGCATTTCACAGGCCAAGGTTGCACGCCAGAAAGAATCCCTGGATGTCGAAGAAACGGTGCTGGCCGCGGCTTTCAATGAAACGACTGCGCGCGATCAATACGAAGCTGCGTCAGAATTGCGTGAGCTGGAGGGAAATCTCGAGGCGTCCTACCTTCTCACGTCGCGATTGGCCAATCTCAGCCTGATGAATTATTTAAGGTAACGCCATGAAGTGGTCCACTCGGTTCATTGCCCTTCTTTCGGCAGTTCTGGTCACGCTCCCCGCACCAGGCTTGGCGCAGCCGCGTATTCGCGACATCGTCGATGTGGAAGGCGTACGCGAGAACGACCTCGTCGGTTACGGCATCGTCGTGGGCCTGAACGGCACGGGCGATTCGGTCAAGAATTCCCCTTTCACCGAAGACTCGCTGTCCTACATGCTCGAGAGACTTGGCGTTAACGTGCAGGGTGAAGACATCAAGCCGAAGAACGTCGCTGCCGTACTTGTGACAGCAACACTTCCGTCCTTTGCCCGCAACGGGTCGACCATTGATGTAACAGTCGCGTCAATCGGTGATTCCAAAAGCCTCAAAGGCGGCACGCTGATCCTTACCCCGATGAAGGGCGCAGACAACGAGGTCTACGCTGTCGCACAAGGCAGCATTGTTGTGAGCGGCATTGATGTACAGGCGGCCGGCGCGAGCGTTACGCGTGGGTCCCCCACGACAGGTGGCGTTCCGAACGGCGCGAGAATCGAGCGAGAAATCAACTACGTGTTCAACCAGCGCGAGTCGGTCACACTGGCCCTGCGCAGTCCGGACTTCACAACAGCAGCGCGCATTTCGGATACGATCAATAATGCTGTCGGTGCGAAGATTGCGTCCATGCGCGACTCCGGCACCGTCGATCTGGACCTGCAGACCATTTCCGATTCCCCTGCCCGCGTGCTGGCAAGCATCGAAAACCTGCTGGTCCCGGTGTCGAGTCCTGCACGTATCGTGATCGACGAAAAGTCTGGCACAATCGTGCTCGGCGAAGACGTCACAATTTCGCAGGTGGCGATCGCACAAGGCAACATTTCGATCAAGATCGTCGAAACCCCGGTCGCGTCGCAGCCCAATGCATTTTCTGACGGCGAGACTGTCATCCTGCCCCGTTCACAGATAACCATCGGCCAGACCGGCAGCGGCAATATCGCACTGATGGAGCCAAATGTATCACTGTCGCAACTGATTGCCGGCCTGAACGCTCTGGGCGTGTCGCCGCAGGAAATGGCGGACATTATCCGCGCGATGAAAACGGCCGGCGCCATTCATGCTGAACTGGTCGTCCGCTGACCGATCCGGCGACGACGCAGAAATTTTCTGATCGGCGCTAGGCCGCCGCGGTTGCGTCCTCAGGCGCATTGTCCGGCTCGATCTTGACGAGTTCGATCTGCCCGCCGCGCTTCAACTTCATCAACAGAGACAGGAAATCGCGGTGGACGATATCGATCTGCGCCTGCGACAAGTCTTTGAACTCGGTCAGCTGATCACGAAGCTTTTCAGCCAGACGTGGCGAGATGCTCTTGAACAGGAATTCGGAAACCTCGTCATTGCCTCCCCTCAGGCTGCCCATCAACTTCAGCGTCGCTTCTTCATCGAGTTCGCGGAAGATGATCGGCACCGCCGTGGGCGGCAGCATGTCGGGAAGCCCCTCAATCGTGAACATTGACTGCTGAATCTGCTTATACTTGTCCTCATACTTGCCTTCCAGGAACTTGACGAGCTCATCGCGTTTCTGGGCAGGGATCAGGCTGAGCAGCTCTCCAATATCGGCAAGATGTTCGTCGTTTCCACCGAGTTCCTCTTGCGTCGCGTTCAGGAATTCCAGTTCGATCATCCGAGCAAGCACCTGATCGATACCGGGATCGTCGGCCTGGCTTTCGACCATGAAGCCCATTGCGGGCCCCAGCTTGTCGCCTTCCATGTAATTGAGCACGTCGGAAGCAATCGAAACGTCCAGTTTGCGCAGGATCAGCGCGATGATGTTCGGGGTCAGTCCCTCAAGGTAGCCGGCAATTTTCTTCGGATCGCTCTTTGCAAGCCGCGACCAGGGTGTCTCATTTGCCGCCTTCGTCGTGGGTGCCGCAATTTCTGTCGGCGCGTCTCCGAGGATCGAACTAAGGCGCTCAGCATCGAGAACACCGGTGAGCACCTCGCGGGCCTTTTCCCTGCCGCCCCGCAATGCACCATTCGAGTGGCGAAGATGCGAAAGAAAATCGATAGCGATCATGATCATCTCGTCGCGCGTGACAAAGGAAAGGTCTTGCAGCGCTTCGGCGATCTTCACCATTGCGGTGTCATCCAGCTTTTCGACGATCGGCTTGGCCGCGCCGTCACCCAGCATCGTAATGATCACCGCAGCGCGCTGCGATGGCGTAATGCTTGACTTGCTGGCGGCCGAGCGCGCGGTATCGGCACCCCGCAGCGTCAGCCCTGTGCTCACGGTGGGTTTGGGTTGCGTACTCATCCCGAATATCCTCTTAACACCGCTTCGGTGACCTTGAGCCAACCATCTGCCAAAATGAAGAATCCAAGCTTAAAGGGCAAGGAAACAACTGTCGGGGGCACCATCATCATACCCACGGCCATCAGAACCGATGCCACGACCAGATCGATCACCATGAAGGGCAGGAAGATGACAAAGCCGATCTGGAAGGCATGCTTGACTTCAGACAACATGAATGCCGTTGCCAGCAGCGAAAAGGACGGCGCTTCTCCCGCCGGCACGGGGCGGTTCACGGCATCCCCCAGGATATCAATGGTTGTCGCTTCCACGCGCCGCATCATGAATTCACGGAACGGGTCCGTCGTCTGGACCCATGCCTGCTCTTCCGTCAGGACGCCATCCATGTAGGGGGAAATGCCCGAGTCCCACGCGGTCATGAAAACAGGCTCCATGATGAAGAATGTCAGGAACATGGCCAGTGCCATGATCATCATATTCGGCGGGGCCTGTGGCACACCAATCGCCTGACGCATGAACGAAAAGACGATGACCATGAATGGCAGGCAGGTCACCATCATGGCGATCGCCGGCACGAGGCTCAAGACCGACACAAGCAGGAACAGCTGGATGGTAGAACGGCTGAGCCCGCCACCCGCGCCGTTCAGCACGTCATTTAGTCCGGCAGCAATCGGTTCTGACTGCACGCCTTGCGCATATGCGGCAGACACAAGGCAAACCGACGCGGCAAGGACAACTCCAAGAAAACGGGTTGCGCCGCCAATCCTAGCCAATGGCATCGCCGGCCTGCTCTTCCAACTCGGTAATCTTCACCCCGAGAGACCCATCCTCTGTTTCGACAAGCTCGCCGCGGGCGATGATCTTGTTGTCGATTGCCAGCTCCACCGGGTCGTCAATGCGTGAGGTCAGCGGCACGACCGATTCTGGTCGCAGCTCGAGGATATCCGAGACGCTCAGGCGCGCCTGTCCGATCGATACGGTCACCGTGACCTGCACATCGAAAATCGAGCGGCGATACTTGTTCGCGTCAGAATCGTCCCGGCGGTCAAGATCGGCCTGTGCCTGAGGGGTCTGTTCGGGCTTGGACATGCTTCTACTCTTCAATCGTGGGTGAGGATGGTTCCAATCGGGCGAGGCATGCATTGAGCAGACCGTCAAAATCGAATGTCAGGCCCCCTGTTTCCCAGGAAACATGGACCTGTCCATCGTCCGATTTTTCGGTCGGAACGACGGAGCAGCGCTCGGACAGGGACGCCGTTTTGTCGACAAGGTCCCGAAGCTTCTCCAACAGAGCCGGCTGCGCGCGGATTTCGACGGCCGGCGCCGTGGACGGAATCATGCCGGGCAAGTGCCGCCCAATCTCTTCGGCCAGGAATAATCTGGACAGTTCAGGAAACAGTCTCGACGCGATTGACTGCGTTATGCTGACGGCCCGTTCGCGTGATTCCTGCTCCAGCCGTTCGATCGTGTCGGACAGCGCCGTGAGCATTATCTCGATCTCGGCGAATTCCGGAACGCGCCCCGATGCTGTCTGGGCAGGCTCAGGTTCATCCCGCGCGGCAGAGGCCAATGCGTCTTGAGCCGAATCGATGCCCCCCTCTTCGACGGGCAACTGGCCCAGCAGCAACCGGCGAGAGCCCGACGCCGGCGGCGGAGGGGCGCTATCAAAGCGGGGCAAATTGGAGAGGAATGCCTCACTCATTGACGGCGGCCTTCCGGTCTTCGTTCAGCCATTCCTGAAGGATCGCAGCGGCGTCATCCTGGCGTCCCATCGTATAGTCTTTGAGGGACACGAAGGGATCTGGCCCGCCGACGCCTCCGCCAGCGGCGAAGAAATCATCGCCCGCAGCTCCAGATTGTGCGTTTCCATTCTGGCTGAGCATGGGCCGGATCACACCGAAAGCCAGGACGATAACCACAAGTCCCAGAACGAGAATCTTCACGCCGGACCAGAGATAACGCTCCGTCAATTGCTGGACCAGGCTGGGCGCTTCCACCATTTCCACGACTTCAGGCGGCTGGAATGGCATGATTTCGACTGTCAGATCGTCTCCCCGGCTCGTATCCAGACCAGCTCCTGAAATGATCAGTTGCTTGAAATCCGAGATCATCTGGTCGGTCAGCGCGGCCGCATCGGCAGCAGCCGGATCGATTCCCAGGACCTGGTCATTGAGGAGAACGGCGATCGAAATTCGCTCAATAGCGCCGGGCATTGTCTCGGTTTCGGTCCGTGTCTCGTTGATCTCGTACGATACATTTTCCGACGAATTCCTGGCTGTGCTGTTGGATGATCCGCCCGACTGTCCACTCTCCTGTGGTAGATTGCTCGCTGCCGTAATGCCCGCAGACGTCCCGCCGCTGGATTCGCTGACATCACCGCTTGAGCGGTTGCGAACGACCCGCGAATCCGGATCGAACATGACGGCTGACGTCATCTGGCGTTCATGACTGACGTCGACGGACACCGAAACACGCGCGTTGTTCGGGCCGACGCGCGCCTCTAGCAGGCGCAGGATTTTCTGCTCGAGCATACCTTCTTGCGTTTCCGCCTTGAGGCCCGGCTTCTCAGCGGAATCGACGCCAGGGCCTGCGAGAATGCCTTTTTTCGAGTCGATCACGGCAACTTCGTCCGGGCTCAGTCCCGACACAGCCAGCGCGACAAGATACTGGATGGCCTGCGCCTGTGCGCCGGACAGGTCGCGGGCAGCGGCGATCGTCACAGACGCCGTCTGCTTCGGTTCCGATCGCGCAAATCCGGATCGAAGGCTTGCGCCGATATGAACGCGGACAGACTGGACGCCCGGAATCGCCAGGATGGTACGCGTTAGTTCACCCTCTTTGGCGCGCCAGTAAGCGGCATTGTACATTTCGGATGTCACGGAGAAGCCGTTAACCTCGTCAAGCAGTTCATAACCCTGAACGGATTGCTGCGGCAGGCCCGATCTCGCGAGCGAGAACCGGACGGAATCGCGGTCCTTCTGCCCGACGAAAATGGCGTCGCCCCGGATTTCGTACTGGGTGCCCCGCTTTTCGAGTTCGTCGATGATTTCGCCCGTACTGGCTGGCTCGAGCCCTGCGTAGAGCAGTGTCATCGGCTGTTGCATGGCGCCCCGTACGAGGAAGGTCATCGCAAGCGTGACCCCCAGTATGGCAAACACCAACATCATTTGCCGCTGCAAAGGCAGCGTTCTCAAAGTAGCGATGAAACTCATGACCCAGCAATTCTGTTTATGGCAGTATTTCTGCAATGGTTAAAATTAAGCGGGTAATTGTTAACGGTTCCTTTACCCCAAAATTTGATTAACAGCATTGTGGGGTTTTAAGTCTGAATCGGGTTCACATGGCGAAGGGCAAGGGCGCAAAAGCGGTCGATGACGCAGCACCAGAGTCGGCGCCTGTCGAAGCGAAAGCGGGTGGCGGGATACTCGGTATCGCGCTGCTGGCTATCGGCGCCATCGTTAGCTCTTTTGCGACGGTCTATTTTCTCTCGCCCGCTCCCGCTGCCGAAGTTGCAGTGTGCGAAACAGAAGAATCAGCTTCTCATGCTGAATCAGCTATTAAACCGAACCAGTCCTACGTCGAACTGCGAGATATCCTCATTACGATCGGTAGCGCCCCCGCGACGCGCTACCTCAAGATGAAAGTGGCCATCATCACTGACAGTGGAGACATCTCAACAGTGAACGAGGCGGAACCCGTGCTGATCGATGCATTCACAAATTACCTTCGCTCTGTTGAGCTCAGCGATTTCGAAAATCCCGGTTTCTATTCCCACATGCGGGATCAGTTGGACCGCCGTTCACAGCTCGTCCTGGGCGGCAGTGTATCCGACGGTGTCCTGATCACCGAATTCCTGTTGAGATGAGACGATGAATTTTGAACCCACCGATATAGCCATTGTCCTGGTATCGTTCGCGGCCTGCGTATATTGCTTCGTGCTCAATCGACGCCTGAAGGCGCTGCAGAACACGAAGGACGGACTTGGCGCCACGATCATGGCCATGTCGAAGTCCATCGCAGCGATGTCGAACTCGACACAGGAGACACGGTCGCATGTCGGGGAAATGGCCGTTCGGTTGTCGAGCCTGCTGCAGGACGCCAACCAGACCTGCGAGCGACTCGAAACCTTGCAGGCCTCGCTGGAGGCCACGCAGCAGAACGCCGTCGACCAGGTGACGGCAACGCAAACAGAGCTTGGCATCATGATGCGGATCATCCTCGATCAATCGAAGACCCGAATCATGGAAATGACGAAGCTGATGCAACGGCTTCGGGATCTGACAGATGCTGCAGGCGACGTGCCGAATGCTGCCGCTCCTGTTCGGACCAAGCAAAAAGCCGTTCCGCATCGGGTAGGCTAGCGCCATGAAAACGCTCGATAAACGCGGGTCCTACGTTCTCCTCTCTCTCGGATTCCTATTCGCGATCGGTGCCGCCGTCCGGTTCCTGCCCAGCAGCTTTGCGATCGCGAGCGAGACGCTTCCCGGCGAGCATTCCGAAACGGAAGGCATGGACCCTGCCGATACATCCTCTGCGGCGGTGAAAGTGGAGCCGATCAACCAGGTCTGCTTCAGCGAAGAAACGGCGGCGACGCTGGCCGCCGACCAGAAGGCGATGGAAACCCAGTTCGAAGAACTGACCGAACAGGAATTATCGCTCCAGACGCGGCAACAGGAACTGGATCGCCGGGCGGCTGATCTGGACGCGTTGCAACAAACACTCGCGGCGCGCTGGAAGGAAATGCAGACCGCCTCGGATGAAGACCTCATACATCTCGCCCGGATGTACGGCACGATGAAGCCGGACCAGGCTGCCGCAATTTTCAACCAGATGGATCCTGATTTTGCCGGCAGCTTCCTGCGCCTCATGCGAAGCGAGCAGGCTGGCCTCATCCTGGCCAGCATGGAAACCCGCAAGGCCTATGAAGTAAGCCTGAAACTGGCGGAGATGAATGAAGACATCCGCCAGACCGACGCATCGAACTGAACTGCCGACGTCGCAGCGCGCCTACTCGCCCTCTTTCAGCTTTTCGTGTTCGTCCCGCATGCCGATATAAAGGCTGAGGCAGCAGACAAGCAGGATCACCGTAAACGGAAGCGCCGCCGTTATTGTCCCCGCCTGCAAGGACCTCAGCACGTCCGCGCCGCCGCCATAGAGCAGGGCGGACGCCGTGAGCCCCAGCATGCAAGCCCAGAACACACGCTGGATGACGGGCGAATCTGTTTTTCCCCCACTCGTGATCGTATCGACAACGAGAGCGCCCGAGTCTGCGGATGTCACGATGAACACGATCAAAAGCAGGATCGCCACGCCAGATGTTACCTCGGGAAACGGCATGTCGTGCAGCATTTTGAACAATGTGATCGATGCGTTCGTCATTTCGCCAGAAAGCTCGCCAACGCCCGATTTGTGTTGCGCTATCGCCGTTTCGCCGAAGGCGGAAAACCAGACCACGCAAATCGTGAAGGGTGCCAGGAGAACAACGGCGAAATATTCCCGGACAGTGCGGCCACGTGAAATGCGCGCGATGAACATGCCGACAAATGGCGACCATGATATCCACCAGGCCCAGTAGAAAATCGTCCAGTCGTGAAACCAGACAATGTCCTCGCGCCCGACCCAGTTGGTCAGGGCGGGCGCGTCCTTGAAATAATTGAGAAGGTTTTCGCCCATGCCTGTGAAGATCAAGATCGTCGGGCCCGCAATCACCACGAACATGAGCAGTGCAAAAGCAACGCCCATATTGATGTTGCTCAAGAGCTTCACGCCGCCGTCCAGACCACGAAGGACCGACAATACCGCAAGGCCCGTCATCGTCATGATGAGGAGAATCTGGATCAGGCGCGTTTGCTCGAATCCGAACAGGTAGGACAGGCCGCTCGTGGCCTGGGTCGCACCGATGCCAATCGTCGTCGCCAGGCCGAATATCGTCGATACAACGGCAAACAGGTCAATGATATGGCCCGGCCAGCCCCAGACCCGATCTCCCAATATGGGATAGAAGGCCGATCGGATGCTGAGCGGCAGCCCCTTGTTGTGCGCAAAGAAGCCAAGCGCCAGGCCGACAATCGCGTAGATCGCCCAAGGCGCCAACCCCCAATGGAAGATGGTCGCGCTGAAGGCGAGCCGCTCGGCGGCGGGCGTGGCGGGAGCGACGGACAGAGGGGTTCCGAACCAGTCGGTATAATAGGCCAGCGGCTCGGCTGATCCGTAGAACATGAAACCGATGCCGACGCCGGCAGCAAACAGCATCGCAACCCAGGAATGAATCTTGAAATCGGGTGTCGCATCTGCCCCGCCAAGCCGGATCCGCCCCAATGGACTGACCGCCAGTGACAGGCAGAACAGGAGCACGATCACCGGCGTGATCGCGAACAGCCAGTCAGCGCTTTGAAGGGTCCATGTCTTCGCGTCAGCAAGGGCCAGATTGGTCGTCTCAGGGAAGACAAGCGACACAACGGAAAAGAAGATGACGAGGCCCGCACTCATGAAAAAGACGGGGTTGTGGATGTCCAGCCCGAGGACTTCGATATTGTCCTGCCCGATTTCATAATCGGTATCGTATTCGGCATTTGCGATTGGTTCTGCGGGAACGGGTGGCATCTCTGCGGTCGGCACATCACTGGTCATGCACGCCTATTGCAGGAATTATGTCGCTAATCAAAATTTTGATTCTCGCGAAACCGATCTTTTCGACGGAAATCGGCCAGAAATCGCAGCTATAGAGGCATCAGAGCAACACCTCAGGCATTCCGATGTGCGAATTTCAGCAAAAACCTTTCTATCATCGTAATAATTCGCTAGCCCGGCCCCTAACCAGCAACCGTAACTTGGAACGTCGCGCCACGAGTGCGCAAGTCGATTCGGTTGGAACGCGACCCAAAAGGGAATGTCTATGAAGAATTTGATGTATGGCGCCTCGTTAATTGCGATCACGAGCCTTGTTGCTCCAATGGCGCAGGCCCAAAATCAGGCACCGGACGGCACAGCTGCGCCGGAAGCCAAGACCCGGCGCCTGAAGGCCGTCACCGTAACCGCCACCAAGCGAACCGAAACCGCCCAGAGCATTCCCGTCGCCGTGGTTGCTCTCGGGGAGAGCGAGCTTGATGATCTCGGCGTCAAGAATTTCACAGACTACCTTGTCCAGCTGCCCGGCGTGACAGCCGGGGGATCTGGCCCCGGTCAGGGCACGATCTACATTCGCGGCCTCGCATCGACCACGCCGAACCTCACCACAGCCGGCGTGGCAGGCCTCGCACCGAACGTCGCCCTGTACCTTGACGAGCAGCCGGTTTCGCAGCCTGGCCGCAACCTTGATGTCTATGCGGCGGACCTTGAGCGTGTGGAGGTCCTGTCCGGCCCTCAGGGAACGCTTTTTGGCGCGAGTTCTCAGGCGGGTACAGTCCGCTTGATCACGAACAAGCCGCGACTAGGCGCATTTGAAGCCAAGGTGAAAGCATCGACCTCATTCACCGAAGGCGGTGAGATGAGCAACAGCGTCGAAGCGGTCATCAATCTGCCAATTACCGATAATTTCGCGCTGCGCGGCGTTGTCTATTCCGACAACCAGGGCGGCTATATCGACAATGTCGGCGGCACGCTCGACATTACGGAGTCGGGACGCTTCCGTCCCGCAGGAACTGTCCGTGCAAATGGCACGGTGGTCCAGCCGAATCGCGCCGGATTCCAAGCGGGCGCTGACCTGTCCGGCGTTAATATCATTGCGGCCAACAATGCCTCGATCGCCGAGAACGATATTAACGATACGAGCTATCAGGGCTTCCGTTTGAGCGGCCTCTATGAGTTCGATCAGGATTGGCGTCTCAGCGTATCGCACTCCCAGCAGAACCTGGATTCCGATGGCGTCTTCTTTGCTGACCCAGATCTTGCTGACTACGATATCGTCCGGTTCACCGACGACGAGATCGAGGACAGCTATCACAACACGGCCTGGACGCTGGAAGGCCGCATCGGCGCACTCGAAGCCGTCTATACCGGCGCCTTTACGGAGCGCAGTACGGACCAGACAGTTGACTACTCGGACTATCTCTTTGTCGCCCAGTACCTTCCCTACTATATCTGCGACTATAATGTGAGCTATCCATCCGGCGGCGCCGCGCCGTCAGGCAATTGCTATGCGCCGGACCTTAACGTGACATCGAGCACGGAAACCAAAATCCAGACTCATGAGCTCCGGTTCAACACGCCGAACGAACATCGCATCCGCGCTACCTTTGGCGGCTTCTTCAGCGATCTTGAATTGCGCGAACTGAATGATTTCAACTATCCCGGCTCGACCCAGGTGGCTTACTCCGACGGATCCATCGGTTTCGCGCCCAACTATCCGCTGACCAATACCGCCGTCACCGGCGAGATCGGCAACGCTGCGCCCGGCTATTTCAGCCAGCCGGGACCGTTCCCTGCGGGCGTCATTTTCCGCAATGATGTCAAGCGCACAGACAAGCAGCTGGGGATTTTTGGTGAAGCGACGTTCGACATCACTGATCAGTTTGCCCTGACGGTCGGCGCGCGTTGGTACGATATTGAAGTGGACCTTGAAGGCAGCGCCAACTCGTCCTTCTTCAACCTCTACCAGGACTCGGACCTGCAACTGGCCGGCACGAATATCTCGGCCCAGTTCGCCCCGAACAATTCACTTGGCGCACCCGACAAGGCCGCAACGGACGGGTTTATCTACAAGGTGACCGGCAACTGGACACCGACCGACGACCTCCTGTTCTTCGCGACCTACTCGGAAGGCTTCCGTCCCGGCCTCCTGAACCGTCCCGGCGGCGCAGCCGGACCCAACGGTTTCACAGTGCCTTATGCGCTTGATACGGACGATGTGAAAAACTACGAACTCGGCTGGAAAACGGAACTTTTCGACAATTCCCTGCGCCTGAACGGATCGGCCTTCTTTGTTAAGATCGACAACCTTCAGACGACGATCTTCGATCCATCCATCACGAACCTGTTCTTCTCGGACAATGCCGCCAATGCGGAAATCAAAGGCGTGGAAGGCGAATTCACGTGGGCTCCGGCGTCGGTCGACGGCCTGACCGTGGCCGGCGCGTTCTCCTTCCTCGATACGGAAGTGACAGAAGTTCTCACCCCGACCGATGACGTCCTGCTCGGCTCGGAACTGGCCTTTGCACCAGCCTACCAGGGCAATTTGCGGGCCCGCTATGAATGGGACCTTGAACGCCGCATTGCCGGTTCGTCCCTCACCGCCCATGTCATGCCGCAGATCGTCTTCTCCGACAGCTCGGTGAGCGACATCATCGAAATCAACAAGGCAGAGATTGATAGCTCGATGACATTGGGCGCCACGATCGGTGTCACGGCCGACAAATGGACGGCTGAATTGTTCGGGAGCAACCTGACGAACGAATATGCGGAACTGGCGAATAATTTCGTCTTCGACCGTGAGCGGGTCACGCCTGTTCGTCCGCGCACAGTTGGCGTACGGGTCTCGTTCACGTACTAAGACAGACAGCGACTTACTGAGATTGCAGCGCCCTGATAGGTTCAGGGCGCTGCATTTCGTTCAGACAGGGATATGATCGACAGGATGACAGAGTTGAACGAGCAAGACGCGGCCCTGAAGAACGCACAAGCCCACATTCAGGCTGGCAATTTCGCAGCGGCGAGTGAAATCGCACAGGCGATTCTGACGACCCAGCCCGCACACAAGAATGCCCTCTACATCGCCGCCGTTAGCGCCCGCTATGGAGGCCGCCATGCAGACGCGACCGCGCGCCTTGCCGAACTGATGACGGTCGCCCCGGATTATGGCCGCGCCCATCAGGAGGAAGGCCACCTGAAGCGCGCGCTTGGCGACATGGCCGGCGCTCTGCGGGCTTATGAGCGTGCGACGCGGTTTAATCCCGCATTGATCGCCAGCTGGACCCGACAGGCAGAATTGCACGCGATCACTGGCAACCAGCAGGCCGCTGCAAATGCCCGCGCCCAGGCGGAACGGATGACGGCGCTTCCCCGCGAATTGCTCGCCGTTACAAATCACGTGCACGAAGGCCGAATTTTTCGCGGCGAAGAAATCGCGCGCGCGTTTCTCCGCCACCACCCGACGCATGTCGAAGCCATGCGCCTGCTCGCGGATATTGGCTCACGGCTCAGTGTGCATGAGGATGCCGACTTCCTGCTTGAAAGCGCCATCGAGCTAGAACCTGATAATATCCAGTTGCGCCTCGACTATATCCAGGTCCTGCGCAAACGGCAGAAATACACGCTAGCCCTTGAACAGGCCCGCGCCCTGATGGCGCGCGATCCGGACAATCCGGTATTCCAGTCCCATTTCGCGATCGAGAGCATGCAGGCGGGTGACTATGAAACCGCGCTCGACTATTTCGACAGGGTACTGGCAAAACTGCCTGACGACCCCGCGACACTGGTTTCCCACGGCCATGCCCTGAAAACCTACGGTCGCAGCGACGATGCGGTGGCCTCATACCAGGCCGCCGCGCGTGTGGCGCCGGGTCAGGGCGATGCCTGGTACGGGCTGGCCAATCTCAAGACCTATGGTTTCAGCGATGAAGAGCTCGCGCGCATGGAGGCACAGGCTGCGGCCCCGGAACTTGACCATCTGTCTCGCATCCACATCGCCTTCGCGCTCGGCAAGGCGTATGAGGATCGCGGCGATCATGACAGTGCCTTTCAGGCTTTTGCACGCGGGAATGAGCTGAAGCACCAGACGGTGCGGTACACGACCGCGCAAATGCATGCCGAGTTCGATGCGCAGAAAGCGGCCGGCACGGCGGACCTGTTCTCGGAGCAGGGGGGAAAGGGCAGCCCCTCACCTGATCCGATCTTCATTCTCGGCTTGCCGCGGGCGGGATCGACCCTGATCGAGCAGATCCTGGCCTCGCACCCGGATGTCGATGGCACGCTGGAATTGCCGAACATCCTGTCACTCGCCCACCGGCTGCGCGGGCGCAAGCAGCTGACCGATCGTCAACGCTATCCGCGTATCCTGCACGAACTGGCCGCAGACGACCTCAAGGCGCTTGGCGAGGACTATATCGAAAACACGCGCACCCACCGGCAGAGCGCGCCCTTCTTCACCGACAAGATGCCGAACAATTTCAGGCATATCGGCCTGATCCACCTGATCCTCCCGAATGCAAAAATTATCGATGCGCGCCGCAATCCAATGGATTGCTGCTGGTCGGGCTTCAAGCAGCTCTTTGCCGAAGGCCAGGAATTCACTTACAGCCTCGACAATATTGGCAACTATTATCGCGGCTATGTCGACCTGATGGACCATTGGGATGCCGTCCTGCCCGAGGGGCGCATCCTTCGGGTCCAGCATGAGGACGTTCTGGACGATCTCGAAGGCCAGGTCCGGCGCCTGCTCGATTATTGTGGATTACCGTTTGATCCGGCCTGCATTGATTTTCACAAGACCGAACGGGCCGTGCGTACGGCAAGCTCCGAACAGGTCCGTCGCCCGCTCAACAAAAGCGGGCTTGAACAATGGCGCCCGTATGAGGCACACCTTGAACCTCTGAAAGCCGCGCTGGGTCCAGACCTCGCGCCCCAATAGGGTGTCGACACGTGAGCAAACGATCCGAGGACGCCCTGATTGCGCTGCGGCGCATTCAACGCATGACCGAACTGGCGTCCAGGCGCCTGGCCCAGATGGCGGGACTGACGCCGTCGCAATTGAGCGTCCTACGCATCCTGGACGAAGGTGGCGAGATCTCTGCCGGCCAGGTCGCGGAGGCCACCCAGCTCAAGCACGCCACGATCACAAGCCTGGTCGACAAGCTTGAAGCCCGCGGCTTCATGGCCCGGCAGAGGTGCGGAACCGACAGGCGCCGTGTCTGGCTGCATTTGCTGCCAGCTGGAAAGATCGCGCTCGCCAAGGCGCCCGATCCATTGCACGAGACGTTCTCGAACGGCTTCGACACCCTGCCCGGCTGGCATCAATCCATGCTGGTATCCGCGCTGGAACGCGTCGTCACCCTTCTCGACGCCGACTTGCTCGACGCCGCCCCGGTCCTGGACGTTGGCGAACTGGACGAAAAACCGGTCTGAGCCGAAGCTGCGTTCGGCATGACATCCTGAAACAATTGGTGACCCCGGCGCGATTCGAACGCGCGACCTACAGATTAAGAATTTATGCCAATGGCTGAATTGCAGCGTTGTGATTTGAGAATTTCCAATAAAATCTGCTCCTGTTTTGCCTCACTTTGATATGCATTGTTGGGTCAAGTTGGAAAAAGTTACCAAAGTTACCAAAGTTACCACGGGGGCCGAATTTTCCCGAAAATACAGTGTCCATATCTGTAGGTCGGGTTACCACGGGTTACCAGATGAGCGCCCTTGGCGCTTAAGCGGCCCGGCGACTTTTCACAATGCTGTTTCTAGTCCCTGCCAAACGCCTCTGAATACACTTTCTCTACCCTCTCGACTTCCGGCGCAGTGAGCAACGCGAACTCTCCTTCACGGGCCCG
>JAHJSB010000015.1 GCA_018830285.1 Alphaproteobacteria bacterium
CGAAAGCTCGACGGGGCAGCGGCTCGCCGATCGTCGCCCCCTTCACGGGGGCGTGGATCGAAACACGAAAAGGTTTACGGTCACGCGCCGGAAGTGCGGGTCGCCCCCTTCACGGGGGCGTGGATCGAAACCAAACCGAACCGCTTTACCGCAACGGCCTCGACGTCGCCCCCTTCACGGGGGCGTGGATCGAAACAGCAATGGGTGCCAGTAAGCAGGCCAAAGCGGCGTCGCCCCCTTCACGGGGGCGTGGATCGAAACCGCTACCGCCCCACTCACTCCGCATCGGTAAGCGAGTCGCCCCCTTCACGGGGGCGTGGATCGAAACAAACAGTCCCGTGGATGATACTTGCGTATTGCGGACACGGCATCGGCCACTTCCTCGGCCCGCGCGGATGGCGTCGGCGCCAGCGCGCGCTCTGGCTTCTCTCAGGCCGATCTCGGGATAGGCGCCGATGCGCACCCGCACCGTCTTGCCGCCAAGCTTCCGCGCAGCCGAAAAAGTCTTCGCACCTGTCCCGGCCAGACGCACCTTCAGGCAGGATTCGATCGTGTCGGAATAGTCTCCGGTTACCGTATAGTTACCTCGGAGCCATTTGTGAGCAAAGTCGTACTTTTGTAAATTTATAATACGTTGTTTTAATTGTATTTTTTATGACCCCGGCGCGATTCGAACGCGCGACCTACAGATTAGGAAGATGGATAATGATAGGCTTGGTTGGGGCTAGTCGTAGTTGCGCCCGTTCCAGACATCGTCAGGACACGCCAGTCCCCAGATACCCTTGCCGCCCTGCCGGGCGGTCGCTTCGGCCTGCGCATACTTGCCACGGCTATACCTCGGCCAGTCTCTTGCCCACCCTGCCCCGACCATGATGTCGCCGAGGTCGGAGCCTTTGACGCTGCATATGGCAACAGCGCGGTCGTAGCGGTCCTTGCCGGACACGTCGCACGTGACGGTCTTTGCACCAATCTGGTCCGACAGGTAGAGAGCGGCTTTCTGGTAGACATTGGTATTGCCGCAGCGTTTGCCACGTTCCGGCGCATCAAATACAGACAGGCGAATGCGTGACCCATGAATCTCGATTGTATCGCCATCCACGACTGAGGCGACGCCGATAATCTGATCGGGATTGGACCTGGTTGCTTTTGCGTATTGGGAATCAGCACTTACCTGGCCGCATCCGGCGAGTGCCAGGAAGAGCAGAGGGAGGAGGGTATTTCGCATTTTCATGGTCTGGGTTGAGCATGATTCACGGGTTTTCGGAACACGGGGCGAGAGTGCTGAGCCGGTGCGCATTTTGTGAGGGATTATGTCCGGCTTGGGCCAGGATTTCGGGTCTCTGCCTGGCCCTTGCCTGCGGCGGCTGACGCGTCGGGGGCGCCGCGGCCGGATTTCTTGTGGATCTCGTAATGGCCGAGCGCTTTCAGGATATGATCTGTGAGGTCTGACGTCGCCTTGTCGCCCTGCAGCGCAAGACTGGCAGTCAGGCCGCGCTTGATATGGGCGGGCGCTGTGCGGATCGCGACATAGATCAAGGTGCGGACGTCTTCCATGCCTATGGCTTATGGCCAGAACGAATGGCGAACAATAGCTGGGTTTGGGCTTGTTGCGGAAAAATATGGCCTCGCAATGGCGACGCTTTGCGACACGCGGCTGGCAGCATGCTCCGCTGAATAGCCATTTTGTCCCTGATTTTACACAATTTTTGCTCTCGACGATGCGGCGTGATCTGGCCCAGCCTAAGGGTCATGAAACCGAATACGACCCTCTTTTTGCAAGCCTTCCTGGTCCTCGCCGTCATCATCGCGGCGCTCTGGATTGCAACCGAATGGACCGCCTTCCAGCTCGGCTGGTCCGTGCGCCTGGGCGCGCCCTGGTTTGTGCTCGGAGACTATCCTGTCTATGCACCCTGGGCCTTTTTCGGCTGGTGGTTCGCGTTCGATGCCTATGCGCCGGACGTGTTCGATCGCGGCGGCCTGATTGCAGCCTCAGGCGGCGTGTTCGCCATCATGACTGGCGTCATTGGCGCGGTGCTGCGGGCGCGATGGGACAGGAAAGTCTCGACCTTCGGCTCGTCTCGCTGGGCCATCAAAGCCGACATGCGCAAGGCCGGGCTCCTGGCCGAAGCCGGTGTCTTCCTTGGCGCGGCAGGCGCAGACTATCTGCGCCATGACGGGCCCGATCATGTCATGGCCTTCGCACCGACCCGGTCAGGCAAAGGCGTCGGGCTGGTTGTCCCGACCCTGCTGTCATGGCCGCACTCGACTGTCGTGCACGATATCAAGGGTGAGAACTGGCAACTGACGGCGGGCTGGCGCTCGACCTTCTCTGATTGCCTGCGGTTTGACCCGACCGACATGACCGGCGCGCATTTCAACCCGCTGATGGAAGTGCGCAAGGGCGACCGCGAGGTCAGCGATGTCCAGAACATTGCCGATATCCTGGTTGATCCCGAAGGCATGCTCGAACAGCGCAGCCATTGGGACAAGACCGCTCATTCCCTGCTCGTTGGCGCAATCCTGCATGTCCTCTATGCCGAACGCGAGAAGACGCTCGCCAATGTCGCAAGCTTCCTGTCAGATCCCGGCCGCACCTTCCGGTCAACGCTGACACTCATGATGCGCACCAATCATGTCGGCACGGCCGGGGCGCCGCGCGTCCATCCCGTGATTGCCCAGACGGCCCGCGAACTCATGAACAAGTCAGAGAATGAACTCTCAGGTGTCCTGTCGACAGCCATGAGCTTCCTGACGCTCTACCGCGACCCGGTCATTGCCGACGTCACGTCGCGCTGCGACTTCCGGATCGCGGACATGATTGACGGCGCGCGCCCCCTGTCCCTGTTCCTTGTCGTTCCCCCTTCCGACCTCTCACGAACAAAGCCCCTCATTCGACTGGTACTGAACCAGGTCGGACGCCGCCTGATGGAACGCTTTGACGAGGAGACAGAAACCCGGCGCCGGCGTGTCCTGTTCCTGCTCGACGAGTTCCCGGCCCTTGGCCGCCTTGAATTCTTCGAAAGCGCCCTCGCCTTCATGGCCGGTTATGGCCTCAAGGCCTTCCTGATCACCCAGTCCCTCAACCAGGTCGAGAAAGCCTATGGGGCAACCAACGCGATCCTCGACAATTGTCATGTGCGCGTCGCCTTCGCGGCAAATGACGAGCGCACCGCGAAACGCATCTCCGATGCGCTGGGTACCAAGACCGAACAGCGCGCCATGCAGAACTTTGCCGGCTCACGCCTGGCCCCCATGCTGATGCACCGGATGGTCTCGCGCCAGGAAACCGCCCGTCAGTTGCTCACCCCCGGCGAAGTCATGCAGCTTCCTGCCTCTGACGAGCTTGTTCTGGTCGCCGGCTTCCCGCCGATCCTCGCCCGGAAACTGCGCTACTACAAAGACCGCAATTTCGCCGAGCGCCTGAAGGCGCCGCCGCGTGCAGGCACCTGCTTGCCGCCCGTGAGAAGCGATGACTGGGGCAAGCAAGTGCGCGCCCTGCATGAAGACCTGCTGATCCCGGCAGAAGATAAGGGCGCCCAGCATCCTCAAGATGATGGGGGCCCAGGGTCCAGCGGCGCCGGCGCGACCGGCACCGGACCACGTCCCATTGCCTCACGCCCCACAAGGCCCGCCAGGACCAGCAGGCCGAAGGCACCGCTACAGGCAGGCCTCTTTGATGGCGCGGGGATCGCTGACGGGTTTGAAGAGACGACCGGCGTGGACCTGACCGGACGGAGAGAGCGATGAAGCCGCGCATCCAGCCCTATATCTCGGCAGAGAACCTCTTGCGCCTCCAGGCCATGGCCAAACGGCCGGGTCTCTCGGAAAGCAAGGTCGTCGACCGCGCCCTCGCCGCCTTCTTTGCGGGCGATACCGACGACCAGCGCGACGCCGCCATCACCCGCCGCCTCGACCGGCTGACGCGCCAGTTCGGGCGGCTTGAACGCCACCACCTGATCCTTGGCGAGACCCTCTCCACCTTTGTCCGCTACTTCCTGACCGTGACGCCGCCAGTACCTTCCGACCAGCTCGATGCGGCGCGCGCCAAGGGCGACCTCCGGTTCGATCTCTTCGTTGGCCAGGTCGCAGAGGCCCTGCGATCGGGCGACCGGATCCTGCAGAACGCGGTCGAGGATTTTACCGCCACGTCGGCCGACTTTGTCTCCGAGGCCGAGCTTGACCCTCATGCCGCGAGGCGCGGGATCGATGCGTGACGCTGCCTCCCTCTCCCGGACCCGTGACATGCTGGCGACCGCATTCGGGCCGGTCATCATGGCCGCGCTCAACGATACGCAGGTCATCGAGATCATGGTCAATCCGGATGGGCGCCTCTGGGTCGAGCGCCATGGCGCCGGCCGGTCAGCTTGCGGCGCGGTACTGGCACCTTGCCAGATCGAGCGCGTGATCCGGCTTGTCGCCACACATGTCGGGCGCGACGCGACAGCGCTCGCGCCCTTGGTATCGGCCGAACTACCCATGGCCGGTGAACGGTTCGAAGGCGTCCTGCCGCCGGTTGCGCCGGGTCCGTGCTTCTCCATCCGCAAGCCCGCAGGGCGGGTCATCCGGCTTGATGAATATGTCTCTTGCGGCGCCATGAGCGGGCATCATGCCGATGCCCTGCGCCGGATTGTATCGGACCGGCAGAATGTCCTGATCGTTGGCGGCACAGGATCTGGCAAGACAACGCTCGCCAATGCGCTACTCGCCGAAATGGCAGAGACCGGCGACCGGCTGGTCATCCTGGAAGATACGCGCGAGCTCTCCTGCGGCGCGCCGGATGTCGTGCAATTGCGCACGCAGCCGGGGTCTGTCTCCCTGTCGGATCTTGTCCGCTCCACGCTGCGGCTGAGGCCCGACCGGATCATTATCGGCGAGGTTCGCGGGGCCGAAGCGCTCGACATGCTGAAGGCCTGGAACACTGGCCATCCGGGCGGGATCGCCACCCTGCACGCCAATTCCGCGCTCGCGGGCCTGTCGCGTCTTGAACAGCTCGTCGGAGAGGCTGCCGCAACGCTCCCGCATGATCTCATTTCTGAAACTGTGGACTGCGTCGTCTTCATTGCCCGCCGCAATGGCGTGCGACGCGTCGAGACCCTCGCCCGCCTGAACGGGCTCGGGCGCTTTGGCTACGACCTCCAGCCCGTCGTCCCCGACCTCCAGCTCGTGCTGCCAAACCTCACCAGCTGCCAGCCTCATCACCCTCACGCTTGAAAAGGAACACTCCCATGAACCAAGACATGGCAAAAGCCGTCAGCCTGAACGGCGCAAGACTGACCGCACTCACCCTCCTGCTTGTCCTGCCGGCCCATGCGGCCGGATCCGGCATGCCCTGGGAAGGGCCGCTGCAATCGATCCTGGAATCCATTGAAGGCCCGGTCGCCAAGATCCTGGCAACCATCGTCATCATCCTGACCGGGCTTGGCCTCGCCTTCGGCGAAAGCGGCGGGGGTATGCGCAAGCTCCTGCAGATCGTGTTCGGGCTTTCGATCGCCTTTGCCGCGACCTCGTTTTTTCTCTCCTTCTTCTCGTTCGGCGGCGGAGCAACGCTCTGATGGCTGGCCGCTCGCCTCTTCCTGATGGCTATGTGACGCCGGTTCACCGCGCGCTCACCGAGCCGATCCTGATCGCGGGCGCGCCGCGCATGGCAACGATCGTCAATGGCACGCTTGCCGCAGCCCTCGGGCTCGGTCTCCAGCTCTGGATTGTCGGACTTGCCTACTGGCTGGTCGCCCATGGGCTCTGCGTGTTTGCGGCGCGCCGTGACCCGCAATTCCTCGGCGTGCTGATCCGGCATGTTCGTCACAAGGGGTATCTCGCATGCTGAACCTGCGTGAATATCGCGCCCGCCCGGCACGCCTGGCAGACCACCTCAAATGGGCCGCCCTCATCGCGCCCGGCATCATCCTCAACAAGGATGGCAGCCTGCAGCGGACGATTGCCTATCGCGGCCCGGACCTTGAAAGCGCGACGCCGGAAGAACTGGTCTCCATCTCGGCCCGGATGAATAATCTCCTGGCGCGGTTCGGTTCTGGCTGGGCCCTCTGGTTTGAAGCGGACCGGCGCGCCTCGACGACCTATCCGGACAGTGTCTGGCGCGATCCGGCCGCCTGGCTGGTCGACGCAGAACGGCGCGCCCAGTTCGAGGAGGCCGGCCGGCATTTCGAGACCGACGGCTACCTGACCCTCAGCTGGATGCCGCCGGCTGACCGGACGGCGCGGGTCGAGAAGCTCTTCATCGAGGATCCGGCCGACGCGCCCCGCAGCTTCTTTGCCGAAAATCTCGACCGGTTCGAAACCGAAACCGCCCGCGCGCTGGACCTGATGGCTGACCTGATGCCCGAAGCACGCTTCCTCGGTGACGATGCCACCCTCACCTATCTGCATGGCTGTATTTCGCTGAAACGCCACCTCGTGCGCGCGCCTCACAGCCCGATCTTCCTGGACGGCCTGCTCGCCGATACCGACGTGACCGGCGGTCTTGCGCCCAGGCTCGGGGACGAAACGCTGAAAGTCCTGACAGTGCGCAAATTCCCCGGATCGAGCGAGCCCTGCCTGCTGGCAGAACTTGACCAGCTCGGGTTTGCCTATCGCTGGGTGACGCGGTTCATACCGCTGGACAAGGCCGACGCTGAAAAGATCCTCAACCGTTACATGCGCGGCTGGCTCGCCAAGCGCCGCTCACTTGTCTCCTATGTCCGCGAAATCCTGACCAATGAGCCGGCGACGCAATTCAATACAGATGCCGACAATCAGGCTTCCGATGTCGACGCGGCCCTGCAGGCCCTTGGCGCGGGCCATGTCGCATTCGGCTATTATACCGCGACCCTGGTTCTGACCCATGCCGATCCGCAGGTCGCAGAAGACCGCATCCGGGCCGCTGAGCGCGTCATCAATGCCCGCGGTTTTACGGCAACCCCTGAGACGCTGAATGCGCTCGATGCCTGGCTTGGCACATTGCCCGGCGAGGCCTGCGCCAATGTCCGCCAGCCGCTGCTCAATACAATCGATCTTGCCCATATGGCGCCGCTATCGGCGCAATGGGCAGGGCCTGAACGCAATGACCATCTTGGCGGCCCACCGCTCCTGATGGCACGATCCGCCAGCTCAACCCCGTTCCGGCTCGTGCACAGCCAGGGCGATGTCGGCCACATGATGATTGTCGGGCCGACAGGGGCCGGCAAGTCAGTCCTGCTGTCTCTGATCGCCCTTCAGTTCCGCCGCTATGAGAACGCCCAGGTGTTCGTGTTCGACAAGGGCGGTTCGGCCCGGGCCATGACACTCGCGCTTGGTGGCGACTGGTATGATCTCGGGCTTGATGGCGCTCATGCTTTCCAGCCACTGGCAGACCTCGCCGATGAGGCCGCCCTGGCAGCGGCGCAAGGCTGGGTCCTGGCGCTGATCGAACAGGAAGGCGTCCAGGTCGGCCCAGACGTGCGCGAGGCGGTCTGGTCTGCCTTGCAAAGCCTTGCCGCAGCGCCGCGCCGGCAACGGACGCTGACGGGGCTTGCGGCCCTGATCCAGTCCTCAAGCCTTCGCCAGGCGCTGGCGCCCTACACGCTCGAAGGTCCCTATGGCGCGCTGCTCGATGCAGACAAGGACAGTTTTGCCGCCTCCGACATGGCCTGTTTCGAAATGGAAGCGCTGATGTCGGACCGCCGCCTGGCTGCGCCGGTCCTGGCGCACCTCTTCCAGAGACTGGAAGGGCGGTTTGACGGGCGCGCGACCCTGCTCATTCTCGATGAGGCCTGGCTGTTCCTGGATCATCCCCTGTTTGCGGGGCGCCTGCGTGACTGGCTGAAGACGCTGCGCAAGAAGAACGTGTCGGTCGTGTTTGCGACGCAGAGCCTCGCAGATGTTGCGGCAAGCGCCATCGCGCCCGCGCTGATCGAGAGCGCCCCGACACGGATCTTCCTGGCCAATGCGCGGGCCGGGGAACCCGGACAGGCAAAGACCTATGATGCGTTCGGACTCAATGCGCGCCAGGTCGAACTGATCGGCCGGGCCACACCGAAGCGCGACTATTACCTGCAATGCCCGGCCGGCAACCGGCTGTTCGACCTGGAGCTCGGTCCTGTCGCGCTCGCCTTCTGCGCTGCCGGGTCAAAAGCCGACCAGGAAGCGATGGGGCGCGTCCTGGAAGCAGCAGGACGGCAAGGGTTTGCGCCAGCCTGGCTTGTCTTCAAGGGGATCGATTGGGCAGCCGACCTGATCACGGCGCGGGAGGCCGTGCCATGCGCCGCAGAATAGCCGCGCTCCTCGTCGGATCCCTCAGCCTTGCGGCGTTCACCCCGCGCGCCGAGGCCTTGCTGGGCGTTGGCGACGTCGTGCTCGATCCGACAAATCTCGTCCAGAACATCCTGACCGCAACGCGCACGCTGGAGCAGGTCAACAATCAGGTCAGCCAGCTCCAGCATGAAGCCCAGATGCTGGTGAACCAGGCCGAGGATCTCAAACGCCTCGACTACGCCTCCATCGACCATCTCACTTACCTGCTCGGGCAGATCGACACCCTGATGCGAGAGGCTGACGAGATCTCCTATGAGGTCGCTGACTCCGAACGCCGGTACGAAGAAGCGTTCCCGGAAACCTACGAAGACCTGAGCAATGAAGAGATCGTGGTTGAGGCGCAAAACCAGTGGCGCCTGTCCCAGGGCGGGTTTGCCAACACGATCCAGGTCCAGTCGGGCATCGTCTCGGCGATCGCCGACACCAGGGGCACGCTGAGTGAACTGGTCTCCGAGAGCCAGTCGGCCTCGGGCAATCTCTCTGCCCTCCAGGCGGGCAATCAGCTGATCGCGCTCTCGATCGCGCAGCAGGTACAGATGCAGCAATTGATGACGGCGCAGTACCGGATGGAGACGATCGAGGCCTCCCGGCGGGCCGCACTCGAGGAGCAGGCCCGTGTGCGCCATGAACGTTTCCGCGGCGACGGCGCCGCCTATACGCGGGACTGATGGCAATGGAGGATCTCAATGTCATCGACCAGTTCGTCGCGACCTTCTCGGCCTATATCGATAGCGGGTTCGGGCTGCTCCAGGGCGATGTCGCCTGGCTGACCACAGCCCTGATCACGATCGATATCACGCTGGCCGGTCTTTTCTGGGCCATGGGTCCGGATACGGACATTATTGGCCGGTTCCTCAAGAAAGTGCTCTATGTCGGCGCCTTCGCGCTGATCCTCGGAAACTTTGCCCTGCTTGCCGACGTGGTGTTCCGCAGCTTTGCCCAGCTCGGGCTCAATGCAACAGGCGGCACCATCACGGCCGATGACATGATGAAGCCGGGCTTTGTCGCCGCCACCGGGTTTGACGCCGCCTATCCCCTGCTTGATGAAATCCGCAAACTGACAGGCCCGATCGCCTTCTTTGAAAATATCGTGATCATTGCCGTCCTCTTCCTAGCCTGGCTGATCACGCTTCTCGCCTTCTTCTTCCTCGCGATCCAGCTCTTCGTGACCATTATCGAGTTCAAGCTGACAACGCTTGCAGGCTTTGTGCTGATCCCCTTCGCGCTCTGGAACAAGACAAGCTTCCTCGCCGAGAAAGTTCTCGGCAATGTCATCGCCTCGGGCATCAAGCTCATGGTGCTCGCAATCATTGTCGGGATCGGCTCGACCATCTTCACCGCGATCACGGCCACGTTCGAGCCGGACAATGTGACGCTCGAACAGGCCGCCTCTGTCATTCTGGGCTCGCTGTCCCTGCTCGCGCTCGGCCTGTTCGGCCCAGGCATCGCAACGGGCCTTGTCTCCGGCGCGCCCCAGCTTGGCGCCGGCGCAGCTGTCGGCACGGCAGCCGGTGTCGCCGCCGGCACGCTAGCCGGTGGGAGTGTGGCAAAATCGGCCGTCTCTGCCGTGGCGGGTGGCGGGCGCAGCGCTGTTGGTGCGGCCGCCTCCATGGCAGGCGGCGCCCGCACGGCCTATTCGCTCGGCGCGGCCCGTTCCGGCAAGACCGGCATGGGCGCAGCAGCCGCCGGCATGAGCGGGGTCGCCAGCGCCGGCGTCCAGACGGCCGCCTCGGGCGCCGCAGGGTTTGCTCGCCGCGCCTTTGGCCATCCTGGCGCAAGGTCAGAGGCCGGAAGCCGGGCAGCTTTCGCTGCGACCGGTGGGTCTGGCCTTGCATCTGGCGAGGCCCAGGGCGGGCCCATGCCAGCCCGGCCCCGCGCCGCGCCAGACTGGGCAAGCCGCATCCGGCGCAGCCAGGCCACACGTGATGCCAGCATGATGGCAGCCTCTGTCGTGCGTGATGGCGACAGGCCCGGCGCCGGCACGTCCCTGCAACTCAAGACAGACGAGGACTAGATGAGCATGCTCTGGAAACGCGACCGGTCAGCCTATGGCGACACGCCGGAACCTGTCACACCCTACCAGCGCGCTGCGCAGGCCTGGGATGACCGGATTGGCTCCTATCGGGTTCAGGCGGCCAACTGGCGGCTCGCGGCGTTGGGGTCGATCGGACTGGCTTTCGTCCTGGCGGGCGGCCTGGTCTGGCGCTCGACCCAGTCCTTTGTAACGCCCTATGTGGTCGAGCTCACCAGCGACGGGGCCGTGCGCGCTGTCGGGCCTGCCGAGGGGCGCTACGAGCCGACCGATGCGCAGATCGCGTTCCACCTGGCAGACTTTGTCACCAATACGCGCTCTGTCGCGATCGATCCGGTCGTCGTGCGCCAGAACTGGCTGAAGGCCTATGCCTATGCGACCGACCGGGCCGCTGCGACCCTGAACGATTATGCCCGGGACAATGATCCGTTTGTCGATATCGGCCATCGCTCGGTCTCGGTTGATGTGACCAGCGTGGTGCGCTCCTCCGATGACAGCTTCACCGTGCGCTGGCGCGAGACCGCGTTCCGCAACGGCGCCGAGATCAGCCGGTCAAACCATACCGGCATCTTCTCCATCGTGATCGATCCGCCCCGCACTGCCCAAACCCTACGTGCCAACCCGCTGGGACTCTACGTCCACGGCCTCAACTGGTCGAAAGACCACAAACAGGAGTAGATCCTCATGAAACGCCTTGCCCTTATCCTTTTTGGCGCGACCTGCCTGACGGCCTGCGAAACGTTTCCCGCAGGTGCTGGCGCGCCCGACATCGTACTCGATGCCGAAATGGCCGATGATGCGGCCTTCGCCGAAGATCTCTTTCTCGAACCGGACGAAGACCTGGCGGATGCACCCGCGCCGGTCGTCCAGACCACCTACCACCCGGTGGCGATGCCGGGGCAGCTGAAACCCCTGCCCGTCGCCGATACTTCAGGGCCTTCCCTGAAACCCTATGAAGCCATCGAGACAGCCAACAGCAAGGCGTCCATCGAACCCTCGCTCGACAATTACATGAACGCGATCCAGGTCTATCCCTATACGATCGGCGCGCTCTACCAGGTCTATTGCGCGCCCGAACAGGTCACCGACATCGCGCTCGAGCCGGGCGAGGAACTGGTCTCGGTCTCGGCCGGCGATACGGTCCGCTGGGTGCTTGGCGATACGGCGTCAGGCACGGGATCGACCGCGCAGGCGCATATACTGGTCAAGCCGACACAGCCGGGCCTGAAGACCAACCTGATCGTGACGACCTCACGGCGGGCCTATCACCTGGAACTGCGGGCCTTCCAGGAAACCTATATGGCCGCCGTCTCCTGGCGCTACGCCGACCAGCAACTCGTGACCCGCGTCGCCAGCGCCGCGCCGCGCAATTCTGAGGCGCCCACGCCGCAAGGCCTCCAGCTCGATCGCCTGAAGTTTCGTTATGCGCTTGCCGGCGGCAAGCCACACTGGCGCCCCGAGCGCGTGTTCGATGATGGCCGGAAAGTCTATATCCAGTTTCCGGCCCGTCTGGATCAGGGCGATGCGCCAGCCCTGTTCGTGATCGGCCGGGACGGGCGCGCCCAGCTGGTAAACTATCGCATGTCGGGTGACTATTATGTGGTCGACCGCCTGTTTGCGAAGGCCGAGCTCCGGCTCGGCGAAAAGAAGCAGGACGTCGTGCGCATCGCGCGGTCCGATCTGGGTGCGCCGGGTCAATGAGCAAAACATCCCTCCCCGCCCCTGAGGCGCTCGAGATCCGGGGCAAGCCACGGCCAGTGCGCCGGTTCTCCAAGCGCGCGCTTGCCATCCTGCTTGGAACCGCCAGTGCAGTTGTCCTCGGATCGCTGGCGTTTGCCCTGCAGTCTCCGGACAGGCGCGCGCAGGCCGCAGGCAAGGAGCTCTACTCGACCGCCAGCAAGCCGGCAGCAGAGGGGCTCGCCGCCCTTCCGGCGAGCTACAGAGATGTGAAGCCCGGCGCGCCTGAGCTCGGCCCGCCTTTGCCCGGAGACCTCGGCACGCCCATCCTGAAAGCCCGGCGTGAAGGGCGCATGGTGTTCGATGACGCGTATGACACAGCGCCCCATGACGAAGATCCTCAGCGATCCGCGCGCGAAGCAGAACTGGCCGCGCGTGAGGCAGCCATGTCGGACGCCGCACGCAATAGCGGCGTGTTCTTCCCGGTCGGTCAGCGCACGATGGCGTCGGCAGAGGTGTCTCGCGACACGAGCTACCGCGCGCCTTCGGTCCAGTTTCCAGACCTGTCGGCGCTTGTCGCATCTGCGCCGGGCGCGTTCGGATCTGCCCTGAGCGAGGATCCAAACCGGCAGGTGCGCAAGCTGGATTTCCTGAGCCAAGAGCCCGACACGTCCATCTACAATCCCTATCAGCTCGAGACGCCCGCTTCGCCCTGGCAGCTGATGGCAGGCACTGTCATTCCGGCAACCCTGCTCACGGGCGTAAATTCTGACCTGCCGGGCCAGGTCATCGCCCAGGTGACGCGCCCCGTTTACGACACGATCACCGGACAGACTGAACTCATCCCTCAGGGAGCGCGTGTCGTCGGACGCTATGACAGTGTGATCGCGTTTGGACAATCACGCGCCTTGCTTGTCTGGACAAGGATTATCATGCCGGACGGCACGTCGATCCGTATCGATAATCTCGCCGGCGTCGATGCGCGCGGATATGCAGGGCTCGAAGACAAGGTCAACTATCACGCCTGGCGCTCGCTGCAGGGCGTGGCCCTGTCGACACTTCTGGGCGTCGGCTCCGAACTTGCGAGCGATGATGAAGGCGACATTGCGAGAGCTTTACGCAGGTCAGCCCAAACCGGCGTCAATCAGGCCGGCCAGGACCTTGTCCGGCGCAATCTTGACGTCCAGCCGACGATCACGATCCGGCCAGGCTGGCGGCTCGGCATCATCGTCAACAAGGATATCATTCTGAAGCCCTATGCAGGAGGCAAATCGCCATGAACGACATGAGTCTGAAAATCGGACCACTGCCCGACCGGACACCGCGGAAACTGACCCTGTTGATGGACCCGTTATTGATCGCAGAGCTGGAGGACTATGCCCGCGTTCATAGCCGGATCAATGGCAACGACGTGTCCGCCCAGGCACTCGTTCCGCATATGCTCGAAGCTTTCATGGCGAGCGATACGGGATTCAGGAAGGCCAGAAAGGCCCTGGTTTCAGGTTCTCGAAACGTCTGAAGACAACTCTCGCGGTCACATCACTATGGCGATTTCAAACGAGGACCTGCAGGCAGCCCGGACAGTCGCCGCAAGGATTGTGACGACGCTCGGTGAAAAGTACTGGCCGATATTTGACGTGATTGACCGTGAATGGGCTGAAAGACAGCAACGCGGCAAGCGGCTCGCGGCCTGCCTGAAGCGTGATGGTGACCTTTCTGACATGGATGACGCCAGCAGCTAGCGGACCGCTTCCCAACACAACCTCGTTCAGCGGCGTGACCAGATGGGTCTCAGAGCAGATTTTGTCGACGCCTGTTCCGACTGTTGGCGCGAACGTTGCTTGCCTTGACTGGGAAAGGCAATGTCATGGCTACCGACCGTATAGTGTCCCTGTTCGATACACCTTTGAGTCCGCGCTTCCGCCGCGTTGAACGCGTTCGGGAACGGGAACCACTTCGCGATCGCCTGGATGAAGGGGATCAGAATGTTCCTGACGTCACCTGCTGGCACCGCGATCCAGATGCTGACAAAAAGACTGCCGGCATAACCGAGGCGCAAATAGCGCGACTGCGGTTCGAATTGCTCGTGGCAGGTGACCTGAACGCCTGGAGTCCCTCGATCATTCCGAAAAATGACGCCTTGGGAGACCAAAGGCAGCGCGGGTTCATTTCGTCTGCTTCTGACGAGCTATGAAGCCATTCGTCTTCGGATCAAGAAACCTGATAGCGGACATGCGTGGAAGCCAATCTCAATCCACGACATCCCGATCTGGCCAGTGGTTTACCGCATCCAGAAGCTGCTGAAAATTTGTGGCGCGGGTCTATGCCAGATCACGGTCCCTCGGCGCCGGCGAGTTAATATTCCGTTGGCAGATCGTAAAACTTCATTGACCCGTTTGACGCGATCTCAAGCACCGAATTGATCATCAAGGTCATCGGATCGCCAAGCGTGTGCAGATAAGCGATCGCTTGCTCGACCAGTTGTTTCGAACGGGCCTTGCCTGCCAAAGGAAGGATGATCAGGCCGGGATGAATCTCCTCGGTCGCTACAAGCGCTCTGAAGTCCCGGGCGTTCTGGGTTACAATGACCAGATTACTGTCGATACATCTTCGAAGCACAGCGTGGTCGGGGTCGCCGAGCCCTCCGAAGTCCCTCGGATGTTGCGCCACATGAAATCCGGTCGCATTCAATTCTGCCGCCAGTGAAGGCGACAGGCACTCGTCAATGAAGAGTTCCACCCCGCCCGTCGCCTTCGATTATGCAGCCGCATGCCAGGGCCGTTTGGGGCGGCCCATCAGTGGGTTAGATTTGGCGTAGATGGCGGCTGCTTCGAAGGCCTCTCGCGGAACGACGGGATATTCGCCGGCAATCTCGTCAAGGCTTTCGCCGTCTTCCAGGCGTGCCAACACGGAATAGACAGTGATCCGTGTGTTCGCGATCACCGGCGTTCCGCCCAGAATTTCCGGGTCCGAAACAATATAGGCGTCCCGAGCGTTCACGTACCGCAGCGCTTTTTCATATGGCTCGCTCACGAGTTCATCCACCTTCAATATCGCCATTGGAGCAAACTCCACGGGTTTCAATGCGCCGACTTCGAGCGCCTTCAATTGAGCCCAAAGCGCTTTCTTGTACTTCACCGGCAAGTCCGTCAGCTTTGCTGCCTTGATCGCGGCGAGATAGATCACCGCGTTGACCGGCAAAAATCGCGTCGCGCCGCCACGCCGTCGGGCCTTGCGCACTATGGCTTTGAGAACCTTGGTCTCAAGCGCCTTTTCGACGACACTGGCCGTCACGCCGGCCAATTGTGCCGTTTCTTTAACCGTCAAATCAGATGCAGGCGTCATAAGTCTTTCCTCATGGGGAAAAATTAATGCATAATGGGCCGAATTGCAAGGGCGACACAGTTGAATGGTTCAACCGGCGGCAAGTCTACGATAAAGACCGGTTTCCGAACTTGCGTGGCCCCTTGATGTCCGCTTTCGGCATGAACCGGCCGTCGGACTCGCGCGGATCGAATGTATTCTTTTCACCCGTAGCAACCGAGACGAACCGGTTTGCTCCCAACGTCCGAGACGTCATTTGCCTTCGCCTCACGTATTCCCGAATACGGACGTTACCGGCACCAGTAACGGGCCGGGCTGATTTCTCGGAATGGGCGAGGGATTTGAAGGGCGCAGGTTACAGCACTCACAACCGCTCTTGAACTCGCGCTTCCTCCGGCTACCCATTTCAACTTGTCGATAACCCTCGGACTCTCAGCATCAGCGGTCGGCGGCGCTTCAGCTGGACGCCATACGATCGAAGTCCTCGAACAGGTCTTTCGGGACGGGATGGGCAATCTTCAATAGTTCGTCGCGCCGGTAGGCCATTGAGCCGCCATCACCATATTTGGGCCGGTCATGCTTGTGTCCCATCAGGAGGCAACGCAGGGCATAGTCGATATTGGCCTCCTGCATCCGCTTCTCGAACGCGTGCCGGAAAGAATAGATGACATGATCCTCTGTCGGAAACAGGCCGCGCCGCCTGAAGGCGGCGCCAAGGGCTGCTGAAAACGCATTGGACTTGTCCCGGTAGCGCGCGAAGCCATCAGGCGCACGCTGCGCAGCCAATAATGAGACACCGACCAGCGGCAGGCGCCGGATCGAGGTTTCTGTCTTCACTTCGCGGTCCTCGCGTGCGCGGATCGCAATATGCGGGACGGCGTCGTCCAGGACAATGTCCTGGCGGCGCAGGTTTATGATTTCGCCCGGACGGCAGCCGGTTTCGATCAGCATGAGAGCGGCCAGGTGCAGGTCTGGAACAATGCCGTCCAGTGCGCCCCGGACGATAATTTTCTCCTCGACCCATGCGCTCGGAAAGGCCGGAATAACGGTGCGTGATTTACCCTTGAAGTTCAGGTTCCGGAACGGATTGGGACGCGCCTCATCGCCCATGAACCTGAAATACTCGGTATAGAGCTTGCGGATGTCGCTGAAATGCCGGGCGGCGGTCTTCGGCTTTTTCGGCTTCTGGTCGCTATCTCCCGGAGACAGCTGCTCATTCCACCAGGCAAAATAGTCTTGTCCGTGCTCCCGCGTGATCTCGGTGACGGGCAAGTCCCCCACGACATCGACAAAATATCTCAGCGAACGGTCCTTGGTGGCATGCCACAGGGATCTCTGCGCCGGTGACTTGTTGAGGAGTTCATTGACCGCGATACGGGTCTTGTAGATCTCCATCGCTTCGCTGATCGTCGTGCGGGGGGCCTCGACCCCTCCCAGAACCGCGTCAACGATTGCAAGGTTCAGCTGGCCGTCAGACGCCGGGTTGTCCCGCACCGCCAGGACCCGCCGGACCACGTCCTCGATATGGGCAGGATCTGCAAGTTCCGCGAGCGGCCGGTAGGCGAATCCCACAGCCAGGGCCCGGGCCGTGGCGATCTCATATCGCTTGCGGGCAAGGCCCGTCTGCATGGGCTGACCTGCCGCTTCCAGGTCGACCGCCAGGCGCAGCTGGGTCCAGTATTCATCATCGGCGGCAACAAATTCGTCGCGGCGCATCCTGGCGATTTCCGCCGATTGGGTCTTCAGCGCGACCCGTATCGTGTTGCCTGAAAGGAAGGGTCGCAGACGGGTCGGAATATGGCGGTAATAGTAGTACCACCCACCCCGGACCTTGAGGTAACGATCATGATTTTCCGCCCGCGCCATGGACAAAAACTAGCCCATTTTCGGTGCAAAAACTAGCCCAAAAATGGCCCCTGGACGATTCGAACAGAAGCCAAAAGGGATAAATCCCTTTGAAAACAGTGAGTTATATTGGTTTGGAAAAAATATTCTGGAGCGGGCGAAGAGATTCGAACTCTCGACCCCAACCTTGGCAAAATGCCCAGGGTCTTCCACCGCGCTAACGCCATTCTTCGCCATAGTCCCCTAAACTACGATAATATCTGATTTTTTTATCAACTTCCTACGCCATAGCTATCCTTCGCTATCCGGCATTTCCCATTCGTTTGCTTACATTGTGCTTACATTGCCATCGAGTCCGGGTTGTGTAAGCAAGGCGCCCGAAAGGACCAGCCGACATGGGCAAACTTACCAAACGAAGTGTTGATAGCATGGCGATCCCCCTCGAAGGGCAAACATTCCTGTGGGACGACGAATTGCGCGGCTTTGGCATTCGTGCGATCCCGTCGGGCCTGAAGGCGTTCGTACTTCAATACCGAAACGAGGAGGGACGCAGCCGCAGGATCGTGCTTGGGCGACATGGCGTCCTCACGGTTGAGCAGGCTCGCAAGCAGGCGATCATGAAACTGGGGGCAGTGGCTGGCGGCGCAGACCCGGCGGAAGAGCGCGCCCAATCCCGCGCCGCAATTACCATTCGCGAAGTCTGCAACTGGTATCTTGAGAATGCCGACGCCGGTATCATTCTTGGACGCAAGCATCGACCGATCAAGGCCTCAACCCTCGCTATGGACCGCAGCCGGATCAAGACCCACATCGTACCGCTGATCGGGACGCGCCAGGTTCGCGCCCTGCGCATCGCGGACATCGAGAGAATGCAAACGGACATCGTGGCAGGCAAGACAGCCAAGCCACGCAAGGACGGAACTCGCGGAGGCAAAGCTGCAGGCGGCCCCGGTGTTGCCGGTCGCGCCGTCTCCACCTTGCAAAGCCTTCTCTCCCACGCGCTCCGCTATGACATCGTCGAGAACAACCCCGCCGCTGGCGTCCGCAAGATTGCAGGCAAACCGCGTACCCGACGGTTGACCGCCGCCGAGATTCGAGCACTTGGAGAGGCTATCGAAATAGCCGAGCGGAACGAGGAGAACCCAACCGGCATTGCAGCCGTGCGCGCACTGCTGCTGACCGGATACCGGATCTCCGAGGTGATCGGGATGGAACGCTCCTGGCTCCACGCCGATCGCGGCTATGTCCACTTTCCTGATACCAAAACCGACGGTCAGGTCCGTCCAATTGGACAGGTCGCAGTCCAACTTCTCAAGTCCCTGCCCGAGAAACGAGGGCTTCCACTGTTCTTCCCATCGGACTTCGTGGACCGGCCCTATTCCGGTGTACCTGAAACGCTTCGCGCACTGTGCGCGATCGCCGGGATAATGGGCGTGACGCCGCACGTCCTGCGGCATACGTTCGGCAGTGTCGCGGGCGACATGGGTTTCTCCGAATTGACCATCAAGGCGCTGCTCGGCCATGGGGCCAGAGGTTCTACTCAAAATTACGTCCACCTCGATGAGGCGATGCGCCTGGCTGTGGAGCGCGTTTCCTCGAAGATCGATCAATTGCTCAGACGCGAAACCGCCGTCATCATGGACTGGGCAGCGTGAGATTGCGTCAATTTCGGACTTCTCCCGCCCGAACCCCGTTCGCAAAGCCGGAATTCCAACTGCTATCGTCATCTTGCTCGCTCTCAAGTCATATCTCAAGCGGCTTGCATTTTCTCATAATCAGTCATATATGAGTTATAAGTGAATTTTATTAGCCATATATGGAAAGTATTATGAGTTCTCCTAAGGCCGGAAAGGCGCTGGCAAGGCTCGGCCAGGACATCCGTAACGCACGACTGCGGCGTGGTATCGCCGTCTCGGATCTGGCGATCCGCGCAGGCACCTCGCCAAGCTCTGTCTCGCGACTGGAAAAAGGCGACCCTGGCGTTGGCATGGGCACATTGGCCGACATTCTTGTTGTGCTGGGTCTAGCCGATCGGCTCGCGGATCTCATCGATATTCGCAAGGATGACCTTGGCTTGGCTCTGGCAGCTGAACAGCTTCCACGGCGCGGTCGATCTTCGGCGGCAACCCTGCGCAGGCAGTCAGGCAAACCCAGCCAGAATGAGCAGGTCGCAAACACAGTCGATCATGACGGCGTAAGTTTCTGATGGCTGAATTTCATTCCCAGGTCGCAATTGGAGAGACGCTGGCACCGGTTGGACAGCTTCGCTTCACGCAAGCTGGTCCGCGACAATTCTCGACCTTTACCTATCATGCCGCCTGGATCGAAGATCCGCGCGCTTTTGCCATTCAACCCGCCCATCCGCTCGCAAGCGGACCATATCATACGTCCGGACAGCGTGATGCCCTTGCCGGTGTCTTCGCCGACGCAGCGCCGGACAGCTGGGGCCGGTGCCTACTCGAACGGGCCTATGGCAGCGGCCTCTCCGAATTCGAATATCTGACCTTGTCGGACGATCACTGCCGACAGGGCGCGCTGCGATTTCTCGACAGCAGCGGCAATATCATTCGAGGTAATGCTCCCGATTCTGTGCCCCGTATCGTTGATCTTGCGACAATTACTGCCATTGCCCGGGCCTATGAACAGGGGGGCGACATCAGTGCCGAGCAGTTGCAGGCATTAGCAGGAGCGGGCGGTTCTGGCGGTGCCCGCCCCAAGGCCAATGTGCGGGATGGCGACACGCTATGGCTTGCCAAATTTACATCCGTCCTTGACCAGCAGCCAATCGAGCGTGTCGAGGTTGCCACCCTGCGTCTGGCCAAAGACTGCGGCATCCGCACACCAGAAGTCCAGCTCGCATTGGCCGAAACGGCATTTCCAGTGGCACTTATCAAACGGTTCGACCGGCGGGGCACTGCGCGTATCCCGTATATTTCGGCACGCACTGCGCTTGGCAAGACGGGAACCGAGCTTGGCTCCTATACCGAGATTGTCGATTTCATGCGGGCCTATCTGCACATCGAGCAGGACGCAGCCCGGCTCGAGCTTTCTGCTTTCCTTGAGGAAGGCATCGCCATCGACAAAATTCTCAACGCGGTGGCCGGAAGTCTTGAGCATGAAACCGACAGAAAGCCGCACAGCCTCGTCGGCATCGACCAAATACACCGGATACTCAGTCATCGCCTGCTCCTCACTTTGCTAATGGTATCGTGAAATGAAATGCCGTGCCCCCAAGACGCGATTGGTCACGTCATGATCTCGACAAAATTTTCACCGTAGGAATTGTGACGTGACCCCCAACCTTCATCCAGTTGCGATTAGAGTCTCGGCGTTGTTGTTGCCCAGCTGGGCAGGTGAAGCAAGGGGCTGCGTAGCGTACCGCCGCAGCCATTGCCGCGATCATCCTGCTCGCTGTTGCTCACCTCGCACTGGCCGTCGCCAAGTCCGACCTGATGCGGGCGGCGATCGGCGTCGCCTTTGCCGCTCCCGCAGCCGTCGCGGGCTATCATGCCGTCCACGGCATCGCGGCGGCGACCATGCCGTCAAGCACGTGGCAGATCGTCATCTCGCTGCTCGGCGCTGCGATCATCTCTGCGGCATCCTGGACGCAGTGGACCCGTGCCCGCCTTTAGCTCCTTCATCCTCCAAGCCGCGCCCAGCAGGTGCCGGACGCGGCTGGATGGTTAGTAGAGCCGTTCCGCGGCAGGCGCCCTGATCAAGTGGCAGTATCTGCCTCTTTCGTTTCGGGTAGGGCTGGTCTTGGCGGTTTCCGGGTCGAAGCATGACCAGGAATTCGCAGCCAGTAAGGTACTGGGCCTTGGCTGGCCGAATGCGGGGAGCTCGATCAAGCCCGCGGCGGCGCATCGCCGTTGCCGACGTCTGGAGATGCGGTGAAGACCTGCAAGCGCACCGCGTCACGACTCCTTCCTCATCGCAGCTCGGTCTAGAAAGTCCGGGCAGTGCCATGGCTCCTGGTCAAGTGTGACCCGAGCCCGTTGCCGCCTCTTCAATGGCTGTGGTTGGCAGGGGATGGCTTCGCCGCTTGATCCCTTGCTGCAACGCCGTCTGCGCCGACTTTCTTCCCCTGGGCCTTGCCACCCCATCGCTAACGCGATGGGGACCCCGACGCCGCCCATTCCTCGCGAGACAAGAAAGCCGTCTGGCCGCCGTCCTCCACTCTGTTCCGGTCCTGCGGATGCAGCGGGCGCAAGCCCCTGCCTTCAACCAGCCATCGAGGCCGCGATGGGCGCGGGTTCGACCAACTTGAAGGAAAGCATCATGGCCAATATCGGAACTTTCACCAAGACCGGCAACGAATACAAGGGCGAGATCGTCACCATGTCGGTGCAGCAGAAAAACGTCCGCATCGTTCCCGAAGACAGCGACAACGAGAACGCACCGTCACACCGGGTCTTTGTCGGCCGCGCGGAAATCGGGGCCGCCTGGACCAAGCGCTCGAACGAAGGCCGCGACTATCTCTCGGTCAAGCTCGACGATCCCAGCTTCACCGCCCCGATCTTCGCCAACCTCTTCGACGACGAAGACGGCAAGTCCTACAACCTGATCTGGTCGCGCGCGCGCCGCACCAACGGCGACTGACCGCCAAGCCCGCCCCGCCCGGCACCTGCCGGGCGGGGCATTGGCGTGTTCATGCCTTGCCGGCGGCGTAGACCGAACTGCCTGGGTGGCCAGTCGTCCGTGGGGTGACAAAGTCTTGGCACGCATTCTGTCACTCCCCCAGACCACTCGTGCCACGCCAAAGCCCGCGAACCCCAGCGGTAGCCCGCTGCCGCTACCACTCTTCGCCGGAGCCTTGCCATGGATGCCAGACCCACCCCTGTGACCGCCCGTTTCTTGCGGACGCCCGATGCTGCCGTGCATCTTGGCCTGTCCGCCCGAACACTCGAAAAGCATCGCTGCTATGGCACCGGCCCCGTCTATCGCAAGCTTGGCGGGCGGATCGTCTATGCGATTACTGACCTCGACGCCTGGGCCGAACTTGGCCTGCGGCGGTCGACCAGCGATCCGGGCAAGGGTATCGTCCATCCCGCACGGCGGATCGACGGATACACCCCGCCAGTGCGGCGCTGAGCTGGCTGATGCCGCGCGCTTCCACCTTTCCGGTCCATGGCCATCAGCTTGAGCTGTTTGTGAGCGGCGGCGGTGATATCGCCGCCCGCGACGCGCAGGACCTGATGGCCTGGCCCTTCTTCAGTCTGGCAAAGTCGAAGCGGGTCCGGCCGATTGATTTCCGGATGGGCGGCGTCTCTATTTTGGTCGAGGCGACTGCCGAACACGGGATGGCGACCATCTGGGACGCTGACGTCCTCATCTGGGTCGCGAGCCAGATCGTCGAAGCCCGCGATGCGGGACGCCCGACCTCCCGATTGATCGCGGCCACCCCGCATGAAATCCTCGCCTTCACCCGGCGCGGAACTGGCAAAGCGAGCTACGAGCGGTTGAAGGCTGGGCTCGACCGCCTGCAATCGACCACGATTGCGACCTCGATCCGCCAGCGTCCATCGCCAAACGGACTGCGGCGGCGGCACCGCTTTTCGTGGATCAACGAATGGAAGGAACGCGTCGATGGCGCGGGCCGCGCAAACGGCATCGATATGATCATTCCCGATTGGTTTTACGAAGGCGTGATCGATCAGGCGCTCGTCCTCACCATTGATCCAGCCTATTTTGCGCTGACGGGCGGACTTGAACGCTGGCTCTACCGCCTTGTGCGCAAGCACGGCGGCAAACAAAAGGGCGGCTGGAGCTTTGATTTCCAGCACCTCCACATGAAGTCTGGCGCGCTCTCTCCGCACAAGCGCTTCGCCTTCGAGCTGCGCGACATCGTCCGGCGTCAGGCGTTGCCTGGATACACACTCGCCATCGAACATGCGCTTGGCCGCGAGCGGCTGAGCTTCGTCGCGACGCCCATCGATCCGTTCGCCTCCGCCATGCGCCGCGTCGGCCTCAGCACGACCGGATTGGGGGCTGGGGATAAGTCATGATTGGGCACGGACTATCAGGAACCGCCAGACTCGGACGATCAGGAACCCATAGTTCGGACTATCGGGAACCGAAATGGCCCTCAAACCCGCAGAAATGCTTGCCATTTTGCACCCTTAACATAGCTAACAAAGAATCCTTCGGATTCTTGCTAACGGAACCGCGCCTGTGGACAGATGGCGAAGCGCCGCAGCGCAGGCCTGCCGAGACGAGGGTAAGCGATGGACCGCAGCTGACTCACGTCACGCTGTTCTGGCGCGAGGGTGAACGCGAAGACTGGCTCAAGTTCGGTAAACCAGTAGCGGCCCAGATTGTCAGCCGCAGCCAGCGCATCGAAAGCTACGCGGCGGGCCAAGTGTTCGGATTGGTGCGCTGGGCTTCCAATGAGTACGGCACCATCCGCTCGACGCTCGACATTGTTCGTGCCGTCGATGGACACGAACGTTGGACACCCGTGTCGCAGGTTGATCCGGGCGGAGATGTCCTGCTCAGCGTTCACGGCTGGCCGAAAGTCGCGCAGGTCTTCCGCCTGATCGATGGAATCGAGGCGTCAGGCATCGACCCGTGCGACGTTGCGCCCGATCATTGGCGCCACATCCACAACCGGATGGCCGGTCGAGAAGCACCGCGCGATTACAGCCGCGCGCGCCATCGCGCATGGCTTCAGCGCAAGGCGCTGTTGCCATGACCCGGCGCAGCTTTATCCTGGCAGGCGCGGTAGCAGCTGCCACACTCGCGACGCTGACCGTGCCGGTCTCGCGCTACGCAGTGTGGAACGTAACCGCGTCCGTGCCGACCGGGCTCTACGCAATCCGGGGCAAAGCGAGTCTGCACGTCGGCGAGCGTATCGCCGTCGAACCGCCGCCAGAGCTTCGCCGCTTGCTCGCCGAGCGTCACTATCTTCCGACCGGTGTGCCGCTGCTCAAACGTATCGCCGCCGTCAGCGGCCAGCGCGTCTGCCGCCTCCAGCACGGTGTGACCATCGACGGTGCCTTTGCAGGTGTAGCGCGAGCACGTGACCGTCTGGGCCGTCCGCTCCCCGCTTGGTCTGGCTGCCAGACGCTCCGCGCTGGCGAGCTGTTCGTGATGAACCCGGCAGCACCCGGTAGCTTCGACGGACGCTATTTCGGCGTGCTGCACATGGCCGATGTGATCGGCCACGCGACACCGGTCTGGACCGATGAAGCGGGGAATGGCGACCATAAATGGTTCGCCGATCCCCGCGCTTCCGAGGCTTCCCCAACCACAACCCAAGGAGACTGACCCATGCGTATTGGAACATTCATTGCCGCCGATGGCGGCTTTGCCGGGCATCTGCACACGCTGACGCTCGACATCGATCTTGTCCTCTTGTCCGCAGACCCGTCGGACAGCGAGAACGCCCCAGACTTCCGCGTGATTGCCGGTGAAGGCGACGAGGCGCGCGAAGTCGGCGCGGGCTGGAAGCATGTCGGCGAGAAGGCCGGTGACTATGTCAGCGTCCAGATCGACGATCCTTCGTTCGTCCAGCCGCTGCGCGCCAATCTGTTCAAGGGCGATGACAATGGACACGTTCTGGTCTGGTCGCGCGCATCGCGGCGTGAAAAGGCGGGCTGAGCCATGCCGCTACGCCGCTTGGCCATCGCCGCTTTCGCCGCAATCGCCCTGTTCGGCGGTGCGCCTGCCGTTGGGCAGAACGCTGCCGAACAGGCGCAGCCACGAACCGTCGACATTGCTTCGCACGTCGCCGAAGCTTCGCAGCGCTTTGGCTTACCCGAGACCTGGATCTATGCCGTGATGCGCTCCGAAAGTGCGGGCAGGATCGGCGCGGTTTCGTCTGCCGGAGCAATGGGCCTGATGCAACTGATGCCCGGAACCTGGGCGCGCCAGCGCACCCGGTTCGGGTTGGGCGCTGACCCGTTTAACCCGCGCGACAACATCATTGCAGGCACATCCTATCTTCGCGAAATGTATGACAGCTACGGTGCCTCCGGTTTCCTTGCTGCCTACAATGCGGGACCGGGCCGCTACGAGGACTGGCAGAATCGCGGTCGCCCGCTTCCCGCCGAGACGCGCGCCTATGTCGCCAAGTTCGCGTCGATGCTGCAATCGGACAGCGCGCCGACTATCGTCGCCAGCACATCGCCCATGCAGCCCGTTCGCACATCGTGGGCAGCAAGCCAGCTGTTTGCCGTGCGCACCGATGCCGCCGAGGCGGTCCCGGGCGCGAACATCGACGAAGTTACGGCGGCTCCGCCACCTGCTTCGTCCCGTCCGCTCGGCGGCCTCTTCGCACCCGTTTCGGGGAGCCGTCCGCAATGATCGCGCTTTTGCCCCTCTGGCGCGTCATGGCGTGGATTGGTGATGGGTGGAGGGATTTAAGGTCAGAAGAGAGGGAGGGAAGATTGCGATGGCAAGATAAAAGCAGCGCCGTCGGTTGGGGTGCAGGTATTTGTTTTTACATGTCTTTCACAGCCATCTCCGCGCGAACCCTGCTGGCAGACATTGTCGAAATTGGCGCAGTTCTGCCATTTCCAGCGCCGTCGCCGACCTTCCCATGAGCGATGATGACTTCAAGATCAGGCCGGGACGGATTCGGGATCGTAGCAGCCGTTCGGCCAAGCCGAAGACGCTCGTCGCACAGGTGCGGGCGCTGTCGAACAAGGCAGGGCATGTCGGCATGGTCGGCGCATCGGGCGGGCGGCGCGGCACCGGCCGTCACGGCCGCGGACGGACCGCGTTGCTCCGGATGCGGTCGCGGCAAGGCCAGCGCCGGGTAATCGTCAAGGCGCGGATCGTGCGTCATGTCGGCTCCCGCTATTCGGCGGCACCGCTATCGCGCCACATCGCCTATCTGAAGCGCGATGGCGTCACGCGCGACGGCAAGGACGCAGAGATCTTCGGCAGCGATGACGGCGTGGCGGATGGTGATGCCTTTGCTGGTCGCTGCGCCGACGACCGGCATCACTTCCGCTTCATCGTCTCGCCCGAAGACGCCGTCGAAATGTCAGATGTGCGGGCATTCACCCGCGAGTTGCTCACCGACATGGAGGCCGATCTCGGCACCCGGCTCGACTGGGTCGCGGTCGATCACTGGAACACCGACAATCCGCATATCCATATCCTGCTGCGCGGCCGCAGCGACCAGGCCCAAGACCTCGTCATTGACCGTGATTACATTCGTGCAGGGATGCGTGGCCGCGCCGAGGAGCGCGTCACCATCGAGCTCGGACCCAGAACCGAACGCGAGATCGAGCGCACCTTGGCCCGCGAGGTCGAGGCCGAGCGCTGGACCAGCCTCGACCGCCGCTTGCGTTCAATCGCTGACGATCATGGCGGCATGGTCGATCTGCGGCCAGACCCGGCATCCCCCATGTCGCGAACCAACAATTACTTGATCGGCCGCGCGACCAAACTTGAGCGGCTCGGTCTTGCCGAACGGATCGCATCGGGCTGCTGGACGCTGAGGTCTGATCTCGAACCAACGCTACGGCAGATGGCCGTGCGCGGCGACATCATCAAGACCATGCACCGGGCGATGAGCGCGCGGGGCCGAATGCCTGACCTGTCCCGGTTCGCACTGCACGACGAACACAGCGCAGAACCCGTGTTCGGGCGACTGGTCGAACGCGGGTTACATGATGAACTGACCGGCAGCGCTTATGCTGTCGTGGACGGGGCCGACGGACGGACCCATCATTTGCGGTTCAGCGACATCGACAAGACGACCGACGCCAGCCCCGGCGCGCTGGTCGAACTGCGCCAATGGACCGATGCCAAGGGCCGGGATCAGCAGTCACTTGCCGTTCGTTCGGATATGCTAGTTGGTGCGCAGGTCACTGCTGACGGTGCCACCTGGCTTGACCGGCAATTGGTGGCGAAGGAGCCGCTTATCACCGCCGACGGGTTCGGCAGCGAAATCAGGGACGCGATGGCCGCACGCGCTGATCAGTTGGTGGCGCGCGGGCTGGCGCGGCGACAAGGCCAGCAACTCGTGTTCGCACGTGCCATGCTCGGCAAATTGCAGACACAGGAAGTGGGAGACTCCATTGGTGCTATCGCAGCACGCACGGGCCTTGCTCACCGCCCGTCGGCGGCGGGCGAGTATGTCACCGGCATCTACCGCGAGCGGGTGACGCTGGCATCGGGGCGCTTTGCCATGATCGACGACGGGATGGGGTTTCAGCTGGTGCCGTGGCGACCGGCACTCGATCAACACTTGGGGCAAGCCGTGACCGGCACGATGAACGCGCGGGGCGGGGTTGACTGGAGCTTCGGGCGATCGCGCGGGATGGGCATCTAATGGCATGCTTGCGCCAAAGCTTGTCGTGTGAGCGCAACGTTGCTTTGGTTGAAAGGCACGTCAAAGCGTACGCCCCAGATCCATGTCTAAGTGCTGGAACGGCCCCGACTTCCATATGCGAGTCATTCGCGTCGAGTCTATTGACCCGTTCAAGTGGGTATTATACCCACTTGATATGGAACTTGTACAATTCTCTGATGCTTTGCGCCTGACCGAGCTTCCGGAAAGCCAACTGCGCGAGTGGTGCGGGAAGCGGGGGCTTTTCCAACCCACCGTGCCGGCCCGTGGCCCAGGTCGCCTTGCGCTCTTTTCTTGGCAAGACATTATCGCGCTACGTATTTTTCGCGAGGTGACCTTGGTTTTCGGAGGAAGGGCAAGTGGGTGGGCTGCTGGCATAGCCGACCTACGGCAAAGGCTCGACGGTCAGTTCTTTCCTAGCCTCTGGGGTAAATCGGCGATCTTTGCCAGCCAACAAACTGCAGTTATTGGCATGATCCCCACCTCGCCGTTGGATAGTGCCGCCTTGATCGTGCCGCTCGATCCCCATCTTGGGGTGATCACCAGTGGCGGCACGATCGAGGAACTGCAGGGGCAACTGCCGCTCGTAACCCAGGTTGGATCGTCACGATGACCGACATGGCACTGGGCGTTCTTTGGAGCCAGCGATTTGGTCTCGCCCGATCCCCGATGTTCACCTTTGAGAAGGATGGCGCCGATGGAGATCACAATGTCCTGCTCGATGGTGGGTATGGATCGTTCGGTCTATCGGTCGTCGAAGAGCGGATGGATCCGGTCGCCGCAGCGGGTTGGGCTTGGTCAAGCGACCTTCCGCACCATGTAACCGTCAGCAAGAAGGACGTTCAGGTCGTCCGATGGGATGCATCCAGCGACGCACAAGTCTATTCTCTCGACTCCGTCAATCGTGACCTCGACGGCTTTTATCGCTTCCTCTGTCGCGACCGGCTCCGCTCAAACAGGACCGTTGTCCAGCATCTCGTCAACCTTTTCGGTCGAGTCCGCTCGCTGGTAGCGCACGCGAGGCTTCCCGACGATCGCGCAATCGACGCCTTCGTTACCATCTTGGGTGACCTGATCGCCGGCGAAAACGCACCTGCTGATACGGTGGGGTTCGGGTTGCCTGATGACGCTGCCGAATTGCGTGCGGCGCTCGCGGGTCCGTCGCTCGAAGAGTCGCTACGCGACATTCGTACCGCGCCGACGACATTGTCGGCGATCACTTTACACCCGAGCTTGGCTATTCGGCACGCTGGCGGCCAACTCTTCCAGGAAGCCCATTTCGATCTGGTGCGTGCTCCGCCGCCTGACATGTTCGGTTACGTCGATACAGCGACGGCTGAGCGTAATTCACGCGGGGGAACCCATTTTACCCCTCCGGCGCTTGCTCGCAGCATCGTTGACCATACCATCCTGCAGATCGACGATCTGGCCGATCGGCCCAAGCTCACCATCAGCGACCCGGCGTGTGGCTCGGCGGCGTTCCTCCATGAGGCACTACGAGGATTGCAGCGGGTTGGCTTCAATGGCGCCGTCCACGTTGTTGGCCGCGATATATCGCGGCCTGCTATCGCTATGGCGCGCTTCACTCTGACCCTGGCGTTGCGCGACTGGACTCCCGCTGGTGGCGCAGCTCTTGATCTCGAAATCGGAGATTCACTCGCGGAGCCGGCCTTTCCGGCAGCCGACATGACGGTCATGAATCCGCCATTCATTTCTGTGATCTCTCAGACGCCTGAGCAAAAGGTGCAGCTGCGCGCCGTGATTGGGGACAAGGCCGGGAGCCGAGGCGACTACAGCATGGCGTTCGTTACTCGGGCGCTTGATGCGCTTGCCGATCGGGGCGCGATGGGAACACTATTCCCTGCCAATCTTCTCACCCATGAGGCGGCGACGCCATGGCGCGAGAAGTTGGCGAGCGAGGGCGATATTCGCTTACTTGCGAGCATCGGTGACTTTGGCCTGTTCAGTCAGGCTCTCGTCCATGTCGCGTGTGCCGTGATAGCCAAGGGCCAACCACATCGCCGCGAATTCACCGCGCTCGTTACTGGTAATGAAGCAGGTGCGACCGGTGATGCACTGCGCGAATTGCGCAAGATTCACGGCATGCCGCCTGCAATCGCGGTCGGAGACCGGCAATGGAAGCTGTTTGCGACCGAGGCCTCAGTCCTTGATCGCAAACTACCCTGGCGAATTCTTACGCCGCAGCAACGCGGTCTGCTCGACGCGCTCGAAGCTGCACAGACACCGACCGTCGGAAGCCTGTTCGATATTGCGCAAGGCGTCCAGACGGGAAATTTGAAGGTCTTCCTGTTTGACGACGCCGCCTTTCGTCGGCTTGGCTTGCCTGCCAAGGAGAAGCGTCATTTTCGTGAAGCGCTGATGACCGATTCGATCGAGAACGGTCGGATAATAAAGAAGTATCATCTCTTCTTTCCGCACGGGCGCGATGGCTCGCTGTTTGCTAGCGAAGAGGAACTGGCTGCAGCTGTTCCAACCTACTACCGGGCTATCCTCAAACCTAATGAGGCTGTCCTGAAGGGTCGGGCCTCAATCCTGCAAGCCAATCGTACAGACTGGTGGGGCCTCATGCGCTCGCGCACCAGTACCTTCTCGTTGGATGACCGTCCGCGCATTGTCTCCAAGTTTTTCGGCGCCGAAGGGAGCTTCGCGCTCGATGCAAGTGGGCGCTATCTGCCATCAACCGGCCACATCTGGACCCCGAAGCGCGAACTTCTAGCCTCTCGGCTAGATGAGCACGAGGATATCGATCCTGCCGAGGAGATCGGCGAAGGCGTCCGCGAGGCTGCGTCGATCGAGGTGTTGCACGCCTATGTAGCGCTGCTTAATTCGCGAACCTTTGTGCGGCTGGTCTCTTTCAGGTCGGTGACGATCGCAGGGGGGCAGTTCGACTTGAGTAGCCGATTCTTGGCTCCGGTCTTCCTTCCGGATTTGTGGGAAAAGGCCGAAGATCCAATTTTGGGAGGACATGTTCGACGGCTAGCGCGTGTCACCATCGCTGCCGAACGTGGCGAACCCGTGCATGCGGACAATGTGGACCGGCTTGTCGCGCAGCTCTATGGCGTACCTGAGCTTGTCGAGGACTGAGACAACTGAACCCAAGTTATCTTCAGCAGCGTTCATTCAGCGCTGTAAATCCTTGGCTGTCCGCTTCGGCGAAGCGGTGGGGCAGGCAACCGGCGATATCGCCTTTGCGCCGGAGATCAGTAACACTGCGGCTGTAATGATGCTCGGAGGGCGCGCTAGCGAGACAATAGCGCGCAATCGGGGCAACCCTCACCGCGTCGTTCCCCTCTGCTCCGTAACAGACGAGGTTTTTGCTTGGGCTGGCTATCGCGAGTCTTGGCAGAAACAAGGTGCAGAGCAGAGCTTCCGCTTTGTTGAAGGTGGCTTCACCCTCCACATTGGTCGTCAGGGTGAACTTGCCAAGCCACAAATCCTGAGAAGTGAATGGGTGAGCCCGCGCAACGGTGCTTTTGTGAATCAGGCGGGGCATCCACACTGGCAGCTTGATGTCCTAGAGAGTGCTCGAATGCGTTCACCTGAGCCTCCTGCGCGGTTCGATGATCTTACAATTCCGCGTTCCGCTATTGAATTTGGAGGCGATCCGCAGCCCACCACCAGTGAAGATTTGCTCTTCGGCCTGACGATTGAGCGAATGCACCTTGCAAGCGCCGCTCTCTGGTGGCGGCAGCCCAGCATTCCTGTTGCTCATCCCCCAGAGACGGTAGCTGAACTTGATCGTTGGATTCTGGGTTGTGTAGCGTATCTGCGGCAAGAAGTCGGGCGTTGCGCTATCGTTGCTTAACTGAACGCCGGGTTTCGTCGTTTTTAATCTGGAAGCGGTCAGACCTCTCTCGGCCAGAATACGCCAATCCCTGCCTTTCTGCGCTAGCCTCTGCTTGCCACATAAATTCCCTTGCGCGTAATCCGGAGACAAGCCGACCTCGCTCCAAAATGCGGAGCAAACCATATGTCGGCAACCAAAATCCTGTGGGGGCAGATCCTCGTCGTCTTTCTGCTGGTGCTGGGCAGCATCTGGGGCGCAACACAGTGGACCGCAGCATCACTCGGCTATCAGCCCGAGCTGGGGCGGCCTTGGTTCATGTTGCTGGGGCATCCGGTCTATCCGCCGCCAGCCTTCTTCTGGTGGTGGTACAGTTTCGATGCCTATGCGCCGCAAGTCTTCCAGCGTGGCAGTTACATTGCCGTTTCCGGCGGGTTTGCTTCGATCATCGTGGCGATCGGCATGTCGGTGTGGCGGGCGCGCGAAGTCAAGAATGCCGAGACCTATGGTTCAGCGCGGTGGGCAACGCGCGCCGAGATCAAAACGGCGGGTCTGCTGGGTGAGCAGGGTGTGGTCCTGGGCAAGTTCACCAACAACTATTTACGCCATGATGGCCCTGAGCATGTCCTGTGTTTTGCGCCGACCCGTTCGGGTAAGGGCGTCGGACTGGTCGTCCCGACCTTGCTCACTTGGCCCGGTTCCGCCATCGTTCACGACATCAAGGGGGAGAACTGGACGCTTACCGCCGGTTTCCGGTCGAGCTTCAGTCGGGTGCTGCTGTTCGATCCGACCAATGCCGATTCTGCCGCCTACAATCCCCTGCTAGAAGTCCGGCGGGGTGTGACCGAAGTGCGCGATGTCCAGAATGTCGCCGATGTGCTGGTCGATCCCGAAGGCAGTCTCGAAAAGCGCAACCACTGGGAGAAGACCAGCCATTCACTGCTGGTCGGGGCCATCCTGCATGTCCTCTATGCCGAGCCCGACAAAACATTGGCCGGTGTCGCGGCATTCCTGTCCGATCCGAAACGCTCGATTGAATCGACGCTGGCTGCGATGATGATGACCCCGCACCTGGGCGAAGCGGGAGTCCATCCCGTCATCGCCAGCGCCGCGCGGGAACTGCTCAACAAATCGGAGAACGAACGATCGGGCGTGCTCTCGACCGCCATGTCGTTCCTCGGCCTCTACCGCGATCCAGTCGTCGCGCATGTCACCCGGCGCTGCGATTGGCGTATCGCGGATCTGGTCGACCGCGCGAAACCCGCATCACTCTATCTGGTTATCCCGCCTTCCGATATCAGTCGGACCAAGCCGCTAATTCGCTTGATCCTCAACCAAATCGGGCGGCGGCTGACCGAGGAGCTGACACCGGCCGGCTGCCGGCAACGGGTCCTGTTCATGCTCGACGAGTTTCCCGCGCTGGGGCGCCTCGACTTCTTCGAGAGCGCGCTCGCCTTCATGGCCGGTTACGGCCTCAAGGCATTCCTGATCGCGCAATCGCTCAACCAGATCGAAAAGGCATACGGACAGCACAACGCGATTCTCGACAATTGCCATGTCCGAGTGGCGTTCGCGACCAACGACAATGAGACCGCCAAGCGCGTTTCGGAATCGCTCGGCACCGCGACCGAAATGCGCGCCATGAAAAACTATGCCGGCCACAGGCTGTCGCCCTGGCTTGGTCATCTAATGGTGTCGCGCTCGGAAACGTCACGGCCGCTGCTCACCCAGGGCGAAATCCTGCAATTGCCCGAAACCGACGAGGTGGTGATGATTGGCGGAACGCCGCCGATCCGGGCAAAGAAGGCGCAATATTATATCGACCATCGCTTGATGAAGCGGATATTGCCGCCTCCTGATCCGAAGGCGCTGGCCGCTGAAGACCCCTCACCCGACGATTGGACAGGATTGACGTTTCCTGGCCAGATCGAGGCCGAGCAACCCGAAGGCGCAGACGATTCCGCTGACGCCGCGACCGACCCGGCCAACGCTGGTGTCAGACGCGAGCCGGAATTGCCGCAGCACGAAGAAATCATCCCGCGACCCACAACGCCGCAAAACGAGTTTCAGTTCGATCAGGATGATACGGCAGAGGACGAAGCCACTCGTAACCAGCGGATTCAGGAGCGGATGCACGGTGCGTCGAGACAGGCTTCGCTTGATCCCGGCGATGGAATTACACTGTGAAACAGGGTATCCGCACCAAGCACACGTTTCGACTGCCGCCCGCGCTGGCTTCACACCTCGCTGACTATGCCGCTCGCAAACGAGTCTCGCAGGCCGGAATTGTCGAGGCGGCGTTGACATCGTTTCTTTCGCCGGACGGGGCCGAGCGAATGGAGGCTGCATTTAGTCGGCGCATGGACGGGGTGTTGCGTCGGCTTGAACAGCTGGATCGCAATATCGAGGTCGGGAATGAAGCACTGGCACTGTTCGTTCGCTTTTGGCTGACAGCCAATCCACCACTACCCGATGCGGCAATTCCTGCTGCGCAGGCGAAAGGCAAAGAGCGGTACGATGCGTTTGTCGAGGCATTGGCTCGACGGCTCGATACTGGCCATCGATTAATTGACGGGGTCAGACATTAAGTGGTTCGGCAGTTTGCGCCGTGAGCTGAAGCCATACAGAGCGGGATGCCGGTGCCCTAAATACGTCGTTCTTTCCAGATACGATATTGGACGAGGATTTGCCGACGATCGTCCTTCGGCTATATAGTTAGCATGGCGCACGAACTCGACGATATACGAGCCCAGTCGAAATGCCCCGTGTGCAAGTGCAAACTCAACGTCAGTTACAAAACCATGCGCCTTGGACTCACCATCGAATGCCCCGGCTGCGGCGAAACAATCCGGCCGATTGACAATACGCCCATCGGGAAAATCCAAGGTCTGATTGACGAGACCTGACAATGATCGACCTTTGGTAGCCTATGTCATTGCGCAGCTCCTCGTCGGTCGCGCGCTTCAACAACATGCGATAGAGTGGGCGTTGGCGGTGGACGCGATACTCTCCAAGCGAGGGGAACTGCCTTGAATTCGGACGTTTTCGACCGGATCTTCGATGCCTAAAACCTGCCGTCCGTTCAAACCCAACCGAACATTTCGTAACAACCTCGTTGCCGTGTTAGAGATTGGCCATGGCGAGCAAAACTAAAATTCACATCTTCTATTCGTGGCAGAGCGATTCTTCCAAAAAGACCAACCTTAACGCGATCCGGAAGGCGCTGCAGCTAGCGTGCAAGAGGCTCGAAAACGTCAACCCGAAATTGAAATTGGTGCCCGACGAGGCGACTCGCGATACGAGCGGCAGCCCCAATATCGCGCTCAAAATCCTCGAAAAGATTGAGGAGGCAGCAATCTTCATTGCAGACGTAACTACGGTGACCCCCGTCGGCGCCGCGCGGCCATGTCCAAATCCCAATGTGGGCTACGAGCTGGGCTATGCAGTTGCGACGCTCGGTTGGGACCGCGTAATCCTGCTATTTAATGACGCAATCGGGCAGTTTCCTGCCGATCTGCCGTTCGATTTTATCCAGAACCGAGCCAGCCCCTATACCTATGCGGAGGCCGACCCTACCTCGAAGCGCGAGGAGCTAGCCACATTCCTCGAGGTCGCGATCAAGGCGGTGCTCAACAAGAATCCAAAGCGGCCCGCCGAGCTAAAGGGCCTATCCCGTGAGAAGATCGAACACGATCATGATGTCGAGAACATGCGCTGGCTGATGGAAACGCTCCATCTCCCGACACTGCAACAGCACGTAACGGAAATGCCCCATGCAGTGTCCGACCGTGCGATCTGGTTCTATGAAGGGTTCCAGGGCGTCGTCACTAACGCACTCTTCAGCCTCTATGATCCAGTGCTGCAGGCTGCCGTCGACAAGCTCTATTTAGGATGGCGGACAGCGCTTTCACATGACAACGAATACCATGAGACACCGAGCGGCAAGATGCATGTCTTCACCAACCCTGGCGACATGCCTCTGGCAGGCGATCGGCAGGCAGTTTGGGACGAGATCGCTGCAGCTTGCAAAGATATAGCGGACGGGCAAAGCGTGATCCTCGATCGGCTTCGGGCGGGCTATCTCGAGATCAACATCCACAAGACCAATGCGAAGGCTTGGAAGGGCTATATCGACTTCGAACGCGAGGTCGGGGCGCAATGGGATGCCAATACAAAAAGGAGAAAGAAGAAAAAAGGCAAATAGAGCTGGCGCAACCGCCTATGCACCGGGCATAATGATCCGTCTTGGTGCTTCCAGGACGCTGCCGGCCGTTGAGGTTATTGTTTAACTTCTGCCGTTAGATATTAAACATATGTTTCATCTTAGGCGATGAGTTGGCGTAGTGAAACGGGCTACTGGTTTGAGAAGGCCGATCGCTTCCAACTGGTGAATTTGCCCTGACACAGTTGCAATCCTATTGAATGAATCTCGATTGAAACTCAGCGTGCCGATGGTCTTTTCGGTGCTAACAGAGCGCGTGGTGTATGAAGGGGGTAACTTAACAACGTGATCCGGTTTCGTCGCCTACCGCCTGTTCCGCTCAATTCCTGGTTGGTCGATCAAGGTATTCCCCAAACGCATCAACGCTACCGGTTAAGGGTCTGGCGAGAAGTTCATGGTGCCCTCGGCCCATTGCGTGATGAACTTATAGCCTATGTTCAGGAGGCGTTAGACGATGCCCGGCGTCGGATTCGATCGGGCTTTCAGGACGATCTGTCGCCCTTCAACGATCCGGCGCATGACCCTGCCGCACATTATCCCGCGATGCTCAATCGCATATCGCTTCAAGGGTATCTTGGGGAAACGCTTGGCGTGCTCGCGGTGGAGCACTTCGGAGCAATCGGACATGCCGACTGGATGGTTCCGGCGCTCCTCTTCCGCTTTCACGATCAAGAATTTCAGCATCTTGATCCGATCAATGAACGTCTTCTGGCGGGTGAAGCACACGAACCAGATGCCGAACAAGAGAAGCGGCCCGGTCGGACAGGCGACGATGGGCTGGCGTTCCGAGTGGACGCCAATGGCGTAATTACCGACATTCTGACGCTCGAAGCCAAATGCCTCACGGTCAGTAATACCGGCATCATGAAAGACGCGCACGAAAAGCTCATGGTCGGTGGAAACCGACCCAGCGGCGTACGCGAACTGATCAATCTCCTGACGGAATATGACACGCCTGAAGCCGAGGCCTGGCAACAGGCGCTGCTTCAATTCTACAGAGACGGTTTCCGCACGGCAGCGCGCCACGACGGGCTTGCCTATGCGGTCGGTCATTCTCCCAAGCAGCCCGCTGACAGGATCGCCTGGCTTCCGCCCGAAGCGCCCCACCCTGCCTATACGATACAGCGCAACCTTGAGGCGATGGAGTTTCAGTTCGAGAATTTGGATGCCGTAGTCGACATATTGTATCGGGGCGGTTGAGATGGCGAACGCCGCTACTATCGCCATCGCCCGCGAAATTCGGGAGAATCTAGCGGGCCAAGCCCTGACGGCGCGCCAAGCCAAACTCTACAGCCAACGGTTGCGGCGCGACATGGGCCGTGATGGGTTGGCGAGTTTCGGACCAGGAGACATCGCCGGATATCTCGACGAGGCGATGTTGCTGTTGGAAAGTGGCTGGCTGGAGCGAAGCGCGGACATTACCTCACCGTGGCGCACCTCGATCAAGCGCGCCGCGGAGATCATCGAATGGCTTTCGCAATCCCAGCTAAAGCCGCCAGGCGCTCCGCTGCATTTGTTGGCTGCCGCAGCCTATCAGTTGGCCGATTATCCGGCGATGGCGCTGGGACATTTACGACGGCTACCGGAGGGGGAGCCGCTGTCAGAGCTTCTCCGCCAGTTCGTCCGGGCGGACTTCCCGGCTGCTTTCCAGGCGGCGCAGACGTTTTGGAGCAATTATCGCGGGCTGCGGACCGATGGTCGCATCGATCCCAATGACCTCGAAGTCGCTGCCGTCCAGCATACCGTTATGTGCGTCGGGACGATCTGCGCATTTCTTAGAACGGGCGGCGATGCTCCCGTTGAGCGCGCGGTTGTGAAGCTGGAAGCGCTCGCCCTGGGATTCCTGCATAGCCGCGATCCCTATTCCTACCTGCTGGCGCGGCTGACGGCTGCCAGTGCGCGGCGCTTTGTCGAAACCTGCCTATGGCCGCAGATCGACAGGCTCCGCCAAACGTCGAGCGGTCCGGCCGGCGACGCTCTCACGCAGTTTGCTCGGTCGGCGTTTGCCAACAAGCGGGCGCTTGTCTGGCCGGCGCAGGCCGCAGGCATCGCAAAGCTGCGCGAAAACAGCTCGTTCGTGCTGTGTACGCCAACTGGGTCAGGGAAAACTACGGTCGCGACCCTTGGCGCGGTCCAGGGTCTGTTCGCCGATCCCCCGGTCGGAGGCTCCGCGGGCAATCTCGTGCTCTACCTCGTCCCATCCCGCGCACTCGCGGCCGAAGTGGAGGGCCGTCTTTCCGAGGATCTTCGAGGGATCGCGGCGGAGCCGGTTGTCGTGACCGGCCTGTATGGGGGCGTGGATTGGGGGCCGACCGACGCCTGGATCCAAACCGATCAGCCGACCGTGGTCATCTGCACGTTCGAGAAGGCCGATGCGCTCCTGCGGTATCTGGGCGTTCTATTCCTCAGCCGGGTTCGCACGGTCATCATCGATGAAGCCCACATGGTGGAGCAGGACGAAGGCCGGTTGACGGGACTGGGTGACGGGACATCGCGCGCTTTCCGGCTCGAACAACTCGGCACACGCCTGATGCGCGCACGGGACGATCACGATTTCCGCATTGTCGCGCTGTCCGCAGTCGCGGCACGGGCAGCGCCAGCCTTAGCCCGTTGGGTTTCCGATGCGCCCGACGCGATACCCACAAGCTCATCCTATCGCAGCACGCGGCAAATGCTGGGGCGTCTCGAAGTACGCCCAACCGGTCAGTTCGCGATCCGTTACAGCCTGATGGACGGGCACTCGCTGAAATTTGACGACGAGCGTCGGGGCGACTCGCCATTCGTACCCGACCCATTCCCCGCTGTGCCGGGAGGTATCAATCCAGAAGATGGACCTGAGGTCCGGTTGCGCGCGCCGACGCTGTGGGCCGCGCTCAACCTGGCGGCAAAACGCCCGGACGGCTCAACGCCTTCGGTCCTGATTTCGCTCACACAGAATATCGACACCTTTGCTGCGACGTGCGCCGACCTCTTGGACAAATGGCAGGATATTGCACTTCCCGATTATTGGTCGATTGAGGAGGGCAACGAGATTTGGACGCGCTGCCTGGCGACCGCCATCGACTATTTCACAGCGGATTCCGTTGAGTATCGGCTGCTGGCGCGCGGTATCGTTGTGCATCACGGCAAGATGCCGGGCCTCCTCGCTCGGCGCCTGAAAACGGTCATTGATAATGGCTATGTTCGAGTCATTATCGCGACGTCGACCCTTTCGGAAGGGGTTAACATTCCCGTCAATTATCTGCTGATCCCAAGTGTGTTCAGAAGTAACAGCGAATTGTCGTTGCAGGAGTTCAGCAATCTGATCGGCCGCGCCGGGCGGCCCGGTGTTGCAACGGAAGGCAGTGCGCTCGTCGTCCTGCCCGAACGCACTTACGAGAACCGGTTCGGGCAGATCGTGCCAACCTATAACCGGCAGTGGAACGGTTACGAGAGCCTGATCGCCCAGCTAGAGGCTGCGACCGCGGCGATCGGCGATCTGATTCCGGACGATCAGGCGTCGAGTCCGCTGGGCCACCTGCTGCGGGAACTGGAGCGTGTGTGGAAAGCGGTAGTGGGTGGGGGAACCGAGGCCGAATTCATCGCTTGGCTTGAGCAGACGGCCGTCACTGAGCAGGCGTCATACCCGCCATCCAGCCACGATTATCTCGATTCATTGGATGCATTTCTGATTGCGGCGATCCAGGAAGTTGAAGAGCTCATGGGCATCGAACTCGATGCCCATGAGCTCGAAGCGGAGCTGGCGAAGATTTGGCGCCGAACCTATGCGCATGCGGCATCGCATGGCGAGGCGCATCTGGCGATGATCTGGCTGGCGCGCGGCAGAGCGATCAAGGTCCAATATCCCGATGCCGATCAGCGTCGGCGTTTATATAAGACGAGCCTGACACCCCGATCGGCAAAGCTGCTGCTGGATCGCGCGGACGCAATTCGCGTCAAACTGTCGCAGGGCGCCGATTATGCGCGGTGGACCGTCGAGGAGCAATTCGCCTTTATCCGCGACGTACTGGCATTCTTGTCCGAAATTCCGGTCTTTGCGATCGAAACAAAACTGGGTCGGAAGAAGAATTTTGACGACTGGCCCATGCTGCTGCGTTGGTGGCTGGCCAAATCGACGCTGGCGAGACAGCCCCGCCCCAATGAGGTTACGAACTGGTATGCCTTTGTAGCGACCAACTTCATCTATCGCGGGACTTGGGGACTCGGCAGTGTCATCGGCCTGTTGCTGGATACGACCGATGTCGGACAGCCCATTCGCGCTCTGGAAATCGCCGACTGGCCGTTGAGCGGTTTGCCATGGATCGGTTTCTGGCTGAAAGAGCTTATCAGTTGGGGCACACTTGATCCGGTGGCGGCCTTTCTGCTCGCGCGCGGCGATGCGGTTGATCGTCCACAGGCGGAGCTGGATGCGAAAGCCTATTACGAAGGCCGTCCGGCGGGCGAAGATGCCAACGCGCTTCTTGACCCTCGGACGATCCGTGAATGGGTGGAAGCGAGGCAGCCCGCGCGCGCCGCGCGCACAGGTACAGCAACGATCGCGATCGAAGTGGAATGCGTTCGTCCAAACGAGGAGTATCGACAGGAGCAATTGGTGGTATTGCCGCTGGTAGAGGCGGACACGATCGTTTGGCTTGACCCTGCTGGTTATGAGGTGGCTCGAAGCGTAAAGTCAGGCGACTGGACCGAGAAACCCGCCTTGTTCCAATTTGAGCTTCTAGTGTCCCAATCCGTCGTCATCGGCGAACCGTATCTGCCCCACCGTTGATTCCTCTGCTCTCGAGCCTTGAGATTAACTGCACAAATCCTTGAGGACCGCCAAGGCATCGGCTGGCCTTGAAACCACCGTGCAGGTATATTCTCGGTCTAATGCGGTATGGCCGGCGCATATCAGTGTGCGGAGTGAACCATCGGTGAAGAAGGCGCGGCAGTATGGAAGCGCCGCCGCTGCATGTTGAAAGTCGTAAATGTCATTGGCTTTGACGGTGCGATTGGCTGCCCGGATTGCCGCGTGAATTACCGCAGGTACATAGAGGCTCCCAAAGCGCCGGCGATTGGCCGGATCACGCAGACCCGCCGCGACCATCTGAGTAAGGGTTTGCGCAGTTTGATGCGAATTTGGGTCCACGTCATGACCTTCGGCTGCGGCGATGCGCTCAATCTCATGCTGTGCGATCCCTTCCAGCAGGCTGCACGCCCCTCGAGTCTCGATCCGCCACGCTGTCTCGAAACCGTCAATCTCATGGGCATGGAGCGCATGTTGTGCGTTCAGACGGCGCGCGGAATCTTCGCTGCATTCCCGTGCCTGAAACATGCCTTGTTCCAATGACGATGCCAGCAATGACGGCGGAGCCTGCCATGCACGGTCGGCAAGCGCGCAGATCAAGGCGTCATCCACCGTCAGGCCATCAACAGAGGGCTTCAAATCCTCATATCCGAACGCGAACGCGAATGCGGTCCAGATCGGGCGATCAACAGGCGGACATGACGGCCATGCATCCGTCATCAAGGTGTGAAACTCGATCGCAGTGCGCTCCTGATGCGGAACCATTGCCACGCCGAGGCTGAGCAGGTCGATGACCATCATCGTGCCTGCCATGTTGGCTGGACTTTGCTTTGTAAGCTCGACAACCACCTCCGCTGTAACAGGGCAGAAAATCTTGCCAGCCTGGACTCCATATCGCAGCGCGCCCGATAGCGCCGTTTCGGTGGCGCCGGTTTCGACCCCGCTCGCGACCTCTCGCAACATGATCCAGAATTTCAGATCAAGATAAATAGGTGAGCGGCCTTGGAGAAGCCCGCTGAGTTCATGCTGCCGACGTAATATAAGATCAGCGCCGGGCCCAGCCGGCCAGCACCACGTTGGGGTTTCATCTTCTGTCATCTGTCCGCACTAATCGTTCCGCAATTGCTGCGATAGGAGGCAGCTGCAGACTTGGCAGTCAGGTGATAGCCCTCAGCTCCGCGTGAATGTCAGCTTCTCCAGTTTCGGTTCCCAAACGCTGCCCGATCGGACTGTCCCACAAAAAAGCGGTTCCCATTTCGTCCCGGATCTTACGCCTAGCTTGTGATTGGCCCGTCAACCGTCCTACTGTCGCACCATGAACGCTGTAGAGATCGAACAAGCCATTTCCGACCTCGCTGCCCAGCCATTTGACCGGGCGGAGTTCCCGTTCGCGTTCCTTGAGGCATTCGGCAACAAGGCCACGACGATCAAGAAGCTGCGTTCCGGCGCATCAAATGCATCCGACGTGTCCGGCGGGGTGCTTCAGCGCAGCAACATCCACATCGCCACGAGCGATTCCGGCACGGTCGATGCTACCCTCAAAGCACTGCGCGACAGCCCGAAGACCCTCGCCGCCAAGGCCAAGTTCATCCTCGCCACCGATGGCGACCAGTTCCAGGCGGAAGACCTTGCCAGCGGCGAGACGGTTTCCTGTGCCTATGCCGAATTTCCCGATCACTTCGGCGTGTTCCTGCCACTTGCGGGCATCACCACCGTCAAGCAGATCCGCGAAAGCACCTTCGACATCCGGGCGACGAGCCGACTGAACAAGCTTTATGTCGAGCTGCTGAAGGACAATCCCGACTGGGCGAGCGCCGAGCGGCGGCCGGACATGAACCATTTCATGGCACGGCTGATCTTCTGCTTCTTTGCCGAGGATACCGACATCTTCCATGGCGAAGGTCTGTTCACCAAGACGGTCGAGCAGATCATCCCCGTGCTGGCGCCCGAGGACGAGGCGAAGTTCGAGACCGTCACCTACACCTACTACGAGCAGCTCAACGGCTATGAGCACCTGAAGGTGCTGGACATCGGCTACAGCTTCTACACCGGCCCCTATACCGACAAGATCTCGGCGCTTCTGGACCCGAAGGTGAAAACCATCGTTCACATCCCCTCGGTCAATTCCCGGGAGAGCCTGAAGGACAAGCACCGCGAAGCCGAAGACATTATGCAGCACCTCGGCGAGTGGGAGGGCGTTGATCCCGTAACCGGCTTCCACCTGATCCGCACCATTGATGGCGACGTGATCCGTGTTGCCGATCTGGTCGATGACGATCCGGTGAAGCGTGATCGCGTGGTCACGGCGCTGAAATCCCCACAGGGGCGCGCGGACAAGGAATTTGTCGATGTCATCATCGCGCTGGGCATGGCGAAGGAAGGCTTCGACTGGATCTGGTGCGAACACGCGCTGACTGTCGGCTATCGCTCCAGCCTGACCGAAATCATCCAGATCATCGGCCGCGCCACCCGTGATGCGCCAGGCAAGACCCGCGCCCGCTTCACGAATCTGATCGCTGAGCCGGCTGCTGACGATCCGCAGGTCGTGGAGGCGATCAACGATTACCTCAAGGCCATCGCCGCCAGTCTGCTGATGGAACAGGTGCTGGCGCCTCGGTTCGATTTCACGCCCAAGGACGCAGGCCCGAAGGAAGGCTTCGACTATGGCCCCGACGGCTATGTGGAAGGCAAGACCAATTTCGGCGTCAACGACCACGGCCAGATGCACTTCGAGATCAAAGGCCTGAAACTGCCCAAGAGCATCGAGGCGACGCGGATTTGCCGCGAGGATCTGAACGAGGTGATCGCGGCCTTCGTGCAGGACAAGTCCAATGTTGAACGCGGCATGTTCGACCCAGAAGTCGTACCCGAGGAGCTGACCCAGCTGCGCATGGGCAAGATCGTCCGCGACAAGTACCCCGAACTGAACGACGAGGATCAGGAATCCGTTCGCCAGCACGCCATCGCCGCAATGACCGTGACACAGCAGGCAAAAGCCGCATTGATGGGTGATGGCGAGGAGTTGTCGGCGAGCACCGCCTTTATCGATGGTGTCCGCAAATTCGCGCTCAGCGTCACCGATCTGGACATCGACCTGATCGACAAGATCAATCCATTCAGCGCCACTTATGCAGTGTTGGCCAAGGCGATGGACGAAAAGACGCTGCTGCAGGTGCAGGCGGTGATCAACGCCAAGAAGGTCAACCTCAGCTACGACGAAGCACGCGGGCTGGCGGAGCGCGCGCTGGAATTCAAACGTGAGCGGGGCCGCCTGCCGTCGCTGACATCGCAGGATGCCTGGGAACGCCGGATGGCGGAGGGCGTCGCCTATCTCCAGCGCCATGCCAGCAAGGCTGCCGCCGATGGCTGATCTGAGCGATCTTGAACTGCTGTCAGAGCTTGGCGTCGATACCGCGCCCGAGGTGAAGCGTGCGCTGACGCCCCGGCAGGAGCGGGTCATTGCCGGGTTCGAAGACATCCAGCGGTTTGTCGCCGAACATGGTCGCGTTCCCCAGCATGGTGATGACCGGGACATCTTCGAGCGCCTTTATGCCGTGCGTCTGGATCAGCTGCGCAAGCAGCCGGAATGCCGGGAAATCCTGGCCGACCTCGATATGGACGGCCTGCTTGGCGGAGCGCCCAATGGTCAGGATGCGCCGACCGATCTGGCCGACGACGCCTTGCTGAGCGAGCTTGGCATTGAAGCCGATCCGGTTTCCGACATCACCCAGCTGCGACACGTTACGTCCCGTGCGGAAAAGCGCGCCGCCGAGGAAATCGCCAACCGGGAAAGGTGCGACGATTTCGAGGCGTTCAAAGCCTTGTTCGAACAGGTGCAAAAGGATCTCAAGGACGGCCTCCGGCAGACCAAGGCCTTGGGGCAATCGGAAGTCACGCTCGCGGAAATCCAGCCCGGCAATTTTTTCATCGTTGGCGGGCAACTGGCGTATATTGCCGGATCGACCGACGCGTTCGTCACCCAATATGAGCGCAATGACCGGCGGGTCCGGGTGATCTACGATAATGCGACGGAAGCCAGTGTGCTTTCACGCTCGTTCCAGAAAGCACTTTATCGAGACGAGACTGCGCGACGGGTGACGGAACAGAGCGCCGGGCCGCTTTTCGGAAATACAGCCGAACCGGATGATCTGGAAAGCGGAACCATCTACGTCCTGCGCAGCAAGTCGGCACATCCCTATGTCGAAGAGCATCGGCAGCTGATCCACAAGATCGGCGTGACCGGTCAGCCAGTGGCAAGCCGGATCGCAAATGCGCGGAATGACCCGACCTTCCTGCTGGCCGACGTCGACGTGGTTGCCGAGTATCGGCTGTACAACATCAATCGGACGAAACTTGAGGGCCTGATCCATCGCGCGCTCGGTCCGGCCCGCCTCGATCTCTCCGCCGGAGATCGGTTCGGCAAGACGGTTCAGCCTCGCGAGTGGTTTCTCGTGCCCCTTGACGCCATCAATGAGCTGGTTGCCAAGATCAGCGACGGCAGTGTTACGGATTTTCATTACGATCCGGAACAAGCGCGGTTTGTTCCAGACAACGCCTGAGTTCTTAGCTGGCGCTCCCGAATCGCTATTAGCGAATGTTCGATCCAGTGGTGCAATGAGCAGAAGCGCCGTGACTTTCTCACTCTACGCCAGCCTGCGCAGCCCTCAATTTGCTGTTGTCAGCGGGTGACTTGATGCCCTTTTGATCTGCCTCGTGAGCGCAGCCGTTGGTCGGTTGCCTCGCAGACAAGAGGCATTTCATGAGCGTTATCCCGATCCGGTCCGAAGCTTCGTCGCGCGGCGCGCGCATGCTGCGCACCGCGCTTGGGCCTGAGATCGCTGCCTGGCTTGAAGACGCTTCGGTGATCGAAGTCATGCTCAATCCCGATGGGCGGCTCTGGATCGACCGGCTTGGCGCCGGGATCGCCGATACGGGAAGCGGGATGTCCGCTGCCGATGGCGAGCGAATCATCCGGCTGGTCGCGCATCACGTCGGGGCTGAGGTCCATGCTGGCAACCCACGCGTTTCGGCTGAGCTTCCCGAGTGCGGGGAGCGGTTCGAGGGGCTTCTTCCTCCAGTCGTGGCTGCACCCAGTTTCGCGATCCGCAAGCCGGCCGTCGCGGTGTTCACGCTGAGCGACTACGTTGCAGCCGGGATCATGGGCCAGTGGCAGGCGGATGCGCTGGCCGAAGCGGTCATCTCGAAGAAGAACATCCTCGTCGCCGGAGGCACATCGACCGGCAAGACCACCCTCACCAACGCACTGCTGGCCGAGGTCGCGAAGACCGACGACCGCGTCGTCCTGATCGAAGACACCCGCGAGCTGCAATGCACCGCGCCCAACCTCGTATCGCTGCGCACCAAGGACGGCGTTGCGACTCTTTCCGACCTGGTGCGATCGGCGCTTCGGCTGCGGCCCGACCGCATTCCCATCGGTGAGGTGCGCGGCGCTGAAGCACTCGACCTGCTCAAGGCCTGGGGCACCGGGCATCCCGGCGGGGTCGGGACGATTCACGCCGGGTCCGCGCTGGGCACGCTGCGGCGGATGGAACAGCTGATCCAGGAAAGCGTGGTCACCGTCCCGCGCGCGCTCATTGCCGAGACCATCAATGTCATCGCCGTGCTGGTTCGCGATGGCACCGGGCGGCGCTTGTCCGAGCTAGCCGAGGTGCGCGGGCTAGATGAGCGCGGCGACTACCAGATCCTTCCCATCACCCCCCAGACCAAAGGAGATTGTTCGTGATCCAGACCCTTTCGCGTGCCCGTGCCCGCCTGTCCGCCACTTTGCTCGGCGGTTTCGTTGCACTCGCCATTGCCAGCCCCGCCCATGCGGCGGGTTCGTCGATGCCGTGGGAAGCGCCGCTCCAGTCGATCCTCGAATCCATCCAGGGACCGGTCGCCAAGATCGTCGCGGTGATGATCATCATCGCCACCGGCCTCGCGCTCGCCTTCGGCGACACCTCGGGCGGCGCGCGGCGGATGATCCAGATCGTGTTCGGTCTGTCGATCGCCTTCGCCGCCTCGTCCTTCTTCCTGTCGTTCTTCTCGTTCGGCGGCGGGGCGCTGGTCTGATGGAAACCGCGCCGCCCGAAGCTGTTCCGGGATACGTGGTGCCTGTTCACCGCGCGCTGACCGAGCATATCCTGCTCGGCGGCGCACCTCGCGGGCTCGCGATTGCCAATGCGACGCTGGCCGCCGCGATCGGGCTTGGCCTGCGCCTGTGGATCGCGGGCGTTGTGATCTTCTTGGCTGGCCACATGGTGTCGATCTGGGCGGCGCGGCGCGATCCCCAATTCGTCGATGTCGCGCGGCGGCATCTGCGCTTCCCGTCATATCTGAGGGTCTAGGCCATGCTGTCGCTTCGCGAATATCGCAACAAGGCCGATCGCCTCGCGGACTTCCTGCCCTGGGCAGCGCTGGTTGCACCCGGCGTCGTGCTCAACAAGGACGGCAGCTTCCAGCGCAGCGCGCGCTTTCGCGGACCGGATCTCGATAGCGCAACGCCCGCCGAGCTGATCGCGACCACCGCGCGGCTCAACAGCGCGCTACGGCGGCTGGGCTCGGGCTGGGCGATCTTCTTCGAGGCGGTGCGCCGTCCGGCACAGGACTATCCCGAAAGCGCATTTCCCGATCCGGCTTCGGCGCTGGTCGAGCGCGAACGCGCGGCGCAGTTCGCCGAGGAAGGCGCGCATTTCGAGAGCGGCTATTACCTGACGCTGCTGTGGATGCCGCCTGCCGAGGACGCCGCACGCGCCGAAAGCTGGCTCTATGAAGGCAAGGCCGAGAAGGGGATCAACCCCAAGGAATTGATGGGCGCCTTCATCGACCGCACCGAACGCCTGTTGCGGCTGATCGAAGGCTTCGTGCCCGAGGTTGCCTGGCTCGATGACAGCGAGACACTGACCTACCTGCACAGCTGCATCTCGACCCGACGCCATCGCGTCCGTGTCCCCGAAAACCCGATGCACCTCGACGCGCTGCTCGCCGACGAGCCGGTGACCGGCGGGCTCGAACCGCGTCTGGGCCGCGCCCATCTGCGCACGCTTACCGTGATCGGGTTTCCGAGCATGACCTTTCCGGGTCTGCTCGACGAGCTCAACCGGCTCGCCTTCGCCTATCGCTGGTCGACGCGCGCGATCATGCTCGACAAGACCGATGCGACCAAGCTGCTTGGCAAGATCCGGCGGCAATGGTTCGCCAAGCGCAAATCGGTCGCGGCGATCCTCAAGGAGGTGATGACCAACGAGGCTTCGACGCTGCTCGACAACGACGCCTCGAACAAGGCCGCCGATGCCGATGCGGCGCTGCAGGAGCTTGGTGCCGATCATGTCGGCCAGGCTTATGTCACCGCCACCGTCACCGTGTGGGACGAGGATGCGGCGCTTGCGGACGAGAAGCTGCGACTGGTCGAAAAGGTGATCCAGGGCCGCGACTTCACCGTGATCGTCGAGGGCATGAACGCGGTCGAGGCCTGGCTCGGCTCGCTCCCCGGCCACGTCTACGCCAATGTCCGCACGCCCCCGATTTCCACGCTCAACTTGGCCCACATGATCCCCCTCTCAGCCGTGTGGGCCGGGCCGGAACGGGACGAGCATTTGAGTGCCCCTCCGCTGTTCTATGCGCGGACCGAAGGTTCGACCCCGTTCCGGTTTTCGCTCCATGTCGGCGACGTCGGCCATACGCTGATCGTCGGGCCGACCGGGGCGGGCAAGTCGGTGCTGTTGGCGCTGATGGCGTTGCAGTTCCGGCGCTACGAGCGGAGCCAAGTCTTCGCCTTCGACTTCGGCGGGTCGATCCGGGCGGCCGCGCTCGCCTGCGGTGGTGACTGGCAGGATTTGGGAACCAGCCTGGCCGGTGACGGTGTGGGCGCAGTGCTGTTGCAGCCGCTGGCGCGGATCAATGAACCGGCAGAGCGCAACTGGGCTGCGGAATGGTTGCAGGCGATCCTCAGCTCCGAAGGCTTGACGGTCGATCCGGTCACCAAGGAGCATCTCTGGTCAGCACTGACCTCGCTCGCCACCGCCCCGATTCCCGAACGCACGCTGACCGGCCTGGCCGTTCTACTCCAGTCACAAGTGCTGAAGCAGGCGCTCGCGCCCTATTGCATCGGCGGGCCGTTCGGACGGCTGCTCGATGCCGAGAGCGAACATCTCGGCGAAACCAGCTTTCAGGCCTTCGAGACCGGAGGGCTGACCGGCTCGGCGGCGGCACCCGCCGTGCTCTCCTACCTGTTCCACCGCATCGAGGGACGGCTCGACGGCTCACCGACGATGATCATCATCGACGAGGGCTGGCTCGTGCTCGACAGCCCGGCCTTCGCCGCGCAGCTGCGCGAATGGCTCAAGACACTGCGCAAGAAGAATGCGAGCGTCGTGTTTGCAACGCAAAGCCTTGCCGACATCGAAAGCTCGGCGATCGCGCCCGCCATCATCGAAAGCTGCCCGACCCGCATCTTTCTGCCCAACGAGCGCGCGGTCGAACCGCAGATCTTGAGCATCTACCGCCGCTTCGGGCTCAACGACCGGCAGATCGAGATCGTCGCGCGGGCCACACCCAAGCGCGACTATTACTGCCAATCGGCGCGCGGCAACCGGCTGTTCGAGCTGGGCCTGGGCGAAGTCGCACTCGCCTACACTGCTACGTCATCGAAGACCGACCAGCTGGCGATTGCCGAACTGACCGAGGCGCATGGCACGGCAAGCTTCGCCGCCGCCTGGCTGCGCCATCGCGGCCTCGACTGGGCCGCCGACATGCTTCCCTCCCCTGATCCCGTTCCCCCCGCCCAAAAGGGCCAACCCAAGGAGTAATGCCATGAAGTCGAGTCTCAAAAAGTCTTTGGGCATCCGCCAGATGCTCGCCGCCGGTGCAACTGTGCTGTCGATGACGATCACTGCGATCGTCCCCGCGCCGGCCTATGCCCAGTTTGGCGGGATCGTTTACGATCCCTCGAACTATTCGCAGAACATCCTGACCGCGGCCCGCACGCTCGAGCAGATCAACAACCAGATCCGCCAGCTGCAGAACCAGGCAACGTCGCTGATCAACGAGGCGCGCAACCTCACCAGCCTGCCACTCACCGTGCTTCAGCCGCTCCAGCAGCAGATCCGTCAGACCCAGCAGTTGCTCGCACAGGCGCAGCGGATGGCCTACGATGTCCAGCAAATCCAAACCGAGTTCGCGCGGCAGTACAAGTCGATCGACCTCACCGCTTCACAGCGCAGCCTGGTCGAGGGCGCGGAAAGCCGCTGGCAGAATAGCGTCGCCGCGTTCGAGGATGCGCTGAAGGTTCAAGCCGGTGCAGTCAGCAACATCGAAGGTGCGCGCACGGCGGTGCAGAGCCTCGTCACCGCGAGCCAGTCGGCGACCGGTGCACTGCAGGCAGCGCAAGCCGGCAACCAGCTGCTCGCACTCCAGGCGCAGCAGCTCGCCGACCTGACCGCGACCGTCGCCAGCCTCGGCCGCGCCCAGTCGCTCGATGCCGCCAATGCGGCTGCGGCCAAGGCGCAGGCGCGTGAACAGCTGCGGCGCTTCCTCGCTCCGGGACGCGGTTACGTCCCCACCACCGCCCAGATGTTCCGGAACTGAGGCGATGGACACCAAGCTCTTCGCGCGGATCGGAGCCGGGGCGTTCGTCGCCATCGCGCTGACCATGTCCGTGCTTCAGCTGCGCGAAGAGCGCCCGGCGGCCCTGCCCGAGGTGATCACCGTCTGGGAACCGGACGGCGATCCACTGCCCGGCCAGCTGCGCGCCTGTTCAGCGATGGGCGAGCTGGCGCTGTCCTCGCCCGACTGCCGCGCGGCCTGGGCCGAGAAGCGACGGCGGTTTCTGGGTGTGGAGGGCGACGCCAGCGAGCCCGCCGTCGATGCGGCCGTGCCGCCGTCAGTGACCGAACCCCAACCAGCAAAGGGCCTCTGACATGGGTGGCACCGGCGTCGTCGACCGCTTCCTCGACATCTTCTCGCGCTACATCGACAGCGGGTTCGGGCTGCTCTCGGGCGAGGTTGCGTTCATCGCGACCACCCTGATCGTGATCGACGTGACGCTGGCCGCGCTGTTCTGGTCCTGGGGCGAGGCGGACGACGTGCTCGCACGGCTCGTCAAGAAGACGCTGTTCGTCGGAATCTTCGCCTACATCATCGGCAATTGGAACAACCTCGCGCGCATCGTCTTCGAGAGCTTCGCAGGCCTTGGCCTCAAAGCCAGCGGCACCGGCTTCACCGCTGCCGAACTGCTGCAACCGGGCCGGGTCGCGCAAGTCGGACTTGATGCGGCGCAACCCATGCTCACGGCGATCTCCGACCTGATGGGCTTCGTCAGCTTCTTCGAAAACTTCCTGCAGATCGTCATCCTGCTTGTCGCGTGGGCGATTGTCATCATCGCCTTCTTCATCCTGTCGATCCAGCTGTTCATCACCCTGATCGAGTTCAAGCTGACCACGCTCTGCGGCTTCGTGCTCATCCCGTTCGGGCTGTTCGGCAAGACTGCGTTCATGGCCGAACGGGTGCTGGGCAATGTCGTGTCGAGCGGCATCAAGGTGCTGGTGCTCGCGGTGATCGTTGGCATCGGATCGACCATCTTCTCCGAGTTCACGAGCGCCATCACTGGCGAGCCGACCATCGAAGACGCACTGTCGATCATGCTTGCAAGCCTTGCGCTGCTTGGCCTTGGCATTTTCGGTCCCGGCATTGCCAACGGCATCGTCTCGGGCGGGCCGCAGCTGGGCGCAGGTGCCGCCGCCGGAACCGCACTGCTTGCTGGCGGTGCTGCAGCCGGAGCCGTTGCCGGCGCGCGGATGGCAGGTGGTGCGGTCGCCAGTGCCGCTTCCAACGTCGCACACGGCACATCGCGCGCGGCGGGCGGTGCCACCATGGCCTATGCTCTGGGTTCAGCCGGCAAGTCGGGCGCGGCCGCGGTTGGCTCAGGCATGGCCGCGGTCGGCGATGCCGCCGTAGGCGCTGCGACCTCGCCGCTGCGCAAGGCAGGCGACGGCATGAAACAATCGTTCCGCGAAGGCAGCCGCGCCGCAATCACCAACACCGGCGGCACGATAACCCCCGGACCCAATACGCCGCCCAAGCCGCCTGCCGATGCCGGCCAAGGCCAGCCCGCCTGGGCCAAGGCGATGAAGGACCGGCAGACCATTGCGCACGGCGCGACCATCGCCGCCCACACGCTCAAGTCTGGTGACAGCCATGGCGGCGGGGCTTCCATCGACGTTAGCGAAAAGGACTGATTGCCATGTTCCGACGACCCTCGATCCGCTACGGCAAAACCCCCGAACCCGAAACGCCCTACCAGCGCGCGAGCCAAGTCTGGGATGACCGCATCGGTTCGGCCCGTGTTCAGGCGCGCAGCTGGCGGCTTGCCTTCTTCGGTGCGCTCGGCCTTGCGACTTGCCTCACCGCTGGGATTATCTGGCAAGGGGCGCGTGGTTCGATCATTCCCTGGGTGGTTCAGGTCGACAAGTTGGGTGAAGCGCAGGCAGTCGCACCTGCCGATGTCGGTTATAGCCCTTCCGACCCGCAGGTGGCGTTTCATCTGGCGCGGTTCATCGAGCAGGTCCGCAGCGTTCCCGACGATCCGATCATCGTCCGCCAGAACTGGCTGCGTGCCTATGACTTCGCCACCGACAAGGGCGCGCTCGCGCTCAACGACTATGCCCGAACCAACGATCCGTTTGCTCTGATAGGACGGGAGCAAGTCGGGGTCGACGTGACCAGCGTGATCCGCGCGTCGCCAACCAGTTTCCGTGTCGCTTGGGTCGAACGGCGCTACCGCGACGGTAGCCTCGCTGAAACGAGCCGCTGGACGGCGATCCTGACCATTGTCGTCCAGACACCCCGCACCCCCGATGCCCTGCGCAAGAACCCGCTCGGCATCTTCGTCAACGCCATCAACTGGTCGAAGGAACTCGGATCATGATCAGCAAATTTACAGCGGCAAACCGCCGCCTCGCCGTCGCCTTGCTCGCCGCGAGCACCGCGCTTGCTTCCCCCACGCAGGCCCAAACACAAGCCACGCACCAGCCTGCTGCGCCTGCGATTTCCAACGAGACATCGCAGGCGTTCAATTCCAAGCCTGCGGTCGTTGTGATCCCCGTGCCGCTTCCGCTTCCCGGCCAGCTCAAACAGTTTCCGCAGCGAACCCCTCCCTACGCTGCGGGCCGCTCCCGCCCGTCCTTGCCCCGGGACCGGGTGGCAGCGGCGATGGATGCCGCTCGGGTTCAGCCCGAACGGACCGGGTTCGTGAATGCAATCCAGCAATACCCCTATGCCGACGGCGCGCTCTACCAGGTCTATGCCAAGCCCGGTCAGGTGACTGACATCGCGCTGCAGGAGGGCGAGCAGCTGGTCGGCTCGGGACCGGTAGCATCCGGCGATACCGTGCGCTGGATGATCGGAGACACGGTGAGCGGTGTCGGAGCGACGTCGCGTGTCCATATTCTGGTGAAGCCGGTTCGGCCTGACATCACAACCAACCTTGTCATCAATACCGACCGGCGGACCTACCATCTCGAACTGCGCGCTAATCCCAGCGTCTATATGGCTTCGGTCTCCTGGACCTATCCGCAGGACGAGCTGATCGCGCTGCGCCAGACGCGCGCGGCTGCCGATCGTGCCGCCCCGGTGGCGGCGGGGATGGACCTTTCCAGCCTCAACTTCCGCTACGCGATCGATGGCGACCGGCCCGACTGGCGGCCGCTGCGCGCGTTCGATGATGGGACACGGGTGTTCGTGGAGTTTCCCGAAAGCGTCGCCCAAGGCGAATTGCCGCCTTTGTTCGTCATTGGTCCCAAGGGCGAGGCCGAGCTGGTCAACTACCGCGTCTCGGGTCGCTACATGATCGTCGACCGGCTTTTCGCCCAAGCCGAGCTGCGGCTCGGTGGGCGCAAGGGTCAGGACAAGGTCCGGATCATTGCCAATCGTCGGGGGCGGTCATGAACACGCCAGAGCATGAGGAACAGGAAACCGCGCCGCTCGCCGATCCTGACAGCGCCGTCCGACTGCGCGGCGACCCGCCTCGCGTCATGCGCCTGTCGCGCAAAGCCATCGGCATAGCCTCGGCCTGCGGCTTCGCTCTGGTCGGCGGCGCGCTGATCTATGCTTTGCAGCCCGAGGGCCGCAAAGGCGCGGAGGAACTTTACAATACTGATGGCGTGGCCGTGGCCGATGGCTTGTCCAGCGCTCCCAAGGACTATGGCCAGGTGCCCAAGCTCGGGCCGCCGCTTCCCGGCGATCTTGGCAGGCCGATCCTCGATGCGCAGCGGCGCGGTGACATGGCGGCCATGCCGCCGGTTGGCGGGCCGCAAACCGCCGCACCCAATCCTGCCGTGAATGCCGCCGAAACGGTCCGGCAGCGCGCCGAGCAGGAACGAGAAGCGGCACGCGGCAGCCGCCTGTTCTTCGGCGGAGGGGTTCAGGGGAATGCAGGAACGGGCTTGGCCAGCCTGCCTGCAGCAGCTGAGAGTCCTGCCCCTACTCCCACAGCCGCGCCTGGGTCCGATGCGACACGGCGACAGGCATTTCTGGAGCGCGCCAGCGATAAGCACACTGTATCGGCAGAGCGACTATCCGGACTGACCTCGCCAAACATATTGCAGGCGGGCTCAATCATCCCGGCGGCACTCATCACTGGTATCCGCTCTGATCTCCCCGGGCTGGTGACAGCGCAGGTCACCCAGAATGTCTATGATAGCCCGACCGGGCGCATCCTGCTGATCCCGCAAGGCTCGCGGCTGATCGGCGACTATGACGCCGATGTCGCGTTCGGACAGAGCCGCGTTCTGCTCGCCTGGAACCGGCTGATCCTACCCGATGGAAGGTCGATCGTGCTCGACCGCCAGCCAGCGTCAGACCCGCGCGGCTTTGCCGGATTGCAGGATGGGACCAATTACCATTGGGCCGGCGTTTTGAAAGCGGCGCTGATCTCGACCTTGCTTGGTGTCGGATCGGAAATGGGATCGGGCAATGACAGCGATCTGACCCGCGCGATCCGACGCGGGACGCAGGACAGCATCAACCGCGCGGGCGAGCAGATTGTGTCGCGCGAGCTGAACGTGCGGCCGACGCTGACCATCCGGCCCGGATTTCCGGTGCGGGTGCTGGTGACGCGCGACTTGGTGCTGGGAGATGGGCAATGACACGACTGAAGCTTGAAGACCTCGCCGATGAGAAGCCGGTGCGGCTGACGGTCGAAGTGTCAGCCCGGCTCCACCGCGAACTGGTCGCCTACGCGACTGTGCTCAATGGCGGGGACGCCAAGGGCGCGCCCGCACCCGAGCGCCTGATCCCGCCGATGATCGAGCGGTTCATCGCAACCGACCGTGAGTATGGCCGTCAACGGCGACAGGTCAGAGTGAATGCCTCGAGCTGAGACAATGTCCTAATCCTTAGAATTGGATGAAGCGGATTCGCCATCGGTGTTTAGAAGATGGATCGCCATAGAGAGATGCGCCGCTGGCAGATAGAAGCGGATTATGCCGCAGCCGATGCCACCATCGCGCTGTTTCGCGCTGTAGGATGAGGTTGGGATGCGAGGGCACCTCTGCCTCCAGCTGGCTTCAGCACAGAGACCTAGGGTCAGGACCTATTAAAAGCTTGCAAGAGGCATGATTGGTTGATTCAATGGGGCGTCAAGGAGGCGTTGCTGATGGATCATCCCTATTTGCTGAGCGAGGCGCAGATGCGCCGGATCAAGCCTTTTTTCCCGCTATCGCACGGTATTCCGCGGGTCGATGACCGGCTGATTGTGTCGGCGATCATCTTTGTCATCAAAAACGGCCTGCGCTGGCGTGATGCGCCGCGATCTTATGGTCCGCACAAGACGATCTACAATCGCTTTGTCCGCTGGAGCCGCCTGGGCGTGTTCAACCGTATCTTTGTCGAGCTGGCGGGACAGGCCGGAGAGCCCGACCGGATCATGATCGATGCGACCCACCTCAAGGCCCACCGAACGGCGGCAAGCCTCTTAAAAGGGGGGCTCTTCCCAGATGTATCGGGCGCACCAAAGGCGGCTTGAACTCGAAGCTCCATGCGGTCTGTGATGGGAAGGGCCGCCCCATCGCGATGCTGCTGACCGAAGGCCAGATGAGCGACCACAAGGGCGCAGTTCTGCTGTTCGATGCCCTGCCACGCGCCAGGGAACTGCTGGGCGACAAGGGCTATGACAGCGACTGGTTCCGCGCCGCCCTGACCGCGCGCGGGATCACCCCCTGCATCCCGCCGAAATCCAACCGCAAGGTCCAGTATCACTACGACAAAGCGGTCTACAAAAAGCGCCATCTGGTCGAGAACCTGTTCGCCAAAATCAAGGACTGGCGACGCATCCACACTCGCTATGACCGATGCGCGCACACATTCATGTCCGCAATTTGCATCGCTGCAACCGTCATATTCTGGCTCAATCAATGAGTCCTGACCCTAACAAGTTTAAGTTCACGCCACCGCTAAACCCTGCTTGCGGATTACGTCGAGAAACACGTCGGGCTCCGGGCGAACGCGGTAATTGTCGGTCTGGTGCGTCCAGATCACCTTGCCTGCGGCGTCAGTGATGATCACCGTTGGCAAAACTGTGTCGCTGTCATAGCCGAGCATCTGTATGCCGAAGGGCAGGCCATGATCGTGCGCGATACCGAGCGTGCGGGCGGCCTTGTTGCCCTGGTCGGTCAGAAAGTCGAAGGGCACGGCGAACTTTCTGGCGAGCGCCTCGGTGTTAGCGTGCGGCTGCGGTGAAATCAGCGCCACGCGCACGCCCATGGCATCAAGTTCCTGATACCGGCTGACCAGTTCCTTCACCTGCGCCACGCAGAGCGGGCACCAGTTGCCGCGAAAGAAAATCAGGATCGCCGGCTTTTCGGCAAGCTGCGCCGATGTCACGGCCGCGCCTGTCGAACTTTTGAGCGAGAAGGCGGGAAGCGGCGCACCAATCACGATCCGGGCGCTTGGCTGCCTGCCACCATAGCTCGAATACCAGTATGCGTAGGCAAGAAACCCCAGCCAGCCGGCGAGAGCCAACGCGAACGCTGGAACCGAACCACCCGCGAAAGCGGTATAGCCGCTCAGGCCAACGCCAGCTGCTCCCATCAAATTTATCAACGGAAGGCGGTTGCTTGTCCGCGCGATGGCACGGAATATCATAAGGTAGGACAGCAGCATCATGAACGGCGCGGTGGTCAGCAGAACGCCGAGCCAACCCAATTGGTCCTCGCCCTGAGTGAGCATCCAGCCTGCGTAGCCTACGACCGCCATGGCCGCCGTCATGTAGGTGCTGACAAAAACTGATTTAGCGAGGTTCATTGATCGGTTCTTCCGGGAAGACATGGTTGGACTTGTATTGGCACCGCTTGGTGTGAAAGTGCTACGCGCGATTAGCTCGATAGGATGTTGGACCGTTCGGTTTCACAGGCTGCGGGCCAGAACAATGTCCATACCGACGAAGCCGACGTCACGGTCTTCCACAAGAGCCGCATAGGCATCGCTGCCGAATATACCATCGATAGCGGCGGCGTCGGGAAAGGACACAATCAGGCAAGCATCGAACGCCGCAATGCCGACAACAGGCTTTTCGACTTTGACACGGCGCAGGATTTCGCCTCCACCCGCAACCAGCATGGGCACGGCTGCCTGCATGTAACGCTGTGCCGCCGGCATATTGTCGGGATCGAACGTCGCCGTTACGATCAGGGTCACGGGTTCGGACACTTGAATCTCCTTCGTCGCATGGCAGCCTGAAAGAAGCTGCGCCAACTGCTGTTGCTCTGTACGGCAGGCCAACTGCGATACCCAAACCCCAAATTTGGGGTTTGAATACGCAAGAATGAGACAAGCTTGGACGGGGACGATATCGCAGTTCCTTGCGCTGCTGAGGTGCGGGAACCTTCGCAATGCAACGGTGTGCATAGACGTAAGTTATTCACCGCAACCCTCAGCATCGATTCGCTCGAAACCCGATTGCGGTCGCGTCGCCGCTACACCATTCACTCCGCTCCATTGAGCATGAACATGTGTGAGCGCGACATGTCGAATGTCGCATTACGCATCGGGATATATTGCTGATAGGCCGGGTCTGCGAAAATATTGGTGAAGGTGTTCTGCGGATCGCTAACCGTCCACACGTTCATCACCTGCGGGTCGATGCTGCCCGCCATCTTCTGGGTGACGACGAAGGCATTGGTCCGGCGCAGCCCGTGCTTCGCCACGACCGGCACGGTCTTGTCGAAATAGGCCTTGGCATCTGCGGCTGTCTTGCCCTCATTCAGATAGAGAATGTCGACAAAATAGGCCTGCGACGCCGCTGGTTGGCTTTTTTCGGCTGCGACAGAGGTGGTTCCGACAGCAAGTGATCCAAGCGAGAGGATCGAGGCAAACAGCGCGCCTGCAATGAGTTTCCTGCGGTTCATGGGTTCAGTCCTTTTCGGTTGTGCGGTTGATGTTTCGGCGTAATGAGTGTTGCGATAATGGATGGCAAACTTCATTTTTGTGGCGATTGTCTGCAAAAATGAGACACGAATGAGCGAGCCAGGAATGGATTGGGACGACGTCAAACTCTTTCTGGCGCTTTTGAGGGGCGGGAATGTGCGCAATGCGGCGGCGCGGCTTGGCGTCAGCCATTCGACCGTGGCGCGGCGGATCGACGCGCTCGAAAACCAACTGCAGGCGCGCCTGTTCGAGCGGCTGCCGGGCGGCTACGTTCTGACGCCCATTGGCGAAGACATGCTCAAGACGGCCGAGCGGGTGGAGGACGAGATTGGCGGGCTCGAACGGCGGATTGCCGGGCAGGACAGCCGCCTCGAAGGGCCGATCCGCGTTTCGATGATCGATGCCTTCGCAACCCACCTGCTGATGCCCGACCTGGCCAGATTTGCAGCGCTTTACCCCGACATCGAACTGCAGATCCCGGTCAGCTATGAAACCGTCGATCTTGATCGGCGAGAGGCCGACGTCGCCATCCGCTTTGCTAAAAGTCCGCCCGATCACCTGGTCGGTAGGCGGGTGTCAGGCTGTGCCATGGCGCCCTATGCAACGCCGGACTATTTTGCGACGCATACGCTTGACGATCCGGACTCGGCATTGTGGATCGGTTACGGGGCGCACGGGAAATTTCCCGATTGGGTGCGGCAAAGCCCCTTCCCTGACATTCCAGCGCGGGGCGAATTTGTCAGCCTGTTGACCCAGCTCGCTGCCTGCGAGGCAGGAATGGGGTTGGCCATGTTGCCGTGTTTCATGGGAGATAGGGAACCGCAACTCGTTCGACTGGACGAAGGCAAGTTATCTCCCCGGCTCGATGTCTGGGTGCTGACCCACCGCGATGTACGCAGCAGTGCGCGCATTCGGACCTTTACGGCATTCCTGTGTGATGCGATCGCCTCAAAGCGAGATCTGTTGGAGGGAAGATGACGGTTGAGCTTCAGTCAATTATTATGTCCCTGCCCTATTACATGAGCGAAGCCGGTTGCGGCCAACGCTGACGTCCGCGCGAGCAGCGTGGCACGTGGTCAGGGTAAAGAATTAGCCGCGCGACGCTTATGAGAACCAGGGGATCGTCGACCAGTGAAGGGGAAGAGCAACTGCGACCGCGCCGAGGATGCGCCCGATCGGTTGTTCATCGACAGCACCTAGCCGATGATAATGCCTATGCTGGAACGAACGATCACTATCAGGGACAGTGCATCGCACGTCAAATGGCTGACTTCGAGGCGCAAACTCATCATATCTGTATTCCCAGTGATCGAACATTTACCGGCTGCGGACTATCCGACTGTCCCGACCTTTGCCTCGAGCTCGGCAATCCGCTCCGAGCAGATCTCATGCACGATTTGCCCCAGTTCCTCGACCCGTTCGCCGAGCCAGGTGAGCTCTTCCTCGCTGATCCGGTAATGCTTCGAGTAGCGTGCCTTGACATAGGCTTCCTTCAATTTCTCGAACATCGCCCGCTGCTTGCGGTTGTCCAACGGCCAGACATAGGTGAGACGCCGGTCAAGCCGTTCGGCCTGAGTGCGCAGGAAGCCGAGATTGTGAACGTGAGGAGTGTAGAAGGTCACTACCAGAAGGGCGCAGTGGTACAACCTTTCGGCAGTCTGGTGGAGGTCAAACGCGGCATCTTTTAGGTTGCCTTCGCTTATGTGAAACTTTGCGCCGTTGAACCGTTTATTCGCGCTGGGATACCACTCCTCAAAATATTCCCTGGCCATGGCGAGCGCCTGTTTGGGCGTCTTGGGCTTGGGCTGGTGGAACGGGGTGTCGTCGCTCTGATAGAGCGCGATCCCGTCCTTGGCGACATCGATGAAGAAGTAGCGGCCGTGGGCAAGACCGTCGTTCACCTCCTGCAGCGTGTGGACGATGAAATTGACCGGGGTCCGGATCGCCCCGGCAATGCCGTATTCTCGGCTGAGGCGATCGTCGAGTTTGGCCCAGTATTTGACGCGGTCGGTGAGCCGCTTGTCGTTGACCACGATCAGCAGGTCATAATCGGATTTGTAACCCTTGGCGGTGTGCGGCTCGTCGACCCAGCCGCCGCGCGCATAGCTGCCGTAGAGCACTACCTTGAGAATGCGCCCGGCTTTCTTCCATTCGTGCCTCGCCAACGCAAACGCGTCTTCGAATTCCTCGAAGATCAACTGCAACACGCGTTCCAGCTCGCGCTGTTTGTTGGCGGGAAGGTGGTCAATCTCGGTGCGCATGTTCAGTGTCTAGCAGAACGAAACGGGAAATGGCGATAGCAATTGCGGGGTTTGGTCCAGGCAGGAAAGTTCGGGCAGAATAGGGCAATGTGGATGTTTTTCCAGAATATATTTCCGAGTCGCAGGCGACAGGACGCATTTTCTGGGGTAGCTTCCTGCCTGTGACCGGGTGCTGGCATATATGTCCAGGCGAATTGCTAAAGCTGCCAGTGCACAGACCAACCTGAGCTTTCAACACCCGGTCACTTCGTATCGTGAGGTGGTCAGTATTTATAACAGTATTATAAAATGGCCCATTGTTGCTTGCTTCGTCAGGTTTCGTTCGCGGCTGTTCGAGTCGCGACTGCAAATGAAGGAGCACTATCATGAAGACAATCGAACTATGCCGGGACGATGTGATCGATCTCGGCCAGGCCTCGCTTGAAACCAAGGGTCAGGCGATCTTCGACATCGACGTGAGCGGAGGCCAGCTGCGCTATGTCGCTGGCAGCGCCGCTGACTGAGCGGGATCAGGGGTGCGCGCCTCTTGGCGCGCACCCCGTTTCGTTTTGGCGCCTTCATGCCCGGCCACGAGCGCAGCGATCTTGCCTGGTGCGCGATAGACGGCCAGCTGATCTTTCTCGATCTCGTCAGCGACCGTTATTTCCGTCTGCCCGACGCGCAGAACCGCTCAGCGATCAAGGATTATGACCCGCGCGGACAGGGCCTACAGGGCCAGCCCGCCGCTCTACCGCTCCCTCTCGATTGGCAGGAACCGGTGCGCTCTTCTCCCGCGATTGCGGAGGGGCCCTTTCATCTGGCAGAGGTCGCCCGCGCGCTCTGGACGCAGCGCCGCGCCGAACGCTGGCTCGCGCATCGCCCGTTCTCCTCGGTCCTGTTCGATTTGCGGCGCACACTTGAGAGGCGCTGCGCCAATGGCTTTGCCGACGCTGACGCTGCGGCGCGAACGATCCGTGCCTTCGAACATGCCCGGTTGCTGCGCTCGACCGCCGATCGCTGTCTGCCCCGCTCGATCGCGCTTACGCTCTGCCTCGCCGCGCGCGGCATGCGCGCGCATGTCGTGATCGGGGTCAAGCTCGCCCCGTTCGGCGCGCACGCCTGGGCGCAGACCGGTGACCACGTCCTTGGCGACAGCGCCGAGGAAGTGCTCCGCTACTCTCCCATCCTCATCGTATGAAGCCCGCCATGTTCCTGCTGGCAGTGCCGAAAGTTGCGCAGCGCTCCAATCTTCCGGTTCTATCCGCTGCGCGCAGCCCCGAACGCACCTGCGCCGAGCGCGCGCGCCTGTGGGTAGAGGACGAGTGCGCTCGCATCGATCTGGGCGCTGCTGGCGCGATCATCGGCGTCCTGTTCTCGCGCAGTTCGGGAGATCGGCTCACCGTTCTTCCCGCTCATGCCCCGCGGGATCGGGGACCCGGGGAGCTTGCCGCCTGGTTGCTGCACGAATGCTGGGGCGCCTATGCCGCTATCCTCGCCGATCCGCTCTCGGGCGCGCTTTACATGCTGGTCGACCCCTCAGGCATGCTGCCCGCCTACCGCTTCGAGACCGCCTCGCATGTCCTGCTGACATCGCACCCCGCGTTGCTCCAGGAGGCCGCCGGGAGGAGGATCAAGGTGTCATGGCCCGCGCTTCATGCGCAGCTGTGCCGGCCAGAACTGCGGCAGCGCTCGACCTGTCTTGACGGGGTGACCGAGCTTGCACCCGGCGCGCTCGTAGCGCTCGCAGGTGAGGAGCGCGCCGCTGCGCGGATGTGGCAGCCTTCGGCCTTCATGCCCCAGGATCGTGCAATGTCCTTCACGCAAGTCGCGGAGGAGCTGCGCGGTCTCGCCGTCGGCGTGATCGGCGCCTGGTCGCGCTGCCTCGGGCCGGTCGCGGTCGCGGCCTCGGGCGGGGTCGATTCCTCGTTCATCTGCGCCGCGCTTGCCCGCAGCGGCGCATCATTTTCGTGCATTACCCTTGCCACCGCCGATCCGAGCGGCGACGAGCGGTCCTTCGTCCGCCTGCTCGCCGATCATCTTGGTGTTCGCTGCTTCGCCGCGCTCCATGATCCGGGCTTGATCGATCCGCATCGCCCGGCCTCGGCCGGACTGGCGCGTCCGTCGCGTCGGCCCTTCCTCGCCTCTCTCGACTCGGCGCTTCTAGCGGCTGCCGACCACCTTGGGGCTAGCGCTGTGCTCGACGGCAACGGCGGCGACAATCTGTTCTGCTATCTCCATTCGGCAGCGCCGATCGTCGACCGGCTGCGCTGCGAAGGGCCTGGAGGAGGAACTCTGACGACGTTACTGGACATGTGTCAGGTGACCGGCTGCGATATCCCGGCCATGGCGCGCGCGGTCCTCATGCGGCTGATGAGACGCGGCCACCCAGATCGCTGGCCCGCCGACACGCGCCTGCTTGCGCCCGCGCCCGAACGGTGCCGCGTCCCTGATCCGCTGACACCCTGGCTCGACAGCGAGGTCGGTCGTCATGGCGGCAAGCGCGATCATCTCTCGCTGATCATGCGCGCGCAAAACCATCTGCACGGCCTCGGCGCGGCGGGCCTGCCGCGCTTTTCGCCGCTGATGTGCCAGCCGCTGCTCGAGTTCTGTCTCGCGGTGCCCACGTGGCTCTGGTGCGCGGGCGGGATCAATCGCGCGCCCGCGCGCGCCGCCTTCGCGCGCGATCTGCCCCGCGAGATCGCCGTGCGAACCTCCAAGGCGGGCCCCGACAGTTTCATTCGCCGCAGCTTTGAACGCAATTGCCCCGCGATCCGCGCCATGCTCCTTGACGGGCTGCTCGCGCACCACGGCCTGCTCGACATTGCCGCGACCGAGCAGGCGCTTTCGGTTGACGCGCTTTCAGGTGGTTCGATCATCTACCGCCTGCTCGATCTCGCCGAGGCCGAAGCCTGGGCGCGCTCATGGCAGGGTTGATGTGCCTCGTGCGAAGCGCAAGTCTTCGGCAGGATGCGAGCCTGGATATGGTCCTTGATGGTGTTCCTGTTGGCACCTGCGGCCCTGGCGGCATCGCTGACAGTAACGCGCCCGCGCCATCCATTTGTCCATCCATTTCCACCCGATTTTAACGAAGGGGTGCTGGCGCGTTACTGTCAGCGAAAACGTCTTGAGAGCCCCGGACACCGCAAAAAAACTCCGATTAACCATCAGGTCAACAACGGCGAAGCCGAATTTCTCGGCCTTAAAGGCCGAAAAACCCGAAATAACCCGCTTTAAGCTCCATCGTCCACTCGATGCCGCTTGTTTGCCGGACGGCAAATACCCCTCGTCTTCCTCGCCGGATCGGACTTGCTCAACCCAGCCAGAGCCTGCTTTGATTAGCCTGGGTTGGATTCACCAGGCTCGTCGACCACGAAGCTTGAGCGCGCTCATGGTATGGCCGATGTGTCTGGTGCGCAGTGCAGCTGACCCGCACGCGGTGCACCCTGCATCGCCCCTTCCATTGGTCGTACCGTGCAGCCTCGTGGGGCGCTTCGTGGCGCGTGCGTACGGTAAAACGGCACCTTGGGTTCGCCGCTTCATCCCGGTATCCCGTTTCCTTCCGGGTATGGTTCCAAGTTCAAAGAGGAATCCTTGCAAAACCGCCACGCCTCGGCGGATTATCAGGAAATTCTCTTCTAAAAGACCATTTATTCTTGCATATCGTCCATGTTATAGATAATATGCAAGGATGTTAGAGAGACATATCAGGCAGAAAGTGGAGCAAGCCTTAGGCTACCAAGCCGCCGTAGCTCTTATCGGGCCGAGACAGATCGGCAAGACCACGCTGGCGCTCGAAATTGGGGAAGCTCGCGGCGCAATCTATCTGGATCTGGAAGATCGCTCCGACAGAGAAAAGCTGACTGAGCCCAAACTCTATCTCGAACAGTTTCAGGATCGGCTGGTCATCCTTGATGAGATTCATCGTGTGCCCGAACTCTTTCAGGACTTGCGCGGGATCATCGATCAGGGACGAAGAGAGGGGCGGAGGACAGGAAGATTTCTGATTTTGGGCTCAGCTGCAATCGACCTCTTGAGGCAATCGGGCGAAACCCTCGCGGGCCGGATCGCCTACATCAATATGGGGCCGCTGGATGTTCTGGAGATACCCGATGAGGCACCCGCGCTGAATGCGCTTTGGGTACGCGGCGGCTATCCCGACAGCTACCTCGCCGAAACCGACGAGCACAGCTACCATCTCAGAAAAGACTTCATCCGCACCTATCTGGAGAGAGATGTTGCGCTGTTCGGGCCGAGATTGCCCGCCGAGACACTCGAACGCCTGTGGACCATGCTGGCGCACAACCAGGGCGGTCTCCTGAATGCATCAAAGCTTGCCGGCGGGCTCGATGTCAGCGCGCAGACCGTGAATCGATATATCGACCTCCTGGTTGACCTGCTGCTTATCCGCAGGCTCCCGCCGCTACACGGCAATGTCGGGAAGCGGTTGGTAAAGTCGCCCAAGGTCTATGTTCGTGATAGCGGTCTCGTGCACGCTCTCCTTGGCCTTGCCAATTTCGATGCGCTTGCCGGCCATCCGATAGTGGGGGCAAGTTGGGAAGGTTTCGTTATCGAAAATCTGCTTGCGGCGGCGCCTGAGCGGACACAGGCAAGTTTTTACCGAACGTCAGCAGGGGCCGAGATCGATCTGGTGCTCGACCTCCCGCAAGGCCAGCGCTGGGCAATCGAAATCAAGCGAGGCCTGGCCCCCAAAACGCAGAAGGGCTTTCACCATGCGCGCGACGACATAATGCCTGACCGCACACTCATCGTTTATTCGGGGAACGAACGGTATCCCAAAGCAGAAGGAATTGAGGTTATCGGGCTACGCGAGCTGGCATCAGAACTTGCAGCAGAAGCCATATAGCTCCCCGTCAGCACCGATGAAACAGATCTGGGGCTGTGACCCAAGTCCTTGACCGCCCGAAAGTCAGAGCCTGGACTGGCTTCGCCAGCCTGGCCGATCCCGTCGCCCGGGCGCGTCCATGACAGTGCCGTGCCCGCTGAGCAATGCAGCTGATCGGCGGGCGGCGCGCCCTTCATCGCCTTCCATCGGCGATACTGCGCCGCTTTCGCCGCCGCGCAGTTCATGCGGTGCATGAGCCAGAATTCGAACCATTCGGTTGATCTCTCGTAGATCGCCAGCCGGTGCGCGGGCTGCCATTTGAAATGCGGCTCGTCCCCAAGCACATGGAGCTCGATTGCCTTGCCGCGGCTTCTGAAGGCCTCGACCACATCGAGCCCGATCTCGTATTCGCTGTCCCCGGTCTGGATCAGGATCGGTACATCGATTCTATCGGCATTGAGCACCAGCGACATCGGCCTCCAGAATTCTTCCGCGCCAGGCTCAAAGAAGCGATAGCCCATATCGCGCCCGAATTGGGTGAAGGCAGGGCCTCCAGCCAGCGGATAGGAATAGATGTCCTCACAGCACGCACCCAGCGAGGCGGTCTTGAACAGCGAGGAATTGATCAGTGCCCATTGGACGGTGGAAGTACCGTCGCTGAACCCGCTGATCCCCATGCGACCCTGATCGACGGCGCCGGTGGCGATCGCCAGCGCTACCCCTTGCTCGAGCGATGACTGGACGCTGCGCCGGTCGATCCAGTCGATGCGGTTGGCGGTGCGCAGTTCGACCTCGCTCCTCGCCTGCATCGCCGAAGCCACGAAATCGGGCCGCGCAAAGCTCAAGACCGCAAAGCCCCGCGCGGCAAGCACATGGACCGGAACCTCGTCGCCGGTGCCGCCGCGCAGAAACCCATGGCTGATATATTGCACCACCACCAGCGGATGCCTGTCCCCGGACCTGTGATCGGGAGGCAGCACGAGGTCGGCATAGCTCTCGACCCCATAGGCATTGAGAAAACGCAGTCTTTGCACTTTGCCCAACTTGATCCTGCCAAACCCGGGATTGGGATCGAAGATCACCCGCTCGCGGCCCGTTTCGAGGTCGATACCGACCAGTCGACGCGGCCTTGCCGATCCCTCGCGGGCGCAGACCAGTTCGCGATCCGCAAGCGCGCAACCCACCAGCACGTCTTCGGTAAGCAGGACGCGCCTTGGCGCAGGCTCGCCCGGGTCCCATTCGAGGAGCTGCATCATGCTTTCTGCCCAGCCGGTCTTCTGGAGCGCATAGAACTTGCGGCGCTGCGCCGACCACCACAGCAGCATGGTTCCCGAGCAGCGTTCCGCTTCGCAACTAACCGTTGTTCCATCGCCCTGCGTCATGACCAGCCGCGTCGGGCTGATCAGCCGCTCCGGATCGGTCGCTTCGCTCCACGCAAGCAGGCCATCAGGTTCCTTGGCGAAGGCCCCCGCCGAAACAGGCAGTTCTTTCGCCCGACCGGGAACGAGCAGCGCGATTTCGGAAAGCGACGCAGGTCTGGATGCGCCCGAAGCCAGATCGACCCTGGTATATTCAGGCGTGAGCGGTCCGGTCGGGATTGGGGAATCGGAAAACTGCGGGGCGAAGCGATCGTCGAACAGGAATCCTTCGCGCGCCTCCTGCGCAATGGCTTCGTTCTGGAGACGAAGTGCCGGACGGGTCGCGACGATCAGCGCCTGACCGTCCGGGATCCAGGCGAAATCATCGACGTCGTCGAGCATCGCGGTCGCCTGCCGAGCAGGGGTCTTGCCGCCCGCATCGACCAGCCAGACCTGCGCCGGTCCACCCTCGCGCCTCAGGAATGCGATGCGGCTCCCCTCGGGCGACCAGCGCGGTGTGATAACCTTGGCATATCCAGCCTCGAACGAAGGAAAGTTGCGCAAGGCGAAATCGGCCCTGATGAGTTCGCCGCCCCTCGCGATCTCGCGTTCCTCGACGCTGCCATCCATCGGCGCGGTCATCAGACGCTGGCAAAAGGCATTGGCCTGAGGGTTCGCGCGCCGGATCAGAAAGGCAATTTCCTTGCCGTCTGGCGACACGGCGAACGGACTTGCCGAGGGGTTGGGGTCGGACCTGCCGATGTCGGCAATCCGGGTAAGGTCCATCGCCACGATCGGACGTGCTGTGCCAGGTGTCTGATCCCCCAGTCGCTCGAAGAGCGCGCAGGGGTCTTCTGCCGGGGCGGGAAGATCCGCACCCGGCACCGCCGCCTGCGCGAGCGCAAGAGAGAGCATCAAGCCCATCACCACTGCCTCCTGATCCCGAGCGCAATGAACCGCCCGATCGGCGAGAAATTGGTCGAATCAAACGGCGTATCGGTCGGGCCTGTCGTGCGGATCACCTCAGGCCTGTCGCCCAGCAGATTGTTGACCGTAAGCGCGATCGTCAGTCCCGGATCGCGCCCTTCGCCGGGAATCACATCGTAGCTGGCCGACATGTCGAGCGTGGCGTTGGGCGATATGCGGCTTTCGGTCGCAAAGCGCCGGTCGGTCAGCCTTCCGGTCATATTGAGCGAGGACGACAAGCGGAACCCGCCGCTGGCGAACGACGCAGTTCCCCGCAGCCTCAGCTTGGGCGGGTTGAACACCGTTCCAGCAAGCTGGACCTCAGGCAGATCGGCGGTCAGCTGCTGGCTGCTCTTGAGCCAGGTTCCGGCCAGATCGAAGCCGAGCCTGCGCCCTTCGCCGAGATCGTTCGACCACGCCAGACGGCCGTCGATCCCGTGGATATCCTGAAGCGCAACATTGATGTTGCGGTTGTCGACCAGGGCTGCGACATTGGCCGGATCGAAGGCGCTCCCCGAGAAATTCTCGAGCCCGAATAGCGCGCCCGCGATCAGATCGTCGAGTTCGGCCGGGCTTGGCGAGAAGTTGATCAGGGTCGCAAAGCCGGGATCGCGGAAGGCCGCGGCAATCGAGCCGGCAATCGGTTGAACTACCCGGTCGCGGTAGTTGATATCGAACCAGGTCGCCGCAATCGTGAGGTCTTGAACCGATTTCGGACGCAGTTCGAAGCCCGCTGTCCAGCTGCGCGCGCGCTCGGGGACGAGATCGGGATTGCCACCGCTCGCGAACATCACCGTGCCCGGGCCCGCGCCGAACGCGGCCGCGGGAAGCAGGAAGGCTTGGAACGGAATGAACTGCTGGAACAGCGTCGGAGCCTTGAACGAACGCGACCAGGTGCCGCGCAGGATCAGCGGGGAAAATGGCGAATAGATCAGTCCCAGCCGCGGCGTCGCGACCTTGTCCATGCTGCGAATATCCTCATAGCGCAGCGCGCCCGACAGGCTCAGCTGCCTGAGGCCCGGCAGCTCCATCCCAGGCGAGACAAACGGCAGGTAGACCTCGCCATAGGCAAAGCGGCTGCGGCGCGTGACATCGAATTCCCGGCCCGGCACACCGTTGACCGGCTGCGTGAAATCCATGCCATTGTTGCGAAATCCGCCGCCCAGCGCGAGGCGCGCACTCCCCCCGGGGAGCGCAAACAGCGCCCCTTCCGCGCCGAACTCGAGCGAGGTGACGCTGTTGCAGATGCAGCCGGTGATCAGCCTCCCGGCCCCAGTCTGCGGTGTGAACCGCGTCGAAACATGCGTGCGGTCGCGGCCGTAGACGCCGCTCAGGCTGGCTTGCCAGCCCGATCCGAGCGCCACCTCGAGCGAAGGTGCGAGCGTGTAGGATTCAACCGCGGGGCGGAACTCGGAGCGCAAGGCCGGTGTCCCGCCGATCGTCTGCGAATGCCGGTTGGAATAAAGCGCATCGAGGCTCGCGGTGACGCCTGCGCCCAGCTCTTGGCGCGCGGACAGCGTGACCGCGTGGCGGCTTTGCGAGGGGAACAGCGAGCTATCGGGGTCGAGCGAGCCCGCATAGGAGCGCTGATCCGCATCGATCGCCGAATTGTGGACGAAGTCATAGGCCAGCAGGAACCCGCCGCCGCTCCATTTTTTGCCTGCGACGAGATCGGCCTGCTGCCGGAAATAACCGCCGCCGCTGCTCGCGCCCAATTGCCCGGACGTTGCCACCCCCTCGAAGTCGCGGCGCAGGATGACATTGACCACGCCCGCGACCGCATCCGAGCCATAGACCGCCGATGCCCCGTCGGGCACGACCTCGATGCGGTCGAGCGCGGCCAGCGGAATCGCTGAGATATCGACGCCTTGGAACGCGGAGTCGTAGGGCAGCCGGTGACCGTTGAGCAGCGTCAGCGTCGCGTCCGGGCCAAGCCCGCGCAGATTGGCGCTCGATGCCGAATTGACATTGGCGTTGGCAAGTCCGGCGCCTGTTCCGATTCCAGGGTTCTGTCCGCCAGAAAAATTCTGCGGTAGCGAACGGATCGCTTCGCCCAGATCGATCTGTCCGGCCGCGATGATCGCTTCGCGGTCGAGCGTTGTGACATCGCCGGTGAACCCAGCTCCCCTGATCCGCGAGCCGGTGACGACGATTCCCTCCCCTTCGGCCTTCTCCGCCGGGGCGGTAATGGTATCGCCGGTATCTTCGGGTGCGGGCTTGCCCGCTGCGGTCTCCTGCGCATGGACCGGCTGCATCAATGAAACGAATGCGGCTCCTGCGAGCAAGGCCGTGGCGGCACGATATGTGGTTGGCATCAAATTCTCCCTCCTGATTATCCGGCCAGCCTTTGCGGCAGCGTCCGGTGAAGGGTATTGACGCGGCAGATCGCCGCGACCTTAGTTACAAATGAAATTATTTTTGTTTGAGGAGAATTTCCTGTCGGCGGCACCCGGCTGCAGTTCGGGCACCAGCACCTGCTAGGCATGGGCTTCAAACCAGTCGCGGCTGATCGCCTCGTCACTGCGTAACAAAGCGGTGCCCCGGTCTATTCGACCAGGCTGGTGCGGATACCTTCGGCCCATTCCACCAGCATCCGCTTGCCGACTTCCTCGAACTCGGGGTGCCCGCGGATATGCTGTCTGATTTGCTCCATCGTTTCGTTCACGCCTTCGGCAATTTCGCCGAGTATGCCTTTGATGACCGCGGGCGAGCCGATCTGCCGGGTCGTTCCAAAAGCCAGCAGTTGCCGGGCAGTCGGCCACCGGGTCGAACCGTCGAGCGTAAGCGCCATCTGATCGGCGCGAATATAGGCCGTGGTCGTCACGATATCGTAGACCGGCGCCAAAGCGATTCCGCCCTCGACATCGTCGTAAACGACCCCGAAGTTCTTGAGGTGCGCATCACCGTTGCGCAGAGCGGCATTGAGCGCGATCATCCGGAAGAGTGTTTCCGACCCCCTTGCAATCTGGCCGGGTGAAGCAAATTCGCGAAACCGTTTGAGCACCGCTGTCTCGTAGGAGCCGAGATATTTGTCAGCGGTTCTGCGGCCGTTCAGTACGCAAAAGTCCTCAAATCCGCGGTAGCGGCCATCCGCGCGCAGATCGAACCGGTCGATGACAAGCGCGCGGCCATCTTCGGAAAGCCGGAACCGCGGCACCTGCAGACCGCAGCGCCCGGCTGCCGTTAGGCAGAGAAACTCGTTTGCGGCGAGCTGCGGGTACTCGTTCTCCCAGAATTTGACGATGTGCGTAGCGCCCTGGATGCTGGTCTGCTCGCCCGCCCCGGCCTCGCCGCCCCATGCTTCGTCGTCGCGGATGAGCAGTTTGGGCTGGACGCCGCTCACGCCTGAATAGGGGGCAAACCGCTCCAGCAGGTACTGGAACAGATTGCCGTCCCGCCGGCTTGCCAGCAGCTCATCGACCGATTGGAAGGGAACGGTCCGATCCAGCACCGCGTGCTCGTCGGTATAGCGCAGGCGCCCCACTTGCGAGCGGCCGACGATCGCCAGCAGATCGAGATCGTCGAACGACCCGGTGGCTTTGGCGAACGCCATGCGCAGCCGCTCTCGCAGCGCGCCTTCGGGCAAGTTCATTTCAAAAATCGGGGCGAGTCCGAAATCGCTGTCCCAGGAGGCCAGGCGGACCGGCATCGTGATGGACACCGCATCGGCCGGCCCGGCCTCGGCCGCATAGGCGAACGCTGTACCCCGCACGCCCTTGGGGCCGAGCAGACCCGAACCGCGCCCATCGGTCCAGACCCTGATCGTCATGCTATGGCATCCGTCTCGGCGATGAGATCCTCAAGCGTTGGCCGCCCGCGGTTGGCCTCGCCCAGCTTGAAGGTCAGGCCCAGCGCCGCCAGGATGCGTGCAACCTTGCCGTAGCCCAATTCCGCCATGCGGCCATTTTCCAGCGCTTCGAGCGTCGAGCGCCCGACCCCGGCACGCCGGGCGAGTTCTGCCTGCGTCATGCGCTGCGCGCGGCGCCTTTCCGCGATCTTGGCTCCAAGGGTAGTGAGATCGAGCATTTGCCTCGTATATCAGGTAATATGAGTCATTTCAAGAATAATACCTCATATATGATGCATCATGCTTGACCCTGCTGCAGATGGGCAAATCTGCCCGATTGGATGGCCGGTCCCTGAGATCGATGGTGCAGTATCCTTGGGGTAATGGAAGGAAAAGCAATGAAGCACGGTCTGCACCGCATCATCAAGCCGCCAGCTTCAGACTTTCGCGAAGGTGCGCCAGCGCCTTCATCATGTGATATTCGACTGCGGCGAGCGAGATACCGAGTTCGCGCTGGATCTCGCGATATGCCTTCTCCTCGAACCGGTGCATCGCGAAGATCGTCCGCGTTCGCTCCGGCAGAGCTGTCAGCGCGCGCTCGAGAGAAATCATCAGGTCCCGTGCCTCAAGTTCGTTCTCTTGCTCTGCGGCGCAAGGTGCGTCGATCGCCTCGTTGAGCGGCATTGTGGCGATCCGGCAGCTTCGGCGGCGCGCCCGGTCAATCAGCATATTGCGGGCTATGCGGTGAAGAAACCCGCCGGGATTGACGAGATGCGCAATCTGGCAGCTTGTCGAAGCGCGAAGAAAGACCTCCTGCGCAAGGTCGAGCGCCAGGTCTTCCCCGACACGCGCTCTGAGATAGTGCAGCAATCCAGCCCGCTCGCGGCGATAGATCGCCTCGAGAACGCAGTGCACGGGGAGGTCGGCGGCTCGCGGAACGGCGCAAGCCGAGGGCGTCGCAGCGGATGGAGTCCCGCAATCTCGCCGTACGAAGCTTCGATACATGCAGGCATCGCAGTGGCGCAACCGCATAGCCCCGGCGCGAGGGCCGGAGATATCCGATATCCAGCGCTGTGCCGCCGTATGGACGCATTACGGCGTCCTTGACCGGTCCGGCCGCCGGTCCGCTATGTGACCGGCGTGCATGATGCCTGGCGGAAATATCCACGCAGCCTACGCCAATATTCAGCCTACGCAGTGCCATCCTGACGAAGTGAGAGCCAATGCGCAAGTCGGAGGAGCGCTGAAAACTGCTTGAATTTGTTGAATTTGGTTCAGATCGGTCGCATCTGTTCTCGCGCGGATCATGGTTCCGAAGGGTGTCCACATCCCGGACCCGATGCCAGCCTTCGAAGTGCGCGGTGCGCCGGGACGGGTGGTCCAATCCGGATTCTCAGGGGCGAAATCAGTTGAGTAAGCCGATTAGCGCCGAAGCATTGCGCCGCCGCTGCTCATGATAGTTGTGGATTGCGGATTGAAGGGCAGGGTCCTCCGCTTCGACCAATCGCTCTATCACCTCAATTTCATGTGCTGCATCGGGAAAAACGACCGGCTCAAGCTTGCGGATGACGTGCATGCGCTCACCCAGTGATTTCAGGGTTTCGGTGAGAACGGTGTTACCCGCACGCAGCGCGATGGCATCGAACAGGGCGGCGACCCGGTCAGCATAGGCCGAACCCGCAGTTGCCGCTAAGGCAGGCTGACTGGCAGGCGCTCCAGCAGAAAGTGCTGTCTCAAGGAGCGCAAGGTTGAGATCGAGCATATCGCGCAGGCTTTGCTCAGTTATTCGCGTAACCCGGTAGCCTTCACCCGGCTTCATATCGACCAGCCGTGCACCCACCAGCTGGTTCAGGCTGTCTCGCACCGGCGTCATGCTGACGCCGAACTCGTCGGCCAGTCGAAGTGCCTCGAGTCTCTCACCGGGAGACCACACTCCCTCCATGAGCATGCGCTTGAGGCGCTGCAACGTCGGCTCAAGAACATGAGCCGGACTCATACTCCAAGCCGCTGCCCGTTCGCGAACTCACTGACCGCCGCCTCCTGGTCGGGGCGTAAGGCATCGGTTGCGCGAGGGAAAGCAGGCACATCGCTGCGCAGAACCAGAGACGGACACTGGCCCTCGAAGTTGCCAAGATTGGGACGGTGCTGCACATAGCCCGTGAGCTCGGCCAGTTCCGGGGAAAAGCTCCTGGCAATTTCAGGTGGATAGGCCAGCCACAGGTTTTCATAGGGCTTCAACCAGCCAAGGCTGTAGCCGACAACAACGCCACGGCGCACGGCCTGCGATCTGTTGGCGCCGGCTCCGTGAACCGTCGAACCAAGAAAGCAGATCGCTGAACCGGGCCCGCACTGCGCTATTACCGGATCTGCCAGTTCGCCAAGTGACTGAATTTGTTGTTTGTGCGTCCCGGGATAGATGCGCGTCGCCCCGTTCTGCTGTGTGAAGCCGGTGATTGGCCACATCACGTTGAGCAGATACTCGTGCTGACCCTTGACGCCTGCCCACATATCCTGATCACAGTGAGGGAACTGCTCGATCTCGCCAGGATGAATCTCGATCGCCTGCGCCACATTGAGCTGAATCCGCTCGCAAGCCGGACCCAGTATCTCTCTTGCAAGCGCCAGAATGCCGGGCTCAAGGACCAGTTTTTCTGCGGCCCGGGACCGGCGAAGCAGACGTCCGAGGCGCTTGGTCCGGTATCCGTAGAAATCGCCGTCACCAAATGGGGTCTGCTCAAACTGGCCTTCAAGATCGGAATCGAGCTCGCAGAGCACTGACGAAGGAAGCAGATCGGGAATGATGCAATAGCCGTCCCGCAGCAGGCATTCTGCCCATCGGGAGATGTCCTGCCCGCCTGTCATTGCAGACCTCCCGCTCCGGCGAGCCGAAACGCGGAGGGACAATATATCCCGTTCGCGGCAAGCTTGGCAGGTGTTTCCTCGTCGACGCTGATATGCAGCGCGACCAGCAACTCCCCGCCGACATTCCGCTGCGGACCGAGCGCCTGGCATTCCCAGCCGAAGGCTGCGATCTGCCGGAACCAGCCGACGCTGGCAACGGCCGTATAATCTGTGATTCCCGTGCAGATTGCGTGCTCGACGAGAGCCGTCACCAGCTGATTGCGCGCTTCGCGTCGCTCGGCCCTGGACAGCTCGGGATCGATGCAGAAGCGGGTGATTTCGCGGGTAGTGGCACCCGAAGGTATCTGCCCCTTGCAAAGACGCGGGAACAGTTCCCCGAGGATATGCGCCCCGTCGGTGCGCAGGAGCCGCGCGGAGGCCCGATGTTTCCCGCGTGCGGCCGCGAGGATCAGATATGTCGCGTCGGGCGTGTCAAACTGGTCGATTTCATATCGCTTGCCCAGGACAGGCACGTCCCATTTGAGAAGGTCCACAAACACCCGTTTGCGTGCCTCGAACATCGACTTGAGGACGGGATCAGACCGGGTGACATTCGGCGGCAATAGATGGGGACGCATGAGGGCAACCTGTCTGTGGGAACAAGGTGGCCATCACACCAATTCAAACGGGAAAGCGAAATACCAAGAACTGGGGATACTTGATCTCAATCCAAAATCGCTGATACCGGACAAGAGGCATCGTCTGGCGGTTCGATCGGAAAGTCAGCTGCGCTCGGGCCATCTGATGACGTCGCCAAATCCAATCAGGCCATCGAAAAGCGCAGAGAGGATCAGCGATTGCCGACAGTGCACCCCATAGCGCTCCCGCGCCATCTTGAGATGCTGCACCACAGTCTCCTCGCTGATTCCCAGGATGATCGCAGTTTCCGACGCAGTCTTGCCGCGAGCAGTCCAGAGCAGGCATTCGCGCTGCCGGTCGCTCAGCCTCGCGTTAGATGCCAGTCTGAGAATTCCGCTGGTCCTCGCCGCGCAGCCAAGGGCGAGCGCGCCCACGAGTTCGGCGACTGCGAGCCATCGTGTCGGCAGACTGCCGCCCGGCCGAACGGCAAAAGTGCAGCTTCCTCTGGCCAGGCCCGGCAGGTGGCGCGGAACAGTGTAGCCATCCCCGATACCGCACTCTCGCCCGACAGCGAGCATCTGCCGGTCGCCGCGGGTCATGGGGACCAGTCTGTCGATGCTTTCCCAGGTAAAGCCGGTTAATGACTTGTCACAGGCCCGCCTGACCGGATCCTTACCAGCTAAATCGAAGGTGATATAGACCTTCGCCCATTCAGCAGGATAATCATGCAACAGAACTTCAGGAGAGGTGTCGGCGCCCGTTCGCGTCTCGAACGTAAGAGCGAAATGGTCGAATCCCAATCTGCCGCAGACCCGTTTCAGCGTTTCCTTCAGTCCGCTATCGGTTTCAACCCCGAGCAATTCCTCGGCAAATCCCTCAGCAATATCCAGACTCATGCCGTTGCCCGTCCGGTTGGCACAGCGCTTACCAACACGCCGACAGCCAACCGCCTGGTAAGTGCCCGGGTGAGCAGTTCCAATCCGAACCCCGGACCAATGTTGCCACGCTACCAATTTTTCCAGGCACGTCCTGCCGCCGGTCGCGCCGACGTCCAGTGCAAGCCGAACGAAGGCTATAAGGGAATTCGAGTTTCAATAAAACTATCAAATCATTCGGATTTCATTCGCAAATGGATCAAAGCCCCGATCGCTAACTTCAAGGCAATGAATGGATCTGGTCGGTTGAGATTTTCGACCGACCAGTGCGTCCCTTCAACAAGTCCCGGTATCCCGCTTGCATCAGGTACCGTGCCTCGCTGACCAGACGCTGTGTCTGGCGCCGCGCGGATGACGTCTTCCATTCGAGCGCGCGACCGAACTGCGATTGCGGGTAAATGACCTCCGTGGCGATGGTTCTCAGTGTCGGCAGTCGCATTTCATTTGCACTCAGCCGATCGAGAATTTTCAACAAGAGCACAAGTCGGTGCCTTTGATATTTGGAGGGTCTCAGGCACTGACGATCCATCGCGCTGGAATTTCGCCGCGGAGGACCATGAAGTCTCGCAATCGCGGCGAGGCGCATTTCCAGATATCCGTCTCCAGCAACGAGATATCCGGAGTTTGGCAAACTGCCTTTCTCTCTGATCAGCAAGCGGTAGCGACCGTGCTTGTCCGAAAGTACCAGATGCCTCCCGTTACGGTTCGAGACTTCATTTAGGATGCTACGACGTACCAGTACTGAGCCTGGTCGATTCGCAAGCGGCGGATCAGCCGCCGTTTCGAGGATGACGACCGAGGGGGCTTCGTGCGCGCGCCAGATTGCAGGGCTTGCCGATGCGCTCAACTCAGGTGGGAACGGGAAACTCCAGCCCCCATGCATGAGCTATTTCTTTGCAAGCCTTCGAGTCCGGGGCAAGGTGCAAGGATCCGTCCAGCTTACTGTATTGGGCGCGATACTCCGGATTACGTCTCAAGAACTCCTGCGCGAAGTCCGCAAAATCATAGGGGTCGTATTGGCGGCAGTAATCGGCTGAACTGGTCATGGGCGTCTCCCTCTGCCCATTTGCGTTAACGAGGCAAGGAGTGGTCCGGCATTCCATGATCGGGGGGCCACCATCCCCTGAAATCGGCATATTTGCATTGTGTTATGGGTAAGGTTCCGTCCTTGCGCGGCGAGGGCAGACCGCGAATGCCGTTAGCCGACAAACTCATGGCCAAGTGTGCCCGTTCTCAGTTTAATCAGGAACAGAGGGCCTTAAGCTGTGCCACCAATCGCCTCCCAATGACCCCGAAGACAGCTGCGAGGTTGTGTCGTTTTTCCGAGAGCACGCGATGCAGGCTCTTGTTTGAGCGATTGGTCTCGATGGCGAGGCCCTCGAACCCGGCAGAGGCATTGCCCAGATCGCGCAGGATCAGGCGCGCGACATGAAGCTCGCCGCTAAGAAAGGTGGCCGCGGCTTCGTCAAGCACGGCCATGGTGAATGTGGGATCGCGCGCAGCGCGCTCGGAGGCCGCGTCCCTGAAATCGCGGGCCGCTTCACCTCAGTCCAAGTGCATGATGGCGGTTGCCCACCTTGACCGCAGCCTGGCCATCAAGGTCATCGAACCAGCCCCGAAACCGGCAAACGCCGTCTTCGCGAACGTATTCCTCAACAATCGCACCGTGCCCCAAATAACACCGTACCTTGCTTACACCCTGATTACAGTCGTCGCTCTAAAGACGCTTGTAAGCATCGCTGACGCTCGAAGGCGTCGAGTATCGTCTTCAATTTAAATGAAAAAACTGGAGCGGGCGAAGGGATTCGAACCCTCGACCCCAACCTTGGCAAGGTTGTGCTCTACCACTGAGCTACGCCCGCATCCTGAATTGGTACCCGGCAGGAACCCCCACCGAGAGGCGTGATAAAGCGCATCAGGCTTGTGTTTGCAAGCGCTTAGTTCGGGCCTGCTGCACAATTTACTGAGCGTGGGGACCATGGTTCAGGATCTTCGGCCAAGGCAGGCATTTCGACCGGTCGCGTTCCCGCCTTTTCGGCCAAGCTGGTCGACATAAGCACCGGATCACCCCCGGATAACCGTGCGAATCTGGTCCGGCCGCACTTCGCGCCCGTCTGCATCGACAAATGCCGCTCGGATCGCGCTTTTGGTTCCCGCCTTGGTGAAACTGATCGGCGGCGTTTCGCCTTCGGCCAGCCAGGCATCGCCCCACTGGGTCAGCCCGATCAGAATCGGGCGCAATGACAGGCCCATCGCCGACAGAAGGTATTCAGGCCGGGCGCGCTTTCCCGGCGCCTTGTAAGGTCTTTTGACCAGCAGGCCGGCGTCTACGAGCGACCTCAACCGGCCGGACAGCACGGTACGCGGGCATTTCAACTCGGCCTGGAAGTCATCGAAACGGCGAACGCCATAGAGCGCCGCGCGCAATATCAGCAGCGTCCACCTGTCTCCCACCACCTCAATGGCGCTGGCAAGGTTACAGGTGTCCGGTGGAATCGGTGACCGGCGGGCGAGAGGAATCTGCGTCATCCCGACTCTCATGTATGGGTTCGCTTTCGAAATCCAGAGCCCCATTGTCCTATCCGCGTATTTCGCCAGTTTCGCCTTGTATTTGCCGCCCTGCGATGAGACAGGCAGGACCAAACGCAGCTCAATTGAACCAGGACATCGCATGAACAAGTCCGTGCTCATCGCTTCGCTCCTTCTGGGCCTCGTCGCCTGTTCGGCGCCTGAGCCCGTCGCGCCCGTTACGGTCGCACCGACAAGCCCCTCGGCCCTTTGGAGTTTCGAAGCGTCCGCGCGCGCCCTGCGGGTCGAATCGTGCCCAGCAGGAACTCTGAACGTGGCGCCGCTGGCGATCCCGATTACAGCGGTCCCGGTCGAACTTGATGCCTCGCGCGCGAATCCCGCCTTGCCTGCCACGGTCACCTTCGCCCATGGCTGGAGCCTGACCTCTGGCAACGAGAACTTTGGCGGGCTGTCCGGTCTGGAAACGCTGCCGGACGGCGGCCTCCTCTCTGTGTCCGACGCGGGAGCCTTTGTCTGGATCGGGCTCTCGGACAGCGAACCCGATGGCACCGGCAAGCTTGCCTATATGCTCGGCCCGGACGGCAAGCAGCTTTCCGGCAAGACCCAGGGAGACGCCGAAGGTCTGGTCCTGCGCGACGCAATCGCCCTTGTGAGTTTCGAGCGCGACCACCGGATTGAAGCCTTTGACCTCGGCGACTGCGGCGCAGCCGCCCGGGCGGCCCATGTCGCCCGCCTGCCCTTTGAGGTTTCGGGCAAGCCAATTGACGAGAACCAGGGCGCTGAAGCGCTGTCGATCCTTCCAGCCGGCACATTGAAGTTCGGGCTGGAAAGCCTTTTCGGCGGACCGTCCCCTCTCGGAATCATCCTCGCCAACGGAGACGGCGTTCTTACCGGGGACATGGCACCCAGTCCCGGTGGCTATTCGCTCGTTGGGCTGGACGAGGCGGTCGATGCGTCCGGCATGCCCGTCACGGTCACCCTGTATCGCAGCTATGATCCCATTCGCGGTAACCGGAATATCGTCACCTGGTCGACATCCGATCTGCAGATCGAGCTAAAACGGCCCATGATGGTTGATAATTTCGAAGGCGTGGCTGCAGAATTCATTGATAATGACACGCTGCGCATCTGGCTGATTTCCGACAATAATTTCTCGGTCCGCCAGCAAACACTCCTCTACGCCTTCGATGTCGACACGGGCGCGGAATAAACGCTCTTACATTCTTCACGGTTGAAGCTTACATCTGCTCCTGCACAAGGGCTGCGGCGCCCGCAATGGGACTGAACTCCGGCGACCTTACTTTCCGTCAGGGAGCTGGCATTCTGGTTCGGACCCTGGTCCGGGCTCACCCGGCGCCCACCTAGTCTCTAGGTTGACGGGAGTGAATATGCCCAGCGACGTCTGCGGTTCTTGTGCGCTATCTTTCGGGCGTGACGCCAGCGCAGACGCGCGTTAAGGCTCCCCCCATGTCCAAAAAGCCCGACAAGATACAGCTTCGCCACCGCATGCGCACCCTGCGCGCCGAGGCAGCCGCCCGCGATCCGGACGCCGCCGAAAAGCTGGCGGATCTGTTTCCCATGAAACTTCTGGAACGCTACGGCCCTGTCGTGGCTGGCTATGTGCCGATAAACGAAGAAATTGATCCCACCCCCTTGATGCAACGCCTCAGCCGCGCTGGCGCCGAACTGTGCCTACCCCGGGTGGAAGATGACGGGCGCATGACCTGGCGCATGTGGTCGCTCGGCGAGCCACTGGAGCGCCGCCCGTTTGGCCTGTCCGAACCTGGCCTCGATGCACCGGAAGTCAGCCCGACCCTCATCCTGACTCCCCTCCTCGCATTCGACGCGATGGGCAATCGCCTCGGTTACGGCAAAGGCCACTATGACCGGGCCATCCACGACCTGCGTGCCGCCGGCCGCGCCTTCGCCTGCGCCGTGGCCTATCCCGCCCAGCAGATTGACGCAGTCCCGGCCGAACCACACGATCAGCCCCTCGACTGGGCGGTCACGCCGATCGGGTCGGTCCCGCTTTTCATGATGCGCAACATGAAAGCCATGAATGCGACGGGCGGCGACGGGCCTGACGAAGCCTGATCAGCGCCGCATGGGCTGTTGGTCTGGCCACTTGGCGCAAGTCTTGCTCAATTAGGGTACCATTAACCTTTATTGTGCGTGTCGAAATTGCTGAATACCCAACAAAAACCTGCCACTGCCCATACAACTACAGGCGACGACGCGCTCATCGTATCCTGCCTCATCGCGCTGTGCGGTTTTGGGATTTTCATGCTGAGCGATTTCGGCAAGCCAAAACCGACCGGGAGCGTGATAGCCGCCGCCATCGAAGCGACGGTGCCGGATGACCTGTCTGAAAGCCAGCCAGTTGCCCCCGCCGTCCAGCCTATTCTTCCCGCTCCGACCCCTGTACCAGCGACACCCGCACCCCGGCGCCCCCTTGCCGCCCCCATAAAGGCCCGCCCGAAACTCCCCTCGGCGCCCGGTTTCATTACGCTGCTCGGCGACACGCTGAACGACGCCTTTTTCTACCGTTCGGAATATTCGAACCCCACGGGTCACTATGGCGGCGACTGGTCTCGTGACAATATTGGCCAGTCGGCGGCAGGCGCAGACCTTGAAGTGCGACGCCAACCGTCCCGGTCCGGCCCCTATACCGGCGGTGAGATGAAGACGCTGAAAACCTATGGCTATGGCCGCTACGAGGTTGTAATGCGGCCGGCCAAGGGCTCGGGACTCGTGTCATCATTCTTCACCTATACAGGGTCTTACGAAGGTAACCCTCATGACGAAATCGACATCGAGTTCCTCGGTCTCGATACATCGCGTATTCACTTCAACTATTTCCGCAATGGCAAGACCGGCGCGTCCGCAACCTTCGACCTGCCCTTTGATGCCGCCGAAGCAGACCATCTTTATGCTTTCGAGTGGGCCCCTGAAGGCATTACCTGGTATGTAGACGGCGCGCCCTACTACAAGACCGTGGAGGGCGACGCGTATCTTCCCACGACACCGGGCAGCGTCATTTTCAACGCCTGGACAGGCAAGCCCTTCATGTCCGCATGGCATGGCAAACCGACATTCGAGTCCGGCGCCTCCGCCCATTATTCATGCGTATCGTTCTCGCCCATAGGCGAAGACACGCGTGCCTGCAGTGACCTGTTCCTGCCCCGTCGCCCCGGCAAGTCTTACGCAATGACCGCGAATCTATCGCAGCAACCAACGCCCTGAACTGCTAGTGTAGCTGGCAAGTCCCGAGTGTTGCAGGCTAGTCTGGTCCGATGCCTTTCCGGATGATCTCAACATCGGTCGCGTTCATCGCCCTCTGCCTTTCGTCTGCGGCAGACCCCGCTGTCAAAATTATCAATTTCTCGGCAAACTGGTGCCCGCTCTGCCGGGTGCTGGACCCGCGCCTGGCCGACGCCGTGGATCGGTTCACCAATCGCGGCGTGACGCTGGTGGAGGTCGATATGACGCGCCTCACCCGGTCGGACGACGACGCGCAAAAGGCGCTCATCGCGCAGCTTCGGGCGCTCACTGCGGCACATGAGGCCGCCTACCTCTGGGACTGGTACGGAGGCCATGCGGGAATCGCCGTGATCATTGCGGCCGACAATGGCGAACCGCTCTCCTGCATTGCGGCAGCGTTGAGCACATCACAGATTGAAGATCGCCTTCAGGAAAGCCTCCTACTCGCGACAAAGATGAGACCCGGGCAACGGCGCCCGAACGGCACGGATTGCCCGCCGCCGATGCCGAACAGGACTTTGGCTCAGCCTACTCCTTGATATCTTTCATTATTTGCTCGCGCGCGACGGGCAAGAGTTCCGCCATCTGCTCACGAATGCGGGCATCGGTGCGATCGACTCCGGCCGTGTCAAAATCGCCACGCACCTTACGGAACACGTCTTCTTCGCCGACCTCTTCGAGGTCAGACAGGACCACGGTCTTGGCATAGGCTTGCGCGTCATCGCCCGTCATGCCCATCAGGTCGGCTGCCCACAGGCCCAAAAGCTTATTGCGACGGGCCGCGACCTTGAACTGGGTTTCCTGATCGAGGGCATATTTGGCCTCTTGTGCGCGTTCGCGATCGTCAAATGTGCTCATGGAAGTAGCCTTTCAGCGAGAAATTCAGGATTTCCTGCCATATAGGGTGCCTGATGAGGTGTGCGCAATAATTGTTTATCGGCGCAACTTGGCGTAACAGTCGCGATCTAATGGGGACGCTGGCGATTCCGACCCGCCTTTTCCCTCGATTACCCATGAAAGGGCTCTGTCGAATGTCGAAAAAGCGTGTCGTATACGAGGGAAAAGCCAAGATCCTCTATGAGGGCCCTGAGCCTGGCACCCTGATTCAGTATTTCAAGGACGACGCCACGGCGTTCAACGCGCAGAAGAAAGCCATTCTGGACGGCAAAGGTGTGCTGAACAATCGAATCAGCGAGTTCATGATGACCCGCCTCGGCGCGGTTGGCATCCCGACTCACTTCATCCGCCGCCTCAACATGCGTGAGCAACTGATAAAGAAGGTCGAAATCATTCCGCTTGAAGTCGTCGTCCGCAACATTGCCGCTGGCACGCTATCCAAGCGCCTCGGCATCGAGGAAGGCCAGGTTCTGCCGCGCCCCATGGTCGAGTTCTACTTCAAGGATGACGCCTTGGGTGACCCGCTCGTGACGGAAGAACACATCGCAGCTTTCGGCTGGGCCGGACCACAGGAATATGATGACCTCATTTCCCTGTCGCTGCGGGTCAACGATTTCATGTCGGGACTGTTTGCAGCCGTCGGCATCCGGCTCGTGGACTTCAAGCTCGAGTTCGGGCGACACTTCGAAGGCGACAGCGAGGTTCCCCGTATCCTGCTGGCCGACGAGATCAGCCCTGACAGCTGCCGCCTCTGGGACTTCGAGACCGGCGAAAAGCTCGACAAGGACCGGTTCCGCCGCGACCTCGGTGGCGTCACGGAAGCCTATGCCGAAGTCGCGCGCCGCCTCGGGATCATCAAGGAATCCGGCGAAACCGACAATGTCGTGAGCTTTACCGGCGGGAAGTAGGCAGCCGGATATCTCTTGTGTGGGGGATACGATGGCACTGGAAGTGATTGGCGCAGGCTTTGGCCGCACAGGCACTCTGTCAATCAAGGCGGCGCTTGAGCGCCTTGGTTACAGTAAGTGCCACCACATGGTGGAAGTCCTCACCAGTGGCGATCAGATAAATCAATGGCACCAGATCGCGGTGGGGACATCCCCGGACTGGGACGCAGTCTTCCAAGGCTTCCGCGCCAGCGTCGATTTTCCATCCTCCGCCTATTGGCGCGAACTTGCAGCTCACTATCCCGATGCCAAGGTGATCCTGACAACACGCAGCTTCGAGAGCTGGTACAAGAGTGCCTCGGACACGATCTATGCCGTCTCGGCGGCCATGCCTGCCTGGATGAAACTCGTGCCTCGGGGCAAGAAGATCGACCGCCTGATCGGTGATAATGTCTGGCTGCGATTGTTCCACGGCAAGTTTGAAGACAAGGAATATACGAGGGAAATCTTCGAACAACATGAAGCCGATGTCAAAGGTGCCTTTCCGCCCGAACGCTTGCTGGTATTCGAGCCCCGGCAAGGCTGGGAACCACTGTGCGCTTTCCTCGGCAAAGATGTTCCCGACGAGGCCTTTCCCCACGTCAATGACACAGCAGACTTCCACAAGAACATTGCCCTGCTGAAGCGAATGCAGCTGGTCCCCTATATTGTTGGTGGCATCGCAGTTCTTGCCGCAGCATTAGCGTTCTACGCGTTCCATTAACCGGCAGAGTAGGCTAAACGGTGCACGACTCACCCCTATGGAGCCCTGCCCGATGAAAGCCATTGTCCACGTTGCCCTGAAATCCGGCGTCCTCGACCCTCAGGGCAAGGCCGTGGCCGACACATTGACGCGTATGGGCTACAAGGAAGTCGAAGCCGCACGCATCGGCAAGGTCATTGAACTCGACATAGACGACGGGATGAGCGCTGAAGCCGTCGAAGCGCGAGTCAAGGAAATGTGCGAGAAGCTGCTCGCCAACACGGTCATTGAAAGTTACCGCGTCGAGTTCGCTGCCTAGGTCTCACTCGCCTGGCGGGGCCTTTCGGACATACACACCGGTGAACCAGTCTTCCCAGGCGTCGGTTTTACTATTGTATTGCTCGAAATGCTGCGTGACTGATCCATCAGCGCTCAATGTCCACTCACCTGTAAAGGGCGCTTTGACGCCGCCGGTCTGGTAGGCAATTTCGCCCTCCAGACGCATCGACCCCGCCTCAGTCAGTCCACCTGAATAATCGATTGCAGCGCCTTTGCTTATCCAGAGCTGCCGCCATTTGCCTGTCGCAGGATCAAGGAAATTATAGCTCTGCCCCGTACCGCCAGAAACGGAGGTCCAGCGCTCAACGAGGACGCAACCGCCCTCCTCGGCAGATATCGAATTCTCACCTGCAAGGTTGCCATCGGTGTCCGATACGATCCACTCTCCCAGCCAGAAATCGAAATCGTGATGGGCGTTGCTGGAGCACGCCGGCGTCGGTGGAGTCTGTGGGTCTGTACCAGCCGAAGCCTCGCACAACAGTCCCAGGATAACGCTCGAGACGAATGATCTGTACATGTATCTCCCCTTGGGTCGTTCAGGTTATCAGCATCCTCCGACCTGAGTTTTTGTCAAACAGCCACACAATCGCGAGACGAAGTTGTGAGCGATTATTCACTTGCGACGTCCGGCGCCTCATGGTACATACTCGCAACGCAAGGATGACTTTGAATGCCAAAATCTGCCATTCCCGCTCGCGAAGCTGCCAAAAAACCCCGTGCCCGCAATGCCCGTCCGAAGATCGAACGGGCGGCGCTGAAACTGTTCATCCACGAGGGTGTCGATGCCGCAACCACGCGCGAAATCGCCGAACAGGCAGGTGTCTCTGAGGGCGCCCTCTATCGGCACTACAAGGGCAAGGATGAGCTTGCGCTCGCGCTCTTCATGGAAACGCACAACCGCCTTGGCAAGATGATGATGGAAGCGCTCGCGCGTGAAGGCAGCCTTGAGGAGAAGGTCGGTGCAGCGGTGGCGGCCTATTGCCAGCTTGCGGACGAAGACTTCCTCCTTTTTTCCTTCCACCTCGTCTCGTTGAACCGCTATCTACCCTACGACAAGCGTCGTGACGACGACCCGGTGACCATTACCGAACGGATCATCGAGGGACTGATGCAGGACGGCATCATCCCCAGTGGAGACCCCGCCGTGAAAGCGGCCATGGCACTCGGTGTCATCATGCAGGCCGGGCAGAGCAAGATCTACAATCGCCTTCCTGGCCCGCTTTCCCAACATGCAGACGCGTTCACCAAGGCGATCCTCGCCGTGCTGCATTCCGGCTAAGTCTCCTATCTCTCGTACACTCAAGAAAGCTCATCCACATGCGCGGCTTCCTGTTTACGGTCACCTACTACTTGCTCTCGGTCGGTTACGTGCTGGTGTCCCTGCCCTTCCTGGCCCTGCCGGGGCGAGGCCCTGTCAGTGTGATCATCCGCAGCTACACACGCGCCATGAACCTGAACCTCCTTGTCTTTGGCGGCATCAGCAAAGAAGTGCGCGGACGGGACAACCTCCCCAAGGGTGCGTTCGTGATCGCCCCCAAGCACCAGAGCTGGGGTGACGGTTACCTGATCTATCCGGAAGTGAAGAACCTCGCATTCGTGACCGGCGACCACCTGGAGCGGTTCCCGCTCGTTGGCGGCATCCTGCGGAAGCTCGGCGCCATCGTCATCGACACCTGTGGTGGTGGCGATCGCAAGGCCGAGTCACTGCGTGAGGGCATGGAAACGGCTAGTCAGGAAGGCCGCCGTGTTCTGATCTATCCGGAAGGGCATCTCGCCCCGATAGACTATCATTTCCGCTACAAGCCCGGCGTATGGCACATGGCTGAAGCCATGGGTGTGCCCGTGGTACCGGTGGCCACGAATATCGGCCTGTTCTGGCGCCAGCAGGAAACCAGGAAGACGCCCGGCCGGGCCGTCATCGAGTTTCTCGAACCTATTCCGCCGGGCCTGCCCAAGGACGAATTCATGGCGCGCCTCACGGATGTCATCGAAACGCGCACGGCGGAGCTCATTGCCGAGGTGCGCGGCGGTCCACCGGTAAGGGCGACCCTGATCCCTGATCCTCCCAAGGGCATGGAAGCCAAACCAACATCTGACAATCCGTCGGCATTCTCAAAGGCCTGACCTGACAGCCGGTCAAAACTATTACCTTTACTCGATAATTTTTTGTTGTTATTCAATATTCGCTCAGTTAATCCCGGGGGCCAAATCGGGATGCCCACTATGACTAAGAAACGAAATTCAGCGCGAATCAGCACCATCGCCATATCCATTGCGACCGTCGTCGCCCTCCCAGCCGCTGCGAATGACTGGACAGCTTGGGCCGATCAAGATGCGACCGCTCCGCGCGTCATCTACACCGATGACTCCACCGTTCTGGGCGCTGTACTTGCCTGCAACGACGCCGGTCACCTGACGGCGATGATATCGACGCAACCGGCTTCATTACCGGAATTATTGAAAAAGAACGCACCTTACAAACGCTCCGAAAAAGCCAGGGTCAGCGCAGGCGACCAGTCACCTGAGGATGTAAAAGTCACATGGATTCCCGCGATAAATCTTGTTCAGGCCAACTCACACATGGTGGCGGCGAAAGTCTTCAACGCAACCGTCATGCGTGAGCAGTTCAAGTTGGACGTCAAGCATGGCGAGGATGTCGACGCTCGTTTTCCACCGCCGAATGACGTGTTCCAGGCATTTGCGGATACCTGCCAGAAAAGCCGGACGGCTGCCGATAAATCCTGATTTCGCCACGAAGGGACCAAGGGCGGCTGGACGGTTCGCGCCACGTGCGCAGACGTTAGCCGTCCTGGTCTGCAGTCGCCGGTATGATCGTCACACTCTCGCCGCACCCGCAGGCGTCTGTCTGGTTCGGGTTGCGAAACACGAACTTCTCGTGCAGCGGCGTGATTTCATAGTCGATCTGGCTACCCAAAAGGAATAGCACGGCCTTGGCATCAATCAGGATGGTGACGCCATTTTCCTCGACCACTTCGTCGAGCGTTTCCGGCGCCATGGCATAGTCCATGACATATTCCATGCCCGCACAGCCGCCATTCTTGACGCCGACGCGCAGGAAACCGGCGCCGCGTTCCTGCATGATTTCCTGAACGCGCACAGTTGCAGCGTCGGACAAGGTCACGGGTTTGGGGCGGGGTCGTCTGGCCATGATCAACAGATAGGGTCCGTAAGACTGTGATTCAATTAAAGCATGTTCAGTGCGAGGCGCGCTTCGTCCGACATACGCGACGGATCCCAGGGCGGATCGAACGTCAGGCGCACCTCGACGTCCGTGACGCCCTCGACGGTGCGGGCGGCTGTTTCCACCCATCCCGGCATATCGCCTGCCACAGGGCATCCTGGCGCCGTCAGCGTCATGTCCACGTCCACCTTGCGGTCGTCATCAATGTCGACCTTGTAGATCAGGCCCAATTCATAGATATCGACCGGGATTTCCGGGTCATACACCGTCTTGAAGGCCGTGATCAGGGCATCCGTGATGCGATTCAGCTCATCCTGCGGCAATGCCGAAGGGGCTGCGTCCGCCGGAGCCGACGCGTCGATCATGTCGCGAGAAGTCATATCGTCTGCCATGTCTGACCTCTATACCAGCATTCCGCGCGCTTTTTCCAGCGCCTCAATGAACACGTCCACTTCGGCCTCGGTATTGTAGATTCCGAAGCTCGCCCGCGCGGTCGCACTGACTCCTAGATGGGTCATCAACGGCTGGGCGCAATGGTGCCCGGCTCGTATCGCCACGCCGTACCGGTCCAGTATCTGCGCCAGGTCGTGCGGATGAGCCCCCTGCAGGCTGAACGCCAGCACCGATCCCTTGCCCGGGGCCTCGCCATGCACCGTCAGGCCATTAACGCCCCGCATGCGCTCACGCGCCCGCTGGTACAGCTTGTGTTCATGCGCCTGGACCTCGGCCTGGTCGAATTGCCGATACCAGCGAATCGCCGCGCCCAGCCCGATCGCCTCAAGGATAGGCGGCGTGCCGGCCTCGAACTTGTGCGGCGCCTCGTTGTAGGTGATCCGGTCCATACTGACGGTCTCGATCATCTCACCGCCGCCCTGATAGGGCCGCGCCTCGGCCAATACATCAGACGTGCCGTAGAGAATGCCAATACCGGTGGGCCCATACAGCTTGTGCCCGGAAAACACATACCAGTCGCAACCAAGCGCCTGCACATCGACACCGAGGTGCACAGCGGCCTGGCAGCCATCGACCAGTACCCGCGCGCCAGCGGCATGCGCTATGCGTCCGATCTCGGCAACGTCGTTCACGGTGCCAAGCACATTGCTCATGTGGCTGATCGCGACCATGCGCGTTTTCGGACCGATGGCCGCGCGCATGGCATCCATGTCGAGCGAACCGTCATCATTCAGGCCAACCCAGCGCAGCACCGCGCCTTGGCGCTCGCGCAGGAAATGCCACGGCACGATATTGGAATGGTGCTCCATGACCGAGAGCACGATCTCGTCACCGGGCTGGACCGTCTCGGCCAGCGCAGACGCGACAAGATTGATCCCCTCGGTCGCGCCCTTCGTGAAAATGATATTGTCCGCACTCGGCGCATTGAGAAAATCCCGTGTCGCCTCGCGGCCCGCCTCGTAGGCCTCGGTCGTTTCGTTCGACAGCGTATGGATGCCGCGGTGCACGTTGGCATAGGCCGTCCGGCTCTGGTTCGCGATCGCATCGATCACGGCATCCGGCTTTTGCGCGCTGGCCGCATTGTCGAGATAGACCAGCGGCTTGCCGTTGACCTGCCGCGCCAGGATCGGGAATTCCCTGCGGATCGCTGCGACATCGAACGGCCGCGTCATGACGACAGCCAGTTCTGCGCTTCAGCGAGCAGTACATCGCGCACGGAATCGTCAGCCGTGCTCAGTGCCTCGGCAATGAAGGCCTCAGTCAGCATGGCGCGCGCTTGCGTCTCAGGAATGCCGCGCTGACGCAGGTAGAACATTTGCGCATCGTCCAGAGCACCGCAGGTGTTGCCATGGGCGCACTCGACATCATCGGCATAAATTTCGAGTTCCGGCTTGGCAAAAACCACGGCGCCGTCTTCCAGCAGCAGGGCCTGGTGCTGCATGTCTGCATCCGTATGCTGGCCTGTCTTGCGGGGGACGAAGAACTTGCCCTGGAACACGCCGGTTCCGCCATCCAGCACCGCGCCCTTGGTCAACTGGCGCGTCACGCAACCCGGTGCGCCGTGGCGCACATGGGTCGTAATGTCGGCATGCAGTCCTTTACCGGACAGGTAAGCTGCGTTCAGCGTGAGCTTTGCACCCGACCCCTGATGCACCGCACGCGTTTCCATCCGTGCAACCTTCGCTCCGAAGGCCAGGGTCGTTTGCACCGCTGCACTGTTCGCCGCGAGATTGATCAGGCCGGTCACCGCAAGAGCTTCGTCCGTACCGCCGCGCTGGTAGATTGTCCGGTTCAGGCGTGCGGCGTCCTCCAGATTGAATTCAAGCAGGGCGGCCGTAAAACCCGCTCCGCCAAGATAGCTTTCGGTCATGGTCAGCGAAACGCCCGACCTGACCAGGAATATGATCCGTGCAAAGCTGGCTTCTCCTGCCCCATCGAACACGAAGTGCAGGCGCGGCAGGTCGCTGGATGTGATCTCTATCACCATAGTCGAAGGGCGCGCGCCACCGCCGGCCAACGCAGCGGCCAGCGCGCCGAGCGGCACATCTTCCGCGCCGCTCAAAGCCTGTGTTGTTGGTTGCGTCAGAATACGCACGCCTTCAGGCAAGGTTTTCGGCTGTTCAAATCCTGTCGGGGCAAATCGGAAGACCAGCGCGCCATCGTGTGGCACCGGGTCATTCGCCGAGGCTGATGCAGGTGTCTCCAGCGCCTTCAACGCCGCCTTGAAGTCACTCCACTTCCAGGCTTCCATCCGGCGATGCGGCAGGCCTGTTTCGGCAAACGCGAGGAACGCTCGTTCGCGCCGCCCATCCTCGGGCTGCATGGCGTAGCGCGCGACCAGTTCCAGCTCGGCTGTCGTCGGGTTCTTGATGAAGTCGCGCAGGGCGGTGGTCACGCCGCCTCTCCGAGCACCCCGTCATACCCCTCCTGCTCAAGCCGCAGCGCCAGTTCCGGTCCACCCGTCTTGATGATCTGTCCCTTGGCCAGCACGTGCACCTTGTCCGGCTTGATATAGTCGAGCAGGCGCTGGTAGTGCGTGATAACCAGCATGCCGCGCGACGGATCGCGCATGGCATTTACGCCGTCCGCCACGGTCTTCAGCGCATCAATGTCGAGCCCGCTGTCGGTCTCATCGAGGATCAGGAATTTGGGTTCCAGCATCATCATCTGGTAGATTTCAAGACGCTTCTTCTCGCCGCCGGAGAAGCCCACATTAACCGGCCGCTTCAGCATCTCGGCATCCAGGTTCAGCATCTTGGCCACGTCGCGGGATTTCTTGATGAAATCCGGCGCCGAAATCTCGGCCTCGCCCCGCGCCTTGCGCTGGGCATTCATGGCCGTGCGCACGAAGGTCATCACCGGCACGCCCGGAATTTCTATCGGATACTGGAATGACAGGAACATGCCCTTTGCCGCGCGGATTTCCGGGTCCATGTCCAGGACATCCTCGCCATTGAGCGTCGCGCTGCCGCCGGTCACCTCGTAGCCGCTCCGACCCGTCAGGACATAGGACAAGGTGGACTTGACTGCCCCGTTCGGCCCCATGATCGCATGGACCTCGCCTGCAGGCACGTTCAGGGACAGGCCATTCAGGATAGTCTTGGCCTCAGCGGCTTCGCCAACTGTGGCGCTCAGATTTGTGATCTTCAACATAGGCCGCATGTAAGCTGCCCGGGCCCCAAGGGAAAGCCCCTGCGACAGAGAAACCCGCTTAGATGAGTGCTAGCAACAACAAGGCGTCATCATCGCATGTGATTGGAACTTCGAGTTGCCAGGGCCCATGCCAGCCCTCTGTGAAGGCATATTCGGTCGATCGGCAGCCAAATCGCTCTTCGATCGCCCGCACCATGTTCTGCCTGAACCCGTCATCCGCCTCGTAAGTCTGGCAGCACGGCACGCGCACTCGCAGGACGTTTCCGTCAATTCTGGCGGCAAACTCGTAACCGCCGCGCGAAAAGACCATTTCCTCTGTACCAAAGGCATTTTTGTCCGGAATGGCATGGGAACCGACGCATGCGCCGATCACGACGAGCGATGACAAGATCAGTCCCAACCGCCACTTCATGGAGAAATATCACCCTTTTCTACCAAAGGAATAACATTCCGAAACAGCGCTGGAAAGCGCTGATCTATTATCCAACACTGCCTTCCAGGCTCACTTTGAGCAGGCTTTGCGCCTCGACGGCGAACTCCATCGGCAGGTGCTGCAGAACGTCACGCACGAACCCGTTCACCAGCAGGGCGACTGCATCTTCCTCGGCGATACCGCGCTGGCGAGCATAAAATAGCTGGTCTTCAGACAGTTTGGTCGTCGTCGCCTCATGTTCCAGCTGCGCACTGGCACAGCGGTTCTCGACATAGGGAATCGTATGCGCGCCGCACCGGTCGCCGATCAGAAGCGAGTCGCACTGGGTGAAATTACGCGCCTTCTCGGCCTTCCGGTTCACCGAAACGAGCCCGCGATAGGTATTGTCGGACTTGCCCGCAGAAATGCCCTTGGAAATGATGCGGCTCTTGGTGCGCTTGCCCAGATGGATCATCTTCGTGCCCGTATCGGCCTGCTGGCGTCCATTGGTGACAGCAATCGAGTAGAACTCGCCCACGCTGTCGTCGCCGCGCAGGATGCAGGACGGGTATTTCCACGTCACCGCCGAGCCGGTCTCCACCTGAGTCCACGAGATCTTCGACCGGTCGCCCCGGCAATCGCCGCGCTTGGTCACGAAATTGAAGATGCCGCCCTTGCCGTCCTCGTCGCCCGGCCACCAGTTCTGCACCGTCGAATACTTGATCTCGGCATCGTCCAGCGCCACCAGCTCGACCACCGCCGCGTGCAGCTGGTTCTCGTCACGCATCGGCGCCGTACAGCCTTCAAGATAGGATACGTAGGCTGCCTCATCGGCAATGATTAACGTCCGCTCGAACTGGCCCGTATTTTCGGCATTCATCCGGAAATAGGTCGACAGCTCCATCGGACACCGCACGCCCTTGGGGATGTACACAAACGTCCCGTCCGAAAAAACGGCGCTGTTCAGAGTCGCAAAGAAATTGTCCGATTGCGGCACCACGGTGCCGAGATACTTCTTCACGAGCTCCGGATATTCATGCACCGCTTCCGAGATTGACATGAAGATCACGCCGGCCTTCTGCAGCTCCTTGCGGAACGTCGTTGCCACCGAAACGGAGTCGAAAACGGCATCGACGGCCACACGCGGCTTTTCGCGCGCCTCCGCGGCTGTCTCGACCGCACCCTCGACGCCCAGGAGAACTTCGGCCTCCCTCAGAGGGATGCCCAGCTTCTCGTACGTCTCGAGAATTTCCTTCGGCACATCGTCGATCGAGGCATATTTCGCCCCGGCCTTTGGTGCCGCGAAATAGTAATAAGCCTGGTAGTCGATCTTGGGATAGCGAACCATCGCCCAGCTCGGCTCTTCCATGGTCAGCCAGCGCTCGTACGCTTTCAGGCGCCATTCGAGCAGCCATTCAGGTTCGTTCTTGGCCGCCGAAATGTACCGGATCGTATCTTCCGACAGGCCCTTGGGCGCCATGTCCATTTCAATGTCGGTTGTGAAGCCGGCCGAATAATTCTCGGATTCAAGTGCCTTCGCAGCCTCGACCGTCTTGGCGTCGATGCTGTCCTTGACCTTGACGTCGTCGCAGTCTTCGTCGTGTTCCGTGGTCCCGCCGCAGCAGTCCATCACACATTCTCCTTCAAAACCGTTCGCCGTGCCGCTTCCAGCCACGCATCTGCCACGCCATCAAAATCGGCAGGCACGCTATTCCATCCAAAGCTGGTGCGTATTGCTGATTCCGCAAGGGCGTCAGATGCGCCCATGGCCATCAACACGACAGATCGCTCGACCTTGCCCGAAGAGCAAGCGGAACCTGCAGACACGCATACGCCCGCCAGATCCAGTGCCATGACCTGCGTTTCAGCCCGGAACCCGGCACGTGCGAAGTTCGATGTGCCCGCGAGGCGTGGGCTGTCCTCACCAATGATCACAATACCGCCATCCGCCTTGAGGCGCGCTTCCATGGCGTCGCGATGCTTGGCCAACGCAGCATATTTCGGCAAATCCCGGACGGCAGCCTCCACGGCCGCGCCAAAACCGGCAATCCCTGCCACGTTTTCTGTACCCGACCGCAATGCGCGCTCCTGTCCGCCACCGTACAGGATGGCTTTCAGTGGCGCGCCAGCCCGGTGCCAGAGTGCGCCGACGCCTTGCGGCCCTCCTATCTTGTGCGCCGACAGGGACAGGTAATCGACCCCGAGCATGCCGACATTTACGGGTATCTTGCCCAGCGCCTGCACAGCATCGCAGATCGTAAGGCCACCGGCCTCGCGCATGATCGCTGCGGCCTCGGCGACCGGCTGGATAATGCCCGTCTCGTTGTTGGCCAGCATGAGGCACAATACCGGCGTGCCCAAAGCGTCCTTGTCCCAGTCCGCCATCCTCACGCGAAGGTCATCCAGATCGAGCATCCCGGCAGGCGTCACATAGGCTGTTTGCACCGCAGCGCCGGAATGCCCCGCTGATTTGGCAATCGCCTCATGCTCGATCGACGAGACGACCAGCGTGCACGCACCCGCCAGGGCATCAACGACGCCCTGAACCGCCAGGGCATCTGCTTCTGTCCCGCCACCCGTGAAGATTATATCAGCCGCCCGGCTGCCAATCGCGCCACCCACCTGAACCCGCGCCGCCTCAACCGCGCCGCGGGCTGCCCGTCCCTTCGCATGCACAGAGGATGGATTCGTCGCCCCGAGATCGAACACAGCGAGCATGGAATCGCGCGCTTCCGGGCGAAGCGGCGAGGTCGCATTGTGGTCAGCATAGATCATGGAGTTCTCTATACGCGCTCAAGGTTCAGTGTGCACGTGCAGAAAAATTTGCATTTCCCGGTTCATTTGGCTTATGACCGCGCCCTTACAAGAGAATTCACTCCGAGGGTGTCATGGCAGAACTGATTATTCCGGGTCCACAGGGCCGTATCGAGGCGCGCTACACAGAGCCGCCACATCCCGGCGCCCCCATTGCGCTGGTCCTGCACCCCCACCCGAAAGCGGGTGGCACGATGCAGGATCCGATCTCGATCATGTTGTACCAGATGTTTGAGCGGGCCGGATTCGGTGTCCTGCGGTACAATTCGCGCGGCGTCGGCCGCAGCCAGGGCGTCTACGATCAGGGCATCGGCGAGCTTGAAGATGCTGCCTACGTTCTCGATTACATTGAGAATCTGAGCGAAAGTCCGCGGTACGTCTGGTGTGCTGGCTACAGTTTCGGCGCCTGGATCACGCTCCAGTTGCTGATGCGCCGCCCGGAAATTGATGGCTTCCTCGCCATTTCACCGCCGGCCAACCATTATGACCTGTCATTCCTGGCACCGTGCCCGGCATCAGGCCTGATCGTCTGCGGCGACTCCGATGCAATTGCCAGCCCGGAAGATATCGAACGCGCCCTGACCAAGGTGCGCGTCCAGAAGGGCGAAGTGATTGAACGAGCCCGCGTCAAGGGCGCAAACCACTTCTACGTCGACAAGCGCGACGAACTGATCGGCCTCTGCGAGCAATACCTTCACCAGCGCCTCGAAGAAGCAGAAGAGAAGCTGCGTATCGAAGCAGATAAAGACTAGCCCTTCAGCCGGCCGCCCGTCATGGCGGCCGGAACGCCCGTTGTGGTCGGCCAGCTCAGCGGCAGGCCACGCACGGTGCGCACGGCCAGGAAGGCAAACGCCTCCGCCTCGATGGAATCGCCACGCCATCCCGCGTCTTCCGCGCTCAGAACAGCGCATGGCAGCGCCTCACGGAGCGCGGCCATCATCGCCGGATTATGACGCCCGCCACCACATACGATCACGCGCTGTGGCGCATCCGGCAACTGGGCAACGCCCTTCGCGACCGCCCGTGCTGAAAAGACCGTCAGCGTTGCCGCCCCGTCTTCAAACGGCAGGCCGCGCGCCATGCCGGCATTGAAATCGTAACGGTCGAGCGACTTCGGCGGAATTTCCCTGAACCAGTCATGATCCAGCAACTGCTCCAGCAGCCCCTCCTGCGCCTGGCCAGACGCCGCAAACGCACCGCCCACATCATGTGTGCCTTTCCCATGCGCCGCGACCCATTCATCGATCGGCCCATTGGCAGGTCCGGTATCGAAAGCGAACAGGGTGCCGTCGGCCATGCGGGCCGTTATATTCGCCACACCGCCAAGGTTCAGCACAGCGCTGGCGCCGTCGCCTGCGCGCTCCAGCAGCGCGCCATGGTAGACCGGCGCCAGGGGCGCGCCGTGTCCGCCGGCTGCCACGTCAGCGCTCCGGAAGTCGTAGGCGAGCGGGATGCCGAGCGCCGCCTGCAACGCAACCGGATCAATCAATTGCAGGGTCGCGCCGGGGGCGCCTGGACGGGGCCGCCTGTGCAGAACCGTCTGCCCATGCACGCCCGCCAATGGTACAACCACCCCCTTGCCACCCCCTTGCCGCAGCATCTGCCACACCTCTGCATGGGTCTCGGTGACCACCTTGCGGGCCGCTTCAAAGGCCTCTTCCGGCGCCGGTCCGGTCCAGTTCCAGGCTCGCGCCGCATCCGTCGCATCCTGTAATACCTGCCGCTCTTTGGCTGTATATTTGCGTTCGGCGACGGGCCCGAACTCCAGAACGCGCTCCCCATCCGTGAGAATCAGCGCCGCATCTGTAGCATCCAGTGACGTTCCGGACATGAAACCTGCAACCCATTGCGGTTCGTTATCGTGAATTGGATGGTTCAAGAATCCCGCTTTCCGTGTTACGCGCCTGCGCTTACGGAGACACGAGACAATGACCGAATACAAGTCGGAATTCCTGAAAACACTGGATTCACGAGGCTTCATCAAGCAGGTGACCCACCCTGCCGAGCTCGATGCCTATTGTGCTTCAGGAACCCCGGCAGCCTATATCGGTTTCGACGCCACCGCCGACAGCCTGCACGTCGGTTCGCTGCTTCAGATCATGATGCTGCGCCATTTCCAGCGCTGCGGCGGCAAACCTGTCGTCCTGATGGGCGGCGGCACGACCAAGGTCGGCGACCCGACCGACAAGGACAAATCCCGCCCGCTCCTGACGGATGAGCAGATTGCTTCGAACATTGCTGGTATCAAGAAGGCGTTCGAGCCGTTCCTGAAATTTGGTGACGGCCCGACCGACGCGATCATGGTCAATAATGACGACTGGTTGTCGAAGATTGGCTACGTAGAATTCCTGCGCGACTACGGCGTGCATTTCACGATCAACACGATGATCAAGCAGGAAACCGTTGAGCGCCGCCTGCGCAATGAACAGCCCTACACGTTCCTGGAATTCAACTACATGCTTTTGCAGGCCTATGATTTCCTTGAACTTTACAGACGCTACGGTGTCCGGCTCCAGCTCGGAGGATCGGACCAATGGGGCAACATCATCAATGGGGTCGAACTCACACGCCGGGTTGCCGGCGGTGAAGCCTATGGCGTGACATCTCCCCTGATCACGACAGCCTCGGGCGGAAAGATGGGCAAGACCGCCGACGGGGCCGTCTGGCTCAACGCTGACAGGAAAAGCCCCTACGAATACTGGCAGTTCTGGCGCAACACGGAAGACGCAGACGTCGGTCGATTCCTGCGCTTGTTTACCGACCTGGAACTCGATGAGATCGAGGCACTCGAAAGGCTTCAGGGGGCCGAGATCAATGATGCCAAGATCGCCCTAGCGAATGCAGCAACAACATTATTGCACGGCGCTGGCGCGGCTTCGAAATCAGCTGAAGCGGCTCAAGCCGTCTTCGGTGCGGGGGACTCTGCAGATGCGCTTCCGACTGCTGTGGTTCCACAATCTGAACTCGATGCTCGCATACTGATAGCTGCGGCGTTCGTCACGGCGGGGCTTGCCAGTTCGAATGGTGAGGCCCGACGCTTGATCAAACAGGGCGCAGCCAAAGTGAACGATGTCCTGGTCAGCGACCAGAACGGCACGCTCGGCACGGCGGATTTGATTGACGGAGCCATCAAGCTGTCAGCGGGCAAGAAGCGCCACGCGCTGGTGAAAGCAGGCTAGGACGCCGAATTTACTCGAAACTCTCTTCCGGGATGGGCGGAAGCTCCGACGGAATGGGTTCATCTGGCGTACGAGGTTTGGCCTCTGGGATCCTGGTATCTGACGGGTTTTCGAAGATCCGGCGGATCACGCCTGGCGCCAGCGCCGACAGCGGATTGACCGATACGTTGGCCTTTTCCAACGTCCCGCTAATTGCATAAGTCAGTGAAAAGACACCTTCGCCGTCGCGACCGACAACAAGGTCGCCAATTATCGGAATCCCGCCCAGCGCGGAATTCATGCCGAAGCTAGGCACAAGCACGCCATTAAACTCGATCGCGCCGCTTTTTCCCTCCATGTACCCGCTCGTTGTCAGTCCCAGCGCCGGACCTTGTGCTTTCGCGCCGGTGACAACGTATCGTCCGTTCGCGAGCTTGAGCGGGATGTCGATTCGGGAAAACAATACGCCTTCGCCCCCCAGTGTGTCGGCAAGCCCCCGAAGCGACGCCAACGACAGGATTTGCGTCAGGAAGGGTGCGTTTCGCATTCTCACATCCGTCAGAGCGATATCGAAGGTTGCTGGCGAATCATCTTTCGTGAATTTGCCTGTCAGCTCCAGATTGCCGCCTTCAAGAAAGTCCGCACCGATCAGCGCTTGGGCTATGAATCCCGCATTGCCACTTGCCACATCGACGGTAGCGCCACCGGGCTGAGTCGCGTCATACTTCGCCGAAAGCGGCGATCCGTCATCTGCGCGGCCAGTTGCGGTAAAGAGCGATAGTCCGCCGACTCCCGTCTGGGCGTTGAGTTTGGCATCGCGCATGTCCAACCCTGGCCTGAGCGTCAATGTATCAAGATTGGCGCTGATGCTCATGGCAGTCTTGTTGACATTCTCCGCGTCCCCTACGGCGCCAAGCCCTGACATAAGACCGGACAGATCGAGATAGGTCCCGTCGAGCTGGAGCATCAGGCCACCGTCAGCCGATCGCGACATGTCACCTCCAAAATCGGCTTTGTTCTTCAGGTAAGCACGCCTCAGTACAGCCGAAACCAGCTTCGAATCTTCGCCAAGTATATAGTCGCCATCAAGTCGGGCATTTTCTGAACTGAATAGAACTGTCGATTTCGCCAGGTCTCCCGTTTGCAGATACTGAACCGATGCTTTCGCAGGAACGCCCTTGGCTTTCACCCAGCCAATCTCTGAAATGTCGACTCGAGATTCACGCAGATCAAGCGCCGTGTCGACCGAAATGAGGCGCTCTCCTTGCAGACGCGCCTGAAGCTCCAAGGGAACCTCCCCAGATAGATAGGCCCGCCCCAAAATGCCGAACCGATTGAGCACATCTGGCGTTACGACTGCGGTTGCGGAAAGGTTTGATGGCTGGTCGCCATCATTAAATGCGTCTCGCCAGGTGAACTGCACCGGTGACGAACCAAGGTCGCCAAACCCACTGACCGTGACGCCTGCCTGATCGGCATCAATTTTGAAATTTCCGTTCGCCAGATCGAATCCGAGCGCGGCATTTTTCAGCCCGCCTTTCACCACCGATCCGAGAGCCGAGAATCGAACATCTTTGTACGGCACATTGTCTCGCGCTGGTCGGAACATTTCAAATGTCAGTTCGGCATCGCCGGTAAGTCGCTCAGGCGCGAATTCGATCTTCAGGCTGGACTCAGCGAGAGTCTTCATAATGCTGGTTGCTGGCCCGTGCCCCTTCGCGAACACCCTGAATGGCACGCCGGGCGGATTAAATGCGGGAAAATCCACGACACCGTCGTCTATAGACCAGCCGCCAAACTCGCCGCTCTCCAAAATCACCCTGAACCCATTTCCAGAGAGGTGGCCTTTTCCGCTTGCGTTTTGAACTGCAGGCAACGTGTCCATGAATTGAACAACCGCATCGCGGACCCTGAAATCCAGCTGAAGGTGTTCATCCTTCAAATACCCCTCGGAGAAGCTGTCACGCTGCAGGTCCATGTGCCCCGTCACGGAAGATGCAATGCCTTCTGGGATCCGCTTGACCGCGAAACGCCGGGCACCAGCTCCCAACCCCACCGGCCAGAACGCCATAACGGTCTCTTTGCTCACGTCACCATCGGCAGCGACATCAAAGCTGCCAATCAGTGGCGGTTCGCCCGGCTGGCGATCGGGCGTAAGTTCAAATGAGCCCGACGCCTTTAGGCGATCAGCACCAGTCTGCAATTGTAGCTCGGCATCTCGAAACGCGTAGCGTGAAAGATCCACCTCACCTGTAAAATTCAACTGACTAATCTGAATCACCTGCTCGAACGAGGGTGTAAAATCGAGTTCAAGCCCCTCGCTGACCAAGCTGAATTTATGCCCCTCCTGCCCCCGCATGGCGTCTTGCAGATCTATGACCACCTGCCCCTTGAACGGTCCTGCGTTCGTGCTGTTCACGTTAATCGACAGCGCATCGGTCGCGGCGACGTACGCAGCCCGCAGACCAAGATCCTCAACCTGCATTCCGTTGCTGCCGACAGGGAGCCGGCCCTGGCCCGAATCAACCTCGACAAGGATCTGTTCGACACCAGACGCCTTAGATACGTCGAATGCCACCACGACATTTGCAGGCAATCCTTCAAATCGCTCGCGTTTCATCCCTAGTCTTACCGCGAGGTCGGCAAGCGGCCACTGCGCCACGGCGAACTCCGCCTTCAGGCGCTGGCCCGAGCTGGACGTCGCAAGAGTCGCCGCCAGTCCCGCTGGGAGTCCCTCGCCACTCCCACTGCCGGCAACAGACATGACGATCCCCTCGGCTTCGCGAGCCAGCCGTCCTTTCGCCGATTTGAGTATGAGCAAGTTCGAACCGTCGGAGCCCCGGACTCGAACTTCAAAGCGATCGAATGACACGCGTTCCAGATCCACTATCGATTCGGCGTGCTCCAGCGCAACAAGCAACTGCGGCAAGACTTCGTTCGCACGCTCAAGCCATTCGGCCGGCGTCGTTGGCAATTTGCCTGCGGGTATTTCCGGCAGCGGATCGCCCGCCACCTTCCACTTCGTCTCGGTCAAGCTATCGACGTTGATCCAGCCTTCGTCCAGATCCATTGCAAGCACTTCGACCTTCCCCAAAGCGAGCGATGAGCCTGCCAGTATCAGGTCGGCACGTCGGGCTTCCGCGCTGAGAACGCCGGCGTCGTCGAAAAGCTGGACATTGCTCGCACTGACCCGAACGCGACGGTCAGCCTGTGACCACTCCAGAAAGAGTTCGCCGATCTGCACAACTCGACCGTCCCTGGCGTTGGTCAGCGCAAGTTCCACGTCATCCTTGAATACATCGAGCGCCAAGGGGCCGCTCGCCAACCGAAACGCCAACAAGCCTGCCGCGACCATCACGAGCAGAATCAGGCCTCCAAGTATTTCAAGAATAACCGTCGAGGCGGTCTGGCGAACCAACGGCACGCTCCTTAAGCTTCATGCGACACGTATCGAACAGCTTTGCTGCAGGACTCGGATATAAGCACAGTCCTTTTCAGGCACCATAGGAGGATTACATGACCCGATCACCCGAACCAGGCGCGAAAGCCCCCGGATTTTCTATCGAAACGACATTCGGGACCAAGCAACTTGCTTCATTTAGAGGCAAACACCTGATCCTATATTTCTACCCGAAGGACGACACGCCCGGATGCACCAATGAAGCCAAAGACTTTTCTGATCTTGCCGAAGACTTCGAGGCCGCCAATGCTGCAATCTTGGGGATTTCAAGGGACAGCCTGACTCGCCACAAAAAATTTGCCGAGAAGCACGGATTGCAGATCGAGCTTGGATCCGACGAAAATGGAAGTGTCTGCGACGCCTATGGTGTCTGGGTCGAAAAGAATATGTACGGGCGCACTTACATGGGCATCGCAAGGTCAACCTTTCTGATCGACCCGAACGGCGTCCTGACGCGAATCTGGCCGAAAGTCCGGGTGAAGGGACACGCTCAGGAAGTGCTCGGTTCCTTAAAAGTCTGACAGGCGACCGTTTATTACCCCCACGTCATCCAAAATTCCAAACTTTAACAGGGTATTTACCCAATTAGGCGAAAAATCGCATGAATTGTGTTCCGTAGGGCTTTCACCCCAGTTCGAAATGGGTATTTATGTCCTCCACGGGTTTGGGAAACGTGCTGCAGTGCTTATTGCAGTATGGGGTGTGATTTCCAGTCGACGGGTGGCGTGAATGACGAAGTGGAGTGCAAACGTTAAAGCGGCGTTTGATCGAGCGTTCCCAGAACGCCAGATCTATCATCGCAGCGGCGGCACCGTCCGGTACATTTCGGTATCCCCCTGGCAACAGGCCATCATCGCTGCAGGCGCCGCCGCCTTGGCAGGCTGGACCCTTTTTGTGACGGGCAGCTACGTGCTTGGTGGTCCCACGAGTACGATTGCCGGCAATCCTGACGACCGCGAACTTGCGAAATATGAGCGTTGGGTCCAGGAACTTCGTGCGAAAGATGCTCTGTCGCGCTCGCTGCTTGAAGAGCGTACCGACGCGTTTCAGAAAGAAACGGCCGAGTGGGAAGACCGCCAGAAGGCGCTTGAGGAGCTTTTTGACAAACTGAAGGGCGACGAGAACCTTGAAGTTTCGGCTCTCAAAGGCGACGGCGCCGGGCTCCTCGTAAAGGCAACTATCGAAGAAGCGGACAATCGCCAGTCGCGAAACTATGAGCCAATTACCGCATCATTCGACTTGAGCGGCACCCGCGTCAGCCTGAAAAACCTGAAGTACGATCAGGAACGAATTCTGGACGAAGCTGAGGACATGGCCATTGACCGCGCTGAACGCGCGCGTGGTGTCCTTCAATTGACATCCGTAGGCAGCGACCGGATCATGTCCGGCGCAGAGATGGGCGGCCCACTCGTATCGATCGCGACATTGACTTCGAGCACATCAGATCTGTCGGCCGAAGATGCCTCTTTCTACAATCGACTTACCCAGACGCGCGCACGGGTTGAGGAGATGCGGTATTACGAGCAAATCGTCGCCAACCTCCCCCTCGGCAGACCAGTTGGCGTACCCTTCAGGCAAACCAGCGATTATGGCATGCGTATCGATCCGTTCAGAAAGCGCCCAGGATGGCACAATGGTCTTGATTTGGCCGCCTATCACGCTGCGCCCATTGTCGCCGCGGGACCTGGAAAAGTATCGTTCGCAGGCGCAAGCTCGGGATATGGCCGTCTCGTGGAAATCGACCACGGACACGGATTCAAGTCGCGCTATGGTCACTTGAGCGGGATTACAGTATCAAAGGGCGACACCGTCGAAATTGGTGACTTGGTCGGCAAGATGGGGACAACCGGCAGAAGCACGGGTGACCACCTTCATTATGAAGTCTGGTTCAACGGCAAACCTTATGATCCAGCAAAATTTTTGAAAGCAGGCCGTCATGTTCACTAAAAACAAAAATCAAGAGACCAATTTACCTGAACCGACCAAAGGCGCACCTGCGCAGGATGCCATCCGTGGAGCTGCCATGAAGCCTGCAGCGCGGGCCGCATCGATCATTTGCGCCGACATGAAAATCAATGGATCGGTAATCTCCGAGGGTGCTTTGCAAATTGATGGTGTCGTTGACGGTGACGTCACCGCGACTGACATCACCATCGGCGCATCAGGATTCATCACTGGCGAAGTGAAAGCGGAAGTCGTCAAGGTGAAGGGCAAGATTCGTGGCTCGATCCGAGCCCGCAAGGTCGAGTTGGAATCAGGCGCCCACGTTAAAGGCGACATCGTGCACGCATCCTTGCAAATCCAGTCAAATGCGGTTTTCGAGGGCCAGGTGAAGCACGCTGACGACCCTTTGAAGGACACTGGTCCTAAGGGCGCCGCGCCATCAGCCGCGAATGAGTCAGCGTCGCCAGTCGGGCATTCTGGTCCGGCATCGTTCGGGATATCGACGTCGGCTTCCTGAGCCGCGCACGCGTCATTTTCAAGCTTGCTAAATGAGAACCGCCGACGTTCGTCCCGTCGGCGGTTTTTCGTTGGGAATTTCGGTTCACTTCACTGCACGTAAAATAAAAAAAAGGCCCCGAGCAAATCCTGCTCGGAGCCTTTTCAGAATTGGCATGCAAAAGACAGAGACTGCGCGCGAAGCGCGGATCAGGTCCCCTGCCCCTTACACTCTGGCGTCGCATTGTATTTCGCTTCTGCCGCATTCAGGCGATCTTTGATGGTTTTGCAATTCTCTGGCAGGTTTTCTTCGCCGAGAACCGCGAGACGCTTACAAATCTTGGCTTCATTCTCGATGTTGAGCCAGGCCGACTGAACTTCAAAACAGACAAGTGCCCGCTTGGTATTTTCTTCCGAGTTCATGAAGTCGAGCCAGCTGCGGCCGGCACTGTTGCCAGCAGTCTTGAACGACTCACGGGCGCCGGTCCGATCATTTCGCTCATAGCGCGACTGACCAATCAACACGTATGCGTTACCGCGATCCTTGACGCCACCGATGCTGATCGCTTTGGTGAGTGCGTCTTCTGCTTCCTTCCATTTCTGAAGGTCGGCATAGGAACGTCCCAGGCGCTCATACATCGCGCCACCGCCGCCGGCATCTGCTGCCTGCTTGATGACCGGAATGGCCTTTTCATGCTCGCGAGCGACCTGGTACAGGTTCGCAAGCAGTTCCAGCCGCTCGAGGTTTCTCGTAATCCTCCCAGCGTTCATTTCCTTCTCAAGAACGCGAGCGGCATGGTACGGCGCATTGAAACGATTGTAGAAGTTCACAATCCGCATCAGCTCGTCTTGGGTCGTCAAAAGACCTCCGAGATACATCGCCTTCTGAACTTCGAATGCTTTACGTTCTTCATTATCGGCAAAATAGTTGCCGGCGATGGCATCCCAGTACTTCCGCTCGGCGGGATTGCGTTCCACCAGAACTTCCAGCACCTCAGCCATTTTCGCCTTCTCGCCGGTCTGGTTGTAGAGGAACAACAATAGGTCGTAGACTTCCTGCTTGAAGTTCGATCCGTCCTCACGACGAACGTCTTCTGCCCAACGGACCGCTTCCTTGAATTTGTCAGCACGCTGGTTGAGAACGGCAAGTTGCCATTTTTGCGTGCGATCCGGCTTGCCACCAGTTTGTTGCCACTTGTTCATATACTCAAGCGCCTTGGCGAGATCTTCTTCCTGAAGATAGATCTGCGCAATATTGTAGTATGTCTGAGCGGCGTCCGCTTCGGGAATGTAACCCTTGTTGAGCGCGGTAAGCAGATCCTGCACGGCGCCCTTGCGGTCACCGTTCTCAATTTTGATATAGGCTGACAGCTTGATAACTGCGCCTTCTTCATAACAGTTGAGAGTCTGCGTGCGCAGCGAGTTGAGCTTGGCGATCGCGGTCGCGAAGTCCTTTTTCACCATCGCGGCCTGTTCGGCCTCAAGATAGGTCTGACCCGTTTTCGACGTGAACTCTGTATCCGTGCAAGCCTGAGCCAATGCGGCACCTGCGCCCATCGTCGCCATCAGGCCAACGATCACGGCGCCCTTGAGAGTTGCTCTAATTCCCATGTTTCCTCTCCTCTCCGCGCAGCCCGCGGGATTTGGCCCAATCAATCGGAATTGTCGGGCGGGATCAAGAACTTCTACGCGCTACTTCAAGCTTTTCCGCAGCGCATTTCTGCTCATCTTTAGGTGTAACGCTTGCCACTTATGTATGGGTCGCTACGCCCGGTTTCGTCAATGCCAATCGGCACGTAAATCACTTTAGTTTGCGCCGCATAAGACCAATGGTCGACATGCGCGCTCATTTCCATCCCGCGTAAATCCGCGAACGCTTGTGGCGCCCGAGCCGTCACCTGACATCATCCACATTTGCCCAAATCACATGTCATTCTAAAAATACAATTTGTTACTTTGTATCATTTTGTCGCCAGCAACTCAAGTCGGACACTTTCTCTCCGCATCTTCAGCTCTCGCCCTATACGGGCTTTCAAAAAAAGAGCGCCCCATAGCTGGGGCGCTCCATATATTTGGTCGAACGTCACCAACCCCGGCCTACTGGAGCTTGAATTCAAGCGGATACACCACGTTCTTGCGCTCTGCCGCCTTGCCGCGAATGATCTTCGGAGCAAATTCCACACGCGAAACGGCGCGCTCTGCTTCCCGCGTGAACATATCGTTCGAACAGGCAGCCTGGACGTTGTACGGGCGTCCACGTGTGTCGACATCGAAACGAACATCGCATGTTCCCTCAATTCCGCGCTCTGCAGCACGTTGAGGAAATGACGGCGTGGGTGGGCGGATCGGTTGGGCATCCCGATCGGAAATCGCCACCGGATCGATTGCAAGCGACTGCATCCTACCCAAGTTCAGTTCCGTCGGTGCGGCGCCTGCGATCCGTGGGGTCGGCAGGTTGATCTGCGACTTGGTAGCAGACACCTTGGGCGGTGGCGGCGGCTTTGCAGCTGAGTCCAGACGTTTCGGCTTGGACCGCTGGCGTGTCCGAACTTCGCTGTCCTGCTGCTGGGGCGTAATCGACGCCAGCACCCGCTGCTCAGTCTTATCGACTCTGATCTCCGTGACGTTGATCAGCGAACTCATGAGAATGAACAAGGCATAGACGATCGGGACCGCAATCACGAGCGACACTACCAGTCTGAGAAAAGGACTGTTGAACATATCTTGGTCTCCTATTCTCTCTTGGCCGAAATATTGATAACCGTAGAGCCGTCGATCTTGTTGATCGTCTCCATGACGTCGACCAGTACTTCGGCTTCGGAATCCACATCGGCCTGAACAACGACTTCGCCTTTCGGATTGTCCTCACGCAATTGCTTGAACGTAAAGCCAATCTCGGCGGGCTCGATCTTTTTCTTGTCTATGTAGATATCGCTATTTTCGTCGATCGCGATCAAAATCGCGAGCGGCTTGACCTGAGCCTTGTTGTCAACTTCCGGACGAACGATCGGGACGCCGGGCTCCTTTATGAATTGTGCCGTCACAATGAAGAAGATGAGAAGGATGAAAACAACGTCCAGCATGGGCGTCAGGTTAACATCGTCTTCCGCTCCTCCCCCACCGGCGACGGATTGGCGTTTTCTGCGTGCCATGTTTGTCGCTCCTCTAATCTACGGCTGTAAGGACAAGGTTCACCCGGTCCATATAGCCTGCATTGTACGCTGCATCGCGGATGAGCACGATGACGCCACTCTTCGCCTTGGGGTGCGCCTGGATAACAACCGCACTTTCGGGGTTTTCCGCTCGAACCCGTTCTATGTTCGCCCGCACAGACCCGATATCTGTGGCCCGACCATTCACCGAGATGAGATTGGTAGCATCAATGAGTATCAGGATGGCTGGCACCTGCTCTTGCTGGTCCTGCTCGGGCGCCGGAGGTGGCGGAGGCTCTAGACCAAGTGCTTCCTCCTGGGCAAATGTTGCCGTTACGATGAAGAAAATGAGCAAAATGAAAACCACGTCCAACATGGGCGTGAGGTCGACATTGGCCTCGTCAGGATTTCTTACCTTGCGTCCGCGCATCAGCCGATCTCCATCTCGTCTTCAACCCACTGAACCGAGCGGTTCACACGACGATCCATGCCGGACGTGAACAAAATCCCAGAGAGAGAAGCGACCATGCCGGCCATCGTTGGTATTGTTGCGCGCGACACGCCAGCAGACATTGCCTTCGCATCGGCTCCGTTGGTGATGGCCATGACGTCAAAAACCGCCACCATCCCCGTAACCGTACCAAGCAGACCAAGCAGCGGCGCGAGCGCCACCATTGCCTTTGTCAGCTGGACATTTTGTTCGGCTTTCCCGCGAACCTCAGACACCAGTTTGTCTTTCACCCAATGGGCAAACGTTGATTTCCGATCGGAGCGCGAACGCCACTCCGCGATCGCTTCTGCGGCCACCTGCTTGTGAGCGAACCTGAAATAGAACAGTCGTTCCAGGATCAATGCCCACATGAAGAATGTTGCTGCCATAATGACAATCAACACGGGACCGCCACGATCGAGGAAAGCTTGTAGATCTGCAAAACCCATATCGGGTTCCTCCTCCTCGAGTGAAACGAGGGTGATGGCTTACGCCACCACCCCATGAAGCGATTCCGCTTTCTCAGCGACCAGGCCAGCAGCCTGCTCGTCGAGAATCTGCTGGTTGCCACGGGCCATCGAAGACGCGACAGCGTGGATCAGCAGAAGCGGAATGGCGGCCACGAGGCCAAACACGGTGGTCATCAGAGCGACCGAAATACCACCAGCCATCAGTTTCGGATCGCCTGCACCATAGATCGTGATCGTGGTGAAGGTAATGATCATACCGATAACGGTGCCGAGAAGGCCGAGCAGCGGAGCCACAGCCGCGAACACCTTGATGATGTCGTTGAATCGCTCAATGCGCGGAGATTCGCGGAGTATCTGTTCGTCGAGCTTGAGTTCGAGTGTTTCGATATCAGCGTTACGATTTGTCTCGTAAGCTTCAAACACGCGCGCCAGAGGATTGCCTGTGCCAGCCTGACGAGTCTTCGCTGTGCGGCGCATTGCACCACCCATGGTGAACAACGTGAAGACCTTGTACAGGCCGATCAGGATACCGACAGCGGCAAGAACCGCGATCACAGCGCCAACCGGGCCACCCTGTTGCAGACGATCACTAAATTTTGGCAGATCGCCGAGGATACCGAACAAGTTACCTTTCGACGGATCGACGGGCGCGCGAACCAGCTGGTCAGGACCCGCATTAATCAGAGAACCCATCGACGAGCTGAAAGCACCGCCTGGTTGTTGCCTGAATGCCTGCAGAAAGGTTTCGCCACCCGACTGCTTCTTAACTTCAACGAACTTCTTTCCGTTGGTCGTCGCAGCCGTGAACACGCCGACACGCATCAGTTCAGCTTCGGCGTTCGATCCATCCGGGCCGATGCCGTCAACAACAGCCGTGAAGGTTTTCACTTCTGACTGAGCCAGCATTTCCTGAAGCATCGCTTTTGGCAGACGCTCTAGCTGAGCCCGGTTAGGAAGTGTGCGGGCTTCGGCAATTTCTGCAATGCCTTCAACGCGGTCGGCATAGTCAAAGTTCGCGAAGGAATTCGCAATCTCCGGCATCGTTTCACCAGCTGCGGTCCGGAACTGGCCGAGCAGTTCCTGGAAGTCACCAGCCTGTTCAGATACTTGAGCTTCAAGAGCACCAAGCTCTGCTTCATTGGCGTCAAATTCAGCGCCGAGTGCACGTCCGCGAGTCTCGACAACTGCAAGCGCATTGCGCGCCTCAGCCATCTTGGCTTCCTGGGCATTCTTGTCCTGCTGGAACTCGCGCAGGCGAGCCTGGTCAGCGGCGGACATTTCATTTGAGTCCTTGCGGATGCTGTCCAGAACCGACTTCAAAGTCGCCTGTGCATCTGCAGGAGCCGCGAGTGTTACTGAGCTGAGACCGAGCAGCGTTGCCGCGCCCAGAGCCTTCAGCGAGGATTTAAACTTAAACATCTTTTATACCTCTATTTCCCTGGATCGCGTCGACTATTCGACCGAGAACTTCTGAACAGGAGCGAACAGGACATCCTGTTGCGCCTTACCTTGAGCAACCCGGATCGCTTTCGCGATATCAGGCGCGTACTTGCCGCTCAGATTTTCCCACCCGCCGGTCGCCCGATTGTAACGAGAAGCCTTGCCATTTGGCGTCAGGTAGACGAGTGCCACACGACCGTAGAGGAACATGTCGACAGTCGTCGGCTTACCGTCGATGTCGATTTCTTCCTGCCAACTGCTGATCGTCCGGCCATATTCCATCTCGGCCTGATAGGCGTCCATGATGAGGCGATACTGCTCTGCTGCCGTCACGTTCGGCTGCTGCATGATGCCGACAAGCGCTTCGAGACGAGCTTCGCGTTCGGTTTGCTTGAAAGGCAGGTCGGCCGCGACGAAGTTCTGGAGATCTTCGACCATGCTAAGCAGCATTGGCACGGTTTGCGCGGTGATATCGTCAATCGACCCGAGCTGTTCGGTCAGAGACACAATCTCTTCGCGCTGACTCTTCACAACAAGTTCTTGTTGCTTCGAGTAGAGCTCGGCAGCATCGCGACGCTGGAGCAGCGTGCGATACTCACGAACCATGTCGGTGCGCTGATCATCAAGCTGGTTGATTTGGTCTTGGACTTGTTCAGCACGCCGTGTGGCCTGCTCGCCCGTGTTAAGCGCATCGCGCAACTGAGCCTGGGCCGGGATGGCCAGTCCAGCAATCAGCGCAGCGGCGATGACGCCGTGTGCTGGTGACAGAAGTTTCTTCATGAGGTTTGCCTCTCACTCTCCAAACGGTCGCGCATTGTTGCGCGGAAAATTCGACAATCAGGCATCCTGCTAGCGAAGATGTCCCGGTTTCAATGCCTGGCCAAAAACACACCGGCCGAGTTATTTGGAAGTCGCAAGGCAAAGTCGCCCGACACCTACCCATTTTGGAGCGCTGCTCGCTCTCTCGTTTTGACCCTTGCCATTCTGGCAACAAGTCCGCAACGCCCTTATTTGCGAAATCCGACGCTAACAACCCTGAACGGTGGGATCAACAAGGCTTTACGATTCGTTTAGAAAATATCCACGCCGCATTTGAACGCAACACGTGCAATACAGTAACCATGTCGATTGTTCTATCGCGTGCACCAAAAAATGGTGGCTGGGGTGCCAGGATTCGAACCTGGGAATGCCGGTACCAAAAACCGGTGCCTTACCGCTTGGCGACACCCCAATGCGAAGCAGGCGAGATAGCCACTCTTACTGACTCTGGCAACACCCGATCACATTGTTTCAGTCGCAACGGGACATCTAAGATGTGACAAGCCGCCAATTTCTATGTCGCATGTTCCCGGCCCTTTACATTTTTATCGATAATCGGCAAAGTTCAATTTCGATACCCCCGATCGCATCGCACGGAGTTTGCGTACCCATGAAAACCTTTTTTCTATCCATGGCAGGCGCGTTCACCGCGATGCTCGTCTTTATCCTGCTTATGGTCGCGTTCGTTTTCATACTCATTGCAGGGGCGACCAGTTCCGCCCCCCCTACTCCGGACAAAATTGTACTCAGCCTCGATCTGAACATGGAATTCTCCGACCAGAGCCCGGTAGGAGGATTGGCGGCATTTTCGCAAACGCCCGGTTTTATCGACCTGCTGACCAAATTGAAGGCAGCAGAGACCGATGATTCGGTCAAAGGCGTATATGTGCGAGGCGCAATGATCGGCGTAGGCAGCGCGCGTGCAGAAGAATTGCGTAAGGCGTTTCACAGTTTTCGCGACTCCGGAAAATTCATCATCGCGCACACGCAAGGCACTTACGGGATGAGCGGACCGTCTGCCCTCCGCTCGCTGACTGCCGCTGACGAAATATGGATTCAGCCCGGAACAGACCTATTCGCAACCGGCGTGACGTTCGAAACGGAATTCCTCAAAGGCTTGTTCGACAAGATTGACGTGAAATCTGAAATCTATCCGTTCTACGAATACAAGAACGCACCGAATTCCTATAATGAAGAGGCCTATACCGAGCCACATCGCGAGGCGATGACGGCTCTGGCCGAATCAATCTGGAATGTTTCGCTTGCCGATATCGCGGAGGACCGCGGGCTTTCTGTCGACGCGGTGAGGTCTGCACTCGAAAGTGGCCCGAAAACAGCACAGGAAGTTATCGACCTCAAGATCATGGACAAGCTCGGCTGGCCCGAAGAGGCGGAGGACGCTGCCAAAGAACGCGCTGGCAAAGACTCCGACGTCATCGAACTTGTATCCTACATCCCACCTTCAATCAGTTTGAAGGCCCCGCTTATCGCGGTCGTCGGAGGTGAAGGCGCCATCGTGACAGGCGGGTCTGAAAGTGGATCGCCATTTTCACGTCCACCCGGATTTGCTTCCGATGCCATCGCCCGCGCCATTCTCGATTCAGGTGACAATGAAAAAGTAAAAGCGATCGTCTTCCGCGTCGACAGCCCCGGCGGTTCTCCCACGGCTTCCGATCAGATCTGGCACGCCATCAAACGCGTTCAGGAAAAAGGCAAGCCGGTCGTCGTGTCGATGGGGTCCGTCGCTGCGTCAGGCGGCTATTACGTGTCGGCCGGAGCCGACTATATCATGGCGGACCGGTCCACCATTACAGGGTCGATCGGAATCTTTGGCGGCAAATTTGCCCTGGAAGGCGCCTTCAACAAGGTCGGCATTACCTTCGACACGGTGAGCGTGGGCGGTGATTTTGCTGACGCCTACGGCGCCGGAAAATTCACGCAAGGACAGGAAGCCGAAGTCAAGGCCTGGTTAAAACGTGGCTACGACCGCTTCCTCGGCATCGTTGGTGACGGTCGCGGCATGACCTATGATGAAGTCCATGCCGTTGCTCGAGGCCGCGTCTGGAGCGGCGAAGACGCGATTGACAAGGGGCTCGTCGACGAGATCGGCGGGTTCATGGACGCGATCGAGAAGGCGAAGGAACTGGGCGGCATCGACGCAGATATCACGCCCCGCCTCACATACTACCCTCGCAGAAAGACTGGCTTTGAAGCTCTGGAAAGTATGCTCGGCGTTTCGGAAGAGACCGCCCGCGTAGCCTATATGCTCGGTTCGGTGGCAAATGACGACCGCGTGCAAATCCTGATCGACGACCTGGCCACCGCCGACTCCGTCAATTCGGGCCAGATGCTGGCCGTCGGCCCGCGCCTGCGCGAACGCTGATCCGCAAAAGAATATTTTCTGAAGGCCCGCCGGCATACTGGCGGGCCTTCGAGGTTTTAGACCTCAGGTGCTTTTCCAGTCAGCCAATCTATGTCGGATGCCCGATAAAATGCGGCACCTGATTTCGCGTCGTCGCCAGCATGCTTGCGGTATTCTCGGAGCAATTCCGGCTGCTGATGTGCAGGGGAGAATCCGCCCGCCCATAGATTGGCGCTTCGACTACAACAATCCCGAATACGTCTTGAATCCGAGATTGTGCGCGACATCCTCAAAATCTGACGGCAAGGCAGCGCGCATTGTCAGAACATCACCCGCAGGGCGCCTGATCTCTAGCGAAAGCGCGTGCAGCATCAGACGCGGCGTACCTTGCTTGCCGGTTCCATAAATGGGGTCACCCAGAATTGGACATCCGAGATGCGCCAAGTGAATGCGTATCTGATGCATGCGCCCGGTTTCCGGAGTGAGCCGCACAACAGCGCAAGGGCCGCTGACTTCCAGTATCTCCCAGTCCGTTCTCGCCCGAAGGGCACCTTTGCGATCAGGACGCGCCACAATCATGCGCGCCCGTCCCGCCTCCTGGACCTTCACGAGCGACGCATCGATTGCCCCCGCTTTGTCCTTGGGAAGGGCGCCACCGACGACCGCGATATAGGTCTTCTTCGTCCGTCGTTCGGCAAACTCCTCTGACAGGAATGCCGCCGCTGGCTGCGTCTTTGCCACAATAATGAGTCCAGATGTGCCCGCGTCGAGCCGATGCACCAGCCTCGGGCGCTTGCCATTGGAGCGCGCGAAGGCCGCCAACAGCGAATCCAGCGAACGATCAATTCCCCGACCGTCCTGCACGGGCAAGCCCGAGGGCTTGTTGAATGCGATGATATCATCATCCTGATGTACGATCAGTGACCTGATGAATGCGCCATCCTCTGGCGAAATGGCTGGCAATGGCTTGTTGCGGGTCACGCCTGGTCCTTTTTGCGAGAGCGGATCTCGGCGATCTCCCTGAGCCGTTCAGCAATAGGTCGCTCGCGACCCTGCCCTTTCGGCCGGTAATATAACTCGGCTTCCATTCCGTCGGGAAAATAATTTTGTCCGGACACGCCGCCTACGGCATCGTGGTCATACTCGTATCCGGAGCCGTATCCCTGTTCTTTCATCATCGCCGTGGGCGCGTTCAGAATGTGATTCGGGGGCTTCAGGCTCCCGGTTTCGACAGCTGCGCGTCGCGCGGCCTTGTAGGCGACATAGGCAGCATTTGACTTGGGGGCAGTCGCCAGATGAATCACGGCGTGGGCGAGGGCGAGTTCGCCTTCGGGACTTCCCAACCTCTCGTACGTTCGCGCAGCCTCGCCGCAAATCAACAGCGCCGTCGGGTCGGCAAGTCCAATATCCTCGCTCGCCATGCGGACCAACCTCCGCGCAAGAAACAAGGGATCTTCGCCTCCTTCAAGCATTCGGGCGAACCAGTAAAGCGCAGCATCGGGATCGGAGCCCCTGATCGACTTGTGCAAGGCGGAAATGAGATTGTAGTGTTCCTCACGGTCCTTGTCATAGGCGGGCGCTCGCTTCTGAACAGCTGCGCTCAACTCCCCAAGCGACAACAGGCACGGCGCTTCCGCCATCAAGAAGGCCTGTTCAGCGAGATTCAGCAAGTAACGACCATCGCCATCCGCCATATCGATCAGCGCCTTGCGAGCGCGATCCTCAATCGGTAGCTGGCGCCCCTCCAGCGCTTCCGCGCGCGCCAGCAGTGTTTCCATATCGACGGGCTCGAGCCGCTTCAGCGTAAGCACAGCGCATCGCGACAATAGGGCTCCGTTGATTTCGAAACTTGGGTTTTCTGTCGTCGCCCCCACGAGCGTGACGGCGCCGCTCTCGACATATGGCAGGAACCCGTCCTGCTGAGCCCGGTTGAACCGGTGGATCTCATCAACGAATAACAGAGTTCCCTTTCCCACATTGCGCCGAGCTTCAGCTTTGTCGAACACAGCTCGCAGGTCTTTTACTCCCGAAAAGATTGCGCTTATCGCTTCGAACTCAAGGTCCGTTTCTGCTGCCAAGAGACGGGCAATAGTCGTTTTTCCGACACCCGGTGGCCCCCAAAGAATAATCGACGAAAGTCGGCCAGCTTCGAGCATCCGGCTCAGGGGCGCACCAGAACCAATCAGGTGATCCTGGCCGACGACATCCGCTAACCGGGCCGGACGCAATCGGTCAGCCAGTGGACGCGGCGCAGAATCGGAGAGGCCTGAGGCAGCAAACAAGTCGGACATACAGCACTCCTATGCGGGAACGGGCATCGTGATAAGGTGATCCAGGAGGAAAAAAACATGCCGATTGAGATCAGCCCGTCAGGGCAACCCTTCGGAGCGTCGGTTACGGGCCTGAATCTGTCGATGCCCGTTTCATCAAACGTTGTGGCCGAAATTCGAGACGCCTGGTTGCAACACCACGTTCTGGCATTTCCGGATCAGGCAATCAGCGACGATGACCTCGAAAGATTTACGCTGCTGTTTGGACCATTTGGCGATGATCCTTTCATCGCCCCCATTCCTGGTCGCAAGCACATCATAGCCGTGAAGCGGGCCGCAGACGAAACCGCGCCGATCTTTGCCGAAAGCTGGCACACGGACTGGAGTTTTCAAGAAGTCCCGCCGGCAGGGACATGCCTGTATGGCATCACGATCCCACCTGAAGGTGGCGACACGCTTTTCGTGAACCAGCACCTTGCTCTCGAACAAATGCCGGATGCTTTGCGCCAACGCATCGAAGGCAAGCAAGCAATCCACTCTGCCCGTAACGCATATGCACCAACAGGATTTTACGGCGCCGACGATCGTGCTGCCGGACGATCAATGGACATTCGCCCCTCGGACGCGGCCGAAGCAACACAACTCCACCCCATCATTTCCAGGCATCCAGAAACGGGACGCGAGGCGCTATTCGGATGCGCTGGTTACATCGTCGGAATTGAAGGCATGGAGCAGGCGGAATCGTGGGACTTGCTCACCGAGATTTTTCGCTGGCAGACGCAGCCCCAATTCCAATATCGCCACAAGTGGCAGCCAAGGATGTTGCTGATGTGGGACAATCGCAGCCTCCTGCACATGGCCACAGGCGGTTACAAGGGCTTCGATCGCCTGCTGCACCGCACAACAATCGGTTCGGCCTGACACCTTTCCGGTCCGCAAATTCGGGCGTAGCGTGCATGCAACAAGAATAAGAACAATGTGGGAGGAAAATCTTGGCTGACACGATCCAAACCGTGGGACCTGAAATCCCCAATCCGTGGGACTTGCCCCTGGACACGCTCGACGTCTCCCGCGCGGAACTGTTTCTGCACAACAAGCATGGTGAGTATTTTCGTCGGTTGCGTCAGGAAGACCCGGTCCATTTTTGCCAAGAAAGCCAGTTCGGACCGTTTTGGTCGATCACAAGGTATGAAGACATCATGGCGGTCGATTCCAATCACCACGTCTTCTCATCGAAACGCGACATTGTAATCGGCGATGCGCCGGCCGACTTCGACACACCCATGTTCATCGCGAGCGATCCACCTGTTCATGACGTGCAGCGCAAAGCCGTCCAGCCGGCTGTCGCGCCCACTCAATTGAGCGATATTGAAGCGCTGATTCGCCAACGCGTGTGCAACATTCTCGACGCACTCCCGGTCGGCGAAAAAATCGATTGGGTCGAGCATGTTTCCAAGGAACTGACGACGCAGATGCTTGCAACACTGTTCGACTTCCCGTTCGAGGATCGCCACCTCCTGCCCTATTGGTCTGATGTGACGACGACGTCGGAAACTGTCGGCATTGAAGTGGACATGAAGCACCGTGAAGCCGAACTTCACAAATGCCTCGCCTACTTCAGTGAGCTCTGGAAGGAACGCGCTGCCCAGCCGCGCAAGTTCGACTTCATCTCCCTGTTTGCCCATGACCCCGAGACGAAGGACATGATCAACAACCCCATGGAGCTTCTCGGCAACCTGATGCTGCTCATCGTGGGTGGAAATGACACGACCCGGAATTCCATTTCTGGCGGCGTCGTTGCGCTGAACGAATTTCCTGAACAATTCGCAAATTTGAAGGCCAACCCCGAACTAGTACCCAACATGGTGTCAGAAATTATCCGCTGGCAAACGCCGCTCGGACACATGCGCCGAACCGTAAAGCAGGACTTCGAATTTCGCGGCAAGCAAATGCACAAGGGCGACAAGGTCGTGATGTGGTATGCGTCGGGCAATCGTGACGAGACGGTGATCAGGGATCCCGATCAGTTCCTCATTGACCGCGAGAATGCCCGTCGGCACCTGTCATTCGGGTTCGGCATTCACCGCTGCATGGGGAACCGTGTCGCGGAAATGCAGCTTCGTATCCTGTGGGAAGAAATTCTCGCCCGGTTCGAACACATTGAAGTCGTCGGAGAACCAACGCGCGTGCTCTCCAACTTCGTGCTCGGATTCGAGAATGTCCCGGTTATCGTTCACGCGAGATAGGGCGGACTAAAGCGTAACCGTGCCCTTGATGAGGCGCCCATTGCGCTCGAGTTCGATGTTCCAACTGCGGGTTGCCGGTTTCAATGCTGCCTTCAGGTCCATTACTGACTTCGTCGACACTCCATTCACCGACCGGATAATATCGCCCGGCCGGAAGTAATTGCGCGCAACGGACCGGCGCAGCACGGAGTGGACATAGATGCCGGACCCTTTCTGGAAGGGATCAAGGCCGTTCTCTTCGGCAAGCCGCGGCGATAATTCCACCACACGCGCGCCCGAAAACACAGTCACACCGTCAAGCAGGACGACGTCGGCCTCGGTCGCTCCGGGCGGCGGCGCCAGTTTCACTGTCCTTGTTAGAGATTTCCCACCTCTGAGCAGGGCCAACTCACTCGTCTCGCCGGGGCTCTTGATCGCAGCTAAAAACTTGAGTCCCTTCTCGTCGAACACTTCGCGCCCATCGATGTCGGTAATCAGGTCTCCCCGCCGCAGGCCCGCACGATCGGCTGGTCCATCTTCGTAGACTTCCGTTACCATCACGCCGATTGGACGGGAAAGTCCCTGCGCCTTGGCGATGTCGTAGCTGACGGCTTGCCCCGCCAGGCCAAGCCACGGGCGCACGAACGTGCCCTCGTTGATCGCCGCATTCACGACGCGCTTGACCATCTCGGCTGGAATGGCAAAGCCGATGCCGTTCGAGCCACCCGATCGGGAAAAGATCGCGGTATTCACGCCAACCAGTTCACCCTTGGTGTTGATAAGCGCGCCGCCCGAATTGCCAGGGTTCACGGCCGCATCGGTCTGAAGGAAGAATGCATAGTCCGAGATTCCCACGTCTGTCCGCGCAGTCGCCGACAGGATGCCACTGGTGACGGTCTGACCGATACCGAACGGATTACCGATGGCGAGGACAAGATCACCCACTTCTGACGCACGCGTATCAGCGTAGGGCAGTGTCGGAAGCTGTGCACCTTCCGTGTCGATTTTCAGTACAGCCAGATCTGTACGCTCGTCAGCCAGCACGAGTTCTGCTGGAAACTCCCTGCGGTCGCTGAGCACGACCCGAAACGACTCGGCCCCTTCAACAACGTGATTGTTGGTGACGATCACACCATCGGCTCCCACGATGACGCCAGAGCCCAAGGAATTCTGCACACGCTCCCGCGGTGCAACGCCGCCCGAAAAAAACTGCTCCATCGGAGAGACCCGCGATGTGACGCGTTTCTGCGTGTAAACGTTCACGACTGAAGGCGAGGTCTGCTTAACGAGCGGCGCGAAAGAGAGCTCCATCTCGCTGCGGTTCTGCGGCACGCCTTGAGCGTCTGCAAACAGCGGCAAAACAGCCACGATCAAGAGCGCCAACACCATCAGACCAACGACCGCCAGCAGCTTCGAGATATGTTTTGTCATGGGTATCGTGTGCATCATGACTAAGGCTCTATTGCGGCATCGCGCAGGTGGCAATTCGTCTGTTTATGACAATTCAGTCAGAAACTGAATCGCTGGCATTCTGGCTCGCACGCTCCGCCAGCGCCCGTAAATTGGCCTCATGTCCCTCGCGGCTGATCTTGTAGAATGACACGCAAAGGATCATGAGCATCCAAATCGTCAGCACCGACGCCGCATAACCGATACCGAGCAACTGGAGCTGCGAATCAGGCACCATGCCCGGTCGCATTCCCGGCGTGATCGCTGCAACGGAGAGAACGATCGCCGCGAGCATGACTCCCGATCCCTGCGCGAGCTTCCGAATGAAACTGATGCCGGCAAAGAAAATACCCTCGGATCGGCGTCCCGTCGCAAGTTCGCTGTCCTCTACGATATCGGCAATCATGGACCCCATCAGCATCTGGGTCGCGATGATCAGCGCGAGATCGAAAATCGTGATGGAGATAATAATATTGAACAATAGGTCCGTTCCGTTCGGTGGCATCAGACCCAATACGCGCGCCAGAACCGGTGCAGGCGCGATCGTAAAGGCAAGCACGCCGATGATGATCGCGCCACGTTTCTTGCCAAGAGTCTTGCCAATGATCGGCGCAACGATCAGGGCGATCACAGCCGAGATGTAGACGGCCACCGTCAGAAGGGCCGTCTGGTCTGTCGTGAAGCCCCAGAACAATCCGTTGATGTACTGATTTAGCGACGCTGAAATACCTGACGCCAGCAAGCCGAACAGCGTTGCCAGGAACAAGGCTCTGAACGAAGGATTGGAAACTGTTTCGAGGATTTCGCTGAATATTTTGCGGATCGTCAGCTTGCGCTGAGGTGGCGGCAATTTCAGGTGCGATATATGGCTATGCGTTCCCGCCGTCGTCGCAAGTACGGCAAGGAAGATCACCACGGACGCCCACAGACCATACGTGTGCCAGCCTTGTATATTGAAGAATCCTGACGGGTCGGCTTCGGTCGGACGCAACAGAAGGGCGAGCAGAGCGATCTGGATGGAAAGCCCCCCCACCCATGCAAAAAAATAACGATAGGACATCAGCGATGTACGAGCATCGTAGTCGCTGGTCAGTTCTGCCGCCAAAGCGTTTTGCGGCACTTCGTAGATCGTGAATAGAAGCCGCACGGAGATCGTGAGCGCGACGAGCCACGGAAACAGCTCGCTTCCTGTTAGCCCCGCCGGCGGATTCCATGCAAAATAATAGGCAATCGCAACTGGCAACATCGCAGCGTACATGAACGGGTGCCGACGCCCCAGCCGCGACCGGAAATTATCGGACCAATAACCAACGACGGGGTCGGAGACGGCGTCAACGATCAGGGCAATGAAGAGCGCAGTCGCGACATGTGCCGCTGGCACGCCCAAGACCTGACTGTAGAAGAATAGCAGGAAATAGTCGAAGCCATTATTCTTGACGCCATCGGCGATGCCACCAACGCCAAACGCAAGCCGCGTCAAAATGCTGGGCTTGCCCTGAGATCCAGTCGCCATGCGTTACCCTCTCTGGGTATGTTCCGTTACAGGCCAAGCACCATCTTCGCCATGATGTTGCGCTGGATCTCGTTCGAGCCGGCATAGATCGACGTCTTGCGATAGTTGAAATAGCTCGGCGTGACCGGGACCGCATAGCCGGGCATTGGCAAATCGGCATTCGCCCCCTGCCTCGCGATGGCGAGGCTGTCCTGAATGAACGGTGCTCCGTAGGCGCCAACCGCTTCAACGAGCAGTTCCGTGATTTCCTGCTGGGTCTCCGAGCCCTGGCATTTGAGCATCGAGCTTTCGGGACCGACGGCTTGCCCGGCAGACAGTGATGAAAAAATCCGCTGCTCGGTGGCATCCAGGCTGTCGATCTTCATTTCCAGCGCGGCAACCTTGCGGGCGAAGTCCGCGTCCCGGATCAGCGCGTCACCGTCAGTCTGTTCCGCGCTGGCAATCTTCTTTGCCTTTTTCAGCATGTTGCGAAGCCCTGGCGCATAGGAATTGCCACGTTCGAACTGGAGCAGGTATTTCGCATAGGTCCAGCCTTCATTCTCCTTGCCAACCAGCGAACCCTCAACGGGCACGCGAACGTCTTCAAAGAACACCTGATTGACTTCCTGCTGTCCCTCGACAGGCATGTCGAGCGTCGGCAGTGCGGAGACGGAAATGCCGGGCAGTGTCATCGGGAAGATGATAAAGCTGATACCTTCCTGAGCTTTTACGCCCTTTTTCGTGCGCACGAGGCAGAATATCCAGTCGGCCCACTGCGCGTGTGTCGTCCAGATCTTCGAACCATTCAGAACATAGTCATCACCATCGCGCACAGCACTCATCTGGAGCGATGCGAGATCGGACCCCGAACCAGGTTCCGAATAGCCCTGGCACCACCAGACGTCGGACGCGAGAATGGGCGGCAGGTGTTTCTCTTTCTGCGCTTCGGAGCCAAACGCCATGATAACCGGCGCGACCATCGAGAAGCCCATCGGGCTGACGGTGGGCGTGCCAGCAGCTGATAGCTCCATGTTCAGGATATAGCGCTCGGACGGGCTCAGGCCGGGGCCGCCATGCTCTTCAGGCCAGTTGGCCGCAGCCCACCCCTTTTCGTTCAGCTTTCGCTGCCAGGCGACCTGGCCTTCCTTGTCGAGATAGCCATTTTTAGACATGGCCATCTTGGCACGAAGGTCGGACGAATAGGCGCCTGCAATCCACGCACGCACCTCTTGCTGGAACGCGGCGTCTTCAGCCGTGAATGACAGATCCATCGTTCGGCGCCCGTCTATTCGACGATATCGAAATACTGCACCTGTGGGGCGCCTGCGAGGCAGGCACCAAGCTTCGGTCCGGCTGCCTTGAAGTAGTCGGTCTGGCCATGCGCCTTCAGATCGTCAGACGTCGCATACTGTTCCATGAAGATGTAATCGGTGTCCGAGCCCTTTTCCTTGTAGAGCTGGTAGGTCAGGCAACCTGGTTCATTGGCCTTCACCTTGGCCATAAGGTCTTTTCCAACCTGTTCGAAATCAGCCTGCTTGCCATCCTGGATCTTGAGCTTCGCCACGACACCGATCATTCATTCTCTCCCTTTTATTCAAATTGTTCTCGCCACATTATGGGCTTCCCAGTTCTGGGCAAGCTTGACCTAGGGGAGAGGGCGCAAAAAAGGAGCACGCAGACGGGCGCACCTTTCCAATCGTCAGGAAAGCACAGACACAGGGCAGCCCCCGGCCCCATTGATGCAGCCAATTTCGCCTGGCTGGTGCAAAATGGAATGGGACTTGCTGTTACAGACTGTTAGTAACCAAATACGCAGGAAATACAGTGGTCACCAACGCCCAAACCATAGAAAAGACGGTCGAAGCGCTCGACCCCACCCGGGTACTTGCGGTTATCCCTGCGTTGAACGAATCCCGGCACATAGAGTCCTGCATTCGCTCGCTCATGGCGGGCGATGAATGGTTACGACGCGTTCCCCTTGTCGTTGTTGACGGCGGCAGCACCGATGGCACGCTTGAAATCGTTGAATCGCTGATGCCGGAGTTCCCCAATCTTCACCTCATGCACAACAGTAAAAAACTCCAGTCTGCGGCGATCAACCTCGCCGTTGCAGAATGCGCAGGTGAAAGCGCGACATTCCTCGTGCGATGCGATGCCCATTCCGTTTTCCCGGCGGGTTTCATTCAGTCCGTCGCCTCTGCCCTTATGAGGACGCAAGCCGCATCGATTGTGATCCCGATGGACGCCCGCGGCGAGACCTGCTTCGAAAAAGCAAATGCCTGGATCGTCGACACGCCACTCGGCTCGGGTGGGTCAGCCCACCGCGGCGGAACGCGTTCGGGCTATGTCGACCATGGCCATCACGCAGGATTCGACCTGTCGGTCTTCCGTTCTATCGGCGGATACGATGAAACATTCTCCCATAATGAAGACGCCGAATATGACGAGCGCGTCACCCAGGCTGGGGGCCGCATCTTCCTCGATGCCACGATCCGCAAAATCTACATCCCACGCGGTTCTGTTGCAGCGCTCGCACGACAGTATTATAATTACGGTAAGGGCCGGGCGCGAACCGTACTCAAGCACCGTCAGAGACCGAAGGTCCGTCAGATGCTTCCCATACTCGCCTTGCTGGGCTGTCTCATTGGCCTGCTCGCCGCCCCCTTCTACCCGCCCGCCATTCTCCTGCCCGCCGGTTACCTCACGATACTCGCCGCAGCGTCTGTCTTCATTGGCCTGGTAAAGATGTCTGCCTGCGGCCTCCTGGCGGGTCTGGCTTCCGGTACGATGCACATGAGTTGGGCCGCTGGATTCATCATGCAATCCCTTGCTGGGCCTCGGTAATTTCGCGACGCAAGAAATTGGTTTTTGCTGCAAAACGCTATAGAGAGGGACTATTCAGAAAGCCGCCATGTCCAGATTGCCACAACTCTTGCAAAGGTCGTTCCTCGATCAGTTCGGGCGCCTGACGCGTTCAGCAACGTCTTTGCGCGCGCGCATTCGCGCCCGAGTCGGGCAGTCGAATGATCACGCACCCGTTGTTGCCACGCCTGTACGAAGCGACGTCACCAGAGTCACAGCCGCCCCTGATGGCGAGTGCATCTATGCGATCGGCGACATTCACGGACGACACGATTTACTTGAGCGCCTGATCGTCAAAATTGAAAACGATGCAACGGGCCTGCCCCCGGACACGCGTGTCACGATTGTGTTTCTCGGTGATTATATCGACCGCGGCCTGCAGTCGCGCGCCGTGATCGAGTTCTTCCTGAGCGACCGTCTGGACAAATTCGAGACCGTGTTCCTGATGGGCAACCACGAAGAGGCACTCTTGAAATTCCTTGAAGACGAGTCATTCGGCAGCCAATGGGTACGCTATGGCGGCGGTGAAACGCTCTATTCATATGGCTTCCAGCCACCAAACACGCGTGGCAGCCTGGGGTCGCACGAAGCCATGGCAGCAGCCCGATCAGCATGGACCAAGCTGTGGGGCGCTTTCCGCGAGCGTCTGCCGCAAGAGCACCTTGATTTTTATCGTTCGCTGAAGCCTTACCATTCCGCCGGCGACTACTTGTTCGTCCACGCGGGGCTGAGGCCCGACACATCCATCGCCGAGCAAAGCACGCGAGACATGCTCTGGATCCGAGATGAGTTCCTTGACGACACGAGGCAATTTTCGCATTTGATAGTCCATGGACACACTCCAGCCGAAGACGTTTTCCACGACAATCGCCGCATTGGCCTCGACACTGGCGCCTTCCTCAGCGGCAAGCTGTCTGCAGCTCGATTCTTCGGCGAGCAAATTACCTTCCTGACCACGTGAGTGTGTCAGACTGAAACAGTTTGGCCGCGTTTCGTCGCCATCACTTGGAGATTTATTATGTCGCTATTTCGCTCATTCATTCTCATGGTGACGCTCGCCATGTTCATGTTCGCTTCGGCCTGCCAATCGGCCGGACCGGTGACGCGTCAGGTTGCAGATCCGTCAACGCCGGCCCAAACCCAGTCGAATATTGCTTATACTTTGGGCACAGGCGACAAGTTACGCATAAACGTGTTCGGTCAGCCTGAACTCTCTGGCGAATTCGTGGTCGATGGAACAGGCGCGATATCGCTCCCCTTGATCGGACAAGTGACAGCTGTCGGACTCAGCACCCAAGACCTTGAGACGACGATCGCAACCAATCTATCCAACGGATTTCTTCTCGAGCCCCGTGTGAGCGCCGAAGTGATCAACTACCGACCATTTTACATTCTTGGCGAGGTTGGTCGCCCTGGAGAATATCCCTTCAACTCCGGACTGACTGTGTTGAATGCTGTAGCCGCAGCAGGAGGGTTTACATATCGCGCCAATAAGAAAGTGGTCTTTATCAAGAGCGCGGATGGAAATCAGGAGATACCGTTCGAGCTCGATACCAACACGGTCGTAAAGCCTGGCGACACGCTCCGAATTGGCGAACGAATCTTTTAGGTCCCTCGCGAATCGATTCATTTGATCCAAATTGCTTTGCGCCCGCGACGTTCGATACAGAACCTCGCGGGCGTGTCTAATTTGCGCCTGCTTTTTGGGTGGTCTGTCTCGTATCGATACACGAAATTCAGAGATGAGCCGAATATGAATGAATATTTAGGCAATACTTCGCGCGGCAGGGGAAAATGCGACCCCAAGAGTTAATTATTTGCGAAAATCGCGGTATAAGGATTGCAGAGGATTGATAGAACGCAATATGCGTCAATCCCAGATGCGGCAGGAATATTGCAATGGGGTCGAGTGGACGCGGCTTGGTTAGCAGTACCGCAGTTAGAATGCAGGGGACCAGAATGGGCTTGAGATTGAGTAACTCGTCACGGCAGGCAGAAGCCACCGCCTATGCAGCGGCTCGCCTGAGCCAGGCGCTTGATCGCGACCACACTCAGTTCAAACGCCTGTTCGACATTGTCGTCGCGGGTACAGCCCTGCTTTTTGTCGCCCCCCTGATCCTCGTGGTTGCGATCATCATTCGCCTGCAAGACGGTGGACGCGCTTTCTATTCCCAGAGGCGCTATGGTTTGGATGGCGAAACATTCAACTGCTTCAAACTCCGCTCGATGGTGCCAAATGCGAAGGAACAACTTGACGAACTCCTGGCACACGATCCTGTCGCCCGGAAGGAATGGGACGAAACCCAAAAGCTGACCAACGATCCTCGCATCACACCGATCGGCAATTTTATTCGCAAGACGTCAATCGATGAATTGCCCCAACTATACAATGTACTGCGTGGCGACATGTCGCTCGTGGGCCCACGCCCCATCGTTGAGAATGAAATCGCCAAATATGGCGATAGCTACCGTCACTACTGCGCCGTGCGTCCTGGCATTACCGGTCTCTGGCAGGTAAGCGGTCGCAGTGACACGTCCTACCCGCAACGTGTTGCTGCCGACGTCGAATACGCACGCAGCCGGTCGTTCTGGGGTGACGTCAAGATCGTCATGATGACCATACCTGCTGTTCTCAACTCCAAGGGTGCGCGCTGATACGTCCGGACTTGGACTAGGCCGCAACCTCATATTCAGGATATGGTAGGCTGTGACTCGCGCCCGGTACGTAATTGCAATTTTGATCGCACTCGCGATCCTGATCATCGTCGGAATCGCGGCCTACATCTGGCCCCATCCGAAATATACAATCGTTCCTGATCGCGGAGACGGGAAATCCTTCAACCTTTCGTTTAGTGACGGTTTTGAAGAGTCAGATTGGTACATCTCCGACTTCACCTTCCTGTCACAGTTCTATCGGGCCGGCTGGGTAGCGGAGAACGTTCATTTCGAAAATCCAAGTATTTCACTCGAGATTAATCGCAAACCCGTTGATCATCAGCCCTATTCTGGTGCGGAGGTTCAGAAGCGCGGATATTATGGCTTTGGACGCTACGAAGTCGTAATGCAGGCTGCGCCAGGTTCTGGCGTCGTATCGTCGTTCTTTACCCACACGGATGCAACATTCGGCGACCCGCACGACGAAATCGACATTGAATTTCTTGGCAAAAATACGCGCCAAATTCATGCCAATGTCTTTGCCGACGGAAAAACCAATGGATCAATCTATATCGATCTCCCCTTCGACGCGGCTGAGGAAGCCCATCTCTATGCCTTTGACTGGCAGCCCGACGCAATCACCTGGTTTGTCGATGGGGTGGCAAAAAAAACGGTAACATCCGCCGAGAGGCCGATCCCGCAGAATCCCGGTCGCATCATTATGAATATCTGGACCGGATCGCATGACCAATATGCTTGGCACGGATCTCCGGAATTCGAAGACGGCACCCGTGCGACTTACTATTGCGTCAGTTTCCGCGCACTGGGCGACCACACGCCGCAATGCTCCAACAGCGAAAAACGCTGAGCATCGTAAGCTTGGTCGGATACCGTGTTACCCGACAATATTAGCCGAACAGAGCCATCATCCCTGAGATGATGCCGGCCCACAGAAGTGCGCTTAGCCCGACGATTACCAGCAGCCGCGCCCAAACAGGCCACTTGCCGTTTGGTGAATTCGCATAGCGCCCCGAATCATTTCGGATCTGCGCGTCGAGCGAATAATCGACAGCAGTCCTGCGGGACGGAATGGCTGGGTTTGGCGTCATCATCATATCTTTTGAACAACCAACTTTAACGACTGCTTAAAATGCGTTCACGTGTTCAGCGCCGGCTCACTCAGATCATGATACGGAAATCGGGCAGCATTGCGTCCTTAAAGCGGTTGAGCTGCGCCTGGTTCCCCGCGCATGAATATTGGAACTGCAAGGGGAAATCCGAAGTGCGATTGGCGCAGGCCAGATCAGCGCTCACTGCCGGCGTTCAGGTCGACTCTCGAACGGTGACCGGCACTCTTCCCTCGAACTTTCGTTCGCCTGCGCCGAGGGTCGTTATGGCGCCGAAGTAGAAAAGGTTTACCAATGTGTTGAACGTGCCCCAAAGGTAGGATTCAGTGAACGTGGAAGTGAAAATGATCACGGTCGTGATGAGGAGCGCTGAACTATCCATCGTGGGCGCCCTGAACCAGGCCAAAACAGTCCGGTACGAACACCAACCAAGTATCAACAGGAACATGGCATAGCCCACATAACCAAGGTGTACCCGGACTTCCCAAAAAGAATTGTGGAAGGTTAGCTTGGTCCCGAACGGCTTGAAATCGTTCTCATTGATTGTTTGCGCGGCACCGACGTCATATTGCCAAAACCCCTCAAGGCCAACGCCAGCTATGGGGTGTTCATGACTCAGGAGTTCAGCCTGCCGCCAGATCGCCGAGCGGCCGGAGAAGGTCCCGTCCTTGCCCAATAATCCCAGGAAATCACTCATCATCGTGTTCTCGGGCATGCTGAGCAACACGACGGCAACTGTCAGGGCGATGCCTACGGACGCCATAAGCAGCGACGTGCGCAAGTGCCGAATCTGACCGAGGTTCATCCAGAAATACCGCACCCCGAACAAACCAACGATGCCGACAATAGCAAACACCAGGGACGTGGCTGAATGCGCCAGATACTGAAACACGAAGCAGACTGGCACAAAGGGGAATGCCAAGAGCCGAACCCACAGGAACTCTTTTTGGTTGAGTGCCGTCGCCAGGCAGAGAAGCATGGCGAACAGCATTTGGATTGCGAACAGGTTCTTCGCACCCATACCGTACGGTCCGCCTTGGCTGAACGTGCTGATTGTCGGAATGGCAAAGATCGTTGTGATCATGCCTGCAAACATCAGACAGCGAAGCGCCTGCCTTGTGTTTAACCGGGCACCGATGACAACGATCGTCAGCGGCGTCAGAAGCATCAGCACGCCGGCCCGGATGGCATCGGACGGGTAGTCTGACCACATGAATGACAGCAAGCCGAATATGGGCAGCAGGAATAGAGGCCAGGCCTTCAGGACTACGGGCACGACGTCACGGTAATACATCGCTGTAATTCCGAGGAAATACAGGACAAGCAAATAGCGGATCGGCGTCACGCCATCGAGCGGCAAGTAAGTCACGAAGAACCAGATCGTCACAAGCGCCTGCTCCCACACCGGCGCCTTTCGACCGGTGCGGTAGAGGTTCGCGAACCCCAGTGTCTCTGTCTCGTTGACCTGAATGGGCTTGACCATGTTCATTTCGAGCGGCTCCCGGCGAGTGCGCGCTCCAATACCTCCGAGAAAAACCCCTTAGGCTCGATAAACACCTCATTCGTCATCGCAAGCAACCGGTTGCGGCAGGCTCCCAACGCAGCATCATTTCGCATCACATCGCCAATCATTGTGGGAAGCGTTTCATCCAGCGGTTCGGCAACCGTGAACCCGCAGGCGTGCCGCTCAATCCAATCCCCTGTCTCCGTGCCGGCCGGGGCCACGGCAGGGGTCGCGTAGTATCCGCCTTCATAAAGCCGATTCGGCAACAGCCAGTCGGAATTGTATCCGGCCTCCATGAAATCACCTGCCCAGACCAGATCGAGCCCCGCATAGATGACCGCAAGGTCCTCCGGCGAACGGTACCGCCCGGCAAACGACATGTTCGCGCGCGCATTGATCTCGGGTTCGAATATCGGGATCTCTGTTCGCGCAGGCTGGCCGTGCAACTTTATCTCAATCGTATCCGGATAGCGGTCCGCTAGAGCGCACAAGAGGTCAAATGACCTCTGGCACCGCAAGTTCCCGACCCAACCGAGTCGCAATCTCCCTTCCGCACCTGACCTGACCTGATCTGGAGCATCCGGTTCGGGCCGCGGCCCGAAATCGCTTCCTGCCGCCAGGCGATTCTCAACCAGAAACGGCACGTAGAGTCCCCGATAGTGCTTCTCGAAATGATTGCGCAGGAAACCGGGCGAACTCACGACCAGACCAATTGTTCGCCGCAAAAGACTTTTCTCGAACCACCGCATGGCCTTGCCCACGATATCCGCTCGGGTCAGCAGCCTGTGCACATCAAGGCTCTCATAGACTACCGGCGTATCGAGCCCGGCAATTCGCTTGGTCAGAAAGGCGCATGCCAGCATGTCGAGATTGCGCGCATAGATGACATCGGCATCCGCCAACGCGCCTCTAGCGGCGGCGGCGGCTCGTGCGCCCGAAAATATGCGCGCCACGCGTTGGACAAAAGCCCCGTCGCGGGTCTGGCCGAGGTCGATATTGTCCCACTCGGTCGCGACGTCATCCTGACGCCGCATCATGAATCCGCGAACTGACACGCCGTCATCCTGCATGGCGCGAACACGACGACGCACCGCGGCGTCTCCTGCATCATGACCAAAAAAAGCAACCCTGATCATTGCAGACCCCTGTGCGTCACCGCTTTCGGTCCCGAAGCCGACGAGCGTTGCATCATCCGGATGTCCGGCGTCCAGCATGATCAGTGCGTAGAGACTTCTTTGGATGTCACAGCACGGATGCGCTCGTCACTGGAGCTCGTTCGCGTGGGCACGGGCTTCACGGACGATGTCATGGATCCAGGTTTCGGCGCCTTGCTCCAGCCAAAGATCGAGCGCTTGGGCTCCATCGAATAATACTTGCTGTAAGCTTTGTACGTCGAGCCCGGGTCCCTGTGGTGACGACGGCGCGACAAGTCGACCATATTGAGCGTAATGCCCAGGAGATCGGCATTGAAGGTTTTCAACAGATGCAGCGATTGCCGTACGGCCGAGCGCAGTGACCGGCGCCAGCGAATAACAAGGATCGTCTTGTCAACCTTGCCGGCGACGACGCGGGCTTCCGCCATCAACAGCAAGGGTCCGGTATCGATCAGGATGAGGTCATACATCGACCGCAGCCGTGCGAGGAGATCATCAAATGCCCGTGTTCCAAACACGTCATGTGGCACATGACCGGACTTCGTCAGCGGCAGGATGTCCAACATGCTGCGCTGATCCTTGCAGATCGCATCCGAAAGTTGGCCAGCGCCGAACAGGTGTTCAATGAAACCGATCTCAGGTGACATACCAGCTGCGTCGGTCAACTGACGGCGACGGAAGTCACCATCGATAACCAGTGTACGCGAGCCCGACATCGCTGACATGCGCCCAAGACTCAAGGTCAGGCTGGTCTTGCCTTCGTCCGGCAACGACGAGGTAACCGCAACAGTTTTCGTTTCACTGTCAATATCCGAGAATGCAATCGCGGCGCGCAGGTAGCGAATACTCTCTGAGAATGCCGATAATGGATTATCCACCAGAAAGTCCGCCGGGTTTACCTGTGAAAACGGCAGCAGGCTCGTATTGCGAATCAACGGTACGGAACCAATCGAGTTCACGCCCAGCTTGCGTTCAACATCTTCAGCCGAGCTGATTTTCATGTCGAAAATCTCGGCGAGCAGTGCCAGTCCACCTCCGATGAGGCCACCAAGCAGCCCGCCAATGATCAGGTTCAGCATCTTCCGCGGCGAACTTGGACGACCAGGAACCGAGGCCGTCGACAGGATGTTCGCATCGGCCTGGACGAGGTCGTCCTGTTCACGCGTTTCCTTCGATCGACTGATAAATTCCTCGTAAAGCACTCGGCTTGTCTCGGCATCGCGTTCCAACTCGCGCAAGCGCACAAGGTTGATATTGTTGCCGCGAAGTTGGGCCGTCGACTGGCCGATGTTCGCGTTGATGCTATCGATCTGCGCCTGTGCGACCTTCAACTCACTATCGAGATTGGTGGCGATCCGACTCACTTCCGCCGTGATTTGACGCTCAATATCAGCGGCTTCGTTGCGGGCACCGATCAGCTCAGGGTGGGCTGGTCCAAGCGTAGTTTCGAGTTCAGCGACGCGACGAAGGATCTGGGCGCGTTGAGTCTTGAGACTCGAAATGACCGGCGAATCGAGAACTTCGGCGATGGCGTCAATGCCCGCGCCACTGTCGATCTGGCGCCTCATGCTTTGATAGCGCGCACGGGCACGGCTCAACTGGGCTTCGAGCACACTCTTCTGGTTGGTATTGTAAGCGATTTGTTGCTCGGTGAGCGTCGCGCCCTGAGCGGACAATAGTCCGGTTTCGGCGCGGAATTCCTCGACACGTTGCTCCTTCGCCTCCACTTCATCGCGCAGGCCAGCTACGCGCTCGGATAGCCAGGCTGTCGCGCGACGTGTCGCTTCGAGTTTGGAATCGAGTTGCTGGACGCGGTATTGGTCAGCTACGGCGTCGGCAATCCGCGCCGCCGTCTCAGGCGAGACGCTCGTCACGTCAACATTGATCAGGTAGGTGGTACCGATGCGGCTGATGTGGACCTTGTATGTCAGGGTCTGAACAACAGATTCGAGAATCGCCGCCTCACGCTCCTCAGCGCTGAGATTCGCGTAAGGGACTTCCTTCGTCACTTTCTGTCCGGTCCATGACCGGATCTGCGTCTTGATTTGCGCCAGCAGGCCCGGCTTTTTCTCGACCAGAGTCCAGTTGAACTCAGGATCCTCGGCCAGCTTCAGCTTTTTCGCGACTTTTGTAAGAAGCGACTTCGATCCCATCACACGAACTTCGGTATCGATCGTAGCCGTACTTGCGGCCATGCCGCCCAGCACGCTACCGAGGTCGATGACGTTTTCCTTGTTTGTGTCCAGCTGAAGGATCGAGTTCGCCTTGTAAATTGGCGTCTGCGTGAAAGTCATGTACGCGACCAGAAGGAAGGTCACGAGGAAACCGGTCACGATGATCCAGAACCGGCGATAGACAGTGCCAACCAGCGCCTTGAAATCGATAGGCATGTCGTCACGACCGTCGCCGCCAAGCGAAGGACCCTGAGAAGGGATTTCAAGACTGTAAGTCTTAGTCAAAGCACTACACCAATTCGTAATTATCGCAGCCCGGATCGCGGGCGAGGAAGATATCAGGGATAGAGTTTCAGACCGACGCCGACGAGGTTGACGTCATATGACGGATCGCCGAACACGCCGACTCCACTCGAATCGCGGTTGATGTGACGCGCGAAGGTTTCGAAGTGAACGCGCTTGTTCATCTTGTAGGCGGCGGTCAGGGAAAGGTCGTTCACGTCGTCTGTCCGGTCTATTTCCTGGTAGTCATAGCTGACAATATTGGCGGCAGCGGACAGGATAATATTGCGACGAAGCTCGTGATCGATCCGCGCACCGAAAGATGTCTGGAGCGCGCTTGGCGAGTCGAACACGCCGATATCGACGACACGGCGACCGGCTGTGAAGCCCACCGTCGTCAGACGCGTCGGGAACCACTCCATACGACCATCAACCGACAGGCCATCGACGTCCTTGAAGAAATCGTCTTCCTTGTCCTCGCTGAAATAGCCGATGGCGATGTCACCGCGTACCAGCGAGTTAAGTTCAAAATCCACACCGCCGGAGACGGTATAGCCGCTTGAGTCGCGCGAACGGACACCACCAGTCAGTACTTGATTCTGGTCATACGACAGTTCGCGAACCGTGCCTTGGGTGAACACTGCCAGGTTTGGCGACACGGCATAGGACAGTCGCGAGCGGACAAAAGTCACGCTATTGTCACGATAGTCCTGGTCAATCGGAATGCCGGTGCCCGTCTGGCGGCCATCTTCAAAGTCTTCTTCGGACACTTCGACCAGATTGTTCCAACGAAACCGGTCGCTGTGGTAATCGGCATCAAAGGCTGCACCCACACGTGTGTGCTCAATCGGACGGTCCAGGCCAACAGAGTTGGCAAGATCCGTGCGCGGCTCAGCCAGGTCCTCGGCAAACACGGCAGCACCCAGCGATACATTCCGGTTAACGTCCAGACGTCCACGAAAGCGGGCACGCAAGTCACTGGTCGATTCATCACCGATATCGAGATACTCGTTCCGATAGGCGGAAACCTGAAGGCCAACTTCGTGCACGTTCCAGTTTGTGCGCGCTGCTACTTCTACGCCGATCCGAGCGATCGTATCGGAAATCTTGTTGCTGTTCGTGGCCTGGACGTTGTCGATGTACGTCGCGGACGCACTGGCGTGAGAATTAACCAGGAACGCGCCGAGGCGAACCGGTTCGGGATCGAAGTCTTCCTGATAGCGGTCACGCACGGATTCGTACTTGTCACGGCTATAGTAGTTCTCGCCCTGAGCCACGGCGTTGGTCGCCACCAGTCCGCCAGCCGCCACGCTTAGAAGGCAAACACGCTTGAAATTCGACATTTATGCAATCCCCTTGGGTAATTCTCGTTATGTGCCGGTCCTGATCAACTCGAAGTGCGTTGCAAACTTGAGACCATGTTTACGGGTACTCTGTAGTTGCCATGCACAATCGGATTCCCGAAACGAAACAACGGGCGGAACAATCGTGCAAGGCATGAAACTGTGCGCTCTCTATGCGCTACGCGAATGAAAATGTGCTGAATCGGATCGAACAAAGTGCGCGCATTGCCCTTCGCAGCAAACACGGCAACATAGTCAAAAGGCAGTTTGGCGTGCTTTTGTTCGGCAACAGGTGCATTTTGAACAAGCGGTATATCTCGCAACTTGCGTCTCAACGACATCCCCCACCCATATTCTATGCGTTGCGTATGGTCCAAACGTTCCAATAAGGGCCCTGCTCCGACGAATGGCACGCTCTTGCGCCAAAGCGTCGAGGTGCAAGAACTGACCCCAATTCATTGTTGCTTGATTCCGAAGCCAATACACTTCCAAAGCCCGGTAAAGCTACACCTTTGATGGTTAACTGTCACCCTGCGACAATCCATAAAACCGGACATTAACGACACAAGTAGCCGGTGTTGCCCGCACTCCACACACATGTTTCGAAGAGCGTGAAACCCGGTTCCGTTTCAGCGCTGGCAGACGCCCCGCGAATGCGCCACATTGGCATGCGGCTGGCATCTGTTCCGCCCGATCTCCTGGTTTGAGCGACCGCCCATGAAAATACCCTGCCACCCCCGTTTTGATACTGCACCGATGAAAAGCGGCGTGCGAAATGACTGAAGTCGATACGATCGTGATCGGTGCAGGTGCGGTCGGGCTCGCATGCGCCGCAGAACTCGCGCGACGGGGGCACGAAACCTATGTGCTGGAAGCCGCACGCGACATCGGGACCGGCACATCCTCGCGCAATAGCGAAGTCATCCATGCGGGGCTTTACTATCCGACCAACAGCCTGCGCCATCAGATGTGCGTGACGGGTCGCCGAAAGCTCTATGATTACCTCAGCGCCCACCACGTGCCGCACAAACGCACGGGCAAACTGATCGTTGCAACAGATGAAAATCAGGTCTCCCGACTGGAAACGCTTCATGAACAGGGCCAGCGCAACGCGGTGGAAGGCCTTTGCATGCTCAGTGCCGCCGAAGCAACGGCTCTGGAGCCCAACCTGCGCTGTGTGGCCGCCCTTCTGTCAGAGGAAACAGGCCTGATCGACAGTCACGCCTACATGACCGCGCTACGCCATGAACTTGAGGGGCATGGCGGCGCAGTCCTGCTCGATGCGCCGGTCCTGGACACAAGCATACTATCTGACGGTCGTTTCCGGGTAAGGGTTGGCGGACGTGAGCCCTACGACATCACTGCTCGCTACCTCGTCAACAGTGCCGGCCTCCATGCACATCGCCTGGCCAGAGGCATGGAACAGTATGACATCAACCTCCTGCCCGCATTCACGCTCGCCAAGGGCAATTATTTCAGCTGCCAGGCGCCACCTGCCTTTTCGCGACTGATCTATCCTGTGCCCGTAATCGGCGGGCTTGGTGTCCACGTAACCCTCGATCTTGCCGGACAGATTCGATTCGGTCCCGACGTCGAATGGCTGGGGCATGACAATCCTGACGTGATTGACTACAGCGTGGACCCGGCACGTTCCGAATCCTTCTACGAAGCTGTCCGATCATACTGGCCCGCCCTGCCGGACGGCGCCATCGTCCCGGCCTATTCAGGCTGCCGTCCGAAACTCTCGGGCCCAGATGAACCGGCAGCCGATTTCCGGATCGACGGCCCCGTTCTGCACGGCCATGCCGGCCTCGTGCACCTCTTCGGCATAGAGTCACCCGGCCTCACCAGCTCGCTGGCGATCGCGGACCATGTCGCCGACCAGATCGACGCCTGACACCAGGCGCTGCTGCCTAGACCATCTACAACTTCCTGAAAAAACTGATTAATTCCCTGTTGGACAGCCGATCAGGCGTCTGCGCGAGACCGCGAATCGACAAGCGTTTGCGCACATCGGCATCCGACATGAGTTCAACCAGCCGATCGGCATAGGCCTGAGGTCCCTCCGCAATGACCACAAGATCGTCGAGCACGTCGAGGAACCCTTCCAGCGCCACCGGATACACTACGCAGGGCATGCCCAGCATCAGGTATTCGGCCACCTTGATACTGACACCACTGGCGATCCGCGTCGGCGCAAGGCCGATAGCCGTACTTCCTGATATGCTTTCAAGGTTCTTGACCCGTCCAAGCAGCTCCACCCCTTGTGTCGCCGCCTGCTCCGGCGTGAGGTCGGCACAGATGGACCCGGCGACCTTCAGCACGGCATCCGGACGCTGCTTCAGGACCAGTGGCCAGATATCATCCACAAGATGCTTCAGGGCGTCGATATTGCCGGCATGGCGCGTTCCGAGAAATACAGCATGGGCAGGCGCATCCGTCTCTTGCACCGCATGAAGCGGAGGTTCTGGCCGCAGCCAGATAGAGTGCGCTTCCGGCAGGAGCGGGCTTAATACGTGGAGCTCATTGTTCGACGCATAGAAATTCACCGTCGATGCCCGGCACCGCTCCGCTTCCTCAGCTCTGGTCACCTCGGTGAAGTCCGGCGCCAGACCGTTCGCACGAAATTGTTCAGCCCGAACAGAAAACAAGTCATGCAACAGGACCGATCGATGGGAGACCGCGCTCAAGTGATCAAGCAGCGGCCCCAGTGAGGAGTACTCCGCAACCACAATATCGGGCGCGCCACGGTTCACCAAGGCACACACTTCCTTTGACTCCCGACCCTTGAGGGGGTCGCCAAGATAGGAGTGGATCGTGATGCTGGCACCCAGTTTCCCGGCAAGGGCCCTGGCAGCCCGGATCGCAAAGCGTCCCCAGACTTGGGGAGACATGGACCAGTACCGGCCACCGATCCGAAGACTGGCAGGCACGACCAGCTCATCTGAAAGTTCGAGGAATTCAGGATGAACTGACATCCAAGGGCGGTTACCAAACGACCGCATGGGCGCAAACACGATGCGGATCCGCGTCCCAGCGGCTTTCACGGCCCGCAAAAAAATGGCGAGATAAGCCGAATTCCCTGTCGTCATCACATCCAGCTGGCGCTGCACGATCATGTCCATCCGGGGGGCGCTGGTCTGTGCCATCAATAACTCCTCGCAATGCCCAATACGGGAATTTCCTGCGCGTGTCCTGCAAGGCAGACGCCAGAATCGAAAGCGGCGGCTGGTTTCCCAGCCGCCGCCACGGTGTCTCTCAGACAAGGTTTATATTATTCAGCAGCAACCGGCAGGTCGATAGCCGACAGGTCGGTATAGCGCTTGAGGTGATAGTCGACATTGCCGAATTCAGCGTCGATCATGGTCAGGCGCTTGAAATAGTGGCCGACGGCCAGTTCGTCCGTCATGCCCATGCCACCATGGATCTGGATCGCCTGCTGGCCGACAAAGCGTCCGCCCTGGCCGATCCGCACCTTGGCCGCCGAGGCTGCCTTCTTGCGGGTCACTTCATCCTCGTCCACTTTCAGCGTCGCCATATAGGTCATCGAGACCGATTGCTCGTGCTCCATGAACATGTCGACCATCCGGTGCTGAAGCACCTGGAACTTGCCGATGGCTGTACCGAACTGCTTTCGGTTGCGTGAATACTCGACGGTCATCTCGTGGGCGACCTTCATCGCGCCGCAAGCTTCGGCGCAGAGGGCCGCAATCGCTTCATCCGTCACCAGTTCGACCAATGGCAGGCCATTGTCGACTTCGCCGACCACAGCTTCTGCGCTGACCGACACGTTCTCGAAATACACTTCCGACGCGCGGCGCCCGTCGACTGTCGGGTAATCCCGCGTCGAGACCCCCTTCGCGTCCTTGGCGACGACGAACACGGTCACGCCCTTCGCGTCGCGGCGTCCGCCCGACGTGCGGGCCGTCACGACAAAATGTGTCGCCCATGGCGCGCCGATCACGACCGCCTTGTGCCCGTTGATCGAGAATCCCGCACCCTCTTTCTTGGCGGTCGTTTCGAGGTCCGAAAGGTTGTAGCGTCCACGGGGCTCAGCATAGGCGAAGGCGAAAATCTGTTCGCCCGACATGATGCCGGCCAGGTGCTCGGCCTTCTGGGCGTCGCTACCGCGCTTCAGGAAGCCGCCGCCGCAGACGACGCTTGGCAGGTAAGGCTCGACAACGAGCCCCTTGCCGAATTCTTCCATCACGACCATCGCGTCGATCGGGCCGCCGCCGAGACCGCCGTCTTCTTCGCTGAAGGGCGCCATGAGCAGGCCGAGTTCGGCGAACTGGGCCCACATGGCCGGGCGCCAGCCCTCTTTCGACGCCACGACCTTGCGGCGCGTGTCGAAGTCATACTGCTCGCGGATCAGCCGCGAGAGGCTGTCGCGGATCATGCCCTGTTCTTCGGTAAAATTGAAATCCATGAAATATCTCCCTGTCCCTGTGCCTTAAAGGCCGAGGATCATTTTGCTGATAATGTTGCGCTGGATCTCATTCGATCCCCCATAGATCGACGTCTTGCGCATATTGAAATACGTTTCTGCCGTGAAGTTGGAGTGGTCCGGGCCCACGCCACGTTCGTTGGAGCCGTCGGGTTCCATGCCGGCCGTATAAGGGGCTGCATAGTTGCCGACAGCCTCAAGCGTGAGTTCCGTCAGGCGCTGCTGAATTTCCGTGCCCTTGATCTTGAGAATGGAGCTCTCAGGTCCGGGCCCTTTGCCCGCAGATTCCGCAGCCAATGTGCGGAGCTCGGTGAATTCCAGCGCCGTTAGGTCGATTTCCAACTGGCTGATCTTGCGCGCAAAATCGCCGGACTGGATCAGCGGCTTGCCGTCGATCAGTTCCTCACTGGCGATCGCACGGAGCTTCTCCACGCCGCGCTTTGACCGGGCAACACCCGCAATGCCCGAACGTTCGTGAGCGAGCAGGAACTTGGCACAGGTCCAGCCTTCATTTTCCTTGCCGACGAGATTGCCAACGGGCACGCGTACGTCCGTCAGCCATGTCTCGTTCACTTCATGGCCGCCATCTATCAGCTTGATCGGGCGCACTTCGACACCTGGCGTTTTCATGTTCACCAGGATGAAGCTGATACCTTCCTGAGGCTTCTTGGCCGTCGGGTCTGTGCGGCAGAGGAAGAATCCCCAGTCGGCAAACTGCGCGAGCGTCGTCCAGGTTTTCTGACCATTGATCACCCACTCGTCGCCGTCGCGAACAGCTGTCGTCTTGACGCTTGCTAGGTCCGAACCTGCGCCGGGCTCGGAATAGCCCTGGCACCACCACACGTCGCCCGACCTGATTCCAGGCAGGTATTCCTTCTTCTGCTCCTCGGTGCCGAATGTGTAGATAACGGGAGCCACCATCGCGACGCCGAATGGCAGCGGCATGATCGCGTCGACGCGCGCATTCTCCTCTGACCAGATATAGCGCTGGGTCGATGTCCAGCCTGTGCCGCCATACTTTTCGGGCCATGCGGGCACAGACCAACCCTTTTTGCCCAAAATCTTGTGCCAGGCGAGGAATTCATCTCGCGACAGGTCTTCGCGCGTGCCGACGCCAGCGAGTTCCTTGGGGTAATTTTCGGTGATGAAGGTGCGAACTTCATCGCGAAAGGCGACTTCCTCAGGGGAAAAATCAAGATTCATGAGCGGGGAACTCCTCCGGGCAGATTATTTTGGGCTGACTTGCATTCTCTATGTCAGTCAAACGGGTCTCGTGGCAAGGTTACGCGCACGTAAACGTAAACTTTGCCGCAGGTTTTCCATGCGTTTCCGCAGGGTTATCATGCGGATTCAGGACGTCGCGGGCTCGGCGAGGAAAGGTGCACAGGCCGTTTTCAGCACACCGATCGCTGTCGCAGAGCCAAGTCCGCCGCCCGTCTGGAACTCAAGCTGCATCAGCGGTTTCAGCCCGAGTCGCTCAAGCGCCGCTTCATGCGCGGGGCGCTGCGTACAGTGTGACGCAATGCAGTGGCTGATGGCGCCGGGATCGATAGCATGAACGATCCCTGCAGCAATAGTCGTCGCGAACCCGTCGAGCACCACTGGCACGCCTTCGTGCCGCGCTGCGATGATCGCGCCGACACACGCCGCGAGCTCGCGCCCGCCGAGGCACCGCAGCGCCTCAAGCGGATCGGACAGGTGACCGCGATGCAGCGTCAGCGCCCGGCTGACCAGTTCGACTCGCCGTTTGGACAGGGCTGGAGGCGTCAAATTGCTAGGGCGAACCCAGTAGTCCGGCGAACCGCCATACAGCGCGCACGCCACAGCGGCGGCGGCCGTACCCACGCCCGCCCCTGACACAGCGAGCGCCAGCAGGTCAGGCTTGTCTTCGATTGCCTCGAAGCCGAAAGCGATCGTCGCAGCACATTCGCGTTCGCTCATGGCGGCCGTATCGGCGATGCTGGGCGTTGGATTGTCCAATGCGAGCTCAAACACGCGAATATTGGCACCAGCCTGCGTGGCAATTGCCGACAAGGGGGCCCGCCCTTCTCTCAGGGCGTCAACATGCGCGCGGGTGTCGGTATTCGTCGAAAGTGAAACGCCTTCATCGACCAAGCCGTGCGACCCGGCAAAAATCGCCAGGACGGGCTTCTCGATCCGCGGGGGATACCGGTGCTGCCAGTTCGCCAGCCATTCCGCTGCCTCGCCGAGGCGTCCGAAATCGCCTTCCCGCCCCATCGTGAGCAGAGCGGCGCGTACCCGCGCGCCAGGCGCCGTGTCGAGCGGAATCGGTTTGTGAACAAGCGCCCGAACATCGTCGAGAGGGGCTTTGTTATTGGCAGGCTCAGTCACGTCAGTCAGTCTCCCGGTCCCACGCAGTTGGGGACAGTGCGCTTTTATCAGAGAAATCGGTCAGCGCACGACAAGGATTTGTTACCTTGCGCCGTGCCACACTTGCCCATCCTGCTCCATGGATTACGCTGTATATTGATGACTGACCAACCGATAAGGACCCCTTGCATAAAAGTCTGCGCAATAGACGCCACTACAGGTTGGTGTCTCGGGTGCGGGCGGACCTTACCCGAAATCGGGCGCTGGGTGGCCATGGGCGGCGATGCACGCGAAGAGGTGACCGAATCCCTGCCGGAGCGGATTTCGGAACTCAAGGCCATGGGAAAGCGATAAGTGTGAGCGGATCGCTGGAAAAAGCCGGTTCCATGGTCGCTGCCGCAGCGATGATCACGATGGTGATCGCGGTCTTTGTCGTGCCAAAACTTCAAGATCGTCAGGAAGCTGCGGACGTTCCAACCGTTGCTACGGCCGTGGTCACACCGCGTCAGGCGAGCTTCGACAACGCTGCCATCATCGACCGGGAGCCGGACGGCCATTACTGGACACGCGCCGATGTCGATGGAACCGCCGTGAAATTCATGGTGGATACAGGCGCCAGCACGGTGGCGATCACGTTTCGGGATGCGCAACGTATTGGCCTCAACCCTGAAGAGCTCGATTTCAAATGGGAAATCCGTACCGCCGGCGGAATCGTGCACGGCGCAGCCGTCACGCTGGACAAGATACGGATCGGCCGGGTTGAAGTCGACAATGTCGAAGCGATGGTCCTGCGCGACGGTCTTGAACAGTCACTTCTCGGCATGACATTTCTGGGCGAGCTCTATTCGTACGAGTTCCGCAAGAGCCAGCTGGTCATACGCCAGTAACCGTCGCGCCATCCTGGCCCCTGCCGATTCCGATCTCCCAGGCAAACCGCGACTCGTCACCAGCCCACCGCGCATAGGCAACCCGCCCCTGTAGTCCCGCAGCATTCATCAGGTCCCTGTACCAGGTCTCTTCGCCCGCATTCAGGCGCTGCGGATGGACGCCCCACAACAGGCACGCCTGCCGCAGGCGCTGGTCGTCGAGTGAGCCGTACAGGATCGGCGCCGCACCGCGTACGCGCGAGAAGCGCGCCAACCGGTCAAATGCGCCGGTTCGCAGGGCCAGCGCCGCTGCGCCTTCAGACGCCGCCATGGCCTGTGCTGTTTCGGCAACGACATCGATCGCATTGGTGCTCGCGCCGTCGCCATCAAATTCGGCGATCGACCGGCGATAGTCTTCAGAATTCTCTGTGGCCCGAATGATCCGGGACATGATGGCAACCGCTGTGGCAGGGTGGCGTCCGACCGCCGTCTCGGCAGACAGCATGACCGCGTCAGCCCCTTGGTAAATCGCCGTCGCAACATCACTCGCTTCCGCCCGGGTCGGCGCCGAATTTTCGATCATGGATTCCAGCATCTGCGTCGCCACGATTACCGGTCGTCCCGCAGCGCGGGCTGCGCGCACGATCCGCCGCTGAATGACTGGCACGTCCTCCGGCGCAAACTCCACCCCGAGGTCGCCACGCGCCACCATCACGGCATCCGCCGCTTCGACGATGGCCAACAGGTTCGTAATCGCAGCTGGCTTTTCCAGCTTCGCCACCAGCGGCGCCCGGCCTGCGATGATCGCCTTGGCTTCCAGCACGTCTTCGACCGTCTGCACGAAGGACAACGCGATGATATCAACACCGATCTCCAGCGCGAAGGCGAGGTCCTTGCGATCCTTGTCCGTCAGCGCCTGAACCGGCAGGGCCTTTCCGCGAACCGTGAAGCCTTTCTTGTCACCCAGCTTTCCGGGAACGTCCGACCGTACGCGCGGCTTGTCCCCTGCCTGCGTCACGGTCAGGATCAGTTTTCCGTCGTCGACAAGGATCGTGTCTCCGACCTCAAGCATGGCAACAATTTCGGCATGCGGAACAGGGATCACGTCGTCCCGGTCGGTTTCGTCCGCCGTGATCAGGTCATACTCGGCCCGGAAACCCAGCCGCATCGTGCCGCCGGGAAACCTGCCCACACGCACCTTGGGGCCTTGCAGGTCTGCCAGCGTGGCCAGCGGTTGGCCAAGTGCTGCTTCGGCTGCACGCACAGCTTCGAGCGCCTCGCGATGCGCCGCATGCTCGCCATGACTGAAATTCAACCGGAACACATCCACCCCGGCTTCGGCCAGTGCGCGGATTTCCTTGCGCGAGCGGCTGCCCGGGCCCAGCGTCGCAACAATCTTGGCATTCTCGCCGCGAAGTCTGTTCTGGCTCATCCTGATTCTCCAATGTCGCTGGTGTGCGTAGCTCGTCATATGCGACTCGTGGCCCGGTCGCCAGTGCCGATGATAGCGCAAACATCGACGCCTCTGCGCGAAATTTTGGCCAGGGTGCATCCAAACGCAGATCCCGGCGCATCTAACAGTCAACGCAACAGGTGGGGAACACAATCCGATGAAGCATGTTTTGGTTGCGATTGCCGTGATGAGCATCGCTGCATGCACGAGCTTGCCTGCGACGCCACCAGCTCGCGCGTCAGTCGTCGACGTCATGGTTCTCGGCACGTATCATATGGGAAATCCGGGGGCTGACCTTGCCAATGCCAAGGCCGACAATGTCCTCACCGCGCCGCGCCAACAGGAACTTGCGGCGCTCGCAGACCGGCTCGCCGTATTCAGGCCCACGGCGATCATGGTCGAATCCCAGTCTCCCCGTGCCGATTTCCTCGACCTGGGTTATCCGGAATTCACGCCTGAACAGCTTGCCAACGATCCGAACGAAACAATCCAGATTGCTTACCGACTAGCTAATCGGCTCGGCATTTCAAGGGTCTATGGAATCGACGCCCAGAATGGTGAGATAGACTTCTTCCCATTTGAACGTATCGAATCCTTTGTCGAACAAAATGGTCCCGCCGGCTTACTTGACGACGTGATGGCACCGCTCAACGAGATGGTGTCGGAATTTGAAAAGGCGCAGGAATCTCGGACGGTGTCACAGCTGCTTGCCATTCAAAACGACCCCCAGACGATCGGCACCATACATCGCAACTTTTATTACTCGCTGCTGAAGCTGGCGACCGCCGCTGAGCCGGCAGGCGCTGCGCTGAACTATGGCTGGTATGCACGCAATGCGATCATCTTTTCCAAACTCGATGCCGTCAGCCAGCCGGGTGACCGCGTGATCGTACTGTTCGGGTCGGGACACGCTTACTGGCTTCGACATTTCGCTGAGGAAACGCCTGGCTTCAGGCTTGTCGACCCTCTGCCCTATCTCGATACTCAGGCACCAGCGTCTGATTTCACAGCGAACGGATCGTAATTGAGGATCGGGGAAAGCCAACGCTCGGCCGTGCGCATGTCCCAGCCTTTTCGGCCTGCATAATCCTCGACCTGGTCCCGCTCGATCCGTCCGACCGCGAAATAGACGCTGCCCGGGTGCGCGAAATACATGCCGGACACGCTGGACGCTGGCGTCATGGCAAAGCTCGACGTCAGGGACACACCGATCCTGTTCTCGACCTCCAGCAGCCGGAACAGCGTTTCTTTTTCGGTGTGTTCCGGCTGGCTCGGATATCCTGGAGCGGGTCGAATACCGCGGTATTTTTCGCCGATCAGGTCGCTAGCCTGGAGCGCCTCATCCGGCGCATATGCCCATAACTCGCGGCGTACGCGTTCGTGCATGTATTCCGCCGTGGCTTCCGCAAACCTGTCGGCCAGCGCTTTCACCATGATCGAGGAATAGTCGTCACCCTTCGCAGCAAAATCGGCGGCGATAGCCTCGACTTCCGGTCCGGACGTCACGCAGAACCCGCCAATCCAGTCTTCACCTTCCGGTGCGATAAAGTCCGAAAGGGCGAAATTGGCCCGCTCATTATCCTTGACCATCTGCTGGCGCAGCGTGTGGAACGTGTCGCCGGTTTCCAGCAGGATGTCGTCGACCCGGCTATTGGCGCGCCAGAATCCCACGACAGCCTTCGGCCTGAACCAGGCTTCACCGACAAGGCGCTGCATCATGACTTCCGTATCACGCCAAAGGCCGCTCGCCGCTTCGCCGACAATCTTGTCAGTCAGGATGGCCGGGTATTTTCCGGCGAGGTCCCAGGCCGCGAAATATGGTGTCCAGTCGATATACCTGGCCAGGGTCGCCAAATCGATGTCGTCGAACGTACGAACGCCGGAATAGGTCGGCACCGGGCGTTCATAAGTATCCCAGTCAAGCTTCAGCGCTGCGGCGCGGGCTTCCGCGATCGGGAGGCGCGGCTTGGGTGGCCCGTCCTTGCGGGATTCCCGCAATCGCTGGTAACGGGCCTGAGTTTGCGCCACGAGCGCTGGCTTGTCTTCGGCGTTCAGCAATGAACTCACGATGCCGACAGCGCGGCTCGCATCGGAGACATGGATCACGGGTGCGCACTTGATCACCGGGTCGACTTTCACTGCGGTGTGCGCCGGGCTGGTCGTCGCGCCGCCGATCATCAGCGGCTGCGTCATACCGCGCCGCTGCATTTCGGATGCCACATAGACCATCTCATCCAGGCTCGGTGTGATCAGGCCGGACAGGCCAATGATATCCACATTCAGCTCGATGGCCGTGTCGAGAATTTTCTCGGCCGCAACCATGACGCCGAGGTCGATAATCTCGTAACCGTTGCAGGCCAGGACAACGCCGACGATATTCTTGCCGATATCGTGCACATCGCCTTTCACTGTGGCCATCAGAACCTTGCCATTGGACACATCGACCGTACCCAGCCGGACTTTCTCTTCCTCGAGAAAGGGCTCGAGATAGGCTACGGCGGCCTTCATGACCCGTGCTGATTTCACCACCTGCGGCAGGAACATCTTGCCGGAACCGAACAGGTCCCCAACGACATTCATGCCATCCATCAGGGGGCCTTCGATCACGTGCAGCGGGCGCTCGACTGACTGGCGCGCCTCTTCGGTGTCCACTTCGATAAATTCGGTAATGCCGTGAACGAGGCTGTGCTCGATCCTTTTGGCGACCGATGCTTCGCGCCAGCGTGTGTCCTTCTCCTGCACCTTGCCCTTCTGGCCCCGAAAGGATTCGGCAAGGTCGACCAGTCTCTCGGTTGCATCGGCGCGGCGGTTGAGGATGACATCCTCGACCCGCTCCCGCAGCTCCGGCTCGATATCGTCGTAAATATCAAGCTGGCCGGCATTGACGATGCCCATGTCCATGCCCGCCGGGATGGCATAATAGAGGAAGACCGAATGCATTGCGCGGCGCACGGGTTCATTGCCCCGGAAGCTGAACGACACGTTCGAGAGTCCGCCGGAGATATGGCACCCCGGACACGTCTCGCGGATCACCTTGGCGGCCTCTATGAAGTCGACAGCGTAATTGTTGTGTTCTTCGATTCCGGTCGCGACCGCGAACACGTTCGGGTCAAAAATGATGTCCTCGGGCGGAAACCCGACCTCTTCGGTCAGGATCTTGTAGGCCCGCTGGCATATCTCGATCTTACGGGCGGCAGTATCGGCCTGGCCCGCCTCGTCGAACGCCATGACAACGACGGCAGCCCCGTAAGACAGGCAGGCGCGGGCATTCTTGCGAAAGGCATCCTCTCCTTCCTTCATCGAGATCGAGTTCACAATCGCTTTGCCCTGCACGCATTTCAGGCCGGCTTCGATGACCTCCCATTTGGAACTGTCAATCATCACCGGCACGCGGGCGATATCCGGCTCGGCCGCAATAAGATTGAGGAAGGTGCGCATTGCCTCGACACCGTCCAGCATGCCTTCGTCCATATTGACGTCGATAATCTGGGCACCGTTCTCGACCTGGTTGCGGGCAACCTCGACGGCCGCCGGATAGTCGCCAGCCGTGACCATCTTGCGGAACACGGCCGAGCCGGTGACATTGGTGCGCTCGCCGATATTGACGAAGGAAGAAGAGGCTTTGGAGGTCATAATGCTTATCTAGTCTTTCGGTCGGACGATGCCTGGCAGGCCATCGATGCTCTCGGCATTTTTCTGGAAGCAGTTTTCAGTCCATTCATCGACAGACTTGTTGTCGATATAGCGCGTGAGTTGATCACGTTCGCCTTTGAACTCGTAGAATGGCACGCCCCAGCCGCAGCTATCGGCGATGCGGTGCACCTTGATGACGATGACGGCACGGGCACGCTCAAAACCGGGAAACATGGCGAGCATTTCTGGATAGCGGGGATTGCCGACGTCTATCGCCTCGCCCTGACCATACAGGCGCAGGATATTGGCGGGGCCTTCGAAGGCACAGAACATGATCGTGATACGCCCGTTTTCCTGCACGTGCGCCTGCGTCTCGATACCGGAGCCGCCGAGATCAAGATAGGCGACGGTGCCCTCATCAATTACCTTGAACGCGTCATAGCCCTTGGGAGACAGATTGATGTGCCCGTCTGCGCCAAGCGGCGCTGTGGCAACGAAGAAGAGTTTCTGCGCTTCAATGAAACGGATCAGCTTGGCGTCGAGCTTGTCATAGGTCTTACCCATTTTTGCGCGCCCTGCCTGCATCCAGCGGCCAGTTACCATCGGAAATGACGTCGAAGCCATCTGTGGCCTGATTGTACCAGTATATCCATGCCTGCTCGCCGGTTGGCGCGCCGTCGTCAGCCAGAATCGGGATCCGCATTCTGATATAGAGCGAGGTCGCCGGATCGTCCGTTACATCCTCGAATGCATCAATAGCTCCAATGAGCGATGCGTCCGCCAGCCGGTACCGCACGCCATGGCACAGCGTGTCGCCATCGACCACGCCCGGAAAGCCACCGAGGTCCAGCAGGCGTCCGCGAAACCGGCAGGGTCCCAGAAACGTGCCCGAGCTCTCAAGCGGCAGGTCAGCTGGCATTCCCGCTGCGCCCTGTTTCAGCAGGCCGTAGAACACGAACAGGTCGCCTGATTGAACCGGCTCGCCTGTCATGATGCCAGCACGAAGGGTTCCAACCCGGAGAGACGCATGTCGTGCGAGGTCGGCACCGGGTCGCGCGGTTTCACGCCATCTACCGCCTTGGCAATGGCCGCAATGTGCTCCGGCGTCGTTCCGCAGCAACCGCCCAGAATGTTCACGATGCCATCTTTCGCCCAGGAGCCGACTGAGTTCGACGTCTCTTCTGGTGTCTCATCATACTGGCCCATCTCGTTGGGCAGGCCAGCATTCGGATAGGCCGCGACCAGCGTGTCGGCGATGCGCGACAGTGAGGCAATGTGTGGCCGCATCAGGTCGGCACCCAGGGCGCAATTGAACCCGATCGCGAACGGCTTGGCGTGACGCACGGAATTCCAGAATGCCTCGACCGTCTGGCCCGACAGTGTGCGGCCCGACCGGTCTGTGATCGTACCCGATATCCAGATTGGCAACTTGTCCATGCCTTCTGCTTCCAGGTCCATGATTGCCTTGATCGCCGCCTTGCAATTCAGCGTGTCGGTGATTGTCTCGATCAGGTAGAGGTCCACGCCGCCTTCATTGAGCGCCTGCACCTGCATGCGATAGGCATCATAGACTTCATCAAACGTCACCGCGCGGTGGCCTGGGTCGTTCACGTTGGACGACATGGACAGCATCTTGTTGAGCGGGCCGATCGACCCGGCGGCAAAGCGCGGCTTGTCCGGTGTCTTCGCTGTCCACGCATCGGCGGCGGCCCGTGCCAGCTTCGCGCCCTCCAGGTTGATGTCACGCACAGCGTCCGCATCGAGCTTGTAATCGTCCTGCGCAATCGTCGTTGCCGAGAATGTATTGGTCTCGGAAATGTCGGCACCGGCCTCGAAATAGGCATTGTGCAGGTCGGTCACGATATCCGGCCGCGTCAGGCAGAGGATGTCATTATTACCCTTCATCTGGCCTTCATGACCGATGAAACGGTCGCCGAGGAAATCGGCTTCGTCGAGGCCACGCCGCTGGATCATCACACCCCACGATCCATCAAGGATCAGGATGCGTTCCTTTGCGGCGGCCTTCAGGGCAGCGATGCGTTCAGTGCGGTTCATGTCATTGCCTCATGCAGCCTTGGCAGGCTTCGGTTTCATGCCGAGCAGGCGGCATGTCGACAGTGCCAGGCCGGCCCGGTTCAGTGTGTAAAAATGGAACTTGTCGACGCCCTCATCGGCCAGCTTGTGGCAAAGCTCGGCGGCCACGTTCGCCGTGACGAGATCGCGGGTTTCTTCGTCATCGTCGAGTCCCTCGTAGAGCCCATGCAGCCAGTCCGGCAGGGTCGCACCGCACAGGGTTGAAATGCGCTTCAGGCCGTTGAAGTTGGGCTGAAGCATGATCCCCGGAATGATCGGCATGGTGACGCCGCCCGCCCGCGCCCTTTCAAGAAATCGAAGATAGGTGTCGGGCTCGAAGAAGAACTGCGAAATCGCGCGGTCTGCGCCAGCATCCTGCTTGGCTTTCAGGAACGCGATATCCTGGTCCCAACCAAGGCTGTCCGGGTGTTGTTCCGGATAGCAGGAAACGGAAATCTCGAATTGCCTGCCAAGTTCGGGACGGTGCTCGCGCAAGCCTGCGATCAGTTCGACCGAGTCGCGAAACCCGCCCGGGTGTTGCTGGAACACCGCGCCCATGCCTTCGGTCGCATCACCGCGCAGCGCGACGATATGGCGGATGCCCGCATCCCAGTAGCCGTCAGCCACGTCGAGCACTTCTTCCTTCGTCGCAGACACGCATGTCAGGTGCGCGGCGGGCAGCAGCAGCGTGCTGCCGGCAATCCGTTTGACGGTATCGTGCGTGCGTTCGCGGGTGGAACCGCCAGCCCCATACGTGACCGAGACGAAATCGGGCGCCATTGGCTCAAGCCGCTGCACGGTCTGCCACAAGCGCTCGGCCATGGCATCGCTCTTCGGCGGGAAGAACTCGAACGAAACGGACGGCGCGGAATCGGATTGGCGATCAGCGATCGACAGGGTGCTCATGCGTTGGCCTCCTCAGGCAGAGCCAGCTTTTCGGCGACCCAGATATTAACGACAAGGCCCGGACTGGACGCATCGGGCGGGTCAAAAGAATGTGGCTCGGACAGTTTGAGCTTCGCGTCAGCGGCCCAGCTTGCCATATTGTCGTCTCGCATTCCGAGCCGGTGATGACCATGCTCTTCACGCAGGAATTCCAGGTCATGGGCTGCAAAATCGACAACCAGCAGACGGCCGCCCGGCTTCAGGACGCGGCTGGCTTCCGCAATCACCTTGCCCGGCGCATCCATGAAGTGAAGAACCTGATGGATGATGACGAGATCCGCCGAACTGCTGTCAAACGGCACGGCGGTCACATCGCCCTGACGGACGCGCGCATCGACAATGCCCGCATGCTCCAGGTTGGCCCGGGCGACAGTCAGCATGTGATGGCTCAGGTCGACGCCTTCGGCCTCGCGCGCCAGGGGCGCGAACAGCACGAGCATGCGGCCCGTGCCGGTACCAAAATCGATCACCCGATCGAACGGTCCGGGACCCGCAAGCTCCAGCAAGGCATCCTCGATGGCCTCATTCGGGTAGTGCAAGGACCGGATCGTGTCCCAGGTGCCGGCAATTCCGGAGAAGAAGGATTCGGCGGATGCCGCCCGCACGGCGGATACTTCTGCGAGCTGCGCCGCATCCCTGTGCAGGGTCGCGGCTTCGATGAGGTCTTGCGTGAACAGCGAATCGAGAAAGGTGCGACCTTCCCCCCGACTGGCAGCGCGGTAGAAGACGAACGAGCCTTCCGGCATGCGCTCGACCAAGCCGGCTCCCGTCAGCGCTTTCAGGTGATGCGACAGTCGCGGCTGCGATTGCGCCAGCACCTGGACGAGTTCACCGACAGACAGGTCCCGCTGGCGAAGCAAGGCGAGAATCCTCAAGCGGGTCGGCTCGCCCGCGGCGCGGAGACGGTCTATTGTGGGGGCGATATCTGACTGCATATCTGGATATAAACATTAGTTTATATGTTTTGCAAGATTGCACACACGACACAGTGCACATGAATTTACCAATTGGTCAGTTGATGCGCCCCTATTGAGCCTCCATTTACAGCCTTGAACAAGATTCCGGGACCATCCTCATGCAAATTCGATCTTTCGGTGCCGCGCTGATACTCAGCCTCAGCGCCTGCGCTTCGACACCCCCGACTGAAGTAGGAGCTGTTGCTGACCCATATGAGGGATTCAACCGCCAGATGTTTGCGTTCAACTCAGGAGTCGACCGCTACGCGCTGGGACCAACGGCGTCGGTGTACGAGACAGTGACCCCTTCATTCGCTCGCGACCGCGTCGGCGATTTCCTTGGAAATCTCAAATCCCCGGCGATTTTCGTCAACGACGTCCTGCAGGCCCAGCCCGACCGCGCGGGTGACACGTTCTTTCGCTTCACCATCAATACGACGATCGGCCTGGTTGGTCTCTGGGACGCGGCGGCATATTTCGGAATTGACGGACATACGGAAGATTTCGGCCAGACGCTGGCCGTCTGGGGAGTTGGAAGCGGCCCCTATCTCGTGATGCCTCTTATGGGGCCGACCAACCCGCGTGATCTATTGGGATCCGGGGTCAACTGGGCGTTCGATCCCCTCACCTGGACCGAATTTGCCGGTCAGCCGGACCTGGACGACCAGATTGCCATGGGCCGTGGGGTGCTGGGCGGCCTGAACGCGAGGGTCGCGCTGGACGACCAGATCAGGACTTTGAACGAACAACCGGAACCTTATGTGGCGCTGCGCCGTATTTATTCATCTCAGCGTCAGGCTGCCATTCGTAATGGTCAGATCGTCGATGAGTCAGAAGCCTATGATGATCTCCCTGATTTTGACGAATTTCAAAATTAACCAGACCCTGATGACACATACAGGAGCAGTTTCTTGAACAGAATCACAACCACCGCCATGGCCTTGGCTGGACTTGCACTGTGCGCCTTGCCGGCTGCCGCAGACGCCAAGACGGAAGCCTATGTTCAGGCGAATGCAAGCGAAGCCCTGGCGACGCTGAATGACCCGGCACTGACGGCTGATCAGCGCACCAGAACATTCAGCACCTACATGGACAAGTTCACTGACCTGGACGCCGTGTCGAACTTCGTGATCGGCAAGTACAGCCGCCGCTTCACGCCGGCAGAACTGGCCGCATACCGCAAGGCGTTCCGCACCTATGCACTCGCCGTTTATGAAGCCCAGCTGGACGATTATCGTGGCAAGGCCGTCGTCGTGAAGGATTCCGTCGACCGCTCCGAAACGGATTCGATCGTGAATACTGTGATTGAGCGTCAGGATGGCAAGAACATGGATGTACGCTGGCGCGTGCTGACCCGGGATGGCAAATACCAGGTCGTCGACGTCGCGCTCAATCTTGACGGCAACCTGATCTGGCTTGGCATCGAGCAACGGGCCCAGTTCATTGCCCTGCTGGACCGTGCGAACGGATCCGCCGACGCCCTGATTTCCAAGATCGAGAGCATGACGGCAGAGCTGAAAGCCTCAAAACGCACCTGACCTGCCTAAAATTCAGTGTTTTCCGGGGCTTGCAGTCGCCTCTTGGAAGAATTTGGTTAAATTGTCACAGACTTCGTATATAAGCTGAAACCAAGGGCAACCAGCGGGCACGTGCCTCCTGGGTTTTTGCTCTGCCCACTTGGGGCGTTCGGTCGGGGATTGCATCCGGATTGGTTTCGAAGTCCAAATGAGAGTCTCGGTCTACAAGGACAGATACCCAACCTCGTTTGTTGTGCCCCGGCGCAGCGGGCACCAAATCAACAGCCGACTGTTTTTACCCTTCGACAAAATTTACGGCAGGCTCGACGGCGTTGCGCTGCTCGCCCCCTTTCATAATGCCGATCTGGTCCATGCCTTCAACCGGGTACCGATCGGCGAGAAAAAGTATGTCATCTCGTTCGAGAGTCATCTGCCACGCCGTTTCGGATTCGAACGGGACAATTCTTACACCGACTGGATGGTACGCGAAATTTCCGGGCGCCATTGCCGTCGGATCATTGCGCTGTCGCACTATGCCCGCAAACAGTTCATCGACCAGACAAAGCACATCAGTTCAGCTGGTGACCTTCTGGACAAACTCATGGTGCGCCATCCAAACGTGTTGCTGGGCCTGAAGGAGGATGCGCTCGCCGACGATCTCGAACGGGGCCATATGGACGATCTGGTAATCACCTTTGTCGGCGCGCATTTCGGCCGCAAGGGCGGCTGCGTTGCAGCGCTCATGGCGCAAAAGGCGCACGCGCAAAACCTGCCCCTGCGCATCCAGATCGTCTCGTCGCTCAAGGTCGGGGCCATTACATGGACAGATCCGACGAGCGACGGATTTTTCGCGCCCTATCTGGAGATGCTCAAACTCCCCAATGTCAGGTTGTTCAGCGGCTTGCCGAACGGCGACGTCCGGCAGATGCTGCGCCGGTCGCATTTCGGCTTCCTGCCGACCTTCTCCGATACGTTTGGCTATTCCATAATCGAGGCCATGGCCGAGCACGTGCCGTCAATTGCGACTCCTGTTCAGGCCATCCCGGAATTCGTGCGGGACGGCGCAAACGGACTGATGCTGCCCCTCGACGTGGACGCACTGGGTCATTGGGTCCAACCGCCAAACGACCAGAGGCACGAGGAATCCTACGCCCGTTTCTATCACGACGAGATCGAGAAACTGGCAGACCATGCACTGGACGCAATCCGTCCCTATTTCGATGCCCCCGAAAAAATGCTGCCGCTACGCCGAAACGCACGGCTGACGGTCGAGAAAATGTTCTCACCGACCGTGTCGGGTGCCTTCTACGACCCGTTCTATGAACGCATCGCCGCCGAAAGCCTGTCGACCCGGCCCGAACGGGGGCCGCTCGACGTGTCCTCGCCGACCATTGCTGAACTGGCGGGCCAACTGGTCTAGCATCCGGTTCGGAACCACAGGAGTGCTCATGCCTTATATCGGCTTAGGTTGACGCGGGATGGCATTGTTCAAATGACGACACGATGGAACCTGCTCCGGCTTGTGTGTGTGCTGGCCCTGTGGGCGTTGCCCGGCCTTCCGGGAACGGGCCAGACCCCGGAGACGCCCGCACCTCCAGCCCCTCAGCAACTGGTCCAGACTCGGGCAAATGCCCCTGACGACCAAGCGATCGAAAATCGGATTGCAGCGATTTTTTCGCAAATCGACTCCCTGGCCCATGTCGAGGTCGTCGTACGCGAGGGCGTGGTGTCGCTGACGGGCGCCGTGTCAAACTCCGCTACGGCGCTGCGCGCCAAGGATATTGCCGGACGTCTTGAGGGCGTTGTCACGGTCGAGGACAAGATTGACCGGACGCTTGATATCGAGGGCAATGTTTCGCCGCTCGTCGACAATTTCAATGCCAAGCTGAGAAGCTATTACCGCGCCCTTCCGCTTCTCGGGCTGGGACTGGCGCTATTCCTGATCATCAGCCTTGCCGGGCACCTGCTGGCGAACTGGATGTGGCTGTGGCGCCGCTTGCTGCGCAATCCGTTTCTCGCCGAGCTTGTCTCGCAGGCGGTACGCGTCGCCTCGATTGCGGTCGCGCTGTTGCTAGCGCTTAGCCTGGTCGGCGCGACCGCCCTGATGGGGACCATAATCGGCGGCGTGGGCGTGCTGGGCATCGCCATCGGCTTTGCCGTGCGTGACAGTCTCGAGAATTATATCTCTTCGATCATGCTGAGCCTGCGCCAGCCATTCCGCGCCAACGAGCATGTCGTGATCGGAGATCAGGAGGGCAAGGTTGTGCGCCTGACATCACGCGCCACCGTCTTGATGACGCTGGACGGAAATCACCTGCGAATTCCCAACGCGATGGTCTTCAAAGCCGTGATCCTCAACTATAGCCGCAATCCCGAACGTCGATTCGAATTCGATCTTGGCGTGGACGCCGAAGATGACCCGATCGCCGCGATGACGCTCGGACTCGACACGCTTGGCACGCTGCCCTTCGTCCTGAAACAGCCGGATGCGAGCGCCTTCATCCAGACGGTTGGGGATTCCAATATCGTGTTGCGTTTCCAGGGCTGGCTGAACCAGACCCAAACTGATTTCAGCAAGGCACGCGGGCTCGCCATAAGCGCCACCAAGGATGCGCTGGAAACGGGCGGATTCACACTGCCCGAACCGATCTACCGCCTGCGCTTTGACAGGTCTGTCGGTAGCGAATCGGTCAGACGCCTGCAGGACGCCGCGACCACTGACCAACGCAAGCCTACGCCAGCCCCGGCGACCGCAGGCTCCGAAGCGCTGGATGTCACACCGGACCACCATATCGAAAAGAAGGTGGACGAAGAACGCGCCGAAACCAGGGAGACCGATCTCCTGGATTCCGGGCGTCCGGTGGAATAGGCCCTAGCGCGCGAACTTCTTGAATTTCAGGCGCTTCGGGTTCACGGAATCTTCGCCGAGGCGGCGCTTCTTGTCTTCAAGGTAAGACGAGAAATCCCCCTCGAACCATTCGACATGGCTATTGCCCTCGAAGGCGAGGATATGCGTGGCCATGCGGTCAAGGAACCAGCGGTCGTGCGAGATGATCACGGCGCAGCCCGGAAAATTATCGAGACCTTCCTCGAGCGCCTGCAGCGTTTCGACGTCGAGGTCGTTGGTCGGTTCATCGAGCAGGAGCAGGTTGTGGCTGCCCTTCAGCATCTTGGCGAGATGGACGCGGTTGCGCTCACCGCCTGAGAGAAGGCCGACCTTCTTCTGCTGGTCGGTGCCCTTGAAGTTGAAGGCGCCGACATAGGCGCGCGACATGACTTCGACGCCGCCGAGGTCGATCACGTCCGTGCCGCCGGAGATTTCCTCCCAGACGTTCTTGTTCGGGTCGAGCTTGTCGCGGCTCTGGTCGACATAGCCGATCTTGACCGTCTCACCGACGCGCAGAGTGCCCGAGTCGGGCTCTTCCTGCTTCAGGATCATCTTGAACAGGGTCGATTTACCGGCACCGTTCGGGCCGATCACGCCGACAATGCCGCCGGGCGGCAGCTTGAAGCTGAGGTCTTCGATCAGGAGGTTGTCGCCAAAGGCCTTGCGCAGGTGTTCGGCCTCCAGAACGACGCCGCCGAGGCGCGGACCAGGGGGGATGCGGATCTGGGCAGTCATGACCTTCTCGCGCTCGGCCTGGGACGCCATGTCTTCATAGGCGCTGATACGGGCCTTGGATTTCGCCTGACGGGCTTTCTGGCCAGAGCGGACCCATTCGAGTTCCTTGGCCAGCGTACGCTTGCGGCCCGTGTCTTCGCGGGCTTCCTGCTCCATCCGCTTGGCCTTCTGCTCGACCCAGCCGGAATAGTTTCCCTGAAAGGGTATGCCGCGGCCGCGATCGAGTTCGAGGATCCAGTTGGTGATGTCATCAAGGAAGTAACGGTCGTGCGTGACGAGGATGACGCAGCCGGCGAAATTGATCAGGTAGTTCTGCAGCCAGGCAACCGTCTCTGCGTCGAGGTGGTTGGTCGGTTCATCCATCAGGATCATGTCAGGCTTGGAGAGAAGCAATTGGCAGATTGCGACGCGGCGCGCCTCACCGCCGGACAGGGCAGCGACATCTGCATCATTCTCCGGGCAGCCTAGCGCCGTCAGGGCCATGTCGATCTTGGAATCGATATCCCAGGCATCAGCCGCGTCGATCTGCTCCTGCAGCGCCGTCATCTGATCCATAAGTTCTTCGGAATAGTCTTCGCCGAGCTTTTCGGAGATGGCGTTGAATTCGGCCAGCATCTGCTTCTCGGGGCATTTGGAGGCAACGTTTTCAAACACCGTCAGCGTCGGGTCGAGCTTCGGTTCCTGCGGCAGGTAGCCAACCTTTACGCCATCGGCGGCCCAGGCCTCGCCTTGGAAATCCTTGTCTTCACCGGCCATGATCCGCAGCAGGGTCGACTTACCCGAACCGTTCACACCGACGACACCGATCTTGGCGTCCGGCAGGAAGTTGAGGTGGATGTTCTCAAAAACCTTCTTGCCGCCAGGATAGGCCTTGGTCAGACCTTGCATGTGGAAAACGATTTGGGGACCGGCCATGGCGGGGTATTCCTGTGCAAACGGGTATGGGACGCGCTGTACTTGCGCGCGCGCGGCGGAAAATCAAGCAGTCAATGGCAACGCTAGTCCGCAAAGCCCCATATGATCCGTCCCTCTTCCGAGAGCTTTCCGAGCCAGAGGCGATCATGGCTGGGAAATACGGTCAATTGCGGATTGGCCAGCATGAGGTCGTGAATCGCCCGTATCTGCTCCCGGATGGCGGCACGGTCTTCGTCCGGATCGAACACGATGAATTGCGTGAAGACCGGGCGCATCGTCAGTTCTTCAATCGATGACATCGACCAGACTGTGTCGCCGATCATCAGGTATTCCTGGCCATTTTGCAGCGTGATGAAAAACAGCTGGGCGCCCGGTGTGTGACCGGCCATCGGTATCGCCACCACGCCGGGCGCGACTAACTGGACCGTTCCGTCCAGGCGGGGCGGCAGGTCACGCAGAACGGCAGGCAGCCCACCGCCCGCAAATTGCGGCAGGGTCGCCGCCTGCGGCGCGTTCAGCCACAGGCGCGGCGCAAGCGCGTCCGGGTCCGGGTGCCGCGCAATCGCCATGACATGGTCGAGATGCTCATGCGTTATCAGCACCTTGTCGGCCCTCAGCATTGCATCGACGACCGTGCGATAGGCCGCGTCGTCAAATGACCAGTCGTCCGGAACCTGAACCATCCCCTCCGAGGTCGCCCGGTCGAGCGCGCCGCCAATGACAAGCGTGCTGCCTGGAAAGACGATCTGAACAGAATTGTAGCTGGTGAGCCATTGGCCGGTGAACGCGCCCGCGCGGGCCGCGAGCATCGGGGCCGAGTCGTGACCGACTTCCAACACGCGAATGTCCGTCGGCAGGTCGCCTCCCGTGTCGCGGATCATGCTGCGCCATTGATCAATTTCCAGCAGTCCTGGTGCTGCGCCGGGCGCCTTGCTGAATCCGGCAAGCAGCCACCATCCTGCAGCGATGACAAATACGGCCAAAGCCGCGGCCAGTCTCACGATCCATTTGAGCATTGCGTCTCTCCCCTACCGTGCCACGCTAACAGCATCCTGAACGAATTGCAATTTGTTCAGGATTCAATGCGGCCGCAGTCTGCAGGTGTGGGCGACGAAAGCGGTGTTCTGTTTGAAATGGCGCACCAAGAAACGGCTATAGGCTACCGGTGCGTCCTAGCGGCTGTTGCAGGCGATCGCGGCGGCCTGTTCTTCTTCCGACATCACGATTTCCAGGCGAGCGAGTTCCACCGCCGCGCCCTCATTTCCAAACCGTTCAGCCTGCTTGAACCAGTGCCATGCGGCCACGAAATTCACGTCTCCCGCATGGCCACCCGCATGGGCGATGCCAAGGTTGAAGGCGCAACGGCTGTCGCCGAGGTCGGCGCCCCGGGCCCACCAGCCAAGTGCAGAGTCGAAGTCCTGCGGACCGCCAGCACCGGTCATCATCATGGCACCGACATGGGTGATGGCATCGAGCTCGCCGTCTTCTGCTGCGAGCAGGAACAGGGTGCGGGCCCGCACCTCGTCCTTCTCGCCACCCAGCCCGCGCACGAGCATGAAGCCGAGATTGAAACGCGCGGCAGGCAATCCGGTCTCGGCGGCCTGGTGATAATAGGCTCTCGCGGCGGCGAGATCCTGGTGGACCCCCCGGCCATGGTGCAGCATGGTACCAAAAGTGTTTGCGGCGGCGGCGTGGCCGTCATTGGCGGCCTTGCGCAGGGCCTCGACCGCCTTCAGGAGCGATTCCCCGCCCTCACTGCCGTCAAGCAGGGTTTGAGCGCGTTCATAATTGAAGTGCCCCTTATCCATGCCGGCACATTAGAACAGACCGGCAGGCTGGCTAGACGGAAAACACAGTTTTGCCACAATAAATCAATCACAGCGTGATTTTCAGGCGCCGGGATGACAGGAGCGCCGTGGGCGCTAGTGTGCGCGTCTGAGCCAGCGGAGAGCCGAATTGCCTGATTCCACAACAGTACTGACGCCGGAGCGACTGTACGCCTCCCCTTCCCTGTCGGGCTCGTCCCCACGGGGCGTGAAGTTTTCCCCGGACGGCGAACGGGTGACCTTCCTGAAAGGACGCCCGGATGAGCAGGATCGGCTGGATCTCTGGCAGTTCAACGTCCAAACGGGCGTTCAGAGCCGGCTGATCAATTCGCAGCTGTTACAACCTCACGACGCAGAGCTTTCTGAAGAGGAGAAGGCGCTGCGCGAGCGCAAGCGGATCGCGGGCACCAAGGGCATTGTCGATTACAGCTGGGGCACGGCCGACACGATACTGGTGCCGCTGGGGGGGGACCTTTACCTGGCAACCCTGGGCGAAGGGGTCCCGCAGGTCCGCCAGCTGACCGACACCGATGCGTTCGAAACGGACGCGAAAGTATCGCCAAAAGGGCGCTATGCGAGTTTCGTGCGCGAAGGCGCGCTGTATGTAATCGACCTCACCACGGATGCCGAGACGCGCCTGTCGCCGACTGCCGAACCGGACAAGGCGATTTCCTATGGCGTTGCCGAATTCGTGGCGCAGGAAGAGATGCATCGTTTCACCGGTTACTGGTGGAGCCCGGACGACCGCTACGTCGCCTACACACGCGTGGATGAATCCACGGTCGATATCATACCACGCTTCGACATAGAGGCGGACAAGGTGACGGTCATCGAACAGCGCTACCCGCGCGCCGGGCGGCCAAATGCCGTGGTGGACCTGTTTGTTCGCGATATGGTGACGGGGGAGACGGTCGAGCTGAAATGGCGGAAAGAGGATTGGGGCCCCGCGACGGACCAGTACCTCACGCGCGTGAACTGGCTGCCTGATGAAGAACTGGTCGTCCAGGGCGTGGACCGGGACCAGACAAGCCTCTGCCGCACGCGCTTTGCCGGACCGTATTGGTCCCCTGCCCCGATGGAAACAGAGACGCAGCCCTGCTGGATCAACCTCAATGCAGACTGGCTGCCCTTCGCACCTGAGCCCCGCAGCACGCACTCCACGCAACCGGTCCATGTGCTGACGACGACCGAGTCCAGTACCTATCGCCACGTCGCCTGCATGAACCGTCTCGGTGATCTTCATGCGGTGACCGAAGGCGACTGGACCGTCGATCGCGTCCTCGCTTTCTGCAAGGAAGATGACGCGGTGATGTTCACGGCCTATGCTGACACGCCTCTCGAGCGCCACCTTTACACGGCACCCCTTCAGGGTGGCAAACCGGTCCGCATTACCGAACTGGGCAAGTCATGGGCGATCACGATGGCGCCGGACGGGCAGTCCTTTGTCGGCACAAGTGCGTCGCCGGGCCAGCCGCCGCAGGTGGGCCTGTACAAGGCGGACGGGTCGTTGATCGCGTGGATCGAAGAGAACCGGCTGGATGAGACCCATCCCTATGCCCCCTTCCTTCCCCGTCATGCCCTGCCGGAATTCGGCACGCTGACAGCCGAGGATGGTCAGGACCTCTATTATTCGATCCTCAAGCCACCGGGCTTTGATCCTGCGGAAAAATATCCGGTCATCGTCGAGGTCTATGGCGGGCCTCACGTGCAGACCGTGGTCAATGAATGGGGCCGGGTATCAGACCAGTTCTATGCGCGCGAGGGCTACATCCTGTTCCGGCTGGACAATCGCGGCTCGGCGAACCGGGGCAAGCAATTCGAAGACGTCATCTATCGCCGCACGGGCGGGCCGGAAGTGCGCGACCAGCTGGTCGGCGTCGACTGGCTGAAAGCCCAGCCTTTCGTCGATGCCCGCCGCATCGCAATCCAAGGCTGGTCTTATGGTGGCTACATGACCCTGATGACGGTGCTGCAGGCGCCGGCGGGCACGTTTGCCGCAGCTGCCGCGGGCGCGCCCGTCACCGACTGGCGCCTCTACGACACGTTCTATACCGAGCGCTACATGGATACGCCGGAGGACAATCCGTATGGCTACGAAGCCTCCAGCGTCTTCCCCTATGTCGACAATCTCGCAACGCCCCTGTTGCTGATGCATGGCATGGCCGACGACAATGTCACCTTCGACAACACGACACGCCTGATGGCGGCGCTGCAGGAAAAGGGCAAGGCGTTCGAACTGATGACCTATCCCGGCCAGCGCCACGGCATTCGCGGCGAAGCGCTGCAGGTGCATTTGATGAAGACGCGCATGGCGTTCCTGGAGCGCTATTTGAAACCCCAACAACAGGCCACAGCATGATGGAATTACTCGACCGGATCCCGCTCATTATCGTGATCGTAGCATGCCTGACGCTGGGGTTGGCGCCGTTCACGCCCGAGCCGCACATCTGGGAAAAACTGAAAATGCTGACCGCGGGAACCCTGACAAGGCCGGTCGATATCTTCGACTTCTTTCTCCATGCGGGCCCCTGGTTGCTGCTGATGGCCAAGCTGGCCCGCATGGGCCTGACGAAATGACCATCAAGCCCTGGAAAATTGTCGAGAGCCGGCAAACCTTCAAGGACAAGTTCCTGTCGCTGCGTACGGACCGGTGCGCGCGCGAGGACGGCCATGTCGTACCGGCCTATCATGTGCTCGAGTTCACAGACTGGGTGACACTGATTCCAGTGACGGACGAAGGCAATGTCGTGCTGATTCGCGAGTATCGCCATGCGGGTGACGTGGTCCTGCTCGGTATTCCAGGCGGCGTGATGGACCCGGGTGAAACCGACGCGGCGCGGGCAGGCCAACGGGAGCTGCAGGAAGAGACCGGCTATTCGGCGCGCGACATGATCCCGGTCGGCACCTGCTTCCCGAACCCGGCCATTCAGGACAACCGTATCCACTACTACCTCGCCACCGGATGCACGAAGACACATGAGCAATCACTGGACCCCAACGAGGAAATCGAGGTGCTGGAAATGCCCTATGCTGACTTCCTCGCGTATGAGGGGCTGGAAGCCCAGCATGCGCTTCACGCAGCGGCATTGTTTTACACCGAGCGGTTTTTCAGCAAGCATCCGGACAAGCGCCCGAAGTCGCGCCACATAAACAAGGACACATGACATGCCCGCCTTCCAGCCGACCGCCGACCAGTTCCGCGCCTTTCGCGACGACCCGTATGATGGCCCTGTCGCGCAGGTGAACCTGCTGAAATTCCGCGTGAAGGCGGAGTATGCCGAAGGCGCCCCGGAACATGGCGAGGCGATCAGTGGCGAGGCCGCCTACCAGCGATACTCGGAAGCCTTCTCCGTGGCGGCAGCAGAGGTTGGCGGCTCGACCATGCTGCTCGGATCGACCGAGCGCTACTTTATCGGTGGCGGCGACTGGGACGCGGTTCTGGTCAATCACTTCCCGACGCGTCAGGCCTTCATCGCCATGCTGAACCACAAGGACTACAAGTCCATGTCCCGCCACCGCGACGCGGGCCTCCTGTGCCAGGAACTGATCGTAACCCGGCCAAGCTGGGCCAATGGCAAAAAGGTCTGATCCTCAATGACTGACACGCCATCTGCCATCAGCCGGTTGCTGCATCATCGGAGCCAGGGCCTGTCGAAGGGCGAGGCGGTATCACTGCCGATCCATGCGACCTCCGTCTTCCATCTGCCAGGCGAGCCGGATGGCAGCCATTTCTATGGCCGCAACGGCAACCCGACGGTCGAGGCAGTGGAGGCCGAGATCGGCATCCTGGAAGACGCCGACGTGGTCTGCTTCCCGTCGGGCATGGCGGCGATTGCCTCGGTTTTCTATTCGGTGCTGCGCCCCGGCGACACGGTGCTGGTGCCGTCGGATGGCTATTATAATGTCCGCAACCTGCTGGTCGCCCAGTTCGAGCCTATGGGCGTGACCATGCGCACATGCCCGACGGCGGACTTGGCCGAGGCGGACATGGCCGGCTGCAGGCTGGTGCTGATCGAATCGCCATCCAACCCCGGACTGGCCGTGTGCGACATTGCGAAAGTCGCCCAGCGTGCGAAAGCAGCGGGCGCACTGGTGATGGCTGACAATACGACCGCCACGCCGCTGTGCCAGCAACCGCTGGACCTTGGGGCCGATGTCAGCGTGCTGTCGGATACCAAGGCCATGGCAGGCCATTCGGACGTTTTGTGCGGCCATGTGGCGACGCGAGATGCCAAATTGTTCGACGGCGTGAAGACCTGGCGGCGGCTGGCGGGCGCGATTGTCGGGCCGTTCGACGCCTATTTGCTGCACCGGGGGCTGGAAACGCTGGACGTTCGCCTCGGCCGCATGAACGCCAATGCGCTGGCCGTAGCCGAAGCCGTACAAGGACATAAAGCGGTACTGGCCGTGAACTATCCCGGTTTGGGCAATGACCCGTTTCATCAGGTCGCACGGCGGCAAATGAGTGGTTTCGGGCCGATTGTGAGCTTTACGCTCGCCAGCCAGGCGAATGCGGACGGGTTCATTTCCGCCTGCGCCCTGCTCTCTCCGGCGACGAGTTTCGGCGGCGTGCATTCGAGCGCGGAGCGCCGGGCGCGCTGGGGCGACGCCGTTCCGGAGGGTTTTGTGCGGTTCGCCGCAGGAATCGAGCCGACCCGCGATCTTGTTGCCGCTGTGACACAGGCACTCGACACTCTGTCCTGAGACGGACCGGTCGTCGTGACATGTCCCGGAATCTGGTATAGTTCTTGCTGATTACGGGCGGGACCCACGCCATGAAACGACTGAGTATAGTACTCTTTTTTGCCCTGGCCGGGGGATTGGCCTGGGGCTGGTTCAAGTTGAACCAGCCGGCAGAGCCTATGGAAATGTCAGAACCGCTGCGCATTGAGCAGGGCGTGGTGATCGGCGGCATTGACCACGACAACCCGGATATCAAGGTTTTCAACGGACTGCCCTACGCGACAGCCCGGCGCTGGACGGCGCCCGATGCCGCCCCCCAGTGGGGCGCAATTCCACGTGATTCCCGCAAGTTCGGTGCAGAATGCCTGCAGCCGCGCGCCAGCCTTGGCGGGTTCGTCAATGACATCGTGGAAGGTGTCGGCCTGCCTTGGTGGAAACGCGTCCTGGCCGAGAAATACCTCGCCGCCCAGCCGCGCCCGCCGGAATCGGAGACCTGCCTTTTCCTCAACGTGCGCACCGGGAACCTGGACGGCGACGTGCCCGTTCCCGTGATGGTCTGGATCCATGGCGGCTCGCACCAGGCCGGGGCCGGATCGACCAGCATCTACCAGTCGAACGGCCTCGTCGAAAAAGGCGTTGTTCTGGTCACAATCAATTACCGCCTTGGCCCGCTCGGCTACCTCGCCCACCCCGCGCTGACGGAAGCCGATGGCACATCCGGAAACTATGGCCTGATGGACCAGATGGCGGCGTTGAATTGGGTCCGTCGCAACATAGCGAGCTTTGGCGGGGACCCGAGCAACATCACTGTGTTCGGCGAAAGCGCGGGCGCACAATCGGTCAGCGAACTGATGGCTTCGCCCTATTCTGCCGGCCTGTTCGACAAGGTGATCCTCGAGAGCGGATCAAGCAGCTACAATGCGATACACCTGAAAAAATCACCACTGGCGAATGTGCGGAGCGCCGAGGATGTCGGCACCGAGTTCCTGTCGACACTCGTCCCGCCCGCAGCCGTGGCTGCCGACTTGCGCGCCATTCCTGCCGCAGCCATCATCTCGCGAGCCGAAGCGCGTAGCGACCTGACGAGCTATTTCCTGCCCAATGTGGACGGCAAGATCCTGCCGGAAATGATCGGCAAGGCGATCCGCGACCGAAACGTTCCGCACCTGCCGATGCTGGCCGGATACAATGCCGACGAGGGCTCGCTCTTCTACGACGAGATCCGGTCTCCGACGGTCCTGTCGAAGCAGATCACCGGTACACTGGAAGAACGCGAGGAGGCGCTCGCTGATGTGTTCGGCACGAATCCGGCAAAAGCCCTGCAGTCACTGTATGGGATGGAAAGCCTGGAAACCTGGGACCGGGGCGCGGCCGACATGCTGGGCGACGACATGTTCGGCGTGCACATGCGGTTCATCGGCAAGGAGAATGCCGATGCCGGGCAACCGACCTGGATGTACATGTTCTCGCGCACCTGGCCGTCCAAGCACCAGACGATCGGCGCCTACCATTCGGCGGAAATTCCGTTCGTGTTCGACAGCCACTCGCCCCTGCTGCCCGTGTCGCATGCCGATGAAAAACTGACCGATATCATGACCAGCTACTGGACGAATTTCGCCCGGACCGGAAACCCGAACGGGGACAGGCTTCCGGAGTGGCCAAAGTACACGTCCGAGACCGACACCTGGAACGAATTGCACTATCCGGTCGAGCCGCACCGTGAGCTGCGCGCCCGCAAGCTGGACATCCTGGAAGAGAACCTGATCGCGCGGATCGAGGCGGTCACCGAAATCATCGCACCGCGTGACATGGCGCTGAACATTGAGCCGGACGTGCTGTCAGGCGACGAGGAGACTGTTGCAGATAGCAACTAGGCCTTCAAGATCGGTCGCGTCGAACGCGTCGAGATCAGTGGAATCCACGTCCAGCACCGCGACCAGTTTGCCGTCAGCATCAAACACGGGCACGACGACTTCCGAATTCGAGGCTGAATCGCAGGCGATATGCCCCGGGAACGCGTGCACGTCCGGCACGAGGATCGGCTCGCCCGTGGCGGCGACATGGCCGCAAACGCCTTTTCCGAAGGGTATCCGCAGGCAGCCGAGCGTGCCCTGGTAGGGGCCGACGACGAGTTCGCGGGGCTTCAGCGGGTCAACGATATAGAACCCGGTCCAGAAAAAGCGCGGGGCCATAGCCTGGGCCAGGATGCAGGCGGCGGTCGCATAGCGCGCCGTGACGGAGGTTTCGCCGGACACGACGCTGTCGATTTCCGCTTTCACGTCGCGATAGTGCTCAGCCTTGTCCATGTTCCGCCTCATCCCTGCCTTGGATCGGCTATATCGGGTGGACCGGGCCGCGGGGCAATAGGGCGTTGAAGCAACGCGCAACCTCTGGAATAGTCTGGCACACGCGCAGGCAACCGGGGCGCCTGAGGCAGGAGGGTCGAAACGTGAGCTTGCCGATCCGGATGGGAGCGCTATGCGCGCTCGCCTATATGCTGGCTTCGCCTATGAGCTGGGCGCAGGCGGCCGGGGCTGAGCCCGGTCCCCGGACAGACCTCGAATCCGTCGACCGGGCGCATGATGCCTATCTGAGAAAGGGCGGCCTGCAGTCGGGCCGGCCTGATCCGGACTTCCAAGACAACGCGCTGGACACTCCCGTGGGAGGGCTCCCGTCCGAATCATCAGGCTCCGGGGGCGGCGCCGATAGCCGGGGACCAACGGACGGCGAACTCCAGCTTGAGCGATCGGAGGCCGGCGGACCTGAAACCAGGCCCAAGCCAGCACGCGGGGACCTCCAGCTGGAGCGGCCCGAATCGGACGATCCTGCCGACCTGCCACAATTCAAGCCGCAGCCGAAATGGCTGAAGGCGATTTCCCAGTTCCTTGAAAGCCTCGGTCCCTTCCTGCAATTCATTTTCTGGACCGCGATTGCAGTGGTCGCAGCCGGCATTCTCTATTTCCTGTTCGGCGAAGCCATTCGGGTCCGGTTCGGCAAGTCCGGCGACCTCAAGCCGGGCAATCCGGACGATATCCTGCCCGATATTCGCCCTGATGCCGACCGGGCGCGGTCGCTGCTGGAAGAGGCCGACCTCCTGGCGCAGGCGGGCGCATTCGCCGAGGCGGTTCACCTGCTGCTGTTCCGTTCGATTGATGACATCCAGCAGCGGTTCGAAGGCGGCGTTCCGCGCTCGTTGACGGCGCGCGAGATCGGCGGGCTGGGCCTGTTGCCTGATCATGCGAAAATGGCCCTCAGCCCCATCATCATGATTGTCGAGCGAAGTTTCTTTGGCGACCGGGATGTCGATGAAGACGGCTGGAAAACCGCGCGCGGCTCGTACGAGCATTTCGCCTTCGGAGCGGTCTGGGAATGAGTGTGCGGGTGGAAACCTCATCTCCCTTTTCGGCACGCACCGTCGGCATCCTGATGGCGATCGCGATTATCTCGTTCGGCGCCGTGATGGTCCTTGCCGGCTGGGCGCCGGAATTGCGCAACCGCGACCAGGCTGGCGATCATCCCTACTCAACGTCTGCCATCGGATATAATGGCATCGTCCAGTTTCTCGACGCACAAGGCTACCCGGTCGAAATTTCGCGTCTCGAACACCGGCTGACCGAACGCGACTGGGGCGTGATGATTGTCACCGTCCCGCCACAAGGCATGGGCGACAAGCTGCACGCTCTCACGCTGCAGCCGACAACGCTGATCGTGCTGCCCAAATGGATCGGGGAAACTGACAGGCTCAACAAGAAGCGTCAGCGCGACACCCGCTTCATGGACGCGCGTCGCCTGAACGACCTGCTGGGCCGACTCGCTATCGACGGCGAGATCGGCCGGATCGACGTGCCGCGACTCACAGATACGCCGTTCGGCGATATGGCGCTGAGGCCGGACCTGAAGATGCAGGTCATCCGGTCGAACTCACTGGTGCCGATTGCCTGGACGGATGACGGAATCCTGATGGGCAAGCTGGACGACCAGGAAATCTATGTGCTGGCCGACCCGGACATGCTGAACACGTTCGGGCTGGCCAGGCGGGAGAATGCCCGCTTCGCTGTGCAGCTTATGGACTGGCTGCGTTATGATGAGGCCGAGCCGATCATTTTCGACGCGACGCTGCATGGCTTTGTCCGTTCGGAAAACCTGTTGCAGATGATGTTCGACATTCCCTTTGTTGGCGCGACTCTGGCAGCGCTGTTCGCCGGTTTCCTGCTAGGATGGGCCGCGCTGGTGCGCTTCGGTCCGACGACGCGGGAGACCCGGGTGGTCGCGCTGGGCAAGCAGGCGCTGGTCGACAATTCAGCGGGCCTGTTCACGATGGCGCGACGGGAGACGCGGCTGGCGCCCGGCTACCTGACCATGATGCGACGGCGCGTGGCGCGCGAGATCGCGGCGCCAAGGACGATGACCGAAGCCCAGCTTTCCGCCCTGTTCGACAGGCTGGGTCCGGAAGAGCAATCGGGCAAGACGTTTTCACAAATCGAACGCGGCCTTCGTACGGCATCAGCCAGTCGCGAAGAGCTGATGACCAGGGCCCGCGAACTGTATCGCTGGCGACGCGACATTCTCAGGAGAGGCACGCATGAACGTAAGTGACATCAAGACGCTGGCGGGACGTATCCGAAGCGAAGTGCGCAAGGCGGTAATCGGCCAGGACGCGACGGTCGACATATTGCTGACGGCGCTGTTTTCGTCAGGACACGTATTGCTGGAAGGTCCGCCGGGAACGGCCAAGACGCTCCTGGCGCAATGCTTCGCCAAATCGATATCGCTCGACTTCGGGCGCATCCAGTTCACGCCGGACCTGATGCCGGGCGACGTGCTGGGCACCAACCTGTTCAACTTCCAGACCAATGAGTTCAGCCTGACCAAGGGGCCGATCTTCACCGACCTGCTGCTGGCCGACGAGATCAACCGGACGCCGCCGAAGACCCAGGCGGCCCTGCTGGAAGCCATGCAGGAGCGCAAGGTGACGATTGACGGGGAGTCCTATCCGCTGAACCCGCGCTTCACCGTGATCGCGACGCAGAACCCGATCGAGCAGCAAGGCACCTATCCCCTGCCCGAGGCGCAGCTGGACCGGTTCCTGTTCAAGCATACGCTGGACTATCCGAGCCGCGAGGAAGAGTTCGCCATTGTTGCCCAGCATGGCACGCGGACCGGCATGAACACGCCCGACTCATTCGGGATCGGGTCGGTGATCTCTGCGGCAGACCTGGACACGGCGGTCGAGACCGTCTCGCAGATCAAGCTGAAGGACGACATCATCTCCTACATTGTCGACCTGATCCGCGCGACGCGGGAAACCCCGGCGCTGGAAACCGGCGCGAGCCCGCGGGCAGCGGCGGCGCTGGCGACGGCAGCGCGGGCAAGGGCGGCGATTGACGGGCGCGACTTTGTGATACCGGACGATGTGAAGACGCTGGCCCTGCCAGCGCTGCGCCATCGCATCCTGCTGTCACCGGCTGCCGAGATCGAAGGCAAGACAACGGACGAGACGCTGGCGGGTATCATTGAGCAGACGGCGGCGCCCCGGTGATTTCGCCGACGCCTCGCGCGGTCTTCCTGATGCTGCTCGGCGCGCCACTGATGCTGGCCATCGCACTGATGGCCCCGGCGCTGTGGATCGTGTCGGCGGGGTGGATTGTCGGTGTTGGCGCGCTGATCCTGCTGGATGCGATGACCGGGGCGTCACTGCGCGCCTATGACGTGAAGATGGCGCCGCCCGCCCTGCTCTATGTCGGCGGCAGCGACCCCTTGCCGGTCGTGCTGGGGTTCGCAAACGGGGCCTTGCCGCTTCGCCTGCAGGTACAGCTGGAGACCAATGATCTGCTCGAGGACAGTCCGGCCTCAGGCCTGCGCGGCTGGGAAGGCCGGGAGCGGCCGTATGAATTCACGCTGGTGCCGAGACGGCGCGGCACGGCGAAACTGGTGCGCCTGTGGAGCCGCTGGAACGGGCCGCTGGGCCTGGTGCAGAAGCGGCATGTCGCACAGCTGGACCATGATGTCCTGGTGACGCCGAACATTCGCTGGGTAAAGGATGAGGCGATCCGCCTGTTTTCGCGTGACGCCGCCTTCGGCATCAAGACACAGATCGAGCGCGGCGATGGCAGCGAGTTCGATGCGTTGCGCGAATTCACCAGTGGCATGGACAGGCGGGCCATCGACTGGAAACATTCGGCCCGTCACCGCAGCCTCCTGGCCAAGGAATTCCGTACCGAGCGCAACCATAATATCGTCTTCGCGTTCGATACCGGGCGGTTGATGAGCGAACCGCTGGGCGGGGTGCCGAAGATCGACCGGGCGATCAATGCCGGGCTATTGCTCTCCTTTGTCTCGCTGCGCCAGGGCGACCGGACCATGTTTTACGGGTTCGACTCGCGGCCCGGCCTGACGACCGGTTTCCTGAGCGGACCGCGCGGCTTTCCCAAGGTGCAGAGCATGGCAGCTAACCTCGACTATTCGACCGAGGAGACGAATTACACGCTGGCCCTGTCGACTCTGGCCAGCCGGCTGGAGCGGCGCAGCCTGATCATCATCTTCTCGGATTTCGTCGATACGATTTCAGCTGAACTGATGCTGGAAAACGTGAAGCGGCTGACCGACCGGCACCTGGTCCTGTTCGCGACGTTCGAGGATGAGGCCCTGTCGGGCATGGTGGATGCGCCGCCGGAAACCACCGAGGATGTGACCCGCGCGGTGATCGCCGACGGCATGCTGGCCGAGCGGGACGTGGTCTTCCGGCGCCTCCAGCGGATGGGCGTGCAGATCATCGAGACGAAACCCGAAGCCTTTGGCGGAGCGCTGATCTCGCGCTACCTGCAGATCAAGCAGAGGGACATGCTATGAGTGACATGCTCAAATCCTATCGCTTCCGGGAAGAGCGCGAGGCCGACTGGCGCAAGCTGGACCTGATCCTGACGCGGGCCGAGAACAGCGGCGTCAAAGCCCTGGGCGATGACGAGATGACCGCCCTGCCGCGACTGTACCGGCAAGCGGTGTCGTCGCTGTCCGTGGCCAAGTCGATCTCGCTGGACCAGAACGTAATCACCTATCTGGAGAGCCTGTGCACGCGGGCCTATTTCTTCGTGTACGGTGCACGGACGACGCTGGGCGAACGGATAATGGACTTCCTGCGGCGCGGCTGGCCGCAGGCGGTGCGCGGCGCGGTGGGGCCGACGCTGCTGTCCTTCCTCTTCTTCTTTGGCGGCATCGGGCTGGCCTTCTTCCTCTGCCTGCAGGACATGGACTGGTTCTGGACCTTTCATGGCGAGAACATATTGGAAGGACGCAATCCGGATGCGACCGTGGAATACCTGCTTTCGACAATCTACTCGGACCCCAGCGAGCATGGGCAAAGCGAACTCGCCGCCTTTGCCGGAATCCTGTTCAACAATAATGCGCAAATCTCGCTGTTTGCCTTCGCGCTGGGCTTTGCGTTCGGTGTGCCGACGGCCTGGCTGTTGCTGTACAATGGCGTCTCGCTGGGCTCGATGTATGCCGTGTTCTGGCAGAAGGGGCTGGGATACGAGTTTACCGGCTGGCTGATGATCCATGGCGTGACCGAACTGTTTGCGATCACGCTGGCCGGGGCGGCCGGTTTCGTGATTGGCGGGGCGGTGGCGTTTCCGGGCCAGAAAACGCGGCTCGCGTCTGCCCGGGCGTCCGGCAAGCAGGCGGCCACGATGGCGATGGGCTGTGTGATCATGCTGATCGTTGCGGCCCTGCTGGAGGGTTTCGGCCGGCAGATGATCAATTCCGATACGGTGCGCTATGTCATCGCCGGGACCAGTCTGGTGCTGTGGTGCGGGTATTTCTACCTGCCGCGCGCGGAGCACCGCCTGTGAGCAAACCGCCAGCCCCTGCCCGTCCGGGCATAAGCATGGAAGCGGCACAGCGCCGCCGGGCGCGCCTGGCCGAACAGTTGCGAGTCGGCAAGATGACGCGCACGCTGGTGACACCGGAGGGAGCGGAGATCCGGCTCAGGCTGGCGAGCGTGGCTGAGCGCGCCGGGGCCCTGTTCATAGACCTGGCGATCCAGTGGGCTGTGATGGTCGCGATGTGGATCGCTTTCGCTTACGTGGCAGCCGGTATCGGGTTCGGGCAAATGCATGTCGCTTTTGCCTTCCTGCTGGTCTTCCATTTCGTGCTGCGGAACTTCTATTTCATCTTCTTCGAGATAGGCCGGAAGGCGGCAACGCCGGGCAAGCGCGCGCTGGGCCTGAGGGTGGCATCACGCGATGGCGGACGGTTGACGGCGGATGCCGTGCTGGCCCGCAATTTCATGCGGGAAGTCGAGATCGGCCTGCCGCTGCAATTCCTGTTCATGGGCGGCGACCAGGTGGGGGCATGGATCGCCCTGCTGGGACTGGCCTGGTCGGGCGTATTCATGCTGTTCCCGCTGTTCAACAAGGACAAGATGCGGGTCGGCGACCTGCTGGCGGGAACCTGGGTGATCAAGGCACCGAAGGCGCAGCTGATGCAGGACATTGTGTCAGCAGTGACATCGCCGGAACTGGGGGCGCGTTTTGCCTTCACGCCGCAGCAGGTGGACGCCTATGGCATCCATGAGCTGCATGTACTTGAGGACGTGCTGAGACAGTCGGCGCCGGTGGTCAAGCAACAAGTTGCGGCGCGCATCCGCGCCAAGGTGGGCTGGGACCCCGGCACGGGCGAGACGGACCTTGCCTTCCTGGAAGCCTATTATGCGGCCCTGCGCAAACGGCTCGAACAGCGCATGTTGCTGGGCGAACGCAAGAGCGACAAATATGATGTGGGACGGTAGGAGCCTCTCCGCGCGCACCGCTCATGTCCCTGCCCTGCACAAGCGCCCGAACCACCCTCCCGGCGCCCGGCAAACTGGTCTGATTGGCTGCCGGATTCAGCCCGAGCTGTCCCATGTTGCGAGCGTCGCCCGCAGCAGGCCCGGCAGGGCCGTGGCGACGGCGCCGAGTTCCGGCGGCAGGCGGTGGGTGCGGGCCATGGGGAGGGCCACGGGGCGGGCGAGGAGCGGCGCGGCCGGGACGGGCCCAGTCAACTGTCCAGGGCGATTGATAGTCTGGCAGGCGGGCCATTCGCTAGGCTGCGGTCCTCAAAGACCAGGGGTGCATCGCGCTGCGCTTAATGCACCCAACACTTTTACAACCTGTCCTGCGCCCAGTCGCGGGTGAGGAATCCGTCGATCATGTCACAGACGAGACCGAGTTCGACGAGGGCGGTGGCGAAACGTTCCGGGTCGGCGAGGGGTTTAAAGATGGAGCCAGCCTCGAACTGGCCGGGCGCTTCGAGCGCGATTGTCATGTGCCCCTCCTCGAAGATGCCGCGCAGCTTTCCGCCGGAGAAATGGCGCTCGAGCGCGATGAGGCGTTCCATCCGGTCGGGCGTCAGCAGGGCGCGGGCCTCGACCTGGTCAGTGGAGTAGACGGTGAAGGCCCGGTCGAGTTCCGACGAGACAAGGCTGACCTTCTGGAGGTCCTTCGCCGCCTTGCCGCGCTTCCACCAGCGCGAGCGGGCCATGAGCGTGCGGCCGAAGAAGCGATCCGGGTACTGGACGTGGAACAGGAGGCCCTGGAACACGGTGCCGCCATTCTTGCCGGATGTTTCCAGTTTGGCCTCGACGAGGGAAAAGGCGGCCCCGGCGCGGGTGCCCTTTATCAGATCTTCGAAATGGCGGGAATCGTGGCCCGGCAGGAGGCTGGCATCGTCCAGCACATCATAAGCGGGGGTTGGGCATTCGGGACCGGTGGCATCGGACGCACCGAAGCTGGCACTGCCGAACAGCATGGTGATGCGGGTTTTCCCGCCGCGCTTGCGCTTGCCCGTCCTGGTGCCGGGCGTGCCATAGCGCGCCTGGTGGGCCTTGGCCGCCGCGATGAGGCTGCGGTAATCGGTGACCCGGGACACGTCGGGCGCGAGCGTTTCATAGGTGAATCCGAAACACTGGCAGGCCGCGCCGAGAACAAGTTCCTTGGTGGCAGACTTCATGGCGTAGATTCGCAACCAGTCCATGCCGGCAATCAGGATGATGGAAATCGGCGTCCCGAAGGCCAGCACAATCGTCCAGGCCCCGAACAGGAACGGCTTCATGATGCCGAAGACGAGCAGGAGCAGCCAGGGAATCACAGCGGCAATCGCCGTCTTGCGCCAGACCTTGCGGAAGGTCTCGCGGCGCGCGGATTCGCGAGCATGGAGAGCGGGCGCGAGCGTTTCGGCCCAGATTCGCGGGCCATGAGCGAATTCCGGGCGTTTCCGGGCGATCGCCTCAAGGCTCGGCACGTTCACGGGTTTCCCTGAAGCGTCATATTCGATTCGAGTCATGCCGGGCCCCCAACTTGCCTGATTTCATAGCATTGACGGTCGCTTGGTGAACAAAAAATTCACGGTCCGCCTGTTGACGGAGCCCCCTGCCACTCCTATTTCCGCTTCAACGTTAGCAGTCCGGGCAGGTGAGTGCCAAAAAGCCTCCCCTCTCCCGGTGCCGACGCGACCCATTCAACCCCAGAACCTACGTAGAAAAGCGAGAGGCTCAATCATGAAACTTCGTCCCCTCCACGACCGCGTCGTCGTGCGCCGCGTCAAGGAAGAAGAAAAGTCCAAAGGCGGGATCATCATTCCCGACACCGCCAAGGAAAAACCACAGGAAGGCGTTGTTGTCGCCGTAGGCGCAGGCCTGCTCGATGACGCCGGCAAGCGCATCCCGCTCGACGTGAAAGCGAAAGACCGCGTGCTTTTCGGCAAATGGTCCGGCACGGAAGTCACCGTCGATGGCGAAGAGCTGCTCATCATGAAAGAGAGCGACATCATGGGCGTCCTGGCGAGCTAGTCTCCCACCCCGTCGCAATTTCCTGAATTTTCAAACTATTCAAAGAGGTAACTCACTATGGCTGCCAAACACGTTGTTTTCGGCTCCGAAGCCCGCGAGAAGATGCTCAAGGGCGTCGACACGCTCGCAAACGCAGTGAAAGTCACGCTCGGCCCGAAAGGCCGTAACGTGGTGATCGAGAAGTCCTTCGGCGCACCGCGCTCCACGAAGGACGGCGTCACCGTCGCAAAAGAAATCGAGCTTGAGGACAAGCTGGAGAACATGGGCGCACAAATGCTGCGCGAAGTGGCCTCCAAGGCAAACGACGTCGCCGGTGACGGCACGACGACTGCCACGGTTCTCGCACAGGCCATCGTTCGCGAAGGCATGAAGCGCGTCGCAGCGGGCATGAACCCGATGGACCTGAAGCGCGGCATCGAGAAGGCTTCTGCTGAAGTCGTCAAGGACCTCGCCCACCACGCCAAGAAAGTGAAAACCAACGAAGAGATCGCCCAGGTCGGCACGATCTCCGCAAATGGCGACACTGAAGTCGGCGCGATGATTGCTGAAGCCATGGCGAAAGTCGGCAATGAAGGCGTCATCACGGTTGAAGAAGCCAAGTCGCTGGAAACCGAGCTTGATGTCGTTGAAGGCATGCAGTTCGACCGCGGCTACCTGTCGCCTTACTTCATCACCAATGCCGACAAGATGAACGTCGAACTCGAAGACGTCCTCATCCTGCTTCACGAGTCGAAACTGTCGAGCCTGCAGCCAATGCTGCCGATCCTCGAATCGGTTGTCCAGTCGCAGAAGCCTCTCCTGATCATCGCTGAAGACGTTGACGGCGAAGCCCTTGCCACGCTGGTCGTGAACAAGCTGCGCGGCGGCCTCAAGATCGCTGCCGTGAAAGCACCGGGCTTTGGCGACCGTCGCAAGGCGATGCTGCAGGACATCGCTGTCCTGACAGGCGGCCAGGTCATCTCCGAAGACCTCGGCATCAAGCTGGAAAACGTCGGCATGGAAATGCTCGGCAAAGCCAAGCGCGTGTCGATCACGAAAGACGACACGACCATCGTCGACGGTGGCGGCAAGAAGAAAGACATCGAAGCACGCGTCTCGCAGATCCGTGCCCAGATCGAAGACACGACGTCGGACTATGACCGTGAAAAACTGCAGGAACGCCTGGCGAAACTCGCTGGCGGTGTTGCCGTGATCAAGGTTGGCGGTGCGACCGAAGTCGAAGTGAAAGAGAAGAAAGACCGTGTCGACGACGCGCTGAACGCAACGCGCGCAGCTGTTGAAGAAGGCATCGTTCCTGGTGGCGGCGTGGCCCTGCTGCGTGCGTCCAAGAACATCGACGTTGTTGGCCTCAACGACGACGAAAAAGCCGGCATCGACATCGTCCGCAAGGCGCTGGAAGCTCCGCTTCGCCAGATCGTCGAGAACGCTGGCGTCGAAGGTTCGGTTGTCGTCAACAACATCCTGTCGAACAAGTCGCGTTCGTACGGCTTCAACGCCCAGACCGAAGAATATGGCGACCTGGTTGCCATGGGCGTTATCGACCCTGTGAAAGTGGTTCGCTCTGCCCTGCAGAACGCATCCTCGGTTGCAGCCCTGTTGATCACGACAGAAGCCGCAATTGCCGAAGCGCCGAAGAAAGATTCGGGCGGCGGTGGCGGCATGCCTGACATGGGCGGTATGGGCGGCATGGGCTTCTAGTCCAGGCGCCAAGCCAAGCAAAACGCAAAGGCGGCCCTCCGGAAACGGGGGGCCGTTTTTCTTTGCCGACATGTTGCGATGCGGCGATGCCATTGCGGTTTCGGCGTCTGCTCAAGCGCTCCGGGACAAGACGCGAGACAATTGGAAAGATTCATTCCATAGTTGGGCCGCTACATGTTTCGTGGGGGGACACGCGTGGGACAGTTTCAATTCACAGCGCGTAGCGTCCCTGCATCTGAGGCGATGGCGGCATGAAGTTGCCGAGATTCCTAGCGCGGTTCCGGTCGTCCGGCGCTGCCGTTGAACCGGTCCCTGAACCGGAGATCGTGGCGCCGCCGGTTGAGGCTGCCCCTGCCCGCAGCCGCACAGAGCAACTGAACCAGTGGCTGGCGCTAGGCGCGAATATCGGCGTGCTGCTGGGCCTGATCATCCTGATCGTGGAAGTGCGCCAGAACGCGGCCCTGTCCCGTGCCGCGATGGAACAGCAGAAGAATGATGTCCTCGCCGAGATCGAGTTCAATATCGCCAAGCCGGAGATTTCCGAGGTCTGGATCAAATCAATTCGGCACCCGGAAGACCTGACGGAACCGGAGATGCGGACAATGGACGCCATCCTGGTCGCACTGATGCTGCAATGGGACCATCGCTTCCAGATGGAGTCGGCTGGACTGGCGAGCCGGGCAGATGCCCGTCAGCACGTGCTCAACTCGGCACGCTACTATTTTGGTAGTCGCTTTGCCAAGCACTGGTGGTCGCTTCAGGCGCCCGGCTGGGAAGGCACGCCCATGATGGAAGTGGCCGGCCCGATTGTCGAAGCGACCGACGAGAACTTCCTCGCCGACTATCTCGACAAACTCAAACTGGCCCCTCCGGAAACATCCACTGCACCGGAACCCGCGCGATGATCCTGCGACGTGTCATCTCCCATTTCAAGAAACAGGAATGGACCGCGATCGGGCTCGATTTCCTGATCGTCGTTGTCGGCGTGTTTGTGGGTCTGCAAGTTTCAAACTGGAACGAGGGGCGCGCCGTCGACCAGCAATCCGCGCTGTTTACCGAACGGTTGACCGCCGACCTTCTTGAGGAAGCATGGAATTTCCAGTTCCTGGTCGGCTATTATGACGACGTCCTCACGCATGCGAACAAGGCGCTCGCAATCCTCGAAAACGAAAGCCCTGCGTCCGACGAATCGTTGCTGATCAGCGCCTATAGGGCGACCCAATACAATGAGGCCTTTCGGCGCCGCGCGACGTATGACGAGCTGACCTCAACCGGCAACATTGGCCTCATTCGCGATCAGACGCTGCGATTGACGGCAATGCGCATCTATACCGCCCCGGTGTTCGACGACCTCGCCAATGAAGGGGTCGCGTCTCGCTACCGGGAAGCGTTTCGCATGATTGTTCCGATCCACGTCCAGAACGCGCTTGCTGCAAACTGCGGCGACCGCATCATCACTACCGGCGACTTCAACTCTATCGTGGATGCCCTCGATTACGCATGCGAGACGGGACTGCCGCCGCAATCCATTGCCGATGCGGCAAGCAATTTGCGGTCTGACAAAACGCTTGTTCCGTTGCTGCGCCTGCGGATCGCCAACATACAAACCGTGGCGGGCAATCTGACCACCTACAACCCGGATATCGCGTCAGGGCTTGAGGCCGTCATGGAGACCAGCCAATGATCCTGCGCCGCGTTATCAAGCATGTCCAAAATCAGGAATGGACGGCCATTGCGATCGACTTCCTGATCGTTGTTGTCGGTGTATTCGTTGGTTTGCAGGTGTCAAACTGGAACGCGGCGGTTCAGGAGCGTGCCCGCGCCGCGGTCTATTCCGAAAGGTTGAAGGCGGAACTGCGAGCTGAACTTGAATACGCAACCGCTCTTCTCGAATACAATACTGTTGCGTCCAGAGCGGGCGATGCGGCCTATCTGGGGCTATCGGGAAAGGCGGCAATGGATGATGAGACCATTCTGATCAACGCTTACCGCGCGAGCCAGTACAACTGGTATGAACGCCGACGGGCGGCCTTTGACGAGATCGTGGCATCGGGTTCACTAGCGCTGATTTCCGATGTTGGCCTGCGCGAAACCGCTATTGGCATTTACAACACACCGGTCTTTTCCATCATCCTCTCAGAGGGACAGGCGTCCCGCTATCGGGACCTGTTCCGCATGGCGATTGAGCCGTCATTGCACCATGACCTCAGCAAGAATTGCGGCGACAAGGAGTATGACAGCCATGGCGCAGCTGTCGGGCTTCTCACGATGGACTATCCCTGTACACTCACTGTCAGCCCGGAAGAGATGACGGAAGGCGTTCTGGCCCTTCGGAGTGACCCCGAGGTCGCAAGAGCCCTGAAACTGCGTAACGCCCAGGTGTCAGGCAGGACGTATGACCTTGAAGCGACGATAAGGACATTCGGGCTGAAAAAGCTGTTCGAAGGGGACATCACGCCATGATCCTCCGCCGCGTCATCGCCCATGTGAAAAACCAGGAATGGACCGCCATCGCGATTGATTTCCTGATCGTCGTGCTCGGCGTCTTTGTCGCCACGCAGGTGACCAATTGGAATGCGGAGCGGGCCGCCCACGCCCGGCGCGAGCAGATCGTGGAAGCATTGGTCGCTGACCTGCAGGACGCGGGTGACGTGCAGACACGGTTCATGTCCACCATCGATACCGGCGTCGCGGAATGGCAGGCGGCCTTTGACGCCGGAAAGCGTCCGCCGCCCTACTATTTCCGGATATCAGGCTCCGACACGGGTCCGAAGACCTGGCAAACCGTGCAGCAGATGCCGCTGTCTGACATGTTCGATCCGGTGACGATCTTCGATCTCTCGTTCTACTATGCCGAACTTGACGGCGTTGGCGTGAAATACGTCCGCTACGCCACGTTCGTCGAGAACGAAATCCTGCCCAACCTGAAGCGGGACCCGACGGTCTTTTACGTCGACGACCAGTCGGCGCTGAAACCGGAATTTGCCGCGAACGCCGACAGGCTGGTGGATTTCCGCAACGACTCGGCGCGTCTCGGTCGCTGGACGCAATGCCTCGTCTACCGGCTCGAGGCCGACACGACGTTCACCGAAAATTGCGTCCGCTCAGATTTTGCCCTCGAAGGCATGACGCCTTCTCTGGAGGCTGAAGCCCCATGATCCTCCGCCGCCTGACAGACGCCTTTCGCAAGCAGGACTGGTTCACCGTCGCGGTAGAGACGCTAATCGTGGTGCTCGGTGTGTTCCTCGGTCTGCAGGTCCAAAACTGGACAAGCGAACACGGGCGGCGTCAGCTTGAGGCAAGCTATACTGTCCGCCTGCACGAGGAAGTTGTAAGTTTGCAGGGCCTGCGGGATTCTCTTCTGTCGTTTCGTGACACATGGGCGGAAGGTTTCCGGTCTGCAGCAAGCGTCATCTTTGAGGAAGACGATCGCGACCTGACGCCTCAAGAGTGTGAGGCGATCGTCTATTCATACATTGTCACCAATCCGACCGATGACCTCGCCTCGCTGATCGAGTTGCAAGGGTCGGGGCAGCTCTCTCTGTTTCGCAATAAGCGGGTGTCGGAGGCGTTGAGCAATTATTTGCTGGTACGCTCGCGGGTGCGTGATGCAGGAGAAGGGGTGGCCCGCTCGACTACTAACTTGTCAGGAAAATATCCAAGTCTGGTCTCCATTGTCTCATCCTCGTCCGGCCCCGGTGTTGCATCCGAGTATGCCTGTGATTTAGAGGCGATGCGCGCCGACCAAGCCTTTCTGAATGATTTCGAAACGACGAAAAATAGCTACCTGAGCCATGCGACGAACAATAAGACCGTCAATGAGAGCCTCGCCGACCTGCACAGGGTTTTGGAGGACGTTTTAGGTATCGCGCATGAGGAAACGCCATGATCCTCCGCCGCCTGACAGACGCCTTTCGCAAGCAGGACTGGTTCACCGTCGCGGTCGAGACGCTGATCGTGGTGCTCGGTGTGTTCCTCGGCCTGCAGGTCAATAACTGGAATGTGGCGCGCGTCATGCGCACAGACGAAGCGGACTTGCTGTCGCGTATGATCGTCGAGGCTGAAGACGCGCGCGGCGACATGGCGGATTATCTCTCCTTGAATACCCTGATCCTGACAGATGCGAAGAGTCTGGCGGTCCGCCTCAGCGATAAGGAGGATTGTCTCGCCATGGATGACGGGATGAAGGCCTTGATCCTGGGAGTGGGTGACTTCCCACCGCCCCGGTTTTCGCTGGCGTCCGCCAATGAGGCGCTGGAGACCGGCCGGCTCTCCCTGATCAAGTCGCCTGAGATACGCAACGGCGTGCGCGACATGGCTGATCAGATGACTTTTATCGATCGCCAGTGGCAGCGCTACATCCGGATCAAACAGGATGCCGAGCAGGCCGCCTATGGAGCAGCAGGACTCGGCCTGACGAGCGAACAAGACCTGGACGCAAGGCCTGGTATGGCAATGTGGAGCGGCCTGGACCAATACCGGATACAGACACCGGAAGGCATTTGCGGGAATGCGGAAATCATTGCGCTCGCCTCGAATGCCACAATCACCCAGCACTTGTACACAATCTATGTCGGGCAGGTTTCGACAAAGCTCGACGCGTATGCGGCGAGTCTGGCCACATATTCGGAAGACGGACGACAACTGATTCAGGCCACCGCGGAACAGGTCGAATGATCCTCCGCCGTCTCACCAATGCCTTCCGCAAGCAGGACTGGTTCACCGTCGCGGTGGAAACCCTGATCGTCGTGCTCGGCGTGTTTCTCGGCCTTCAAGTCAATAACTGGAACGCAGACCGCACGGCACGATCCGCCGAGCGCACGACGCTGATCCGGCTGCATGAGGATTTCGAGGAAAGTATTGCGGGCCAGAGCCGCGACATCCACTTCCTGGAACAGCAACTTGGCGATCAGGCGCTGATACTCAAATCGCTGGACGCATGCGCCGTCGCGCCGGAGGATGACATGGCGTTCCAGCGTGGCATCGCAACGCTCGGCTGGATAAATCCGCCGCGTCTTTACCGCCGGACAATTGACGAAGTCACCGCGTCGGGCAGCACCGACATCATCAGCAACCCCAAAGTCGCCGAAGAACTTGCCCGCATTATCGCGCTTGTTGAGTGGCGCGCGACTTGGTTCGATCGAACAATAATGGTGATGGACAACTATCGGCAAAAGGTGGACCCCCACATTCGCTACCAGATGGATCGGACGATTGATAACCCGTTCGTTGCAAACCAGCGGGGCGGCGTGGCCTACAATATTGAATTACTGTGCAAAGACACCGGGCTTGCGAACGCCATTTCGGCGGTCAGCTATGCGACAGCCGAACGCCTTGAGGCCTATCGCCCGATACTGGAGGCCTATGTGGACTTCTCCCCCCTTGTCGCGGCTGAACTGAATAGCCGATGGGGCATCAAAGTATCGCAAGAGGCCGCAAAATGATCCTCCGCCGCATCACTGACGCTTTCCGCAAGCAGGACTGGTTCACCGTCGCGGTGGAAACGCTGATCGTGGTGTTGGGTGTGTTCCTTGGTCTTCAGGTCAACAACTGGAACGCGGCGCGAATTGAGCAGGCGCAGGAGCAGGAATACCTCATCCGGCTGCATGAGGATTTCGCCGAGAGCGTGGCGGGTCAGTCGCGGGATGTCAGGTTCCTTGACCAGCAGCTGTCCGATCAGGCCGTGGTTCTGAAGTCGCTGAAGGCTTGCGCGGTGGCGCCAGAGGACTCAGAGGCGTTCCAGCGCGGCGTGAACACGCTCGGCTATATCAACCCGCCGCGCATTTTTAGGCGGACGGTCGACGAGATGGCCGCTGCGGGCACGATCGACATCATCCGCAATGACAGGATCAAGGAAGAGATGGCCCGTATCATCGCTCTGGTCGAATGGCGTGGCGCCGGTTTTGACCAGGTCTCGCGCCAGGTTGAGCACTATCGCTTCATCATCGAAGAGCAGGTGCAGTATGATTTGACCCGGACATATGCCGACCCATTCCTCGGAGATTTCGTCGGTGTGGTTTTTGATATCGAGACACTCTGCGAAAATCCACTAACGGCCTCGGCCGTATCGGCGATCAGCTATACGACACGGGAACGCCAGCGCGCGTATCGCCCCATACTGGAACAGTACGAGGGCTTCCTGCCTGAGCTCGAATCCGAGATCGGCAAGCGTTGAGATGAAGGCGTTGCGGGCTTGTGGGAGCCCCTACCCCTTTATGTTGCTTTCGATCCCAAGCATGCTACGCCATAAAGGCTAAGCACGCGGTGACTATATTGAACCAATTCTTTCGCGAACTGCGCCGCCGGAATGTGTTCCGGGTGGCGGGCGTCTACGCGGTTGTCGGCTGGCTGCTGATCCAGATTGGCGTGGCCACCTTACCGACGTTCGAGGCACCAGCCTGGGTCTTGAAAGTCTTCATTGCGCTGATCATGACTGGCCTGCCGATCGCGATCATCTTCGCTTGGGCCTTCGAGATGACGCCCGAGGGCATCAAGCCAACCATGGCGGTAGCCGACGGCGAAAGCATCACGCAGAGCACGGGCCGAAAGCTCGACTATGTGATTATCGCGGGTCTGGCGCTGGTTGCCGTAATGATCATCGGGGACCGGCTGGTACCGGAAGCGGGTAGAGCTGCAGGTGCAGCGGCAAGCCGGGCCGTCGGCACTGGGGCTTCCGTCGCTGTCCTGCCGTTCATCGACCTCTCGCCCGACGGGGATCAGGAATACTTTTCCGATGGTATTTCCGAGGAGATCCTGAACGTCCTCGTCCGTATCCCGAAGCTGAAAGTGGCCGGGCGCACATCCAGCTTTTCTTTCAAAGGCAAGAACGAAGACCTCCGCGAGATTGGCGGCCAGCTCGGCGTCGATCATGTGCTGGAGGGAAGCGTGCGCAAGTCAGGCACGAAATTGCGCATTACGGCCCAGCTGATCCGCTCGTCTGACGGTTTCCATATGTGGTCGGAGACCTATGACCGCGAATTGACGGACGTGTTCGACATTCAGGACGACATTGCGAAGGCTGTTGCTGGCGAACTCGCGTTGTCACTGGGCCTCAAATCAGGCGAGTCGCTGGTTGTCGACCGGACGAATGACATTGAAGCCTACGAGAAATACCTGAAGGCACGCCAGCTCTACATTGCGCGTGGCCAGGACAATCTCGATGCCGCCTTGTTGCTGTTGCACGAGGTCACGGCGCGCGATCCCGGATTTGCGCCTGCCTGGGCACTGATCGGTAATACCTATGTCGTCTACGAAGCCTACCAGCCGGGCTATCCGCCAGATGGCGATTGGCAGCAGTGGCGCGCGATCGGGCTTGCGGCCTCGGAACGGGCGATTGCCCTCGATCCGGGCAATGCCGAAGCTCATATAAGCCGTGCATCGCTTATGCTCTATTCAGGCGACCTGATCTCAGGCGCAGCAGAGCTGGACAAGGCGGTTGACCTTGCCGCTGACAACGCGGCTGTCCTAGACCTCGGGGCGCAAATGCTGTTAGCCTTAGGGTATCGCCAAGAAGCCAGAAGCCTTGCGCACCGAGCGGTCGGGATTGATCCGTTGGTGTCCATCTACCGGAACACGCTCGGCAATACGATGGCCTTTGGCGGCGCAAGTCCGGACGTGCCCGATCCGTCGGCAGAAGCACTGAGACAATATGCAAAAGTCCGGGAGATCGGCCCTGACATGATCTACGGCTACATGAATGCCTATCGAACCTTGTTGAAGGACGGGCGGTTAGACGAAGCCGAGGCGATGTTCCAGATGGCAGTTGACAGGGGGCTGGTACCGCCCGAAGCGCTGGCGGATGTGAAGTCGGCCCTGTCCGCCGCCAGGCAGGACGAAGCGGGCGCGCCAGCGCTTCGCGCCATGTTTGCGGCGAACCCGAATACGCAAGGCACGATCACCATTGTGCTGAAAGACCCGGACCTGACGATTGCCTTGATGCAACCTGTCTGGGACGAAGCATACCAGAGCGAACCAGTGCTTTTCCTCCTCAGGCCCGCCAGCATATACCAGCACCCGACTTGGAAAGCGGAGGTGCGCAAGCAAGGCGTCCTCGCCCTCTGGAAATCGCGCGGCTTTCCCGACTGGTGCAAACCAGTCGGGGCCGACGATTTCGTGTGCAATAGCGGGGAATAGCCCGCCTAGAGCAGGTCGCCGCCAGCGGCAGCCGCTGTCGTGCCATCCTTCTTGTAGGCGCGGATGACGTTCTTGCCGGTGATCCATTTGTGCACTTCGTCCGGCCCGTCGACGAGACGCTGGGACCGGATATGCGTGTACCAGGCGGCCAGCGGCGTATCGAGGCTGTAGCCAAGGGCACCGTGGAGCTGGATAGCCGTGTCGACGACCCTGTGCACCATGTTGGCGAGGAAGACCTTGGCGATGCCGTTCTCCTGGCGCAGGTCCATGCCGTTCTCAGCCTTGTAGGCGATATGCATGAGCATGAGGCGGGCAATGTAGAGTTCGCTGGCACATTCAGCGAGCATGAACTGGACACCCTGGCGGTCTTCGAGCCCCTTGCCGAACGTGGAGCGCTTGGTGACGTGCTCTGTGGCGAGGTCGAGTGCGCGCTGGGCCATCGCCACATTGTGCATGCCGTGGCGCAGGCGGCCATAGGCAAGCCGGTGCTGGCCCATGGAGAAGCCGCCGCCCTCGCCGCCAAGCAGATTTTCTTCCGGCACGATCAGGTTGTCGATCTTCACCTCGGCGTGGCCGCCGCCCATCTCTTCGTAATGTGCGCCGTGCACGGCCATTGTGGGGATATCGCGGAGGATCCTGTAACCGGGATTTGGCAGCTCGACGATGAAGGTGGAATATTGCTGGTGGCGCGGTGCGTCGGGATTGGTCTTGGCCATGACGACCGCAATGTCGGCGGCGCTGGCGGCGCTGGAGAACCATTTCTCGCCGTTGAGGACGTAGTTGCCCTTGCCGTCTTTTACCGCAGTCGTCTGCATGCCGGTGGCATCGGCGCCCGCGGCCTTCTCGGTCATCGAGTAGCAGATGCGCTTGTCGCCATTGAACAGGGGTTTCAGGTATTTCTCTTTCTGGAAATCGGTGCCGTGCGCGAGCAGCGTGAGCATGGTCGCGTCATCGGGGCCTTGCGAGTTCATCGAGAGGGCGCCGAGATGGCTCTGGCCAAGTTCCATCTGCACGAGCGCATTGGCCAGGGGGCCGAGGCCCATGCCGCCATGCTCGACCGGGATGAAGGGCAGCCAGAGGCCCTGGGCGCGGGCTTTCTTGCGCAGTTCGGCCAGCACGGTCTTGTACGGCTTGCCGGCATCCATGGCTTTCTCGGCGGGGATGCATTCGTCCTGCACCCATTGGCGCACGCGCTCGCGCACTTCCTTTGCATCATCCGGAATGGTGAAATCGATGGCCATTGTCGTGTACTCCCTGTTTTCTGAACCCGATGCTAAGCCCGAAGCGGGGGTTTGCCCATAGGTGCCGCGTGGTCAGGCGTTCCCTGCAAACCTGACAGGGTCTACAAATCCGGCAAAAGAACATTCCCGAGGAGAGAAACCCATGCAGATCAGCAAAACCACACCGCTCGTTGTTACCGGCGGCGCATCCGGCCTGGGACAGGCCACCGCCGAAGCCTTTGCCAAGGCGGGCGCCCCTGTCGCGATTTTCGACATCAACGAGGAAAAGGGCGAGGCCGTCGCCAAGGCGATTGGCGGCCTGTTCTGCAAGGTGAATATCCTTGACGAGCAATCGGTGCTGGACGGCTTTGAGAAGGCCCGTGCGGCCCACGGGCAGGAACGCGTGACCGTGCATTGCGCGATGACCGCCAAGGGCGGCAAGACGTTGCGCTTCGACAAGGAGAGCCACGCCTTCAAGCGCCTGCCGACCGAGGACTATGCGTTCGGCGCGCAGGGCATCCTGGTGTCCTCCTATCGCGTTGCCTCGATCTCGGCGCTGGGCATGGCGAATGCCGAGCCGATCACCGAGGATGGCGAGCGCGGCGTGATCACGCTGACCGCTTCAGTTGCCGCCATGGACGCGCAGATCGGACAGGTTGTGTATGGATCGTGCAAGGCCGGCGTGAACGGGCTGGTGTTGCCGCTGGCGCGCGACCTGATGGATCTTGGCATCCGTGTGAACTCGATCATGCCGGGCATCTTTGCCACGCCGCTGATGCTGGGCGCACCGCAGAAGGTGCTCGACAGCCTTGCCGCATCGGTGCCCTTCCCCAAGCGTCTCGGCAAGCCGGAAGAGTTTGCGTCGCTGGCGATGCAGTTTGCCACCAACGGTTATTTCAACGGCCAGACGATCCGCCTCGACGGCGCGATCCGGATGGCGCCACGCTGATCTGACGGACGACGCAGCGTCGGCTTGCGTTTCAGGCTTTGCTGCCCTCGCGGCAAGGTCTTACACTTGCCGAAAATATAATCAGGGAGAGAAACACCGTGGCCAGGGCTTTTGACTGGAATTTCGGGGATATGCTTGATGCGCTGGGCGAGGTGCTGGGCGACGATGCCCCGGCCCTGATCCATGGCGATCGGGAGGTCTCGTGGCCCGAGATGACCGCGCGGTCGAACCGGCTTGCGCGGAACCTGCGCGAGATGGGCGCCAAGACCGGCGACAAGGCCGGTTTCTACCTGCGCAACCAGCCGGAATATACCGAGGCGCTGGCCGCCTGTTTCAAGGCGCGGCTGACGCATGTGAACGTCAATTACCGTTATCTCGACGATGAGCTTGTCTATATTTTCGACAATTCGGATTCCACCGTCGTGTTCTATGACGTGGAATTCATCGAACAGGTCGAGCGCGTGCGGGCGCGCCTACCCGGCGTGATCGCATGGGTGCAGATCGGCGGCGACAGCGTGCCGGACTTTGCCGTGGCCTATGAAGACCTGGCCAGCAAGGGCGATGCCTCGCCGCTGGGCATCGAACGCTCCGGCGACGATTTGCTGTTCCTCTATACGGGCGGGACGACTGGCATGCCCAAGGGCGTGATGTGGTCGCATGGCATCTGGCGGCAGGCCGGCATGGAAGGCGTCGCCAAGGCAGGCGGCGTCGTGCCGAAAGATCTTGCCGAACATGTGACGAATGCGCTGGAGCTTGGCCGGCATGCGCGGATCATTCCCGCCTGCCCGCTGATGCACGGCACGGGCCTGTTCACGGCCATGGGCGTGATGCTGAACGGCGGCACGATAGTGACGCTGACCGAGAACAAGAATTTCAGCCCGCAGAACCTGTGGGAGACGGTCGCGAAAAACGGCGTGACCAATATGGCGATAGTCGGCGATGCATTCGGCAAGCCGATGCTGAAGGAACTGGACGAAAATCCCGGCAAGTATGACCTCTCCACCGTGGTGGCGATCGTCTCGTCCGGCGTGATGTGGTCGAGCGAGATCAAGCGCGGCCTGCTTCGCCACATGCCGCAGGCGGCGATGATGGACAGTTTCGGCGCGTCGGAAGCCGTGGGCTTTGGCTCCTCCGCGATGACGGCGGACGGCGAAGTGAAAACCTCGAAATTCGAGCTTGGCCCGCAATGCAAGGTGTTCTCCGAAGACCATCGCGAAATCCAGCCGGGCAGCGGCGAGGCGGGCTTCGTGGCGCGCGGCGGCGCCGTGCCGCTCGGCTATTACAAGGACCCGGAGAAGACTGCGAAGACTTTCCCGACGATCAATGGCATGCGCTATTCCATCCCGGGCGACTGGTGCACGGTGGAAGCCGACGGCTCGATGACCCTTCTGGGGCGCGGATCGAACTGTATCAATACGGCCGGCGAGAAAGTCTATCCTGAGGAAGTGGAAGAAGCGCTTAAGCTGCACGACGCGGTGCGCGACGCGCTGGTGGTCGGCCTGCCCGATGACAAGTGGGGCCAGGCCGTGACGGCGGTGGTCTCGCTTGATGGCGAGGTGTCGGAAGATGAGCTGCGCGCCTTCGTGGCAACCAAGATTGCCCGCTTCAAATCGCCTAAACGCATCTTCTTCAAGAGCGACCTTGGCCGCGCCGTGAACGGCAAGGCCGACTACAAGACGATCAAGGCGTTTGCCGAAGCGCAGGCCGGCATAAAATGACCGTCGAACTTTGGCGCGGCACCTAACGGGCCGCGCCAATAAGCGACCACCCGGCCTGCAAGATCAGTAGGACTTGCTGACGCCGATACGCCCGCCAAAGGATTCATAGTCGGTGACGCCGATTCCGTCATAGAAAACATCGGTGGTCAGCCTCCAGCCCTTTGTGAAGACGAATGCCATGCCGGCCTCGGTCCTCGCGCGCATTTTCTCAGTGCTGTAGGCCATGCCCGAGGCCGGATCGACAATATCCGCCTGTTCGAAGTCCCAAAACCCGGTCACCTTCGCATAGGGCTCTACCGCCAATTTGTCGGACACAGGCACACGCGTGCTAATCGTCGGCCCGAATGACACGCGACCCAGAGAAACATCCTGGTCCGGAATGTGGTTCCCGAGGCTGTCGGTATAGGCCTTTTGCGTCTCGGCAAAGTGAATCACGCCGATTTGAGGCGAAATCGTCCAGCGACCCGCCGCCAGGTTTCCGGTGATGCGCGCGCGCAGCAGCTGGCGATTTGTATCGAATTGGTCGGTGTACAATCCAAACGGGTCGACATCGTTGGTTGATTGCCCCCAGGCGGCACGTGCGTCGTAGACGATGTTCTTGTGGAGTCGTCCCGCAACGTATGGCCCCGCCATCCAGCCCTTGCCTTTGACAGACGTACCAAGCCGCCTGTCATCCTCGTCCGTCACGTCCGCTTGCGCCAGAATGCCGACGACGAGATCAGGTTTCACCAGGTAATCCGCACCCAAATAATACAGCCCGACATTGCTCTTGCTGGAGCGGTTGTCGGAATGGGCCATGATTCCCTGCGCCCAAACGTCAACCCGGGCCGTATCCTTGCTGACTGTCGCCTTGTTGCGTTCGGAGAACTGACCCTTGCGCCATTCTTCATAGTCGGATTTTTGCGCCGCCTCAGCGGAAACAGCCATTGCCGTCAGATTGGCCGAAAAGGCCATCCGGCTGAAACCCTGACCACTGCTGCCCGTTATGCTGACCGGCGTTGTGGCACGCGGTTCCCCGGCATTCCCGGCCCGGCCGAGACGACCAGCAAGGTCCGGATCGTTGGATGTGATCTGGTGAGCGCGCCGCCCCATGAAGTTGACGATGACGCGCTGCGTGAACAGGACATTATCGGGATCATTCGGATCAGCTGTCCCCTGCAGGTCGATGATCGCGATTGTCAGTGATTGGGTATCGGTTGACCCGAGAACGTCGCTGACCGAGACATCGACCAGATAGGTATTGTTCTGGTCGGCATCCTCGGGCGATTCAAAGCTGTGCCCCGACAGGAACACGAGAACGCCCGCATCGGGGTCTATTTCGAACAAGGCCCGGTCGGCGCCGCCGACAATCGAGAAGACGAGCGTTGACGCCGGCAGATTGGAAAATCCGTTCTGCGTCGCCGACACTGTCGTGATGTCCGTCCGGTTTTCGTCAATCGTCAAACCTGCAGAACTATCGCCGCCATCCGACGTGATCTCGACCCCCGGCAGCGCGTCAGCGACGATGCCGCAAATTGATGTGATGAGCCCAGCTTCATAGTCGGACTGTCCGGGAAATTCCTCGTCGGCCGGATCGATCACCGGCAGTGGCAGGGCGCAAAATTCCTGCAAGGCCACGCCAAGCTCGCGGGAGTCGCACACAGGTTCAGACGGCTGTGTGCTTACGGCCGCATCAAATGCTGCATAGTAAGCTGTTGCCGCCGCCGCGCTCAGAGCCAACGCCTGGTCGTATACCGCCTGCGCCGCTGCCAGGGCCTCTACCGCCTGCCGGGACGGGGGCGCGAACAGTGTGACCGCGATACCGCCAGCGACCAGATCCAGATATTCCACCAGGGCGTTATCGTAGATATCTTGCAGTGTGTCCGAATTCACCTGGGCCTGCGCGATGCGCGCAACCAGGTCGGGTCTATAGTCCCGCGCCAGCGCGTCAAGAATATCGCCGGCCACGAATGTGCCAAGCTGCTCGATCGCGAACCCCGCCGGATCCCCCAATCCCCAGACAGTGTTGCCTCCGTCCTCTGCGAGACCTGTAAAATAGAGCGCAAGAACTTCGTCCCCCTGGTCCGAAAACAGGTCACCGAAGGACACGCTCGGTTTGGCCAAGGCCGCGTCCAGGCTCGCCAGCCGGCCTTCCAGATAGGCCAGTTTTGCATCGGCAACCGCCAGGCTCGCGAACACCACCGCGAGATAGGTCTCAAAGTCGTCTGTCCTCTCAGCCGCAGTATAGGTAACCGAGGGGTTCAGCGTCGGTCGGGCCGCGCTTTCGGCGGCGTTCAGCGCCGCCAGTGCAACCGACAGCTCTGACTCCCTCGAGGACAGGTCGAGGCGCGCCTGATTGGCAATCGTCTCAAGCGGGGATGCATAGGTCGTCGGCGGACGGCTGCTTTCAAGGCTATCACTCGCATAGCACCTGAGACCCTGATCGAGATCCCAAGGATAGATTTGGAGGTCCTCGATGCCAGCGACCGCGACATTTGCGGTTGCGAGAACCGAAACGCAGCCAAACACAAGCACACGCACGGTGTGCGTCAGCCAATTTGCGATATCCATTTGCCGCCCCAATCGATTTTTTCCGCTTCGATCGAGACGGAATTTGCCAAGTCATGCAGCACTTGCGGGTAAGACTCGATTACCGGCACCGACCATCAAGAAGACGCATCGACACCCAAGTCAAGTTATATCCATTTCGCACAATTCAGAGTGATATTTCATACTTTTCAACCTGTTGACTGGCTCGCGCCACGCGTGGCCGGTCACTGAACAAGGGCCCCGGGCCGGACGGCATCGACGATCCCCGCAAACCAACAGGCAGTGGGAAAAGACCGCTCTGCGCCTGCCTCCATGGCAACCCGCTATGAGGCGGCGCTACCGCTTGTCACGCAGAAAGCAATTGCGCTACAGGCAGGCATGACAGATACGCAGAAACCAAATGGCCCGCTGCACGGGCTGAAAGTCGTCGAGATGGGGCAGCTCATCGCGGGGCCGTTCTGCGGCCAGTTGCTGGGCGATATGGGCGCGGAAGTGGTCAAGATCGAACCGCCCGGCAAAGGCGACCCGATGCGCGAATGGGGCCAGGGTGACAAGCCGTCATGGTGGCGCGTGATTGGTCGCAACAAGTATTCCGTCGCCGTCGACCTACGCACCGAAGAGGGCCAGCAGCTGGCGCGCGACCTGATCGGCAAGGCCGACGTTCTGGTCGAGAATTTCCGGCCCGGCGCGCTGGAGAAGTGGCACCTTGATCCGGTCGAGTTGCGCAAGGCAAATCCGGGCCTGATCGTGTCTCGCATGTCGGGCTACGGTCAGACCGGCCCGTATGCGCAGCGGCCGGGCTTCGGCCTGATTGGCGAGGGCTTTGGCGGCTTGCGCGGGATTGTCGGCGAGCCGGACCGGATGCCGTCGCGCGTGGGTATCTCGATAGGCGACTCGCTGGCGGCGACCTTTGGCTGCATGGGCATTCTCGCGGCGCTGCATCACCGTAATCAGACGGGCGAAGGCCAGGTGATCGACGTGGCTCTGTATGAAAGCGTGCTGCAGGTGATGGAAAGCTATGTGGCGGACTATTCGGCCTCAGGCCACAAGCGCCAGCGGACCGGGGCAATCCTGCCGAAGATTGCGCCGTCGAATGTCTATCCGTGCAAGGATGGCGACTTCCTGATCGGCGGCAACCAGGACCCGATCTTCAAACGTCTGTGCGATGCGATGGCACGGCCTGACCTCGCAGAAGATGCGCGCTATGCGACGCACCTGGCGCGAGGCGAGAACCAGGCAGAGCTGGACGCGACCATTGCGGACTGGACGCGCACGCTGGCGGTTACGGAACTGGAAGCCCTGTTGCTGGCGCATGGCGTGCCGTCGGGCAAGATATTCGATGCCGAGGACATGCTGGCCGATCCGCACTATGCGGCGCGGGAATCTGTCGTGACGCTGGAGGACGCGGACCTCGGGCCCGTGACGATGCAGAACACGTTCCCGAAATTTTCGGCCACGCCGGGATCGATCCGCAAGCCCGCGCCGCGCGAAGTGGGCGAGGATACGCAAGCAATCCTCGAACGCTGGCTCGGACGACCCGCCTAGGCCGGGACGGGCACCGGCGGACCGGGAAATTTCGCTGACTTGGCAATCACGTCATCAGGAGTCTTCAGCATGGCCTGGTACATTTCCGGCGGGTAGACCATGTGCGGCTTGGCAGGATCATAGGCGGGCTGGGGTTCGTTGCCCTGCCCCGCATACGGCGCGGGCACCTTGTAAGCCTCCGCTTCCGATGCCGAGATACCCGCCTTTTCCAGAACCACGGGATCGATCCATTGTTTCGGATCGACCGTTGTCACCGGCGCAGCAACCTCGAGCGTCATCTGGTCCGGACCGGCGAAATAGATCGACTGGCAGAAGCCATGGTCGAGCGGGCCGATGACGTTGACGCCGTGGCTGCGGATACGGTCGCGCATGGCGAGCAGACCTACCGCGTCATCGGCGCGGAAGGCCAGGTGTTGCATTGTGCCGGCGGCGCTGGGCAGCGCGCCATTGCCGGAATGGGTAATGCCGAGCGTGACCGGTATCTTGTCGACATCGGGCAGCTGGACGATGGAGAAGAAGCTGTGATCGTTCATGCGGAGGAAGGCGTGGAGCCCGCCGGGCACGCCGTGCATGTCGAACAGGGCGACGAGCGGGAAATTCATGACCTCGGAGAAGAAGGCGATATGCTTCTTTATATCGGATGCCATGATGGCGATGTGATGTATGCCGCTCGGTTGCGGCCGGGACTGTTCACTCATTCCTCGGGCCTTTCCTGCTTTCCCCTGATCGTTCTTTCAGCAAGTATGCGCCTCATAAAAAACAAGGGCAAGGAACGCAAAATGGCTATCGTAAGGGAACCCTACGGATTTGTTCATGCAGATACAGGCCGGCTGAAGGATACCTATGGCGGCCCGGCGGGACAGGTGTTCGTGGAATGCATGCGCATCCGGCCCGATGCCGTGGAGGCGAAGACTGTCATCATTTTCAGCCATCCGATCGGCGGCGGCAGCTTCCTGCCGCTGGTGACGTCCCTGGCCCATTCCGGGCACCATGTCATCTATTGCAACCCGCGTTACCGCGGCAATGATACCGCGCTGATCATGGAGAAGTGCGTGCTGGACCTCGGCGCGTGCATTGCCGACGCGAAGAAGCGTTTCGGCTATGACAAGGTGGTGCTGGGGGGGTGGTCCGGGGGCGGCTCGTTGTCGCTGTTCTACCAGGACCAGGCCGAGCACCCGACGATCACCGAAACACCGGCGGGCGACCCGACCGACCTGGCTGGCGCGGGCCTGATCCCGGCTGATGCGATCCTGCTGCTGGCGGCGCATATCAGCCGGTCGCATACGATGACGGAATGGATCGACCCGTCGATACTGGACGAGGACAAGCCGTTCGACCGGGACCGGGAGCTGAATCTTTACGATCCCGACTGCCCGAACCAGCCGCCCTATTCCGATGAATTCGTCGAGCGGTTTCGAGCGGCACAGGTGGCCCGCAACCGCCGCATCACCGACCGGGTCCTGGCACAGCTGGCGGAGATCAAGGCCGGGCCCGATCCCGATTCCGAGCGCTGCTTTGTCGTGCAGGGCACGATGAGCGATGTGCGCTGGCTGGACCCGACGCAGGACCCATCCGACCGCAAGCCGGGCACGTGTTACCTGGGCGACCCGAAGATCGCCAATGACGGGCCGGTGGGGCTCGGGCGGTTCACGACGCTGCGCTCATGGCTGTCGCAGTGGAGCTATGACAAGAGCCGGGCCGACGGCACGGGCAACGCGTCGCGCATCTCCTGCCCTGTCCTGGTGATCAGCAATTCGGCTGACCTCGCTTGCACGCCGAGCCATGCCCAGAGGCTGTTCGACGCTGTGGGATCGGAAGACAAGCAGATGGTGACGATCAAGGACGCCGACCACTATTACATCGAGCGCCCTGACCTGTTGCCGGCAGCCGTGAAGACTGTGTCAGACTGGCTGAGAGCCCGCAGACTGTTCCGGGGAACCGTGCCGTCCTGAACCAGAGCCGGGAGGCCGGAATCACGCTGAAACGTTTCGCTCCGGGATGCGGACCATCAGGCGCTGGTATCCTTTCACGAAGGGTGACGGCACGTAGACCGGCTCTTCGACGACCTCGATGACAGGGAATCGTTTCAGTATTTCTTCCCAGATGACCCTGAGCTGCATCTCGGCAAGGCGATTGCCGACACAGCGGTGGATGCCGAAGCCGAAGGACAGGTGCTGGCGCGCCCGTTCCCGGTCGATGATATAGCTGTTGGGGTTCTCTATCACCGTGTCGTCGCGGTTGCCCGAGACATACCACATGATGACCTTGTCGCCCTTACGGATCGTCTTGCCGCCAATTTCCACGTCCTGCATGGCGGTGCGCCGCATATGGGCCAAGGGTGTTTGCCAGCGGATCGTTTCAGACACCATGTTCGGAATCAGGCCCGGATTCGCGCGAAGCTTGGCATACTCGTCCGGGAAAGCATTCAGCGCCACGACACTACCGCTCATGCTGTTACGTGTCGTGTCATTGCCGCCAACGATCAGCAGGACGATGTTGCCGAGGTACTCTTCCGGGCTCATGTCGCGTGTGGCCTCGCCATGCGCGAGCATTGAGATGAGGTCTCCCTGCGGCGGCGCGTTGACCCGTTCGTTCCAGAGGTCTGTAAACGACGCGAGACATTCCATCAGCTCAGCCCGCTTTTCCTCACGGGTTTCCACGAGTTCACCGGGCCCCGGAATCGTCGTTGCCACATCAGACCAATGGGTCAGTTCGCGGCGGCGCTCGAATGGATAATCGAACAGGGTTGCCAGCATTTGTGTGGTCAGTTCGATGGAGACACGGTCGACCCAGTCAAAGGTTTCTCCAACCGGCAGCTCGTCGAGAATACGCGCGGCGCGCTCGCGGATCAGCGGCTCCATGACTGACAGGTTCATCGGCGATACAATCGGGCTGACTGTCTTGCGTTGAACGTCATGCTTGGGCGGATCCATTGCGATGAACATGGGCAAGGGGAGGTCGGCATCCTGATCGAGGATCGTAATGCCTCCGAGCCCCGACTCGGATGAGAAAACCTGATGGTTCGTGTCGACAGCCATGATGTCGTTGAAACGGGTGATCGACCAATACGGCCCAAACATGCTTTCCTTGCAGTAGTGCACGGGCGCGTCGCGTCGCAGGCGCTCGAAATAGGGCCAGAAACTGTTGGTCCGCCAAAGCTCTATATTGCTGACGTCCATGTCTTCGAGCGGCATCGTCATCGGATCTGTTTCGATAGGGGTACTGGTGGCAAGGTCAGTCATTTGGAATCTCCCTCAATGGGCCTGGTCCTCAGGGGCCGCCCTTGTTGCCATTAAAGCAGATCGGTGGCAGAACGCCATAGCCGCAGTCGATCAGGTTTTACCCGATAAACAGCAGCGCTCTCATGGCATAGGCGACGGCCGCGACGACCAGCATCGAGGCCAACGCGATGCCGACGAACCACGATATCCGCTTGCCGAGCGGGCCTTCCGGTTCGCCATTCGGCAAGGGTTCGACCGGGCGGAAGACTGGGTCAGGCATGGTAGCCGTCGCCGGGCTTTACCTTGCCCCAGAACAGAGAGTACACATAAGCCGTGTACAGAAGTATTATTGGTAACATAATTCCCGCCCCGACCAGCATGAAGGCAAGGGAATTGTCGCGGGCCGCCGCTTCCCATATCGTGAACTCGAACGGAACGATATAGGGGTAGAGGCTGAATCCCAGGCCGATATAGCCACTGAGGAAGACGCCCACGGCGAGCAGGTAGGGACGCCAGTCCGGTGCATCCCCCTGGCCGGTCGGCATCGAAAGGTCACGCCAGAGCCAGGCGCAGAAGAACATGCCCGCCAGCGGCGCCGGTGACAGCGGCAGGAGGCGCGCAAAATCGATATTCGTCATAGAGAAGCCCCAGCGTTCACCGACCGAGGGATCGATGGCGAGCGTGGCGAGGCTGACGGCGAGGAAGCCGATAGCGACACCGGCAAGCGCGGCGCGGGCCCATTTGCGTGCACGCAAAAACAGGTCGCCTTCGGTCTTCAACACGAGCCAGCAGGCCCCCAGCATCAGGTAGCCGATAATGACCGAGACGCCGACGAGCAGGGAGAAAGGCGTAAGCCAGTCGAACGCGCCACCGGCAAAGGCGCCGCCCTCGACATTGATACCCTGGATCATGCCGCCGAGCATCACGCCCTGCGACAAGGCCGCGATGGCCGAGCCGCCGAAGAAGGCGCCGTTCCAGAATTTCTGCGTCGTCGGTCGCACGGCCTTGTGGCGGAACTCAAAAGCGACGCCGCGGAAGATCAGCGCGGCCAGCATGATGAGGACCGGCAGGTAGAAGGCCGGCATGATGATGGCGTAGGCCGTGGGGAACGCCGCAAACAGCCCGCCCCCTCCGATGATGAGCCACGTCTCGTTGCCGTCCCAGACCGGTTCGATCGTAGCGGTCATCATGTTGCGCTCTTCGTCGCTGCGCGCGACGAAGGTGAGCATGCCGATGCCGAGGTCGAAGCCGTCGAGCAGGACATACATGAAGACCCCGACAGCGAGAATGAAGCCCCAGATCAGTGGAAGGTCGAGTGCCATCTGTTCTCTCCTAGTCCGCTGCTACAATATCTTCGCCGGTCTCGGCCGGATCGTCCACGGCGCCCAGGGGCGAGCCGGGCGCACGACGCTCGCGTGTGGGCTTGCCCATCGGATCGTCGTCAAAGCCGCGCGTGGCGATGCGCGCCATATAGACGGTGCCAGCGGTGAAGATGATCGCGTAGGTGACCATGAAGACGAGCAGTGAGGTAGCGACCTGGGCCGTGGAGACGGGCGAGACGCTGTCGACCGTGCGCAGGGCACCATAGACCGTGTAAGGCTGGCGACCGACTTCGGCGACGATCCAGCCCGTTATCACGGCAACGAAGCCGAGCGCCCCGCTGGGAACCGCGAGCCAGTGGAACAGGCCTTTCTTGTCCAGCCCGCCGCGCCACCAGAGGAAGCAGCCCCAGACACCGATACCAAGCATCACAAGCCCGGCAGCGACCATGATGCGGAAACTGTAGAAGACGAGCCACAGGGGCGGCGTGTCTTCCGGCGCGAAGGCGTCGAGCCCTTTGAGGTCTTCCCCCTTCGGCGCATTGGCAAACAGGTAGGGACTGGTGCCGGGTATGGTGATCCCTGCATGGCCGCATTCATTGTCGGCAGGCCAGGCGAGCAGCATGGTGCCCTGCACTGGCGCGCTTTCGCACCAGCCTTCGGCGGCAGCAATCTTGGCCGGCTGGTATTCGTGGGCGACGATGCCGGACTCGTGGCCGGCGAGGATCTGAATCGGCATGAGGAGGGCCAGCGTGCCGGCTGCCATGCGCATCTGCCAGCGTGTGGGCGTGGTAACGCGGCCGTTGATGACCTGCCAGGCGCCAGCGGCCATCACGACGGCGGCAGTGGTGATATAGGCCGCGAGCAGCATATGGACGAGGCGTGTCGGGAAGCTCGGATTGAAGATGACCTTGATCCAGTCGGTCGCATAGAAATTGCCGGTTTCCGGATCGATCGCGAAGCCGTCCGGTGTCTGCATCCAGCTATTGGCCGACAGGATCCAGAAGGCTGAAATGGTCGTACCGACGGCGACGGCGCAAGTGGCCACGAAGTGGAGCTTGCGGCCGACCTTGTTCCAGCCGAACAGCATGACCCCGAGAAATGTGGCCTCGAGGAAGAAAGCGGTGAGCACTTCATAGCCCAGCAGCGGGCCGATCACACTGCCGGTGATTTCGGAAAAGAGGCTCCAGTTCGTGCCGAACTGGTAGCTCATCACGACCCCCGACACGACACCCATGGCAAAGGCAAGCGCGAAAATCTTCACCCAGTGCAGGTAAAGCCGCTTGAACACTTCGTTGCCGGTCTTCAGCCAGAGGCCTTCACAGACGGCCAGGAAGGCTGCCAGGCCAATCGTGAAGGCCGGGAACATGATGTGAAAGGCAATGACGAAGGCGAACTGGATTCGCGACAGGAGAAGGGCGTCAAATTCCATTGGTGTCATATCCCCAGGAATAGTTCATCCTGAACCGGATACCATAATTCCTGCTCGCGCGCGCGCTCAACGTTGTCGCGCGCCACCCTGCCTCATGTGGTGCGCCGCCGCAGCGAGCGAAAGACGGCATCGGCGCGGGCGGCAAGATGGCCATTGGCTTTCACGAGACGGGCCCGGACATGCACGAGATCGCCATCTACGGCTGTGACTTCGGGGTGCGCCTCCAGCCATGTGCCTTCGGGCACGATGTCCATGAATTCCAGGGTCAGCTTGATGGTGACGGACATGCGGCCGGTGGCGCTCCAGACGGCCCAGGCAAGGGCGCTGTCGGAGAAAGCCGAGATCATGCCGCCATGCAGGAACCCCATGCCGTTGCAGTGGCGGTCGAGCACCCACATGCCGGTGCGGACGTCACCGTCAGCCGTAGCACGGTACGTGGGACCGTTATGCAAGGTGAACTTGCCGCGCGACGGAGTCGGCGCGAATCCCGGCGGTGGCGGGTTCATGATGCCTTGCGGCTCATTCGCTGACGTTTCCGAAGAGAGCGTGCTGCACGGTATCACCCGGTTCGATGCCGAGGACTTCGCAGCGACCACCGTTCAGCTCCAGCACGGCCTTGACCGGCACACCGGGACTGATCGTGCGCAGAGAGCCGGGAACGGCGTTGCGGGCAATGGCAATCACCTTGCCGTCCGGCGCAACAAACAACATGTCCAGCGGGATCAGCGTGTTCTTCATCCACATGCTGGCTTCGCGGGGCGGGCCGAAATCGAACAGCATGCCGGCATTCGGCGCCATTTCCGTGCGGTTCATCAGGCCGGTGCGAATCTCGTCGGCATCATCGGCGAGTTCGACCGTGAAACGGTGGACGGAATCACCCGTATCAATGACAAGCGGGCTGGTTTCCAACTGGGCGAAGGCGCCCTGAACAAGGAAAAACGCGGTGGCGAAAAGGCTGGCGATCAATCGGGTCATGCGGGGTGGTTTAGCCGCGCATTCGGGGGTGAGCAAGCGCTCTTGCTGCTCAGAAGCGACCCTTAACCAGGTTTGACGAACGTGACATGCTCGCCCTTGGACCCGTTCTCGATGACGACTTCCAGGAGGGTGCCCGGTTCGATATCGTCATAGCCCGCCTTTTTCAGGATCACGGCGTGCACGAAGATGTCGATCTCGACACCGTCGCGATGCACAAAGCCGTAACCGCGCGTCCGGTTGAACCATTTCAGCGTCACCGGCGTGTAGTCGGGCTCCTCGCCCGTCTCGCGCGCGACGGCGGCGCGCGGCCGCTCCATTTCGATGATATGGGCTGTCTGCCAGCCGCGCTCGCGCTTGACCGCGTCGCAGACAATGCGGGCATCTTCGTCGGCATAGGTTTCGCCATAATCACGCAGGCAGGAAACGTGCAGCATGACATCGCCCTCGAGCGTTGCGTCGGACGTGGATTCCGCAACGATGAAGCCATAGCCCTTGGCACCGTCGAACCATTTCACGCGACCGATCACGCGCACCACAGGCTCAACGCCCGGCATGTCTGATTCAGATTTCGCCACAGCTCTCGTCATCAACCCAAATTCCCCAAGGGAGTAACCTAAAATGCGAGAGCGCGCTTGTCACGCGATCTTCACACCAAAAATAGGAAAGTTCGGACTCCCCGGATCAAAGCTTTGATCGCAGAGAAAAAACCTGGCAGTCCCTAGGGGATGGACTCATTTGCTGTAACTAACCTCTTGGTACTAAACTAATTATTATTAATCAATGTATTGCGAAGCGACGCGTGTTGAATTTGGTGTTGAAAACAATTGCTCCACGACCCACGAATTTGGCCACATAAATTCAGTCCTATTCAATTGAATTGCCATAGCCGTCTAACCCGAAGCCGACTATCGAGACACCATGCAATCATCCTTTGCACCCCTCCAGTTTTGCGAGCGCATCCATATTGTCCTTGAGACTTTCAACCATCGGCCGGCGTCTTTCGAAAGCTCGTCATAATAGTAAATTCGGCTTCCTTGATCAGCTCCGTCTTGAGCAGAAGGTGCTCCAAAAGCACTATGGAGCCGATGGAACAGTTTCAGCTTCTATACTCGATGATAGTGGAGCAATTGGACAACTCGTGGATGAATTCAGTCTCGTCTGTCTCTTTCAGCTCGGTGAACATTGGAGAAAGGTCCCCAAGCGATCACTAAAGCGTCCACCGATGCATTCACTTGCGAAAAAGATCCAAGAAAGTAAGAAACCTTGGTGGACCCTTGCCTTTGAACTCGACTGCAAACGAGGCAAGGAGCCGGACCGTCGCGAAGTCGGCAAACACCCTGCCTTTACGCCTGACAATCTGGTCAATCGTTTCATCGGGGAATCCGCCATCCGGCTAGCGGACCACTATCACAGCCAACACATCGAACTCACCCACGGCCTGGAAGCTCGATCCGTGGAACACGATTTACTCCTTCAGGAACTCGCTCATGAACTACCAAGTTTTGCGAGAAAGGAGGTTTCTGAGCGGTTCAAAGAGCATCAGAAGATAGCCAGCACCTACAGGACCATAGAGCCTATTAGGGTGGCCTTTGCAAATGAGGCTCTAGTACTGTTGGGACAGAGCGCTTTCGAAGAGAAGTTAACCGGAAAGACTGCACGCACACACCTAAGGGGAAAGGACGGCAAGGCGCACACTATAGAGGATGTGCAGAACTACATTAAACAGCTTGCGAAGCTTCCCGCCTTTGGAGAGTGGAGCAAGGCTCAAGCACCTGCCAGGATCATAGCTTTGGCGCGAGTTGTGCCATCGTCTGATATCCAAGGCATAGCTTTTTCAGCTACCCTCACCTATCAATCCTTTGGCATGGCTCAGGCTGCTGAAAAGAACACTGGTTCTGCTGTTCAGGATCGGCTCCGACGTTATCTGATTTCCGAATTCGACGAATGTCCGGAATTTTACTTCGTTTTGGAACGCGGACTCGGCCAACTTCCTCATCTTCACGGAGCGATGTCGTTGGACCCAAGCCAGCACAACCAAAAACGCTTGCGCGCCGTCTTGATAAAGCTGGCTAGAGCGAAAGGTCGCCACACTCCTGAGCGCTGGGTCGATACAGAGCCTCTGACTACCCCCGCCAGGTGGGCAGGCTATTCCATCAAACATCCTGTAACGAGCCAATCCAAAACCGGAGTTGTCTCCCTCCTCTACGCCACGCAAACCCTACGAATTAGAGCACGCGACGAGTGGGAACTGATGCGCCAAGAACAACGAGATGCGAAGCAAGTCATGAAACGGGTGCATGCATCTGGGAAGTGACTTCAAGTTTTTGATCCCAAACCATCACGAAAGTCAGGATGCTAACCTCTCCTCATCAACAACAAGAGGAGACCAACATGATCGAAGAATGGATTGACCAGGCACCACCGGAGAAACGTTTGAGCTATTTTCTCGACGGCGAACTGAGCGGTGAAGACTATGACGAACGGCTTGAGAAGCTTTCCAAGGCGCTCGGATACACCAACTCAGCTATCGTCAAGCAATGGCTCTCGGGGAAGACGAAAGTTCCACTCCGGCACATCACCGCGCTTTCGGGTTTCTTCAATTGCGATATCTCGGAGGTTCTGCCGTTGTGGTTGTCTCAGGAGCTTCCGGATGACGTACATTTGTATCGCGCAGGTGAGCGGATGCTGTCCGTTTGGGAGTTCATGCTCGTGAACGTAGCGAGGGACGTCTACGCGCACGGTGAGGATTGACCCTGTGTGGACTCAGGAGCCTCTCTGGCGCGCGTTTTGGATGTTGGATGAGGAATGACACGTCCGGTTCCAAACGAGCGCGTGCGACGCTAGGACAGGCTACCGAATTGCCTGAAACGTAGAAACAAGAACCCTGATCACGTCCAAAAGATAAAGACGCTAGAAGGCGGGGACAATGCCTCCTAGCGTCTCCAACCTTATGGACTGCTATGCGGAACTGGGTGGGGGGACGCACCGCATTGCAAAGGTCACCCGACAAATAATCAGCCATTTTTCCAAAAACAATTGCATAATTATCATCATGCAGTGAGTTTTTTTCAATTATGAAGACCGCCAAGAGGCGCCGGTTTCAATTGCCGTCCATCAGTTCAAGCTTTCCGCAACTATTGGTCTGGATTGGTCGGCTGCACTGTCACTATGCACTTTCCTCTAACCACACCGAACTTGCTCTCTCGATGATCTTGGCAGCTTCAACCATGCTGTCGACAAACAATTGGACGTGAGGGTCAAGCTTCACGTCTCTCATGACTGCGGCGCTCAAACGATACTTCGGGATACCCGGCACACGCTTCCATCCTAACGCTCCGGATCTCAAAAATGGCGCAGCAAGCGAGATTGGGATAATCGACACAACGTCGGAAGACATCGACAGGTTCATGCAAGCCGTCGGACTGTAGATGTTGTAGAGAGGAGCATCGCTCGCGGTGAGAGCTTCACGCATCTCATCCGGCATCTCAGCGTCAGTATACTTGTCATATCCGGGAAAAACCCAGGGAAATGCCAAAGAATCCCCAAGAGAAATGTTTTCGACATCAATCGCGTGGCCTGGCCTGAACACTGCGATGTAATCCTCAACCAAGATCTCTTTGAACTCCAACCGGTCAGCATGCGGCATCGCTTCAAGTGTGGACATAGCGAACAGCAAAAGAGTAACGCGGCGCTGGATCAGCTCTTGTATTGCGAGAACAGGCGGCATGATATCTGCGGTAATCTTGACTGTCGGCGCAGTTTTTCGGAACTCGATTATGGCGCTGGATAAGAGGACATCCAAAGCGACCGGACCAGAGATCAAACTGATTTCTCTATCGCCTGAAACCGTCTCTCGTTTCGCTGTTTCAAAAAAGGCAAGCATCTCCAGCGCAAGAGGATACAACCGCTCCCCCGCACTTGTTGGAATGACAGAACGCGTTGTGCGAGTGAAAAGCGTTGTACCCCAACGCTCCTCAAGCAACTGAATGCTGCGCGTAACGGCAGAATGAGAAAGTCGCAGTTCCTCCGCCGCCTTTGAGAAACTCGTGAGCCGATAAACGGCCTCGAAATATTGGATCGCCCGCAAATCAGCCATTCAGATGCCTCTCACTCACACCAATCCGGCTTCGGTGCCAGAGCCTTCGTCCCATCATGAGGCCAAGGACGCAGGAACCCGACCTCGATGCCGCTCCGAGCAACATCCTCGCTGTTGGCCGATAGGTCTATCAAAAGGCGAGGTTCTGGCATCTTGTCATATCCATACGTGTGGCTAATCCGGAGTTCCTTGTTGCGAGTGAACTCGACAACGAACGCCTTGGCGTCAAAGCCTCGCTCTCGTTCTTTTTCACACTTTGCGCCACCTATGGCTGCTCCGACGCCACCAGTCTCGGGAGCGTCGATATCTGATAACCGGAAGCGCTCTCCATTAATGCGGCCGCTGTCCGCATCTGACCAATAGATTTCAGTGATCTGCCAGGACGTTGGGTCGTTCGCTGCCGCGCTTGTCTCACCAACCGGTTCGATTGAAGAGATTGGATCTGCACATGCGGACAGGAAACCGAGCAGCAATGCCGCTCCGGTGTGTTTCCACTTCAAGACTATCATTCCAGTTCCTCTCCATGAGCGGATCGTACGCAGCATCCTGTCAGCTTGAATGAGAGTAGCAGAGTTCGCCGCCGCTGCCAGATAAGCGAAGTCCTAGAGAACGGCGAAGCACGCGAACCCGTACCCTCTATACTTTTCGGCGTCTCCGATCCGAAAGTACCCATACTTGGTTGGGTAGAGGTCGTTCCGGCGCTCTATCTGGTGCCAACGTGAAAAGGCACAAATTTCAAATCATTCTTTCTATTTGGGGTTGTCATCTTCGGCGGCTCGTGGTCGAGCTGGTATCTCAAAAAGTGGGGAGGTTGAATTGAGCAAATTAACAACAGTTTCTGTTGCAACGTTGACTATGACTTTGGCGGCATGCGCGACGGTAGAAAAACCCGCCGAAAGAGTGATTGCGCCTCAACTGACGGAAGAGGTCCAGACGACCCAAGCCGCACCCGTAGCGCCCCGGTTGAAGCGTCGCATTGCCGTCGCTCGTTTCTCGAATAGCACCAACTACGGAAAAGGTCTTCTATTCGACGGCGAGAATGATCCACTTGCAGATCAGGCTCGCGACATGCTCGTGAAGCGCCTTATTGAGACTGGTCAGTTCATGGTATTCGAACGGGACAACCTTGAAGAGCTCAGCCTTGAGAGGACACTTCTCGGTGAAGAAGGCGCATCTAATTTGGTAGGCGTCGATGCGGTCGTTATTGGGTCGGTCACCCAATTTGGACGCAAGACCGAAGGACAAGTTGGGTTCCTTAGTTCGACCAAGAAGCAGACAGTCGCGGCAACCGTTGAAGGGCGCCTCGTTGATCCTAGGACTAGTCTCGCGTTTTTCAGCGCGTCTGGACAAGGCGAGACATCAACCGAGTCCGGCGAAGTAGCAGGTTTTGGCTCACGTGCGGCTTATGATGCCTCATTGAACGACGCAGCTATCGCCGCTGCAATTTCAGACCTCACATCGGAGATCATCGGAAATCTGGCGGACCGCCCTTGGTCAACCGATGTCCTTCAGATCGAAGGCAATCAAGTGTTTATTAGTGGTGGGTCGCGTCAAGGACTGAAAGTTGGAGACCGCTTCTCCGTCGAAACCGTCGGCAAAGTCATCAAGAGCGGACAGACCGGTCTGCCGATAACGCTTCCGGGAAGCGAGCTAGCGGTAGTCGAAGTCACGTCCTTCTTTGGGGACTCCGAATATTCCGAAGGATCGATTGCAAACGTCGTAAGCGGGTCGCTATCAATTCAGGACACGAAGCAGCTCACCGTTAAGGAGGTCAAATAGATGAAACGGACACTCAAGACTCTCGGTACGGCGATCCTGATCGGAAGCGTCGGCCTTCCAGTGGCTGGTTGCGCCTATCCCACCACCGAAACAGTCCAAGGCGGCGAATCTAGCGCTATCTATTTTCAGTCTTTCCCGGCTGACGCCGTCGTCATGGTCGATGGCCAGTCAGCGGGTACAGTCGGCGACTTTGACGGCGGTGCTAATACGCTGGCGGTTCTCCCTGGAACTCATGAGGTCGTCATTAGCCAAAATGGCACGGTCATTCACAACAAGACGGTTTTCGTGGGTCGCAACAGCGCACTGAAAATTTCTCGATAAACAAAGAAGTCTGGGGAACATAATGGTACCAAGAATTTTACTGACCGGCGCGCTCGCGCTGGGTTTGGCCGCATGCGCAACACCTCCGCGTTTTGAGTACGGAGCATATGAGCCAACGCTCTATGCTTACTACAAGAAGCCTGAAATGAGGGACAAGTTTGAGGCCGCGCTTGAGAAGGCCATTGAGAAGGGCGAGGCGAGCGACCGGTTGGCGCCAGGACTCTACGCTGAACTCGGATACTTGCATTTGGATCAAGGCGACGAGGCGGGGGCGATCCAGCTATTTGAGAAAGAAGCATCCGCGTTTCCGGAATCGGCATTTTTCATGACCGGTGTCGTCAATCGCCTCAAAGGAATCGAAACGCCAACGGAACCTGAAATGGTTGCCGCAAGCGCTGAAGCGGCGCCTTCAGTCGACAAGTCGGACGAAGCTGAAACGCCAGCCGATATCGAAACCCCGGCAGTCGATGCCGCACCAGCCGGCGTATAGGAGAATCGACATGAGAAATTCACTCAAGCTTTCCACCAAAGCGCTCGCAATTGCCGTGTTAGGCCTTGTGACTGCTTGTGCCACGCCCGACACACGAACGAATGACTTTTCGCAATTCCGCGCAGCCGACCCACACTCGATCTTGGTATTGCCTGCATTGAACAATACCGGTGCTGTTGAAGCACCCGAGTTCTTTCTCTCCACCGTTTCGCAGCCGTTTGCGCAGCGTGGTTATTACGTGTTCCCTGCAAACATGGTGAAATCCCTGTTGGAAGAGAATGGCCTGTCGGACCCGGCGCTTCTCTACAATGCAGATGCCAAGCGACTCGACCGGCTGTTTGGCTGTGACACGGCATTGTACTTGTCCATTGAGAAATGGGAGTCAAAATACGTTGTCCTAGCGACATCAACCAGCGTCGCATTCAACTATGAACTTCGCAGCTGCGAAACCGGTGAGAAGATTTGGTCGAACTATCAGGAGATGCAGTATTCGCCCCAGGCAAGCAGTTCTGGCAATCCGTTGGCGGACTTGATCGCGCAAGCAGTGATTGCAGCGATCGAAAAGGGGTCGCCTAACTACATGCCACTGGCACAGCAAGCGAATGCGATGGCGGCTGGATTGAGAATTACCGGCATCCCTGCAGGACCCTACCTCCCGGAAACGTATGGTAAAGACTTGGTCGATTTTCCGGTTCAATCGGAATAGCGTTCACCCGGGGAGCGGAGCTGTTTTTTTGCTCCCCGGCACACACGCTCGAAGTAGGCATGCCGTAGGGTCTCAGATCCAATGTCAGAAGTAGTTTGTCGGCCGCTTCCGTCGCTTTTGCACCACGTACTTCTATCCTGCAATTTGAATAGCTCTCAGCGGGTCAGAGAAGCTCGGTGAGTCGCATCTCGGCCTTTTCGCGACCAATCTAGGATCTGAATAAACCGCTCGTCCTGGGCGAGCTGACAGCGCAGTTCAACATGAACGCACAATGCGTTTAGGTTAGGCTCAGCCATAGTAGGCAGGTTCATCTGGAATACAGTCATTCGCCGCCTTCAGGACCGACGTCAGAAATTCGCCAAAGCTTAGCTCGACGTCCAATGTTCGTCGGATGCTTTCGCTGACGAGCGCCTGTCAGGGCAGGTTAGCGCACGCAGCTTGGACGGCCGCATGACTGGACGACCCCTCCACAAGCTCAGACATATCCCCAAGGTTCGCCATCGGCGTCAGCGCTTCCTCCAAAGTGTCCCCATCCCCGACATACCGGAAGGTTTGCAGTTCGCAGTCTATTTCGCGAGCCGAGTAACTGATGCCAGAGGGACCCTTGCGCTGCGTGACAGCAACCAGCACGCTGGACGACTTTTCTTCTACTGAAATCAGATTGTAGGTAGCTTTTGGATCAGCCGGCGCTGTGTAAGCGAACCCCGATTTGGATTGAGAACCATCGTCGGGTATCACGCCTGCCGAAGCGCCGGTTGCAGTAGTTGCGGCGTCTATGTTCTCTTGATTTCCCATGGACGTTTGAGGCGGTGCTCCGCACGCCGCCACGAAACCTAAAATAACAGCAGCGAAGTTCCATCGGTTCATGAGTTTAGCCCCCAGGTGACGTCCATTCGCCTCAGCGAACTGCTCAGCGATAACGCTTAAGTGCTCTGAGTCTGCTGCGGGACCAATCCCCAAGCGCTCCAGCAGCCTTAAGCGAGGCAGAGAAGCGCCGTGAGTCGCATCTCCGACTTTTCGTGACCACCGTAGTGTCCTGAGCACTCCGCTCGTCCTGAGCGATCTGACAGAACATCGATTTGCGAGACTTGGCCGAGTTCTGTCGAGCGTCAGGAGTAAACTCCAATCCGGACGATCTCTCGTGAAAGGGTGACTGATTTCAGCTCGCAAGATGTGGACGTAGCGCTAGGCTACGACGATGGCGGCCATGTCACCGAATTGAGTCTTGCTGCGCTTGTCTAACAGTACAACTCCCCTTCAATCGTAGTAATAGTATTGACCTTTCCACCGAATGCGTACTGAATATTTATTCAATGCTTTATATGCAAGGGGATTGTTATGCCTTCTGGAGTAAATGGATCGAATTGTATTTTATCGAGCACGGCCAAGCTTCGCGTCGATAACAAAATGATTGCAGGTGCCCTTCTTATTGAAGAAAGAGGCGGCTACACAATCCAATTTCACGGACCTTGCTCTGTGTGGAAAGGCAAAAAATTGGTATTATGCAGCCCAACAAACTTTGATGAAGTAAAAGTTTTTAAGAGTTTGGATGATGCGGTTTCACGACTCTCCGCAATTGGAATTGAGTAATTAGAAAATCCAAGTCGAAACTACTTAAGCATCCAGGGAAACTATCTGCGTCTGTGCCAACCATCTTCAAGGGGCCAGTTCCAGTCATGGCGGTTTCGGCCGACCAAGGGTCTAGTCCTCACAGGAACCCGTCCGTGACCTGAGACCAACAAGCAGGATATCGCGTGAGACGGAAACGTTCGCTCTTGCAGATGTCCTCGCTTGGCTTCTCAGCACCCCGCGTCGATCCCAAACCATCACTCCAATCAGCATGCTAATCTCTCCTCATCAACAACAGAGGAGACCAACATGATTGAAGAATGGATTGACCTAGCACCACCGGAGCTGCGGCTGAGCTACTTTCTCGACGGTGAACTGAGTGGCGATGACTATGACGAACGGCTTGAGAAGCTTTCCAAAGCGCTCGGGTACAAGAACCCCAACATCGTCAAGCAATGGCTCTCGGGTAAGACTAAAGTTCCTCTCCGGCACATCACCGCGCTCTCGGATTTCGTGAATTGCGATATCTCGGAGGTTCTACCGTTGTGGTTGTCTCAAGAGCTTCCGGATGACTGGCGCCTCTATAGCGCCGGGACGCGCATGCTGTCGGTTTGGGAGTTCATGTTGGTGAACGTAGCGCGTGACGTATACGGCCATGAGAAAGAATAGCGCTGCAGGACTCTAGGAGGGGGCACTGGCAAGCGTTTCGATGTTTGCTGACACTATCACGCATCCGGATCGAAACGCGCGTCAGTCGAGCCGTGAGAGCGCATCCAAAATTGGTTTGAAAATGAGCGAAGTCCTAGGGCGATAATCGTAGTTCGACCCTCTTCCCTAGATATTTTTCGGCGGATCCACGGAAAATCACCCATAGTTGCGGATAGCATTAGTGATCGAGTCAACTTTTGCAGTCTACCTAAAGAGTGTTCAGATGGATTGGTTCAGAGTATTTCAAATTTAACGTGGGTCCATTCAGTCCTGAGGGTCCGCTCATAACTCAAAAAGGGTTCCGATTGCCTGTTCCTGATCGCATACGCCAACTGGTCGACACATTTAATGATCATCGGGATCATTACAGATCGTCAGCTTATAATGAGACCCAGCTGAGGCGAGAGTTTTTGGACCCGTTCTTCAAGACCCTCGGCTGGGATATAGACAATACCCGAGGGTACGCGGATGCTTACAAGGACGTCATTCACGAAGATGCCATAAAGTTCGGCGGAAGCACCAAGGCGCCAGACTATTGCTTCCGAATCGGCGGCGCACGGAAATTCTTCCTCGAAGCCAAGCGTCCTTCTGTCAACATTAAGTTAGACGTCGCGCCAGCCTACCAGCTAAGACGCTACGCTTGGTCTGCAAAGCTTCCTCTTTCCATTCTTTCAGATTTTGAAGAGCTTTCGATCTATGACTGCAGAATAAGACCGAAACGAAGCGATAGCGCCGCCAAAGCTCGAATAAGCTACCTAACTTTTGATCAGTATGAAGATAGGTGGGACGAAATTGAAAGTGTGTTCTCCCGAGAGGCAGTTCTCAAGGGGTCGTTTGACAAATATGCGGAGGATAACGCTGGACGCCGCGGTGCTTCCGAGGTCGATTTTGAATTCCTTACGGAGATCGAGCGGTGGCGATCACTTTTAGCGAGGGGATTCGCGACAAGGAATGAAGCGCTCAATGTTCGAGACTTGAATTTTAGCGTTCAAAAAACGATTGACCGGATCATATTTCTTCGAATTTGCGAAGATCGTGGCTCCGAAGATTATGGACGACTTCAAAAGCTCGTCGGAGTCCGCAAGAACTACGGCGTCCTAATGGACCTCTTTCAAAAGGCTGACGATCGATACAATTCGGGTTTGTTTCACTTCTCTCACGAAAAGAATAGAGCGGAGGCTCATGACACACTCACGCCATCGTTGGAACTCGACGACAGCGTACTCGATCAAATCATTTCTCACCTGTACTATCCTGAATCTCCATATGAATTCTCAGTGCTTCCGGCCAGCATATTGGGACACGTCTATGAGCAATTCCTTGGCAAGACCATTCGACTTACCGCCGGCCACCAGGCAAAAATTGAGGAAAAACCAGAAGTTCGCAAAGCTGGCGGCGTATACTACACGCCGAAATATATCGTCGACCACATGGTGGAGAACACTGTTGCTCGGCTGCTCAACGGTGGCGTCTCTGGGAAACTTAAGCCAATCTCCGTCACGCAAGCAAGCTCTATCAAAGTGCTGGATCCAGCATGCGGTTCCGGTTCTTTCCTAATAGAGGCATACCAGTATCTGCTGGATTGGCATCGTGATCAGTATACGCTCGATCCAAGCTCTGGACAGATAGATCTTGGAAAGATCCGTCACCATTGCGCAGGCCGAAATCCCCGGCTGTACCAAGCGCCAGGTGGGGAGTATCGACTAACGACTGGAGAGAGAAAGCGGATACTCCTGAACAACATATTCGGCGTTGATATCGATGCTCAGGCTGTTGAGGTGACTAAGCTTTCTCTCCTGCTGAAAGTGCTTGAGGGAGAAAATCAACAAAACTTGCAGCGGGATTTTATCTCTGAAGGTGAAAGGATACTTCCTGATCTCGGACGGAATATTAAGTGTGGGAACTCTATCATTGGGCATGATTACTATGATCAAGACGATCTTCCCGAAATGGACTTCGACGCCACTGCACGAATAAATTCATTTGATTGGGAATCTGAATTTCCAGAGGTGTTTGGTCATGGTGGTTTCGACTGCGTTCTGGCGAATCCGCCATATGTCGACATAAAAGATCACCCCACGGAGGAAACGAAGTATTTCTTTGCGAAGTACGGATGCGCAAACAATCGGATCAATCTATTTTCTACTTTTTTTGAACGGTCTCTCGATTTGATAAAAGGAGATGGCGGCTTTGTGTCGATGATTGTGCCGACGTCAGTCCTCGCTCAATCCTCCTATCAGCCATTACGGGAATATTTGCTTCAGAGGTCTCGACTAGAGGAGCTCGCGAGGTTTGAGCTGGTCCCAGAAAACTGAACAGTGAGCTAAGGTATATCCCGACCGACGAAGGGATACCCAGCATGGGACGAAAGAGACGCAAGTTCACCGACAATTTCAAGGCGCAGGTGGCGCTTGAGGCGCTGCGCGGAGATCGC
>JAHJSB010000016.1 GCA_018830285.1 Alphaproteobacteria bacterium
ACCGAGCGTCTCGCCGACGCAGGCCTCGAGCCATCCGTCGGCAGCGTCGGGGACTCTTACGACAATGCCCTCGCCGAGACGATCAATGGTCTGTACAAGGCTGAAGTCATCCATCGAAAAGGACCGTGGAATTCAATGGACGCCATCGAGTATGCTACCCTCATTTGGGTGGATTGGTTCAACAACCGCAGACTGCTGGGGCCCATCGGGCACATCCCGCCGGCAGAAGCCGAGGCCAACGACTATGCAGCGCTGAAGGAAACCGCTATCGCTGCATGACCCCAACCAAATTGCCTCCGGGGTTACCGGGGCGGTTCATGTAGAACAATTTGACTCTACTAATTTGCGTCTCTTAACACACAAATGCCAGGCCCGTATTGACGCCGATAGCAGCCGTCCGATTTTGGGTGTCTTATGATCATCTTTAGCGAGTTCCAGCCAGATGAATAAGGCTTTTCGACTGGGCGTTATTGGCCCAATCCGGTCGTTGGCGTTCCGGTCCGCCTCGCGCGGCGCTCGTGGTGGTTGAAATATTCAAAGTTCAATTGTGCGCCTGCGCTTCCGCGCCTCATGAAACAACACGACCAGACAGACGACGATCACGCCGATTGTGAGTGCTGAATTCTCTGGTCCGAACACGCCGCCGGTGAGCCAGTCGGGACCGTTGTAGCGACTCTCGAATGGCGCTAACTTTCGCCAATCCTCTAGGCCCGACAATGGCAACCCGGTCAGCATGATTGCAAAATTCCACGCCGCGTGATTCACGCCCACGATCCACAAGTTGCGGGTGTGCACGAAGACCAACGCCCAAAATGCGCCAATCAGCATGACGGAAATCACTGTCGGAAGCGAGGCGCCAAGGCCTGCGCCTTCGACATTTTCCAGATGTGGCAAAGCAAAGAGGAGCGATTGTATCCATAGCGCGGGCAGCGTGCCCCAGATGTTTTCAAGCATGCGGAACAATACGCCGCGAAACATCACTTCCTCCAACATGGCCGCGATCAGGATCACGCTGCCAACGCCGAGCAATCCGCTTTGCAAACCCCGAACCGCTGTCACCTCATAAATACCGGCGGCAAACAGCGACAGCGTCGTAACTGAAATCAGCGCCGCGCCGGAGAGCGCTCCCAGCACAATACCGCGCGGCGCGAACCGCAGCTCAACGATCGCGCGTTTCTCGATCAGCCGGACGACAGCCCAGTAGGCCAGAATGACAACGAGCAGAATGCCGACGCGCCGCACCGCGCTGGTGTCCGCCTCGCCCAGATGAAAGGCGGACTGTATCTGCGGCAGCAGCAGCAACCGGAACAAATGCATCGCGCCAATGATCGTCGCCAAGACGAGCAACAACTTTCCAATGGCTACAGCCGCAACACGCCATTTCAACACGATGATTGCCCGAGTTTCCGCGAGAGATGCATTCTCTCGTCATCTACGGCGCAATGGTAGATCCAATAAAATTGCATGAAAACCTAAGAAATGGCATGAAGGCCATGCATAATTGTTTGGCGTTTCAGGATACGGCAAAGACCAATGGAATGGAGCGACATCCGGATCTTTCTTGCCATCGCCCGCGAGGGCACGCTCGGCGCTGCCGCTCGCAAGGTTGGTCAGACCCAGCCGACCATCGGGCGGCGCCTGCGCACACTCGAAGCGGCGCTGGGCAACAAACTGTTCCAGCGCACAACGGGTGGTTTCATCCTGACGGATGAAGGCGCCGCGCTGCTGCCGCGCGCTGAGCGCATGGAGGAAGAAGCGCTCGCCATCCAACGTCAAATCTCGGGGCAAGCCCATCATCTAGAGGGTGCGCTGCGCATCACCGCGATAGACTGGTTTGGCGGGTATGTGCTCAGCCCGGTGCTTACCGAATTCACAGCGCTGCATCCGTGTGTCACCATCGAGCTACTGACAGATCAACGCTTTCTCAGTCTGTCGCGACGGGAGGCGGACCTGGCGTTTCGCATCGGGCCGTTCGATGAACCCGATGTCGTTTCGCGCAAACTCCTGCAGCTGCGCTATGGCGCCTATATCCGCAAAGGATCGAAGCATCCCAAGGCTGGCGACGGCGCCGGCGCCACGTTGATGGCGCTCGACGCTACCTTTGCCGGCACACCGGATGACTCATGGCTGCAAAAGATGTTGCCGAACGCGCGCACGACGTTCCGAAGCAACAGCCGTAGCGTCCAAGCAAAAATGTGTGCCGAGGGCGCGGGCATCGCCGTCCTGCCTTGCGAAATTGGTGACATGCTGGCCGGCGTTGAACGCCTTCGTCTTGGGGACGAACCGCCGAGGCGCGACGTGTGGATCGGCTACCATCGCGACTTAGGTCGCTTGGCGCGACTTCGCGCATTGCTAGATTTGATGCTGGCCAGGCTGGCGGGCTGACCCGCGGTTGTCGCTCCGTGCAGGCGATCGGAGTAAATGTGCCCAGCGTCCTAAATTGGCGAATTTTCGCCAGTCGTCCTTGCGAGTTGGAAGGCAGGAATGGCCGCAAAAGCATGGGTAATCGGGCGGACTGCTAGCCAGTCGAGCTCCTGATAGGATTGCGGCATGGGCTGCAAACTGAAGGAGAAGATTATGAGTATTTGTGTCGGATTAGATGTATCTTTGCGCTCTGTCGCGATGTGCGTTCTCGATGCTAAAGGCGCGATCATCGAAGAGGTCAGCCTGCCTTGTGAGGTGGAGGCGATCACAGATCACATCCGAGAAGCAGGTTACGCCGTTGAACGGATCGGCTTTGAAGCCGGGACGATGAGCCAGATGTTGTTCCATGGCCTGACAGCGGAAGGCTTCGAGGTCGTGTGCATGGAATCTCGTCAGGTTGCAGCCGCGCTCTCAGCCATGCGCAACAAGACAGACAAGGCCGACGCACGCGGCATTGCTCAAGTCCTGCGAGCAGGTTGGTACACACCGGTGCATATGAAAGCGCGTGAGAGCCATGATATCCGCGCCCTCTTGTCGGCACGCAAGGCGCTGCTTAGCAAGTGCATTGATCTGGAGAACGAGATTAGAGGTCTCTTCAAGGCGTTTGGCATCAGACTGCCATCACATCTTAGTCGACTGCGGTTCGATGAGAAGGTGCGTCCGATCATCGTTGCAGATGAGGCGCTCGCGTTTGCGATGTTGCCGATGCTGGAAGCGCGTGGCGTGCTCTACGATGCCTTCAGAGCGATGGAGAAACGCGTCTATGCGGTCTCGCACAAGGATCCGGTCTGTGCGCTGCTTATGACAGCGCCAGGAGTCGGGCCAGTTACTGCGCTTGCCTTCAAAGCAGCCATCGATGACCCGGCGCGATTTACATCGTCGCGGCTTGTCGGCTCCCACTTCGGGCTCACGCCAAGGCGGTTCCAATCCGGCGAGATGGATAATCCGGGGCGCATATCGCGAGCGGGTGATCGAGGCGTGAGAGCCACGCTCTACACCGCAGCAAACTCGCTGTTGCTCAGATCAACGCGGCCGTCAGCGTTGAAGACATGGGGCTTGCGCCTTGCCCGCACCAAAGGTCGTCGCCGTGCGCTTGTAGCTGTCGCCCGCAAGCTTGCTGTCATCCTGCACCGGATGTGGGTCACGAACACACCGTTCCTGTCGGAGGGCGCAGCATGAGCTAGAAAACACAAGAACACCCGGTTCGTCCCAGTCTGGACGAGGTACGTGGATGAGGCCGTTTATGTCTTCTGTGCTCCGACGAAGCACGCGCAAAAGCGAGGCCCACCACGATACGGATCACACACCATGCATGCAGCGGCTCTGACATGAAGTGCCACATAGACTGCGAAGAGAAGCGTGACCCAGACCAGGATGAGAACCGGATCTAAGACGAAACCAGGGAGCTTGACCCGAATGCCCGATTAGAGAAGGAGACATAGAAAATCGGGGGCTGATCGGCTGGGATTGGCCCATGCTTGAACAACAAACTATACCCAACCGAGCTCCTTAAGGGCGAGTGTATCGTTCCAAATCTTGACCATTCCACTTACCTTGTCGCCATCAACTGAAATGACATAGGCATAGTCAGACGCGACGTCATTTCCGGTTGGGGGCACTGGGCCGCCCTCGCCCGAATTGGTGCCTTTGAAAATCGCAGCGGCAACGACACGTCCCCGCTTTGTGTCTGGCGCGAAAGCCAAAAGCTCGTAGGACCCGTTTGGGACCGGACCAAACATCCCCTTCATCCAATCGCAATAAGCCGAAAGCGTTGTCACACCTGCCAGTGCATCCGCCTGGCATGCAAAAGAAGCGTTCTCATGACAAAAAGCTTTACAGACGTCCCAGCCCTTTCCGGTCTCACAGGCATCGAAAAAGTCCATGGCAATGTTGGATAGGTCGAAAGTGGTTGAACCAGTCATTTGAAGCTCCTAACGACAAAAGGTTTACTACCCTGGGGGCAACGAATTGCCCCGTAATCGAAAAATCTACTCAGCCTCTATACAATAAGTGTGGATATGTACAATTCAGCGAGACACGTTCTTTAATCCCAGGATGGGGAAAGGAAGGTGGTTTCAATGAACTGAGGTGGTCCTGTTTTCCTGCACAGTTTTCCGGCCTTGCTAAGGTATATCCGGGTTGTTGATCAGGCCGCTTTCTTGAGTTCGCTTGTCGCTCCATATGCTTCGTCGGGCGTGGCTTTGCCAAGGGCCGAGTGGGGGCGCTGGCGATTGTAGAAGTGCATCCACCCTTCGATGACGCGCTGGGCTGCAAAGCCGTCGGCGATATCCTGCAGGTAGACAGCCTCGTATTTGAGCGAGCGCCACAGGCGTTCGATGAGCCGCAGGCAGGCGAAGCCAACATGTTGTCCAAGTACCGGCCCCGTCCATCCATCGAGATTCGCACGCGCGCATTGGTTAGCGTGGGAAAGCGGCTCGAAGCGTGGAACATCAACAACAAAACTGCGCTGATCTGACCTTGTTCCAAAAGAACTTGAGCAGCAGACCGGAGAGATATATCTCCCGAGTAACCCCGGATGACCTCACACCCGTCCAAGCAAGCTCTCCGCCCGACCTGACACCAATCCTTCAACTCCAGCCATCGCCTCCCGCTCGTCCGCCTCCAGATCAAACCCAGCCGCGACGTTCCTCGCTTGCTCCAGCACCATCCCGCACAATGCCTTCACCCGCCGCCGGATATACGGCTCTGTCAGCCCCGTCTCTTCGGCAAACTTGGCCCAATCCCGCGCCTGGATGTCTTCCAGTGCGGCCCGCTTTGCAATCTTCATCGCTAGGCGCGGACTGAGCTCGGGATAAGCGACGGTCGAAAGGAGATCATAGAGCGGCGCGAGCGTCGTGCTGCCATCATAGAGGAGGCTGTAATTCTTCCCGTGCGCGTCGGCATTGCCGATGATCAGATTGAAGATTGCCGCATCAAAGAGTTTGAGGACTTCGATTGCGGGCCGCGTCGCCACGTGCCGCAGGAGCGTGAACAGATCGCGGAAGACCGGGCCGCCATCGGAGGCGTATTTTCGCGCCGACGTGAACCCGAGCGCCTGACAAAAATCCTCCTGATGCACACGCGTGACCACGCCGTCTTCGCCGATAACGCGGTCATAACGCCGGACCAGGAGGAAAGGCAGGCCTTCAGCTCTGTGGATATCGACCTCGGCGACATCAAGGCCAATCAGGTGCGCAAGCCGCATCCCATAGGCCTCGTTTTCGGTCGTGCCCTCGAACCTAGTGATCGGAGGCTTCAGGATGTGCGTTGTCGGTTGGCCGGGTGCTGGCAGTGCGATACCATCCGGCGTCAGGATGACAGGGAGTTTTGCCTGGGCGCCGGCCAGTGAGAGTCGCAATCCCTCCTCTCCGGCCAGCATGGGGCGCTTTGGCAGAGAGTCGATCAGGACACGCAGCTCTTTGTCAGACAAAGGTTTGGGCGTGAACGGCCCTTCCAGGGCTGGCGGCTCCTCCCCTTCCGGCCAGAGCGCCAGGGCACCTGCAACTTC
>JAHJSB010000017.1 GCA_018830285.1 Alphaproteobacteria bacterium
CCTTCCGAAACAAGCCCGGTCACTCTGAGCCGGATGTCGTCTGAATAAACCTTACCCATGATCCACCTCCTTAAGGGAGTGAATCACTGTTCTCGTCGAATGGGAATCCTTCGATTCACAGAATCAGCAGGATGCTCTAGCTGACTCGCTCAAACACCGCCGCTAGGCCCTGCCCGCCACCGATACACATGGTCTCCAGGCCATAGCGCGACTCCCGCCGCTCCATCTCGCGCAGCATCGTGGTCAGGATTCGCACGCCGGTCGCGCCGACCGGATGGCCAAGCGAAATGCCCGAGCCATTGACGTTCAAACGGTCCATATCGTCCTCGCCGAGGCCCAACGCCTTGGTACAGGCGAGCACCTGCGAGGCGAACGCTTCGTTGAGTTCGATCAGGTCGAGGTCCTTGAGCGCCAGCCCGGCCTTTTCCAGCGCCTTCTGGCTCGATGGTACCGGCCCGATACCCATGACCGACGGTCCGACGCCGGCCACCGACCAGGAGACCAGACGCCCCAACGGCTTCAGGCCATACTTGTCTGCCGCCTCGCGCGTGCAAACGATACAGGCTGCCGCGCCATCATTCTGACCGGACGCATTGCCTGCCGTAACCGTCGCTTCAGGATCGGTGAGGCCCTGGATGGCGCGCAGCGAGGACAGTTTCTCCAGCGTAGAGTCGGCGCGGATATGCTCGTCCTTGGACACCACGGTGTCGCTCTTGCGGCCCTTGACCGTGAAGGGAACGATCTCGTCGGCGAACTTGCCGCTTTTCTGGGCGGCGGCGGCTTTCATGTGGGACTTGAGCGCGAACTCATCCTGCGCGGCGCGGCTGATCTGGTAGTCGCGGCGAAGGTTCTCGGCCGTCTCGATCATCCCGCCCGGAACCGGGTGGAACTTGCCGCCCGCCGTGTAGCGACCTCGTGAGAGGCCATCATGCAGCATCAGGCCTTCGCCCTTGATATCCCAGCGCATATCAATGGAGAAAAAGGGCGCATTCGACATGCTTTCGGCCCCGCCTGCGATGACAAGGTCGTTCGCGCCGGTTGCCACCTGCATCACGCCATTGATCACCGCCTGCAGGCCCGAGCCGCAGCGCCGGTCGATCTGGTAGCCGCCGGTCGATGTCGTCAGGCCGGCATCAAGCGCCACCATCCGGCCAAAGGCCGGCGCTTCCATGGTCGGATAGCATTGCGCGAAGATACAGTCCTCGACAGCCTCCGCCGGCAACCTGGTGCGCGACATCAATTCGCGGATGACATGGCTCGCCATGTCGTGCGCATGAACAGTCTTGAATGCGCCGCCAAAGCCGCCAACTGCCGTGCGGAGCGGCTCACAGATTACAACATCTCTCATGGGATCGTCCTCTTGAACTAGTTCAGGCCGCGGCCACGTTCGGTGACTTGCTTGCGTGCCGCTTCCACGCTCTCTGCGGTGACATTTGCTGCATGGGCGGCGGAGCGGCGTATCTCTTCCTTCAACGCCTCGCCGAACGGCATGGCGAATCCGTCATCAATCATCTTCTTGTAGCCGCGCAGCAGGACCGGATCACAACTGGTCATCTCATGCGCCAGCTTGCGGGCGGCGGGTAGCAGCTCGTCAGCCTTGTAGACACGATTGACGAGACCCCAGCGTTCGGCAGTTTCCGCATCAAGGAAGTTGCCGGAGAAAGAGAGTTCCTTGGCGCGGCTGATGCCGATCAGGCGGGACAGTTTCTGCGACAGGCCCCAGCCAGGCATGATGCCGACGCGAGCATGCGTATCAGCGAATTTGGCGTTCTCAGACGCCAGAAGCACATCGCACATCAGGGCCAATTCGAAGCCGCCGGTGATGGCAAACCCATTGATCGCGCCGATGACCGGCCACGGATAGGCGCCAATCGCCTTGGCAATATCAATCTCGCCGCCGTCGGCGCCAAGAGCAAAGCCGGTCTCGCCTGCTTCCTTGAGGTCGACGCCCGCCGTGAAGGCCCGGCCTGCGCCGGTAAGCACGACCGCGCGAATGTCCGTGTCCGCCGCGAGCACCGTGAACGTGCGCGAGATTTCCGCACGCAGGGCCCGGCTCAGCGCATTCAGCGCGTCCGGCCGGTTCAGGGTGACGATAGCGACTGCTTCGTCGCGTTCAACAGTGATGATATTATCGGCCATGCAGGCATTCCTTCCAGAGTTCGTTTCGTTTGTGCAGCGGGTGCCCGTCAGGCCTTCCGTTTGCGGAAAATGTTTACGACTGCAATGAACAGCGCGATGAGGGCGATTGCCGCAGCCAGGAAAAACAGGTCGAATTTCAACGGGGTGAGCCAGGCCTTGGCGTCGAGCGCATCTGCAGCGCCAGATAATGCAAGCGCCTGGACCGTATTCTCGGTCAGGTCGACAATCGCCGTCGCCAGTGCAGGCAGCGCCGCTATCGGCCCGTACTTGCCAAAAAAACGCAACGCCATCCCGGCAAAGAACCCGCCATAAGCGATCGGGAAGGCCGTATCGAGAAATATGGTCACTCGGAAATGCGACGAGCGTTGAACCTCGCTCAGGCCCGCGATCAGGGTTCGGCTGCGCTCCCCATTGGCAATCTTATCGAGGAATGTGCCCCCAACCGCTTCAGCGAAGATGCTGAAACCCAACCAGATCAGGATCGCTGCGACGAACAGCCCCCAGATCACGGGTGTTCGCTTCAGGAGCGTCGTCACTTCGTGTCCTCCACGATGCGTTCGGGTTTTACGCCGGTTGCGGCGATGATGTCCTCAAGCCGCTGTGTCACATCCGCGATCAGGTCTTCCCGGATCGTGCTGGCGACGAGGTGAACGCCATTGTCGCCAACAGACCGGAACCAGGGATAGGAGCCGAAGGCCACGTCGGGAATTTCCTGTGCCAGCGCGCCGAGCGGCTCGGCGATGTCACCTTCGCGTAGGCCAAGCCCCCGGATCGTGACCTTGTGCACGACCGCGCCGGTGCGCAGGCGCGGTCCGATATCTTCAAGCATGGCCCGGGCCACCTGCGGAACGCCGGCCAGCGTGAACACATTCTCCAGCTGGAAACCGGGCGCGCCGGACACGGGATTGGCCACCAGGCTCGCACCATGCGGAACGCGCGCCATGCGTCGGCGCGCGGGCGTGAACTCGGTCTTCATCTCGGCATAGCGCTCTGCCAGCATGGCGATGACCTCGGGATGCTCACCGATGCCCACGCCGAAGGCCGCCGCGATCGCGTCCGCCGTAATGTCGTCATGCGTCGGGCCAATGCCGCCAGTGGTGAAGACATAGGTATAGGCCGCGCGCAGCTCGTTCACCGCCTTCACGATGCTTGCCTGAACATCCGAGACCGTGCGGGATTCATGCACCTGGATGCCCAGCGGCGCGAGATACTTCGCGATCTGCTGCAGGTTGATATCGCGGGTGCGCCCGGACAAGAGTTCATCGCCGATCAACAGCACGGCAGCGGTGGGTGAAGGCAGGGTCATTTCACTCCCATCGCGCAGAGCGGCCTATTTCGCAAGCGCGTCATAAACAAGCTGCGCTGAATCTCCGCGGAAATCGACTTCCGGCCCATTGGTGCCGAATCGCTGGATCATGCCGATCAAGAAGAGGTCATTCACCGGATCAATCCAGAACCACGTGCCAGCGGCTCCACCCCAGAAGTACGTGCCGGCGCCCTGTGGCCTGCCTGCTGCTTTGGGGTCGATGATCAGTCCGAAATCAAGCCCGAATCCCAGCCCATCGGTTTCGGCGTTCGGCTGGGTGCCATCGGAAAACAACCTCGCGCCGTCCGGCAGCATATTGGTGCGCATCAATGCCACCGTCTCGGGTTCAAGGATACGCACACCGTCCAGTTCGCCGCCGTTCAGCAGCATTTGGCAAAATCGCGTATAATCATCCATCGTGGCAACAAGACCTCCGCCGCCGGATTCCATTCCGACGGTCTCCTTGCGAAATTGCACCCATGGCTCATTGTATGGCAGAAGGCCCAGCTCCGGTTGCTTTGGCGAATACGCATAAAGCTCACTGAACCGGTCCAGGTTCTCTGCCGGCACATAAAAGCCGGTGTCAGTCATTCCGAGAGGTGTGAAGAGCCTCGCCTGAAGGAACTCGCCAAACCGCATCCCGGAAATCTTCTGGACAATATAGCCCTGGACATCGACCGACGCACTGTAAGACCAGGCCGTGCCGGGCTGAAACAGCAGCGGCACGGCGGCGACCTTGTCGATGAACACGTCGAGATCGGGCGACGCGAGAATTCGCTCCTCGCGGAAAGCCGTGTTCGCGATGTCGTCGCCGAACAGGCCGTAAGCAAACCCTGCTGTGTGCGTCATCACTTCACGCATGGTCGGAACATGATTGGGATCGGCCAGGATGGCTGCACCGCTTTCGTCGACGCCGGTCAACACTTTCAGGTTCGCGAGTTCAGGCACAAACTTCGTCACGGGATCGTCCAGCGTGAATGCGCCTTCCTCGTACAGCATCATCAGCGCGACACCGGTAATCGGCTTCGACATGGAATAGATCCGATAGATCGTGTCCTCGGTGATGGGTGCGCTGTCCTCGACGCGACGCACGCCCGCCTGCATGTCGCTGACCACATCGCCGTGCTGCACGAGGCGCGTTGCAATGCCTTTGACATGGCCCAGCGCCACTTCGTTCGCCATAGCCGCCTCCAGGGCCGCAATTCCATCCGGCGCAAACTTGCTCGGTGCCGTCAGAGATGATGTGCTGGCAGGCTCGGCAACCGGCGTGCTGGTACAGGCGCCCAGACCAATAGCCCCGGCGAAACCGAGAGTAACTGCAACTGATACAAAACGTGGCGCCAATGCCATGACTTTCTCTCCCGCACATATTTTCACTGCAACGTGAGTGAGATGAGGCACGCCTGCAAGCTGAACGTCGGGTAAGACTCCGCTGATTGGACCACGATCAGCCTGAAACCGCCATGAAAGGTGGAAATTTCGGTTACAATCTGCCACATAGGGAAACAGATATCTGAAAGCATGATCCATGACCGATACGACAGCTCTCCTGCCCATGCGCACTGGCGAAATCCGCATCCACGATGCGGAAGGGTTTGAAGGCATGCGCAAGGCGGGCCGCCTCGTGGCGGAATGCCTCGACATGCTGGTCGGCGAAGTCAAACCGGGCGTCACCACACGGCATCTTGACGACCTCGTGCGCGAGTTCGTCCTCGATCACGGCGCCCAGTCGGCGACGATCGGTTATCGCGGCTATCGCCACGCCTCCTGCATCTCGGTGAACCATGTGATCTGCCACGGCATTCCGGGCGGCAAGCCGCTCAAGGAAGGCGACATTGCCAATATCGACGTGACCTGCATCCTTGATGGCTGGCATGGCGACCATTCGCGCATGTACGCTGTCGGCGAGGTCAAGCGGAAAGCCGAACGCCTGATGGACGTCACCTACGAAGCCATGATGGCTGGCATCAACGCCGTGAAACCCGGCGCGCGTTTCGGTGACATTGGCGGTGCCATCTCCGAAATCGCCCATCTCAACCGGATGTCAGTCGTTGAGGATTTCTGCGGGCACGGCCTGGGCCGCCTTTTCCATGATGAACCGAACGTCGTTCACTCATCTGCCTATGGCACCGGCCCGGAACTGAAACCCGGCATGTTTTTCACCGTCGAGCCCATGCTGAATATCGGCCGCAAGGATGCAGCCATCCTGCCGGATGGCTGGACTGCCGTGACGCGCGACCGCCAATTGTCGGCCCAGTTCGAGCACTCGATTGGCGTGACGGAGACGGGGTTCGAGATCTTTACCCAGTCGCCCAAGGGCCTGCACACGCCCCACACGGTCAAGCAATAGGCCATGCCGGGGGGGCGACAGCCAGCCGGCCCCCAAACCAATTGGCAAGGCCATCGCGAACGCCTGCGCGACAAATTGCTGAAACGCGGTGCCGGCGCGCTGGAAGATTATGAGGTGATGGAGGTCATCCTCATGGCGTTCATGCCCCGCCGGGACGTCAAACCCATCGCCAAGGCAATGATGACGCGGTTGGGCAGCCTGTCTGGTGTGCTGGCGGCACAATCAGCCGATCTCGCGAAGATCGACGGCATGGGTGAGACGGTGGCCGCTTATCTCAAAGCGATCGCCGAATTGCAGTCGCGCTGGACCCGTGAGGAGATAAGGAAGCGCCCCGCCATCTCATCCTGGTCGACCCTGATGACCCATGTCAGCACGGAATTGCAGTATGACGGCCGCGATTAGTTCCGGAGCCTGTTCCTCGACCGCAAGAAACAGAGAATCGCCAATCGCTGATCAAGTGCTGGGACACGGCACAGTTGACCATGCCCGCGTCGATCCCCGCGAGATCGCCCGGTGGCTCTTGAGCTTCCGGACGGCGGGCCCGATCTGAGCATAACGCTACGATAAGGCTTGCGGATGGTCGGCAGGCCGCTACCGTGTCGAAATCGAAAACGCGCCGTCAGAGTGCGACACTTTCAGGGAGGCTGACAGCGCATGACCGACACCACTTCGGGAACTACCGTTGCGAACGGACAAATTACCGGTTTTGGGACCAAGGGCTATCGTTCGTACGTATTGATCGCGTTGATGCTGATCTACACGCTGAACTTCATCGACCGCACGCTCATTTCAGTCGTTGCCCAGCCGATCATCAACTCATTCAGCCTGACTGACACCCAGTGGGGCCTGCTCTCCGGTCCACCGTTCGCGCTGTTTTACGCCCTTATGGGCATTCCGATTGCGATGTGGGCCGATCGCAGCAATCGCGTCATGGTGATTGCCGTCTGCGTTATCGCCTGGTCGATCATGACCGCGCTGTGCGGCTTGGCGACATCCTTTTTGTGGCTGCTCGTCTTCCGCGTTGGTGTCGCCATCGGGGAGGCAGGCTGCACGCCGCCAGCCAACTCGATCATCACGGATTATTTCCCGCCGAAAAGTCGTCCGAACGCCATCGGTATCTATTCCATGGGCGTGACGATTGGCGCCGTACTAGCTCAATTGTTCGGCGGCACGATTGCTTCGATCAAGGGCGCCGATTTTGGCGCCTGGATCGATTCCATCGGCCTCGGTTTCCTGTTCTCTGGCATTGACTGGACGAATGTTGAAGGCTGGCGCATCGCCTTCGTCGTGATCGGCGCTCCGGGTGCCATCATCGCGCTCATCCTCTGGCTCACGGTCAAGGAGCCGCCACGGGGCTATTCAGACCCCCCGGACGCGGACCCGACCCGCAAGGCGCCGTTCTTCGAAGCGTTCCAGGAATTCGGAGTCAAGCCAACCTTCTGGTGGCTCGGCATGGGCGCCGCCCTGGTTGCATTCGTCGGGTACGGCCTGATCAGCTTCCAGGCGCCCTTCCTCCAGCGTGTGCACGGCATTGACGTGCGCGAAGCCGCCATCATGTACGGCGCACCGCTCGCTGCCTTCGCGGCCTTTGGCACGTTCATTGGCGGCTTCATGTCGGAGAAACTGTCTGGCCGTTTTCCGGCTGCTGTAGCCTGGCTGCCTGCGGTGGGGCTGCTGCTAGCTATTCCCGCATACATTCTTGCCTTCTTCAGCTCGTCACTCACCGTGGTCTTTGCGCTATGGGCGTTCGCTGCGGTCGGGCACTATGCCTATCTCGGCGCGCAATATTCAGTCGGGACCGGCATTGTCAGCCCGCGCTCGCGCGCCACGACCATTGCCGTCCTGCTCCTGATCATCAGCCTGATCGGCAATGGCATCGGTCCGCTGTTCGTGGGTGCCATGAGCGACTTCTTCATGGCCCGCGAGATCGGCCTGTCGGGCTATGGCGACCTGGCCGCAGCCTTCGATCCCAAGATGTGCGGCGCCAAGATGCTTGAGCTTGGCGAGGCTGGCCCTGCGCTGTGCAAGGCTTACGGCGATGGGCTGCGGCAGTCCATGGCGGCAACCGTCCTCGTCTTCCTCGCTGCAGCAGGTTGCTATTACATGGCCAGCCGGACGTATCTGCGCGACCGCTACAACCCTGAATAAACCACGCCTTGACCGCCTCCGGGCATCGAACCTAATCGAATCGTATAGAGAGTGACCCGGAATGAGCCATTCGCCTCCCGACGCAGCCATCTCAGCGCCCAATTCCGGCTATGGCACAAAGGGCTATCGTTCCTTTGTTCTCGGCGCGCTGCTGATCGTCTATATCTTCAACTTCATCGACCGCACAATCATCAATATCCTGACCGAGCCGATCAAGGCATCGTTCGGCCTGGAAGACTGGCAAATGGGCCTGCTCGGCGGTCCGGCCTTCGCTGTCCTCTACACGTTCCTCGGCATTCCGATCGCGCGGTTCTCAGAACGCCACAATCGCGTCTGGATCATCGCGGGTGCCGTGTTCCTGTGGAGCCTGATGACGGCGCTGTGTGGCTTTGCGACCTCGTTCCTGATGCTGTTCCTGTTCCGCGTCGGGGTCAGCATTGGTGAAGCCGGTTGCACGCCCCCAGCCAATTCGTTGATCGCCGACTATTTTGACCCCCGCAGCCGCTCGACGGCTGTGTCCATCTACGCGCTTGGCGTGCCACTCGGTGGCATGTTTGCCGCGATTTTCGGTGGCTTCATCGCGGGCAATATCACCGGCGACAACGCAGAGGCGCTGTTCCGTTCCTGGGGCTGGACCTTTGCGGTCGACGCCGTGGACTGGAGCCAGATCGAAGGCTGGCGCATCGCCTTCGTCCTGGTCGGCCTGCCCGGCCTGCTGATCTCGCTGATCGTCAAACTGACGGTCAAGGAGCCGGCGCGCGGGCATTCCGATCCGGTTGCGCTTCAAGGCATGGCCAGGGCCGGTTTCGGGGAAGCCTTCAAGGTTCTCCTGAGCAAGCCCACCTATTGGCACATCACGATCGGGGCGACGGTCGCCTCATTTGTCGGCTATGGTGTCGGCCAGTTCACCACATCCTTCCTGATCCGGACGCACGGCCTGAGCATTCAGGAGGCGTCCCTCCTGTTCGGCATCATTCTCGGACTGATGGCGGCAATCGGTGTGTTCACATCGGGATTCCTGGCCGACAAAGTCGCCAAACGGCACCCGACAGCCCTCTCATGGATTCCAGCGCTGGGCATGCTGCTCTCGGTGCCGTTCTATCTGATTGGCTATTCGGCTGACAATCTCTGGATCGCCATGCCACCTCTGATGGTGGCCGCCATGATCCACTACTTCTACCTCGGCCCGATGTATGCTGTGGCCGGCGGTGTCGTCGACAGCCGGATGCGCGCAACGGCCGTGGCCATCACGCTGTTCGTGGTCAACCTGCTCGGCTATGGCCTTGGCCCCCCCGTCATCGGCATCCTGTCCTCGTTCCTCAAGACCGTCGCCCTGTCTGGCGCCGATCTCGGCTTGACGCTGGATGCCTGCAAGGCTGTCGCCGAACTGAACGCTGAAGAGCTGGCCGCCTGCTCGAGTGCAAATGCCAAGGGCCTGCAATGGTCCATCCTGATCTTCAGCTGCGGCTATGCATGGGCTGCCCTCCACTACCTGTTGGCCGGCAAGACCTTGGTGCGTGACATGCTCGCCAAGGCCAGCTAATCCGGCCTCATGGCTGTCTACACGCAGGTTTCCGACGAGGCCCTGGCCGCGTTTCTGGCTGAGTACGATCTCGGCAAGCCCCTGGCTTTCAAGGGCATCGCCGAGGGCGTGGAGAATTCGAACTATTATCTCGAGACCACAACGGGCCGCTATATCCTGACACTGTTCGAAAGACGGGTGAAGGCGAAAGACCTGCCCTATTTCATCGGCCTGAAGCAGCACCTGGCCGCCAAGGGCTATCCCTGCCCTGAGCCGATCATGGGCAGGGACGGCGCCGCCCTGCGTATGCTGGAAGGCCGCCACGCCGTCATCATTTCCTTTCTCGATGGCCTCTCGCCCCGCCGTCCCAGTATCGTCCAGTGCCGTGGGCTTGGCGAAGGCCTCGCCCGAATGCATGTCGCCCTCTCGGACTTCGCCATGACGCGCGAAAATGCGCTGGGGCCGACATCATGGCCGCGCCTCTGGAAGGGCCGCGAGGCGAGCGCGGACGCCTTGCAGGACGGGCTCGCGGCCCTCGTCACGGCAGACCTTGGCGACATCGCCCAAGCTGATCCCGACGCCCTACCGCTCCCGCGCGGGACCATCCATGCAGACCTGTTCCCGGACAATGCCTTTTTTCTCGGCGACGACTTCTCCGGCGCCATTGATTTCTATTTCGCCTGCACGGATGCGCTCGCCTACGACCTCGCCGTCTGCCTCAATGCCTGGGCCTTCGAGGACGGCATGGCTGGCGACTCCGCTGGACTGCAATACAATTTCTCAAAAGGCGCGGCCCTTATCGCCGGTTATGAAAGCGTGCGTCTGCTGGAACCGGCCGAGCGCGACGCCCTGCCGGTCCTGGCGCGCGGCGCGGCCCTCCGCTTTTTCCTCACGCGCCTCGTCGACTGGACCGACACGCCGGACGGCGCCCTCGTAAAGCCCAAGAATCCCCTCGAATATGCCGGACGCCTCGCCTTTCATCGCAAAGTGACCAGCGCCGCCGGATATGGCGCCTAACAGCAAAACAGGGCCGAGCATGACAGAAGAGCCCGCAGGTCCCCAGACACCCACCTACGCAGATCCATTGCAGCGGACACGTATCAAGCGGGTCAAGCTCGCGCTGTTCCTGAGCGCGCTTGCCGCGTGCCTTGGCGTCTCCCTCATCGGCGGGATCGGTCTTGCTCTCGCCTTGCTGGTGCAAAGTCTCATCGGATTTGATCGGGTCGGTGTCTTTGATTCCAGTTTTGCGGGGGGCATTGCCACCGGCCTGCAATTGTCGGCCCTGAACTTCATCCTCTTCCTAATCACCGTACCGGCCGCCTGGATCGCGCTCGGCCTGTCGATCGGACGCATGCCGCATCGCGGGATTGCTGCGCGGCGACCGTACCTGCGATGGGCGGCGATCTGGGGCGCAATCCTGGTTGGAGGAACGACCTGCTTTTTTGGACTGTCAGGAGGCGGGCATGCAACGGGCGCGGGCGCCCTGGTGTCTGGCGCAAGTGTCGGCGCGCTGGCGGGCATCGGCTGCGGATTCCTGTTCTATATGATCGTGCGCCCTGCCGAGCAGTTGCGTGATGTCGACATCAGCGTGTTCTGACCTGTCTTGACGCATCGGGCGAAGCCGATCACGTGGACCGCATGACTGATCTGATCGAAATCTGGACGGATGGCGCCTGTAGCGGAAATCCGGGGCCCGGCGGCTGGGGCGCGCTCCTCATTGCTGGCGAAAATCGCAGGGAACTGTTCGGCGGCGACAAGCAGACGACGAACAATCGCATGGAGATGATGGCGGCCATCGAGGCCCTCAACGCCATCAAGCAGCCGTCGAAAATCACCCTCCATGTCGACTCCACCTATGTGAAGGACGGCCTGACCAAATGGATCAAGGGCTGGAAGCGTAACGGCTGGAAGACCGCCGCGAAGAAGCCCGTGAAGAACCAGGACTTGTGGCAGGCGCTCGACGAAGCTTGCCAGCGCCATGACATCACCTGGAAATGGGTCAAGGGCCATGACGGCGACCCCGGCAACGAGCGTGCCGACGAACTCGCGCGGATCGGCACGGACCAGGCGCGCGGGCGCTAGGACCTTTCGAGAATGGCTTTCGCCGCGCCGGAAATGTCATCCGGCGACAATCCCGCAAGCGGGACCAGCAGAACCGGCTGATCCTCGCGCCGCTTGCGGCTGCGGGCATAGAGCGGGTCATAGTGTTCCAGCATCAGGACCTCAGCAAGTTTACGATGGTCACCCGCATCTGCGAGCGCTTGCCATTCACTCAGCGTCTCTTTCGAATGGAACGGCTTGAGCAGGTCCAGCGACCGGGCAACGCTATCGGGATCGCTGACGGCATCGCCATAGGCCGACACGAGAAACGCGCTGCGAACAGACGCGGGCACGTGGATTTCGATGCGCGGCGCAGCCAACATCTCATGCCAAAGTCTGCGGGGCACGCGGCGAACGCCGACACGCGCGGATTCGGCCTCGACATAGATGGCGCGCGACAGGTCAAACTGGCGCAGCCTGTCCCATATTTCCGTCTCGAAAAGGCGCTGGGCCGGCTGTGGCAGATCGTCAAATCCGCCGAAGGCCGAGCCGCGATGCTTGGCAAGGCCTTCAAGGTCGATCACCTGCCCACCCTGCTCCGCAATGGCCTGCAGAATGGCGGTCTTGGCGCTGCCTGTCGGACCGTCAATCAGGACGATCGGCAAGGGAGCCGTATCCACGTCGAGCGCCTGAACCACTTCGCGCCGCCAGGTCTTGTAACCGCCTTTGACAAGCCCTACCGGCCAGCCGACCGACGAGAGGATCGTTGCCATCGCGTTCGACCGCATGCCACCGCGCCAGCAATAGACCAGCGGTCGCCAGCCACGTGGCATGTCGGCCAGTGCGGTTTCGAGATGCCCGGCAATATTTCGTGCGACGATGGCCCCGCCTATTCGGTTGGCCAGAAACGGACTTTCTTGCTTGTAGATCGTGCCGACTTCGGCCCGTTCGCCATTGCTCAACACGGGCAGGTTGATCGCACCCGGCATGTGGTCGTCGGCGAATTCGGCGGGCGAGCGCACATCGATGATAGCATCGAAGCGCGACAGGGTTTCGGGGCCAAGGTCTGTAACAGTCTCAAGGTAAGGCATCGCATGCACGCTTAGCAGGTTTTGATTGCCTCGCCAGAGGCGCGCGCGCTAAGCCCGTCAGGCAGACAAGGATACACCATGCCCCATACGACGACAGAGCCACCGCTGACCTCCCTCGCCCATGGTGGCGGGTGCGGCTGCAAGCTCGCGCCCAACGTGCTGGCCGACATCTTGAGCGAGATGCCGCTGGCGCTGGGAAACGCAAACCTTATTGTCGATGCGGCGACCAGCGATGACGCTGCAGTCTACCGCGTAAATGACACGACAGCGCTGGTTGCGACAACGGATTTCTTCACGCCCATCGTCGATGACCCGCACACGTTCGGGCGCATTGCGGCGACCAATGCCCTGTCTGACGTGTTTGCGATGGGGGCGAAACCGATCTTCTGCCTCGCCATTGTCGGCATGCCAATCGGAAAGATCTCGAACCAGACTATCCGGGCCATCCTCGCTGGTGGCCAGTCGGTCGCGGAGACGGCCGGAGCCCCGATCGCGGGCGGGCATTCAATCGATGCCGCTGAGCCGATCTACGGTCTTGTCGCAATGGGCCTGGTGCATCCGGACAAGCTGTTGCTCAATTCCGGCGCAAAGGCTGGTGACGTCCTGATCCTCGGCAAACCGCTCGGTGTGGGCATCTACAGTGCAGCGCTGAAGCGCGGAATCATCGAGGATTCCGACTATGCAGAGATGATCGCCTCGACCACGCGCCTGAACACGCCGGGCAGTGATCTTGCGGGCATGGACGGCGTGAACGCGGCGACGGACGTGACGGGATTCGGATTGCTCGGGCACCTGTCGGAGATGTGTCGTGGCGCTAGCGTGGGCGGTGTGATTGAAGCGGGACTGGTGCCGGTGTTCGCAGGCGCGCGTCGCCTGGCCGAGGCGGGCGTCAAAACCGGCGCCTCGGGCCGCAACTGGGACTCGGTGAAACAGTCCGTCAGTCTCGAGCGCGCACTGTCCGATGCTGAACTAGACGTCCTCTGCGATCCGCAGACGAGCGGCGGACTGCTGGTGTCGTGTGCGCCCGAGGCGGTTGAACGAGTGCTCGGCGTATTTGCAAGTCACGGACACGCAGGCGCCGCTGTGGTCGGACGCATGGAAGCCGCCAAAGCCGGCGTGCGCGTCGTCTGACGCCTATTCCGTCGCCGTCTGCGATGCTGGCTCTGCAGGCGGCGCCCCATTGCCGCAATCTGCTTCGGAGCTGTCCGCTCCTCTGGCCTGGGCGAGCGCGTCCTTGACGTCGAGCCACAACAGGTCGTTGGCGGCGCAGGCCTGCGCGAAACTGAACAGGTTGCGCATGCTCGCGGTTTCAAAATCAAGCGATCCGGCGAAGCGCATCGCCACTGGAATGCTGGCAAATTTGAGTTTCATGCCGTGCTGCGATGCGAAGGACGCGGTCAGCGCCAGTTCGGTACGGGCCATGTGCATAAGCACCACGGAAAAGCCCCGCATCGTTATCGGAACCGTACTCACAGGCGTTGCCCGCGGCAGGGTTCCGAGCTGGCCATTGATAATGACGTATATGTTCACATCCTTCAGGGCGGCCACTTTCTCTTCGGCAACGAAAGCCGCATGGGGCGCGATGAAGAAGGGCACCGTCGTGCCGCCATCAACATGCATTTCCTGATAGGTGCCGCTCGCCGCATCGACATCGAACATGACCGGCGGGAAAACACCCGGCACGCTCGACGATGCGACAAGCACGTTCACGAATAGTTTTCGCGCCGGTTCGCCCCCGCGACGGGCGATGGCACCAAGGTCCCATATCACCGTCTCCTCGCTGTCGAGATTGGTCGTTGCGGCAAGCAGCATGCGCCCGTCTGTCGCCTCCTTCGCGACCGCATCGATAAGCTCTCGGGTGACGAAATGATCGATAAGGCTGCGCAGCGATGCGTCGTCGAAGACGCCGACCCGGAACATCGTGCCGATACCGGGCCGGCCGATGATGCCGGCGCTCATGCCACCCGTATAGGCGTCAGTCAGTTCATCGTCCCATTCCGGACCGAGAAAGGCGAAGGGTGCGATCAGGGCACCCGTGCTGACACCCGTCACGATTTCGAATTCGGGCCGCTTACCCGAATAGGTCAGGCCGACGATGGCGCCGGCACCGAATGCGCCACCGGCACCGCCGCCCGACAGGGCGAGAATATCGATGGCGTCATCACCGGAACGGGCCTGCAGGCGCTTAATCGTGCTGCCCGTGCGCGCCAGGAATTCCGTATTGTCCGAGCCGGACATGCGCACGTCCGGTGCAAACCCGGCGATATAGGCGTGCTGGGAGAGATCCAGGACCGGGGCGTCTCCGCGCACGAGCGTAACGCAGCCGCTAAGCCCGAGCATAGTAATGAGAAAGATTGCGCGCCTGATGATCGTCATATTCTTGTCCGGTCTGTCAAACGCCCACGCATTGCCACCACCCGCGCGGACGATCTCATATTGCGAGATACTGGACGCCTATACCTGAAATTTGAAATGTTTTCATGTCTGCCGAGGCGAACCTCTGGTCAGGGCATAAAAAAACCCGGCCCTGGGGCCGGGTTTTCCAGAATTCAGGCAGTTGTCGGGCCTCAGGCGGCTTCTTCAACTTCGTTGACGCGCGAGCTTGGGCGCGGGTCGCGCAGCACATAGCCGCGGCCCCAGACGGTCTCGATATAGTGGTTTCCGCAAGCCTGCTGCAATTTCTTGCGGAGCTTGCAGATGAACACGTCGATGATCTTGAGTTCCGGCTCATCCATGCCGCCATAAAGGTGGTTGAGGAACATTTCCTTGGTGAGCGTCGTGCCCTTGCGCAGGGAAAGCAGCTCGAACATCTGGTATTCCTTACCGGTCAGGTGGACGCGCTCGTCATCCACTTCGACGGTCTTGGCATCGAGATTGACCAGGATATCACCGGTACGGATAACGCTTTCGGCGTGGCCCTTCGAACGGCGCACAATGGCAGTGATCCGCGCAATGAGTTCGTCCTTGTTGAACGGTTTGGTGAGGTAATCATCGGCGCCGTAGCCAAGTGTCTTCACCTTGGCTTCAATGTCCGGGTTGCCCGAAAGGATCATCACAGGCGTGTTCACACGGCCCATGCGCAGCTGTTTGAGCACTTCATAGCCGGAGATGTCTGGCAGCGACAGGTCGAGCACGATCATGTCGTACTCATAGACTTTGCCGAGGTCGACGCCTTCTTCTCCGAGA
>JAHJSB010000018.1 GCA_018830285.1 Alphaproteobacteria bacterium
ACGATCCGCGCCCTCACCCTCGCCACCAAGGACCAGCAGGCAGACTGGCTTGCCCTGTTCAGGAGCGAAACGGAGCGCGCGCCGATGGGCCGCGCCTGCAAGGCATGGATCACGGGCGGGGCCACGATCACCACCGACAAGGCACTGTTTGATCTGGCCACCTATGAAGGCAAAGTGGCGGCTGACCTCTTCGGTGAGATAGGTGTGTTCGCCGATGCCGACGCGTTCTGGAAAGCCCAATCGGCAGCACTTGCGGCGAGAATCGAGACCTATATCGCCGCCGGATGGTGCGACGTGCAGGTTCTCGAACGCGGCAAGTATTTTGCCAGCTGGGAGCATGTGAAGCGCCCGCGCACCAAGGGCGGCAAGGTCATTGTCGAAGTCCGGCATGATGGCACGGTGACCTTCCATGAGGGCTACATCACCCAAGCCGAAGCCCGCAAACTTGAGACGCGCGCAAGACCGGACAGCGATGAGAAAGCTGCCGATACCAAGCCTGAAATGTCAGGACCGCTCGCACAATATATCGGCCTTCACCGCCATGGCGCGGCGCGCGCCACATTACTGGGTCACCCTGGAATCGCTCTCCGGCTGATGATCGCTCACGCCATGGTCGGGTCCTCCCTATGGACCGTCAGGCGGCACGACTTCCTCGCCCGAAAGGAAGACATTCAGGCGAGCGTGGATGGCTCCCGCGCCACAGCCGAGATGAACGCGGCCGGAGATCATGTCCGCAGCCTGTTCGAAGCCCATGGGCTGGCATCCCTGCGTGCGAATGGCGATGACTATCACCTCAGCGAAGTCTTTGCAGCGCTGCTCGGAATGGACGACACAGAGGCCCTGAGCGTCCTCGCCCTTGTGATGGCTGACACTCTGGAAGCGGGCGGTGCAATCGTTGAAGCCGTCGCTGTCGCGACCGAGACAGACATGGCCGCCTACTGGAAGCCGACACCTGTCTTCCTTGACCTCGTCCGCGACAAGCGCGCCATCAATGCCATGGTCGCAGACATCGCATCACCCTCCACGGCGAAAGCGGCCCTAACCGACACGGGCAAAGCCCAGAAGGACCTGATCTGGAACCGGATCGCAGGCGAAGGGTGCGAGGCCAATCCGGGCTGGCGTCCCGGCTGGATGCAGGTGCCGCCGAGACGCCTTGTCGAGGCTGCGGGGTCGCCGCCAGCAGATGCATGGGCCCGGATCGCCCGCCTGTTCACGTCAGATGAAGAGGAAGTTTCACCCGAAGACCAGCCTGCCGCAGCTCAGGACGCCGCCTGACAGTTTGCGGTCTCCCTTGTTCGTGAAAGCGGAAGCCGTCCGGCAGTATGCCGGGCGGCTTTTCCTCATGCTTCTACCGGATGGCAGTGGACGCGCGCGGGGCAGATCATGGCACGTGCGCCCTTATAATATGCGCCCGTCTGTGGGGTTCCTCTGGCCTCCGGGTACGATTGCCAAAGCGGCCTGTTCCGCCCTTCCGCTTGCCCCGAAAGACACAATGTTCCCGTCTATTGCCGTGTGACCTGGACGACGCAAAACGCTCCTGAAACCGGTCAGTCCCACGAATTTCCCCGCCGCTTTGCGGCTCCTCGCGAGACAAATTCGCTTGGCCTTTCCGGTGCTCCGCTCTGCTGCGCCCTTGCAGGTTCAGGCCCGCCCCGCATCGCCCTTTCGGTCCGGCGTCGACGGGGACATGGTGTCCCTCGAAGACAGCCACGGAAACGAAAAGGAGACCCCCATGGCAAACGCACTCGGATATGTCAGCGAAACCAAATCCGGCTTCGAAGGCGCCCTCGCAATGATGAACCTCAGCGCCACTATCCGCATCGAAAAGAACGCGGAAAAAGCCGAAGAAGCCCAGCCGGACTACCGTATCTTCGCCGGCGAGACCTCGACCGAAATCGGCGGTGGTTGGATGCGCAAGGCCAAATCGTCCGGCCGCGAATACGTCTCCCTGACCCTCGCAGATCCGCAAATCGGCCCGCGCCGCATCTACGCAAACCTCGCACCGGTCAAGGGCAAGAAAGGCCGCCACGTAATCCTCTGGAATCCAAGGGACTAGGGTCCACGCGTATCGCCAAACTGGCCGCTCCGGAGATCATTCCGGGGCGGCTTCTGGCATGTTTTTATCGCTCGATTGATGGGCATATATACCCTCCCGAAGGCATGCGCTCTGCGCATGGTTAAGCAGGGTATCGCCGCGAAGCCGAATATCTTCGTGACTCCCAATTAGAATCTTCTTTTGATTTCTCGAACCTGTTGAAGCCGCCACATTGATCTGTGTCCGGCAAGACGGGGCACGGGGAATGAACGAGGTAAAAGGACGTCCAAGTCCTTTCCTGACGACGAAAGAGGCGGCTGCCTATCTGCGCATCACGGTACGCACGATGGAGAACTGGCGCTGGTCGAACAATGGACCACAATACCGGAAACATGGCGGCACGGTCGTCTATCATGTCGATGATCTGAATGCGTATTCGAAGGTGTGGAATTGCTCGCGAGGATCAAACAATGGCGGGTGAATTCGACACACGAAGGATCGATTTCATGACAATCTCGATCGAAATTCTGCCGCAGTTTTCGAACTATGGGTGGGGCAATTCATGAGGCTTCGCGCAGTATTTTGGAGCGGCATTTCTGTGATCGGAGTGGTATTGATTGGCGTTCCGGCGACCGGGGTTTTACCGCCGCTCCTGCTTTATAATCCGAGCCAAAGTGCTCCGCTTGGGTGGTACCGTGTTGAACCTATGGAGGTTATTTCGCGGGGTGATCTGGTTGTTTCGAACCTGCCGGAAACGGCGTCCAAACTCGCGATCCAGAGGCGCTATCTTGCGTCGGGCATCCCCGTCATCAAGACCGTCCGGGCGCTCGAAGGGGATATGGTTTGTGCGGTCGACGGTGTCTTATTCATCAACGGCACACCAACTGTTCGCTTGCTATCCGCTGATAACAGGGGACGCGCCCTGCCGTCTCCCTGGACGGCCTGCAGGCAGCTTCAGCCAAATGAGATGCTGCTCCTTTCTGATCGTACACCGGACTCCTTTGACGGGCGGTATTTCGGGCCCGTTCGGGAGAGCGACATTATCGGTAGTGCCGTGTGGATGGGGGATGTTCTGGAGCAGCATAGCGAGGCGTTCAGTGAGGAATTCGAGGGAAGATCGGAATGCAAGATAAAAGCTCATGGAGCCAAAGAGGGTCTAGTCCCTTGTCTGCACATCGATTTTTATGGTTCCACGCCTCAGGATGCAGCTCTGCGGTCAGATGCGATTCCCAATGGCGACAACAGATTGGCATGGTTCCATACC
>JAHJSB010000019.1 GCA_018830285.1 Alphaproteobacteria bacterium
AGCTTCTATGCCGCCTTCAGGGACAAGCCGACCGCCTTCCTCGACGCCCTCCGCCGCTATTTGGAATACACGCTCCTTCCCCGACTGGACATGCTTGAGGGCGAGGCTGGCCAGCGACGCGAGCTTGTGGAATTTCTCGAAGCTGTTGGCGCATTTGTCGCAAAGCAGGGAAATCGGGGGTGTATGCTGTCCGAGGCTCTCGTCCAGTCGTCCCAGTTCGACCCGGCCTTGCGCCGGCAGGTCCGGCGTATCCGTTCTGATTTGTTGCGCAAACTGAAAAGGTTGAGCGGTGGTGACGAGGCGTTGGCATCTTTTGCCTTGGGATCCGCACTCGGATTTCACGCGCTCGCCAGATCGGGCGCGTCGAAAAAGCAGATCCTTGCTGCCTCGAGTTTGGCCGCGAAGGCGATCGGGCAGCGTCGCTGAGGTGACTTATGCACTCTTGAGGTGTTGATTTCCACGCCAGCTCCTCACGTCAGTGCTTGGCCCGCGCAATTGGCACTTTCATCGGCGGCGGCGCGCTGGCGCGCAACGACTTGGTTACGGGGGCGTGTCCCAGCAAATAGTGTAACTCGTCGTTGGACCTTCGGAACTGGTCGGATTGAGCAGATCAGCATGCCTCGGCTGCGCGCGGGCTTTACTGGACTTTCGTCGCGCTCCGCAAAGAGAACGGTCAGACGAGTTTGCCGGACTGGATCGCAAGCAGAATTGGACTATGTTCAGGGCGTGCATCGGAATCGCGTCAACTGCAACGGCGAGCCTTGCGGGCATGATTAAATTTGCCTACGGAACGAACTTACCGGAATAAGCGACGGAAATTTTCCACATATTTTTCTCAATTCATTGAATCAAAACAGAAGTTTCGGTTATTGCATCATTGAGTGGGGATAAGAGTGCGACGGATTTGCAAATGCGATAGGCGACGAAGCTGATCTGTACCTGCGGCCCGGGCGAAGTGTTATTCCCGCAACTCTGTTAAGCTCAGGGCAACTCATCCTGAAGCTTGCCGAATTATGTCGTCAGGACTCCTGTTGCGGTCAGCCCGATCAGTATGGCACCGAGGAGCAGGCGGTAGATGACAACCGGTGCAAAGCTCGCCGTTTTTAGGAACTGCATCAGCCAGGCGATTGCTATATAGGCGGCGCCGAAAGCGAGGACGCCCGCGATGATCGCGTCTGTCGCCATGTCGCTGTCCCCGGCTTCCATGATGTCGAGCACGCCAAGACCGCCCGCAGCCGCTGTGGTCGGAATCGACAGCAGCAGTGAAAAGCGCGCTGCCTCGGTTCGCTTGAGGCCCGCGAACAGGGCCGCCGTCATGGTAATGCCTGAGCGGCTGACGCCCGGAACCAGCGCAAGGGCCTGAAAAAAAACGCTGATGAAGAGGACGATCTTCCAGCTGATGCCTTCAAGCGTAAGCGTCTTCGCCTCGGCATTTCTGTCAGATAGCCAGAGCAGAAGACCGAAGCCTATGGTCGTTGCGGCAATGATCGCCGGACTGCGAAGAGGCCCGGCGATCGCATCCTGCAGGACGATGCCCGCCATCATGACCGGCAATGTCGCAGCGATAAGCTGGACGGCTAGCCGCCCGTCAGGGGTCCATCGTCCCGCCAGCGCCTTGACACCGCCAATACTGAGACGCGCGACATCCTGCCGGAAGTAGAGCATGACGGCCAGAAGGCTGCCGATGTGAAGCGCTACATCAATTGCGAGCCCCTGATCCGGCCAGCCCGTAGGGGCAGGGACGAGTACGAGATGGGCTGACGACGAAATCGACAGAAAATTCGTAATGCCCCGAACGATCGCCAGAATGATGAGCTGAAGAAGGGAGAGGCCGTCGCCTACGGTGCCGATAATCATGTCGCGCCTCCTGCTGCGAAGAGGCTGATCGTGTAGATGACATAGCCATCCAGGGCGCGAACAGGTTCAGCGAACATGGCGGCAAGTAGCCAGCCCAGCGCCGCCATGCCGCCTTCCGCGAGACCAAAAATGAAGCCAACCTACAGCGCCCACATCCAGGACGCGGATTTCTCAGCGATGCCGCGCGCAAGAGACGCAGTGAAGGCGTCCGGCGCGAGCGCCAGTGGTGTCGCAGCGATGGTCAATGGGGTAAATCGATTGGTCCTACAGCCAGCCGCGTCGCTTGAAGAACCAGAAGGGCAGGATGGTCGAAACGATCATCAGGCCGATCGCCAGTGGGTAGCCGAAGGGCCATTCCAGCTCTGGCATGAACTCGAAATTCATCTCATAGATCAAGGCGATCAGCGTTGGCGGCAGGAAAATGACGGCGGCTACTGAAAATATCTTGATGATGGCGTTCTGTTCGATGTTGATCATGCCGAGCGTCGCATCGAGCAGGAAATAGACCTTGCTGGTCATGAAGCTTGCATGCTCGCGAAGCGATTCCACGTCACGCGCAACATTCTTGAGGCGGACGATGATCTGTTGCTGATCGCTGTGTTCGGTCGCGACGGTGCCGGTATAGTGCGTCAGCAGCCTTTGCAGGGAGATGAGACTGTCGCGGATTCTGGCGATCAGGTCACGCTTACGGCCTATCGCTTCAAGCACAGTCTGGAAGTTCCGCGGCTTCGACCGGCGTTTTTTCTTCCGGCCCTTTGCTGCACGATTTGGCTCATTTTTGTCTTCGCCGTCCGCAGATGACGCTTCGGGCGATATGTCGGCTTGATCGGGCAGGAAAATAGACGTGGAAAGCCGGTCCAGTTCCACGCTGGCTTGGCCCTGCACGGTGACAGCCTGACGCGCTGGGCGACCAATCCTATTGTCAATGTGTCGATCCCGGTCCTCGTCATTATCGGCGGGCTTGGGGTCAGCGTGCTGTCAGACCTCCGGCGCAATTGCTCCTGGGAGAAACTGCCCCTGCATTCGAAACTGATGTTGTCGGGAACGCTCGTCCTCCAGATTTTGTCCACAGGGGCATTCGCAGCGCTGGAATGGACCAATCCTGCCACGCTCGGCGCACCGGACAATGCCGGTGACAGGTTAGGGGCAAGCTGATTTCAAGCGGTGATGACGCGCACGGCTGGCTTCAATAGCGTGGACATTGGCGGCCTGCACGATTCCACCGCATTTCTGGTGATGTGCCTCATGATCATCGGCGGCGGCAGCACCTCGACCGCTGGCGGCATGAAGGTGGTGACCTTCGCGGTCCTGGTCCTCGCAACCATTGCGTTCTTCAGGCCCAAGAAGAATGTGGACGCGTTTGGACGTTCAATTGGGATCGAGGAATTGCTCAAAGTGCTCGCGGTGACCGTACCCATGCTCTTCCTTGTCATCACCGCGCTTTTCGCGATCACGATCTCTCATGATGGCGTTTTCATCGATCTCGCCTTCGAGGTGACCTCCGCCATGGGCACCGTCGTCCTCTCGCGGGGAGCCACCGGGGAACTCGACGAGTTTGGACGGATCGTGTTCATGCTGGTCATGTTCCTTGGCAGCGTCGGACCGCTGACGCTCGGCTTTTTCCTCGCCACCCGCACGCCGCCGCGCACGTCTTATCCGTCTGGCAAAATCCTGATCGGCTAGGGAAGGTCCTGTGGATCTTTGATATTTTGCATTCTCATTCCGCCGCCACATCGGATGGCGTCGGCGTCGTTGCTACCGGAACCGCGTTGACATGATTGTCGTGTCCGAGATGGAACAGGTGGAGAAACAGAATGCTGATCGCGCCAAGTCCGCCTATGGTGAGCGCCAGCGGCCAGCCGGTCACGCCCTGATCGATGAGTGTCCACACGAATTGCGCCACGCAGAGCGTCGACACGATCAAGAGTGTTGGCGCGCGCGGAAGACGCTCGACCACGATGGCGCCCAGCGGTGCGCCGAGAGCGACAACTGGTGCTGCGGCCAGCCAGTTCCAGAGAACAGCAATGTCGATGCTGTAGCGGTCCGGCGCCAGAGTGGACAGGCCGAGATTGCTTGCAATGCCGACGACTGATGTAAACGCCATCAGCACGACGGACGTCGGGATCGCCACTTTCAGGTCGCAGCGATAGAACAGGACCAGCAATGCATAGATCATCATGTCGATGCCGACCCCGGTAAGCGAGGCCAGCACGCCGCCGCTGAGGCCGACGAATAGACCGAGCGGCCTGTCGAGTTTGTCATGCGGCACACGCGGGCCTTCCGGGCGCACGATCTCGCCGATCTTGAGCCAGTGGATGATGCCAAACCCAGCCCAGGTCACGGCGAAGATCAGCTTGACGGCTAGGTCCGGCATGTACGGGGCAATGAAACCAGAGCCCAGTGGCGTTCCAATTAGAGCGCCGAGAAGCGCGGGTGCAAGCAGGGCCCAGTCTACACGGCGTCCCCTTGCGAATATGTAGATGCTGGCCGAGACCATGCCGATCGACTGGACTGCAAGGCCGAAGTCGCGGCCGAGCGAGGCGGGATAGTCAAATAGCAGCGTCAGGACGGGGAAGCCGACCGTTCCACCTCCCATGGGTGTGGAACCGGCAAAATACGAGCCGAATGCCATGGCGACCGCGATGGCCCAGTTCTCAGCTATCTGAGACCAGGCATTGAGGCTGATCACCAACCCGAGCCAAACCGCGTAGAAGAGGCATAGCCAGACCATAAAGGGCCATATGCCCGGTCCGGGAAGTGGAAATTTCGACTGGGAAGGGCGTAGATTATTCAAGGTGGGCTCTTTTAGAATACATTCGATTTTCAAGGGGTTTAGTGTGATGATTTATTTCGTCTAGTGGAGTCAAAGCAGATGGCGATTCCGAATCGTAGCCTTCCGGAAAGTGTATGCCGAGTGCATCTCGTTTGAACCGGTTGCGCAGACGTTTGCCGCCGTAGACCTGATCTTCGCGGATGTCGGTCATGGTGATGGTGCCAATGCTGAACTTTAGGCCGTCGCCTGCGTCGAGTGTCAGAATTTCGGCAAAGATTGAGGTTAGCGCTGCATCGTCGGTTTCGCCGAACGCGAGGAATCTACGTCACGGGTGAAGCGGCCTAGATCGGTGGTCCAGAGGGTGACCAGAATTCCACCCTTCAGAACAGACGCGTCAGGGTGCGGATATTTGATCAGGCGATAGATGCGTCGCTCCAGGCCAAACGCGACAAGAAGGGTCTGGAAGTCGCGCCCTTCCGACCGGGCAAGATTGAACAGGCGCTAGCGCACCGAAGCTGCGATGTTCGTCGGTGATTTAGCCATTGGCGGTCAACGCCCCAGATAGGGACGCATGATCCTGGCCGCGCCGTAGTCCGCAGCGGCCTGCATCAGGACGGCTGGTTGGAGATCGGTTCGCGTTCGTAAGGACTGTATCCCTTCACCTTCGTGCGCGTGGTTTCCAGCCCGTAGACGAGCACGGTGTCATAGACGCCAGCCGCGATGGACATCGCGGCAAGGGCCGCTCCCACGTTTGTCGTCGAGCACTGCGCTTCGAAATGAACGCCGGACTTGAACTGGGTGCCGGTCCATTTCGACAGTTGCGTATAGGTCCCCGGCACCTGCGAGCTGTGGACCATCGCATTGCCCGCGAAAACCGCATCCACGTCCTGTCCCGTCAGCCCGGCATCGTCGAGCGCCTCCTTGACCGCACTAGCTGTCAACTCCTGAATACTCATGCCCTTGATCTCGGGCGTCTCTAGGAGGTTGCCGAAGCGCGAGCAGCCAACACCGGAGATGACCGCCCGTTCCCGTAACTTGTTTCGCATGGACAAGGTCCTTTTCGTGTCGCGCTGGTTATACCCAGCGAACTTTCATGGCGGGTTGCTTCGGCACCGTTTGCGCCGGCGGCTTGAACCTGTTGAAATCGACCATGACCAGCTTCCTTTCGCCTTGATGGAGATCAACAAGATTGCCGATCCCGGCCCAGACCGTGTCGCGCGCATGCGGTATCTGCGGATCAGAGCGCTGAGCCGGGTGAGCACCGGAGAGCTTTGCGAACCAAAGATCGGCCAGCTGAGACTGTAGCCGAGGAAAATTCACGAATATTTTCAATCGTTTTCCCAATAAAATCATAAGGAAATTCATTCTGAGGACCGCGCGTCGGAATTTGCTCGGTGTCGGAATGAATTTCCTTGTGATTTGAATGGCTCATATGAATTTTGAACCATCGGGTAGGAGAAATCGCCATGAGCATGCCGCAAGCACAGGATTTTCTGGACGAGAGCAAGGCGCTGCATGCATTGCTTCAGCCGCTGGACGATGCCGCCTTTGGGCAGGCCACGGCATTCAAGGGCTGGACCATGAATGATGTGCTCCGCCACCTCCATTACTGGAACTGGATGGCGTGGCTGCAGCTGAACGACGAATCCCTGCTGGTTGCCCAGATGGACGAAATCGCGCGCGCGGGCGGCATGCGGCCGGCGGAGACGTCGCATGTGGAAGGCGCGGCTGGCCGGACACTTGTGGATATCTGGATTGACCAAGCCAGGGCGACGGCGACAGCCTTCGCAGCGGCTGACCCGAAGGCGCGGCTGAAATGGGCCGGGCCGGACATGAGCGCGCGCTCCTCGATCACCGCGCGCCTGATGGAGACCTGGGCCCACGGGCAGGAAATCTACGACCAGCTTGGAGTTGTGCGTCAGAATGCGGACCGCATTCGCAATATCGTCGTGCTAGGTGTCAATACGTTTGGCTGGACGTTCAAGAACCGCAAGCTCGACATACCGCAGACCATGCCCCTCGTCGTGCTGACGGCGCCGTCCGGCGAAGTGTGGACCTATGGCGAAGCAGGCGGGACCGACCGCGTTGAGGGCCCCGCGGAAGAATTCTGCCAGGTCGTGACCCAGACGCGGAATATTGCCGATACCGCGCTCGTCGTGACAGGCCCGATCGCCACGCAGTGGATGGGTTTTGCACAGTGTTTTGCGGGCAGGCCGGAGACGCCCCCCGCGCCCGGTGTTCGCAAGATGCAGGAAATATTGCCCGACGCGAATTAAACCACGCGTAATCCCCCGATGCGTGAAGAATTCGCATCATGTATGCAAATGTTGGCGCGACGATCAGGATTGCTGTTTAAGTCTTTGGATGGGTGCAGAACAGGCAGGCAAAAAGCCTTTATGGGCGCGGCTTCTCGCGCCTCGCACGGTGAAGAAGCAGACCGTTGCCGTGACGGCGGGGGACGGTGCGCGTATTGATCAGCTGACGGGCCTGCGGTTCTTGGCAGCCCTGCTCGTGTTCATTAGCCATTTCAAATGGGAAAATTCCTGGGGCATCGTCGGCAAGATGGCCGAACAGGGCTCTATTGGCGTCAGCTTCTTTTTCGTGCTGTCGGGATTCGTGATCAGCTATTCTTACGGCTGGCGGTTGCGCAGCGGCGATATATCACGGGCAAAGTATTTTGCATTGCGTTTCGCCCGGCTCTGGCCGTTGCACTTCCTGACCGGATTGCCGTTTGCCGCGTTCCTGATCTGGAAAGGCTGGTTGAACCTGCCGAATTATGGCGTGAACCTCCTGTTCCTGCAGAGCTGGGTGCCATCGACGGACTGGCATTATGCCTATAACGGCCCGTCCTGGTCGCTATCGAACGAGATGTTCTTCTACGCGGCCTTTATGGGATTGGTGATGCTGGGTTCGCGCCAGAAGCTATGGCTCTATGGCGGGCTGGTCGTCATCGTCGCAGCGGCGATGGCCCTGGTCTATACCTATATCCCGAAACTGAACGTTGGCGGCAACCTGCCGCTGGCGGAATGGATGTTCTACATTTTCCCGCTGTTCCGGCTCGACGAATTCCTGCTTGGCATGATCATTTTCGATCTCTGGCGTTCGGGGAAATTCCGGGCGTCGGCGCTGTCATATGTGACAATCCCGCTACTGCTGGCGGCGATGTATTTCGGCACGCGGTTCGTGGCCGAACCGCTTTTTTACCACCTCTACTACTCGGCTTTTGTCGCCTTGCTGCTGGTGTCGTTTCTTGACGGCACATCGCGTCCGATCCGATTCTTCTCGTCACGTATCGCTGTGTTGTTGGGTGAGGCGTCGTTCGCCTTTTACCTGATCCACAAGCCGCTGGTCGATATTGGCGAAAAGGCCCGCCACAAATTCGGGCTATTTCCCTCCGACCTGGTATTCGTGATCGTGATGCTGGCACTTTGCATCGCCGTGGGACTGGCGACCCATTTGCTGATCGAGAAGCCGGTCGGACGCTTCCTGCGCCAGCGTATCAACCGCATGAAATTTCTGAACCGTGCCTGATGCCCCTGAGGGACCGGTGGACAAATCGCCCTCTGCCTGTCAGCACAGCGGGTAAAGCAACACAGTCAGGGACAAAAGACATGTCGATCCTCCTTCTCGAAAAGCGCGGCCCCATAGCGATCATGACGCTGAATCGGCCGGACATGATGAATGCGCTGGGCCAGGCGGGTGACGGCCCGGCCGTGGCGGCTGTCTGCGCAGAAGTCGTAGCCGACAAATCGATCCGCTGCGCGGTGCTGACAGGGGCGGGGCGTGCGTTCTCCGCGGGCGGTGACGTCAAAGCGATGAAAGAACGTTCGGGCGCGTTCGGCGGCAAGCCGTATGACGTGCGTGGCGGATACCGGGACAATATCCATGTCATCGTGCGGTCGCTGTACAACCTCGAAGTGCCGCTGATTTCGGCTATAAATGGCCCGGCGATTGGTCTTGGCTGCGATGTTGCCTGCATGGCGGACATAAGGCTGGCGGCTGACCATGCCAAACTTGGCGTGACCTTCCTCAAGCTGGGCCTGATCCCTGGGGATGGCGGCGCCTGGCTGTTGCCACGCCTGATCGGCGCCTCGCGCGCGGCGCAGCTGCTGTTTACGGGCGACGTCATCGATGCGGCGACGGCGAAGGAATGGGGACTTGTGTCCGAGATCTACCCGGCAGACGAGCTGATGGGTGAAGCGATGAAACTGGCCGAACGCATTGCCGGCCAGCCGCCACAGGCGCTGAGGCTTGCCAAGACGCTGATGCGTCAGGCCAATACTGCGTCCTATGACACGATCATGGAAATGTCGGCGGCCGCGCAGGCCCTGATGCACGAAACCGAGGACCATATCGAGGGCGTCAATGCGATCCTCGAGAAGCGCAAGCCTGAGTTCAAGGGACGTTAGATTTCGCCGCGCACATCTTTGATGACGCCGGAAAAGTCGAGGCCTCCAAAGCCTTTTTCGTCCAGCCTGGCATAGATCGCCTCGGCCATTTCGCCGAGGCGAATGTCGGCGCCTGATGCCTTGGCCGCTTCGGCGGCGAGGTGGAGGTCTTTCAGCATCATCGCAACGGCAAAACCGGGCTGGTAGTCTCGGTTGGCAGGCGATGCAGGAACGGGCCCGGGGGCCGGGCAGTAGGAGGTCATCGACCAGCACTGGCCCGAGGCGGTCGAGGAAATGTCGAAGAATGTCTGTGCATCGAGGCCGAGCTTTTCAGCGAGGTTGAAGGCCTCGGCGGTGCCGATCATGGAGATGCCCAGCAGCATATTGTTGGCGATCTTGGCGGCCTGACCATTGCCGCTGGCACCGGCATGGAAGATGTTCTTGCCCATTTTTTCGAGCAATGGCTTGGCCCGTGCAAAGCTTTCATCCGGTCCGCCGCACATGAAGGTGAGTGTGCCGGCTTCGGCGCCAGCGGTGCCACCGGAAACAGGTGCATCGACCATGGTGAAGCCAGCGGCTTCGGCTTGGCTCGCGGCTTCGCGGGCATCCTCGACGGCGATCGTGGAGCAGTCGAGGAAGAGCGTGCCCTCGGGGGCATGCGCAGCAACACCATCGGCGCCGAAATAGACGCTGAGGACGTGTTTGCCAGCGGGCAGCATGGAGACAACTACTTCCGCATCGCTGACAGCTTCGGCGACGCTGGCGGCGCCTTTGGCGCCGGACGCCTCAGCTTTCGTTATGGCATCCTCGTTGAGGTCGAAGGCACGGACCTGGTGGCCCGCTTTGGCAAGGTTGGCGCACATGCCGGCGCCCATGTTTCCGAGGCCAATGAAAGCGATTCGCGTCATGATGTTTTCCTAGCGGTCCTTGAATTCTGGCGGGCGTTTTTCGGTAAAAGCAGCCATGCCTTCTTTCTGGTCTGCTGTGCCGAACAGGCCCTGGAACAGGCGGCGTTCGAAACGGACGCCTTCGGTCGTTGGCAGTTCCAGCGCGCGGCCGACCATTTCCTTGGCGGCCATCAGCGAGGGCAGGGAATAGGACGCGATTTCCTTGGCGGCGCTCATCGCATGGTCCATCAGCGTGTCATGCGGGACGACGCGGGAGACCAGGCCGATGCGATCCGCCTCGGTGCCATCAATCATGCGGCCGGTGAGGACCATGTCCATGGCCTTGGCCTTGCCGACGGCCTTGGTGAGGCGGATGGAGCCGCCCATGCCGGGCGTGACGCCGAGCTTGATCTCGGGTTGGCCGAATTTCGCCTTGTCGGACGCAATGATCAGGTCACACATCAGGGCGAGCTCGCAGCCGCCGCCGAGGGCGAAGCCGTTGACCGCCGCGATGACCGGCTTGCGGGAGGCGGCGAACCGGTCCCAGCCCGCGAAATAGTCTTCCATATACATGTCGGAGAAGCCCTGCGGTTGCATCTCCTTGATGTCGGCGCCGGCGGCAAAGGCGCGTCCTTCACCGGTGAGGATGGTGACGGCGATCTCCGGGTTACGATCGATTTCTGCGAAAAGGGCAGCGATCTCGGCCATGGTCTCGGCATTGAGCGCATTGAGGCTTTCGGGCCGGTTCAGTGTGACGAGCGCGACGCGATTACCGTGCTCGAAAGTGATCGTGTTATAGTTCGCCATGTCGCTTAACCCATTGTTGGAATGATGAAGGCCTGGTCGCCGATTTCGTCGCCTTCGGGCCAGCGCTGGGTGACCGTTTTGATCTTTGTCCAGAATCGCACGCCTTCGGGGCCATGCTGGTTTGTGTCACCAAAGGCGGAGCGCTTCCAGCCTCCGAATGTGTGATAGGAGACCGGCACAGGGATCGGCACGTTGACGCCGACCATGCCAACGTTGACCTGCGCGGCGAACTCGCGCGCGGCGCGGCCATTGGACGTGAAGATGGCGCAGCCATTGCCATATTGGTGGTCGGACGCGAGACCGGCGGCTTCTTCCAGCGTCTCGGCGCGCACGACCTGCAGCACGGGACCGAAGATCTCTTCCTTGTAGGACTGCATGTGCGGTTTCACATTGTCGAACAGCGACGGACCGACGAAGAAGCCGTTCTCGTGGCCCTGGAGTGTGTGGCCGCGGCCATCCATGAGAAGATCGGCGCCTTCGTCGACACCCATCTGGATGTAGGATTCAATCTTGGCCTTGTGGGCGGCTGAGACGACTGGGCCGTAATGGGCGTCTGTGTCCGTGGAGATACCAACTGTGAGACCGCGTGCGGCTTCCAGCATGCGTTCGACGAATTCATCGCCGGTTTTCTTGCCGACGGTGACGGCAACCGGCAGGGCCATGCAGCGCTCGCCGGCTGAGCCATAGGCCGCGCCGACAATGTCTTTCACGGCCTGTTCCATGTTGCAGTCCGGCATGATGATGCCGTGGTTCTTCGCGCCACCCATGGCCTGGACGCGCTTGCCGTGGGCCGTGCCGGTTGAATAGACGTATTGGGCGATGTCGGATGAGCCGACGAAGCTGACGGCCTTGATGTCCGGATGCGTCAGGATGGCATCGACCGAGACCTTGTCGCCGTGGATGCAGTTGAGGACGCCTGCCGGGGCACCGGCCTCGAGGAACAGCTCGGCGAGGCGGAGCGGCACGGACGGGTCTTTCTCGGACGGCTTCAGGATGAACGTGTTGCCGCAGGCAATGGCGACGGCGGACATCCAGCAGGGGATCATGGCGGGAAAGTTGAACGGCGTGATGCCGGCAACGACGCCGAGCGGCTGGCGCATGGAATAGACGTCGATTCCGGGGCCTGCGCCTTCGGTATATTCGCCCTTTTGCAGGTGGGGGATGCCGCAGGCGAATTCGACCACGTCTATACCGCGCTGAACGTCGCCCTTTGAATCG
>JAHJSB010000020.1 GCA_018830285.1 Alphaproteobacteria bacterium
CGATTCAAAGGGCGACGTTCAGCGCGGTATAGACGTGGTCGAATTCGCCTGCGGCATCCCCCACCTGCAAAAGGGCGAATATACCGAAGGCGCAGGCCCCGGAATCGACGTCTATTCCATGCGCCAGCCGCTCGGCGTCGTGGCGGGCATCACGCCGTTCAACTTCCCCGCCATGATCCCCTGCTGGATGTCGGCTGTCGCCATTGCCTGCGGCAACACATTCATCCTCAAGCCGAGCGAGAAAGACCCCTCGGTCCCGCTCCGCCTCGCCGAACTGATGCTCGAAGCCGGCGCGCCCGCTGGCGTCCTCAACTGCGTGCATGGTGACAAGGTCTCGGTCGATGCGATCCTGACCCATCCTGACATCAAGGCCGTCAGCTTTGTCGGTTCCTCCGACATTGCCCAATACGTCTACAGCCTCGGCACCAGCCACGGCAAACGCGTCCAGGCCATGGGCGGCGCGAAGAACCACGGCATCATCATGCCGGACTGTAATATGGAGCAGGCCGTGAAGGATATTGTCGGCGCCGCCTATGGCTCAGCCGGCGAGCGCTGCATGGCCCTGCCCGTCGCTGTCACGGTCGGCAAAAAGACCGGTGACGAGTTCGTTGAACGCATGCTGGACGCCGCCCGCACACTCAAGGTCGGCATCTCGACTGACACGGATGCCCATTACGGCCCCGTCGTCTCAGCCGCCCACAAGGCCAAGGTCGAGTCCTATATCCAGATGGGCGTCGATGAAGGCGCCGACCTGTTGATGGATGGCCGCGGCCACACGCTGCAGGGCCACGAGAATGGCTTCTTCATCGGCCCGTCCCTGTTCGACAATGTGAAACCGCACATGCAATCCTACAAGGAAGAGATCTTCGGTCCCGTCCTGCAGGTGGTTCGTGCTGAAACGCTGAAAGAGGCTGCTGCGCTCGCCTCCGACCACCAGTATGGCAATGGGTGCGCCATCTTCACGTCCAACGGCCGGGCCGCGCGCGAGTTTGCCGCGCAGGTCAATGTCGGTATGGTCGGCGTCAACGTGCCGATCCCTGTGCCGGTGTCGTATCATACATTCGGAGGCTGGAAGCGCTCGGCCTTCGGCGACACCAACCAGCATGGCCCTGAAGGCGTTCGCTTCTGGACGAAGATCAAGACGGTCACCCAGCGCTGGCCCGAAGGCGACGAAATCGGCGACCAGGCCTTCATCATTCCGACTATGGGATAGGCCTGCCGCGCGGCGGCTTGTCCGGAATTCAGAGGTCAGGTATTTTGCTCAGGTTTAGACATCGAAATCGGGGAGGGATTCATGACGTCTACCATACTCGCACATCCTGCCGCCAGCGACCGCCAGTTCTTCCGGGCATGTTTCACCGCCATGGCCTTCGTGCTCGTGTCGGGCTTTGTGGTCCAGCTGGCACTCGGCAGGTCCAGCTTCAACGCACCGCTGATCGTGCACCTTCATGCCGTCGTCTTCATGGGCTGGGTCGGCATCGTGCTGGCCCAGTCCTGGCTCGCCACCGGCGGCAACATCGCAATGCATCGCCAGCTCGGAAAGCTCGCGCTCGTCTGGGCAATCACCATGATTGTCTTCGGAACGCTTGTGACCTTGGCGGCAACGCAGACCGGGCGCACCCCCTTCTTCTTCCAGCCCCAGCATTTCCTGATCGCAAACCCCATGACGCTGCTGGGTTTCGCCGGCCTGCTCATCGCGGCCATTGCCCTGCGCCAGCAGACGGATTGGCATGCGCGCCTGCAGGTCGGTGCTTTCGTCATGCTCATGGGGCCGGGCTTCGGCCGCCTCATTCCGATGCCTTTGCTGACGCCTTATGCCTTCGAAACTGCGGGCCTGGTCGCGCTCCTCGTCCCGGCCATCGGCATGCTGCGCGACTGGCGCGTCCACGGCCGGCCGCACCCGGCCTGGCTCTGGGGCACGGGCGTGCTCATCGCGGTCATGGTGCTGGCGCGCATGCTCGCCTTTTCGCCCGTGGGAGCGGCAATCTACGAGTCAGCTACAGCGGGCAGCATCGTCGCCGGAACGGATGGGCTCGCCTTCCCGCCGCCACCGCCGGGGCCGATGTGATCGCTTGAACGTAATACACTGGCCGCTGATAAGCCGTCAGCCTACCCTTCAGCGCATATGCGCTGAAGCAAACTTTCATTTGGAAACGGACATGGCAAACTTCAACACGATCACTTTCGAACATACCGGCCGGGTCGCCCTCGTCACCCTGAACCGGCCGGACAGCCTCAATGCCCTCAATGCCGAGACCATGGCCGAGATCGCGGCCCTGTTTGCCGAGCTCGACCGGCATCCTGACGTCGCCGTAACGGTGCTGACAGGCGAGGGCCGGGCCTTCGCCGCTGGCGCCGACATCAAGGAGATGCAGCCGCAAGGCTTCTCGGACATGTATGTGCAGGACTATTTCGCCGGCTGGGACAGGTTTGCCGCATCGCGCAAGCCGATCATTGCGGCGGTCAACGGGTTTGCCCTCGGCGGCGGCTGCGAGCTCGCCATGATGTGCGACCTGATCATTGCCTCCGACAAGGCCAAGTTCGGCCAGCCCGAGATCAAGCTCGGCGTCACCCCCGGCATGGGCGGCTCCATCCGCCTCACCAAGGCCGTCGGTAAGGCCAAGGCCATGGACATGGTCCTCACCGGCCGCATGATCGACGCCGCCGAGGCTGATCGCATCGGGCTCGTCTCCCGTGTCGTTCCACATGATTCACTGATGGACGAGGCCATGAAGGCCGCGAATGAAATCGCCTCTTACTCCCTGCCATCCCTCATGGCTGCCAAGGAAATGGTCGGCCGCGCGCTGGAGCTGCCCACGACTGAAGGCGTCCGCTTCGAACGCCGCCTGTTCCAGGGTCTGTTCGGAACAAAGGACCAGAAGGAAGGCATGACGGCCTTCACCGAAAAGCGCGCACCTGAATTCAAAGACCACTAGGAGCCACACATGACACGTATCGCCTTCATCGGTCTCGGAAACATGGGCGCGGGCATGTGCGCCAATCTCGCGAAGGCAGGCCATCAGGTCCGCGCCTTCGACCTCAACAAGGATGCCATCGCCAAAGCAGAATCCTCTGGCGCCATAGGCGCGGCATGCGTCGCTGACGCGGTGCGCGATGCAGAGATCGTGGTGTCCATGCTCCCCGCGGGCAAGCATGTCCTCAGTGTCTATTTCGGGTCGGACAGCGTCGCCGCGAATGCGCCAAAGGGCACGCTTTTCCTCGATTGCTCCACCATCGCAGTCGAAGATGCGCGCGAAGCGTCGAGACAGGCTGAAGCGGCAGGTTTCACGATGGTCGACGCGCCCGTCTCGGGCGGCACCGCGGGCGCCGAGGCTGGAACGCTCACTTTCATGTGCGGCGGACCAGAGGACAGTTTTGCGCGCGCCAGACCGCTCCTCGAGAAAATGGGCAAGAACATCTTCCACGCCGGCGGCAGCGGCAATGGCCAGGCTGCCAAGATCGCCAACAACATGCTGCTCGGCATTTCGATGATCGCGACCTCGGAGGCCTTCAACCTTGCCGAAAAGCTCGGTCTCGACGCGCAGACCTTCTTCGACATTTCCTCAACGGCCTCGGGGCAATGCTGGTCAATGACGTCCTATTGCCCGGTCCCCGGCCCCGTGCCCGCATCCCCGGCCAATCGCGACTACCAGCCTGGTTTCGCTGTCGCGATGATGCTGAAAGACCTGCATCTCGCTGCTGAAGCAGCAAAAGCGTCAGGCGCCGACATTCGCCTCGGCGAAATGGCCGAGGCGATCTATGGCAAGCTCGATGAAAAAGGCTTTGGCGGCCTCGACTTTTCCGGCGTCATCAAGGATGTGCGCGGCGAAATCTAGCGGCCCTTGAATTCGGGTTTCCGCTTCTCCAGGATCGCGTTGACCCCCTCCATGTGGTCTTCGGTTTCGTGCATCAGTGCCTGAGCGGCGGCCGACATTTCCATGATCGTGTCATACGAGGCCGTATTGGCCTGACGCATCAATGTCTTGGCAAGACGCAGCGCCTGCGGCGGTTGGCCAGCGATCCGCTCGGCCAGTTTCATGGCTTCATCCATCAGCTGGTCTGCCGGATAGATCTCGGACACGAGGCCCCATTCCTTGGCGGTCGCCGCGTCGATCACGTCGCCGGTGAACAGCAACTGCGCCGCACGCGACGACCCGATCAGGCGCGGCAACAGCCAGGCTCCGCCATCGCCCGGAATGAGTCCCAACTTGAGGAACGTGACGCCCAGCTTGGCATGGTCGGCTGCAAGCCGGATGTCTGCCATGCAGGCCACGTCGCAACCGAGGCCAATGGCCGGGCCATTGATTGCGGAAATCAGCGGGACTTCGAGATTGTAGAGCGACCGCACGATCACATGAATATTGTCGCGATACCCACCGCGCACGTCATACGGCTTGCCGCCAAAGGCGCCGGACCGTTCCTTCATCGCCTTCACGTCCCCACCTGCCGAAAAGGCACGGCCGGAGCCCGTCAGGACAGCACAGCGGATCGACTTGTCGGCCACCACTTCGGCGCAGACCTTCGCGACTGCCGGGCCGTCGCCCTCCTGGCCAAGCGCATTCATCATGTCCGGCCGGTTCAGCGTCATCACTGCAATGGGGCCGCGCTTTTCGAGAAGGAGGATCGACATGGTTCTTTGTCCCTGAAAGTTTGAATTTGCCTACTCTGCTGTCAGGCGCAGGCGGGTTTGTCCACTCCCCCTGCCCCTAGGACGAATGCTTTGTCCGCGCGCCAGCTTCCGGAGGCGTTTCCGGATTCCCGGCGAAGCATTGCGCATAGGCCATCCAGGTTTCCGCCGTCTGGCCCTGAACCTGGAGCTGTGTGTCGTCAATATTGCGTGTCTGGGTCACGACCTGGCAAAACTCATCTGCCCTGCCCTCTATGCGCTCTGCCGTACTTTCATCCCCATAGGCCCAGACATCGCCCGAAGGCGCGATCAGGCGAACAAAAGGCATCGTGGCGGGCACGTCCAGCTTTCGATTGCGGAACGTCCAGCCAAACGTGTTTATTCCCAGCACGACTATGTTGCGGATCCGGTCTGTCTCCACGCGTGTCGCTCCAAGCCGGTCGTAGATCTCCTGCCCGTGCGCCCATGTCTCCATCAGGCGCGCCGTAATGGACGAGCGCGCACTCATGTCAGGCCCTGCCCATTTCAGGCGCGCTTTCGGGTCGGCGGTACTGAAGGCCTGCGCCGTCGCTTCGGCCTGCGTCTTCCACAAGGCCAGCAGCGCCTGTCCACCGGCGCCTTCGACATGTGCGCGCTCGACCGGCTGCATGCCGCCCGCGCGGGCGATCGCGCTCATCTGGGCAATAAGCAGCCCTTCGTCATTCAGCTGCAGCCACGCCATCCAGTTCCAATAGTGAAGGTGCCTCAGCACATCATTTATGGTCCACGCCTTGAACTGGGTAATCAGCTCAAAGTCCGAATCCGGCCGCTCGGACAGAAGGCCATGAAGTGCCAGGCTCTCTTGCAGAAAGTCTTTAGCCTGTTCCATATGGGTCTCTCCGCTTCAACTTTGCTCACGCGGTTACCATAGCGACCTGCTGTGACGATGAAATAGCGTCTCAACCCTTCCGTTGCGTCCGCGTCGCGGCCATTTTCGGGGCACGCTGCCATCACCGTGAGGATCGTGTGGCCGGGAGGCAACGCGAAGGACACCAGACTATGCGGCCCGTGAAAACCGCTTGCCAACGCGCCTCAACTTTTCTAATCAGATGTTATATCGTAACGTAACTGAAGGATCCCATCTTATGCCGCGTTTCCTCCTCCTGGCGGTCGCCAGCGCTCCCCTGCTGGCGACAATGGCCCATGCGCAACAAGTCGAAGACCAGGAACTGAGAGCGTCAACCGTCATCGTCACCGCACCTGGCCCGGATCGCAATGCAGATGAACTCATCGGCAATGCTACGGTGATCGAGCGTGAAGAGATCTTGGAAATACTTGCCGGATCGCTCGGCGACACGCTCGACCGCCAGCCCGGCGTGTCCACCACCTTTTTTGGCCAGGCAGCGAGCCGTCCGGTCTTGCGCGGGCTCGGCGCCGAACGGGTACAGGTTTTGACAAATGGCATCGGTGTGATTGATGCCTCGGCAGCCTCGCCGGACCATCAGGTTGCTGCCGATGGCATTGATGCCGAACGGATTGAAATCCTGCGAGGATCGGCGGCGCTCGCCTATGGCGGTCAGGCGATTGGCGGCGTGGTGAACGTGATTGACGGCTTGATCGTTGAAGACCTTCCGGATGACCCCGTCTCGGCAGATCTGTTCGGGGCTTATGACAGTGTGAATGCGGGTTCTGAACTGGCGGGCCGAGCGCAAATGGCAAAGGGGCCATTCGTCTTTACCCTGACCGGATCGCAACGCGATTTCGGCGACTATGACATACCCGGTTTCGCCAGGTCGGCCTTGCGGCGCGCGGCAGACGGCGAGGATGGCCCGCAGGACAGCTTGCCAAACTCCTTTGCTGAAACGCAGTCGCTGGCGGGCGGCGCCAGCTGGGTCGGCGCATCGGCCTTCCTCGGGGCCGCCATACGACAGCAGACCGCGACCTATGGCCTGCCCGGCGAAGCTGACGAATCGCCCTTCATCGACCTGGAACAGACCCGCGTCGATCTGCGCGGCGGGGTCTCCGTCAATAACGGCCTCCTTACCGACATTGTCGGCACGTTCGCCGTGGGCGATTACACCCATACGGAATTTGAAGCGGCCGGCGAACCTGGCACCGTCTACGAATCCGATGGCGTTGAAGGGCGCGTCGAATTCGGCCATGCCATTGGCAGCTTCGAGGGCGCCTTCGGCGTGCAGTATCTCGACAAGGAACTTCGGGCGTTCGGGGATGAGGCGTTTATTACCCCCACAACAACGAAAAGTGTCGGTGCCTTCCTCTACGAGACCCGCGAATGGGATAACGGATTTGGTGTCGAAGGCGGTTTGCGCATCGAAAGTGTCGAACTCGCCAATGTCATATCCGGATCGGTGGACTTCGATCTCCTGAGCGGTTCTTTTGGCCTGCACCAGCACTTTGACAGCGGCGTCTTTTTCGGTGGCCAGCTTTCCTACACCGAGCGTGCACCCAATGAGAGTGAGCTGTTCGCCTTTGGTCCGCACCTCGCCTCCGAACAGTTCGAAGTCGGCAACGCGGAGCTTGGAAAAGAGAGCGGGCTGAACCTTGAGGGCACTGCCCGCTGGCGCGGGGAGAATGGCGGCATCGGCATCAACCTCTTTGTCACCGAATTCAGCGACTTCACGTTCCTGACGCCCAGTTTCATCGTGGAAGA
>JAHJSB010000001.1 GCA_018830285.1 Alphaproteobacteria bacterium
AAGAACAGCTCGGCCCACGAGCCCCAAAACGCAAAGGAGAAAAAACGGAACTTGACCACAACACCTGAACCGAAACATAGATAAAAGGCGGGTCAAATCTCGGTGGAAATACCGGGTCAGTTCTCAGTGGAAATCAACAGCAGGTCCTCAGCGAGGGGCGTGAGATCAACATTATCGACCCAGCTGATTTCCCCGATGACGCACTGGCAGCGAACATCCTGACCATGGGGGCGCCCACGGTCATCAACGAAAAGATTCCCAGCGGAGCGGCCAATGTCGAGGCGCTGCGCCAGTTCGAAAAGGAGATGGGCCGCAAGGTCGATGCCGTCATGCCCATCGAGGCCGGCGGCGTCAACGCCACCATGCCGCTGATCGTTGGAGCATTGACCGGATTGCCGGTGATCGACGCCGACGGGATGGGAAGGGCTTTTCCCGAACTGCAGATGACAACTTTCAATGTTGCGGGACTTTCGAGCTCTCCCAACATCATTGCGGACGACAAGGGGTCGGTCCTCACGATCCTGACGAAAGACAATGTCGATGCGGAACGTTATTGCCGCGATATCTGCGTACGTATGGGCGGCGCCGGCCAGATGGCGTGTTATCCGCTCACGGGGCGCGAAATCCGGGAATTCGCCGTCCTCAACACGATCAGCCTCGCGGTTTTGATCGGCGATGCGATTGCCAACGCGCGACGCCGCCATTCAGATGTTTTCGAAGACCTGATGGAATTCCTTACATCCGAACAGACCGGCAGGCATGCACGGCTTCTCTTCGATGGCAAGGTGACCGACATCCTGCGCGAAACGACGGGAGGCTTCTCGGTCGGCACAGTGCAGATCGATGACCTGCATGGCAGCGGCCGGTTGAGCGTGAAATTCCAGAACGAATACCTTCTGGCGGAGTCCGGCGGGCGCCTGTTGGCGGTTGTGCCCGACCTCATCTGCATTCTCGACCGTGAAACAGCCGAACCGATCACGACGGAAAACCTGCGCTACGGACAGCGTGTCAAGGTTATCGGGATCAGCGCACCGGACATCATGCGAACGGAGCGGGCGCTCAAGGTTTTCGGCCCCGCCGGATTCGGATTGAAGGCCGAGTTCGTTCCTGTCGAATCGGTCCGGTCCTGACGGATAACGAAGCCTCGGAGGTGAGCATGAAACTGCAATTCGCGGCTTGGCCGGAAGTCGAGGAATACCTGACGACGAACGCCGGCATCATCGTGCCGATCGGTTCGACCGAACAGCACGGCCCGACAGGTCTGATGGGGACCGACTACATTATACCAAGCGCGATGGCGAAGGCGATTAGCGAGCGTACGGGCATTTGCAGCACCCCTCCGGTTACCTTCGGAATGGCGCAGCATCACCTGGGCTTTCCCGGAACCATCTCGCTGCGCCCTTCGACTTATGTATCCGTTCTCGTCGATGTCATGCAGTCACTTGCGCGGCACGGCTTTCGCCGCATCGTGTTTCTCAACGGGCATGGCGGCAACATAGCACCGGCACTGACCGCGATGAACGAGTTCTATGCAGGCACAAGCTTCCACCTTGAGGGCGAGCACCGAGACGTGCTGTGCAAGCTGATCAGCTGGTGGATGCCGCCGAAGACCGCGGCGGAGATCACGGAGATTTTCGGCGATGGTGACGGGGCGCACGCGACCGCGAGCGAGATTGCGGTAACACAGTTCCTGCATTCGAAATACATCAAGCAGGCTTCGCCTGATCTGCCGCAGGCCAGAAAAGGGACGGTCTCCGATATTCACAATGCTTACGACTATCGGCATCGTTTTGCCGATGGCCGGATCGGCTCGGACGTGCGGCTTTGCTCTCCCGAATCGGGCCAGCGCGTATTCGAGGTTGCAACGCGTGAAATCGCCGATGAATGCGCAGCGTTCTTTTCAGCCAAGGGCTGATGCATCAATTTTAATGGGTGCGCCCACCGCAATCGAAGCTGTCTTCGCAAGCATCGAAGGGACCAGGTAATGGATTGCGGATCATGGCGCCGGGACCACACGGAAAGGGATATGATGATGTCTGGCTTGTCGCAGTCTGAAGGTGAGCGCGGGCAGATTCTCCGCGAGCTGGAGCGCAAGATCCTGTGGCTCTCGTGCTGGATGATCGATCAGGCGAACCGGCGGGAGAAGGTGGACGGCGTCAAGGTTGGCGGGCACCAGGCGTCCTCTGCCTCGATGGTTTCGATCCTGACGTCGTTGTATTTCGACGTGCTAAGGCCCGAGGACCGGGTTGCGGTCAAGCCGCACGCCTCGCCGGTTTTTCATGCCATACAATATCTGATGGGAAACCAGAGCCGGGAGAAGCTCGAGAACTTCCGCGGCTATCACGGCGCGCAATCCTATCCGAGCCGTACCAAGGACGTGGACGACGTGGATTTCTCCACCGGCTCGGTCGGGTTGGGGGTGGGGATCACGGCCTTTGCCTCGATGGTCCAGGACTATATCAAGGCCCGCAAATGGGGCGCACGGCCCGAGGGGCGGATGATCGCGCTGGTGGGGGATGCTGAGCTCGATGAGGGCAATGTCTACGAGACCCTGCAGGAGGGGTGGAAGCACGATCTCAGGAACACCTGGTGGATCATCGACTTCAACCGTCAAAGCCTCGACGGAGTGGTGCGTGAGGGGCTCTACGAGCGGATCGAAACCGTATTCAGGGCGTTTGGCTGGGATGTTGTGACGCTCAAATATGGCGCCCTGCAGCGTGCGGCCTTCGAGGAGAAGGGCGGTGCTGCACTGAAGGCGTGGATCGACAATTGCCCGAACCAGCTTTATTCGGCGCTGATCTTCCAGGGCGGAGCGGCCTGGCGCAAACGGCTGCTCGACGATCTGGGCGACCAGGGCGATGTGACGGCGCTGATCGAGAGACGCACGGACGATGAACTCTCTGCGCTGATGAACAATCTCGGCGGGCATTGCCTTGAGAGCCTCTCGGCCACGTTCAAGGGCATTGATCACGACCGGCCGGTCGCCTTTATCGCCTATACCGTCAAGGGCTGGGGCACGCCGCTGGCGGGCCATAAGGACAATCATGCCGGACTGATGACTGCGGCGCAGATGGATGCGTTCCAGAAGGACATGAAGGTCAGCATGGGGCGCGAGTGGGACGCGTTCGAGGGAATGACGCACCGCAAGGCGGAGATCAGCGCGTTTCTGGACAGGGTGCCGTTTTTCGCCGAAGGGCGCCGCCGGTACGAGGCAGGGCGGATTGGCGTGCCTGCAGAGGCTTCGGAAGTGCCCGCCGCATTCGGAGAGAGCATTTCCACGCAGGCTGCTTTCGGCAAGATTCTCGACGCGCTCGCCAAGACGGACAGCGAACTGGCCGAGCGGATCGTGACCACCTCGCCCGACGTCACAGTTTCCACCAATCTCGGGCCATGGGTCAACCGCCGGCAATTGTTCGCGCGCAAGGAGCTGACGGACCTGTTCCGCGCCGAACGCATACCGAGCGCCCAGAAGTGGGACTTCTCGCCCAGGGGGCAGCATATCGAACTGGGGATTGCCGAGATGAATCTCTTTCTGCTGCTCGGGGCTGCAGGGCTTTCCCACTCATTGTTCGGCGAGCGTTTGCTGCCCATCGGCACGCTTTACGATCCATTCGTGTCACGTGGCCTCGATGCATTGAACTATGCCTGTTACCAGGATGCCCGTTTCATGGTTGTCGGCACGCCGTCGGGTGTTTCGCTCGCGGGCGAGGGCGGAGCGCACCAGTCCATCGCGCAGCCGCTGATCGGGATGAGCCAGGACGGCCTCGCAAGCTTCGAGCCCGCCTTTGCCGACGAGGTGGCGATCATCATGGGCTGGGCGTTCGACTACATGCAACGCAGCGGCGAGGGAGATCCTGACGAGCGCACCTGGCTGCGCGACGAGACCGGCGGCTCGGTCTATCTCCGGCTCTCCACGCGGGTCATCGAACAGCCGCGGCGCAAGCCCAATCCCGAATTCGCGCAAGAGGTGATAGACGGCGCCACCTGGCTGAAGGAGCCGGGCGGAAATGCGGACCTGATCATCGCCTATCAGGGCACGGTCGCCACCGAAGCGGTCGCGGCGGCGGGCATGCTCGCCGACCGCAGGCGGGATATCGGGGTGCTCTCGATCACCTCGGCCGACCGGCTCAATGCCGGCTGGCAGGCCGCCCAGCGCGCCCGTGCCCGCGGCAATGTCAAAGCGGTCAGCCATGTCGAACGGCTTCTGGGCAGTCTTCCACCCCATTGCAGGATCATCACCGTTATCGACGGTCATCCGGCAACCCTGTCGTGGCTCGGCGGCGTTGCCGGGCACAAGACGGTTAGCCTCGGTGTCGAGCATTTCGGACAGACCGGCACCGTCGCCGATCTCTATCGCCACTACGGCATAGATGCCGCTTCCATCGCCGACACCGCGGCAAACCTCACGGACGGCAAGCCGATCTTTGGCAGGGTCGTGGGGATGTGAGAGGTGGATCGCTCGCGAATATGGTTTGCAGCCGTCTTGCTAACTCTTTGAAATCATAGGGCTCAGAAAACAGTGGGTTTGCAAATATACCGCTTATAAAACAATGCCTTGCACCAGACTACGAATCTGGGGGTCAGAGGTTCGAATCCTTTCGGGCGCGCCATTTTTTCCTGGGTCCGTTTCGGGTCCATAGTTTCCTGCAATCTCCATGGCATTCATATCCGGCGGCATCCACGGTCGGGCGTGTGCTT
>JAHJSB010000021.1 GCA_018830285.1 Alphaproteobacteria bacterium
ACACTGTGTCGTCGTATGATGGTCTGGCTCGTCACGTTGTCGATTGGATTGGTTTCTAATGCACCAACATTGTTTTTGGCGATAGCAGATCATCTACTGCTTGTGACCTGAGCCCCCCAATTCTTAAATAATTTCGAAAAATACGGACCATCCAGAGCGACTTCATCTCGTCTGCTTTCCACCCGTTGGAGCCTAAACACGCCAGTTTCGTTTCGTCTCCTTCTGCGCCCCTTTCTGCTGCTCGCGGTCGCGAACGCATCCGGCAATTCATCGCCGAAAGCGGGCATCCACCGCTTCAAGACGAACGGCTGCTTGGGGGCAGATCCGATGTCGCTGTAGCCAGCGTGTTCCAGCATCAAGTGGAGCTGTTATCGGGCTTACAGCACCACCTCGTTGATTTCGCTGAAACAGACTGGGTCATCTTCTGGAGCCGAGTCAGAAACTGAGCGCGGCATCGAGCCGCCGCGGTGAAATCAGCTGGCTGCAGACGTTGACTTGCATGTCCAAAAATGCGCTTGGGGCAGCGCGTTAGTTCTGCACGCTTTGAAGGTTATCAATGGTGTCGTCACTTACCCAGTCTGGGCAAGCTTTTCTGAACCAGCTTGTCCGCGGTCTGACTGGCGGGCGGCCTGAGGAGCTGCTTGTTGTCCTCATCGGGCTGGGCTGCACGGCCTATATCATCTTCCGGGAAGGTGGCCGGGTCTGGGCGTTCCTCTATTTTGCGGCGATCCCATTTCTCAACTGGTCGTTTGGAGTCATTGAACCCTTGTGCCTTGTCACACCAGGCTCGGGCGAGCCCGGGAGGGTCATGTTTGATGCCTGTCTCATGGAGAACGTCGCCGTTTTCTCCAAAGGTGTCAGCCTTCATCCGCTTACGATTGTGACGGGTCTCGTCTTTGTTCTTCGTGATTTTGTTCAGCGACGGATGGGCCAGCGGGTCCTGATCGTCATGGGTCTGGGGATTGCCTGGGCATTCTATTATGCATGGCCGGTGATTGCGATTGCGTCGGGGATTGCCTTTGCAGTTTCAGAACTTGCCGATTGGGCGCTCTACACCTTTACCCGCTACCGGCTCTCGACGCGTATACTCCTGTCCTCGGCCGTCGCTGTGCCGATCGATACGACCATTTTCCTGTTTGGCGCCGATCTGGCGGTGCAGTTGCAATTGGGTGAACCTGCCGGAACGATGCTTCACCCCGCCAACTGGATTGTATTTGTGATCGGAAAGATGGTTGGGGCCTATGCTGTCTCGATGGCTGTCCGGCGCCGCGAAGATGCCGGGCTTTTCAATCCGGCATCGGTCTGATCAGGCGCAATCCGGGACCCAGGTGACAACATGGACGCCTGTATCGAGCGTGCGGGTTGATGCCGGGCCATATCCAAACGAGGCAAGCACGTGGACCGCTGTCAGCCCGCCTGTTTCGACCGCGCCGAAGACCCCGGTTCCGCCCGGAAGCGTGACGCCTTCGATCCGGCTGAGATGAAAAGCCGTGTAGCGGTGCGGCGGGCGCAGGAAATAATCAAAAACATCCCGGCCGCCGGCGACGGCAATATGCTGCACAGGGCAACCAAACGCTTCGACTGCAGCTTCCAAAGAGGCCCCGGCCGGATTCCAAAAGACGACATCTCCCTGGCGCTTGGCGCGCGCAACCGACCGGGTGAGTACAAGACGGCGCCGGCGCCTCGGGTTTGGGGTCAAATCATGGCTGTGCCTGCCGAGCACAATGATTTCGGCCGCGTCGAGTCCGTCCTGAAAGAAGGCCCACTCGGCATCGTTTTTCAAAGCGTTTGGCATCTGTCCCGCCGCATCAGAAATCCGGTCATCATCGCCGACGACGGCATAACCTTCGATATGCATTGAGGCCCCCATCCGGCGATTCGCGCCGGCGAGTGTCACCCCCGGGTCGCTGCATACTCGCGGTTCGGTCGCAGGAACGCAAGCGACCGGGTGGTGTCAGCGGAACCGGCCTTGAGACATCCGAGATGACTCCGTGGGAGGGCCACTATTTTGAGACAGCCAATGTCGCTGTTTCTGCAGAGCGGCCATTCGTTCGATCGGTTTCCACCGGCAACTTCGGGCCAAGTCGGCACGGATCATTATCTTCGGCGATCGGCAGGGTGAACTGGATCCGGTCATCCGTCTACCTCTCCAGCACCAGGCCGGACTTCGCCAAGAACGGTCATTGGACCCCTGTCGCCGAATGACGGTTCATGGGCAAATTCTCGAATTAAATGGGGAACTAATCAGGGCCCAGGTCACCAGCGATGTTATCGGTCCAGATAGAGCCGGTGTTTGCTTGCGACGGCCGTGGCAACAACCGGATCTACACCGGCTTCGTTCGCGAATGTCTGCCAGTTTCGAACAGCTTGAGAGACCTGAGAGATAAGGTCATGTGCCTTGGCAGGTTTGATGCCCGCCTTGCCGGCAAAGGCGATAAGGTCTTCTGGTTCAAATTCGTCCCGCTTTTGGTTCACGCTCATCTGGTGCTGGTTTGTCCAGGCACCGTCTTCGGTCCAGGCATAGGACACGTCGAAGGCAGGTGAGAGAGACCAGTCGCCCCGACGGTTCATCAGGTAGGCGATGTTCTTTACATGATCATCCTGATTGCGTGCGATGATGTTGAAGCAGGTGCGCAGGACCTGCTGCTCAAGTTCGGTCCGCGGCAGGCTGAGGCGTTTCATGGCCTGAAGGGCCTGCTCGTATGAATAGCTGCCCGCCTGATTGTAATCATAGTGCGCCAGGGCACCGAGCGATTGCATGTGAATTTTGGCGCCGGTGGGCGTCCGGTCAAAGCGCCTGGTCATGAAATGGCTGCGGCCACCTTCATGATGGAGCCGGCATGGCGCCATTTCAATTCCGGCGGCGCTGGCCATTAGGTAATAGGCGTATTCGATCTTGCCGAACCCTTTGGGATCGGCGAGTTCGCGATCCTTGTTGTTGGACACGCCGTCGAACTTCATCAGCCAGTACTCGAAACCGCTTCCGGCCTCGACTTGTCCAGACCGGAATGCGCCGGTCCCGGGATTCCAGGCCAGGATCGCCTTGGCGCGTGCGCCGCCAGCGGAGGTTCCGACCCGCAGGATATTCTCGATAACCTTCCGGTCATTATCATTGCCACGGAAGACCCCACCCAGGTTTTGACGTTCGGTCAGGACGCGGCTTGACAGCGCCACGAGGCGTTCAATGTCGATATCCTGCGATGCTGTCGGGGTGGCTCTGTGAGAAGGCTGGAATTCCAGTGCGCCCATGCCGCGTGTGCCGATATAGCAAAGGCGCTCTACGGGATGGAAGTCGTCCCGGGACCGGCCTTCCGAAGCCAGCCATTCATCGATGATGGCATTGCCGAACTTGTCGGGCAGGGCGTCGGCAAGCAGCCCGGGCAGACCTTTGAACGTTGTCCACGCAAGCCCCGGGAATTCGTAGGGGGCTTCGCGCAATGGCATGACCAGGGGCGAAACCTCAATTCCGCTTTGCAGGAAGTCCGGATTGTACTGGAAGACGCCGAGCCGGCGCTCCGCCACCCAAGTGACGGCGCCAATGGTTGTCCCCCACAATTCGATTCTGGCAGTATCAACCATTGTCTGTCTCGTCGCCCCAGGTCCAGGCGTCCGCCGGAGCCGGACGGGAAGTTGCCGGGCGGGCGCGCTGGCGTTCCTGGCGGCTGGTACCCAGCTGCTCCATTGGGCGGATGGATGGATCGGGCAGGAAGGACGACAGTTGATCCTGTAGCCCAAGAGCGATCATGACGCGTATCATTGTATCAAAGGCCACACCGTCACCCTTTTCGAGCCGGCGTAAGGTCCGGACGCCGATGCCGGCTTCAGCTGCGAGATCGGCCTGCGTTCTGTTCTGGGCCAGCCGCAAGGTCTCGAGGCGTTCGCACAGGGCGCGCTCGATCTGTTCGCTGGTCGCAACCGAGAAATCGACAGAATAGGTCATATATGGCCGCTTTTCCAATAAACTGGACGTTATAGGCAATATATGACCGGATAGTGAATACGCAACACACACTTGTGGTTAATCGGCCATATATAGCTGATTAATGGCGAATTGAATATATAAGCGGCAAAAACCGGCCGAATAAAAATGCGAGATAACCAGCGGCGATTCAGGCGCAATAAGGGAAACCGCTATCGAACACCACGGGCTCGCTCGTAACCTGGGCCAATCTGCTACGGCTCACTTTAGACAGAGTAAACGCGGGAGCCCACACATACGCAGGAGAACAAAGTCTTTGGATCGCCAATTCGAATCTGCTTTCTTGGGCCCAAAAAGGGGGGGCAGATTTTCCTACAAAATGACCTACAAATATCCCAACAATTGGACGATGGATAGGTCATAGAACATTGAAAATAATGAATAAAAAAGTATGCGCGGAACGCTTCGCCCGATCCAGAATAAACTCCTAAAAATAAAGCTTTACGCGGCCTCGCTCCGGCGCGCCTTTGGCGTTTGGGTAATGTCGGGGGTAATGCATTGCCCGCGACGCGCTCGCCGGTTATGGGCACAGGCGTTCACTTTTCCTTATGATGCAAGGCCCGGGGCGCAGATCCGGCATTGATCTGGCCGCATGTCAGTATCGGCGCCCGCGTTTGAATCCCGTGCCGTCTGAACGAAGCACAGAGGGTCGACAGAGTCGTCTCAAGCGATTGGGGGAGGGGCATGAGCGCCGCTCGAAATCCGGGCTCATCTGCTACAGCGAATTTCAGAGAGAACAAACTCGGGGGCCAACATGCACTCACGAAGGCGCTGTCCATGGAATCCCGGATCCGAATTTGCATTCGTGAACTCAGAAAAGGAGGAGCAGGATACTCGTACGGATCGATCTACAAATGGACCTATAATCAAAAAGACGAAAGGTGGTAACTCATTGAAACAATGCAATAAAAAAAATTGCGCGGAGTGAACCGCCCCGGGTTTGCCGGAGGCTCCTTTTCTTGAGAGACTGGAGCCATGACAGACAAAAGGCAACGAGCAAGATACTCACCCGAGGTGCGCGAGCGCGCGGTTCGAATGGTGGAAGAACATGGGGCAGATCACGCCT
>JAHJSB010000022.1 GCA_018830285.1 Alphaproteobacteria bacterium
GAAAGGGAAAAGATCAAAATAAAGACCATGAAACTGAGGCGCTTGCAGCACGCCAAATCTGCTGCTTAACTGAAAACCAGATGAGCCAAACCCTCCTTAAGTCAGGCGGCCATCTGTCTCAAAATACCTGCCGACGGACAGCAGCCGATTGATCTACAGACTATGAGTCTCTTTTTCGCTTGATCTCGGTCGCAACCTGAGCGGTAATGCGACTCATTGAATGCAAAAGGAGTTACCATGCCGACCAACAAAATCCTGCTCGCCGTCCCTGCCCTGGCCATGGTGCTCACCGGGTGCGCTGTGACTGAGACGCTTGAAGAACGGGAAAATACTTTCCTCACTATGACCGAACCACACTTCGCAGCTGGCGTGAGCGTAGTGGATGACCCGCTCAATCCTTCAATTGAGATCAACACGCGCGGATCATATCAGGATTTCCAGTTTGTCTGGGGCCCACAGGAGGATCAATTCCTCAGGGGTTACAAGTTCCGTGAGACCGGACATGTTGCCCTGCAAGGTTATGTGACCAGCGACATAAACGGCACCTGGCTGCACCCGGTCTCGGTGACCTTCCAGCATACGCTCTCAACCCGCCCGGTCGACCGGGTTTCTTTCGACGCCAATCGCTGTTCCTCTTATGGCTGCATGCACCGGGAAGATATGGTGTTTGAATTCACCCCCGAAGAGCTTGATCAAGTCATCGTCGACATGGAAGCCAAAGGCGAGAGAGTCTTCGCCTTGCGCATTCAGGGACAATCCGGAGTCGACCGGGACGGGCGGTTTCAGATCAATGAGCTGAAGGCGTTTCGGATTGCAGTGAGGGAAACGTTTTCTCCTGAATGAGACTAGCCCGCTGAACTTCTGGGCGGCGTGCGCTGCGGAATTGACGCCGTTCGCCGAATCAGCACCTATGTAAACCGTAGTTCCAAGGATGGGTCCGTTAAATTCGGTTCCGTCCTTTTTTTAGGACTGCTCCGAGTTGGACAACTGCGTGCGTGCGTTTGTTTAACTTTTTTGGAGCAGAAGGAATGAAACCCAACACTCTCCCGCCACGTCGCGGCTGGTCATCGAATGAACCAGCCCCGACGATCATCCCTGTGATGATTGCGGTACTGATCGCGTATCCGCAACATGCCCGCCGGCACACGGCAGGCAAGCTGAAGAAACTCATCAAATCGATCGGGGATATCGGTCTTCTCAATCCGATCATCATTGACGAGACCAATACCATCCTCTCAGGCCACCTGCGAGTGGAGGCTTTCAGGACTCTGGGCTTCGAAGTCATCCCGGCAATCCGTGTCACTCACTTGTCACCGGATCAAAGGGCCGCATTCGTCCTGGCGGCCAACAGGCTCACTGAAGAAGGATCGTGGGATCGGACCTCTCTGAAGCAAGAATTTGCGATGCTGGTCGAGATCGGCTGCGATATCGACCTGGAGACGACCGGCTTCGACATTGGCGAGATCGATCTTGTTATCGGCGCAGAGGACGAAAGCGACGACGAACCTCCCGTTCCGTCTCCGCCCGCCGAACCGATTACCCAACCTGGGGACATTTGGACCCTCGGCGATCATCGTCTCATCTGTGGCAGCTGCCTGGAAGCAAAAATTTGGAGCCGCCTTATGCGGGGGGATGTGGCGCGTGTCTGCTTCACCGACCCGCCCTACAACGTCAAAATCAAAGGCCACGTTTCATCCAAGGGTCATGACGAGTTTGCCATGGCTTCGGGTGAGATGAGTTCGGATCAGTTTGTCCAGTTCCTCCATGCCACCACTGCTCTGGCTGTTCAGTGGAGTGTGAATGGAGCGATCCATTTCATCTGCATGGACCATAGGCATATGCGGGAGCTCTATGCTGCCGCAGACGGCTTGTACACCGAGCAGCTCAATCTCTGCGTTTGGGTCAAGAATAATGGCGGCATGGGATCCTTTTATCGTAGCCGGCACGAACTCATCGCCGTCTACAAGATCGGCACAGCGCCTCACATCAACAATGTCCAACTCGGCCGCTTCGGCCGGAATCGAACCAATGTCTGGCCCTATCCGGGGGCCAATACATTCCGGAAAGGTCGGGATCAGGACCTCACCGATCACCCGACGGTCAAGCCCGTCGCCATGGTCGCAGATGCCCTCATGGATGCGTCTGCGCCCGGCGACATCTGCATTGATGGGTTTGGTGGATCGGGCACGCTGATCCTTGCTGCAGAACGCACAGGGCGTCGGGCACGCGTCATCGAACTGGAGCCCAAGTATTGCGATGTCGCGGTCCGTCGCTGGGAGGAAATGACCGGCTGCAAGGCGGTGCTGGAACGCGCCGACACATCTACCATGATCGCCCTGCCCGCACCGACCACGCTGCTTCTGCCTCCCCCGGACAAGGAGGACCAGGCATGAGCAAGGACCCTATCGGCTATGGCAAACCGCCCAAGAAGCATCAGTTCAAGTCAGGTACGTCTGGCAATCCCAAGGGGAGACCGAAAGGCGCGCGCTCCTTCAAGGCAGCCCTCGCCAAGGAGCTGGAGACCAAACTGGTGCTCAAGGAGGCCGGAAAACCGAAGAAGGTGTCGAAGCTCGAGGCAGTCGCAAAACGCCTCGTCACAGATGCGCTGAACGGCAACCCAAAAGCTCTCACCGAACTGTTGAGGCAGATGAACCTGCATCTCGGTGCCGATCGAGAGCTCGATCCGGCCGAGCAGCCCGCGAGCACAGAGGATCAAGCCCTCCTCGCACGCTTCATCGCACGGGCGATCGCTGAGAAGGAGGCAGGCAATGGTTGATCCGAAACGCCTACCACTTCGACAATTTTTGAAATCGGATGCTCAGGCCCTCTACCGTTCCGACTTCCCCAGCCTCATCAGAAAGGCCTACAGCTGCATGTTTCCAAATTCGCCGATCGAAGACAACTGGCATTTGGATGCAATGGGCTACAGTTTACAAAGGGTCTCAGGAGGCGATATCCGACGTCTGATGATCTCCCTGCCACCACGATCGCTAAAGTCATTGGTCATCTCGGTATTTTGGCCGCTCTTTATTATAGGCAACGATCCTACCAAAACCGTACTTGTCGTGTCTCACTCACTTGACCTTGCAATCAAGCTGTCGAACTTGTTCCGGCAATTGATATTGCATCCCGATATCCAGGAAATCTTTCCGGTTTTCAAAGGCGCCCTATCCAAGGACAGCCAACAAGAAGTTACTACACAGCAGGGCGGAGGACGTATAGCGCTGTCGGTAGATTCGAATGTGACGGGGCGTGGCGGCGACGTCATTATCATTGACGATCCGTTAGACGCGTCGGATGCCGACAACGAAACCGCTTGCTTCGCCGTGAACAAGTGGATTGACGAGACTCTTTCCACGCGCACCAACAATCCAGCCACATCGCCCATTGTCCTCGTGATGCAGCGGCTTTCAATCTACGACCCCGCGGCACACCTCTCTGAGCAAGGTGGTTGGACCGCACTCAGCTTTCCGGCAATCGCTGTCAAAAATGAAGATATCCCAATTGGCCGCAAATTACTCCAAAAGCGCAGAATTGGAGATCTGCTCCACCCCGAACGATATCCGAAAGAGTACCTCGATATGCAGCGCGGGATAATGGGCCAGAGAGCCTTTGAGGCTCAATTTCAGCAGAACCCGCTACCCGACGGTGGAGGCATCATCGATCTCAACAAATTTCAGCGATACTCCACTCCGCCGAAGACCTGTGACCTCAAGTTTTACAGTATTGACGCCGCATCCGGGTCCAATTCCGGATCGTACTCAGTTATAATGGCGGGGCGGGTTGTGGACGGACGAATGTATGTGACAAATATTTTCCGCAAACGCTGCACTTTTCCTGAGTTGTGCAGAATAGTCCTCTCAACGATTCGCAGATATCGACCTGATCATCTCGTCATCGAGAAAGCCTCAAACGGCGTTGCTCTAATAGAGTACTTGAACGAAAAACTTCAGGGCACCGACTTTACTTGCCAATACCCCTACTTTGTCCAAACCATGAATGCCTCACAAAGGAAGATAACACGGATGGAGAAAGCCCTGGTAGCGATCGAAGAGGGAATGGTCCTTCTACCGGAACAAGCCGATTGGCTTCCGACATTGGAGTCTGAGATTCGTGCCTTTCCGAATGGCCGAAATGACGACCAAGTCGACGCCCTATCTCAGGCGGTGAAATTCTTCACTTGGTATATTCGGCACCCTATCGCCGAAGAACGCAAACGAGGCTACAGATGAATGATGGTCGGTTCGACCGGTCCCGGACCAATAATGGTTCGGCACGTAACGTATATATTCATCTCCTGCCACACACGCGTCTGTATCAGCCGATCCGACGGGAATAACGGTTCAAGGCATCGATCTTGTAAACGGGCGGTTTGGTGGGGCGCTTGTAGACGTCCGTTTCGAGGAACGTCATCTCGTCCCCCAAGGCATCATCATCAATATCAATCCACCAGCATTTGGGATGCGGTGGGATGTCGGCCGGCGCCCAGCGGTAGCCGCGCTGCTTGAGCGTGTCTTTGGAGGCGTAGTCAGCGTCGATAGCAAAGACACGCCAGCCGGACTTGCGGGCGGAGCCCAGCAGGCAGGACAGCGCAAGTTGGCCAGTAGACGCCAGCGACATGGTCAGGAGCTTGATGCCGGCATGGCAATCGATATCGGCGCGGTGACCTGCAAAGAAGAAGCCGTACTCCATGGCCAGATAGGACAGTTTCGCGCTTTCGTGACCTTCAGATCGCCAGTCGATGTCATTGAGCGAGCACGCCCAGGGCTTGGCCTCGAACTCTTCCATGAGAGCCTCGCATTTGGGGCGATCGAAACCTGCATTATGGGCGATGATGAGATCGGTGCCGGACAGGATTGATCGCACTTTGCCTTTGTCTATCGCGTGGCCTTTGACCATCTCAGGTGTGATCCCTGTGAGCCGGGTTATCTCCTCGCTGATCGGACGGGTGGGCTCGTTAAACTGATCGAAGGTCTCGCCGATACCGCAGATCAAGCCATCCAGAGAGTATTGAAAGGGGACAATGGCCAGTTCTATGATTTCATCATCATCGTCCAGGCCCGTCGTTTCAACGTCCAGAAAGGCGGCCTGTTTACAGTTCGGACTGGCGCAGGCGTAGGGCGGCGGCGGGGTCAGGCGCCGCAGGATCTTGTAGTCGCCGGTTGCTTCCATCTGCGCGGCGGCATTTTCGGCTGGCAGGTTGTCGCCACCTGTAAGCGTGTGCTGTGGCGTGAAGCGATAAGGCGCGGTCATGATTCATTCCAACTGGTAGGCGATCTTGCCAGGCTATCGGGATTCGCAAGCTGGATCGGTGTTTCGTCTGCAACGGGCGCAAAATCAGACATGCGGGGTTTGCCCGAACATGTGTTTCCCCCCAACGCAAGAAAATCACAAACCCAATGAACAGAGCGCGCCCGGCCGCAAAGAGTGCACGGATTACAGTCTCGGGCAGGCCCCGCGTTCGCTGGGATATTCCGGCAAGTCGGGCTTGGTAGCGCCGACTGCGGCGCGTACATTTCGTATGTCGGCGGCAATCCTTGAGAACTCCTGCAGGTCCCCTGCGCTGCTGCCTGAACCGAATGTGCTCAGGTTACTGAACACGCAGACCTTGCTCCAGCGGCTTGCAGCAATCGATTCAAGGGCAACCTCGCCGCGCGGGTTGTTTTCAACCGTGTCCATGATCAAGGCCATGCAGTCACCGACGTGCGAGAAAAACTGGTCCTCCGCAAACCCCGCTGGTATTGTCTCGGCAAGCGCGGCTGTTCTCGCAAAGAGCTGGCCCTCAATCTCTCCAGGACGTCGCAGCCATTGTGCGGTCAAGGCGTCTGGGTTTACGTCTTTTGCTGTTTGCTGTGATAGCTCGACAAGCTGGTCGGTCGGAAAGTCTGGACCTAACCGTCCGTCGAGGGCCGTCCGGAACAGGCGTTGCAGGATCGCAAATTCGCGCATGTTCGATATTACATCAGAGGTTTGCACATTCCTGCGGACCTCCGCTTCGATCGCCTCTGTCAGGCTCCGGGACACGGTTTCTATTTCCCATGGATCATCGTCGACATATTCGTCGCGGGCCGCATTGATCTCGTCGGCCCATTTCGACGCGCCGCCCGCAAAGAAGGCGGGCGATTCGAAGGCGACCTGAACCATGAACCGGAAGGGCCAGACCGATGAGTCGCCGGGTGGCCGGAGAAAGTCGAGGTTGCTGCTGATCTCATAAGGGCGCTCCCGAACGCCGCTCCATATCTGGTAGTCAGGTGGAGGCGCAAGCCATGCGTATCGGTCCGTACGAGAACTGACCTTATCCGTGATGGTGGAGATGCAGGTTTCGAACTGACCGAGCGACCTGGAAGGGAGGCAGGCCTCCATCTGCGTGACAAGCGAGGGGTCCAGGAATGCCGGCTTCCGCCTGATCCATAGCGGCGCGGCCAGCGCCCCTGAGATGGCCTCAGCCGCAATGCGCTCTAGCTCGGGGACATATTCGGCCTGACTTATGGCCTGCTGGGCATAATCCCGATCGTCTCCGCTCAGGCTGCTTCCTGGCAATTTCGTCTGCGCTCTTGCGCGCCAGGCCAGCCGGTAGAGGCCGACCTCGCCGCGTATGCGCTGCTCGGCGTCGGTCCGGATCGCGGTAAGCGCGCTGCCCTCCGTGAAGGACAATTCATCGGCGAGCTGGTCCAGCCGGATCGCCCGGCAACCAAGCCCGGTATCCTCGAGCACTGGATGTAGCAGGATGCGAAGGTCGGGCACGACATCGGTCGTGACCATGGTCACGGTCGTGGGTCGGCCATCAGCTGCATAGGCGAGGGCGAGCTGGACAATGGCAGGGTTAAACCTTCCGATAGACTGCCTGTCGCTTCCCGCACCCAGTACCAGTTCGATCCGTCCGCCGGACCTGCGCCAGGAGAAATGATCGATCGCCAGCGAGGTTTCGGCATCCTCCGGCTCCCGGCCAATCAACACACCGCCAATGCGCGAGAATCCGCGCAGCCGGCCATAGGACCGGGCCCGTGTCGACGCTTTCGCCGCCGCGGCGGTGCTCCGGACAGCCGGCGCAGGCGGCGCACCGGAAATCGACTGTATCGCCTTGGCTTGAGGGGTCGAAAGCTCGGCGCCGACCTGTCCCGGGAAATGATCATCAAACACTGTCAGCGCGCGCGCTGGAAACGCGGCGCTCCCGGATCCGCTACCGAGGTGTCCCGCCATCTGGCTGACAGCCTGCGATGCCTGGGCTGGGTTGTACCTCGGTGCCCGCGACAGGCTTGGCAAATTGTCTGCGAGGCGGCTGCCTTGTGGCAGCGACCGTTCAAATTCGGACAAAGCATTGCCGATCGACCGGCTGGTGGATGGCGAAAGGGGAGAGTGGTGCCAGTCGGCGAGGCGAGACCAGTCGAGCTCGCCCTGTGCCTGGCTTTCGACAACAAATTTCTTCAGGATCACTTCGCGCGCCCGCGCCGCTTCAGCGGAAGGGATCTCGGCGGCCCATGTCTTGATCTGCCGGTCAAGGGCTGGGTCGAGGCCCTCAAGGGCGGGCGCTGCGTCCAGGGCGTGTCCGACGATCTGGGAGACTAGTGCGCTTCGCAATTGGCTTGCATCAGCCGGGGTTGTGAAGGAGAGCTTCAGAGCGCGGACATTGTCGCGCAGCCTTGTGAAACCGGCCGGATCAGATTGTGCGACCCGCCTCAGTTCAGCGCGGGTCGTGCCGGACCCCGGCACCTCCGCAGACGATAGCGAGCGATAGTCAGGCGCGTCGATCCCGCCGGAAACTGTTGCGGGAGCGCCGCGCGCGGCGCTGGCCCGGATACCCAGTATCCTCTGCCGTGCCGAGGCGGTCTCCACAGAGCGGACCGCGTCATCAAGACCGGCGCCGGACACTTGGATCGACCGCACCAACATGCGGGGGAAGATTTCGGTTTCAAACACCTCGGCGGTTTGCGTGATGGCTAGTTCGGTATCATCGTCCAGGCGTTCATCTGCCGCATCTGCAGGTGCGCCGACAAGTTCGCTGTATGAGCGATCGATCTCGGCAAACTCGATCTCGAATTCCATTTCCGCGCGGCGGGTTTCGATCCGGTCGACCGATGCCTGAAGGGCAGGTTCGACCGCCGTGTAACTCGCTGCGAGCAGGCTGGGAAACAGAATCAGGAGGCCGGCCGACGCCAGGAACCGCGTACCTGTTCCAAGGCCCGACACGACACCTTTGGAGAAAAACATCGCGCTAATCCAGCTGAGACCGGAGCGCTTCGGTTTGATGCCAACCGATTCCGGCGCGACCTGCACGTTCGAGCGCCGCTGGAGGTCGAGAAAGACGTTCGCTTGCGCCAGTTTGTCGAACGCGCCGCGTATCGCAGCGGCACGCTGGCCCTCGCCTTGCGCCTGGGCGGTGTCGAACGCCTCGGAAAGTTCCTCCATGGTGCGCTGGACCTGCTCCATCTCAGGAGAAGGGGCACGCTCATCCCATTCACCATTGTCAAACGATGTCTGAAGCCGGGTGAACTCCGCATTCCAGACTTCGGCGACTACCCGCTTTTCCTTCGCCTTGCTGGCCAGGAAGGTGAGCAGGCCAAGTCCGACGGCGATCAGGACTGTCGCGCCGGCACCCCATGCAGTCCCGATTTCGGCGAGTTGGTCACGCGCCGCACCAATGTGGTCGAGGAGGGCATTGGTCTCCGCCATTCCCAGATTGTCCTGGGCATTGATCCATGCTGCAAGACCGAGCGCGAGGGCAGAAGACAGCGACGCGAGCAGCAGGATTCGGGACCCGAGCTGTGCCAGCGCCACCCATCCCGTCCCGCCTATTCTACCCGCGATAAGGCGGGCCTTCGCATTAGCAGTTACGAGCGGTTCTATCACCATGCGGCACACCGCCCATGCACCCACGGACGCTATCAAAACAGTCTGAATATCCACCCGACATCCCCCACCGACCATAAACGAGCGCGCCACGGACCGTCCGTAGCCACTCACAATCCCGGATGAAATTCAGTTTTGGCGCCTGTGTCCCCACGTCGGACTGGATGACCGTCCCGGATCTGCTTTCACTCTAACAGCGAAACGGCCGAACTCAAACCATTCAACAAGATCAAGCCGTCTGGCGCATGGGCTGCCCGCAGAAATGCAGGATCAGGTTTGAGATTCAATTCTCCAAGGAGCGCAAAAGACATTACTCCTGCAGGAAAAATGCCATGGGCACGCTATGAATGTGGTGCTCAGAACTCGACATCAACAGCAATCGCGTAATCGTGCTGTCATAGATTCCGCCCTTCGGAAACGCACACTGAATGCGGACCTCACGCCGAAGAAGGTCAGCTTTGCGGATTGCAGTCTCATATTCGTGGTGAGCCCGTCCGAATTGTGCTCTCAAACGTTGCTCGAAATTTGGCTTCGCGCCTTTAGTATCGACTTGGCCTAAGTATCTGAAGGCATTTCGAAAAATTTCCTTGTGCGGCAACGGCCTTTCCTCCAGCCACCATTTAAAGATTTCCTCGTAGTGCTGCGGAATTGAAAACCGCGAGTCTTCGATTGCACCGGCAAGTTCGCTTAGATGATGGACTGGGCTGCCGCCCCGCGCGAGAATCGTGAATAGGATTTCTTTCCAGCGCATCGGATGATCTGTGATGATTGCCGCACCCGTCGCTTGGGCCACATACATCGCCATTTCGAAATTAGGTGCGAGCTTGAACATGGAGAACTGCCCGCCGCCTTCTCCATCCAGAAATGCCCCGTCTTGCAAAACGGCAAAAGGATCTTCCTCTTTTAGTACCTTGATGCCTTGAACCATCTTCTCAATGTCTTCGTCGCTGAGTTCTTGTGCATGTCGCTTCAGCATTGCGCGTTGGCGGTCTTCTGAGAGTTGGTAAACGCTTCTCTTGAATTCCTCCGAACCTAGCGCCTTCATACCGCTATCGTCGTTCTCCATAAGCGGGCGCAGAATACTCCAGCGCTCCTCAGCGAGCCTCATTGTCTGGTCGCGCAAATGATAGTCAAAGTCCCATGGGTCCGGGAACAGGTTCACCATTCCGATCTCAACCAGCGGCATCACCTGCATGAAGAACAGCACGCTCTTCAAAATTTCCTGGCGATAAGCTTTCGGATTTTTGACAGGATTGAAGTCCTCCTTCATCGTCCGCGGATTGACGAAAGGGTGCTGCATCAATAGCTCCCCAAACAGTAGCGAGGAACCCAATCCGGTTTCGACAATTTTGCGCGCATCAAGCATGCTTGTGTAGACCGCCCGCGCCGTCCCATCCGGCTTTGGCAGCAAGCCGAGAAGTTCAGTGTCCAGAGGCCAAAGCGCCTCATAAACAGAGTAAATCTTGCTAATCTTCTCATCCGTTATTGACCGTCGGACTTCGGTCCAGTCCTGATCGGGGCGAAGCTCTAGAATGTTCTCAATGCCGCGAAAGAGCGCGAGATTTCTTTCACGAATGCTCAGCTGATCCCATGCCGGACGCAAATGTACCGGTTTCCTATTGCAGCACTCTGCGAAATCCTTGTCCGACCCACATCCACAAAGATCACGTGGTTTAAGCTGACCCTCAATGGGATCCTTCTTCAAAAACTCCCTTTCTTTCTCCGTGCGCCCAAATGCGTCTTGATAATGTACGTGCCCACTTTCATAGCTCACGTACATCTCACCACCGAACCCGAAGAGTTGATCCGAGGGCGGCAACAGCACTTGCCCAAGCGCTGTCCACTCGCGCTCGTCTGTGACAAGTTCGGGGAGCCAATCTTTGTCGCCAGCGGCGATAAATCTGTATGCCCGAGACCTGACGATCTTATTGACCTCCGCAACCTGGTCGGCCGTGAATTTCCGGCTCCGAATAAAAGCGTCAGTGCGCACCATCGAGCTTCTAAAGCGCCGCGCAAATGTCCGTTTCTGAAGCGGATCGCTGGCCGGGTCCTGAGCAAATTCAAGATTGGTCAGGATGAGGCAATGGTCGCGGTCAAGAGGAAAGACTGTCTGCGTTCCCTTCAATTCAATTCCTGGATCGCCGGGATGCTTGCAAATTTTCGAACGCGGGGACGCTGCACGGTTGAACACAGTCACAGGGTGATCAGATAGAATGAATTTCACATTCGAGTCTTCAGCCGACACGATTTCACGAACGCCTTCCGTCCAGATCGTGCAGTGCATCATCCGGATGGCCTGCATCTCCACCATCAGCTCATTTTGGGTGAGCGATGGATATTGCGCCTTGAGCCAGGCCAGTCCTTTCGGCGTGCGGAGTTTTTGGATGTCGATGTACTCGAATAGGCTTTCAAAATTTTGGTGACATTCAGTTGGATCACCACCTGCATAGGCCCTGACCGCCTTTGCGCCCTCTGTATCGATGTTGCCAAATAGCTTCCGCTCGATTTCGTCATTCACAGACGCACCGAAAAAGGTTGAGTATAAGTCCCTTTGAACAAATGCTCGCGCTGGTGGAGCGTTATGGAGGGCGCGTTTATAACCCTTTGAACCATCCGAACTCGCAAATGATTCAGGCATCAAGTTGAGATAGGCTAGCGTGGACTGGCCGGCCTCCCAAAACCCCTTCTGATACCATTCCGGGACATAGTGATTATTTCTAGTCGTCGACATCCTAACGTATGTGGCGATAGCCTACGTTCCGCGCAACTGCTCATGCCACTTCCGAACTTATGTCCGCTCATGGAACATTCTGCCCAAGCGCTAACGGCTGCTTCCGGGATTTTTCAGACCAAGTCGTTTTGCAGCGTGGACTTCAGACGCGACCTGAGCCCACTTGCGTCACATGGACCAAATCGACGAAATCAGACGGACACTCGTTCTCGTGCTCGGAAAAACCGAAGACGCGCACGAACAAGCCGTTGAGGCCCAGGCACCGAACCTTCCTGACACAGATCGACTGACCGCCATCATCGGGTTGCGAACGATCCTGGACGCGGCCATGTGCCACTGCCGTCAGGCTGAAGCCGACCTTCGCAATTACCTCAAAAATTCCTCCAAATAGGACTGGACTGCGCGCGCACGTCGAGCATTGGTGGTCATGTGGAGGGACCTGCTGAGGCCGCCCACCGGACGCCCGCATGACCCACCGGGCCTTGAGGTCGTGGAAGCACTGATTGCTTCCCAACAATCTCAAGGAGCTCCAGATGCCCAAACGTAAAACAAACCCGCGCACAGCCATAGCGCCGCCAAAAACAACCAAATCCGATCAGCTTAAAACCCTCCTGGCGAAGCCCGGCGGCGTCACGGTCGCGGATCTCTCGGAAAAGCTCGGCTGGCAGTCGCACACCACGCGCGCTGCACTGACCAGGCTCAAGCAATCGGGCCTGTCTGTCGAACGGCTCGATCCGAAGGAGGGCTCGCGGCAATCGCGCTACCGGATCGCGGGAGCGAAAAAATGAGCGCGATCGAATCTGTCCGCGATCTGCACCGCAGCAAACTAGTTGAAAGACACGAGGAGCTCTTCGCGGAACCGCCACCAAGAGGCATCAGCCAACCCCTGCTCGCCCGCATTGTCGCTTACGAGACTCAGGCGATCACTCACGGCGGCTTGCCGCTTCGCACACGAAAACGCCTGCAATCCGTCACTCAAGACGCATCAATTCCTGCGTCAGCCACAAGGCTTAAAAAGGACGCGCGGCTCGTTCGCGACTGGAACGGCGTGTCGCACGTCGTCGATGTTGTCCCCGGCGGTTTCGCCTACCGGGACAAAACCTATCGGTCTCTCTCGGCGATTGCGCGCGAGATTACCGGAGCCCGTTGGTCAGGCCCCCGCTTCTTTGGCCTGCAGGACAAATCGTAATGTCTCCCTCATCCAGCGAGAAACGGACGATCCGCTGCGCGATCTATACGCGTAAGTCGAGCGATGAAGGCCTCGACCAGACCTTCAATTCCCTCGATGCGCAGCGAGAGGCGTGTGAGAACTACATTTCGAGCCAACGTCACGAAGGCTGGAAACTGGTTCAGAACCGATATGACGATGGCGGCCTCTCAGGCGGAACACTCGAGCGCCCTGCTCTCCGATGTCTGCTCGACGATATTGAGGCAGGCAAGATCGACTTGATCGTCGTCTACAAGATCGACCGACTGACACGGTCCCTCTCGGATTTTGCAAAACTGGTAGACCAGTTCGATGTGGCAAACTGCTCGTTCGTCTCGGTGACCCAATCCTTCAACACCTCGACGAGCATGGGACGGCTGACGCTCAACGTTCTGCTCTCCTTCGCGCAGTTCGAACGCGAAGTGACCGCTGAGCGCATCCGGGACAAGATCGCCGCCTCGAAGAAGAAGGGCTATTGGATGGGCGGGCTTCTGCCCCTTGGCTATGACAGCCATCCTGATCCGAAAGTCCGCTCGCTGGTGATCAACGAAACAGAAGCAGAAACCGTGCGGGCAATATTCACGCTGTATCGTGACGAGGGCTGTCTGCGAACGGTGAGACAGATAGCTTCTGACCGAGGCTATCGATCAAAACATCGGGTCTACGAGAATGGAAAGGTGACCGGATCCGGACCGCTGCGCCGTGGGCAGATCCAGTTCATCTTGAGAAATCCGGTCTATATCGGACGTATCCGGCACAAGACGGAGAGTTACGAAGGCCTCCATTCGCCCATCATCGACCTGGCGCTTTGGGACGAAGTGCAGGGCATGCTGGATAGCAAGAGCCGGAAGCGATCGCTGCGAACAGCTCCGAGCAAGGCTACACTCACAGGCTGCATATTCGACGAGACCGGAGATCGACTGACGCCAACCCATTCAAAGAAGGGCTCCCGGAGACACCGCTACTATATCTCCAGCCGGTTGCTTTCGACCGGCGCTGCAGACGCAGCCGGCTGGCGTTTGCCGGCCAGGCAGTTGGAACAGTCAGTCGCAGACGCTGTATTGCAGTATCTCAGCAGTCGCTTGCCTTACCTGCCGAAGGCCCCCTCGCCAGTTATCATCAATCAGCTGAAGTTTGCGCTGGACGATCTGACGGCCCGAAGCGCCCTCAGCCTGATCGAGAGGACTATCGTGTCGCCCGGCACACTTCAGATCACGCTGTGTGCAGATGCTCTTTCTGCACACGTCGGCATCGATCGCGCTTCACTCGACGGCGACCAGCTGAAGTTTGCCGTGCCCTTCCAGCTGAAGCGGCGCGGCGTCGAGACCCGGATCATCATGGGCGCTGACAAAGGTCAACAGGATGCCCGGCTCATTCGTATGCTCGCGCTGGCGAATGTCTGGCTTACCGAGATCCGGTCTGGGACGCGGGTCAAGGACATCGCGGCCCGTCACGGCTGGAAGAGTGTGATGGTTCGCCAGCGGATACAGCTGGCCTTTCTTTCACCCCGCATCGTCGCGGCAATCCTCGACGGTCGGCAACCAACCGAACTGACCCTCACCCGGCTGATCGCGTCCGACATTCCATCAGACTGGGATGAGCAATGGGCTGCGCTCGGGTTTGACGCGGCTGCCTGATACCGCGTGAATCATTCCCTGTTTGCTTGGAATAATTCCCTGCTAGCCTTAGAATAATTCCCTGTTCCTGGAATAGGGAATTATGCCTCAATGCCCTGAATACACGTCGCTTTCTCAAACCGACCGGCGGGCTTTCCCTGATAATTTTGTGAATTTCCCTGTAAAACGGGCTGTATCAGGGAATTTGCGCCTAACGGTACTGTTGCATTTAGCGAACAGAGACTTGGGCTCAAATAACCGCCCGAAAATACGCTGATCCTGAAACGGAGACACAAGTCAGCCGCAAAGCCCCGCTAACCGCGGGCCATTTGGGCAGATACTCGATCTTTTTGATATTCAGCCGACTGGCTGGCGGAGAGACAGGGATTCGAACCCTGGGAACCCTTGCGAGCTCACTAGTTTTCGAGACTAGCCTATTCAACCACTCTAGCATCTCTCCGCGCCGTGGTAGGAAGCGTGGTGACCTATACTGGCTGGGCGAGGATTTCAACCACCTGAAATCGTCTGAAGATGACATTTGACAGCCGGTCCGCTTTGGTGTTTACCCCCGGTTCAGGCGCGGACCGGCGACGGTTTCGCGCATATTTCATTTCGATTTCATGCCGGAAGGATGAGACCCATGTTCGCGGTCATCAAGACAGGTGGTAAGCAGTACAAAGTTTCCGAGGGCGACACGATCGTCATCGAGAAGCTGGATGCTGAAGCCGGTAACGACGTGACGTTTGACAACGTCCTGATGCTGGGAAGCGGAGAGTCCGTTACGGTTGGCGCGCCCCTCGTGGTCGGCGCCACCGTTTCCGCCGAGATTTCCGAGCATATGCGCGGTCCCAAGCTGATCACGCGCAAAAAGCGCCAGCGCCAGACATATCGCCGTACAATCGGCCACAAACAGCACCTGACGACCGTGACGATCACGTCGATCAATGCTGACGGCACCAAGCCATCCAAAAAGGCAGCGCCCAAGAAAGCCGCTGCTCCGAAAGCTGAAGCTGCCGCGCCCCAGGCCGAAACCGCGGCTGCCGAGGCCCCGAAGGCCGCGCCAGCAGCTGATGCAGCGACAGCAGACAATCTGAAAAAGATGACCGGCGTCGGCCCAGCCCTCGAAAAGAAGCTGAATGCTGCCGGCATCACGACGTTTGCGCAGATCGCGGCTCTGACGGCTGCTCAGATCACCGAACTCGAAGAACAGCTGAGCCTGACAGGCCGTTTCGAAAAAGACGGTTGGGTCGCTCAGGCCCAAGAATTCGCCAAGAACGCATAAGGGCGCTATAAGCCCTTCAGACAGGACAGGAGCAGAGTATGGCTCATAAAAAATCAGGCGGCTCGTCACGTAACGGTCGCGACTCGAACCCGAAATACCTTGGCGTCAAGAAATATGGCGGCGAGCATGTCATTCCGGGCAATATCATCGTGCGCCAGCGCGGCACCCAGAAATATCCCGGCAAAGGCGTCGGCATGGGCCGCGATCACACGCTTTATGCGCTGACCGAAGGCAATATCGAGTTCGCCAAGAAGACTGGCGGCCGCATGTATGTGAATATTGTACCGCTCGCCAACGCAGCAGAATAGCGGCTGACAGCGCGGCTGCGGGAACGTGGCCGGATCGCATGTCGATCATTCCGAAGGGGAGGCAGGCCACTGCTTCCCCTTTTTCTTTGCCCTCCCCTGACCTTGTCCTGCCCCGAGGAGGCGACGATGAGTGAAGAGATCAGGACCGCGAGATTGCTGCTTCGCCCGGTGAGGCCCACTGATGCGGGCCCGATTACCGCCATCATCCAGGACCCGCGCGTGCACAGGATGCTGGCGCGGGTGGCGCCAAACCAGTCCAAAGCGCAAACCCTGGCATGGATCGCGAGGCATGATGCAGGCGCCGCCCGGGATACCGATCATGTCCGGGCGATCGAGCTGGACGGCCAGCTGGTCGGCGTGACGGGCGCGAATCGGAGCGACACCAAGTCGCCCTTCGAGGTCGGATACTGGCTGGCGCCGCAAGCCTGGGGCAAGGGCCTGATGACGGAGGCGGCCGGCGCGCTGCTGGAATGGCTGGAACAGCGCGGCGAATGGGCCTTTGTGTCCGGGCATTTCGCGGACAATCCGGCTTCGGGACGCGTGCTGCAGAAACTGGGATTCATGAATGCCGGACGCAATCCGGTATTCTGCCTCGGCCGGGGCGAAATGGTAGATCACTTGTACATGGCGCGGATCGCGCGAAACGCGTAAGAGAACCCGATGAAATTTCTTGACCAAGCCAAAGTCTATATCAAGTCCGGTGGCGGCGGCGCGGGCTGTGTCTCGTTCCGGCGTGAGAAGTATGTCGAGTATGGTGGCCCTGACGGGGGTGACGGGGGCCGTGGGGGTGATGTCTGGGCGGAAGCTGTCGACGGCCTCAACACGCTGATAGACTATCGCTACCAGCAGCATCACAAGGCCAAGCGCGGCGGCCATGGCATGGGCAAGCAACGCACAGGCGCCAAGGGCGACGACGTCACGCTCAAATTGCCGATCGGCACCCAGATATTCGAGGATGACCAGGAAACACTGATCGCGGACCTGACCGAAGTCGGCCAGCGCGTATTGCTGGCGACCGGCGGCAATGGCGGCTGGGGCAATCTGCGATTCAAATCATCCACAAACCAGGCCCCGCGCCGGGCGAATGCCGGCGAAGAGGGCGAAGAGCGCTGGCTCTGGCTGCGCCTGAAGCTGATCGCGGATGCCGGCCTTGTCGGCTTGCCGAATGCCGGCAAGTCGACCTTCCTGAGCGCCGTGACGGCGGCCAATCCCAAGATTGCCGACTATCCGTTCACGACGCTGGACCCAGGTCTTGGTGTCGTCGACCTCGGCCCGAACACGCGGTTCGTGCTTGCCGATATTCCGGGCCTGATCGAAGGCGCGGCGGAAGGCGCGGGACTGGGACACCGGTTCCTGGGACACGTCGAACGCTGCAAGGTGCTGCTGCACCTGATCGACTGCACGCAGGACGATCCGGCAGGCGCCTATCGCACGATCCGCAAGGAACTGGAGGATTACAGCCCGGAACTCGCCGAACGACCGGAGATCGTCGCGCTCAACAAGATCGACGCGCTGAACCCGGAACTCGTTGCCGAACAGGCCAAGCAATTGAAAAAGGCCTACAAGGGCAAGCCGCTGCTGATGTCCGGAGCCACCGGTGCCGGCGTACGTGAAGCCCTGTTCGAGATCGTCAAACGACTCGGCATGCAGGCCGAACTCGACGCCTCTGGAGACGACGAGTCATGGGCGCCCTGACTGGCAGACCTGGTCAGCTAGTGGTGATGGTGCGGCTCTGTGTTCAGCCGCCCGCACTTGCCGCATTTCACGACGACACCGTGCGCGTCATGGTGCCCGACATTGACCAGGAGCTTGGTCTTGCAGCCGCCACAGCGATAGGTCTCGTCCCCGCCGCCTTCGCGCACGGGCGTGCCGGCAGTGTGTTCAAGAATGTCGGCGCCGGCTGCGGCTTCGGGCGAAATCTGGATCATGTCGAATTGGGGCATGGAACGGGCCTTGTCGAAAAAGGGGCGGGATTGACGGCCCACACAGCACAAGGTGACAAAAATTGCCAGCACAGGATTGGCGGCATCGCATGACACACAGCCCTTTCCACACAGCCAGGCGCATCGTCGTCAAGACAGGGTCGGCGCTGATCGCAGACGGCGGCGCCGCACGGACGGAATGGCTTGCGCGGCTTGCCTCGGACATTGCGGACCTGAGGGCGCGGGGCAAGCAGGTGATTCTCGTGTCATCGGGCGCGGTGGCCCTTGGCCGGGTCGATCTCGGGTCACCTTCCCCCGCCCGGCTGGACCAGAAGCAGGCGGCGGCAGCGATTGGCCAGCCGCGCCTCATGTCGGCCATGGCAAGTGCGTTTTCACCGCATGGCATCACTGTCGGACAGGCGTTGCTGACCCTTAGCGACACCGAAATCCGGCGGCGCTGGCTGAACGCACGAGCCACGCTGGATACGTTACTGGATGCAGGCATTGTTCCGGTGATCAATGAGAATGACACGGTCGCAACGGACGAGATTCGCTATGGCGACAATGACCGGCTGGCAGCGCGGGTGGCGCAGATGATGGGGGCCGACCTTCTGGTGCTGCTTTCGGACATTGACGGGCTCTACACAGCCGACCCGAATTCGGATCCAAACGCGACGCATATCCCTGTTTTGACATCACTTTCAGCCGAGCATGACGCGATGGCGACGGGCGCCAACCAAACTGCAGGCATGGGTTCAGGCGGCATGGTGACCAAGCTGGCAGCGGCGCGGATCGCACATGCGGCGGGGTGTTCAACGATCATTACGCGCGGCAACCGGGACCAGCCGCTGCGGGCCATCGAGGACGGTGCGTTGGCGACGCTGATCGTGGCGGACATTACACCTGCGCGGGCCCGTGAGGCCTGGCTGATGGGCCATTTGAAGCCCGAAGGTACGATACGGGTGGATGCCGGTGCGGCGAAGGCTTTGCACGGCGGGGCGAGCCTGCTGGCGGTGGGCGTGACGGGTGTGGATGGGGTGTTCGAACGGGGGGCTGCGGTGGCGGTAAGGCACGATGGCGGCGACGTCATCGCCAAGGGCGTCACCTCCTATGGCTCCACCGAGATCCTGCGCATTGTCGGCCTCCAGAGCGAGGATGTGGAAGCGGTCCTTGGATATCGCGGACGTCCGGCCGTGATCCACCGGGACGACATGGTGCGCGTATGAGCGATGCCGAACCGGTGAGCATCCGGCTGGCGTCAGTCGGTGACCTGGACGGCCTGGTACGCCTCGAAGAGGCCTTTCCGGACGAAGACCGGTTTCCGCGGCGCACCTGGCGGCGATTGCTTGACGGTAATACGGTTGCGCATGTTGCGGTGTCAGGTGGAACCCTTGTCGGGGCAGCAGTGTTGCTGTTTCGGACGGGCAGCCGGGTGGCCCGGCTCTACACGCTGTCAGTGACCCCCGACCTGCGGGGCAAGGGCATCGCCCGGCAATTGCTGGCAGCGGGCGAGACGGCCGCCGCCGAGAAAGATTGTAACAGGATGCGACTCGAAGCGCGCGAATCAAACCAGCATGCTATTCTACTTTACGAGCGCAGCGGATATCGCGTAATTGCGCGCGTCGCTGGCTATTACCCGAATGGAGAGACCGCAGTGCGGATGGAGAAGCCCCTGGGCAGTTCGGTGAGTTCAGGCCGATGACCGACTGGGTCATACTCGTCGAATCGGCGAGCGATATTTCGCAGGCCGAGACACCCCACAAAGTGTTGCGCGTGAGTGATTACATCTCCAAACCAGCCCTGTTTGCCGGTCGGCGGCCCTATATCCTCAACCTGTCGCGGTCCTATTCCTACCAATCCGAAGGCTATTACGCGTCGTTGCTCGGCGAAGCGCGCGGTCACAGGGTGAGCCCGAGCGTGCAGACCATGGTCGAACTCTCGGCGAAAGGCCTCTATGCGCACGCCCTGCCCGACCTTGGCGAACGTTTGCGCGAGGCGCGGGCCAAGGGTGCACCTGAAATCGACAGCCTGTTTGTCGCCTTCTCGAAATCGGAAGTCGCCGGCTATGAGAAGCTGGCGCGAGAAGTTTCGGACTGGTTCCGGACCCCTGCGCTTGAAGTCGAATTCGACGACAGTGCGCCCAGCGGCATTTCACGGGTGCGCATGGTATCGCCGCACAAGCTGAAGGATGCGCGGCGCGACTTCTTCCTTGAGTCCATGGCGACATATACGAGTGGCCGGATCAGCGCCCCGAAGACCAAGGCCCCGGCCAAGTGGTCGCTCGCCGTTCTGGTCGACCCGAAGGAACAACATGCGCCGTCCAAACCGGCATCGATCAAGCGGCTGGCCGACGTCGCAGCCAAGATGGGTGTGGAAGTCGAGATCATCGAACCATCGGACCTGACGAGCCTTGCCGAATTCGATGCGCTGTTCATCCGCGCGACCACCTCGATCGACAATTTCACCTATCGGTTTGCGCGGCGGGCCGAGCAGGAAGGCATGCCGGTCATTGACGACACGCACTCGATGATCCGGTGCACGAACAAGGTCTATCTCAAGGAAATGCTGGAAAAGGCCGGCCTGCCCATTCCGCGGACGGAAATCCTCGACGAGAAAACCGACCTTGCCGTTGTCTTCGAGCGACTGGGGTCTCCGGTGATCCTGAAAACGCCTGACGGCTCTTTCGGCAATCATATGGTCAAGGCGACGTCACTGGACGCGTTGCAGACCGCTGTGAAAGGCATGTTCGATGACACCGCACTGGTCATCGCGCAGGAATTCATGCCGACCAAGTTTGACTGGCGCATCGGCGTGCTGAACGGCGAAGCGCTCTATGCCTGCCAGTATCGCATGGCACGTGGCCACTGGCAGATCGTCAAGCACGCCCCCGGCGGCAAGACGACCGAAGGCGGTTTCACTACGATGCCCGTGGAAGACGCGCCACCGGATGTTGTCGATGTGGCCGTGCGCGCAGCGCGCCTGATTGGCGACGGACTCTACGGCGTGGACCTTAAGGAAACCGACAAGGGTGTCGTGATCATCGAGATCAATGATAATCCCAGTATCGACCATGATGTCGAGGGCGCGGTGATGAAGGACGAAATCTGGCGCCGCATCATTTCGTGGTTCTCCACACGCCTTGAGCAACGCATGGGCCGCACATGACAAACGTCAGAACTTGAACGCGCTTGAACGCAGCGATTCAAAGCGATCGTGCGTGAACGGCACGTATTCCTTGCGCTCTGGATGATACATCCAGATTGGATCGGTCACCTGGTCCAGATTATAGTTTTCCTTTACCAGTTCGACCTTGCGATACTTGAACGTTCCTGTCGTTTCGGCGTCGCGCTGGACACGGATGAAGACCGGGATGGCGTAGGGCGGCAGCTTCTCGTCAAGTGCCTTATAGAGATTGTCATAGTCGACGTCTCCATCGGTCGTGATCGCAGCCATGCCTGCCTTGCCATCATATCCCGGTATGGCTACGCCGTAGACATTGGCCGTGACAATTCCCGGCATGGCAGTCAGGGCCTCGCCGACTTCGTTGGTTGAGACATTCTCGCCCTTCCAGCGGAAGGTGTCGCCGATCCGGTCAACGAAATAGATATAGCCGTCCTTGTCCTTGCGCATCAGGTCGCCGGTGCGGAACCACATATCGCCCTTTTCGAAGACGTCGCGCAGGATCTTTTTCTTTGTCGCCTGTTCGTCATTATAGCCTTCGAACCGGTTGCGTACATCTTCGCCAATCAGCCCGAGCGCTTCCCCGGCTTCATCCACGTCCGTACGGATGCAGAAGCCTTCGGCATTGCGGACGGGTTCTTCGGTCTCGATGTCGAACTTCACGAACGCAATGTTTGCAAACTGTTTCTCCAGCCAGCCTGGAATACGCCCGACAGCGCCAACCTTGCCGTCAAAGTTAAGGAAACTGACATTGCCCTCGGTCGAGCCGTAAAACTCGCAGAGATGCGGAATGTTGAAGCGCTCGAGGAACTCCGCCCAGACTTCCGGGCGCAGGCCGTTTCCGAATCCGGTGCGGATCTTGTGGGCGCGCTCTTTCGGATGTGCTGGCTGGTTCAGCAAATAGCGGCAAAGCTCGCCGATATAGACGATGGACGTGGCGCCTTCATCGGTCGCCTCGTCCCAAAAGGCACTGGCCGAGAACTTGCGCCGCAGGATGATCGAGGCGCCCGTCATGAGTGCCTGGCCGACACCGCAAAGCCCGCCAGTGCCATGGTAGAGCGGCAAGGTCAGGTAGATACGGTCGCGCTCGGTGATATGGCACGGCGCGATGAAGCTGCGCATCATGCCCTGGGTGCGGGCATTGGTGAGCTTCGCAGCCTTGGGCATGCCGGTCGTGCCGGACGTATAGACATAGAGACAAAGGTCGCGGCCGCGCAGCGCAGCGCGGTGTTCGTGCGAGGGTCGCGTGGCTGGCACGCCTGCCAGCGCCGCCTCGAGGTCGCCGCCCTCTCCGCCGCCCAGTGTCCGGACTGGCGGCTTCGCAGTGAACAGGCCTTGCGCGTTACGGATCACATCATCCTGTTCGGTTCCCGTGATGACGAACTTTGCCCCGGAAATATTGATGCAATGGGCGAGCGATTCGTCTTCGAGGTTTGAATTGATGAGCGCGACGACAACGCCGATCTTGGACATGCCGTACCAGGTGGCGACATAGTCGGGCCGGTTCTCCATGAACAGCGCAACGCAGTCTCCGGCTGCCAGTCCCTGCTCGAGCGCCCAATTGGCGATGCGATTGGCACGGGCATCGAACTCGTCATAGGTGGTGAACGTGCCTTCGAACCGGAAAGCGACATTAGCGCCATGCCTGTCGACTACGGCTTCGATATCGTCCGCCACCAGGTTTTCGGAGTCCGGGCTGATGTCGCCAGTCCATTTCGTAAGTCCGCGAACGGCGAGATAATATTTGATTTCGCGGGCGAGCATGGAGACGAAATTCATGTAGGAGGCATCCTTGGATCGGGTCAGGCGGTCCATTTCCTATGAAAACCGCCGCCTGACAAGGTGAACGCGGGATCGCCGGGATTGTCAAAGGGAGTTCGCCAGCCGGAAAGCAAAGACGGGTTTGCAGGTTGTGGCGTCTCTGGTAGTTGCTGCAGATGCGAAGCGGAGGGTGCGCAATGTCTGATCCTGTTGGAAATCTTTTGGAACTGCTGGACATTGAGCGCCTGGAGCATGACCTGTTCCGTGGCCAAAGCCCGGACGAGCGGGCAAACCAGCGTGTCTTCGGCGGCCAGGTGATCGCGCAGGCGCTGGTAGCGGCCCAACGTACGGTGTCGGATGACAGGATGTGCCACTCGCTGCACGCATACTTTATCCGGCCGGGCGACCCCAAAGTGCCGATCATCTATCAGGTCGATCATGCCCGTGATGGCGGCAGTTTCACGACACGCCGCGTGGTCGCGATCCAGCACGGCAAGCAGATTTTCAACCTGGCCGCCAGTTTTCAGGTGCCCGAGGACAGCTGGGAACACCAGCACGAAATGCCGGACACACCGGCGCCGGAATCCCTGAAAGGCCTGCGCGAACGCCGCATGGAAATCGCGGACAATGTTCCAGAGCGCCTGCGGGAGGAGTTCACACGCGAGCGCGACATCGAAATGCGTGACGTGACTCCCCTGGACCTGTTCCATCCCGAGCCGGCAAGTGATGTACACCAGGTCTGGTTCCGGGTGGCGCGGGAGGTTGGCGACGATCCGGCACTCAACCAGTGCCTGCTGGCCTATGCTTCTGACATGAGCCTGCTGGGCACGGGCAACCGACCGCACGGACTGACCTGGTTTGATCCGAAACTGATGTCGGCAAGCCTGGATCATGCGATCTGGTTCCACGCGCCAGTCAAGTTTTCCGACTGGCACCTGTATGCGATGGACAGCCCGTTTGCGGGCAGCGGGCGAAGCTTCAACCGGGGCAGCATCTACAATCGGGAGGGTAAACTGGTCGCGAGCGTGGCGCAGGAAGGCCTGATGCGCCAGAAAAAACCGAAGAGCTGAGCTTTTCAGCCGTTGCGCCTGTGAATAACGCCCTGTTTGAGCGGCATTTTCGCGTCCGCAGCAAATCTGTTGCGAATAACAGCTGAAAAGGGCTTGCGCCCGGCGGCGCTCCCATTATTACGGGACTCCGGAGCGTAGCGCAGCCTGGTAGCGCATCTGGTTTGGGACCAGAGGGTCGGAGGTTCGAATCCTCTCGCTCCGACCATTTTCTCAGCGGGCAAAACGCCCGTACTTGTTGAGA
>JAHJSB010000023.1 GCA_018830285.1 Alphaproteobacteria bacterium
AAATTGCAGCAACAGCTTGCCAATATCCGCACATGGACCTATGCGGCGCACCGGCCTGACTGGCTTGAAAACCCGTCCAGGTGGCAGGATCGCACGCGCGAGATTGAAGACACCCTGTCAGATGCGCTACACATTGCCCTGACCGCACGGTTTGTGGATCGACGTACGACGGCCCTCTTGGCCAGCCTGAAGAAGGAAGACGCCCTCGTGACTGACCTGACGCCGGATGGCGACGTGACCGTAGAAGGCCATCTCGTCGGCCGCTTGAAGGGCCTCACCTTCGAGCCTGTGCTCGATGCCCGCACGCTGGAAGGCAAGGCCGTGCGCGGCGCCGCGCTCGCCGCGATCCGCCCCATGCTGGTCGAACGCCTCGGCCAGATTGCCGGCGCGCCATCCGATGCGTTCAGGCTAAACGATCAGGGCGACGTGGAATTCGGCGGCAACGTCATCGCCCGCCTTGCCCGGGGCCCGGACTGGATGAGCCCCGGCGTCGACCTTGTCGGTGCCTCGGAAGTCGAACCATCAGACCGCGATGCTGCCCGGGCGCGCATTGCCGACTGGCTCGCTGCCGAGATGACCCGCATCCTGCCGACGCACTGGAAGCTGCGCCACGAGAAAGCCGGCGACACGCTAGAAGGCCTCGCCCGGGGCCTCGCCTTCCGCATTCTCGAAAGCGGCGCCAGCGTCGACCTGCGCCAGGATGATCCCGGCGCCCGTCTCACGCCGGAACAACGCGAATCCCTCAAGGCCCTCGGCTTGCGCGCTGGCCGGGTTGCCGCCCATGCGCCTGACGCCCAGAAACCGGCTGCCCAGCGCCTGATCGCCATCCTGCGCGCCGTACAGGCCGGCTCGCCCTTCCCGCTCGCACCGGAAGGCGCGGGTTCTTTCCCGCTCGACGGCACATGGCCGGAAGAGGCGCTCGCCGCCAATGGCTATCTCCGCTTCGGCCGCCGCGCCGTGCGCGCTGACCTTGCCGAACGTTTGGGCTGGGAAATCGCCAAGCGCCGCAAGGACGCCGACAAGAACGCCTTCGCCATCCCGATCGACCTCGCCTCCGTCGTCTCCTGCCCGTCGGATGACTGGCCCGCCGTGCTGAAAGGCTTCGGCCTCGCGCCCGCCGAGAAGGACAAGGAGACTGAAGCCGTCCTGCTCTGGCGCTATGCCGCCCGCGCGCGGCCTGACGCGCGGCCTGCCACGCCGCGCGAGGACCGGCCCAAGGGTCGCCAGGGCAAGCCGGGAGAGCGTCCACCCCGCGTCAATGGCGGCGGCTCACGTCCGCCACGCGCGGACGCACCACGCCCTCGCCACACCCCTGCCGCCCGCAAGGTAGACCCCGACAGCCCCTTTGCCGCCCTCGCAGCGCTTCTGCCACCTGCCCCTCCGGCGCGGGACAAGCCCCGGCGCAAGCGCAAGCCGAAGGGTGGAGAGGGCAAGGCCACTCCAGCCTTCGCGTACACGCCTTTCCAGTGAACGCTCCGGAGGTTGTCAGGCTGGATATCTGGCTCTGGCGCGCGCGCTTTTTCCGCACCCGCACCCTCGCCACGGATCACCTCAAGGGCAAAGGCGCCCGCATCTCCCGCAGCGGCCAGACCCGCCGCACCGACAAGCCGGGTGTGGCGATTTCCATAGGTGACATTGTGACTTTCGGCCGGGGAGAGCATATACGGACCGTGGAAATCCTCGACCTCGGTGAGCGCCGAGGTCCGGCAGAAGAAGCGCAGGCCCTGTACCGCCTGCTGGAGAACGACACATGATGAACGCGATCAAACGCATGTTTGCGCCCAAGACTCCCGCTTCGAAGGCCATGGAGCCACAGGTGGCTGCTGCCGCGCTGATGGTCGAGGCTGCGCTGATTGACGGCGTTTACGTCAATATCGAGAGCGACATGATCGCCGAAATCCTGCTCGAAGCCTTCGGATTCGATGCTGACCGGGCTGATGCCGTGCTGGCCGAAGGCGAGACGCTGGCCGAAGAAGCGGTCGATTCCTACCAGTTTACCCGCCACGTCAAGAAACTCGGCATGGCCGAGCGTGTTGCGATCATCGAGGGCCTGTATCGCGTCGCCCTGTCCGATGGCGAGAAGAGCCCGATCGAAGAGGCCTATATCCGGCAGGTCGCCTCGCTGCTCTATGTCGATGATGTGTCCCGCGCCGGGGCGCGCCAGCGCGCTGAAGCCCGGATTGCCGGAACGACCTGACCTGTCCTAAACGCACGGCGCAGCTTGTCTCATTGACACATGGCCGCCCCGAGGCCATTTCGCCCGCTGCACACCTGTTCAAGAGGCCCTCCGTTTTATGACCTATATCGTCGTCGATGCCTGCATCCGCTGCAAATACATGGATTGCGTCGAAGTCTGCCCGGTAGACTGCTTCTATGAGGGCGAAAACATGCTCGTCATCGATCCCGATGAGTGCATTGATTGCGGTGTGTGCGAGCCCGAATGCCCGGTTGAGGCGATCAAGCCCGACACCGAGGATGACCCGGACGGCAAATGGCTGAAGCTGAACAGTGAATTCGCCAAGACCTGGCCGAACATTACCCGATTGAAAGAGCCGCCTGCGGATCGCGAAAAATTTGCGCAGGAAACGGGTAAATTGGAAAAATATTTCAGTCCTGCGCCCGGCACCGGCGACTGAGCCTGTGCGCAACGCCGTCTGCAACGGCCATTGCAGGGATCGCGAAAGGTTAACGAAGTTATTGATTTCATTGGCGGCGCGCGCCCGGTCAATCTGCCGTACCCTGTTGTAAAACCTGCACGATTGTGATAGTCTTACGACTTGAGCAATAATTGAACCAGAGCTGAAAAGTCTCCTCTCAGGCCGTGATGTGCGGACTGGGCAAAGACTGATTGGCTCTGAATGCGTAGAAAAGGGCGATACACTTCATGGCTAAAAAAGCAGACACCGCAGCACTCGCATTCGGAGTTGGTCAGAGCGTCGTATATCCTGCGCATGGTGTAGGAAAGATTACCAGCGTTGAAAAACAGACCGTCGCTGGCATGGAACTCGAAGTTTATGTCGTCGCATTCGACCAGGACAAGATGATCCTGCGCGTGCCGACCAATCGCGCCGAAGCCTCTGGCATGCGCGCGCTGGCCGGGTCCAAGCTGGTTGAGGACGCGCTGAAGACACTCGGCGGACGTGCCCGGGTCAAGCGCACCATGTGGTCGCGCCGCGCCCAGGAATACGAAGCCAAGATCAATTCCGGCGACCTCATCTCCATTGCGGAAGTCGTTCGCGACCTGCACCGCGGTGAAGACCAGCCAGAGCAGTCCTATTCGGAGCGCCAGCTGTATGAAAGCGCGCTCGACCGGATGGCCCGTGAGCTGGCTGCCGTTGAGAGCATCGACAAGGCAACTGCCATGGAAAAGCTGGCAAAAGGCCTGGCCGCCAAGAAAAAAGTGGTTACGGCAGCGGCCGCTGCAGCTGCGGCTGCCGCATAGCGACCACTTCTTCAGACAACAGGAAAAACCCCGCACCGAAAGGCGCGGGGTTTTTTGTGCCTGAATTTCAACCGACCCGGCGCGTCTGTCCGGCCCAATAGGGTTCGCGCAGGTCCTTGCGCAGGATCTTGCCTGACGGATTACGGGGCAGGACGTCGACGAAATCGACTGTTTTCGGGCATTTGTACCCGGCGATACGGTCCTTCGCCCAGGCAATGATGTCGTCAGCCGTTGGATGTTCGCCGGGCTTCGGAACGACGATGGCCTTCACCGACTCGCCCCATTTCTCGTCCGGCACGCCGATCACCGCGACGTCGGCCACGCAGGGGTGCCCGAACACGGCGTTCTCGACCTCGGCCGGGTACACATTCTCGCCGCCGGACACGATCATGTCCTTCACCCGGTCATGGATGTAGAGAAAGCCGTCCTCGTCGAAATAGCCGGCATCGCCAGTGTAAAAGAAGCCGCCGCGGATGGCCTCTTCTGTGGCTTCGGGCCGGTTCCAGTAGCCCTTCATCACGAAGCCCGCCTTGATCGCGATCTCGCCGACCTCGCCCGTCGGCACCGGATTGCCCTCACTGTCGAGACAGCGCACGATGGCGCCCGGCCACGGTACGCCGCAGCTGCGCAGCTTGCCCCATGCCGGGTCATGCGCCTGCGGCGGCAAGTAGGTGCCCGCGCCAACGGTTTCGGTCAGGCCATAGAGCTGGTTGAACCCGGCATTCATGATCCGCTTGGCATCCAGCAGCAGGCTCTCGGCAATCGGTGAGGCGCCGTAGGAGACAAGCTTGAGCGAGGAGAAGTCTGTCGCCCCCACATCCTTGTGCTGCACCAGCATCATGATCACGGCGGGCACCCAGAAGGCATGTGCGATTCTATGCTCCGGGATCAGTTTCAGGATCGCGGTGGGGTCGATCTCGCGCAGCACGACGGTTTTCGCTCCCTGCGCGGCGGCCAGGACGCCGACATTCACCCCGGCGACATGGAAAAGCGGCATCGCGTTCATCACGGCTTCTCCCGCGGCATAGCTCGACCAGTCGAGCATGGCGGCTTGCCGGAAGAAGGCATTGTAGTTGGCATTGGTCAGCTGCACGCCCTTGGGCTTGCCGGTCGTGCCGGACGTGTAGAGCTGGATGACATCGTCATCGGCCAGAGCGGTCAGGCCCGGCGCCGTGGCGGGTTTGGAATTGCGCCAGCTTGGATAATAATCCCAGTCCTCGCGGTCGCCATCGATCGTGATGACACGCATCAGGTCAGGCAGGTAGTCCCGAATCTGGTCGATGATCGCATAGAATTCCTTGCCGACAAACAGGACCCTGGCCCGCGAATCGGCCAGGATGAACTGGATCTCGGGAGCAGCGAGGCGCGTGTTCACGCCGGTCATAACCGCCCGCGCCTTGGCGCAGCCGAACAGCATTTCGTAATAGGCGTCGGTATTCTTGGCGAGATAGGCAACCCGGTCGCCGGGTTCGACACCATGGCCGATCAGGCCGTTGGCGACCTGGTTCGACCGCGTCTCCAGTTCGCCGAAACTGGTGGACTGGCCTTCAAACCAGAAGGCGGTCTCACCGGCGCGCCGTTCGGCCTGCACCCGCGGAATATCAGCGATAAAAGGCATAGCCTGAACGTCAATCATGGTGTCCTCCCGTGTTTTTTGTCTCTGTCATGAACTTAGGGCTTTCTGCGCCAGAGTCAGCCAGCGAATGCGTGCAGGCGAAAGAACCGTGCTTCAACCCTGTTCCAGCTGCCCGCGCGCGCCATCCGGGGCTTGCAGCTGGCCAGTGTTTCCGGCACCACAGGCACATGACCGCACAAACTCAATCGTCCGATGCCGCCCTGACCGAAACAATGCTGGATATGGGTGCTCGCGCCCGTGCCGCATCCCGCGCCCTGGGCCGACTTGGCCCCGATGATCGCACGCGTGGCCTGAAGGCCATTGCCGTTGCCATTCGGGCTGCCGCGCCGGCCATACTGGCGGCCAACAAGCAGGACATGGATGCGGCCCGGAAAAAGGGCCTCAGCGATGCCATGCTTGACCGCCTGGCCCTCGATGCGGCGCGTGTCGACGGCATCGCATCCGGCGTCGATGCGATTGCCGCCCTGCCTGATCCGCTTGGCCGGGAACTGGCACGCTGGCAGCAGCCGAACGGATTGGACTTTGCTCGCGTGGCCGTGCCGCTCGGCGTCATCGGAATCATCTATGAAAGCCGCCCGAATGTCACTGCAGATGCGGGCACGCTCTGCCTGCGCTCGGGCAATGCAGCCATCCTGCGCTGCGGCTCGGAAAGCACGCATTCCTCGCACGCCCTCGTCGATGCCATGCGCGCCGCGCTCGAGGCCGAAGGCCTGCCAGCGGATGCGATCCAGCTTGTCGGCACCACAGACCGCGCTGCTGTCGGCCAGATGTTGTCCGGCCTTGATGGCCAGGTCGATGTCATCGTGCCGCGCGGTGGCCGCAGCCTGGTCGAACGCGTGCAGAAGGATGCCCGCGTCCCGGTGATCGGCCACCTCGAAGGCCTGTGCCACATGTATGTCGATGGGGCCGCTGATCCGCAGAAGGCCGTAGACCTCGTGGTCAATGCCAAGATGCGCCGAACCGGTGTCTGCGGTTCGCTCGAAACGCTGCTGATTGATGCCGCCGTGGCCGACACCTTGTTGCCAAGGATTGCGTCTGCGCTTGTCGATGCTGGCTGCGAGCTTCGCGGCGATGCGCGTGCCCGCGTGATCGTGCCGGGCATGAAGACCGCGACCGAGGAAGACTGGGGCACGGAATACCTGGCGCCAATTCTTGCAATCACCGTGGTCGATGGCCTCGACGGCGCCCTTGCGCACATTGAACGCTGGTCCTCGGGCCACACGGATTCGATCGTCACCGAGGACAAGGATGTGGCCGAGCGCTTCCTCGCGCGGGTCGACAGCGCCATCGTGCTGCACAACGCATCCACCCAGTTTGCCGATGGTGGCGAGTTCGGGTTCGGTGCCGAGATCGGCATCGCCACGGGGCGCATCCATGCGCGCGGACCTGTCGGCGCCGAACAGCTCACGATCTACAAATATGTCGTGAGAGGCACGGGGCAGACGCGTCCTTGACCCAGCTGGCGCTTCCGGGACCGACACGGGGCCTGCGCATCGGCCTGTTTGGCGGAAGCTTCAATCCGGCGCATTCCGGTCATCTTCACGTTGCCGAAACGGCGATGAAACGTCTCCAGCTCGACTGGGTCTGGTGGATCGTCGCACGCGGCAATCCGCTCAAGTCCGCGCATGGAGATTTTGAAACCCGCCTCGCCTCGGCCCGCGCGGTTGCACATAGTCCGCGCATGATCGCCACCGACATCGAGGCACGCCTCGGCCTGACCTATACGTTCGACACGCTGGCCGCGATTGTCGCACGCGCCCCGGAGGCACACTTCGTCTGGCTCATGGGCGCGGACAATATGACCGGGTTTCATCACTGGCAGAACTGGCAGGGGATTGCCCATAGGCTGCCCATCGCGGTCATCGCGCGGCCGGGGGTCGGTCCGGGGGCGCGCAATTCACCTTTCGCGCGGCGGTTTGCAAAAAACCGGATTCCCTCCGCCGCCGCCCGCACCCTTGCCACCACCCCGCCACCTGCCTGGACCTACCTTGCCGCCCCCCTCGACCCCTCGTCCTCCACAGCTTTGCGCGCAGCCCGCCTATGAGTCTCACGCCCACCGATATCGACCGTCACAAGCGCCATATCCTGCTCAAGGAAATCGGCGGCCCCGGGGTGCAGAAGCTGCGCGCGGCCTCGGTGTCGATCATCGGGGCAGGGGCTTTGGGCGGCCCCTGCGCGCTCTATCTTGCTGCCGCCGGGATCGGCCAGATCGAGATTTGGGACGATGACCTGGTCGACCGTTCGAACCTGCAGCGGCAGATACAATTTGGCGAATCCGATATCGGCCTCCCGAAGGCCGAAATCCTGGCCGCCCGCCTCCAGGACGCGCACCCGGACTCGCATATCCGCTGGCACCAGCACCGCTGGAGCGAAAGCCATCCCCTGGCGGGCGAGATACTGGTCGACGCCTCCGACAATTACCCGACACGCTATGCCCTGAACGCCATCGCGCACGGTACTCACCGCCCCATGGTGCATGGCGCCGCCGCCGGCTGGACCGGGCAGGTCAGCGTCTTCGCGTCCGGCCTGCGGCCGGATGCACCCTGCTATCGCTGCTGGGTTCCCGAGACGCCGCCGGATGCCCAGGCCTGCGATGAAGTCGGGGTCGTCGGGGCGCTGACCGGGATCGTCGGCTCGTCCATGGCGCTGGAGGTCGTGAAGCTCGTGACCAGCGCCGGAGCGCCGCTGGCCGGCCGGCTTCTGCTGATAGACGGCCTCGCTGGTGTGCCAAGAGTGGTCGGGTTGAAAAAAGATGCGACCTGCAGGGATTGCAACTGATCCGACATCAATTGACAGGCGGCGCCGGGTCGACCCTATTGCGGCCTGAACATGAATCAGATCCGGGGAGGGACCTATTCAATGCTGCGACGCCTGATGGCTATCTTTGTGACGGTTGCAATCATTCTGGGGGCGGGATGGTTCGTGATGCGCCGGTCGGACATCGGCTATGACCGGCTGGAATCCATGTATGCCAACACCGACAGCTGGTTTATGCCGATGGGTGGGGACATGCGGGTCCATTACCGGGATCTCGGCCCGCGCAACGCGCCCGTCCTGGTCCTGGTGCACGGTTTCTCGGCCTCGCTGCACACATGGGAGCCCTGGGTCCAGGGATTGCGCAAGGACTATCGCGTCGTGTCGCTCGACCTGCCGGGCCACGGCCTGTCGCGCTGCCTCGATGTCTCGGAGACGGGCATCCCCCAGTTCGTCGACACGATTGACCATGTGACGCGGGAACTCGGCATCGCGCACTTCACGCTCGTCGGCAGCTCGATGGGTGGCCACACCGCCTGGAACTATGCGCTGGCCCACCCGGACAGGCTCGACGGCCTGGTCCTGGTCGATGCGTCCGGCTGGCCGAAATCCGAGGAAGAGGCCGACGCGTCGCCCCTCGTCTTCAAGCTGCTGGCCAATCCGCTCGCGCGCAGCGTGATGAAGGATCTCGACATGACGGGCATGATCCGGGGCGGGCTCGAGGACAGTTTTGTCGACCAGGCCCTGGTGACCGAAGAAATGGTCCAGCGCTATGCCGCGCTTGGCCGGGCGCCCTGCCATCGCGAAGCCATCCTCAACCTGATGACAGGCCGGAACGGGAGAACCGAAGCGAACGCGGGGGCTCTTGCAGCGATCACTGTCCCGACCCTGATCCTGCAAGGCGAGCAAGACAATCTCGTTCCGGCATCCCATGCAGAGAAGTTCAATGAGGCCATCGCGGGCTCAACGCTGAAACTCTATGCCAATGTTGGCCACCTGCCTCAGGAAGAGGCGACGGACCAGTCGCTCGCCGATATGCGATATTTCCTCGAAACGCAGGTCTATGCGCCAGCCGAGCCACCTGAAGAGGACGAGGCCGGGGTCAACTGACCTCGGCATCTGCGATCAGGAAACGCGTTCAACCATCATGTGCTTGATCTTGGCGATTGCCTTGGCCGGGTTCAGGCCTTTCGGGCAGACCTGCGCGCAGTTCATGATCGTGTGGCAGCGATACAGCTTGAACGGGTCTTCGAGGTCGTCAAGGCGCTCGCCGGTGGCTTCGTCGCGGCTGTCGATCAGCCAGCGATAGGCCTGCAGCAGGGCCGCCGGGCCGAGATACTTGTCGCCATTCCACCAATAAGACGGGCAAGAGGTCGAGCAGCACGCGCACAGGATGCACTCGTAAAGTCCGTTGAGTTCGTTGCGGTCCTCTTCCGACTGCTTCCATTCCTTCTCCGGATTGGGCGTGACCGTCTTCAGGAAGGGCTGCACATAGGCGTGCTGGGCATAGAAGTTCGTCAGGTCCGGGATCAGGTCCTTGACCACGGGCAGGTGGGGCAGGGGGGAGATCGAGATCACGCCGCCCGGCAGTTCGTCGAAGCCCTTGGTACAGGCAATCGTGTTGCTGCCGGCAATGTTCATGGAGCACGATCCGCACACGCCTTCACGGCACGAGCGGCGGAACGCGAGCGTCGGATCGACATTGTTCTTGATGTAGAGCAGGACGTCCAGGATCATCGTCCCGGCCTTGTCCATGTCGACCCAATACAGGTCCCAGCGCGGGTTGCCGCCCTCTTCGGGACTGTAGCGGTAGATGCGGAACTGGCGCAGGTTCGTGGCGCCCTGCGGCTTCGGCCAGGTCTTGCCCTTGCCGACTCTGGAGTTCTTCGGAAGCGTTAGCTGGACCATCTGTAAACCCCTAGTAAACCCGTGCTTTTGGTTCGATATACGCAATCTCGTTCGACATCGTGTAATCGTGCACACCGCGATAATCGATCGTCACCTTGCCGGCGTCAGAGACCCAGGCGAGCGTGTGCTTCATCCATTTCGCGTCATTGCGCTCGGAGAAATCCTCGCGCGCATGCGCGCCGCGGCTTTCTTCACGGTTGGCCGCCGAATTCACGGTGACGGCGGCCTGCGCGATCAGGTTGTCGAATTCGAGCGCCTCGAGAAGGTCCGTATTCCAGACCAGGCCGCGATCCTTCACGTCCAGGCCGGGCAGTTTCTTGTAGACGTCGTCGATGGCTTCGACACCCTCGCGCAGCACGTCGCCGGTGCGGAACACCGCGCAATTGCCCTGCATCGCTTTCTGCATCTCAAGGCGCAGCTTGGCGACGGGCTGGTCGCCGGTCGCGTTGCGGATCCTGTCGAAGCGGGCGAGGTGGCTGTCGGTGGCGCCCTTGGGAAGCGTCGGCTGCGTTGCGCCGGCTTCCGTCGTGGCGCCGCAGCGAAGGCCTGCCGCGCGGCCAAACACGACAAGGTCAATCAGCGAGTTGGACCCGAGGCGGTTGGCGCCGTGAACCGACACGCAGGCGGCTTCACCGACGGCCATGAGGCCCGGCACAACGGAGTCCGCGTCGTCACCTTTCTTGGTCAGCACTTCGCCATGATAATTGGTCGGAATGCCGCCCATATTATAGTGTACGGTCGGCAGGACCGGGATCGGCTCCTTGGTGACATCGACGCCGGCGAAGATTTTCGCCGTTTCCGAAATACCGGGCAGCCGCTCGGCCAGGACGGCGGCGCCAAGGTGTTCAAGGTGGAGGTAGATATGATCCTTTTCGGGACTGACACCGCGGCCCTCACGGATTTCCAGTGTCATCGCGCGTGAAACCACATCGCGTGAGGCGAGATCTTTTGCGGAAGGCGCATACCGCTCCATGAAGCGTTCGCCTTCGGAATTGGTCAGGTAACCGCCTTCGCCGCGCGAGCCTTCCGTGATCAGGCAGCCCGAGCCGTAGATGCCGGTCGGGTGGAACTGGACGAATTCCATGTCCTGCAACGGCAGGCCGGCGCGCAGCACCATGGCATTGCCGTCACCGGTACAGGTGTGGGCCGAGGTGCACGAGAAGAAGGCGCGGCCATAGCCACCCGTCGCAAGGATCGTTTTCTGCGCGCGGAAGCGGTGCAACGTGCCGTCGTCGAGCTTCCAGGCGGTCACGCCGCGGCAGACGCCGTCATCGTCCATGATCAGGTCGAGCGCGATATATTCGATGAAGAATTCGGTCTCTTCGCGAACGCACTGGCCGTAGAGCGTGTGAAGCATGGCGTGACCGGTCCGGTCCGCTGCAGCGCACGTGCGCTGCACGGGGCCTTCGCCGAAGTCGCGCGTCATGCCGCCAAAGGCGCGCTGGTAGATCTTGCCTTCGTCGGTGCGGCTGAAGGGCATGCCCCAGTGCTCGAGTTCGTACACGGCGGCAGGCGCTTCGCGGCAGAGATATTCAATGGCGTCCTGGTCTCCGAGCCAGTCGGAGCCCTTGACGGTGTCATACATGTGCCAGCGCCAGTTATCTTCGCCCATGTTGCCGAGCGACGCGGCGATGCCGCCCTGCGCTGCAACCGTGTGCGAGCGGGTTGGGAAAACCTTGGTGATACAGGCGGTCTTCAGGCCGGCCTGTGCGGCGCCAAGCGCGGCCCGAAGGCCCGAGCCGCCTGCGCCGACAACGACGACGTCATAGGTATGGTCAATGAATTTATAGTCGGTCATCTTGGTTTCTCCCGCGGCCGCCATCAGGCGCCAGCGCCAATCCAGAGTTTCAGCACAGACAGGGCCACTGTCACGAACAGGGCGATCACCGCGAAACTGTTCAGGATCAGCAGCGCCGAACGCGTGCTCGTCTTAGCGATATAGTCCTCAATGACGATCTGCATACCAATCCGCATGTGATAGAACGCCGCGCCGGCCGTCAGGATCAGCAGGATGGCGTTCCACGGCTTGCCGGCCCACTCGGCGGCCCCGGCATAGCCGATGGATGACGCGTTGATCACCGAGTACAGGAACCATGGAACCAGGAAAACGAGCGCGATCGCGGTGACGCGTTGGCGGATATGATCGGAAGTCCCGGATTTTGCTGAACCAAGGCCGCGGGTGATCTTTGCGGGCGTGACGAATTCGCTTTTTGCCATTTTGAGGACTCCTTAAAGCCAGAGAACAGCGGCCCAGATGGCCACCGATCCCAGAACGGCAAAGACATAGAGAAAAACGGAGACGGCGCTGGCCGTCTTTGGCTTGAACCCAGCATGTGGGCCGTCCCAGAGCAGGAAGCGTATTCCGCCCGCGAAGTGGAACAGCACTGCCACGGTCCAGACAAACAGGATTACCTGGGCCGGGACACCGGAAATGACCGCCTCGGCCTGCGCATAGGCCTCAGGTCCGGTCGCAAGTGCAATCAGCCAGGCTGCGATCAGGAATGTTCCGAAATAGAGCCCCATGCCGGTAATGCGGTGCGTGATCGACGCGAACATGGTTGCGTGCGGTCGCCAAATTTGCAGGTGGGGCGACAGGGGGCGGGGATCGGCCCGGTTGGTGCCTGACATGGAAGCTTACCTTACCTGTAATGAAACGCTTGGCTTCGGGTTCTAGGCGCCTCTATGATCCTGTCAACGTGAAGGGCGACAGGAGCGACAAAATGAAACCGCTGATTCTTGGTCTGGGCCTGTTGGTCATGTCGCTTGGGGCTCATGCAGAGACCGCGCCGGACCCGATGGAAACGCTCGTCGTCGAATACGAAACCTATGTTCGTGCAGTCAATCCTGACCAAGCGGCGCGGGTCGACGGCACCGCAGCGCGCCAGTGGCGCGACGTGAGCCCAGATGCGGTCGCAGTTCAGGCCACAAGGGCGCAAGACCTGTTGCAGCGCATTAAGTCGGCCGAGACGTCGCGCACCGTCGACAAGGCAATCCTTGAGCGTCTCCTGCGATCAGACCTCGACGATGCGCAATATGACGCGGCGCGCATCCCGTTCACCGGCGACTGGGGATTCCAGGCCGAACCGATCTTCGCGGCCATGCAGACCACGCTCGACTCGCAGGAAGATGCCGAAGCCTGGATCGCCCGGCTCAATGACGTTCCCCGCTATTTCGCCGAGAATATCGAGAATATGCGCCGGGGCATCGCAACCGGCTGGACGGCGAATGCCGATCCGTTGGGCACGATGACCGACCAGATCCGCGAGCAGATCGTGACGGATCCGGCAGAGAGCAGCCTGCTCACGCCATTCGCCAGCCTGCCGGCGGACATGGACGCCGAGACGGCGGCGCGCCTGCGCGCCGAGGGACTGGAGGCGGCTTCGCACGCTGTGACGGCGTATCGGGACACGTTGCATTTCATCGTCACGGAATATGCACCGTATGCACGACCGGGCGCGGGGATTGCTGCGCTGCCGGGCGGCAGGGAAATCTATACGGCGCTGGTCGAGCATCACACGGCTGGCGCGGGCTACACGCCGGTCGAAATCCATGAGCTCGGCAATCGCGAAGTCGCGCGTATCCGCGCAGAAATGGAAGACATCATTGCGGAGATCGGTTTCGACGGCAGCTTTGCCGACTTTCTCGCCTTCCTGCGCGCCGATCCGCAATTCTATGCCACGTCTGACACAGACCTGATGACAAAGGCCAAGGCGATTGCCGCGCGGATGGACGCGATGCTGCCCGACTATTTCGGTCGCCTGCCCAAGCTTGCCTATGATGTTGAGCCTGTGCCGAATGCCATCGCGCCGGGTTACACGTCGGCCCGCTATGTTGAGGGCGATCCCTCAGAAGGGCGCCACGGCATCTATTGGGTCAACACCTACGCCCTTGAACAGCGCCCGCTCTACGAACTCCCGGCCCTCACGGCGCATGAGGCTGTTCCCGGCCATCACCTGCAGATCGCGCTCTCACAGGAAATGAGCGACCAGCCGAAATTCCGCCAGGACTATTACGCCACCGCCTTCGGAGAAGGCTGGGGCCTCTATTCGGAACATCTTGCCGGCGAAGCGGGAATGTATGAGACGCCCTATGAGCGCTTTGGCGGCCTGTCGATGGAGATGTGGCGGGCCTGCCGCCTCGTCGCGGATACCGGCCTGCACTGGTATGGCTGGACTCGGGAAGAGGCCGAGGCCTGTTTCAAGGACAATAGCGCGCTCGCCCCGCTCAATATCGATATCGAGGTGACGCGCTATATCGGCTGGCCGGGCCAGGCGGTCGCCTACAAGATGGGCGAGCTGAAAATCCGCGAATTGCGGGCCGAGGCCAAGGCCGCGCTGGGCGAGCAATTCGACATCAGGGCGTTCCATGATGCCGTGCTGGAAGAGGGCGCCGTGCCGCTCGATGTACTCGAGGCGCATATCAAGGCCTGGGTTGCCGGGCAGCGGCCTGCGGTGCCGCCCGCTCCATGAAGCTCACGATCGTCGAAACCGGCCTCGTTCCGGAGCCTATCCGGGCTGCGTTCATGGATTATCCGGGCATGCTTCGTGCACTTGTTCGTGCATCCGATCCGGCCATGGATTTCGAAACCGTCTCCGTGATCAAGGGCGAGACCTTGCCGGATCCGACCTCGCTGGAGGCCATCCTGATCACCGGTTCGCCAGCCGGCGTCTATGATGACGACCCGTGGATCGGCCCCCTGATGGACTTCGCCCGCGCAGCCGCTGCTGCAGCTGTGCCGCAGGTCGGCATCTGTTTCGGGCACCAGCTCCTCGCCGAAGCCCTCGGCGGCAAGGTGATCAAATCCCCCAAGGGCTGGGGCGTCGGGCGTCACACCTATGAAGTGCTGGACTGTCCCGGCCTTGTCGCAAAAAATTGTCCAAAAACGGTCTCTGTCGCGGTCAGCCATCAGGACCAGGTTGTCATCCCGCCGCCGGGCGCCGACGTGATCGCGCGGTCGGACTTCACGCCCTATGCGAGTCTCAATTACGCGAATGGTCCCGCTATCAGTTTCCAGTGCCATCCCGAGTTCGACGATACCTATTCTGCAGCGCTCTATACAGCGCGCGCGGACCGTCTCGGCCCGGCCGCCGCGCCGGCCGTGACGTCGCTCGCGGTGCCGGGCGATAATGCCCTTGTCGGCAAATGGATCGCCGGCTTCCTGAAAAGCCATGCCCGCTGAGCGATTGGGCGGTTAACATATCGCCTCTGGCGCGAAACCTGCATCCTGTTGCCAGAGACGCCAGACTTGTGTTGAACACCTGCTGAAACCCGGAGACAGCCCGCCATGATGCCGAAGCCGCTCGCCCATATCGACGACAATACGCTCGAATTCGAGATTCTGCCTTTGGTGAAGCCAACAGGCTTCCGCGAATATGATGCGCGCTGGTGGTTCAATGGCATCGGTCATGAAAAGCCGCCGGAACTGAACTATACCGGCGTCCAGGCTCTCGGCCTTGGCATGGCGACCCTGTTCCATGAAATGGGCGTGACGCCGAAGGTTGTGACCGGGCATGATTTCCGCTCGATCAGCCAGCCGATCAAGAACGCGCTGGTCCTGGGCATGGTGCAGGGTGGCTGCGAAGTGCTGGATGTCGGCCTCGCCCTCTCGCCAATGGTCTACTGGAGCCAGTTCGAACTGGATGCTGCTTGCTGCGCCATGGTAACGGCAAGCCATAACGAGAATGGCTGGACCGGCGTGAAAATGGGCGCCGACCGCCCGCTGACCTTCGGGCCGGTCGAGATGGGCCGCCTCAAGGAAATCGTCATGGGCGGCAACTTCACGCCGCGCGCCGGCGGGGCGCACTATCGCGTCGACGGCATGCGCGAAAAATACATCGCGTCGGTGGCTGAAGGCGTGAAACTGTCGCGTCCGATCAAGGTGATTGCGGCCTGCGGAAACGGTACGGCGGGCGCCTTTGCGCCGGACGCGCTGCGGGCGATGGGCGCTGAAGTGATCGAGATGGACTGCAATCTCGACAACACGTTCCCGAAATACAACCCGAACCCCGAAGACGCCGAAATGCTGCACGAAATGTCGAAAGCCGTGAAGGAACTCGGCGCCGATGTCGTGCTCGGCTTTGATGGCGACGGCGATCGCTGCGGCGTGGTCGACAATACGGGCGAGGAAATCTACGCCGACAAGATCGGCCTGATGCTGGCCCGCGACCTGTCGAAAAACTACAAGAACGCGACCTTCGTCGTCGATGTGAAGTCCACAGGCCTCTACAAGACGGATCCGATCCTCAAGGAAAACGGTGCGACGGTCGATTATTACAAGACCGGCCACTCCTACATCAAGCGCCGCACCAATGAACTCGGCGCCCTCGCAGGCTTCGAGAAGTCCGGTCACTTCTTCTTCCGTCCGCCCATCGGGCTTGGCTATGACTGCGCCCTGACGGCCGCCAAGGCGATCCTCGAAATGCTCGATCGCAACCCCGGAAAGACCATGGCCGACCTCCGCGACGAACTCGGCGTCGCTTATACATCGCTGACCATGTCGCCGCATTGCGGTGACGAAGTGAAATATGACGTGGTTGATAAGATGGTTGCTGAATACGAAGCGCTTAACGGCACCGAGATTCTTGGCCGCAAGGTGATTGACGTGAACACCGTCAACGGCGCGCGTGTGACGCTCGACGATGGCAGTTGGGTGCTTGTGCGCGCCTCATCGAACAAGCCCGAACTGGTCGTGGTTGTCGAATCCATGGCGAGTGGCGACGACATGCGCGATCTCTTCCACAAGGAAGTCAAACCACGCCTCGGAAAGCATGCCGAAGTCGGAGCCTACAACCAGGAGATTTGAGACGCATGTCGCTCAACCCGAACTATGCAGCCGTATCCGGTCACCAGCAGGCTACCTCCCGGTGGGCGATCACCCTGCCCGGCCAGTTCAATCGGCGCGAAGAGGACGCGGGTCTGTGCTATTGGCGTCCGGGCCTCACGCTGTGGCTCAAGGCGTATGGTACTGAAGACGGCGTTTCCGTCGAAGACCGCATGCTGCGAGATCGCGCGAATGTGCCCAGCGCGGCGACCGATATCACGGAAAGCGTGGAAGGTGGCGTCAGTCGCCTGTCCTACCGTCTTTCGGAGACCCGCGCCGATGGCGTGGTTGTAAAAGGGCTTTACAGTTTCGCCCATGGAGAGGCCGGCCAGGCCATGCTGGCAGCCTATGCCGACGATGATTCCGAACTGGAAGCCGCACGTCTTGTGTCCGCTTCCCTCTCCTATATCGCTTGACGACGCCGCACTGCTGGCGCGCCCACTTGACCTGATGGCACAAAAATCGCACCCGTCGCCCGATTGGCGTCAGGGGCTTTCGAAAAGGACTATTCCATGCGCGTTGCGATGATCGGCACTGGCTATGTTGGACTGGTATCGGGAGCCTGCTTTGCAGATTTCGGTCACGTCGTGACCTGCGTTGACAAGGATGCGTCGAAAATCGAACGCCTGAAAAATGGCATCATGCCGATTTTCGAGCCGGGTCTCGACGCGCTTGTCGCGAGCAATGTCGAGGAAGAGCGCCTGTTCTTCACGACCGATGCTGCTGACGCGATCAAGGATGCCGACGCGGTGTTCATCGCGGTTGGCACGCCTTCGCGGCGCGGCGATGGCCACGCAGACTTGTCCTATGTTTACGCCGCCGCCAAGGAAATTGCCGGTCTGATGGATGGCTTCACTGTTATCGTGACCAAGTCGACCGTTCCGGTGGGCACAGGCGATGAAGTTGAGCAGATCATGCGCGACGCCTGCCCCGATGGCGATTTTGCAGTCGTGTCCAACCCCGAATTCCTGCGCGAAGGCGCTGCGATCAAGGACTTCAAGATTCCCGATCGTATCGTCGTCGGCACGGAAGACGAGCGCGCCCGCCAGTTGATGCGCGAACTCTACCGCCCGCTATTCCTCAACGAGACGCCCATCCTGTTTACGGACCGGCGTACGTCGGAACTGATCAAGTATGCGGCGAACGCCTTCCTGGCGGTCAAGATCACTTTCATCAACGAGATGGCAGACCTGTGCGAGAAGGTGGGCGCGAATGTGCAGGAAGTCTCTCGTGGAATCGGGCTGGACAACCGGATCGGGAGGAAATTCCTGAATGCTGGACCGGGCTATGGCGGCAGCTGCTTCCCGAAAGACACGCTGGCGCTTACCAAGACTGCGAATGATGCGGGTGCGCCTGTGCGGATCATCGACACGGTCGTTGAAGTGAATGCAGCGCGCAAGAAAGCCATGGCTGCCAAGATCATTCGCGCGATGGGCGGCGACGTGACTGGCAAGACGATCGGTGTGCTGGGACTCGCATTCAAACAGAATACCGACGACATGCGCGACGCGCCGAGCCTCGATATCTTGCCAGCCCTGATAGCAGCCGGCGCCAAGATCCGCGCCTATGACCCCGAAGCCATGACCGAGGCATCGCACCTGCTCGATGGCGTCGAATTCGCCACAGGCCCGTATGAGGCGATCAAGGGTGCCGACGCGATGGTGATCATTACCGAATGGGACCAGTTCCGCGCGCTCGATTTCGACCGGGTGAAGGCTGCGCTCAATAGCAATATCGTGGTAGACTTGCGCAATATCTATTCGCCCGAAGACATGGCGGCCCACGGGTTTGCCTATACGTCTATCGGGCGACCGTAGTTTTTCGAAACCCCTTCAAGACCGGATCCCAGACATGAAATTCTTCGTCGACACCGCCGACACCAAGGATATTGCCGAACTCGCCGCGACCGGCCTGATCGATGGTGTCACGACCAATCCCTCCCTGATCGCAAAATCCGGTCGCCCTTTTGCGGAAGTGATCAAGGAAATTTGTGGACTGACAGATGGTCCGGTCAGCGCGGAAGTCGTCGCGACAGACACCGAAGGCATGGTGCGCGAAGGCCGCAAGCTCGCCAAGATCGCCGAGAACGTGGCCGTGAAGCTGCCGCTGACCTGGGACGGGCTCAAGGCCTGTCGTACCCTGTCGGACGAAGGAACAGCTGTAAATGTGACGCTTTGCTTCTCGGCCAATCAGGCCTTGCTCGCCGCCAAGGCCGGCGCGGCATTCATCTCGCCATTCATTGGACGTCTAGACGATATCAATATCGACGGCATGGAACTGATCAGCGACATCCGCCAGATTTATGACAACTATCTTTTCGATACCGAGATCCTGGCTGCGTCGATCCGCACGCCGAACCATGTCAAACTGTCGGCCCTTGCCGGCGCTGACGTTGCAACGATGCCGCCAAACGTGATCAAGAGCCTGGTCAACCATCCGCTGACGGACAAGGGACTTGAAGCCTTCCTCGCGGACGCGAAGAAGGCGGACATCAAGGTCTGACGCGTCCCATGAAAATGGCCGAAGGCCCCGAGGGCCGGGTCCTCATCATCGCCGGGTCGGACTCAGGCGGCGGTGCCGGCATTCAGGCTGACATCAAGACGGTGACGATGCTGGGTGGATACGCCATGACCGCGATTACCGCGATCACCATGCAGGATACCAAAGGCGTGCACGGCGTCTGGCCGGTCCCCGTGGACGCTGTCGTTGGGCAGATTCAGGTGACACTGGCCGATATTGGCACCGACGTGATCAAGACAGGCATGCTGGGTTCGGCGGCGCTGGTCGAGGCGATTGCCGAGTGCCTGGCAGACGCGGCGTCGATGGCGCCGCGCGTGATCGATCCGGTCATGGTTGCGACGTCTGGTGACCGGCTGGTTGATGCCAAGGCGGTTGAAGCGATTCGTTCCGAACTGGTGCCGCGCGCGCGTCTCGTCACGCCGAATGCGCCTGAGGCGGAAGTGCTGACAGGCAAGGTCGTCGAGACGGTGGACGGTCAGCGCCGGGCCGCTGAACGCCTGTTGGAGCTCGGTGCGCATGGCGCGCTGGTCAAGGGCGGGCATATTGGTGGCAACAAGATCACGGACGTGCTGCAAACAACAACGGGAGAGTGGATATTCGAAAGTCCCCGCATCGTGACGATGTCGACCCACGGAACGGGCTGCACGCTCGCGTCGGCGATTGCTGCCCACCTTGCGCAAGGAGCGAGCGTGCCTGATGCAGTCGAGCGCGGCCGCGCGTATTTGATCGGTGCGATCCGGGCGGCCAGACCGTTCGGCAAGGGCCATGGTCCCGTCAACCATGGATGGGTCCTGGACAAGGATTGAAGTGCGCCATTGAACGCGAGAGTGCCCGAGGGTGTGGCCAAGGCGGTTAACCGTGAAATTCGGAAGAGCCGGCCAACCTCTGCCATCGAATGATGCGTTCCAGGAATGGTGCGGCCGATGATAAATGGCGGCTGAACACGCTGAGAAGCGATAGAAAAGCTGAACGCCCCGTTACGAATTCTGGTTTTTCCCGGTTGCCGGACTGTGCGAAACAGAGTGATCGTTGACGGAGATCGCCCCATGCCTGCGCTGCCATTCTACCAGGTCGACGCCTTTGCTTCCCGCGCCTTCGAGGGAAACCAGGCCTGCATCATGCCGCTGGAGGTCTTTCCAGCCGACGATGTCATGTTGGCAATTGCGGCAGAGAACAATGTCGCCGAGACGGCCTATATTGTTCGTACGGGAGAATCGAGTTGGAACCTGCGATGGTTCACCCCGGCAGTTGAAGTGCCGCTGTGCGGCCATGCGACACTTGCTGCCGCCCATGTTCTGTTTGCGCATGAAGGCTTTGTCGGAGACGCTATTTCTTTCGACACAGTCAAATCCGGTCGTTTGACGGTGCGCCAGCTGGAGGATGGGCGTCTGGAGATGGATTTCCCCTCGGCCCCTGTGAAGGAAATCGTGGTGACTGATGACGTGGCTGCCGCGCTGGGCGCAAGGCCTGTCCAGGCCTGGGGCGGCATGTTCTATGCGGCCATGTTCGAGACGCCGGAGGCGGTTCGCGCGCTGGCGCCTGATCTCAAGGCGTTGAAGTCCCTAGGCGTTCCGGGTGAGGGCTGGGATCGCGGCAATTTCGGCTGCTTTGCCCCGGGGGGCGCGAGTGTCGACGTTACGAGCCGCTTTTTCGCACCGGGCAGCGGCATCGATGAGGATCCCGCCACCGGTAGCTGGCACACTATGCTGGCGCGCGTGATGTCGGAGCGGTTCGGGCAGGATGCGCTTGGCTGCTTCCAAGCCTATCCCGGCCGAGGCGCGCGTATCGATACCGTGTTACAAGGTGACCGGGTGAAGCTCATCGGCCGCGCTGTCACGACGATCGAGGGCCGGTTCTTCCTTTAGTGTCAGTCGGCAATGCCACCCGGGCGCGCCAATGCCCGCCCGCCCGGAAAACGCAAGAGCTGCACCTCGGCCTTGTTGAGCATTTCGCGAAGCCAGGCGCCAATGACGGGCTCGGCAATCCAGGCGATTAGCCACGCCAGTCCGATCACGGCCCCAAGCGCGAACACCAGGGCCAGATAAGGCCTCATGCCCGTCTGGATGAGCACATGCATCAAGCCGGCGCCAACCACATTGTGAACGAGATATAGGGGATAGGTTGCCTGCCCGAGTTTTCGCGTCAGGGCGCGCGTGCCCACCGAACGCGGACGGAACGTGCCGGGCCAGCGGGTGAACACGAACATGAAGGCGAGGATGACCAACCAGACAACCATTGGCTCCTCGATCGAGAATCCTGAAGCCGCGGGCGCCTCGACCACCTGGAGCGACTCCGCTCGCAGGCCGATACCGATGAGTGCGACCCCGACCGCCGTGCCGAGGCCGATATAGTCCAGGATCGCATTGCGCCGACCGCTGGACTTCCACATCCAGATTCCGATCGCGAAAAGAGCACCGTGTTGCAGCAAGAGGATATCGGAATGGAGCCATACCCATCCGGACTCCGGCAGCATTCCTAAGCTGATTGCACCAAGATAGGCGCCGCTCAGCAGCGTCAAAACCCATGCGTACAAAGTGATATGCTTGAATTGGTGGAAAACGAGCAAAAGGAAGACTGTGGCGTAGAAGCAGACTTCGACGGCCAGCGACCAATACACACCGTCGATCCAGTTTGGCAGGGGCCAGAGCGCCATGGCGTGAATATAGGGGCCCATGAGTTCCGAGGGCGGCCGGTGCGCGATGACGATCCATGCCATCAGCGTGATGGTCGCGCAAATCCATGCCGCTGGGTACAGTCGGAGCGCCCGGCTCTTGAGGAAGGAAATGGGCGACGCCCCATTGGCTGAATTTGCAATGACGAAGCCGGATATCACGAAGAAGACGTTGACGCCGATCCAGCCGAACCAGGTGACCGATGCCAGTTTCGGGAGGGCATCGACGTGCGCAAAGATAAGCGACGTTGAAGAGGTTTCCGAGGCCCAGGAATAGAAGCCGAGATGGAACATGGCGACGGAAAGCGCTGCCACAAAGCGAATGGCATCCAGCGGGTAGTGGTAGGTTCGATCCTTCCCCATCAGGTCTCCGGCATCTTCGGAACGCGCGTCGAAGGCTGCGATGGAATATTAGGACCCGGAATTAACCAAATACAAGAATGTTCGCGTGTCGGGAGTCTTCCCTCGGTCTCTTCGGTGCGGTTTGCGGAGATCGCCAAAGCCGGATAATACTAGAACTTGCGGACGTCGGTATGTCTATTGGATTGTTTTACATGAAAATTCGTCAGGGAATGCATGCGTGGCACCAGGCCGGAATATCGATTGTGTGCGCCTTGGCGATAGCGGCCTGTTCCGATGCGACGCCGACCGAGGCGCCGGTGATCGCGTGCGATAATACCAAGCTCGGCGTTGAGCGGACGATCACCGTGACGGCGGATACCGGATCGATTGAGACCCTTCTGAATGACCGGGAAGTTGTCCTCACATTTGACGACGGTCCTGATCCGAGACGGACGCTGCCCGTGCTCGACCAGCTCGATCTCCAATGCACCAAGGCAACATTCTTTTTGCTCGGCGAGCAGGCGGATCGGCACCCGGATATCATCCGCGAGATCGGCAGGCGCGGTCATTCTCTGGGTGGCCATTCCTGGTCACATGCCAACCTGCCAACCCTGACGACTGAAGCGGCGCATGGCGAAGTATCGACGGGCATGGACGCGGTTAACGCGGCTCTCTCCGGAACAGGCGCGACGGCGATCATGTTCCGGTTTCCCTTTGTTGCGACGAATGCTGAACTGTCCGCCGATGTGCGCGAAATGGGATTGCTCGAGGTTGGCGTCACAGCAGACGGAGCCGATTGGACCAAAAACCGTCCGGAGGCCTCCGTGGAGATGATCCTTCAGAAGCTAGGCCTGGCTGGCAGGAAAGGGGTTATCCTTCTTCACGATCCGTTCGATAAATCTGATGAGCGAGTTAGCCTGTTGCTGTCACGCCTTAAGCAGGATGGTTACAAGGTTGTGGCGCTCGGCTCGGCAGAAACCGGCCAGTAACCATTCCCACCCCATGGCATGATATGTGCAACCGGAACCGGGAATCCGGCGCTATGCCCGGTCGCGACTTTTCGCCCTGCAGCCATAGGGGAGGGCTTCTTTTTGTCGGAACGCGGAAATCTCGCGCAGGCGCGCGCTGCGCTGGTGCCGACTCTGCTCATGGTTGTAACCTTCGCGGTGATTGCCAGCGGATTCTCGCTGCTTCTGCGTCACCAGGCGCCCGTGCCCGACATGAATGTGCTCAGCCCCAAACTGGCTGCCTACCAGGCGCATGCCGACGCGTACGATACGGTGTTCATCGGCACGTCCCGCACCTTTTACCATGTCGTGCCTGATGAAGTGGAGGCCGCGGTGGAATCCGCTGGCTGCCCGCGTCCCAACGTTTTCAATTTCGGCGTCTTCGGGCTGACCGGCGCCGAGCAGGACTGGCTTGTCGATCAGGTGCTCGAGGCAGGAAAAGGCGCGCTTCGCACGGTTGTCATCGAGGACCCGCTGCCAGAGGCACGGACGTTGGACAATGCCACAAACGAACGCGCGCGATTTTTCCATGGACCGGCAGAATACAAATCGACGCTGAAAAGCATTGCGTCCTTTCCAGAGTCGACTCCGAAGAAGATATTCAGGATAGGCATTTTCGGCGCCGGCGCCGCTTATGATCTTTCGGGTGTCGGACGCGCTGCGGCGCTGTTATTCCCGGCCCCGGAACAGCCGGCCCCGTTCAAGCTCGATATGGGGTATGACGGGTTCGAGATCCTTGGGTCCCACCCGACGCCGGACATTGAGGCGCGCCGGAAAGATTTCCTCGAACATCCAGACAAGTTCGACGCCGCGATGGCGCGCTACGGCGCGGCGAGCGATGAGAACGTTGCCGCTCGCGCGATCTATCTTCAAGACCGCTTGCGGCGCATCCGGGCGCTCGGGCTCAACGCCGCGCTTTTCATATCTCCGGATCCTGAAGAACTTGACCGCACGCCGCGTGTCGGTGTGGAGCTTGCACGCATCGCGCCTGACCTGCCGGTGCTGAATTTCAATCGGCCGGACGCCTATCCGGACCTTTTTGAACGCGGCCTATGGTTTGATCACAGCCACTATGGCGAAGCCGGCGCCCGGGCGCTCAGCCGGGTCGTGGGCGCCGGATTGTGCAGCGAACTGAAGCGGTCTGATGCGGGAGCACAGCATGCTATTCGTTGAGCCGCGCTTTTTCCTGTTTTTCGGTATCGTGTTCGCTTTGGCCTGGGCGCTGCGCAGCAATCTCTGGCGCAAGCGGGTCCTGACGCTTGCGTCCTATGTGTTCTATGGCGCGTGGGATTGGCGCTTTCTCGGCCTGATCCTCTTGATCACCGTGATCAGCTATGTCGTCGGCGTGGCAGCGAACCGCTATCCGCCGGGACACAGGACCCGCAAACTCGCGCTTGCGGCCGGGATCACAGCGTCGCTCGGCGTGCTTGGCGTGTTCAAGTATTTCAACTTCTTTGCCGACAGTTTTGTCGATTTTGCCGGCCTCATGGGTTTCAGCGCCGGTTCGGTGACGCTGAACCTGGTCCTGCCGGTCGGGATCAGTTTCTATACGTTCCAGGCCATCTCCTACATGGTCGACACACACCGCGGCGATATCGGTGCGCGCCGCTCGTTTCTGGATGTCGCCTTCTACATCGCCTTCTTTCCGCAACTCGTCGCAGGCCCGATCGTGCGGGCCTCCGAATTTATCCCGCAGATGGATACAGCGCGGAAATGGGCGGATGTCAGTGTTCGGGCGTGCCTCACACTCTTCCTGATCGGTTTCATCAAGAAGGCCTGCATCTCCGATAATATCGCGCAATATGTCGACGTCATCTTCGCCGACCCGTCGTCCTTTGCCGCCTCGCAGGTTGTCGCTGGCGTGTTGCTCTACGGCATCCAGATCTATTGCGATTTCTCGGGCTACTCAGACATGGCGATCGCGTGTGCGGGCCTGCTTGGGTACAAGTTCCCGGCCAACTTCGACTCGCCCTACCTGTCGCCCGACATACAGGACTTCTGGCGCCGCTGGCATATCAGCCTGTCATCCTGGTTACGCGACTACCTCTACATCCCGCTGGGCGGTAACAGGCGCGGCAACGGGCGGCGAGACGTCAACCTGATGACGACAATGGTGCTGGGCGGGTTGTGGCACGGCGCCTCGTTCAATTTTGTGATCTGGGGGTTCCTGCACGGCATCGCGCTGATTGTGCAGCGGGGCTGGAACAACCTGGTTGCCCGCCGCGTGCCGGCAATGGGGCTCCTCGGCGGCTTCATTGGCGGGGCCGTGACATATTACTGGGTGAACCTGGCCTGGATTTTCTTCCGCGCGGCAGACCTCGGCGAGGCGCTGGCGATCTCACGCACCTACATCACCTGGTCGTCGCCGGGCGACAATGTGCTGCCAATCGCCGTCTGGCCCCTTCTGGCGGGCCTGGGCCTGGTACACTGGCTGTCGCACCGTTTCGGCGCACAGGAAATGATCGAACGCCTCGGGCCGAACCGGTTTGCTGTGACCTATGGTGCCATGGCAGCCATCGCCATCGTCTTCGTGCCGCTTGGCTACCGCCCCTTCATCTACTTCCAGTTCTAACTCTCGCCAGGTCCGGGTGGTACCTCTGGCCGGACTCGAACCGGCACTCTGTCACCAGAAACGGATTTTGAATCCGTCGCGTCTACCAGTTCCGCCACAGAGGCCCTTTGCAGGGAAGGCTTCTCCTGCCGCATGGCAGCATGTGCTGTCAATCGTCTCGACGCCGCTGGCAAAGATCGGTAACACGGCGCGCATGACAACTGCTTCGATCCCCGCCGAGCGCACCCTGCTGCAAACCCTTGAGGCCATGGCCGCGCGCGCGCCGGAAGAGGGGTTCACTTTGCACGAAATCATGGACCAGCTCGACGAAAGCGCGTTCGGCGCGGGGCTCTTCTTCCTCGCGCTGCCCTGCTGTATCCCGTTCCTCTACGGCGTGCCGCAGGTCGTGTCGCTGCCCATGATGGCGCTGGCGGGGCAGATGGTCGCTGGCCGGGAACAACCGTGGATGCCCGAGAAGTTCGGCCAGCGCAAAATTGACCGCAAGGGCCTGACTCAAATGGCGACCGGCGGGCGTAAATGGCTCGGCTGGATCGAAACCTTTGCCAAGCCGCGCCTGACCGGGATTACGGGCAAGAAGTCTGAACGCGTGATCGGCTTCTTCCTCTGCCTGTTCAGCGCCTCGATCCTCGTTCCGTTGCCAATGACCAATACGGTGCCCGGCTTCGGCGTCGCGCTCGCCAGCTTCGGTCTGATGCAGAAAGATGGCCTGATGGTAATTGGCGGAATGGTCATCGGCTCGGCCTGGATCATGGGCCTTCTGACGGCTGTTGCGCTCGGCCTGAGCACGCTCACCGGATCGTGACGCTGCGCCGCATTGTGGGCGGTGGGCCAAGCGGTGTTAGTGGTGCCATGTCGAAACTGGAAATGCTCATCAAGGACTGGACGTGGCCGGTCGCCGCGACGGTCATGTCGGCGTTCATGCTTGCTGCAGCGCATGCATTCGAACGGTTCGGCCATCTACCGCCATGCCCGCTATGCCTGCGCCAGCGGGAAGTCTACTGGGCCCTGATCGCCATGACGCTCACGGGTCTCACTATCTGGAAAATCTGGCCAAAGCGGCGGTTTTTGGTGGCGCTTAATGTGCTGATCGGGCTGGTGTTCGGGGTTGGCGCTGTCGTGGCGGCCTACCATGCGGGGGTGGAATGGCAGATATTTCCCCCGCCAGCAGGATGTGCCGCCGCTGCCATGATCGATCCGTTCGCCGTGAAGGACCTGAACCAGTCTTTCCACGTGGCAGACTGCACGGCAGCGCCATTCTACATTCTCGGCCTGTCGATGGCAGGCTGGAACGGCGTCATGTCCCTGGTCCTGTCTGCAACCAGCTTTTTCGCTGCAGCGGCGACAGTCCGGCGCTAGAGCCCCAGGACCTTGCGGGCGATGATGGTGCGCTGGATTTCATTCGTGCCGCCATAGATCGACTGGGCGCGCCCGGCAAAATAGGCCGAGACGTCCCGCGCAGCATGGAGAGGCAGGCCCATGTCCGACGCATTGGCGCTGAAGCCCGGCTGGCCAAAGGCGGCGGCTGTATCAAGGAAAAGCTCGGTGATCTGCTGGTGGGTCTGGGTCGCCAGGATCTTGATTGTCGAGGCTTCGTTGCCCGGAGATCCGCCCGAAGAAAGCCCGGACAGGACACGGAAGACCGTCATTTCGAGCCCGTCAACGGCCATTTCGGCATCGGTCAGCTTCCGGGCGAAGGCCGGATCGTCGATCAGCCTGTGATTGCCGCCATCGGGCATGGCTGTGGCCAGCTCGCGCGCGTGGCGCAGCATGGCGCGCTTGCCGCCGATACGGGCATAGGACGTGCGCTCGAAGCCGAGCAGGTATTGGGAATAGGACCAGCCCTTGCCCTCGTCGCCGATCCGATAGTCTTCCGGCACTTTCACATTGTCGAACAGGACCTCGTTGAGGACATGCTTGCCATCAATCGTGATGATCGGGATGAGCGTGACGCCGGGCGCATCCATCGGGCAGCAGATGAAGGTGATGCCCTCCTGCTTCTTGCCTTCATTGCTGGTGCGCGCGAGCAGGAAGATCCAGTCGGCATGCTGGGCGGCTGACGTCCATATCTTGTGCCCGTTCAAAGTGTACGTTCCGTTCTCCAGGACGGCACTGAACTGCAATGAGGCGAGATCGGAGCCCGAGCCCGGTTCGGAATAGCCCTGGGCCCAGCCAACCGAGCCGTCGCGGATGCCCGGCAGCCATTTGGCCTTCTGGTCGTCGGACGCGAATGTGTAGAGTACCGGGCCGACATAGACGACGCCCATCGGCGTGACCGTCGGCACGCCGGCGCGTTCAAGCTCTTCATCGAAAACGTATTGTTCCTCAACCGACCAGCCGGGGCCGCCAAACTCGGCCGGCCAGGCGCTGGCGAGCCAACCCTTCGCGCCGAGCGCCATTTCCGAACGGCGGATGTCTTCGGTCATGAGCGGCTTGCCCGACCTGTTCTTCGCGATGATGTCTGCGGGAAATTCGGTTTCGAAGAATTGCCGCACTTTGGCACGGAAAATCTCGGTCTCAGGGCTGAAAGTCAGGTTCATATGCTCGCTCCCTTTTCAGGGGCAAGCGTAGGGCAGGCCCGGCTCGTGGCAAGGCCTGCCCCAACGTCTGGTTTGGCCTCAGGCCGCTTTCACTTCCTCGATCCAGGCATCGACCTTGCGCTCGAGCAGTTCGAGCGGCAGGGCGCCGCCACCGAGTACGGTGTCGTGGAAGCCACGAATGTCGAACTTGTCACCAAGTTCGGCTTCAGCGTTCGCGCGGAGTTCCTGGATCTTGATCATGCCGATCTTGTAGGCGGTCGCCTGGCCCGGCATCACGATATAGCGCTGCACTTCCGAGCGCGCCTGCGTTTCGGTAATCGCCGCGTTTGCGAGGAAGTACTGAACAGCCTGTTCCTCGGTCCAGCCTTTCGAGTGGAGGCCGGTGTCGATGACAAGGCGGATGGCGCGCCAGATTTCAGAGCCGAGGCGGCCGAAGTCCGAATACGGGTCATCATAGGTGCCCGGCATTTCCTTGGCGAGCCATTCGGAATAGAGCCCCCAGCCTTCGGCATAGGCTGTGAAGTTCGCCTGCGTCCGGAACTGCGGCACGCCGGTCAGTTCCTGCGCAATCGCGATCTGCATGTGGTGGCCAGGAATGCCTTCATGATAGGCGATGACTTCGAGTTCGCGCTTCGGCATGGCGGTCATGTCCGACAAGTGGGCATAGTAGATGCCAGGGCGTGTGCCATCGGGCGTGCCGGGGAAGTAGTGCTGGGCGGCACCATCCTGTTCGCGGAAGGCTTCAACCCGCTTCACGACAAGGTCAGCTTTCGGCAGGATGCCGAAATAGTTCGGCAGTTCGGCCTTGATCCGGTCGATGTCTGCTGTCGCGTCAGCGATATAGGCGGCGCGGCCTTCATCCGTGTTCGGGTAGTAGAAGCGTTCGTCATCCTTGCTGTCGCGCAGCATGGTGAAGAACTCATTCAGCGTGCCTTCGAACCCGACGGATGCCTTGATGGCCTCCATGTCGCCACGTATGCGCGCGACTTCTGCCAGGCCCAGATCATGGATCTCGTCAGCAGTCATGGCGGTCGTTGTCTGGGTTTTCAGACGGTAATTGTAGTAGTCGGCGCCATCCGGCTGCAGGTAGGCCCCGACGGGCTGGGTCGAATCCGGCGAGTTGACCATGTCTGCCGTGGCGAAGGCGATGACGTCATTATAGGCGCCGAGGAAGTCGCCCTTGAGGGCCTCTTCAGCTTCGGCGAGGAAGACGCCGCCCTGCACTTCGTCAATGCTGCCAGCGTCGACGAGCGACTGAATGTCGGACTTGATGTCAGCCAGGATGGCGCTGTCTTCACCTTCAGTGAACGGTGCGCCGGTGATGATTTTCTTCGACTGGTCGATCACGCCTTCATAGGCGAATTTGGGTGCGTGCACGCCGCGATCGGCCGACTCCTGCGCGACGTCAATGCCTTCGCGCAATGCCCGGGCGCCTGCGCTGATCCGTTTGATATAGGCCGCCATGTCATCCGGGGTGTCGACGGCGTGGAAGCTGATCAGGAAGGTCGGCAGGAAGTTCTGGATGCCGTTCATCTGGTCGAAAACGAAACCGTTATGCCGGTACGCGGCGCCTTCGGCGGCCTGATCGTATTGGTATTTCCAGAGGTCGTAGGACATCTTGTCCTCGGCGGAGAGGACGTCATAGTCGAAAGAGGCTTCCATTTCCTCGGTCGCTGCCTTTTGCCATGCCAGTTGTTCATCCTGGCAGGCGAAGGTCATGCAGTCGATTTCGTCATTCCTGTCCTTGCGTCCCTGAAAGGACAGTCCGATCGGGCTGAATTGCAGCTGCTCTTCATATTTCTCATCGAACCATGTGTTCAGGCGCGCGCTCAATTCTTCAGCGGTCTGCGCTGGCGCTTCGACGGCGGCACCCGTCTCGACAGGGGTGAGGTTGTCGACGGGGACGCTTTGGCTGGCACAGGCCGACAGGACAAAAGCGAGGGCGAGGGCAGAAACTGAACTGCGCATGATGAGGGAACTCCCAAAGATTATTTCCGATTAACGATAAGGCGACCTATCGCCTTCTGCGGCGCGCTGTCAATTGGCAAGCCGGTGGATGGCGGCTAGAGGAGTGTGATGACAGACCCACGCCGCTCTCCCGACAATGCTGCGCGCAGCGATCAGAAAATCGTGCGCATCGGCACGCGCGGATCTCCGCTTGCGCTGGTGCAGGCGCGCCAGATTGCAGCCTCGCTTGAAGTGAGCTCCGGCGGCGCGCTGCGCGGCGAAATTGTCCCGTTCACGACGAGTGGCGACCAGTTGACGACGGAACGCCTGATCAATTCCGGGGGCAAGGGACTTTTTACCCGTGAGCTCGATACGGCGCTGGATCGTGGCGAGGTAGATATCAACGTGCACAGCCTGAAGGACGTGCCGGTCCTCTTGCCAGATGGCCAGATATTCGCGGCCTATCCGGAGCGCGAGGACCCGCGCGAAGGGTTCCTGTCGCCAAAGGCCGACCGTCTATCGGACCTGCCGCCCGGCGCGAAGGTCGGCACGGCCTCGCTGCGGCGCGAATCGCAGACGCTGGCCAGGAGATCCGATGTCGAGATCGTGATGTTCCGGGGCAATGTTGCGACGCGCATGCGCAAGCTGGAAGAAGGACTGGCGGACGCCACCTATCTGGCAATGGCGGGGTTGACGCGGCTTGGGCTGGCGCACCTGGCCACGCCGATCGCGATGGACGAAATGCTGCCGTCGGCGGGGCAGGGGATCATCTGCGTCGTGGCGCGCGAGGATGGCCGGGCCGACGTGCGTGAGGCGCTCAGCCTGATAGATCATGCCGAGACCCGCGCGGCTGCGACAGCCGAGCGCGCCTTCCTGGCGGCCCTCGATGGCAGTTGCCGGACGCCGATTGCGGCGCACCTGTTTGACAGGGGCGAGGACTGGCAGCTGGTCGGCGAAGTCCTGGCGCTGGATGGGCAGCAACGCTGGCGGGCCGACGGCACGTGCCGCAAGGGGGCGAGCGAGGCGCAACTGACGGCGCTGGGGCGCGCCGTGGGTGCAGACATCCGTGCGGCGGCTGGCGGAACACTGCCTGCTTTCGTGGGGGACTGGTGAGCCTTCCTGTCATTGTGACACGGGCCGAACCTGCAGCGGCCGACACAGTCGCGCGACTGAAAGCGGCTGGGTACGAAGCGATCCTGTCGCCGGCCCTGACGCTGGAAAGCCTGCCGGATGCGGGGCTCGAATTGGACGGTGTGCGCCACCTGATTTTCACCAGCGCCAATGGCGCGCGCTACTTTCTTGAGCGCCGCGCCGTGGGGACGCTGACGGTGTGGTGTGTGGGTGAGGCGACTGCGACAGTGGTACGGCAGGGCGGTGGTGAGGACGTGCGGGAAGGCGATGGAAACGCCGCCGATCTCGCAGCGATGATTCTCGCCGCGCCTGAGGCGCAGACGGGCGGGCTGCTGCATATTGCGAATGAGGCGGCGGCGGGCGACCTGGTGGCCACCCTCGAAAAGGCGGGACTCGACGCGCGGTTTGCCGCGCTTTACCGGACCGTGCCGGTCAAGGACCTCACCCCCCGAGCCGCCAGCGCGCTGGACGCGGCGCCGGGGGTGGTGGTGCTGGTTCACTCCGCGAAGGGCGCGGCCGCTTTCCGCGACGCGGCGCGGGGAATCGACCTGTCCCGGGTTGTCTTTGTCGCCATTTCGCCCGCTGCCAGCCAGCCGCTGGCCGGGTGCGGCGCGCGGGCCATTGTCAATGCAGCCCATCCGAATGAGACAGCCCTGATGGACGCGCTCGATACAGCTGTGCTGGCCCTCTGAGGGCGACCTTTGATCGACGATGACGTATATGTCAGTGTGATTCCAAATCCCGCCTGCGAGGAGCAGACAGACAGATGAGCGACGATCCCGAGGACGACACCCCGGTCACTTCCACTGAGCCGATCGATGCCGATTTCGAACCGGCTTTCGATGACGTGGCTGACACGCCTTCCAATGGCGCGGACGGCTCCGGGCCGGGCTGGCTGGGCGTGGCCGTGGCTGCCCTGATCGCGGCAGGTATTGGCGGCGCGATCGGCATCATCGCGACCATGGCGATTCCGGATAAGGGCGACAGCGGCGACGTTGCGGCGCTGACGGCGGAACTCGACGCATTGAAGGCGGGCCAGGAGGCGGCCGACCTGGAGCGCAACAAGGTGATCCGGGATGCCGCAGAAATGCAGTCGCGGCTGAACACGGGCCTGAATTCGGCGGCGTCCGGCAGCCAGGACCTGAGCCCACTGCAGGATGAGCTTGATGCCCTGTCAAGGCGTCTCGATGCGGCGATGGCCTCAGATAACGGGGACGCGGTGGCGAACCTGTCCACGCGACTCGATGCCTTGGAAGCAGTCGATACGAGCGGCGAGGCGACGGCGGCGGAACTTGCCCGCTCGCTCGGCGCGCTGTCGGAACGGGTTACGGCGCTTGAGACACGGCTCGCCAGCCTTGAGTCCGACATGCTGCGCAGCAGCGGGGACACGACTGAACTGACAAGCCTGATCGAGCGGATGCGAAACGATGAGGCGGCGGTGCGCGCGAAGGCGGAAGCGTCCGAAATCAATGCCGACGCCGCGCTGGCCCTGTCGGCGATAGAGGCGGCATCGCGCCGGGGCGGGTCGTTCGAATCCGATTATCGCAAGCTGCGGGCCGTGATGCCGAAATCGGCGACGGTGCGGACCCTGGGCGAGGTGGCGACAACCGGCGCGCCGACCCTGGCCGAATTGCAGCAAAGCTTCGGCCCGGCCAGTGCCAGGGCGCGCGCGGCGGAGCCTGCCGAGAGACAAGGTGCGCTGGGCTGGCTGAACAACATGTTCGGCGATGCCGTGACGGTGCGCGGCGCCGAGGGCGAGGAAGACGGCGCAGCGATGACGCTGTCGCGCGCCAAGGCGGCGCTGGACGCAGGTGACCTGGAAGGGGCTGTCAGCGCGCTCGGCACGCTGTCCGGCGAACCGGCGGCCGCCATGGCTGACTGGACCGGATCGGCAAACCGGCGCATCACACTTGAAGCGGGCCTCGAAGCCCTTCGGCTGAGCATGATCGATGGGGAGGGCCAGAACTGATGAACCGGATATTCCTCTTCATCGTCATTCTCGTGATCATTGTCGGCGGCGCCCTTGTCGGCTTCTGGGCCGTAACGCTGCCAGGCAGTGTGGTGATCAATGACAGCCGCGGCGAGCTTGTGTCGCTGCATTCCGGTGTCGCCGCCATCGCGCTGATCGTGTTTGGCGGCCTTGTCGCGGCGGCCTGGTGGGTGATCAGCGGCCTGTTCGTGTTGCCGGGCAAGATTGGCCGCTCGCGCCAGTCGAACCGCGCCCGCAAGGCAAACATGGCCCTGGCCGAGGGCCTGCTGGCGGCCGAGGCCGGCGATTCCACGCATGCGCTGAAACTGGCCCGCAAGGCGGTGAAGCATGCCGAGGACGAACGCCTGAAACTGCTGCTGGAAGCGCGCGCCGCCGAAGCCAATGACGACTGGGCCGGCGCCGAGCGCGCCTGGGGCCAGCTGGCCCGCCTGCCCGGCGGGCACCTGGCCGGCCTGCGCGGGTCGGCGATGGCCGCAGCCGAGCGCGGCGATCACGCAACAGCGGAAGCGCGCGCACTGGAAGCGCTCGGCCTGAAATCAAACGCCGACTGGCCGTTCAATTCGCTGTTCGACCTGCAGGTCGCGCGCGGCGAGTGGGACAAGGCGCTGGAGACGCTGGCGATCGGCGAGAAGCGCGGACTGATTTCGGGCGACAGCCTGAGGCGGCGCCGCGCCGTGCTGCTGACAGCGCGGGCTGTGGGCTTGCCCGAAGACCGCAAGCAGGATGCCCAGAAGGCGCTGGCGGAAGCGATCCGCGCGGCGCCCGGCCTGCCGCCTGCGGCCTGGCATGGCGCACGCCAGCTGATGATCGATGACAAGGCGAAGGCGGCGCAAGGCGTGCTGGAGCTGGCCTGGAAGGCGCGGCCGCACCCGGCGCTGGCGCAATTATCGCGCCGCCTGGTGCCGCAGGACAGCCGCGAGAACATTGCGGCGCGTCTGAGGGGGCTGGTCGCGGCCCTGCCGAACCACCGGGAAAGCCGCATCCTGGCGGGCGAACTGGCGATGGACGAGGCCGACTGGGTCGGCGCGGTGAAGACCCTCGCCCTGCTGGTCGAGGAGAACCCGACGGCGCGGCTGTGCCTGCTGATGGAGCGGGCGCTGAAGGGCTATGGCGACACGGACGAGGCCCAGCGCTGGGGGCGGATGGCGGCATCGGCGTCGCGCGAGGCCGACTGGTCGGACATCGACCCGAAGGGCAATGCCTTCGATTTCGCCCAGCGCGACTGGAGCCGGCTGGTCTATGCCTTTGGCGATGTCGGGGACCTGGTGCACCCGCGCTATGAATCCTATGGCCGGGAACTGGAGGCCGGGCGCGTGCTGGCGATTGCCGGGCCGGACGACGAGGACAAGGTGGCCCCGCCCAAGGCGCCGACGGGCCGGCTGACGCCGCCGCTCGACTATGTCTCGGATGATGACTGACCGGCGAAGGCGCCAACAGGCAAAAGCGTCTTGCGCGCTGCCGCCCGTATGGGTATTCAGGCCGGACGCTCCCTGGAGCAGGCCGCTATAGCTCAGCTGGTAGAGCATCGCATTCGTAATGCGGGGGTCAGGTGTTCAAGTCACCTTAGCGGCACCATTTTTCTCCAATAATAACATCGAGTTAGCCAAGCGTTACGAGTGATCGCGCGATCACTTATTTCGTGTGCCCGCACCATGTTCGCACCGAATGGCGTGATCTGTAAATTTGACGGGGGTAGTTTTTTTGGATGCCTGCGGTCAAGAAGGCTTCAAGAGTGGGACAAAAAGGCTGGATCTGGACCTCTTCCGCGTTGGCGCTCCTGCATCCGAAATAAGGCCGCTCCCAAACTGCCATCTTTCGAGGCCGGAGTTTTCGGCACTACCTCAGCTTGGCGGGTTGACGCTGCAAGCGTAGTTGGTCGGCACATTCGGCTCAATGTCACGCAAAATGCTTCGAAGGAGCAAGTGGACTTCCTTGTTCTCATCGGGATGAACGAGCGCCAAGGCAACAAGCAACTTGCTCGAGAGCCCATGCGTTGTCGTTGCCTCTGATTTTGATATCCTGCCGAGCAACTTCTTATTCAGTGCGTAAAGCGCATCAAGACGATCGCTGATCACATCCAAGGGAGCAGCCTCAACGTAGTCTGCAAGCTCCTGTTCGCTGCGTTGAAACAAATTGTGCTCGCGCATCAAAAAGGTTTCAAGTTTTTGCCAACGCTCCGCAAGTTTTCTTTGATCGGAATGTCGATCCAGCCACTCGGCACAGACTTTGGCTGCTGGGTCGGGATGGAACGTGCTAAAGTTTGACCGCAAGGGAGAATCATGTTTCGCAACGGGGCGAAAATTTAACTTGCTGATCATGCAACGTCTCCTGGCGATGGCTGTCCGAAAAGCGAAACGCCAACTGAATACATACTATAGTACATAACACTAAAATATGTAAGCGTTAATCTGCCCGCATGGATATGCGAAAGCTGGTAGGCCGTAATTTTGCGCGCATTCGTCGTGAAAAACACCTCACGCAGGAGGAGGTCGAAGCACGCTCAGGATTCAGTCAGCAGTATTTGAGTGGATTGGAGCAGGGTAGACGCAATCCGACGGTAGTGACTCTCTATGAACTGGCGCGGGCGCTTGGGGTTTCGCACGTCGACTTGGTGATGCCGGATTGACTATTCCGTTCTTGCATCCTTGCGCATCGCGGATCCGGCAATAGCCCCTGTTTTGTAGAGTGGTCGGCCAGCAGAGAGGTCTTTCTGGAGACGGCGCTCAAGGGAGGCGCGATTTTGCTTTCGCATGGGTTTAGCAAAGCTGACTGACGTGTTCCCCGTCAGCGACTGTGAGACAGGTCAGGAATTGCGACTGTCTGCGCGTTTCGGAACCGCGCGTGCCCATACCGGGAGCGCACAGGCTCGATATGGGGCGGATCGAACACGCCGAGAAAGAGGTCAGACACGAGAAGCTGCATGACCCTATCACCGCTGATTCCCACATCTAGCGATTCAGGGAGTTCTGCCAGCTCTGCGAGCCGGGAAAACCGGGCTTCGTCGGCAAGTGACAGCGCGAGATTCGGAATGGCCGACTCCATCATTATTAGAATCTTGGCAAAGCACAATTGATACCAAAAGGGCCGTCGAGGCACTTTTTGACGGGATCAATCGTATGCGGCTGCAGAATAGTCCGCGAATGCGACTTGTACGATCTCTTCCAGTTCGGTGACTTCCGCATCGGTCAGCTTGGCGAAAGCGCGGGTCCGTCTCGCCTTGGACAGATGGCCGTTGTTCTGCCGAACGAACATGATGAAGTCCTTGGCCAGACGGTCCGGCATTTCGACGCGGTTCATGATATTGCGTTCAGCGTCATCATGGGCTCGAAGATAGGCGATTTCCTTTGGGAGGTCGGTCTCGATGGTTCGCTGGACGCAGGCATACAAGAACTCTGCTGCTTCTGTTGCGTCGAAGTAGCGATAGAGATCGCCCGTGTCATTGAGCACTTCGACATTGCGCTCAGGCGTGGCGCGCCAATTGATGAATGGCATCAACGGAGCGGAGTGGGCTTGCAGCGTTGCCCTGTATTCGTCGATCCGGTCGAGCATGACGCTGGAGACCGGAAACACCATGCCCGCAGGCGCAAATTTCCGTTCGGCCAGGACATGATGGATCAGGCAGCGGTGCAGGCGTCCGTTTCCGTCCTCGAGCGGGTGAATATAGACAAAGCCGAACGCAAGGACGGCCGCCTGAATGACTGCATCGACCTTCGTTACGCGCAACCGATTGTTGCAAGTGTTCCAGGCAAGCATCATGTCCGGTAGATCGTCCGGTCTTGCACCAATGAATTCGGGCAGTGGGTCCTGATTGTGGTCGCGTTCACCCAGAAACACACCGGCAGTCCGATACCCGACCGAGGTGAAGCGGTCGTCTCCCAGCAGAATAGTGTGTAGCCGATAGATCTCCGTCTGGTTCATTGGGCGTTTGCCGGCCTCCTTGATGGCGTTGGCCCAGCGTTCAAGACGGTTGCGCGGGGGACGTTCGCCCTCGATTGCAAAACTCGCCTGACTGTCTGCCAGAAGCATGAAGCTGGCGGCTCGGGAAATCAGATGCGCGCCGGTCTGGCCCACGGTTTCCTGCGCTGCGTATGCAAGGTCTCTGGCAATGAAGCCTTGCAGAGCCTCGGTTCTGCGCACGATCGGGCAGAAACCCTTGCTGCCCAGCAGATTGTCCCTGACGCGGTGGCGCTGCGAAAGATGCGGACGATCAAGGGTAATATAGTCACCGGGATCAAGCGCATCGACCGCCGCGATGCTTGCCGCGTCGGGGATATCCAGTTTCTGGCCCGTGAACTCTTCGTAGAAGAACCAGAGCCTGCGGGCGAATACGCCTGTTGGTGCGCTTGCAATATAGGCTTCAAGAGGTTTCGGGCCGAGGGCATCGAATGCGCGCTTCAGAACCAGCAGGTCGAGTGTTTCGTTGCGGAGCGCGAAGACTATGTGGGCGATTGGATCCTCGCCCGGATTGTATCTCTTGTCGAACAGCCGCCAGGTTCCTTCGCGCCGCTGACTTCCGCTGATATGGCCCGACGAGACACAGGCGGGATCGCGTACAGGTGCGTCAAGCCCGAGACCGTGCACGAGGGCGGCCCATCCGATCAGGCGGGAGTTTTCCGGGAGCAGTTCGTCCTGAAAGCTGGCGGGAGAGGCTGAAAGGAAGGCCATGCGTCGAAAAACTCTTACTGGTGTCGAAATACGATTGTATTTTTGTAGTGTCGTCGAAAAAGAAGAATTACTCGATAATGTCGAAAACTGCAATCAATCGTCGAAAATAGCATCAAGCGAGCTCAATTTGTCGAAAAACATATTAATAGTGCGTACTTGAGCCCATCAGTCCATGGGCTAACTCATCCTGTCGAAACACCCAATGCGGCTGCCACCATGTCCGATACATCATTGGCCGCTTGTCTTGCTGCGATGTCGGTCAGGTGTGCGTAGCGCTGAGTGGCCGAGCAGGGCGCCGATGATGGGGAGTGACAGCCCGTTGGCTGCACCGAAGCTGGCAAAGCTGTGCCGCAGGTCGTGCATGCGAAAATCTTCCAGATCGGCAGCCTCGCGCACCTCGCGCCAGATCTTGGGGAGGCCCTGATAAGGGCCCGTGCCTTTTGCATCCGGAAAAACCCAGGTTTCGTGAGCGCGCGGCGCTTCAGACAGGAGCTTTTGAGCCGCGCCTGAGATGGGTCGGATAGACTTGCCGGATTTCGTGGCATCCAGCCGAAGGAAGCCGCGCTCGAAATCAATCTCGGACCATTTCAATTCCATAATTGCGCCGCGTAGCGCACCAGAAAATTGGTATCTGCCGTGTCGGCGGGCCTCCTGGACGGCGATTCGGCCGTCGATTTCGCTGAAATCTGCCAGCCGGCTCAGGACTGGACGACGAAGAGGCCGGCGATGATCAGACAGGCGCCAATGGCGTATTTCAGGGTCAGCGGCTCCTTCAGGAAAAAGGCGGCCATCAGCGGCACCAGCACGAAGGTGAGGGCCATGAAGGAATAGGCCATCGAGAGCGGCACCATTTTCAGGACATAGACCCAGGCGAGCGTGGCAATGCCATAGAGGGTGACAGCGACGAGGAAGACCGGGCTGAAGAAGACCGAATAGAAGGGCGCCTCCGGCCGGTCCGCGAGCTGCGTGCCGGCCTGCTTGAACAGGACCTGCCCGAACGCGATCGTCATCGGAGTCAGCACGAGCAGGCCGTAGACAGGCAGCGTGAGGGCTTTCATCGCGCTCATTGGCCGTCAGCGGCCCGCTGGGCCGGAGAGCCGCCTGGCTGCTGGTCCTGCCGGCGCTCGGCGAGCGGCGTGGTGCCGGAACGGTAATGCTCTCCCCGTGACGGGGCGATCGAGAGATAATGGATCCGCTTCTGTTCAGCGCGCCCACGGGCGACCGAGTCGAGGACGACGCCGGCAATGAAGGTCATCATTGCGCCGAGCAGGAGCGTCATGGCGAGCATCCATGTCGGGATGCGGTCGACAAGGCCGGTGGCGAGATAGTCGCGGATCACCGGCGCCATCAGGAAGACCGAGGCGGCCAGAAGGGCGGTGGCAACATAGGCGAAGAACAGGAAGGGGCGCGTTTCCTTCATCAGCATGCCCATCATGCGCAGTATGCGGAATCCGTCGCGAAATGTGGAGAGCTTGCTTTCGGAGCCGTCCATGCGCCGGCCATAGCTGAACTCGACCTCCGATACCGGCAGGCGCAGCATCGACGCGTGCACGGACATTTCGGTTTCGATCTCGAAGCCGGGCGACGAGGCCGGAAAGCTCTTGGCGAAACGGCGCGTAAAGGCGCGGTAGCCGGAGAAGATGTCGGTAAACTCGTTGCCGAAGATCGCCTTGTACACCGTATTGAAGAGGCGATTTCCGAACGCATGGCCGTTGCGGCCGGCGTCCTGGTGAACATTGCGGCGGGTCCCCACGACCATGTCGGCGCGGTCGTCAAGGAGGGTCTGGATCATTTTCGGCGCAGCGGTCGGATCATAGGTGCCGTCGCCATCAGCCATGAGATAGATGTCGGCATCAATGTCGGCGAACATCTGGCGCACGACATTGCCCTTGCCCTGACGCCGCGACGGCACAACCGTGGCACCCGCGAAGACCGCCTGCCGGGATGTGTCGTCGCTGGAATTGTTGTCGTAGACAAAGATGCGGGCGCCAGGGAGCGCCTTGCGGAATCCGAGCACAACGGCGGCAATCGACTTGCCCTCATTGTAGCAAGGCAGAAGTACTGCGATATTCAGGTCGCTGAAAGATATGTCGGTCACGCGTCCACCCATTGCCTCAATTTAGGCATTTCTACACGGGCGAAGGTTAAGGTCGCCTTTCAGGCAAACGACGGGGCAGGGGACGCAAAATGGACAGACCAGCCAAAACCGGAATGGCAGACCTGGCTATTGCGCTTGGCTTCGGCCTGGTGATCGTAACCTCCCTTTTCGTGGTGAGCGCCGTGTCGGGACTGTTTTCCGCAGGTGCCATGGACGCCGACAATGCGATGCGGCTGGTCGAGATACAGGATTATCTTGGCGGCCAGAACTGGTTCGATGTCAGCCAGGCGCGGCTCGGGCCGGACGGCGGAACGGCAATGCACTGGTCGCGGCTGGTGGACCTGCCTGTCCTGGCGCTCTCGTCGCTTCTGGATGTTTTCCTGCCATCGGAGGCCGCCTTGCATTGGGCAACCGTAATCTGGCCGCCGATCAGCGTGGTGTTGCTGGTCGGGGCGCTTGTCACCGGTGCGCGTTTCCTCGGTGGGCGCGAGACACTTGTCTTCACCTGCATCATCGCTGCGACGATCCTGTTCCGGCACCAGAACTTCCTGAGCGGCAGTATCGACCACCACAATTTGCAGCTCGGGCTCCTGGCCCTGGCGCTTGCCTTTTCGATTGACCCGCAACGCCGGGCGATCAGTCTTGCGATTGCGGGCGCGGCGCTGGCCTCGTCGGTGGCCATTGGCGCGGAAGTCTATCCGTTCGTTGCGGTGATCTGTGCTTTCCATGCGCTCGACTGGGCCCTGGCCGGACGTGCGGCGCAGCGCGGCGCAATGGCGTTCGGCCTGAGCTTTGCCACCATGACGTCCGTTTTCTTTGCCGCATCGGTCGCCCCCGCGAATTATGCTGCGGTGTATTGCGATGCGCTGTCGCTTGTGACCGCGAGCGCCGCCCTGCTGGGCGGCGCGGGCCTCGCGCTTGCGGCGGCGAGCCTGTCCAATGCCTCTCGGCCGTGGCGTCTGGCGGGACTGGGCATGATCGGGCTTGGCTGCGGACTGCTCCTGACATGGCAGGCACCGCAATGCCTCGCGAACCCGCTGGATGGGCTGCCGTCGATCGTGCGGACGCTCTGGCTGGAGAAAGTGGATGAGGCGCGGCCGCTGTTTGCGGCGCGGCGGGGCGCCTGGCAGGAAATTCCGTTCATGGTCGGGATTTCCCTCGTCGCCGCGATCGTTTCCATCTTCCAGATCGAATTGGGGATCAACCGGCGCGCCCACATCCTGTTCCTGCTCCTGCTGGTGCTGGGCCTCGTGCTGACATTGCAGCAGGTGCGGTTCTATGCCTTCGGACACATTTTCGCGATCCTGCCGCTTGGTGCCTGGGTGGGGGGGCTGTTCACCGGCAAGCCGGACGGAAGCAAGCGAGGGGTGGGCTATATATTGGCCCTCGCCGCGTCGGTGCCGCTGGTCTGGGGCGCGCCGGGCATGTTCCTGAAACCGATCCCGGCCAGCAACGCGCCCGTCACGGCAGCGACCTGCGCCAGCACGGACATCCTGTCGGCGCTCGATGCACAACCCGAGGGACTTGTGCTGTCAGTGGCGGACGCGGCGCCGGATATCCTGCGATACACGCGCCACCGGGCTCTTCATGGCCATTATCACCGCAATGCTGCCGGGATCGAAATGGCCCTTCGCATTTTCATCTCAACGCCGGCAGAGGCCGCAGACCTGATGCGCGCCGATGGAGTCGATTACCTGCTTGTGTGCCCATCACACGGCGAAATGCAGATGCTCGCTAAAGCACATCCGGAAGGACTGGCCGGTCGGCTCGAGGCTGGGGACAGAATGGATTTCCTGACGCGCGTGGCAGGCAATGATGCCGGCGAAACGCTCTATGCCGTGGCACGCTGAGACCTGGCATCAGTCATCCAGCACATAGTCGGCCTCGGCAACGTAGCGGCTGGGGCCATCGCCCATATGGCTGGAATAGAGGTGGAAGCTGTCCGCCCAGAAGGTATCGCTGCAATAGGCGTGGCGCGGTTCGGCCCAGGCGGTGACCTCTTGCGGCGTGGTGCCATGCAGGTAGGCGAGGGTGACGTGCGGTGTGAAATTGCGGCGGTCCGCCGGCAGGCCGAGACGCCGGGCGGCGCGTTCGCACTGGCCGGCCAGCGCGCGAAGCGCGTCTGTCCCGCGGACCCGTGCCCAGACGGCGCTCGGCTCGCGTCGGCCGAACCAGCCGATCCCTTCCAGCCGGATCTCAAGCCCGGGTGCGCGGATCTCTCCGAGCAGGTCGTCAAGGTCGCGGGCCTGTGCATGGCCCAGGTCTCCGAAGAAGCGAAGCGTGATGTGGAAATTGCGCTCAGGGCGCCAGCTGGCCCCGGCGAGGCCCGTCTGAAGGGCCTTCAGGCCGGGCGCGATGTCCGGATCGACAGGAAGGGCAGCGAACAAACGGTACATGCAGCCAATCTGAAACAGGATTGCGGGCAAAAGAAAACCCGGCCCCACCTGGCCAGGTTCCCAATTCGCACACAAATCACACCGTTCAGCGGGCGAGATCGCCGAGTTTGCCGAAATGTTCAGCCAGCAAGTAATAGAAGGTCACTCGTGACTTGGTGCCGCCCTCTGGTTGCATCTTGTCGCAGACGGCCTTGATCGCTGCATCGAGATCGTTCTTGTTTTGGGCGAGCCCGAGCTTGCCACGGCACCAGCGCTCACGCACCCGGTCCAGTTCCCCGGAATCTGAGCAAGCAACCATGGAACTGTCCCGGTTACGTAGCGCAATGCCAAGGTGGCCCACGATTTTCTCTGCCGCGGCCTGATTGTAGCCGTTTGCATACTTCTTGATGTTTTCGGCGTAAGCCGATGCGTCTGCCATTGTATATCCCCTTAGTTTTCCCGGTGCCCCAACCGTTGGAACTACACCAGATTGGGGAAATTACCCCTTGGTTAATATGAGTCAATGCAAAACCCGAAAGTCCTTTCTCTTGGACTCGGGCCATCATGGGTATTGTTCACTTGATTGATGTAGTAATATTGAAGCAGAGGGGCAGTATAGTTTCTCTATGCTGCGACTGTGTTGAGATCAATGAGCTGTATTCGTGCCGGCGCCGTTGCAGCGGGGATGATACCGTCAAGGGCCCGCGCCCGGTTCTCCTTGCGGACGGCGCCAAGTTTCACCATATTCCATGCTAGGCGCACGTGTTTACGTGTGGATCAAAACAGAAGGGTATTAAACCTATGAACGAATTCAATCGGGCCTATACGCCAAACACCGGCGCCGACTCGATGGACACGTCTGTCAATGAAGGCCTTCGCGCCTTCATGCTCGGCGTTTACAACAAGATGGCGCTCGGCCTCCTGCTGACAGCCGGCCTCGCCTACGCCTTTGGGGCCATGGTTCCGGAGAACGTGACGCTGACCCTGCTGACCGGGCCGATCGGCCTGGTTATCATGTTCGCGCCGCTGGCCATCCTGCTCCTGTCCAGCTTCGTTATGAAGAACCCGTCGCCGTTGGCGGCAAACCTCGTCTACTGGTCGGTCGTGTCGCTGATCGGTGTCGGGATGGGTGCCATCGTGTATGTCTACGCGCGCCAGCCTGACGGGATGATGATCGTCTCGAAGGCCTTCCTGACGACCGCAATCTCCTTTGGTGGCCTGTCGCTCTACGGCTACACGACCAAGCGCGACCTGTCGGGCTTCGGCACGTTCCTGATCATGGGCGTGATCGGCATCATCGTCGCTTCGCTGCTGAACATGTTCATCTTCAAGTCGAGCATGATGCACATGGTGATCTCGGTTGTCGGCCTGTTGATTTTCGCTGGCCTGACCGCGTTTGATACGCAGCGCCTGAAGAACATGTATTTCCAGCTTGTCGGCGATTCACGGGCGATGGCGGTGGCCACCACCTATGGCGCGCTGAGCCTCTACCTGGACTTCGTGAACATGTTCCAGTTCCTGCTGGCACTGATGTCCGGTCGCGACTAGGCGCCGATCCAGATGCAAACCAAAAAGCCCCGCCCTCACCGGCGGGGCTTTCCTTTTTGGCGCATTGCGAAATGCCGGTGGCTCGGCTAACCCTCCGGGCCAGACATATCCCTAACGCTTTCAGGAGTTATTGACCCATGGCCCGCAAGAAAATCGCGCTTATCGGATCCGGCATGATCGGCGGCACGCTCGCCCATATCGCAGCCCGCGAGGAGCTTGGCGATGTCATCCTGTTCGACATTTTTGAAGGCCTGCCACAGGGCAAGGCGCTGGATATTGCCGAGTCGACGCCTGTGTTCAACGGGTCCGTCAGCCTGAAGGGCGCGAATGATTACGCCGATATTGCCGGCGCCGATGTCTGCATCGTTACCGCAGGTTTTCCGCGCAAGCCGGGCATGAGCCGCGACGACCTCGTTTCCAAGAACCTTGGCGTGATGAAATCGGTCGGCGAAGGCATCAAGGCGAACTGCCCCAACGCTTTCGTCATCTGTATCACCAATCCGCTCGACGCGATGGTCTGGGCCCTGCAGCAATTCTCCGGCCTGCCCACCAATATGGTCGTGGGCATGGCGGGCGTCCTCGACAGCTCGCGCTTTGCCTACTTCCTGTCGGAAGCCACCGGCGTGTCGGTGGCCGACATTCACGCATGGACGCTGGCCGGTCATGGCGACAGCATGGTGCCGATGGTGCGCCACTCGACTGTGGGCGGCCTGCCATTGCCGCAGCTGGTCAAGCAGGGCTGGCTGACCCAGGACAAGCTGGACGCGATTGTCGACCGGACCCGCAAGGGCGGTGGTGAGATCGTGGCCCTGCTGAAGACCGGCTCGGCTTTCTACGCCCCAGCCGAATCCGCAATTGCGATGGCGAAATCCTACCTCAACGACCAGAAACGTGTCCTGCCGGCGGCCAGCTGGTGTGACGGCGAATATGGCGTGAACGGCATGTATGTCGGCGTGCCGACCCTGATCGGCGCCGGTGGCACCGAGAAGGTTGTCGAATTCGATTTCACCGATGCAGAACAGGCCATGTTCACCGCATCGGTCGCCGAAGTGCAGAAACTGATCGATGATTGCAAAGGGCTGGAGCCCTCGCTCGCCTAGGAGCCTGCCATGGCCATCGGGCCAACGATTGAAACAGATCGCCTGATCCTCCGCCCGCCAAGGGCGGAGGATTTTGACTCATGGGTCGCCTTTCACGGCGACGCCGAGGTGATGGAACACCTTGGCGGCGTGCAGGGGCCAGAGCTGACATGGCGGTCGATTTGCACGATGACCGGTGCCTGGACGATCCGGGGCTTCTCGATGTTCTCGGTGATCGAGAAGGCGACGGGCAGCTGGGTCGGGCGCCTCGGCCCATGGCAGCCCGAAGGCTGGCCGGGCACGGAAGTCGGCTGGGGGCTGGCGCGGGGCGCCTGGGGCAAGGGCTATGCGACCGAAGGCGCTTCGGCGGCGATCGACTATGCCGTGGACATCCTCGGCTGGGATGAAGTGATCCATACGATCGACCCGGCGAATAAAGGGTCGATCAAGGTGGCCGAGCGGCTCGGCAGCCGGGTGCTGCGCCAGGCCATGGCTCCACCGCCCTATGAAGGTACGCACTGGGATGTCTATGGCCAGAGCGGCGATGACTGGCGGTCACGCCGGATCAAACACGCGTGAGGCGGGCCTGAACCGGCTCGCCGGGCGCGCACTTTGTGGCTAGCGTATCGCTCAACCGCTCAAGGAGACTGCCCGTGTTGCGCACCCTTTCCCTCGCTTCCGTGATTGCCCTCTTGCCCGCCGTCACAGGCGCGCAGACGGGGACGGATACCGAACTGCACACAAAATCCGTCGAAGCCGAGAAGGCTGTTGCGGCATTGGCAGAGACGCCAGCGATCGGGCTCGCTGACGGCATGCAGGCGCCAGCCGTTGTGCTGGTCGATACGGGCGGGGCAACGCAATCATTCGAAACGCTCGCCGGCGCCAAGGGCACGGTCGTGGCGTTCGTGCGCTCAGCCGACTGGTGCCCCTTCTGCAAGAAGCAGCTGATCGACCTCGAAGCAGCCGCAGCGCCGTTGGCGGACGCAGGCTGGACGCTGGTGGCTGTGTCCTACGACCCGGTCGAAACGCTGGCCGGTTACAAGGCGGACAAGGCCCTGTCATATGAGCTCCTCTCCGATGAAGGCTCGGTCGCAATCAAGGCATTTAACCTGCTCAATACGGATATGAAGCCCGGCTCGCGCTATGACGGCATCCCGCACCCGGCCATCGTGTTCATCGCCGCGGATGGCACGATCGCCAGGACGCTGCGTGAGGGCGGCTACAAGACGCGTCCGGCGGTCGATCTGATGATCGAGACGGCTGAGGGCTTGTAGTTTTCGTGGCCGTCGCCCTTTCATGGTGCGGCAGGGTGGCTTAGCGTACCGGCATCAGACAGCCGGAGAGAGAGCCATGTTGAGATCCCTTACCCCGTTCGCGCTTGCCGCCATTGTCGCTGCAATGCCAGCCGCCGCCGATGAAATCGGTGTGCTGGATCCGGCGATCAGGGCGCAGGCCACGGCGTTGATGGAAGCGGGGCTGCAGGATGATGTCGGGCTGGAATTCACCGAAAGCCTGACGACCGAGATTGGCCCGCGAATGGCGGGTTCCGACGCGGAATGGCGTGCCCGGCAATGGGCGATGACCAAGCTGAAGGACCTGAACTTCCAGCAGGTCTATATCGAGGATTTCAACATTCCCTATTGGGAACGCGTGACGGAGACTGCTTCAGTCACGGGCAACAACCCCCAGGACCTGGCCATCACGGCGCTGGGCGGTTCGAAATCCACTGCCAAGGGCGGCGTGGAGGCAGAGATTGTCCGGTTTGCGAGCCTTGCCGAGCTGAAGTCGGCGCCGGCAGACTCGTTGAAAGGCAAGATTGCCTTCATCGACGAGCGCATGGTGCGTAGCCAGGACGGGTCCGGCTATGGCGTGGCGGTTGCGAAACGTGGCGGCTGCGCGAAGGCGGCAGCAGACCTCGGCGCAGTAGCGTGCCTCATCAGGTCGGTCGGTACGGATTCGCACCGTATGCCGCATACGGGCGGCATGTCGCGCGAAGGCGCATTTGGGGCGCTGCCGGCTGGGGCGCTTGCCGCGCCGGATGCCGACCAGCTGGCGCGCCTGCTGGAGCGCGGGCCGGTCAAGGTGAAGCTGAACATCCAGGTGAAAACGTCGGTCTCGGCAGCCTCCGGCAATGTCATCGCGGAAGTAGAGGGCTCCAGCCGGAAGGACGAGATCGTGCTGATCGGCTGTCATCTCGACAGCTGGGATCTCGGTACAGGCGCGATCGATGACGCGGCCGGGTGCGGGATCGTGGTGGCGGCGGCGAACCTGATCCAGCAATTGCCGCAAAAGCCCAAGCGGACGATTCGGGTCGTACTCTATGGGTCAGAAGAAGTCGGCCTGTTCGGCGGTCGCGCCTATGCAGCAGCCCATGCAGACGAACTGGACAAGCATGTGCTGGCCGCTGAAAGCGACTTTGGTGCCGGGCGTATCTGGCGCCTGGCAAGTGGAGTCGGGGAGGGCGCGCTGGAATATGTCGCTGCGATGCAGGGCGTTGTCGCGCCGCTTGGCATTATTCCGGCCGACAACAATTCGAAGGGCGGCCCGGATATCATGGTTCTGGGGGCGTCAGGCGTGCCGGTCCTGGAGCCCGGACAGGACGGGACAGACTATTTCGACCTGCATCACACGCCGGACGACACGTTCGACAAGATTGATCCGGCTGCCTTCCGGCAGAACGTCGCGGCTTATGCGGCGCTGACATATATGGCTGCGCAGACGGATTGGGATTTCCGCAAGGCGGCGACGCCAGAGAGCGAAGACCAGTAGCGATGACGGACCGGCGGGGGCGGATCGCTGCCAGCCTGGATTCAGTCCATGAGGCCCTTCGCATGGCACGGCGGGAAGTGTCGGGTGTGGGCGAGGATAAGCAGCGGTGGCGCTGGGCGTCGGTCGGGCTGGTGATTGGGCTTCAGGGCGCGCTTGTCGCGGCGCTGAGCGGATATGAGACGGCGGCAGATGCGGATGTGGTCGATCCTTCCAGTCCGGAGCGGTACGCGCCGGTCACGCTGCTTTTGCGGCGGGCCCGATCGACGGACTATCTCAATGCGCCGGAACGGCTCGAAATGACCGGTTCGACCCTGCACCAGATCGAGCGCCTGATCGCCTACCGTAATGCCGTCGTGCACGGGCTGGGCGTGGGCGACGCCGAGGGCGTCGCCAAGGGATGCCGGAAGGTGCTGGGCGTTGTGCGCCATCTGGTATTGTCGCATCCCGCGTTCGACGCGTCGGCGCACCATCTTGTGTGTACCCTGATTTCCGATGAGATTTCAGGGATCGAGCGCCTGCTCCTGGACAGGTGTTAATATCCGGGTCATGCGGGCATGGCATGAATGCCCGCCATGCGACCTCTCCTGCGCCCGCTTCTTTTGTCATGTGCTGCCTTCGCGCTGATCGCGGCGGCACCGGCCACGTTCACGCGCGAACAACTTGAAGCGCTGGAAGCCGAGCGCCAGGCCGCCGTGACCCGGCTGGCGGCCTTGGAGGCCGCAGGTGAGGAGACCGAGACAGACCTTCGCCAGATCGACAGCAAGCTGATTTCCGCCGCGATGGAGTCGCGCCGCCGGGAAGAACAGGCTTCGGCATCCGAAAAGGCGCTGATCGATCTCGGCACACGACGCGCGGTCGCGCAGGAAAGCCTGCTTGTCGATCGCCAGGCGCTGGAAGACCTTCTGGCAGCGCTGGCGGCGTCGAACCGCCGCAAGCCGCCGGCGCTGATCGTTTCGCCCGGCAAGGCGAATACCGCTGTGCGCCGGGCGATCCTGATGAGCCAGACGACACCGCGGCTGGCGGCCCGCGCCGACGACCTGTCAGGCGAGATCGACGAGCTCAACCTGCTCGAGCGTCAGATTCGGGGCGAACGCGCGCGGCTTGAGGCGGCCGAGGCGACGCTGGCGCTGAAGCGGGTCGAAATCGAACGGCTCGCGGCGGCCAAGCGTGGCAGTTTCGAAGATATTTCCGGCGACATCGATGAATTGCGCGCGCGGGCCGATACGCTGGGCCGGGAGGCGAAAACATTGCGCGACCTGCTTGCGGCACTCGAGTCGGACGCGCCGTCGGCGCCCGGGATGAAGCCGAGCCTGCGGCCGAAGCTCGTCTCGGCCACCACATCTTCCTCGCGGACGAAACCACCCGCTTCGACTGTACGACGCACGCCGGTCTCGCGCCCGCTCGGCAAGGCGGCTCTCGGCGGACTGATGCAACCGACGGCCGGCAATGTCGTGTATGGGTTCGGCGACAAGATGCCGACCGGCGGCAAGACGGAATGGGTCACATTTTCGACACGGCAGGCTGCGCAAGTGGTGGCGCCGATCGACGGTACTGTCGAGTATGCGCGACCATTTCGCAGCTATGGATCAATGTTAATTTTGCGCACAAGCGACGGATACCATGTTATTCTTACCGGCATGAGCCGGATCTATGTCACCGAAGGCCAGACAGTGTCAGCGAAAGAGCCAGTTGGGCGCATGCCAGACCGTGCCGACCCGCCTCCGCAGCTCAATATGGAATTAAGGCTTGGCGACAAGGTAATGAATCCGGCACAGTGGTTGCCGAGTGACAAATAGAGGTCACGCATGACGGAGGATTGGAATATGCGTTCACTGCTGACAGGAGCCGCACTCGGGATTGTGCTGGGTGGCGCAGCGGTCGGGTTTTCCGCCCTTGCATGGCCTCAGGAAAAACCTGCCGATCCGCGCATGGTGACCTACCAGCAGCTGGAGCTGTTCGCCGAAATCCTCGCGCGTGCCCGTCAGGACTACGTGGTCGAAGTTGACGAGAGCGCGGCAATGGAAGCTGCCATCAACGGCATGCTGACCTCGCTGGATCCGCATTCGGGCTATCTGAACCCCGACGATTTCCGCTCGATGCAGGTGCAGACTTCCGGCGAGTATGGCGGGCTCGGCATCGAAGTGACGATGGAAGATGGCTTTGTCAAAGTCATCTCGCCAATGGACAACACGCCCGCAAGCCGGGCAGGCATCCAGAGCGGTGACCTGATCACCGCGATCAATGGCAAGCCGATCATCGGCCAGACCCTGAACGACGCCGTCAAAGAGATGCGCGGCGACAAGGGCACGGACATCCTGATCACCATCCTGCGCGTCGGCGAGGATCCGTTCGACGTGACACTGACACGCGAAGTGATCGAGCAGAAGTCGGTCACCTGGAAAATGCAGAAGAACGATGTCGGCTACTTGCGGATATCCAGCTTCAACGAGCGCACGACCTTGCTGCTCGAAGAGGGGATCGAGGGTATTTCCAAAGCGACTGGCGGCCGTCCGAAAGGCCTGATCGTCGACCTGCGCAACAATGGCGGCGGATTGCTGGACCAGGCCGTGTCAGTGTCCGACATGTTCCTGTCGGGCGGTGAAGTCGTCTCGACGCAAGGTCGGCGCGCGTCTGACATCGAGCGCTATAATGCTCGCACGGGCGAAGTCTTCAAGGGCGTGCCGGTCATCGTTCTGATCAATGGCGGCTCGGCGTCTGCATCGGAAATCGTTGCCGGGGCGCTGAAGGACAGGGGCCGCGCGACGATCATTGGAACGACCAGTTTCGGCAAGGGATCGGTCCAGACCGTTATTCCGCTGGGCGCTGATCGCGGGGCCATCCGCCTGACGACAGCGCGCTATTACACGCCGTCCGGCCGCTCGATCCAGGCGCTTGGTATTGACCCGGATATCGAGATCGCCCAGGCGCGCCTGACCGAGGAAGAACTGGCCAAGATCAAGCGCTGGTCGGAAGCTGACCTGCCGCATGCCCTTGCCAATGAAGACGGTGAGAAACGCCACGAAATGACGATGCCTGACGAGCAGCCGCCCGAAGACTACAAGGGCGAGGATTTCCAACTGGAACGGGCTGTTCAGATGTTGAACGAAGGCACGGTTACTGCCAGTGCATTTCGCCGCGCAGGTTAAGGTCTGTTTGCAACCTGTTAACCAGATTGCCGCATTCTAGGTTGTTCAGGATTCCATTTGTTGATCACATGAGGTCGCCGCATGCCTTATCGGAGAGACGTTGAACCGTCTCCCCTTCGCACCGGAATTGTCCATGCAGGCCTGAGCCTGCTTGTATTCGGCGGTGTGGCGGGAGCTCTCGGCATGGGTATCCAGTTTTCTGGTGACCCGTCCGCAGCAGGTCCGCGCCAGCAGCTTGCCCTGTTTGAAACGGTCGACGATGCTAAGCCAGCGCTCAAGTCGCGGCTGAAGACGGATTCGTCTGACACGGTCATGCTCGCTGTCCTTGATGATGATGGTTATGCCGAGGTCGATAGCGGCGATGAGCCGAGCCTCGGGATCGATTATGCCGACGGGGCGGAAGCGACCGGAACCGGTGGCCCTTCGGATGATCCGGTTGCCGATGCGGACGGCACGGGCGTGCGCATCAATGGCAAGCTTGTGAAGCCCGGCGAATCCTATGGCGAAGTCACGGCGATCGTCTCGCTTGGCAGGGTGCCGATCTCGGGCTTGTCGGAAACCGTCAATGGTGTGCGCCTGCCGCGCATCGCTGCAGACGGTCGGGCGCCCGCGGAGGCCTACGCGCGGCCATTCGCTAATCCGGGCCAGCAGCCGGTTGTGGCGCTTGTTGTCGGCGGTCTCGGAATCAATGCCACGCACACGAAATCAGCGATCGAGGAATTGCCGCCGGAAGTGACGCTGTCCTTCGCGCCGGATGCCCAGCGCCTGCAATACTGGATCGATCGCGCTCGCGCGTCCGGCCACGAAGTGCTGATCGAACTGCCGATGGAAAACTACGACTATGGGCGCATGAAGATGCACCCGCAGACCCTGCTCGCCGGACGGGGCGCCGACGTGAACGTGTCGCGCCTGAATACGTTGCTGGGACGCGCTTCGGGGTATTTCGGCGTGATCAATTACCAGGGTGCGAAATTCTCGGGCGATGCCGCCGCCGTGCGGCCGGTGCTTGAAGCCTTGAGCCAGCGCGGCGTTGCGCTCGTCGAGGATGGCAGCCTTGAGGATGCAAGTTTCGACGCGGTGGCTGATGAAACGCGGGTGCGCTACGTCAAGGCGTCCTCTCCCATCGACACCAAGCTGACAGCGGACGATATCAATCTGGAGCTGCTCGAGCTGGAAACGCTCGCCAAGGAAAAAGGCGCTGCCATGGGGGCTGGCTATGCCTTCCCGATCACCATCGAGATGGCGAAGATCTGGACCAGCGAACTTGGTCAGAAGGGCATCCTGCTGGCACCCGTGTCCGCGCTTGTCGGCACGACGCCTGCAGAATTGGTCGAAGTCGACCGAGTCCACACTGGCAGCATTGCCCCGGCTCCTGTAAACCCTGCCGGGTGAAACCATCAATTGTCGATCCTGAACGCTACCGGCCGAATGTCGGACTCGCCCTCTTTTCGAAGGCGGGCCATGTCTTCATAGGCCGCAGGATCAATGGCCGCGGCGCCTTTCAGTGGCAGATGCCGCAGGGCGGCGTCGACAAGGGCGAGTCCGCGCGCGACGGGGCCCTGCGTGAACTGGAAGAGGAAATCGGGGTTCCCGAGAAACTGGTCGATGTTCTCGAAGAGACCGACGACTGGCTGTATTATGATTTTCCGCCTGACCTGAAGAAGCGTTTGCCCGGCCCCTATATCGGGCAGCGCCAGAAATGGTTCGCGTTCCGTTTCAAGGGGTCTGACAGCGATGTGCGGCTCGACCGGCATACGCCGGAATTCGATGCCTGGCGCTGGGCGCCGCTCGATGAGACGCCCGCACTGGTTGTGCCGTTCAAGCGGCTCGTCTATTCCGAGGTTGCCGAGCGGTTCCAGCGCTGGACCGAACCTGTGCAGGGTGGCAAGATCGCGCAGGGTTGAGGGAGGGCCTATGGCCAAGACGCTATTGATGATTCACGGCATCGGGTGCGGCGGCGACGCCTGGGATCGGATGCGGCCCGGGTTCGAAGCGGCTGGCTGGGCGTGCGAAGCGCCAACCCTGTTTCCCGACCAGCGGACCCGCGACAATCCGCCTGCGACCCTCTCCGACCTTGGCTTTGATGACTATGTTGCCGCGATGGCGGAAACAGCGCGCAAGATTGCGCGTGATACGGGCACCAAGCCGGCTGTGATCGGGCATTCGATGGGCGGGCTGATCGCGCAATGCCTGGCGGAGCGGGGCCTGGTTTCGCAGGCCGTGTTCCTGACGCCGGCCCAGCCGAAGGACTGTTCTGAAGTCGGCCTTTCAGTCGCCTATACATTCCTCAACATCCTTCTGACGCGCGACCGCAAGCGCGCCTACAAGGTCTGGCGATCAGGTTTCCGTTTCGGCGTTCTCAATCGCGTTCCGAGGCGGCGGCATGAGGCGATCTATGCGCGTGCGCGGTTTGATTCCGGCAAGGTGTATGGCGACCTGACCGACGGCATCGAGGTCGATGAAGGCTTGGTCAACGTTCCGACCCTGACGATCGCAGCGTCGCACGATCGCGCGACGCTGGCGCGCGCTGTACGCAAAGTGGGTGAGAAATATGCCCGTGCGCCGGTTCCGGGGGACTTTTTCGAATATCCCGACAATGCGCACTGGATCCTCGACGAGCCGGGAACAGATGCCGTCGTGGCCGATATCGTGGAATGGCTGGAACACCCGTTTGGAGACCATGCGTGATCGAGGAAGAAGCCCACGGCGTGCACGACTATGTTGCCGATCCGAGAAATGCCGATGTGCTGATCTCGGTGAATGGCGACATGAAACACCGCGACGCAGCGGTCGTGTCTGTCTTCGACAGCGGCTACATCCTCGGTGACGGCGTCTGGGAAGGCCTGCGTGTTTCGAATGGCGGCGTCGCCTTCCTGCCGGAACATCTCAAGCGGCTCTATGCCGGCGCCAAGACGATCGACATGGATATCGGCCTGACCAGGGACGAGCTGACGGCGCGCCTGATGGATTGCCTCAAGGCCAATGGCATGACGGATGGCGTGCATATCCGGCTGATGGTGACGCGCGGAATCAAGAAGACGCCTTACCAGGGGCCGCGCTTTACGATCGGCAAACCGACCATCGTGATCATCCCGGAATACAAGACGCCTGTGCCAGAAATTGTCGCCAAGGGCGTGACCCTGTTTACCGTGCACCAGCGCCGGACGGGCCCGGCCGAACAGGACCAGAAACTGAATTCACATTCGAAGCTCAACTGTATCCTCGCTTGCATCCAGGCCGACAAGGCCGGGGCTGACGAAGCCCTCATGCTCGATGCTGACGGCTTTGTGGCGACCTGCAACTCGACCCATTTCTTCATCGTGCGCGATGGCGAAGTCTGGACCAGCCCACCGGACTATTGCCTAGGCGGGATCACGCGCGGGAACATTATCCGGGTCTGCCGCGAGGCCGGCATTCCGGTCTTCGAGAAGCGCTTCTCCCTGTTCGATGTCTACTCGGCGGACGAGGCCTTTATCACCGGCACGTTTGCGGGCCTCACGCCGGTGCGGGAAGTGGACGGGCGGACGATCGAACATGTCGGCGGGCCGGTGAGCCAGCGTGTCAGCGGGCTTTACAAGCAGCTTGCCGCCAAGAGCCTGACGTCCATCTCATGAGCCCTGTACGGCGCATTGCCATGTGGTCTGGCCCGCGCAACATGTCGACGACAATGATGCGGTGCTTTGGCGCGCGGGCCGATTGTGCGGCGCTGGACGAGCCGTTCTATGCGGCGTGGCTGGTTGCGGCCGGCCAGACGCATCCGATGCAGGCCGAGATCCTGGCGAGCCAGTCCGATGATCCGCGCCGCGTATCGGAGCGGCTGCTGGCGCCGCTGCCGGATGGCAAGACGGTGCAATACCAGAAGCAGATGACGCATCACATGATGCCGGACTTTCCGCTCGATTGGGCGGCGCAATGCGACCATGCCTTCCTGATCCGGCATCCGGCCCGGGTGATCGCGTCCTATGCGAAGAAGATGGACGATGTGAGCCTCGAGGCGATCGGGTTTCCGCAACAGGCGCGCCTGTTCGATGACATGCGCGCGCGGACGGGTAAAGTGCCGCCGGTGGTCGATTCAGACCGCATCCTCGAGGACCCGCGCAACGTCCTGACGCGTCTTTGCGCGGCGCTGGATCTTGCCTGGGATGAGGCGATGCTGGCCTGGACGCCGGGGCCGAAGCCGGAAGACGGGGCCTGGGCGCCACACTGGTATGATGCCGTTTGGACGTCCGAGGGATTCGGGGCCGAAGCGGGACCGTTGCCGGTGCTGTCGGGCGAGGTCGCGGATATCGAAAAGGAGGCGCTCGCGATTTACGAACGCCTCCTCGAATGTCACGTCTGACGACTGGCCTATTCGGCGACGGCCGTGATCGTGGCGGTTCCGGTCGCGCCTGCCGTGTTCGTGTAGCCGGTAGAGAAGCCGACATCGGTGCCTGTCTCATCGAACGTGGCGCAGAGGTCGCCGTCCGGGGTCTGGCCGCAAACGGTATGTGTCTCATCATCCATCGTGTAGGGAATGGCGTCGCCGCCATCCATCGTCGCTGTGCCGTCCGTATTGAACACGACGACCGAGGTCGTGCCGTCGGCGGCCGCAAATTCCACGGTCGTCGAGCCCGCGAGTGCAGGCATTGCGGCGAAGGCGAGCGCCGCAGCGCTGCACAGGATTGTCTTTTTCATATTCCAAACTCCCTTTGATTTTTCTGTGGCCATGTCTCTGGCAAGGCATTTGGTAGCAGCGCCGGGCGCGCCTTCAAAATGAATAGATTGCGAATTGCCCTGCGCATGCGGCGCCCGTGAGGGCGCTTCGGGGGTGGGGCTGGGTTCTCGGACGGCGGATGCGGGTCAGGTGTCGGGAATGGGGCCAGCACATCCGAATTCCAGGCGCGGGCCGGGATCTCTTGCGGCACGTGCGCACAGGATGTCCTGAGGCCCCGGCATGCGCCGGGACCACGGAAGCGGGTCGCCCGCCAGCGCGCGCCTGAGCCGGTCCGAGACGGGTGCACGGAAACAGCCCGGACGATGCCCGGAAAGATCATCCGGCACGCGCAGAAGCACGACGCGGCCGTTCCACATCACGCCCCAGAGCATTTCGGACCCTGGGCCGCCGTTTGCGCGGAACCATGCCTTGAGGCGCTGGATGCGCCAGAAGATGAGCGGCCAGAGCGGCAGCAGGTGCCAGGGCAGGCCAGGCATGGGCGTGAGAAGCGGGGCATCGCGGCGGATTATACGCGCAGCCAGGGAGGGGGTGGATAAGTTCGCCCTCACCTCCCGTCGCGAAGGGGCGGGAGGTGAGGGCAGAGGCCAGTCTACTGGTTGGCGACCCGCAGGAAGCGGTTGCGCAGGTCTGCGTCAGACTTGAACACGCCGGTAAACTGGGTCGTGATCGTGGTGACGTCCTTGTGGTGGACGCCCCGGGTCGACATGCACTCGTGCACGGCTTCGATCAGGACGGCGGTTCCCATCGGCGCAAGGCTGTCAGTGATCGCATCGCAGATCTGTGCGGTCATCGTTTCCTGCGTCTGGAGGCGCTTGGAAAAGATCTCGACCACACGGGCCAGCTTGGAAATACCGACCACGGCGGCGGATGGCTTGTAGGCGACATAGGCCTTGCCGATGAAGGGTGCCATGTGGTGCTCACAATGGCTCTCGACGTCGATATTGCGCAGGATGACGATGTCGTCATAGCCCTGAACGTCTTCGAACGTCCGTGACAGGTACTTCACGGGGTCTTCGTCATAGCCCGCAAACCACTCCTTGTAGGCGTTGACGACACGCTTGGGCGTGTCGAGCAGGCCTTCGCGGCGTGGGTCGTCACCTGCCCATGCAATGAGCGTGCGCACGGCGTCTTCAGCCTCTTGCACAGTGGGGCGAACCAAGGGTTCTCCGCGAGACGTTTCGTTCTTGGGAGTGATGGCATCCATGGCCATGGTTAAGTGTCCTTCGACTGAGGGACGGAGGTCGAGCCGAGGCTTGGTCTGGGAAACCGGATGGCTCCCTGCCCGGACTTAACGCCCGCCCGAGTTGATACCCTCAGGGCGATGATTGGAAAGATAGGCGCGCGAATGCGCTGTTTCCAGAGAATTCTACGGTGACGCCGAGTAAATGGATGTCGTAAATTTTATTGCCCGGCGTCGGGCCGGGTGATATTGCGCCAATATGGATATGAACCGGCGTGCCTGCAGATTGCCAAAAGGCTGTTGTTGTTAAGACAACAAGCGCCCATTAGGGCATCTCGCCCTCTCAATAGGGCAATTTCATTTCCATTTTTCTCGTTCGAGCCCGAAATTCCATGACTCTTCGTATCTATGACACCGCAAAACGCGCGAAACGCGTGTTTGAACCGCAGGACCCTGCCCGCATCACGCTCTATGTCTGCGGGCCAACGCCGTACAATTATGCCCATATCGGGAATGCGCGGCCACCGATAGTGTTCGATGTGCTGCGGCGGGTGCTGGCCAGCCGGTATGGCGCCAAGGCGATCTTGTACGCCCGCAACATCACCGACATTGAAGACAAGCTGATCGCCGCATCCCTGGAGACGGGCGAGTCCATCGAGGCGATCGCGCAGAAGTTCGCGAAAATCTACAATGACGACATGGTCGCGCTGAACGTCGCGCCGCCGACGATCGAGCCGTGGGCGACAGGGCATGTGCCGGAAATGATCGAGATGATCGAGAAGCTGGTGCGCAAGAAATACGCCTATGTCGGCGCGCAGGGCGTCTGGTTCTCGGTCAGTTCGATGCCGGACTATGGCAAGCTGTCAGGGCGCAAGCCGGAGGACAATGAAGCTGGCGCGCGGGTCGAGATCGACACCGACAAGCGCGAACCGGCCGATTTTGCGCTCTGGAAATTCGCCAAGCCCGGTGAACCGGAAGATGCGATCTGGGACAGTCCGTGGGGCCGCGGCCGGCCCGGCTGGCATATCGAGTGCTCGGCCATGGCGGCCAAGCATCTCGGCAAGACCATCGACATCCATGGCGGCGGGATCGACCTGCAGTTCCCGCACCATGAGAACGAGATTGCGCAGTCGGAATGCGCGCATGGCGAGGTGATGGCGAATTACTGGATGCATAATGGCTTTCTCGACATGGGCGGGGAGAAGATGTCGAAATCGCTCGGCAATGTCGTGCTGATCCATGACCTGCTGGAAGCCTGGCCGGGCGAGGTGCTGCGCTTCGCGATGCTGAGCGGGCATTACCGCGCGCCGCTGGACTGGAACGAGGACCTGTTGAAACAGGCCAAGACCACGCTTGACCGGGTGTATGGCGCGTTGCGGCGCGTGTGGGATGAAGAGGGGGGGCATGGGGGTGACAAGGGGGTGCTGAGGGCGTTGTCCGATGACCTCAACACGCCCGAGGCGCTGGCCGAACTGTCTCGCCTCGCCAGTGAGGCGAACATGGCCGCTGACCACAAGGACCCTGACGCCATGGCGAATTCCCGGGTGAACCTGCTGGCAGCGGGTGAGCTTCTGGGCCTGCTGACCAAGACTCCGAAAGAATGGGAGCAAGGCGTCGATGCTGGTGGAAACGCCCGGATCGATGCGCTGGTACAAGGGCGGATCGATGCGCGCGCGGCGCGCGACTGGGCCGAGGCGGACAGGATCCGGGACGAACTGGCCGCTGAAGGCATCGAGATCATGGACGGGCCTTCCGGCTCGACGTGGCGGCGGGCCTAGGCAAGCGTCAAATTTGGTCGAAATTCGCATTGCGGTGCGAACGCGATCTTTCTGTCTGTCGCCTATGCAGGTTTTCCCACCTCCCGTCGGGGTCCGGTTGTCATCAACCGCGGGCCGCGCGGAAATCATACGACCTCAGTCCCCCGATTCGTCGGGGGACTTTTTTTTGCCGGCGTTTCCTGTCTGATCGTTAAATTGACCGCGCCGGGCGGCGCATGGGACGAATAAGCCTCGGGCCTAGAACCCCCGTTTCAATGCACCCAATCTCCTTCAGGGCCGTCCTCTTCCCAGCGGTTGAGGATGGCTCCTTTTTGCCTGCACCTGATGCGGCTGCTTGCGATCATGGCAGGCCGGGTCCATCTTTGCCGGTGATGAGCGACCTGTACCACAACCGTATCCTCGAACTGGCGGCGAACATTCCGCATCTCGGCACCCTTGAGGGTGCCGAAGCCTCGGTGCTGAAAGTGTCCCGCGTCTGTGGATCGACCGTCAATGTCGAGATCATCCTCGATGAAAGCGGCGACCATATCGCAGCTATTGCGGTGGACCCGAAGGCCTGCGCGCTGGGCCAGGCGGCGACGGCGATCCTGTCGGAATATGCTGTCGGCGCGTCCGTGGACGAGGTGATTGCCGCGCGTGATGCGATGAAGACGATGCTGAAGGAAAATGGCCCGCCGCCGGAAGGCCGGTTCTGGGAGTTGCGCCACCTCCAGCCTGTCGCCGACTATCCACCCCGCCATACATCGACGCTGCTGGCCTTTGAGGCCGCTGTGGCGGCGATCGAGCAGGCGCGTGTGGCGCGAGGTCTCGCGCCCGCGATTGTGAGCTGACGATGGCCGGGATACGCCGAAAGGTCGCCTATGGGCTGCTGCGCGTCTACAAGGCCAGTTTTTCCCTGATCTTCTATGCGGCGGGCGCGCGCTGCCAGCACAAGCCGAGCTGCAGCGAATATGGCGCCGAATGCATCGCGCGGCACGGCTGGTGGGCAGGCGGCTGGATGGCCTTTGCCCGGTTTACACGGTGCCGGCCCGGCGGCAGTTTCGGCCATGATCCCGCGCCGGCGCAAAAGCCCGACGTGCCAGCCTGGCAGCCGTGGCGCTATGGCGACTGGAAATCCGGCGGGCGGGCGGTCCCGGCGTCGCCGGTGGTTGAAAATCCCCCGGAGGGATGAGATATAGATCCTATGACCTGTTCGTACCGTATCCAGCCCACCAGCGGCCTGACCACGCGAACCCGCCCGGGTGCATGATACTCCGCAGGGCGCCGCGGCGCACCTGAGACTCATGTACCCCGCACACTCCCCTCGACCCGGCTGCCCGGCCTGATGAGATCGCCCCTGTAATTGGGGTGGGATTTTCGGTGAACTCGCGTTAAGCAGACCGCCGCAGGCAGGCCTTCCCGGACAAGACTTGCCGCGCCTCGTGCGCCAGACCGCTGAAGAAGACTGAAACATGATCAAAGTATCCCTGCCCGATGGATCGGTGCGCGAATTTGAAGAGGGCGCCAGCCCGTTCGATGTCGCCAGTTCGATCTCGAACTCCCTTGCCAAAAAGGCGATTGCCGCCCGTGTGGACGGCGAATTGCGCGATCTGAAACGGCCGCTGGACGGCGATGCGCGCGTCGAAATCGTGACGCCGAACGACCCCGAAGGCCTCGAGCTGATCCGGCATGATGCCGCGCACGTGCTGGCGCAGGCCGTGCAGGCGCTCTACCCGGACACGCAGGTGACCATCGGTCCGGTGATCGATGACGGGTTCTATTACGATTTTGCCCGCGAGGCGCCGTTCTCGACCGAGGATTTCGACCGAATCGAAGCGAAGATGCGCGAGATTGTCGATGCCGATTATCCCATCGTCCGCGAGGTCTGGGAGAAGGACGCCGCGATTGCCGAGTTCAAGCGGATCGGGGAAGACTACAAGGCCCGGATCATCGACGACATCATCCCGCCGGGCGAGGCGATCACGCTGTACCGCCAGGGCGACTGGTTCGACCTGTGCCGCGGGCCGCACCTGCCCTCGACGGGCAAGCTGCCGAAAGCGTTCAAGCTGATGAAACTGGCCGGCGCCTATTGGCGCGGCGATTCCAAGAACGAGATGCTGCAGCGCATGTACGGCACGGCCTGGGCGAACGAGAAGGACCTGAAGGCCCATCTCGTGCGGCTTGAAGAGGCCGAGAAGCGCGATCACCGCAAGGTCGGTGCGGCGCTCGACCTGTTCCACTTCCAGCCGGAAGCGCAGGGGTCTGTCTTCTGGCATCCGAAAGGCTTCATGATCTGGCGCCAGCTGGAGGCCTATATCCGCCGCCAGCAGGACGCGGACGGCTATGTCGAAGTGAAGACGCCGCAACTCCTGAACTCGGTGTTCTGGGAACAGTCCGGCCACTGGTCGAAATTCCGCGAGAACATGTTTGTCGTGCCGGACGAGATTCCCTCGATCGAGGATGAGGGTCCGATCCTGACGGGCGACAGCGACCTGATGGCGCTGAAGCCGATGAACTGCCCGGCCCACGTCCAGATATTCAAGAACGGGCAGCGCTCGTATCGCGACCTGCCGATCCGCATGGCCGAGTTCGGCTGCTGCCATCGCAACGAGGCCCATGGCGCGCTGCACGGCCTGATGCGCGTGCGCCAGATGACGCAGGACGATGCGCACATCTTCTGCCGCGAGGACCAGATTGCCGACGAGACGCTGCGCTTCCTGAAACTGTTCGAGCGCGTCTATGGCGATTTCGGCCTGTCGGAGATTTCCTACAAGCTGGCGACGCGGCCCGAGATGCGCGCGGGTAGCGACGAGACATGGGACCGGGCCGAGAAAGCCCTGTCCGATGCGCTGACGGCGGCCGGCATGACATTCGAGATCGCCGTGGGCGAAGGCGCCTTCTATGGCCCGAAACTCGAATTCCACCTGACGGATGCGATTGGCCGGACCTGGCAGTGCGGCACGTTCCAGCTCGACTATGTGCTGCCGGAACGCCTCGACGCCGAATATACGGGCTCGGACGGCGCCAAGCACCGGCCGGTCATGCTGCACCGGGCCGTGTTCGGCACGTTCGAGCGCTTCATGGGTATCCTGATCGAGCACTATGCCGGCGCGTTCCCGCTCTGGCTGTCGCCTGTGCATGTCGTGGTGGCGGCGATCACGGACGCGGCCAATGACTATGCCCACGAAGCGGCGGACGCCCTGCGCAAGGCGGGGCTCCGGGTCGAGGTCGATACGCGCAACGAGAAGATCAATTACAAGGTTCGCGAGCATTCGGTGCAGAAAGTGCCGATCATTGCTGTTGTCGGTGGCCGTGAGGCGGAGGAGCGCACGCTGGCGCTGCGCCGGCTGGGCAGCCAGGGGCAGCAGATGATCAGCCTGGACGAGGCTTGTGTGAGCCTTGCCGAGGAAGCGCTGGCGCCCGATCTCAAACGCCCCGCGTGAGCGACGCACCGTGACAAGCCGGGGCGTTGGCGACAGAGTGAAGCCCATGTCCTACGCGCCCATCCTTGCAGCTGCGTTCGTGCTCTGGCCGGTCATGGGGCTGCTCGGCGCGCAAGGGTACGGGCCCTTGCTGGCCCTTGCCGCGCTGCCGGCGCTGGCCCTGGCGCGACCGAAAATGCCGCCGGAAAGCTACGCCCTGATGGCGCTGACTTTCGTCGCGTGGGCGGCGATCAGCGAGGCCTGGTCGCCGGCATCGCGCGGCCTGATTTCGGGCAACCTGCTGGAGGGCAATTTCGCGATCCGCGCGTCGAGTGTGCGGATCGTCCTGACAGCGCTGTTCGGGGCGCTGGCGGTTGCCGGCGCGCTGCGTATTGCGAACGGCACGGCCCAGGTATCGACGCGGGTGATGCTGGGGGCGTTCGCGGTGCAGGGCCTTCTGGTGGCTGCGAGCGCTGTGTTCGGCGCTCCGGTCGTGGCGATGATTTACGGGCCGGACCCGATGGAGCAGGCCAAGGGTTTCCAGAATATCGGGCGCAATGCCAATGCCTTCATGCTCGTACTGCCGATTCTGGCCGCCTATCTCGCGGCGCGTCCCGGATGGCGCTGGAAAGCGGTGGCGGGCGGCGTCATCCTGGCGAGCGTTGTCGCCGTCGTGCGGGCAGATTCGCAATCGGCACTGGTTGGCGTGGTGTTCATGCTGCTGGCATGGGCGATCGTCTGGCTGGTCCCGCGCACGGGCTATCGCTGGCTGGTCTGCCTGATGGCGGGATACGTTGCCTCGGCGCCTGTGCTTATCGGCTTTGCCATCAACCTGATGCGCCAGGCGGGGATCAGCCTGCCGGGATCATTCCAGTCGCGGGCCTGGGCATGGGAGGTGGTCATCGGCAAGGCTGTCGAGAAGCCGCTCCTTGGACACGGGATTGCCGCGTCGAAGACCTGGCGGGAGACCTATGCCGACCATCCGGCCTGGCTGGCGCAATTGCCGGACTTCTGGGCCGCCTATCCGGTCGTGCCGGGCCATCCGCACAATATGGCGCTGCAGATCTGGGCGGAGACGGGCGTCGTGGGAGCTGTGCTGGCGGGGCTGACGCTGGTGGTCATCGCCTTCCGGCTGCCGACGCCGCGATCCCTGCGGCCCGATGTGCGCTATGCGATTGCGGGCCTTGTCGGCGTCGTCGCCAGCCTGTTCAGCTTTGCCTACAATGTGTGGAATGATTCCTTCTGGGCCAGCGTGATCCTCGCCGCCTGCGCGATCATTCTCCTGTCGCGGCGCAACCGGTCGTCGATATGAGCGGAATGGCGACGGTCTCCGCCATCGTCGTGTCCTATCGGACCGGCCCGCGTCTGCAAGAATGCCTGTACGCCCTGAAATCGGATCCGGATATTTCCGAGATCATCCTCGTCGACAATGGCAACCCGCCGGACGCCGAGGCCTGGATCGATGGCTTTATCGCCCGAACCGACAAGGCGCGCCTCATCCGGTCGGGGGATAATCCGGGATTCGGAACGGCTGTGAACCAGGGCGCGGCGAGCGCACTGGGCGAGATCCTGCTTGTGATCAATCCGGACGCCGTGATCCGTCGCGGCTCGGTCGGGCCACTGCTTGCGGCGCGGCAGGGGCACCCAGAACCGGTGCTGGTCGGAGGCAAGATTTTCGATACGGGCGGCCATGAAGAGCGTGGGTGCCGGCGCAATACGCTGACGCTGTGGCGCGCCTTTGGCCTGGGTAAATGGACGCTGGAAGACCAGCCGACACCGACCGGACCGATCCCTGTCGGCGCTGTGTCCGGTGCCTTTTTCCTGATGGGGCGAAAGGCGTTTCGCAAGCTGGGCGGTTTCGACGAGACTTACTTCCTGCATGTCGAAGACGTCGACCTCTGCCGCCGCGTGGCCGAAGCGGGCGGCAGTGTCATCTACCAGCCGCTTGCCGGCGCGCTGCACTACGGGTCGACGTCGAAAGTGCCCTCCAGTGTGGTGCAGGCTCACAAGGCAAAGAGTCTTGCGCGCTATTTCCGCAAGTTCTCGAAGGGCCCGTTCGAGCGGGCCCTTGTCATGCTGGCAACGCCCCTGATCGGCATCGTGCTCAAGCTGCGCGGCTAGAGAATCGCCGGGATGACGCGGTCGGGCGGGCGGTGGCCGTCGGCGAAAGTCTTGATATTGATGATGACCTTCTCGCCCATCTCGGTGCGGCCCTCGATCGTGGCCGAGCCCATGTGCGGCAGCAGGAGGACATTCGGCAGCCCGAGCAGTTCCTCGTTCACCGCAGGCTCGCGCTCGAACACGTCGAGCCCGGCGCCCGCAATCTTGCCAGCCTTCAGGGCGCGGGCGAGGGCGGCTTCGTCGATGACTTCACCGCGGGCTGTGTTGATGAGGTAGGATTCCGGTTTCATCAGGTCGATGCGGCGCGCGTTCATCAGGTGGAACGTGGCAGGCGTGTGCGGGCAGTTGATGGAGACGATGTCCATCCGCGCAAGCATCTGGTCGAGGCTGTCCCAATAGGTGGCTTCGAGCAGTTCCTCGGTACGCGGGCTGACCGGCTTGCGATTGTGGTAATGGATCTGCAGGCCAAAGGCCTTGGCGCGGCGCGCGACGGCCTGGCCAATCCGGCCCATGCCGATGATGCCGAGGCGCTTGCCGGCGAGGCGGCGGCCCATCATCCAGGTCGGGGTCCAGCCATCGAACCGGCCCTGGTCCATGACCTGCGCGCCTTCATGCAGGCGGCGCGGCACGGCGAGAATCAATGCCATGGCGACATCGGCGGTGTCGTCCGTCAGGACGCCCGGCGTGTTGGTAACGGTGATTCCGCGCTGCACAGCGCTCTGGACGTCGATATTGTCGACGCCGGCCCCGAATTGGGCGATCAGGCGCAGCTGGTCTCCGGCGCGCGCCAGGACGCGCCCGTCAATCCGGTCGGTTACGGTCGGAACAAGGACGTCGGCGGTCTGGACGGCGGCGACGAGTTCTTCATGGGTGAAGGCATGATCGTCCTGATTGAGGCTTGTATCGAACAATTCCTTCATGCGCAGCTCGACAGCGGCTGGCAGTTTCCGGGTCACGACGATCTTCAGTTTCTTGGTAGGCATGTGGCCCCTCTGCATGTCTCCCATCGGGCTTAGCAGAGGGTTGGCGGAACGCCAACGCCTGTTGTTTTACACCCGATTCATCTGGATATGAGAAGGTGGTTTCCTTAACGCAACGTCAGGCCACCTGCACATGAAATGGGCACTTTTAGTCATTTCGGGAATTTTCCTGGTGAGCGCACCTGCGACGGCTGAGGCGCCGCAGGTGACGCGTATCAGCCAGTTTTCCGGCAAGGCCGTACCGCGCTTCGAGACGCTCAAATTTGCTGCCGTGAATGGCCGATCGGGCCCCAGCCGCGAGCAGTCGGTGGTCTGGCGCTATGAACGCAAGGGCCTGCCCCTGCTGATCATCAAGGAAACCCGCGACTGGCGGCGGGTGCGCGATCCGTCGGGAGATGAGGTCTGGGTTCATGCGCGCATGCTGGAGCCCGGTGCGGCGGCGATGATGCAGTCTCAGGTCACGTTGCGCGAAACGCCGGAGACGACGAGCCGTGAGATCGCCTCCGTTGAGAAGGGCGTGCTGGTTGAACTCGGGGAATGCGAGGCAGGCTGGTGCCAGGTCATCGCAGGCGGTTTCCGCGGCTGGGCCCCGCAATCGGCCCTGTGGGGCGCCGATACGGGCGAGGCAGGTCTGTGAATCCGGATGGGTCCAGCGGTTGACAAGCCGCGTCGGTCACTGTGGTTAGGCGCTTACGTCTATTCTCAGGAGAGTTCGCCGATGTCCGGACCGCATGATTTTCACACGCCGAAATCCAGCTATTCCAAAGCCGACCTGCTGGAGTCCGGCAAAGGCGGCTATTTCGGACCCGGGAATGCGCAATTGCCCATCCCGCCAATGCTGATGATGGACCGGATCACCGAGATCACCATGGATGGCGGCGCGTATGGCAAGGGAAGCGTGATTGGCGAACTCGACATCACGCCGGACCTCTGGTTTTTCGCGTGCCACTTCCCGGGCGACCCGGTAATGCCCGGCTGCCTCGGCCTCGACGCCATGTGGCAGGCGGTCGGCTACTGGCTCGGCTGGTCCGGCAGCCCCGGCAAGGGACGTGCGCTGGGCGTTGGCGAAGTGAAGTTCACCGGAGAGATCACGCCCGACAAGAAACTCGTGCGTTATGTCATCGACATCAGGCGCGTGCGCCGCGGCAAACTGAATCTCGGCATTGCCGATGGCCGCGTTTATGTTGACGACGAGCATGTCTACACCGCGCTCGACATGAAGGTCGGCCTGAAGAACGTCGCCGCCTGAGGTTGACGGTGCTTGACGTTTGGCAAGCTGCTGCCTAGCCCGTTGAGCGGAAAAACGTATAAATAGGAGGAGGCCCGCATGGCCGAAGACTGGAACCTGCCGGCTGGCGACCTGATGAAGGGCAAGCGCGGCATCGTGATGGGTGTTGCCAACCAGAACTCGATTGCCTGGGGCATCTCCAGGCAGCTCGCGGCGCAGGGCGCCGAGATCGCCTTCACCTACCAGGGTGAGACGCTGGAGCGCCGCGTGCGGCCGCTGGTCGAGAGCATCGGCATGGAGACGATGATCCCGGCGGATGTGACCGACGATGCCAGCATGGATGCGGCCTTTGAGCAGGTCAAAGACAAATGGGGCAAGATCGATTTTCTCGTCCACTCCATTGCCTTTGCCGGCAAGGACGAGTTGCAGGGATCGATGGTCGAGAACACGACGCGTGAAGGCTTCCGCCGCGCCATGGACATTTCCGTGTTCAGTTTCATCGATGCCTCGCGCCGGGCTGCGGCCCTGATGCCGGATGGCGGATCGATCATGTGCATGACCTATCTCGGCGCGGAACGCACCGTTCCGTCCTATAATGTGATGGGCGTGGCCAAGGCAGCGCTGGAAGCGGCAACGCGCTATGCGGCGCGTGACCTTGGGCCTCAGGGTATCCGCGTCAACGCGATCTCGGCGGGCGCCATGCGCACCCTGTCGCTGGCCGGCATCAAGGGCGGCAAGAGCCTGATGGGCACCGGGCGCGACTGGTCGCTGCTGAAGGAAGACACGAGCATGGAAGGCGTTGCCGGTTGCGCGCTCTACCTGCTCTCGCCGCTCGGTCGCTCGATTGCCGGGGAAGTGATTCATGTCGATGCGGGCTATCACGCTGTCGGCGTGCCGGACATGTCGGAGGACTAGGGGCGGAAGCAAGCATGAAGACGCGTGACGATACGCACGTTCCGCTGGCTGATTTTCCGGCCTATCCCATGGCGGAGATGCAGGCGAGGGCGGCAGCGTTTCATGCCGCCATGCTGTCGCGACGATCCGTGCGTGCGTTTTCAGACACGCCAGTGGAGCCTGAGATCATCGCGCATTGCGTGTTGACGGCAGGATCCGCGCCGTCCGGGGCCAATCACCAGCCCTGGTATTTCGCCTGCGTCGGTTCGCCAGAGAAGAAACGCGAGATACGCGAGGCCGCCGAGGTCGAGGAGCGTGAATTCTATTCCGGCAAGGCGAGCGCTGAATGGCTGGACGCGCTGGCGCCGATCGGCACCGATGCGGACAAACCGTACATGGAGATCGCGCCCTGGCTGATCTGTATCTTTGCGCAGCGACGGGGCGGGGTGCGCGAAGGCGAGGATCGCAAGAATTACTATATTCATGAGAGTGTCGGGATCGCGACCGGGATGCTGATCTCGGCCTGTCACATGGCGGGCCTCGCAACGCTGGTTCATACACCCAACCCGATGAAATTCCTGAATGGCATATGCGGACGCCCGGAAACGGAGAAGCCCTTCCTGATCCTGGTGGCGGGCCATCCGGCCCACGATGCAATGGTGCCCCGGCATGCCCTGATCAAGAAGCCGCTGGACGAGATTGCCGGGTTCTTCTGATGGCGCCTATTGGATCGTGATGGCCGGACCGACGAGGCGGATCGAATAGATCATGTCCTTGCGCTCGCCCATCTGGATGCTGAACGCGGCGAGGTCCACATCGCCTGACAGGCCTTCCGGCACGACGGCGCCCCGGGCCGTGTGACGGAAAGGGGCGAACTGGTCCTTGCCAATCTCGGCCTCGAAATGGCGAAAGGTCCAGTCGCGGATACGCGGGCGCGCCCTGAGAGACTGGCCGGCGGTCATGCGCAAGGGCACGTCTTCGCTTAGCGTACCTGACAGGTTGAGGAAAACCTGCGTTGCCCAGACACCGGTCCTAGTGACCACCACGCCGATGGCGACATGGGTGAGGTCCGGGTTGAGAATGTTGGCGCGATGGCTGGGACTGTTCATCAGGTTGTCGTGCAGCTGGGGCAGGCTTTTGGAGAAATTGTAACGTCCCCGGACGATTTCCAGCATGGCGAGGTTCTCGGCCGAGCGCTGGATCAGGGCGCGCCGGTCAAGCGCCGTGACGCGGTCGCCGGGTGAGCGGCCATCAGGGCTTTGATGATCGAAAAAATGGTTGGCGGCCATGTCGAGGCTCTGGAACCGGGCCGGAGCGAGGAGTTCGCGACGCAAGGCCAGTGGGGACAGGCCGCGCGTGGTGCGCTCGACATTGATGCGTTCGAGGAAGGCGGCTTCCATCTTCGTGTCGAACGTGTAGCCGGCGGGCAGCTGGCGGAGGCAAGGGCGCACGGCCTCGACATAGTCGGCGGTTGTCTGTCCGCGCGCCGAGAGGCGCAGGTCGCAGGCAAAGGCTGCGCTGCTGGCAAGGGCGCCAATGCCCAGGAGTACAAGCCATTTTGACGGGTTTCGCCTCATGGGAGAAAGCCTAGCGAGCCAGCGCCACTGCGCCCAGCCTTTTGTGCAGCGCTGGCTGAAGCTCAGGCCCGGGGCCGGTCGTCGAGCACGCCTACCGAGCGCAGGCGTTCCAGCACGGGCGCGACCATGCGTTCGATGGCTTCGTCATTCGGGCGGACATTGCCATAGGCCGGCAAGCCCTCGTCCGCGATGACAAGATGGGCTTCGAATTTGGCGGGATGCGTCCAGCGATAATGGGCGGCGCGGACAGTGGACATGTATTGCTGCAGCACGCTGTCGACGCTGCGGCCGCGATCGATCACGTCACGGCGGATACGGCGCGCGAGGCGCAGGTCGTCGGGCGTGTCGACATAGACCGAGAGGTCGATCAGTGACTTGATCTTCGGCATGGACAGCGCGTGGATGCCTTCGAGCAGCAGGATCGGCGCAGGTTCGATGCGGCGTGTCTTGTCGCTGCGATCATGGCGATCATAATCATAGATCGGCTGGTCGACGCCCTGACCGGATTTCAGCGCCTTGAGGTCGCGCACCAGATGGTCGACTTCCTTGGAGATGGGATCGTCATAGTTGACGCCGGCGATAATGGCCTGGCGCTCTGCCTCGGTTGTGTAGTCGCCGTAATGGCGCATCGGATGGTAATAGGCGTCCTCGCCGAACATCACGGCGCGGCCGGGGCCAAGGTGTGCGAGCAGCGCTTCGGCGAGCGTCGACTTGCCGGAGCCGGAGCCGCCGGACATGGCAATCAGGAAAGCAGATTTTCGTTTCGTCATGCGGGTGGGTTTAACGGCAAACCTGACCTGTCACCAATAGTAATTGTCCTTCAGGCTGCTTCCTATGCATGAGGGTGTGCACGCGTTTCAGGTGGCAAGGGCGCGGCCCATGGCCTATCCACTTGCCAGGAGGATATTGCGATGACCGACCCGCTTGATCGCGCCATGCACCATGCCCGCGCTTGGCTGGACGGCCTGGACACGGCCCCGGTGGGTGGCCGAGCCACCGCAGATGCCCTCAGGGACGCGCTGGGAGGCCCCTTGCCCGAAACAGGCGCAGACGCCGGCGAGATCATCGACGCCCTTGCGGCCGGCGCTGGTCCGGGCCTGCACGCCAATGCCGGCGGCCGGTTCTTTGCCTGGGTGATGGCCGGCTCGCTGCCGTCGGCGGTGGCCGCCGACTGGCTGGTATCCGCGTGGGACCAGAATTCCGGCATGTTTACCGTCGCGCCATCGACGACGATCATCGAGGAAATCACCGGGGGGTGGCTGAAGGACCTGTTCGGCTTGCCGCCGGAATGCTCGTTCGCGTTTACGACAGGCTGCCAGCTTGCGCATGTCACGGCGCTGGCTGTTGCCCGCCATGCCGTATTGGAGCAGGCGGGTTGGGATGTCGGACGTGACGGGCTGTACGGCGCGCCGCCCATCCGTGTCCTGACGAGTGCCAACCGCCACAACACGCTGGACGCCGCCGTGCGCTATCTCGGCATGGGCGAGGCGCACATGGAGGGCGTCGCCACGGGTGAATTCGGTAACATGCTGGCCGAGGACCTTGCGGAAAAGCTCTCCGGGCCGGCGCGGCCGACGATACTTTGCCTCAATGCCGCTGACCTCAATGTCGGGACGTTCGATGATTTTGCGACGCTTGTCCCGATTGCGAAGGCGGCGGGCGCCTGGGTGCATGTGGACGGGGCATTCGGGCTGTTTGCCCGGACATCGCCCGCCTATCGCGCCCTGACGGAAGGGATCGACCTGGCTGACAGCTGGGCGACCGACGGACACAAGTGGCTGAACGTGCCCTATGATTGCGGCATGGCCTTTGTGCGCGACGCGGCGGCTCACCATGCGGCGATTGCCAAGGGCGCGGCCTATCTGTCGCCCAGCCCGGATGTGCGGGATCCGTCAGACTGGAACTTTGAACTGTCGCGCCGTGCGCGTGCGGTTCCGGTCTATGCGGCGCTGCGGGAACTTGGTCGCGCCGGTGTCGCGGACCTGGTGGAGCGCTGCTGCAGGCATTGTGTGTCGCTGGTGAGCGGCCTCGGTGCCTTGCCGGGAGCCCGCGCCCTGAATGTGCCGGTGCTGAACCAGGGGCTTGTCCGGTTTGAGCGTGCCGGTGCAACGGATACGGAGAATGATGCCTTTACCGACGAGGTCATCCGCCGGACCAATGCGACGGGAGAGGCGTTTTTCTCGGGAACGACATGGAACGGCGTCCGGGCGATGCGGGTCAGCGTGGTGAGCTGGCGGACAGATCAGCACGACGTGTCCCGGTCCATTGCTGCGGTTGCGGGTGTCCTGTCAGAGGCCGAGACATAGAAAGCCCGGCCCCTGTGAAGGGACCGGGCCGTGACTATGAGGTGCGTTGTGGCCTCTATTGGCCGGTGACAATGGGGCCGCGTATGGCGAATTCGGTATTGTTGCGGGCAATGTCCAGCGTGAGATAGGCCTGTTGGCCAGGCTGCAGCGCGCCGGTCATTGTCGAGCCATAGCCGCGTGCGATCGTATCACCTGCGGGTGAGGTCAGGCGCCAGGCGACGGGCTGGAGGTCCTTGTCTTCGAATGTCGCGCGAATGTTCTCGTCTCCGGAAATGTGCACGGGCAGGGGCGCTTGCAGCTGTCCGTCGACGCGAGCGAAGAGCTGGACAATATAGGTCCGGCCATTGCCCGTCGCGACACCGATGCCGGTGTGCGTGAAGGCGCTGCGGGTCATGTTGTCTGCATTGACGGGATCGTGGCGGAGGGCCCCGAACAAGTCAGGGGCGTCATGCTCACCTTCGACGATGGCAATGTTGGCACCCGCAGCGCCGATCAGCACGGTGCGGTCAATCATGCGGACGCGTTCAAGATGGCTGCGGCCTTCGGGATCGGCATGGCCGGCATAATCGCGGGCCGCCATGTCCATGGCGTGGATGCGTGCGGCCTGTTCGAGCGAAGCGAGCGGCACGAGGGCGGCCTTGTTCTCGCCGGCGCGAACGCGGTCGGTAGCGTCAATCAGCTGGCGCTCAAGCCGGGCGTCCTGTTTCGAATCACCCTGACTGTCGTAGCAGGCGCTGACTTCCTGGTTGAAGACAGCTGGATCCAGCGACAAGCCATCGGCGAGATCGCATGTGGAGGCTGCCGTCGCCGGCAATGTGAGCGCCGCAATGGCCAGCACTGACAATGACATAAATCTGTAACGTGTCTGTAACATAAATGTCACAATACTTTTGCGACACTTCCATGTCAATGAAATTTGGTCCGGATACAGAATTGCGTATCTTTCTTCGCTTTTGATTCCGGGCATTTGCGCAAAGAAAAAGGGCCGCCCCGAAGGACGGCCCTGATTGGTCACCTACAAGAAACTGTAAGCTTATTCTTCGCCAGCTGCGCCTTCGAGCTGCTTGCCGGTTGCCTGGTCGATGACTTTCATCGACAGGCGGACTTTGCCACGGTCATCGAAGCCCATGAGCTTGACCCAGACCTTGTCGCCTTCCTTGACGAGTTCCTTCGGGTGACCGATGCGCTCGTTCGCCATTTGTGACACGTGCACCAGACCATCCTTGGGGCCGAAGAAGTTCACGAAGATGCCGAAGTCTTTCAGGCCAACAACTGTGCCCTGATAGATTTCGCCGATCTCGGCTTCAGCGGTGATCTCCTTGATCATCTTCATGGCTTTCTCGATGGCCGGACGGTCGAGCGCAGAAATCTGCACAGTGCCGTCATCATCAATGTTCACCTTGGCGCCGGATTCTTCAACGATGCCGCGGATGACCTTGCCGCCGGAACCGATGACGTCACGGATCTTGTCGGTTGGCACTTTCATGATTTCCATCTGGGGTGCGTTTTCCGACAGGGCATCACGCGACGTGTCGAGGGCTTTCGCCATTTCGGCGAGAATGTGCATGCGCCCACCCTTGGCCTGCTCGAGCGCCGTTTTCATGATGTCCTTGGTGATACCCGCGATCTTGATGTCCATCTGTAGCGAGGTCAGGCCCTTTTCGGTACCTGCGACCTTGAAGTCCATGTCGCCGAGGTGGTCTTCGTCGCCGAGGATGTCGGAAAGGACGGCAATGCCGTCGGCTTCCTTGATCAGGCCCATGGCGATACCCGACACGGGACGGGTGATCGGCACGCCGGCATCCATCATCGCGAGCGAACAGCCACATACGGTTGCCATCGAGGACGAGCCGTTTGACTCGGTGATCTCGGAGACGAGGCGGATCGTGTACGGGAACTCGGCGTGGTCAGGCAGGACAGCCTGGAGTGCGCGCCATGCGAGTTTGCCGTGTCCGGTTTCGCGACGGTTGGTACCGCCCATGCGGCCTGTTTCGCCGACCGAGTAGGGCGGGAAGTTGTAGTGCAGCATGAATTTCGACTTCGACGTGCCACCGAGACCGTCGATGAACTGTTCGTCATCGCTGGTGCCGAGTGTTGTCACGCAGATCGCCTGCGTCTCACCGCGTGTGAACAGCGACGAGCCGTGCGTACGTGGCAGGAAGCCTGCGAGGGCTTCGATTGGACGGACCTGATCGAGCGAACGGCCGTCGATACGCTTGCCGGTTTTCAGGATGTCACCGCGAACCACACTGGCTTCGGCTTCCTTGAAAGCGGCTTTGAACGTGTCGGCGGTCATTTCGCCCGGCGCGTCTTCGGTGCCGACGAAGGCAGCCTTGGCGGTGTCGCGGGCAGCGCCCACGGCCGACTGGCGTTCCAGCTTTTCGGTCAACGAATAGGCCTTGGACAGGTCCTTGCCGACGAGCTTCTGGATCGCCGAGAGTTCCTTGGAATGGTCTTCCGCTTCGAACTCGAATGGCTCCTTGGCGGCTTTTTCAGCCAGGTCGATGATCGCATCGATGATGGGCTGAATGGCATCATGGCCGGCCATGACAGCGCCGAGCATAACGTCTTCCGACAATTCATAGGCTTCCGATTCCACCATCATCACGGCATCGGCCGTGCCGGCCATGACGAGGTCGAGTTCGGACTCTTCGAGTTCATCGATGGTCGGGTTGATGATGTACTCACCATCCTTGTAGCCAACGCGTGCGGCGCCGATCGGGCCCATGAAGGGGGCGCCGGACAGGACGAGCGCGGCGGACGCGCCGATCATGCCGAGGATATCGGGATCATTCTCGAGATCGTAGGACATGCAGGTCAGGACGACCTGGACTTCGTTCTTGAAGCCCTTGACGAAGAGCGGGCGGATCGGACGGTCGATCAGGCGCGAGGTCAGCGTCTCTTTTTCGGTCGGGCGACCTTCACGCTTGAAGAAGCCGCCTGGGATGCGGCCTGAAGCGTAATATTTTTCCATATAGTTGACGGTCAGGGGGAAGAAGTCCTGGCCGGGCTTTGCCGACTTGGCGAAGCAGGCGGTCGCGAGGACCGTGGTGTCCCCATAAGTGACCATAACGGCGCCGTCAGCCTGACGTGCCACCTGGCCCGTCTCAATTGTCAGCGTGCGTCCCGCCCATTCCAGCGACACGGAGTGTTTATTAAACATTTCGGTTTCTTTCTTTTCACATACGAAAAGCCCGCCGCGGCCCTATTGCCCGGCGGGCTTGTTTCTTGCGGACCTAGCGGCGGATGCCGAGTTCCGTGATGAGCGTCGTGTAGCGCGCCTCATCCTTACCTTTGACATAGTCAAGAAGCTTCCGGCGCGTGGCGACCATGGTCAGCAAGCCGCGGCGGGAGTGGTTGTCTTTTTTGTTGGTCTTGAAGTGGTCGGTCAGGTTGTTGATGCGTTCCGTCAGGATCGCAACCTGCACTTCCGGGGAGCCTGTATCACCTGCCTTGATGGCAAATTTCTTGATCAGTTCCTGCTTCTTTTCAGCCGTAATCGACATCGGGTCTCTTTCAATAAAATCGCCAAAAGGCGAAAGGTTTCAACGTGTTGCGGCCTCATGGACGCGGGGGTTCGGGGAGAGATCGGGGCCTGGTGTCCGGTGCCGGGATGTCGTCCAGCAGGGGATTCAGGACGATATTCGCCTCAAGGGGCGGCTTATGGCGGATTTAGGCCCCTTTGGGAAGGGGGCGGGGTGATATGGATGCGGGCGTGGCGGGGGTGCGCCGAGGGGGTGGCAGGGTAGGGATCTCAGGCGCTTTGGACTTCGCGAATGTTGAACACGCGGACCGGCTCGAAATGGCCGGCGCGGACGTCGCCGAGGGCCACGGCGGTGCCGTTGCAGGTGGCGAGCGCCAGGCGGTCGTCCTCATCGGCCGGGTTGCGCGCCTCGCGCCAGGCTTCGACGACATGCGGCATCAGCATGATGGTGCGGCCCTGGCGCAGGTTGGCGGCGTCGGCAGGGCTGACAGCGAGGTCCGGAATGCCGGTCAGGACCGACTGGAGCGGCTTGAGGGCGGCGAGCAGGTCTGATTTCTCGGTCATCTCCTGCAGGGCCGAGATGGCGACGGCGTCGGGCGCGGCAAAGGCGCCGACGCGGGTGCGGCGCAACTGGCTGATATGGCCTTCGCATTCGAGATCGAAGGCGAGATCGCGAGCCATGGCGCGGACATAGAATCCCTTGCCGGACGTGACATGGATCACCGTGTGGTCGGCATCGGGCATGCCGATGACGCTGGCCGAATGGACCATGACTTCGCGGGGCTTCAGTTCGAAATCCTCGCCTTCGCGGGCCAGGTCATAGGCGCGCTTGCCATCGACCTTGATGGCGGAGAATTTCGGCGGGACCTGTTCGATCACACCGAGATAATTGGTGAGCGCAGCTTCTACAGCTTCACGGGTCGGACGGGTGACGGATGTCGCGGTGACTTCGCCTTCGGCGTCCTGGCTTGCGGTCGAGACCCCCCATTGGATAGTGAAGACATATTCCTTCTCGGAATCCATCGCCCATTGCACGGTCTTGGTCGCTTCGCCAAAGGCGATCGGCAGGATGCCGTCGGCGAGGGGGTCCAGTGTTCCGCCATGACCGACCTTTTCGGCATTATAGAGCCGCTTGAGGATGGCCACGGCCTGGGTCGAGGTCATTTCGACGGGCTTGAACAGGTTCAGCCATCCGCTGACCGGATCGCCTTTGCGTTTTCTCTGGCGGGCCAAATCGTGTCTCCTGCTGGCCCGGGAGCGGTTCGAACGCTGGCGGGCCATCTTCATGCTGGCATATCAAACGGAAGGCGCGGCCATAGGCTGGCTGGCTGGCGGCGTCAACCGCCGGGCCTGTCAGGACGCGGTTTTGAGCCGTTCCGCCTCGGCGTCTTCTTCGTCGGCGTCGAAGAGGAGTTCCGGCTCGCCGTGCGATGTCGTCATGTCGTCATGCCGCGGGGGAGGGGAGGCCATCCGGGCGGATTTTGGCAGTTTGAGGTCAACGATATCGAGATTGAGATCGAATTCGCCGACGGTTTCGGTGTCGCCGGTATCCATCTTGTGGCGAACCACGTCGCGAATCTTCGCGAGCACGTCCCGATTGTCGTCGACAATCGGGATCTGGCGCCCGTCAGACGTGCCGATGGTGAGGCGGTGATAAGGCTCTCGCCGTCTGATCTTCGCGGCAATCATGGCGGCCCGCGTGCCGAGGAACAGGCCGAGCAATACGAGCACACCGCCGACAAACAGGGCGACAAGGCCCGATTCCTGGCCGGGGGTCAGCATCCACCAGGCAAGCGCGACGAGCCCGAAGAACAGGTTGGCGACGCAGAGCGTGGCATGAAGGCTCTGGGACTTGCGGTTGCGCGGCATGTCCCATGGCGCAAACTCCATCGATTCAATGGACATGGTGGCGATACGGCGAATCGCGATCGTGTCATCGCCCATCTGTAGCGATGCGGAGGAGATTTCGCCGTGCCGGGCGCCCTCCATGTCGAGTGTCTGGCGGTCCATCCGGCCCCTGTCCCTGTCGCAAGGCCTGAACGGTCTCAACAGATCGCCGCCAAGTCAAATGACAAAGCGGATAAGGCGCAGGCGAGGAGACGCCTAGTCCTGCTGCAGGTCGCGTTTCACGCGGGGGTCTGCCAGGAGGCGGTCGATATGTGTGGCTTCATCATAGGACTTGTCAGCAATGAAGCGGAGCTCGGGTGTGAACCGCATGTCGATCTCGCGGCTGAGACGCCCGCGCAGGAAGGGCGCAGCACGGGTGAGGGCGTCGGCCAGTTTCTGGCGGCCTTCATCCGTATCGTCGCCGAGCGGCGTGATGAAGACGTTGGCTCGGCGCAGGTCCGGCGAGCACCGCACTTCGCCAACCGTGATGATGACGCCCGTGAGATCGGGATCGCGCAAATCCTCCCGCGAGAGGATGTCGGCGAGGGCATGACGGATGATTTCCCCGGCGCGCAGCTGGCGCTGGGATGGCATTTTGGCGGCAGCGGGTTTACGGGCCATCAGTGAGCAGCCTTTTCCTGTAGGCGTGAGACGAAAGCGGCGCGGGCGGACTTGTCCTTGCCGAACCATGCGTCGGGGATGATCAGCGCATCAGCGCCATTGACGAGGACCGCGACGTGACCCCGTCCGGCCTTGACGGACGAAATCGATGACCAGTCCATGCGGGTTTCGATGCCGCCCCGGCGGACGATGACCTGTTCGTCGTCCAGGGTGATATCAGTGCTGAGGGTCATTTCCGTGCCGCGTCCGAACTTGTGCCGGTAAGACCAGCGAATGAAGATGAGGTACCAGGCGATCCCGGCAAAGGCCGCGACCATCGCCGAGATGAACCATTGCCAATAGTCCGACAAGCCGATCAGCCGCATGGCCTCGCGCACCATGACCGCCATGCTGGCGGAAATGATCGGCGCCGTGACACCCGCATAGTAAACGGCCGTGGGCCCGACCGATCCGCCGCGCGTCAGGCGCGTCAGACGCTTCACATCCTTCTCGCGCAGGAGACCGGAGATGCGCAGCGGGTCTGACATGGCGCCTGCCTCTAGGCGAGGGTTCTCGCGATTTCCTCGACCTGGAAGCACTCGATCTTGTCGCCGACGCGGATGTCTTCATAGCGCTCGAAGGCCATGCCGCATTCCATGCCGCCGGACACTTCATTCACTTCATCCTTGAAGCGCTTCAGCGTTTTCAGCTTGCCCTCGTGGATCACGACATCGTCGCGCAGCAGGCGGACACCGCAACCGCGAAGGACCTTGCCTTCGGAGATACGGCAACCAGCGACCTTGCCGGTCTTGGTGATGTTGAAGACTTCGAGAATGTCGGCATAGCCGAGGAAGGTTTCGCGCTTCTCCGGTGCGAGCATGCCCGACAGGGTCGATTTCACATCGTCGATCAGGTCGTAGATCACGGAATAGTAGCGGATCTCGATGCCTTCCTTCTCAGCGAGGTCGCGCGCCTGCTTGTTGGCGCGGACGTTGAACGCGAAGATCGGGGCGCCGGACGATTTTGCCAGCATGACGTCGCTTTCGGAAATGCCGCCGACAGCGCCATGAATGACGCGGGCGCGGACTTCTTCGGTCGAAATCGCGTCGAGCGACATGGAGATGGCTTCGACCGAGCCCTGAACGTCGCCTTTGACGACGATCGGGAGTTCGGACGTTTCGATCGCGCCCTCTTTCAGGCGGCTGAGCAACTGGTCGAGCGAGACACGCGCCGCAACACCGGCCTTGCCGGAGATCTGGCGCTTGGTGCGCAGGCGATAATCGGTGATTTCACGGGCGCGCGCTTCCGTTTCGACGACCACGAAGGGTTCGCCGGGATCCGGTGCGCCATCAAGGCCGAGGACTTCGACGGGCAGGGACGGACCTGCATCGGGAAGCTGTTGGCCACGTTCGTCGGTGATCGCGCGGACCTTGCCCCACTGGGCGCCTGCCACGACGATGTCGCCGCGCTTCAGCGTGCCGCGCTTGACCAGGACGGTGGCAACCGGGCCGCGTCCCTTGTCGAGCTGGCTCTCGATCACGACACCGTCTGCGGCGCGGTCGGGATTGGCTTTCAGTTCGAGGATTTCGGCCTGGAGCGAGATGGCGTCGGTCAGTTCGTCAAGGCCGACGCCGGTCTTGGCCGAGACCTTGATGGCCTGGGTTTCGCCGCCCATGCTTTCGACCTGGATGTCATGCTGGAGAAGGTCGGTGAGGACCTTGTCCGGTGCCGCGTCGTGAAGGTCGATCTTGTTGACGGCAATGATGATCGGGACTCCGGCCGCCTTGGCATGATTGATCGATTCAATCGTCTGCGGCATGACTGAATCGTCAGCTGCGACGACGAGGATCGCGATGTCGGTTGCGTTCGCACCGCGTGCTCGCATAGCGGTAAAGGCAGAGTGGCCCGGCGTGTCGAGGAAGGTGATCTTCTGGCCGGATTTCAACTGAACCTGGTAGGCGCCGATATGCTGGGTGATACCACCGGCTTCGCCTGCGACGACGTCGGTTGAGCGCAGGGCGTCGAGCAGCGAAGTCTTGCCGTGGTCGACATGCCCCATGATCGTGACGATCGGCGCGCGTGGCTTCAGCGTGGCGGGATCATCCGCTTCGCCTTCAAGACCGATCTCGACATCGGATTCTGCGACGCGGCGGACCGTGTGGCCGAATTCTTCAGTGATCAGTTCGGCCGTGTCGGCGTCGACAATATCGTTGCCGCGCAGCATTTCGCCCTGGTTGATCATGAATTTCACGACGTCAGCGACGCGTTCATTCATGCGGCCAGCGAGGTCCTGCAGGGTGATCGTTTCAGGCAGGGTCACTTCGACCGAGACCTTTTCGCGCTGGTCGCCGCCACCGAAGCGACGTTCGCGTTCGCGTTCGCGGGCGCGCTTGAGCGAGGCGAGGGACCGCTGGCGATCTGCATCGTCGCCAAGGGCGGACGAGATGGTGAGCTTGCCACGACGGCGTTCGCCGCTGTCGCGGGTGGTGCGGGCGGCGGCTTCGCGCGTGCGGTCGCGGTCATCCTTGCCGACCTTGCCGCGCTTGCTGCGGCTGGTCGATTCTTCTGCAGCTGGATCAGGCAGGGGCGAGGCTGTTACGTCCGGCTTGGCGCGGCCACGGGCAGGGCGTTCGCCGGCCACGGGCGCAGCCGGTGCGTTCGCAGCAGCTTCGGCTTCAGCCTTGCGGGCTTCTTCTTCAGCGCGGCGGCGGACTTCGGCTTCTTCGCGTTCGCGGGATTCTGCCGCCTTGCGTTCCTGTTCGGTGCGCAGGCGATCCTGACCGTCGACAACGGCTTGGTTTTCCTTGGCGCGGTTGGCTTCTTCAGCCTTGCGTTCGAGCAGCACTTTCTGGCGTGCCTTGAGCTCATCGACCGTGATGCCCAGCTTGCGAGCCGTAGCGACGAGACGCGCCTGGAGCGTGTCTGCCTGCTTGGCCGGTGCGTCACCGGATTGTCCGGCTGCGGGGCCTGCGCCGCCAGGGCCAACCGCCCGGCGCTTCTTGGTTTCCACCACAACCTGTTTCGAGCGACCATGGCTGAAGCTCTGCTTCACCGTGCCAGCTGATTTGCGGGCGACGGTGAGCGGCTTGCGGCCACCCGGATTATTACCTGTATCGTTCGTTTCGCTCATACGTCCTACATATCACATTTTTAGCCGAAGCGCCCATGCGTCCCGGCGAGTTTTCAAGTCCGATCCTGATCCTTGAACCAGTTCAATTCGGGCGCTTCGCGAAACCCGGTCAGCCGGCGATAGGCCAGAGTCCACGTCTTCGCAATGGCGCCCTTGCGGATGAGCCCGTGTATCACACGCTCCCGGCCAAACGCCATGCCCAATTCCACCGAAGACAGTGCTCCGGCGACGTTCACGCTGCTATATAATGCTTTGGCGAGGAAATACACCTTGTTACGTCCATCTTCTGCACCATCCGACGCTTCGAGCAGTGTTCCATGGGTCTTCTTGCGCAGCGCGTCCTTGACCTGATCGTAGCCAAGGATGACTCCGCCCGCCTTTTTCGCCATGCCAAGAATGTTCTGGCAGCGTTTCAGCAACAGGTCTTCGACCTGGTCGACGAGCCCGTCGGGCACTTTGACCTTTTCCTTGAATCCGCGTGCAAAGGCGCCTTTTGCGGCGGCGAGGGCAACGCTGTCCCGGTCTGCTTTGACCCAGACGCCACGGCCCGGCAGTTTTGCATTGATATCAGGCGTCACGACCATGTCGGGAGAGAGTACAAAGCGCACCATCTCCGTCTGCGCCAGACGCTCGCGCGTCACGGCGCACTGACGAACGGGGCTCTCCCCGTCCGTCGTGTCACCCGCCGTGCCGGCTAAGCGCGGATCACTCTTTCGGTGCGGCTTCGTCATCGCCGCCCTCCGCTGCCAGGGCGTCGAGATCGAATTCGAGCTCTTCAAGGGCTGCATCTGCAGCGTCTGCACCGCCGAGGTCGCCAAGGGCGAGCAGGGCGCGTTCTTCTTCAGTCAGGTCGGCGGTCGCTGTCTCGGCCGGCTGTTGGGCCGCAACGAGCTGTTCGATGGCGTCCTGTTCGATCCAGCCAGCGAGCACGCGGGCCTTCATGATGAACATCTGCGCGTCGTCCTTGCGCATTTCGCCCTTCTTCAGGATGCCTTCGACCCAGACCGGCTTGCCGTCAGGACCTGGCTCGCGGAAGCCGGTGATGTCATCCGGCACGAGGCCAGCAACGTCTTCGACGGTCTTCACGCCTTCCTGGCCAAGCTTCACGGCGAAGGCGGGCGTCATGCTGTCCAGCGCCATCACTTCGTCTTCGACACCGAGTTCCTTGCGCTTCGCGTCGTTCTCGGCGGCGAGGCGATCCAGGAATTCGCGGGCGCGTTCCTGAAGTTCGGCGGCAACCTCCGCGTCGAAGCCTTCGATCTGGATGAAGTCTGCAGGCGCCACGAAAGCGATTTCCTCGACTGTCTCGAAACCTTCCGATGCCAGCAGCTGGGCCAGGGTTTCATCAGCGTCCAGCGCTTTCATGAACAGGTCGGTACGCTCCTGGAACTCGCGCTGGTAGCGCTCGGAATCTGCGCTTTCGGTGACGAGGTCGATCTGCCAGCCGGTGAGCTGGGAGGCGAGGCGCACGTTCTGGCCGCGCCGGCCGATGGCCAGCGGGAACTGGTCGTCAGCGACGACGACTTCGACACGGCGCTCTTCTTCGTCGAGCACCACTTTCGACACTTCGGCCGGCTGCAATGCGTTCACGATGAAGGTCGCGTCGTCATAATTCCACGGGATGATGTCGATCTTCTCTCCCGAGAGTTCGCCGACAACGGCCTGGACGCGCGCACCGCGCATGCCGACACAGGCGCCGACCGGATCGATCGAGGAATCATTGGAGATCACGCCGATCTTGGCGCGGCTGCCCGGGTCGCGGGCACAGGCACGGATCTGGATGACGCCGTCATACACTTCCGGCACTTCCTGAGCGAACAGCTTGACCATGAAGTCAGGCGCGGCGCGCGACAGGAAGATTTGCGGGCCCTTCATTTCGCGGCTCACCTTGTAGAGATAGGCGCGCACGCGGTCGTTTGGCTGGAAGTTTTCGCGCGGGATGCCGTCATTGCGACGGATAATGCCCTCGGCGCGGCCAAGGTCGACGATAACATGGCCGTATTCGACACGCTTGACGATGCCGTTGATGATCTCGCCGACACGGTCCTTGTACTCTTCATACTGACGTTCACGCTCGGCATCACGCACCTTCTGCATGATCACCTGCTTGGCGGTCTGTGCGGCAACGCGACCGAAATCGAAGGGCGGGAGCTCTTCCTTCAATTCGCTGCCGATCTCGAGTTCCGGATCGATGCGCTTGGCTTCGGTCAGGCGCAGTTCCTTGGATTCGTCTTCCAGGTCGGCATCGGCGACGACGGTCTGGATGCGCCACAGCGTCTGTTCGCCCGTGGTCGGGTCGATCTTCGCTCGGATGTCATGCTCCTGGCCATATTTGGCCTTGGCTGCCTTCTCGATGGCTTCCTGCATGGCTTCGACAACGATGCGTTGGTCGATCGATTTCTCCTCTGCAACCGCTTTGGCGATCTGCAGAATTTCCAGCCTGTTGGCTGAAACGCCGATTGTACTCATGTGACGTCTCCCGTCTTCTCGTTAGTATCTGTGTCATCGTCGGACTCGTCGATCTCGAATTCCTCGAGACCGTCTTCATCCATTTGCGGCGGCAGGCTGCCATCGGCGCGCGCGGCATCAATCAGGGCATCGGTGAGGACGAGCGTGGCGCGGCTCATTTCGTTGACATGCGCGACCAGTTCGGTTGCGTCGTCCAGTTCGATATGGGCGCCGGCATCATCTTCGCCGGTAATCGTGCCGGAAAACCGGCGGCGACCGTCAAGCGGCCGGATCAGTTCAATCCGGACTTCATGTCCGATCCAGCGGGCGAAATCGCCTGGCCGGGTGAGCGGCCGGTCAATGCCGGGCGTGGACACTTCAAGCGTATAAGCTTCCTTGATCGGGTCGGATTCCTCGAAGACCGGGCTGAGGGCCCGCGAAAGCCTGGCGCAATCTTCCACGCTGGTGGGCGCGCCGCCGGCTCGTTCAGTCATGATCTGCAGTCCGGGGCGGCGTCCGCCCATGACGCGCAGGCGCACGATTTCCAGCCCAAGGCCCGCAGCCACGGGGGCGGCGATCTCGAGAATACGGCGTTCCTGTTCAGTCAGGGCAATCATGGTATGGGACAAATCCGGGCAAAGAAAAACGGCGGCCCCGTTGCCGGAACCGCCGCCGATATTTTTCGACTTGGGGGTTATATAGTCGTGTCGCGCGTCGATGTCGAGTGTTCAGTCCAGTGAGGCGGGAAGCAAACGGAAAACGGCGGTCCTGTTGCCAGAGCCGCCGTTCATTTTGCCGGGTCAGGCGAAAACGGGATCAGAGAACCTTGAGGTCCACGGCTGAGGTCTTGCCCCGGCGTTCATCCTTGTAGAGTTCGTAGGAGATCGCCTGGTCTTCGGCCAGCGTCCGGAGACCGGAGCGCTCGACGGCCGAAATGTGCACGAACACATCAGTGCCGCCGTCGTCAGGCTTGATGAAGCCAAAGCCCTTCTGGTCGTTGAACCATTTTACTTTGCCAGTTGCCATACTTGAATTCCTTCGCGCTTATCCAAAACGATCAGGCCCGGAGATGAGTCTGATCCGCCTATCGAAACGGGTAGGAAGAAAGTCATTGCCGTCGGCCTGACGGGGTCTTGATATTCAGACCGACCGAATTCGATGGCGATATGAAACGCATAAGTGCGACATTTCGTCAAGTATTTGCGGGGCCGTTCCTACACGCGAAAGTCGAGCCAGACCGGCTCGCAATCGCCGAGGCGCTTGGCTTCGTAGCGCGTCGGCACATGGTCTTCTGGCGGTGTGCGCCAGTCACCCGCCCGCTCGGCCTGCCAGGCAAAACCGCCATGGGCGAGAAAGCGGGCAAGGGCTTCGTCGGCATAGCTTGCAACATCGGTCGCGAAACGGACCCGCGCGCCCGGCGCGAGGATGCGGTGGAGTTCAGTCAGGAAGTCTGGCTGGACCAGGCGCCGCTTCTGCTGTTTCTTCTTGGGCCATGGGTCCGGGAACAGGATGAAGGCCTGATCGACGGAATGGTCCGTGAGGCTGGCCATGAGGAGGCGCGCGTCGTCCATCCAGAGCCTGACATTGGCGAGCTCATTCTCCTCAATCCCTGTCAAGGCCTTGGCCATGCCTTCGATGAAGGGCTCGCAACCGATGAAACCGGTGCCCGGTGCCCGCCGCGCCTGTTCGATGAGATGCTCGCCGCCGCCAAAGCCGATTTCAAGGCAAACCGGTCCGGCGTTGGCAAAAAGGGCATGCGGGTCGAGCGCTGCGACTGTCCCGACCGGGACGGTCAGGCCGGGCAGCATGTCATCAACCAGCGCCTGCTGGCGTGCGGACAGGGCCCGACCTCCCGTTCGTCCGAATGTACGAATGGGGCGGATATGAGGATCTGGTGTGTGGGATGTCATGGGCCCGCGTCTTGCCCCAGCCGGTGGGCGCAATCAATCCCGTTGTTTCGGTTCGTAAGCGGAGGCCGCCGCGCGCACGGTGGCGAGAAGCGATTTGCGCAGCGAATTGTCCTCGATTTTCTGGAAGGCGGCGATGAGTTCCAGCGTTTCCGAATTCATGACTGGCGCATGCGCCTTGCCGTCTTCTGTCGCCTGGGCGTTTTCATGTTCGACGAAGCCTTCAGCGCCCTCGTAAAAATACGTGATCGGAACACCCAGTACAGATGCAATCTCGAAAAGGCGCCCGGCTGATACACGGTTGACGCCTTTTTCGTACTTCTGGACCTGCTGGAATGTCAGGTTGAGAAGTTCGCCAAGTCGTTCCTGGGTCAGCTTGAGTTCGCGGCGCCGCCACCGCACGCGTTGACCGACAACGCGATCAATACCACTTGGTAGTTTGTTCTCCGACATATCCCACCCGGTGCACGCTCTGCCTGCGATTGTTGGCCATGTTACCGCCGCCAGCTAGCGAAAGCTAGACCTGCGAACAAGCAGAGGGTGAGCCAGAACAGGACAATTCCGATACGCTGCTGGTAAATCGTGACGCCTGCGGACACGGGCAGGCGGCCGCGGCCATAGGCAGCGTTCCATCCTTCGGGGGCGTCTGCCGCTGGCGCGCCGCGCAAGACTTCGCGTCCGTAGCCGTCGAGAATCGCAGACGCACCACGGCTGGCAACACGGGCCATGGGCAGGCCGGTTTCGATCGCGCGGTAGCGGTTCTGGGCATAGTGCTGGGCCGGCCCCATGCCGCCGCCGAACCAGCCATCATTCGAAATCACCACGAGCCAGTCTGCGCGCCCGTTGAGATTGGCGTCGCGGGGGATCGATGGATAGAGCCCTTCATAGCAGATCATGGCAACAAAGGGCGGGACATTGTCCGCATAGATCACGGCCGGTCCGGGGCCGGGCCTGAATCCGTCCGTCGCCATCTGCTGCATGGCCCCGGGCAGGATCCCGGAAATGTAGCGACCGAAGGGAACGATCTCCGCAGCGGCCAGCTCACCAAAGGGTACCAGGCGGTGCTTGTCATAGAGTGCCAGCGGTCCGGAACGTGCGGCGCTCTGGTCGAGCACGGTCAGGCTGTTGAAATAGGCGCGCTGGCTGTCGTCCGTGATTTCGTAGCGGGTGGTGCCGACGATCAGGACGCGCGGTCCTAGATAGGCGTCGATAATGTCGATAGCGTTCGGATCCTGAAGCAGGTTCACCGGGATCGCGCCTTCGGGCCAGATGATAATGTCGCCCGGCGCGCCATCCTCGGTCGTCAGCATCTTGATGTATTCTTTCAGGATCGCGTCCGGCCCGACCTTCCACTTCTCGTCCTGCGAAACGCCCGAATCCATAAGCACGACGACCGTGTCGGATAGCGGCGAAGGTTCGGCAATGCGCTGTGCGCCCCAGGCCCAGCCGAGCGCGATGAGAATGCCGGAAGCAAAGGTCGGCAACATCCGCAGGGCCAGTCCGCGCGCGTCGCGGGTGTCGACAAGCGCCGCCGGCGCCGACACGACGAAAATGGTCAGCAGCGTGAGCCAGTAGACGCCACCGATCGAGGCGGTCTGGGACAGTGCCCCACCGGGCATCCAGGTGGTGCCGGGGAGATTCCACGGGAAGCCCCCGAACAGGTGGCCGCGCGCATATTCGGCGAGGGCGAAGAAGAGGGCAAAAACAAACACGCGCGACGGCGAGGCCGACCAGAATGCACCGGCCATTGCCCCTGCTGCGCCCCAGATAAGCGCCATGCCTGCCGGCAGGAGAATGAGCGGCATCCAGAGGAAAATCGCGTATTTTTCGGGTTCGACCAAAAAGGGCGACGCCGTCCAGTGCATGCTGATCAGGAAGAAGCCGACGCCGAAGGCCCAGGTCCGCATGAAGATGGCCTTGCCCCATTTGCGGTGTCCGCGCGCGCCATCCAGCATCCAGACCAGTCCGGTGAACGAAACCACGAGAACGGCGCTGAAGTGGAAGGGGGCAAAAGCGACCGCCGAGAAGGCACCAAGCAACAGGGCTGTGCCGGCTGCGGCCCAGCCTGTCAGGCGCGCGAACGCCTCATGCAGGGGGCCAAGGGCGGTGAACCCGTGGCTGCGCACTCCGTCTGTCATGCTTTACTCCTGGGGTTGTGGCGCGGCGCCAACCTCCGGTGTTCGCAGGCGCAGGCGACGAATGCGCCGCGCATCAGCGTCCATGACCTCGATTTCGACACCCGAGGGATGCCGCAGGACCTCGCCGCGGACAGGCACCTTGCCAGCCAGCGCGAACACGACGCCGCCAAGCGTGTCGATGTCACTATCCATGTCGGCAAGTTCAAGATCAATTCCGGTTTCCTCTGCGAAATCCTCGATTTCGGTGCGCGCGTCGGCCTCCCAGACACGCTGGCTGCGACGCACGAACATGGGTTCCTCATCGTCGTGTTCGTCTTCGATGTCACCGACGATTTCTTCTACAAGGTCTTCGAGCGACACAAGTCCGTCGGTGCCGCCATATTCGTCGACCACGAGGGCAAGATGTATGCGCGTTGACTGCATCTTAACAAGCAGATCTGTCAGCTTCATCGAGGGCGGAACATAGAGCACCTCTCGGTGCAATCGTTCCAGCGGTTGCTTGGCGGTATCGCCGCCTGTCGCCAGCTCTTTCACGACGTCCTTGATGTGGACGAACCCGATCGGGTCGTCCAGCGACTCGCGAAACACCGGCAGGCGCGAATGGGTCACTTCAGCGAAGTATTTCAGGAGCTCCGGAAACTCCGTGCCGACTTCGACGGCTTTCACTTCAGCGCGCGCCACCATGACGTCTTCGACGCGCATCTGTTCGAATTCCTCGATACGCAGGCGCATTTCGTGTGGGCTGGTGGTGGGTTCGCCCATGCCAGGTTCGGACGGCTGTTCAGCGTTACGGTCCTTGCGGCCGAAGCCGAGCATCTTGCGTAATCGCCCGCTCGGGGCAGGGTCTGAAGGGTCTGGGTCGCTCATGTCGTCGGTGCTTTAATCTGAATAATAGGGATTGGCTATGCCCAGAGATGCCAGCGCGGAGATTTCCAGTGATTCCATGATCGCGGCTTCGTCCGGTTGCATATGGTCATGGCCGAGCAGGTGAAGGTAACCATGGATCAGGAGATGCGTCAGGTGGTCGGACAGGATTTTAGACTGTGTGGCTGCATCGCGCGCACAAACACCGTATCCCACGGCGATATCGCCGAGCAGGGGGCGGTCCATTTCCTGCGCTGGAAAGGACAGGACGTCAGTTGCCTTGTCGAAACCGCGGAAGTCCTTGTTCAGCTGTCTCAGCACCGCGTCATCGGTCAGCAGGAGCGACACAGTTCCTTCGGCAGGCGCAACGCCGCAACCGGCTGCGAAGGCCCGTCGGCTCAGGGATTCAAGGTCTCCGAGGGCGTCCCAGCTGTCGTCTTCCACGATCAGGTCGATATCGATCATGGCGGCTGTCAGTCCTCTCCTGCGGCGGCGTAGGCATCGATGATGCGGCTGACGAGGCCATGGCGCACGACGTCTGCAGCCGTCAGGTGATAGGCATGGACGCCTTCGACACCGTCCAGGATCTTGAGGGCGTGCTTCATGCCGGACGGCTGGTGGCCCGGCAGGTCGATCTGGCCTGGGTCGCCAGTGACGACCATGCGGCTGTCCCGGCCCAGGCGCGTCAGCACCATTTTCATTTGCGCGACCGACGTGTTCTGTGCCTCATCGACGATCACAAATGCGTTCTTGAGGGTGCGTCCGCGCATGAAGGCAAGCGGCGCGACTTCGATCTCGCCACGAGTCATGCGGCGCTCCATCTGTTCCTGCCCCATGAGTTCGCGCAGCGAATCCCAGATCGGCAGCATGTAGGGATCGACCTTTTCTTCCAGCGTGCCCGGCAGGAAGCCGAGCTTCTCGCCGGCTTCGACAGCCGGACGGGTCACGATAAGGCGCTGGCGCAGTCCGGAGGTCAGCTCGGCAACGCCGGCAGCGACGGCAAGGAAGGTCTTGCCCGTGCCGGCAGGCCCGACACCGAACACGAGCGCATTGTCTGAATTGGCCAGCAATTCCAGATATTTCGCCTGTCCGCGCGTCTGGGGCTTGATCGGCTTCTTCAGGCCAACCAGCCCGCCAAAGGTCTGGGCCGGGGTGCGGGCGGCTTCCAGCGCGCCTTCCAGTTCCATGTCATTGGCCTCGGTGCCGCTGCGGATGCGGCGTTCAAGCTCTGCGAGTGCCGCTTCGGCAATCGAGACGCCTTCCGCGGTGCCCACCAGGAGAATGCCGCCGCCCTGGCTTTCGGCGCGCAGATCGTATTCGGCGAGCCGGTTCTCGAGCAGCTGGAGGTGACGGTGATGAGGGCCACACAGGTCCTGCAGCCGCGCGGCATTGCGGACTTCGAAGATGCGGCTGACGGGCGCCTCGCGTGAGGTGGGCTTGCGGGGCTTCAGGGTCACGCAGCGGCCTCGCGGGCCGAGATGAACTCGCCTGTCAGGGAATTAAGGCTGGAATCCACGACGTGTACCGACGCGATCTGGCCGATCAGCTCAGTCGGGCCGTTGAAGTGGACGGCTTGCTGGTAAGGGGAGCGGCCATGAACCTGGCCCGGCTGACGCCCCTTTCCGGTGACAAGCACGTCGAGCGTCTGGCCGACCTGGGACGCGTTGAAGGCCGTCTGCTGGTCGCGTAGCAAGGCCTGCAGCGCCTGGAGCCGGGCATTCTTCACGTCTTCGGGAACCTGGCCGAACATTTCAGCAGCGGGTGTGCCGGGACGCCTGGAATACTTGAACGAATAGGCCGTGGCGAACCCGGTCTGGCGCACGAGGTCCATCGTCGCCTCGAAATCGGCATCCGTTTCGCCGGGAAAGCCGACAATGAAATCCGACGCGAGGGCAATGCCGGGGCGCGCCGTACGCACTTTCGCGATGATGTCGTGGAATTCTGCCGCCGTGTGGCCGCGATTCATCGCCTTGAGTATCCGATCCGAACCGGACTGAACGGGCAGGTGCAGGAAGGGCATCATTTCCGGCGTGTCGCCATGTGCGGCAATCAGGTCGTCGTCCATGTCGCGCGGGTGGCTGGTCGTGTAGCGGATGCGGTCGATCCCGCCGATTTTTGCAATGTGGCGGCAAAGCTGGCCGAGGTCCCAGTCCGGCCCCCCTTCGATGGCAGGTGCTGCACCATGGAAAGCATTGACGTTCTGGCCGAGGAGCGAAATTTCGCGCACGCCCTGTGACGCAAGGCTGCGCGCCTCAACGACGATATCCTCGACGCTGCGGGAGAGTTCGGCACCGCGCGTATAAGGCACGACACAGAACGTACAGAACTTGTCGCAACCTTCCTGTACCGAGAGGAAGGCTGTCGGGCCGTCTGCGGCGCGTGCTTTGGGCAGGGCGTCGAATTTTTCCAGCGTGTCGAATTCGGTTTCCAGGCGGTCGCCGACGGCACGGCTGGCGCGGGCAATCATTTCCGGCAGCTTGTGATAGGCCTGCGGGCCAAGCACGAGGTCGACGGCGGGCTGGCGGCGGATCAGTTCCTCGCCTTCGGCCTGGGCGACGCAACCGGCAACAGCGATGGTCATGCGCCCGCCGGACGCTTCTTTCATCCGCTTGAGCTGGCCGAGCTCGGAATAGACCTTTTCGGTCGCCTTTTCGCGGATGTGACAGGTATTGAGCACGACAAGGTCAGCCTGCTCGGGCCCGTCCACCGGCGCATAGCCGAGCGGGCGCAGCACATCGCGCATGCGTTCGGAATCATAGACGTTCATCTGGCAGCCATAGGTCTTGATAAACAGGCCCTTGGGCGGCTTCGCAGTATCGGTTGAATTCATCCGCGGGCTTATGCCTGAAAAGCGCCTGTCCTGCCAGAACCTTGTGCGCCCCCGCCTGTATCGCAGCCTGGGAACGGTCCGTCTGTGACAAAGCCTTCACACACGGGCAAACCGGGCTAGGGTGCGGCCAAGTCAATCTAGAAGGAGGCCGGGGAGGCCCATGGAAAATTTTGTAAACCTTATCCGGAACGTCAGCGGGTTCATCTGGGGGGGCGCTTGGAACGGCGAAGCCATCCTTCCAATGGGGCCGCTGGCGTTCGTTTTGCTGGGAACCGGACTGTTCTTCATGTTCCGTTTGGGCGGCCGGCCCCTGCGACGCTTCTTCCCGGCCCTGAAGGAAGTATGGGACGGCCGGAAGGCGCAAGGCGAAGACGGCGCCATCACGCCCTGGCAAGCCTTGTCGACCGCGCTGTCGGGACAAGTGGGTACCGGCAATCTCGCGGGTGTGGCGACCGCCATCACGCTGGGCGGCGCCGGCGCAATCTTCTGGATGTGGGTGACCGCGATTTTCGGCATGGCGCTCGCCTTCTCGGAAAGCTCACTGGCCGTTAAATACCGTGAGACCGACGAATATGGCCGCATCAATGGCGGACCCATGTATTATATCAAGAACGGTCTTGGTAAGAACTGGGGCTGGCTGGCCGTCATTTTCTGTATCGGTACGCTGTTCTCGGCGATGGCGACGGGCTCGATGATCCAGGCGAACTCGATTGCCCAGACGGCCGTGGAAACCGCCCGGTCCAACTTTGGTGTCTCGATTCCGCCATGGTCCATCGGCCTTGTCCTGGCCGGGCTGGTGTTTGCCGTCATTATCGGCGGTATCAAGTCGATCGGTTCGGTTGCCGGTAAGGTCGTCCCGGTCATGGCAGCAGCCTACGTGCTTGCCGCGCTGGTCGTGCTCATCCTCAATGCCTCCGAAATTCCGCATGCTTTCGGGACAATCTTCGCATCGGCCTTCGGCCTGCAGGAAGCGGTTGGCGGCGCAGCCGGTTACACGATGGCAGCGGCGGTTCGCGCGGGTGTCGCCCGCGGTCTGTTCTCGAATGAGGCCGGTCAGGGTTCGGCCCCGATTGCTCACGCGGCAGCGCAGACAAAGAATCCGACCCAGCAGGGTGAAATCGCCATGATCGGCGTGTTCATCGACACGATCGTGATCTGCACCATGACCGCACTGGTCATCCTGACGGTCTCGGGCGACTTCAAGCGGAGCCCGGCCCTGATTGCAGCAGAGCAATGTGTTGCCACCAATGCGGCGGCGCTGCCGGATGGCACCACCGTCGGAGACCTGTTCCCATCTGCGTATCAGGATGGCCGGGACGCCATCGTCGCCGCACGCGGCGCCGAGGCAGCCGGGTTCCTTCAGGCCTGCCGCGATGGCGGCCTGAACCTCGGGATCGACCTGCCGCATTCGGCAACCGAGGCTGATGAGGCAGCCTATTTTGCCAAAGCCCTTGCGTCGGCGTCTGATCCAGCCGTGCTGAACGAGGTTCGCTACGTGTATGAAACAGACGCGGAATCGTCCGGCATCACGGCGCGGGCCTATGGTGCGGCGCTGCCGTATGGCGAATGGGTAGTGACCATTGCGCTGTTCTTCTTCGCGTTCACCACGATCATTGGCTGGACCTATTATGGCGAACAGGCTGTGACCTATCTGCTTGGCGAGTGGGCGACCCATCCGTTCCGGTATCTCTGGGTGATCGTTGTCTTCGCCGGCACGCTCGTCACGGATACGGATGCGCTGTGGCTGCTCGGTGATATCGCCAATGCGTCGATGGCATTCCCGAACCTGATTGCGCTGCTGGCCCTGTCAGGGGTGGTGTATGCGATGCACAAGCGCAATGGCGATCCTGATGCAGGCCACCCCGTGCATGACTACAGGGAAGAGCCCCGCCATCCCGAACAGGAATAGGCGCTGATCCCGATCAGGAAGCCCCGTTCCCGCGTCGCCGGGAGCGGGGCTTTTTTTGTGGCCTTGCTCGCGCGAGAGGCGATTGGCGGGTTCCGTCAGAGGCGAATTTCTGGCTTAATGGCTTGGTAACGTGTGGGGACACCGAGCATGAAACTGAAATTCGCTCTCAGCCTGGTTGCCAGCTTTGTCTACCTGACAAGTGCCGCATTTGCCCAGCCGCGGGTCGCTCTGGTGATCGGAAATTCCAATTATGACCAGTCGGGGTGGGAACTGCCGAACCCGGTCAAGGACGCAGACCTGATTTCGGATACGCTGAGAGGCATCGGTTTCGACGTCACACTGGTCAAGGATGCGACCGAGGACGAAATGGAAGTCGCCTTCCAGGGCTATGGCGAGCGGCTGAGGGCCGCTGGAACAGACGCGATTGGCGTGTTCTATTATGCAGGCCACGGGGTCCAGTCTGAGGGGCTCAATTATCTTGTCCCCATCGACGCAAACGCGCGGACCGAACAGGACCTCTGGCGACAGGCGCCCCGGCTGGGCGACGCGCTGCAATACATCAACAGCGCGGGCAATTCGGTCAATTTCGTGATCCTGGATGCTTGCCGCAACAATCCGCTGCCGAGTGCGACGCGCGACGTTTCTGGCGGGCTGGCGCCTGTCGGACGGGCGCGCGGATTGCTGATTTCCTATGCGACCGAGCCCGGTTTCACGGCTTTTGACGGCGAGAACGAGCACAGCCCGTTTACCGAAGCGCTGGCGGCGGTCCTGCCGGTAGATGGCCTGATCGCCGAACAGGTGTTCAAGCGCGTCGCGGACCGCGTCAGCGCTGCCACGGATGGCGCCCAGACGCCGTTCTACAATAGCGGCCTGACCGGCGAGGACATCTGCTTTGCCCGGTGCGCGGCCGGTGGCGGCATTTCGAGCGCCGAGCAGACCGTGTTCGACCTGGCCGAGAGCCCTTGCGAATACGCCGCTTTCCTAGACCAGTATCCGGCGAGCCCGCTGGCAACGCTGGCGAGGACGCGGGCAGAGGGCTGTAACGGCGTCGCCGGAGGAAGCGGACGGGATGTGGCAGCCCTGTCGGAGGACATTCCGGGCGCACCTGCGGATTCCGCGCCGTGGACGCCCACGGTTGTCGCGGCCGGATCTGATCTCAGCGCCTCGCTCGCGTGCATTGCGGATCATGCGAAAGCCGACATGTGCAAGCCGGACGACTGGAGCCAGGTCTACGAGAACTGCAAGACCTACGAACACGCCTTGCTGGACGATGGCAGCCTGCTGCAGGCGGTCGGCGGCGGCATGTGCACAGCCGCCGGCTGGCCGGCGCTGATGAAGCGCTACACATGGGAAGCGCAGAACGAAGACGCCTTTCGCGACAAGTACGCTGCCCAGCCGGATGATTTCCGTTCAGCGATGACCTGCCTCGATGCCTATGCCCGCACGGATCGCTGTACCGAGCGACGCTGGAGCGAAGTCGCCGAGACCTGCCGCACCCAAGAGCACGAGCGCCTGAATGACGGCGTGCTGCATGCGGCCGTGAAGGCGGGCCAGTGCTCGGCCAAGGGCTGGGGGACGCTGCAGATCCGGCTAGGGGCTGTCAGCGGCTATCTCGAGCAGAAATCGGTCGTGCCTTATGTGCAGGAGCAGATGAAGAGCAAGATGCCGATCCAGCAGCAGTCTCCAGATCTTGGCGACATGCTGAAGGACGACGACTACACCAAGCAACAGGTCAAAAAGTACTGATTGTCGGGGCCGTCAGGTACTGCGCATGACCATCGGAACGATGCATACTGCTTCGCGGCAGGGCTATCTGTCTATCTTTTGCGCGCCGGGAATTGGCCTGTGGCGGGTGAAAACGCAAGGGTGTGGTCAGGGCGAGCCGGCGGGGCGCTCAGGGGTGGCAAGGGCGAAGCCGGTCCAGACTCTGGCCCCGAAATGAGAAAAACCCCGGCCATAAGGCCGGGGCGTTCCCACTCTACGCATCATAGAAGACCCGTCGGTCTTACATGAAGCCTTTGAACTTGTCCTTGAAGCGCGACACGCGGCCACCGCGGTCGAGCATCTTGCCGTCGCCGCCAGTCCACGCTGGATGCGACTTGGAGTCAATATCCAGAACCAGCTTGTCGCCTTCGGCGCCATAGGTGGAACGGGTCTGGTACTCGGTGCCATCGGTCATCACAACGTTGATGAAGTGATAATCGGGATGCCCTTCTTTTTTCATAGCCTGGGCCTCTCTATGTAGCCTGGTGTAACGGGTTGAATTCGCACGAGGTGCGCTGGCATGTCTCAGCCATTTTTCGAAGCCCGGCGTGTAACTGAAACAGCGGCGTCCCGCAAGAGGGCGCTTGCATTGAATTGATGCGTGCGCGCAGAAAGAACTCCCATGGCCGATACAGAAACCAGCCTCGTCGAGGATCGCCGCACCACGCTTCCCGAGGGCGGGGAGGGCATGGCGCGGCCGAAGGGCCGCAGCCTGAAGCCCCTGACGCTGCTCCTGCCGTACTTCAAGAAACATTGGGTGACGGTCGGCGTTGCGCTGGTTTTCCTCATCCTGGCGGCTGCCGCCAGCCTGTTCATTCCGATCCTGCTGGGGCAGGCGGCTGATGCCGGCCGTTCTGCCGACGGCAATGTCCAGACCCTGCTGACCCTGATCAATGAGGCCTTTTTCTGGGTGTTCCTGGCGGCGATCGCTTCGGGCCTGCTGGGCGCGGTGCGTTTCTACTTTGTCTCGCGCTTCGGCGAGCGGGTGGCGGCTGACCTGCGCCGTGACCTCTATGCCCATCTCCTGAAGCTCTCGCCCGCCTATCACTCGAAGATGCGCTCTGGCGAAGCCGTGTCACGCCTGACGGCGGACATAACCCTGATCGAGACCTTCCTTGGCACGTCTGCCTCGCTGGCCACCCGTACGCTGCTGACGACGACGGGCGCGCTGGTCATGATGATGGTGGTGAACTGGAAGCTTGGCCTGACGCTTCTGGCCATGCTGCCGGTCGCGGTCCTGCCGGTGATGGGGATTGGCCGTATCATCAGGAAAATGTCGAACCGGGCGCAATCACGCCTGTCAGATGCCGGGGCGGAGGCTGCCGAAGCGCTCGACGCGATCGAACTGGTCCAGGCCTATGGCCGCGAAGCGGGGCGGCTTGCCTCGTTCACGACGGCCATAGAGGCGACGTTCGATGCCGCGATGAAACGGATCGGTGCCCGCGCGATCATGATCGTGATGGTGTCGGTGTTGCTGTTTGGCGGCTTTGTGGGGGTGCTGTGGCTCGGCGCGCGCAGTGTGGCGACGGGTGAGATGACATTCGGCAATCTCGCCTCCATGGTGATGTATGCGCTATATGCGGGGTCCGGCATCGGCATGCTGGCGGAAGTCTATGGTGAAGTGATGCGGGCGGCGGGCGCCGCTGACCGTGCCGCTGAAGTGCTGAACACCGAGATCGAGATCGAAGCGCCGGAACACCCGGTGGCGCTGCCCGCAAAGGTCGCCGGCGCGCTGGCATTCGATCATGTGACGTTCCGCTATGGCCACGAGACGCTCTCGGCGCTGGAGGATTTTTCACTGTCGGTGAAGCCGGGCGAGTTTGTTGCGCTTGTTGGCCCGAGCGGGGCCGGCAAGACGACCGTGTTCCGGCTGGCGTTGCGCCTGTTCGATCCCCAGGCCGGGAACGTGACGCTCGATGGCGTGCCGTCGGTCTTGGCAGACCCGGCTGACTGGCGCCGGCAGTTTGCCTATGCGCCGCAGGAGTCGGCGCTGTTCACAGGTACGGCGGCGGAGAACATTGCTTTCGGCACCGACAATCCGGACGAAAAGCTGCTGGAACATGCTGCGCGGATGGCGGAGGCGATGGACTTCCTGTCGGCCAAGGATGGCCTTGCGACGGATCTTGGCCAGAAGGGACGCAGCCTGTCGGGCGGCCAGCGCCAGCGCGTGGCACTGGCCAGGGCCCTGGTGCGGGACGCGCCCGTCCTGTTGCTGGATGAGGCAACCAGCGCGCTCGATTCCGAGAGCGAGGCCGCCGTGCGCCGCGCGATTGCGAATGCTGCCGAGGGCCGCACGACACTGGTGATCGCGCACCGCCTGTCGACGGTGCGGCGGGCCGACCGGATCGTGGTGATGGAGCAGGGTCGGATCGTCGAGGAAGGCACGCACGACCAGCTGGTCGCGCAAGGCGGGCTCTATGCGCGACTGGCCGAACTGCAGTTTGCCAGCGAAACGGCCTAGGCCTTGCGCAGTTTCTTGACCTTGCCGTCAATGGTGAAGGCAAAGGCGAGCGACAGGATCAGTGGCACCCAGATGGGCAGTTCGCCAAGCCCGGGCGCGCCGAACGCTGCTGCCAGGTGATCGTCAACGCACCACCATAAAAGCCATAACCACATGATATTTCTCCGCTAACTCGAACACCTCACAGGGTTGAGATAGCGAAGGATGGGATGGATTGACAGGGGCAGGGCCCTATTCGGCCGCCTGAAGGATGACAGCGGCTTCGCGGTCGCCCGAGAAAGTCAGCACACCATCTTCGATCGGCGCCTTGCGAAGGTTCTTCATATCCTCGCGGTAGTTCATGTTGAGCTTCCAGGGCTTTTCCTTGTGCTGGCGGGGAAGCGAGTCAATCGCGCGCGCGAAATAGCCTGACGAGAAGCCAACTACGAACGGGTCTGTTTCGGCCGGGAAGTGGTCGAGATAGGGCATGACGCTGGTGGTGCCTGTTTCGGTCATATGGTTGAGCACGCGGCAAACATATTCCGACGTGAGATCTGCCTTCAGGGTCCACGATGCATTCGTGTAGCCGAATGTCAGCGCCATGTTCGGGACGTTCGACAACATCACGCCCTTGTAGTTCAGAAGCTCTCCGGCATGGATCAGCTTGCCGTCGATGCTGGCCTCGATGCCGTTCATGTATTGAAGGTTCAGGCCGGTGGCCGAGATAATGATATCGGCTTCCAGCGTCTCGCCGGACTTCAGGCGGATGCCGTCAGCGGTGAAGGACTCGATATGGTCAGTGACGACGTCGGCCTTGCCCGATTTGAGGGCTTCGAACAGGTCGGAATCCGGAACGAGGCACAGGCGCTGTTCCCACGGCTTGTAGCTGGGGGTGAAGTGCTTCTCGACGTCATAGTCGGGCCCGAGTTCCTTGCGGACCATGCCGAGCAATTGTTCGCGAACCTTTTCGGGCTTCGTCTGGGTCTGGTTGTAAAAGAACTGGCCCATCGTGACGTTGCGCCAGCGGATGACGTTGTAGGCCCAGCTCTCGGGCAGGATCTTGCGCAGGAAGGTTGCGAACTTGTCGACGGCCGGACGCGAAACGACGTAGGATGGCGACCGCTGCAGCATGGTGACATGCGCGGCCTTGTCGGTCATTGCCGGAACCAGCGTGACGGCTGTTGCGCCCGAGCCGATGATGACGACTTTCTTGCCGGTATAGTCGAGATCTTTCGGCCAGAGTTGGGGGTGGATGATCTGGCCCTTGAAGTCTGCTTCGTTCGGGAAGTCAGGCCGGAACGGCTTGTCGTAGCTGTAATAGCCGCCGCACAGGAACAGGAAGCGGCAAGTCGTGAGTTCGGTCGTGCCGCCATGGTCCAGGGTGACGTTCCATACATGATCGGCGCTGGACCAGTCTGCGGCCACGACCCTGGTATTGAACTGGATCTTGTCGGTAATGCCGTTCTCGTCGGCCGTTTCCCGGACATATTTGCGGATACTGGGACCATCAGCGATGGCCTTCGCATCCGTCCAAGGTTTGAAATTGTAGCCCAGCGTATACATGTCGCTGTCCGAGCGGATGCCCGGATAGCGGAAGAGGTCCCACGTGCCGCCGATCGCGTCGCGCGCTTCAATGATCCGGTAGGTCCGGTCAGGGCATTCCCGGGTGAGGTGAACCGCTGCGCCAATGCCTGAAAGGCCCGCGCCGATGATGATTACGTCTGTGTTTGTCTGGGTCATGCCCGAACGCTACAACGGCAATGCGAATGCCACAATACATGACGCAGGTGTCACATATTAATAGTGTCGGGCTTATTCGACTGCTGCGGCCTTGCCGAAGGCGGCTGCGTGGCGGATTTGTTTCTGGACGAGCGGGAAGATGTCCTCGTTGCCGGCGACGATTGAGCCCGTTGTCAGCATATCACCGCCGTCGATCTCCTCGACATAGCCGCCTGCTTCGCGCACGAGAACGACACCGGCGGCGATGTCCCAGGACTTGAGATCGCGTTCCCAGAATCCGTCGAACCGGCCAGCAGCGACCCAGGCGAGATCGAGCGCGGCCGAGCCATAGCGGCGGATGCCGGCACAGACAGGGGTCATCGCGGCGATTTCGCGGGCAAAGCCAATATGCCAGGCTTCAGACTTGCCAACCCAGGGCGTGCCTGTGGCGATGACGGAATCGCCGAGCTTGCGGCGGGTGGCGACGCGCAATTTGCGCTGTTCCAGCCAGGCACCGCGACCGGTTTCAGCCCAGAAGATTTCATTCTTGGCGACATCGAAGACGACGCCGGCGAACAGCTTGCCTTCGCGCTCAAGGGCGATTGAAACGCAATAGTGCGGCTGGCCGTGCAGGAAGTTCAGCGTGCCGTCGAGTGGGTCGACGATGAAGCGGTTGGACTTGTCGGTGCCCTCGATGATGCCGCGCTCTTCCATGACGAAGCCATAGCCCGGGCGGGCCTTGGAGAGCTGGGAATAGATGATTTCCTCGGCGCGGTGATCGGCGTTGGAGACGAAATCGCCGGGGCCCTTCTTGGAGACCTGGAGGTTCTCGACTTCGCCGAAATCACGCGCCAGGGCCCGGCCTGCGGCACGGGCGGCGGTGATCATCACGGAACCGACGGGGGAGGGCTTTGACATGTGTGGTCCTGACTAGTCTGCGCGGCGCAGGTAGGTGCTGTCGGCCGTCTGGACGATGATGCGCTCGCCGACGCCAACGAATGGCGGGACGAGGACGCGGATATCGCCGGTGCACATGGCCGGCTTGAAGCTGTTGGCAGCCGTCTGGCCTTTGACGACCGGCTCGGTATCGAGAATCTCGAGTGTGACCTGGTCGGGCAGGGCGACGCCGATCGGGCGTTCGCCATAGAACTCGATCTGGACCATCATAGAGTCCTGAAGGAAGGCGCCCTGGTCACCGATGAAATCGCGCTCGATCATGATCTGCTCAAAGGTCTCGGTGTCCATGAAGGTGAACGCATTTTCGTCGGCGAAGAGGAACTGGAACTCTTTCTGCTCAAGACGCACGCGCTCGACCGACTCGTTGGCCCGGAAACGGGTGTTGGACTTCGACCCGTTGAACAGGTTGCGAAGCTCGACCTGGTTGAAGGCGCCACCCTTGCCGGGTTTGACGGCCATGGTCTTGATTGCGCGCCAGACGGTGCCTTCGTGCTCGATGACATTGCCGGGTTTGATTTCATTACCATTGATCTTGGGCATTGAAGTCGTCCTTGTTGGGGTTTGGCGCGGGTTAAGCCTTTGCCGCGCGAGGGTCAAGCGGCGGGGTGTTAACGCGGTTGCAGCTGGTCCAGCAGGGCATTGAAGGCCGCAACTGCGGCAGCGGCGCCCTGTGGATGGTTCCAGACGCCAGCGGAAACGGCAAGGAAATCAGCGCCAGCGGTGACCAGCGGCGCAGCGTTCTCGACCGTGATGCCGCCGATCGCGACGCAGGGGAGTTCCATCGTCTCCTGCCAGAATTCGAGGAGCTCAAGCTCGGCGGGGACGGTGCCGGCCTTGGTCGCCGTCGGGTAGAAGGCGCCAAAGGCGACATAGTCGGCGCCCTGTTCGCCGGCAGCCATCGCCGCGTGGCGGCTGTTCTTTGCGGTGGCGCCGAGAATGGAGTCGGGGCCTACGATCTCGCGCGCCTGTTTGATGGACATGTCCTCGGGGCCGATATGGACGCCATCAGCGCCCAGTTCCACGGCGAGTTCCGGACTGTCATTGATGATGATGGCGGCGCCATAGGCCTGGGCCATGGCGGTGATGGCTTCGGCGACGGCCCGTGTTGCGGCGACATCGATCTTGCCGTCATCATCCTTCAGGCGAATTTGCAGGCAGGCGACGTCACCCGCTTCGAGCGCGCCTTCGAGCACGGCGGCGAACTCGGGCACATCATCAATGTGCGGCGGGGTGATGAGATAGAGGCGGGTGCGTTCGCGCAGGGGGATTTTTTCGGCCATGGGCGGGCTCTGTAGCTGAAGCGGGCGATGGAAGGAAGCAGGCCGTGGCGGTTACTTCGGCCCGACGCGGATCGTGCTGGCGGGATTGCTGGCCAGCGCCTTGCCCTTGCGCATCGGGCGGGGCTCAAGATCGCCGCCGCAATTCGGGCAGATGCCGTCGAGAGGGCCGTCGGCGCAATCGGCGCAGAAGGTGCACTCGAAGGAGCAGATGAAGGCGCCCACTTCGTCAGGGGCGAGGTCGCAATCGCAGCGTTCACAATTGGGGCGCATCTCAAGCATGCGAGGGCCTATTTCTTCGTTTTCATCGGTTTGCCGGACCTGGCCGCGTCGACCAGCTTCTGTTCGTAGGCTTCCGGCGTCCAGTCGCGACCGAGGAAATCGTGCACGAGCTGTGCGGCCGGTTTGGATGAGCCGGGCGCGAGGACAAGGTCGCGATAGCGTTCGGCGGTGACCGTGTCGCGCAGACCGTTTGTCTCGAACACGGTGAACAGGTCCGTCGCGATCGCAAGCGACCATTGGTAAGTATAGATGATCGCCGAATACCCGTCGAGGTGTCCGAGGCTGGCATAGCGATGCGTGTCGGGCAGGGTTTCGAACGGGCTGAGGGCCGACTGGCGCGCATCCCAGAGCTGGTCCAAGTCCACTTCGTCCGGCGGACGGTTGTAATAATCGAGCGATATATAGGCGTAGGTCAGCTGGCGCAGCGTGCCGAGGCCTTTGCCGAAGTCGCGGGCGGCATTCATTTTTGCGACGAGTTCCCGCGGGATGGTCTCGCCATCTGCGTTCACGGCGAACTTGGCGAGCGTGTCATAGTCCCAGACCCAGTTTTGCAGCATCTGCGATGGAGCTTCGATAAAGTCCCACTCGAGATTGCTCATGCTGAGATTGGCGAAATCCGGCTGGGCGGAGAACATCTGGTGGATGAGGTGGCCAAACTCGTGAAGGAAGGTCTCGACTTGTTGGTGCTCCATCAGGCCGGTCGTGTGATCGCCTGCCGGAAAGTTGCACATCAGCGCCCCGACCGGAACGCCGTCGGATGTCGGACCGAAGCGGATCGGGAAGGCGGCGGCGTGCTTGAACTTGCTGTCGCGGGGATGCATGTCGAGGAAGAAGCGACCGATCAGCTCGCCATTGCGGTACATCTCGTGGGCGGTGACACTTTCGTCCCAGACCGGGGTATCGGCCCAATCGCGGATCTCGACACCGAACAGATCCTGCACCAGCGAGAAGATCCCGCTGCGAACATTGTCATAAGCGAAATACTGGCGCACTTCCTGACTGTCGAGCGCATAGTCCGATTGCCGGATCTGCTCTGCAAGGTAGGCGCTGCTCCACTCGGGCACGCTGTCGGCATCGGGCTGTGTTTCGACGAGCTTGGCGAGAAGACGCTGGTACTCGATGCCTGCGGCATCCGTCGCGGCGGTTTCCACACGCGACAGGAAGGCTTCGGCGACTTCCGGCGAACCTGTCATCTTGTCTTCGGTGACATAGGCGGCCCAGTTCGGGTAGCCGAGCAGGGTGGCCAGCTCGTAGCGCTTTTCCAGAAGCTTGCGCAGCGGTTCGACATTCTCAGGATAGGCGCGGTCGCTGTCGACCTCGCGGAGTTCCTTGCGCAGCGCTTCGTTCGGCGAATAGCTGTAGATGGGCCCGGTATCGGGATAGTCGGTCGTGATCGTGACCTGGCCGTTTTCGTCAGGCTGGTGCGCGTCGATATAGTCCTGCGGCATGCCGATCAGCGCATCGACGGATTCCAGCACGACCTTACCCTGGATTTCGCGGAGGTTCTTGCTGAACACGGAACTGATCTCGGCCAGTTCGGCGTTCAGGGTACGGACCTTGTCACGGGTTTCCTCATCCTCGTCGATGCCGGACCGGCGATAGTCGCGCAGGAGGCGGGCCAGCAGGAAGGCTTCGCGCTCGTTGAGCGTGGCCGCGTCAATCGCGGCAAGACGGTCATAGATCGGCCTCGACAGGCTGAGGCGTGTCATCACATCGGACGTGCGTTGCTGGCAAAGGTCGCCGACTTCGCGCAGGCTGGCATCGGGATTGGCCTCAGCCACCACACTGGCTTCGCCATAACCGATCGAGTAGCCGAGGTTTGTGAGTGTATCGAGAAATTTGAGATCGGCAGCACCTGCAGTTGCGTCGCGTGCCTCCATGTCGGCGATCATCTTGTTCACGAGATCGAGGGAATTGCCGCAGCGTATCGTGAAGGCGTCAGCGCTTGCGGGGGCGACAACGAGCTGCGCCATCATCGCTTTGGCTTCTGTCTCGAGCACGTTGACCGGCGCCGGGGCGGGCACTTCGGCCTGTTTTGCTGCCGGTGTGCAGGCGGCCGCAATCAGCGCGAGACTGGCAAGCGGCAACGCAAGCGGGAGGATTCTCATCAGGTGCAGTCCTCGGCAAAGGGCAGGGGTGCCTGGGCAGGGCCCCGCCAGAGTTGGAACGGCACTATGGTCCGGGCGCGCAGCGTGTGTCCAGCCTTGTCCGGCGACGCTGCGCGCACAATAAAAGGCGGCCCGCAGGCCGCCTGTTTCAGAACAGGGGAGAGCGGATCAACCGGCGCGGGACGCCTGGAAGATGCCGTCAATCGTTGACGCCAGTATCGCATCGAATTCCGCGTCGCTCTGCTTGGCCGAAAGCCCCTCGGTGAGGGCGCGTGAGAAGCTGGCAATCATGTGCGTGTTGCACGACAGCTTGGCGTTGGCATCGTCGCGGCTGTAACCGCCAGACAGGGCCACGACGCGCATGACGCGCGGGTGTTCGCACAGCGATTTGTACTGGTTGGCTTTTTCCGGGAGCGACAGTTTCAGCATGACCTGCTTGTCGGCGGGCATGGCATCGAGCTGTTTCGTGATCTCGGCGAGCAGGATATCTTCGGCTTCGGCCTTGTCGGCGATCGTGATCGTGACTTCCGGTTCGATAATCGGCATCAGGCCATGGCCGAGGATCTGGCGGCCGACGTCGAACTGCTGGGCGACGACGGCGGCAATGCCCTTGGGGCTGGCGGCATGGATGACGGAGCGCATCTTGGTGCCGAAAATCCCCTTGGCGACAGCGCGCTCGAGCAGGTGGTCGAGTTCGGGCATCGGCTTCATCAGCTGGACGCCGTCAGCCTCGTCGGCCAAGCCTTTGTCGACTTTCAGGAAGGGAACGACGCTGCGCTTTTCCCAGAGGTATTGCGCGGTCGGAATGCCGTCAATATCGCCGTCCATTGTGCGTTCGAACAGGATCGCGCCCATGACCTTGTCGCCGGTGAAGGCCGGTGACTTGATGATACGCGCACGCATTTCGTGAATCTTGCCGAACATTTCCTCGTCGTTGGCATAGTCGCTTTCCTCGACGCCATAGAGGCGGAGGGCTTTCGGCGTGGAGCCGCCCGACTGGTCGAGCGCGGCAATGAAGCCGGCTTTATTGGCGGCCTGTTCGGCCATTGCTGCATTATCCATGATCATTACCGCGTCAAAACTCATTGTTTGGGGACCTGCTATTTGGTTTGCAGGGACTGCATTCAAGTACCGTGCCCAAACATGGCGTCAACAGCCCGTATTGCGTGCGCCCATGATCGCGAAAATCGCTGCATTTTCGGGCGATTGCGGGCTTTGGGGCCCGTGCTGCGAGGCTAGAACGCTGTAAATCGGCGTGGAAAAGGGGCGAATCCCGACAGCTTCAATTGACGGCCTTCAGGTGGCGAACAAAATGGGATCGCTATCATTCCTGCCGACCTGCGCGATTTGCCGCAGGCTGTGCCAATTGGGGTCAGGCCTTGAGCGCGTCGACGCCGGGAAGGGGCTTGCCCTCCATCCATTCCAGGAAGGCCCCGCCCGCGGTCGAGACGAAGGTGAAATCGTCTGCGACACCAGCATGATTGAGGGCAGCGACCGTGTCACCGCCGCCAGCCACGGCGACCAGCTTGCCAGCCCTGGCGCGCGCAGCAGCAGCCTTTGCTGCGGCGACCGTGGCGGTGTCGAAAGGGGTCAGTTCGAACGCGCCGAGCGGGCCGTTCCAGACCAGTGTCTTGGCCGAATCCATGGCATCTGTGAGCGCGGCGACGGTTTGCGGGCCAGCGTCAAGGATCATCTCGTCGTCTGCCACATCGTCCAGTCCGCAGGTGCGGTGGGGCGCGTTGGCGGCGAAGGCCTTGGCGACGACAAGATCGACCGGCAGGAGTATCTCGCAGCCATTCTGCTTTGCGATCGCCTCGATTTCACGGGCAGTATCCGCCAGGTCATGCTCGCAGAGCGACTTGCCAACCGCGTGGCTGCGGGCCGCGAGGAATGTGTTCGCCATGCCGCCACCGATGGCGAGCATGCCGACCTGGGTGACGAGGTTCTTCAGGAGATCGATCTTGGAAGACACCTTGGCGCCGCCGACGACGGCGAGCACGGGCTTTTCCGGATTGCCGAGAGCCTTCTCGAGCGCATCGAGTTCGCGCTCCATGGCGCAGCCGGCATAGGCGGGCAGGAGTTCGGCGAGCACGGCGGTCGAGACATGGCGGCGATGGGCCGCCGAAAAGGCGTCGTTGACATAGAGGTCGCCGAGCAAAGCGATCTCTTTCGCAAGGTCCATGTCGCCGGTTTCCTCGCCTGCATGAAAGCGGGTATTCTCAAGCAGGATCACTCCGGCTGGCCGCAGGTCGGCAATCGCCGCCTTCACATGGTCTCCCACGCAATCGGCGACGAAGCTGACATTCGAGCCGAGCACCTGGGCGAACGCACCGGCGATGGGCGCAAGGCTCATCTCCGCAACGCGCTTGCCCTTGGGGCGGCCAAAGTGAGCCAGCAGCGCAACCTTGGCACCCTGCGTGCGCAGGGTCTGCACCGTCTCCACGGCAGCGCGAAGGCGCGTGTCATCGGTGACGAGGCCCTTGTCCATCGGCACGTTGAAATCAACGCGGACGAGGGCTGTCTTGCCTTTGAGGTCGCCCGCGTCGGCGATGCGTTTGAAGTTCATCGCCTTCAGGCCCCTACAGGAATTTCGACATCACGAGCGCTGTATCGCTCATGCGGGTCGCGAAGCCCCATTCATTGTCATACCAGGTCAGGATCGAGACGAAATTGCCGTCCATGACCTTGGTCTGGTCAAGGTGGAAGATCGACGAGCGATTGTCGTGAATGAAATCGCACGAGACGTTCGGCTGGTCGGTGAAGCCGAGTACGCCCTTCATCGGGCCGTCGTTTGCGGCAGCGATGATCGCGGCGTTGATCTCTTCCGGCGTCGTCTTCTTTTTCGACACGAATTTCAGGTCGACGACCGAGACGTTCGGCGTCGGGACGCGGATCGAGATGCCGTCGAGCTTGCCCTTGAGTTCCGGCAGGACGAGGCCGACAGCCTTGGCTGCGCCGGTCGATGTCGGGATCATCGACAGGGCTGCAGCGCGGGACCGGTAGAGGTCCTTGTGCATCTGGTCGAGCGATGGCTGGTCATTGGTATAGGAGTGGATCGTGGTCATCATGCCTTTTTCGATGCCGATCAGGTCGTTGAGGACCTTTGCGACAGGCGACAGGCAGTTCGTGGTGCACGACGCGTTGGAGACGACCATGTCGTCCTTGGTGATCGTGTCGTGGTTCACGCCGTAAACGATGGTCTTGTCGGCATTGGTGGCCGGTGCAGAGACGAGGACGCGCTTGGCACCGGCGGCAAGGTGGGCCGAGGCCTTTTCCTTGTCGGCGAAGATGCCGGTACATTCCATGGCGATATCAATATCGAGTTCGCGGTGCGGCAGGTCTTTCGGGTCGCGGATGGCGGTGCAGAGGATCGGCTTGCCATTGATCACGATCTTGTCGCCGTCGACCTGGACGTCGGCCGGAAAGCGGCCATGAACGGAGTCGAAGCGCAGGAGGTGGGCATTCGTGGCGACGGGGCCGAGATCATTGATCGCGACGACTTCAATGTCCTTGCGGTCATGCTCGATGATGGAGCGCAGGACGAGACGTCCGATCCGGCCAAATCCATTGATTGCAACACGTATTGCCATTTTAAAATTCTCCTCAGACGGGACAAAAACTGCGACTTTGCAGGCCCTTTACGATGCTGCGCTCCCCCCGTCCACCCGGATCGCCTGCGGTATCGGGCCACAAAACGGGACTTTCGGTGGTGCGGCTGTGCGGGGCCGGTTCCAATCTGCGCGGCTTGCAAGTTCCATGCTATTGCAGAGTGGACTTGAAGCGGGGCCCCTGTATTGCCTGTTGGCTTGCCATAGGGGGGCCATCCGGGTGAAGCGTCGTTTTCTTTGCAAGGCATCATGTCAGCCGTCCTTGGGACGTGGGCACGCATGAAACCCGCTGGCCGCACGCTTGCCGACTGGGGCCTGTTCTGGCTGCTGAGCCTGGTCTGGGCCGGCGCTTACATGTTGACGCGGATGGCTGTCGACAAAGGGCATGCCGATGTCGGCCTGCCTGCCGAATGGGTGATTTCCGGACGCCTGACAATCGGCGCAATCGCCCTCTGGTGCGTTATGCTCGCGAGGCGCCAACACCTTCCGCCGCTGTCTGACCGCCGCCGCTGGACCGCCATCATGGGGATGGCGCTTGTCGGGTCCGTCATTCCCTTTTTCCTGATCACAATTGCGCAGGAGACGGTCAATTCCAGCCTGGCCGCGCTTTACACGGCCGCCGTGCCGATCTTCGTGGCGATCGGGGCCCATTTCATGTTCCAGGACGAGCGCATGTCAGCCGGATCGGTTGTGGGTGTCCTGATCGGCTTTGGCGGGGTTGCCCTCCTGTTCGGCCCCGAGGCGATGAAGGGGCTCGGCTCTGCCAGTGCGCTTGCCCAGTTGCTGCTGGTTGGCGCAACGATGGCCTATGCGATGTCGAGCCTGATCGCGCGGGGCGCGCCGCTGATGAGTGCCATTCCATTCGCTACGGCCTTCGTGTCGGTCGCGGCGGTCGTGTCCTGGCCACTGGCGCTGATGGTTGAGCCGGCAGACGTGAATGCCGGATGGAAGAACTGGCTGGCGGTTGTCGGCCTCGGCCTGGGCCCAACGGCCTTTGCTCAGGCCCTGTACATGCTGTTGATCGCGCGGACGTCGGCGACCTTCCTGTCGCTGACGGGCTATGCCATCCCCGTCGTTGCCGCGGTGCTCGGTTTCATGTTCTTCGGCGAGTTGCAGAGCTGGCGGTCGCTTGGCGCCTTCGCGATGATCCTGGGCGGCGTCTGGCTGGCCCGCCATGGCGGCGGGGGCCGCAAGGCGGCCTAGAGACCGAGGCTTTCGAGCACGGTCTCGGTATCGGCGCCAAGGCAGGGCGGATCAAGGCGGATACTGGCCGGGCTGTCGGAGAATGTGACCGGGTGCTTCATGGCGCGGTAGGGGCCGGCCTGCGGGTGCATGCGTTCCTGGAAGAAGCCGACCTGCGTCAGGTGCGGATCGGTCAGCACGGCTTCCATCGTATTGTAGCGCATGGCGGGGATATTGGCCGCGTCGAGCAGGGTGAGCCACTCATCCGTGGTCTTGGTCGCGGCGACCTCTTCGATCATGGCATAGAGCTCGTTGATATTTTCGGTGCGGGCGGCGTAGGTCGAGAAGCGCGGATCCTGGAAAACTTCCGGGCGCCCGCCGATCTCGAAGAACTGGGCCCATTGCTCGTCGGAATAGGGGACGAGACCGATATAGCCGTCCTGCGTGGGGTAGGGCTTGCGGTTGGCATTGATCGAGCGCGTGTAGGCGAGACGGCCATTGCCCGGGATGAAGGTCTCTCCGTACAGGTTTTCCACCATGTTGAAGAAGGTGAAACTCTCCATCATCGGGACCTGGACGAACTGGCCGCGGCCAGTGCGCTCGCGGTGGAACAGGGCGGCGAGCGTCGCATAGGTGGCGAACAGGCCAACCGTCTTGTCGGCGACGAGGGAGGGTGCGTATTCCGGTGCGCCGCCGGAGCGCATGGCGTTGAGCGCGGCAAAGCCGGACGCGCCCTGGATCAGGTCGTCATAGGCCTGCCGGTGTTCGTATTCGCCGCCGGTTCCGAAGCCGGCGCAGTGGACGTAGATGATGCTCGGATTGATCGCCTTCACCGCCTCGTAGCCGAAGCCGAGACGATCCATGCCGGCGAGGCGGACATTGTGGAAGAAAATGTCGGCATCCTTCAGCAGGGCGGTCAGGGCGGCCTTGCCTTCGGGCGTCTTCACATCGAGCATTACGGAGCGTTTATTGCGATTCAGGGCCGTATAGATCGGTCCGAGATCGCCGGTGGGCGAGGCGCCGGCATAGCGCATCATGTCGCCCGACTTGCCTTTCTGGCCCGCCTCGACCTTGACCACATCGGCGCCGAGATCCCCGAAAATCAGCGTCGCGAAGGGGCCGAGCACGACCGAACTCATGTCGACGATCTTGACGCCGGCAAGGGGGCCGGAGGGGGTTGTTGCGGTCATGGCAGGGTCTCGCGAAGGGAGTGGCAGGGGGGTGGCAAGGGGGTGGTTGGACCGCAAATTGGCTCAGGGCGCAAGCGCGGTGCGGGCGGCCTCCAGATGGGCCAGCTTGGCATCGAAGGCGGACCAGTCATCGCTCTCGGCAACCGGCGCCCAGAGGGATTCGACATCCTCTATCAGGAGGACAACCGGGACGGCGGCCTGGAAATAGGGGAGGGTCAGGCGGTCGGGATGGGTCGGCGTGCGGGCGGCAAGTGCATCCCGCACGGGGGTGAAGTCGGCGGTCGCGTAGAGCGCGGCCTGGGGCGAGGCTTTCATGCGCGCCTCGCTGGCCGCGCCGCCATAGAGATCGAAGAAGGTTTGCGGCCAGGACGCGCCGCTGGAGGTCATCCAGCCATAGAGGCCCTGCAGGAAGGTGAGGTCCGCGCGCAGGTCGCCGGAGCCTTCGAGGCCGAGCACGAGATGCGTGTGGGCGGCGAAGGCTTGCTGGTAGGCGGCCTCATACGGGGCCAGGCCCCGGGCGAGGTCGTCGGCATTGGCCAGCGGCAGGAGGGCGGAGGCGAGCTGTTGCAGCGCCCAGGCGCCCTGGGTGGGCTGGCGGCCGAACCGGTAAAGGCCGTTCTCGTCGAAATAGGCGGCGGTGAAGTTTGGATCGGACACGGGCAGGAAGCGCCATGGGCCGAAATCGAACGTCTCGCCGGTAATATTGAAATTGTCGGTATTCATGACGCCGTGGACAAAGCCGGCGGCCATCCACTGGCCGATCATGCTGGCGGTGGCGCGGGTGACATGACCGAGCAGGTTCACCGCCTTGGTGGCCATGTCGGGGGCATCGGCGCCGGGATGGAACTGGGCGACGCAATAATCGACGAGGCGGGCGAGGCCGTCGCGGTCGTCGAGATACGCGGCGCGCTGGAAGGTGCCGAACCGGATGTGGCTTTCCGAGAGTCGCACGAGGACGGCGCCGCGCGTCGGGGAGGGTTCGTCATTGCGGTGCAGCTGTTCGCCGGTTTCAACCAGGCTGAAGGCCTTGGACGTATGGACGCCGAGTGTCTCGAGATAGGTTGCGGCGAGGATTTCGCGGACGCCGCCCTTGAGGGTCAGCCGGCCATCGCCCTGGCGCGACCAGGGGGTCTGGCCGGAGCCCTTGGTGCCGAGGTCAAGCAGGCGGCCCGCGCGGTCGCGCACCTGTGCGTAGAGAAATCCCCGGCCATCTCCCAACTGGGGATTGTACGTGCCGAACTGGTGGCCATGATACCGCATGGCCAGTGGCCGGGGCAGGTTGCCGGGCAGTGGATCGAATCGCGCGAAATGGGTCAGCCACCGGTCGTCGTCGATGTCGCCGAGGCCGACCGCGTTTGCCCAGCGACGGTTGCGAAAGCGCAACACTTGTTCAGGAAAGTTGGCCGGCTCTACCGCATCTGCGAAACGATCTGCCAACGCAAGAAAGGGGGCGGGAGGGGGGCTTTCGCGCAACATCCATTCATTTTTGACCTGATTTCAGCGCGTTGCGCAACAGGTTTGCCGCAATGCATGGCAGGAATGCGATATTGCGGTGCAGCATAGATCGGCCCTATCGCGCCGTCAGCATGTAGCTAAGGTTACAGACCAGTGAGGGAAACATCCGGAATCATAATCCGGGGGACATCACAGGTATAAACGGAGGAAACCAAATGAAATTGACCACACGATTGGTGCTGGGGGCGTCTGCCCTTGCGCTTACGACGGCCCTGCCTGCCTTTGCGCAGGAAGGGGCTGAATCTGAACGCAAGCTGACGACGGTCACTGTGACCGGTTCGTTCATCCAGGGCACGCCGGAAGACGCTGCCCTTCCTGTCGACGTGCTGACAGCCGCCGACCTGAAACTCGAAGGCCAGCCTTCGATCACGGAACTGATCCGCAACCTCGGCCCGTCTTCGGGCGTGGACGGCCAGACCAACCAGTTCGCGTCGAACGGCCTTGAAGGCACGTCGAACATCAACCTGCGCGGCCTTGGCCCTGCACGGACACTGGTGCTGATCAACGGTCACCGCCAGACCTACCACCCCTATTCGATCGGTGAGCAGGCGCAGCTGTTCGTCGATACGAACAATATTCCATCCGTTGCCGTTGGCCGGATCGAAGTGCTGAAAGACGGCGCTGCGGCGCTTTACGGTTCTGACGCCATTGCCGGTGTTGTGAACTTCATCACCAATCGCGACCTTGACGGTTTTGAAGTCGGTGGCTCGTTCTCGACCTTCGACGGCACAGACGGCGACTATGACATCTCGGCGGCCTATGGCCTGCAGGGAAGCAACTTCAGCTGGGTCACCTCGGTCGGCTACAACAAGCGCAGCGAAGTGGCGCTCAACGAAAAAGACTGGGCCGTCCTGCCTTTTGCTGACAACCCGGTTGGCGGCTGGTCGTCGCTCTCGAACCCCGGCTATTATGTACCACTGGGCGTTGTTGGGGGAGCAGTCGCGCCAATTCAGGGCGCAACAAATGATACGGGTTGTGAACCCGTTGGTGGTATTATTGTGTCAGGCACATGCCGCTTCCAGTTCACCCAATTCGACAACCTGGTCGAGGAAGAAGAGCGCTACCAGATCTTCTCCGAATATAACCGGAACCTGTCGAATGGCGCTGAAGTCCACCTTGAAGCCTTGTACGCTTCTTCGGACGTGCCAACCTGGAAGACATCGCCTTCCTATCCGCCACAGGCACTGCTGAATCAGTTTGTGCCGGTTAGCGCTCCTGGCTTCCAGCAGTACATCGCTGACAATCCCGGCGCGTTCCCGGCGTCGTCCATTGGCGCCCTCTTCATCGGCCGCTCGTTCGGCTGGGGTGGCTTCCCGGGTACGGGCGGCGCACAGGAAGGGTATCGTAAGAGCGAGACCTATCGCCTGTCCGGTTCCTATATCGGTGATTTCGACAACGGCGTGCACTATGACGCGGCTCTCAGCTATTCGGCGACAGAAAGCGAACGGTCGACCAATGATACCTACATCACTGGCCTGACGGCAGGCCTGCGTGGCTTCGGCGTCTGTGTCGATCCGAACACGGGCTTCGACCCTGCAACCGGAACCCAGCCCTGGGCAGCTGGCTATGCCGGCTCGCTGACGGCTGGCGGCGGTGCTTGCGAATATTACAACCCGTTCTCGAACGCCATCCAGGCCAATGCCGTGACCGGCGCTGCCAACCCGAACTTTGTTTCCGGACTTGAAAACTCGGTTACGCTGGCTGACTGGATAACGGACCCCAGCCTGACGGTTGCCAACACAGACCTGCTGGTCTTTGATGGCGTCTTCTCGGGCCAGAGCAACGTCCAGGCCGCTGGCGGAAGCGTCGGCTGGGCTGGTGGTGTCCAGGTTCGCCGCGAAAGCTACAAGGTCGAGCCATCGGCTCTCACCGACCTGACCGTCACGCCGGGACCCGGCGGTACGGGCCCCTACTCGTTCCTCGCGGGCACCACACCGGCTGACGAAGACCAGACGATCTTTGCCATCTTCGGCGAATTGCAGATCCCCCTGTTCGACAATGTCGATATCCAGGCGGCTGTGCGTTACGAGGATTACGGCGGTGACATTGGTTCCACTTTCGACCCGAAAGTGGCAGCCAAGTGGACGCTGACCGAGAATTTCGCCCTGCGCGGCTCGGCCCAGACCTCGTTCAAGGGCCCGACGCTGAACCAGTTGAGCGGCGTCGGCACATCGCTGCAGTTCGTGGCGCCTGCCTCGGCGTTCAAGGCGGTCGATACGTTCGGCAATGCGGACCTGAAACCGGAATCGGCGTTCAGCTTCAACATTGGCGGCATCTATGAGATGGGCAACTTCTTTGCCTCGCTCGACTATTACAATTTCGACTTCTCCGATCCGGTCATCGTGGAAGAGCAATCGAACATTGTGAGCGCGGCCGTGGCAGCCCTCGCGACAGCTACGACGGATGATGATGCGATCCTCGCGCGGATCACGTTCCAAGATGCCAACAATGACGGCATCTCCACTGCGAACGAAGTCTCGCGTATCCGTACGAACGTGACCAACGGCCCGGACATCAAGACGTCCGGCCTGGACCTGCGTTTGCAGAACAGCTGGGACCTCAGCAATAATGCAGAGTTCTCCGTGGGCGCCGATGCGACCTACATCATCGAGTATGATGTTGATCCTTACTTCGTTGAGGGTGTTGCCATCGGTGGGGGTGATTATGTCGGCCAGTTCAACCGGTCGAACTTCACCCGGTCCATGCCGCAATGGAAAGCGAACCTCTTTGCCAATTATGGCCTCGGGGATCACAATTTCCGGGCCGTCATGCGCCACGTCGACAGCTATAAGGACGAACGCCCAGCGGCCGCCCGTGGCGGTGTTGGAGAGAAGATCGACAGCCAGACCACGTTCGACCTGTTCTACAACCTGCAGTCGGAAGCCTTTGGCGGGTTCGACTTCGGTCTTTCCGTGGTCAACGTGACGGATGAAGATCCGCCATTCGCAGCCTTCGATGTCAACTACGATCCCTATACGCACAACCCGTTCGGTCGTACGTTCAAGATCAGCGTGACGAAGCGTTTCGGCGGCTCGGGCAACTAGCCCCGCTTCCAGACAGCCAACAAATAAAAAGGGCGGCCCTTAGGGCCGCCCTTTCCTTTTGGAAGTGAGGTTCGGAATTCCTAGCGGCTGATCGTGAATTCGATACCGACAAGGCGACCAGTCTGCAGCGGCGAGAACGTGCCAGCAGACGGGTTGGTGGCGAACGGCACGTCGACGCCGGTCGAGTTGCTCACGCCGCCCGGCGCGAAGCCTGCGAGCGTGCCGCCGAACGGCACTTGCGTGTCGCCGCCAGCAATGGCTTCGTCGATCAGGTTCTTGCCGAACAGGGACACGGAGACGCCATCCATTGGCGTGTTCCAGGTCAGGTTGGCATCCAGCTGGTCTGCGGCACTCATCCAACCGAAATTATTGTCGGTGAATGCATTCTTGTCACGATGCTGGAACGTCAGGCGCGACACGAGCGAGCCACGGTCGGCCATGTCGTAGTCGTGAATGAGCGCGAAGCCGTAAGTGGCTTCCGGCACGCGGGGCAGGGCAAGGGCGAGATCCGCACCGTCCACCACGCCGTCACCTGAGATGTCAAAGATGACCTTGGTGTATTCGGCGTCGATCAGGCCGATATTGGCCGTGACGAGGAACGAATCGGTGAGGGCGTAACGACCTTCAAGCTCAAGACCGAGAATTTCGGCATCGGCGGTGTTGATGATCGTCTGGGCGACACCGGACGTTGGCGACGAGAGGTTCAGCTCGCGTTGCATGTCCTTGATGTCGTTCAGGAACACGGCAGCGTTGAGCTGGCCGCGACCGTCGGACGTGGTGTGCTTCATGCCGATTTCGAAGCTGTCGACTTTTTCGGCATCAAAGGCGCGCGAACCCGTTGGCGGGAAGAGCGCTTCGAACGCGAGGGCGTTCGTGATGCGGAAGTTGTAGCCACCCGAACGGAAGCCCTTGGTATAGGTGCCGTAAAACTGGGTGTCGTCGGTGTGGAAGTATTGCGCACCGATCTTGGGTGTCACTTCGCTCCAGTCGTCCTTGTCGGAGAAGCCGTTCGGCTCACCTGCAATGTACGGGTTGGTGCCGGTGGTCGGGCAGGTTGCATTGACCACGGAGCAGTTCGGGCGAGGGCGCACGTAAGTGACGTCCACGTCCTTCTCTTCATAGCCATAGCGCAGGCCGAAGATGCCGGTCAGTTTTTCGGTGAAGTCATAGTCGACCTGTCCGAAGATGCCGTAGACCGTGTGATCCTGGCGGCCGCCACCATTGAACTCCCAGTCGAGACCGGCGGGGAATGTGGCTGGGCGCGTTGTCGGCAAGTCGCGGCGTTCAGTGTAGCCAACTTCCTGGGTGAAGTAGAAACCGCCAACCGTGACGTCTGCCTTGTCGAACGTACCGGAATAGCGCAGCTCTTCGGAGAATTGCTCCTGGGCAAATTCCGAACCCGAGTGGAACAGGGTCAGCGGCGTCGCGTCAATGTCGGCGCTCGTCGTGGAATCGACTTCGCGGTAACCGATGACGTTGGTGATCGTGCCATTACCGAAACCGACATCAAGGTCCGTGCGGAGTGTGGCGAACGTGGTGTCATTCTCCAGGAAGCCCGGATTGTTGATGGCGATATCGAAGCTGCCGCGATCATAGAAGCCGCGGTTCTGGCCGTTGGGGCCATCTGCGCTGACCGAGAAAGTCTCGGCCTTGCCAAGGAAGGTGAGGTCCGGGGTCGGCATCCATTCGAGTGCACCGCGCAGGATCGTGGTGTGGGATTCGCCGAGATTGTCGTCGGTGGCGAGATTCTTGAAGTAGCCGTCATCGAAATTATGGTAGATGCCCAGCTTGCCGTTCAGCTTGTCTGCGACCAGCGGGCCGGAAACCGTGGCCTGAAGGGTCGTGTTCGGACCGCCGCGATCGTCGTCGACCGGGGTTTCGACCGTTGCGCGCGCCTTGTAGCGGAAATCATCGGTCGGGTTGCCGGTGTTGATCAGGACGGCGCCTCCGGTCGTGTTGCGACCGAAGAGCAGGCCTTGCGGGCCGCGGAGGATTTCGACGCTGTCGAGATCGAACAGGTCAAGCACGACGCCCGAGTTCACTCCAAGATACACGCCATCAACGAACACGCCGACGGTCGGGTCAACCGACGGGATCGATGAGTTGATGCCGAGACCACGAATGGAGAAGTTCGCGACGCCTTTCGACGTGCCGACATCTTCGAGCGATACGTTCGGTGTGGAGTAGCTCAAGCTCTGAAGGTCGTTGACTTTGAGCGCGTCGAGCGTGTCGCTGTTGAACGCCGTAACGGCGACAGGCACGTCCTGCACGTTCTCGACATTGGCTTTCTTGGTGGCGGTGACGGTGACGGTTCCAAGGACGCGGGCAATGGCGTTTTCACGCTCTGGTGCGGCTTCCTGTTCCTGGGCGATGGCTGCGCTTGTGGCGAACACGAGCGCGGATGCTGACAAAGCCAGCATGCTCTTCAATTTCATTCTGTGTTTCCTCTGGATTATACAAGTCGTCGAAGGCACCCTGAATGCTCTGGGAGGAGGGCGGGTGCTATTGCTCCATATTGTGTAACCGGCCCCTGGAGATAGCCGTTTCGGACAGGATCCGATCGTTTGACAGCGACCGTCTCAAAAATGCAACGGAGGGTTAAGCAGGGGTTACCGGGCGTTCGCGGTGCGGGCTCAGATCGCGCCCAGCGCCTTGCCGACAACGTGGCCGGCATCCCGGATCGCCAGGCGGACGGTGTCGGACAGGGCGGTCATGTTCATGAAGCCGTGGACCATGCCGGGATGCTCGCGCACGGTCACGCGGACGCCGAAACTGGCCATCTTGTCGGCATAGGCCAGGCCCTCATCCTTGAGCGGATCCCAGCCGCACAGGACGAAATGGGCCGGCGGCAGGCCCCTGAAGGCGTCCGGCCCGGCAAACAGGGGCGAGACGCGCACGTCCATGCGCTGGCTCTCGTCGGTGATGTAGCTGTCGCGGAAATATTCGAACAGGTTGGCCGAAATGAAGAAGCCACCCTCCTGGAAGCTCATCTTCTTGGCGCGGATGTCGACAAACTGGACCAGCGGGTAGAGCAGGAGCTGGAAAGCCGGGCGCGGGCCGCCGGTGCGGTTCATTTCCTGCGCCAGATAGGCCGAGAGATTGCCGCCGGCACTGTCGCCGCTGACGGCGAGGCGCTCGGGGTCGAGGCCGAGTTTCGTCGCGTTGGCAACAATCCAGGTCCAGGCGGCGAGGGCGTCCTCATGGGCCGCCGGGAAGGCATGTTCGGGCGCGAGCCGGTAGTCGATGGCGATCACGCGGCAGCGGGCGCCTTCCGCGAGGCGCTTGCAGACCATGTCATGGCTGTCGAGGTCGCCGAGCATGAAGCCGCCGCCATGGAAGAAGACGATGCCGGGTCCGGGCGGCAGGCCGGCGCCGAGCGGCGTGTAGAGGCGGGCCCTGAGCGGACCGTCCGCGCCGGCGACCTTCAGGAGCGAGATGTCGGCCATTTCGGGCGCGTCCCGCTCGATGGCCCGGCTGGCGACATGGAATTGCTGGCGGAGCTTGTCGGTCGAGTGCTTCCAGTCGAGCTGGGTCAGGTCCGGTATCTGGAACCGGTCCAGGAACTGCCGAAAGGAGTCGTCGAGCGTCATGGCCGCAAGATGGGAGCGAATTCCGGTCTTGTGAAGGCACAAACCAGAGGCCACACTCCGATTCATGAAAACTGTCGATGTCTACTGGTCGTTCCGCTCTCCCTATTCATACCTGGCGACAAAGCGCCTGCGGGCGTTGCCGGGGAAATGGGATGTCAGGGTGCGCCCGCGCCCGGTCTATCCGATCGCCATCCGCACGCCGGAATTCTTTTCGGAGATCCGGCCGCAATGGGTGCCTTACCTGCTGAAGGATGTCGTGCGCCTGGCGCAATTCCTGGACCTGCCCTTCGGGCGGCTGGACCCGGACCCGGTCGTGATGAACATGCAGACGCGGCAGATTTCGCCCGACCAGCCCCATATCCACCGGCTGACACGGCTGGGCATCCTCGCCTGCGAGGCGGGCGATGACGAAGGCTGGGCCTTCATGGACGAGGTCTCGACCCTGATCTGGTCCGGCGGGGCGTGGACGGTCGGCACGGCGCTGGCGGAGGCGGCAGCGCGCGCGGGCTTCGACCTCGCAGAACTTGACCGGCGCGAGCAGGCCGAGACGGCGCGCCTGGAAGCCGAGATCGCCGGGAACCAGGCCGCGCAGGACCCGCACCATTGGGGCGTTCCGCTCATGGTGTTCGAGGGTGAGGCGTTTTTCGGCCAGGACCGGCTGGATGTCCTGGAATGGCGCCTCGGCCAGTCAGGCATCGCGCGCCGGGACGCCTAGAACTGGGAGAGGGTGGTTAGGTCAGCGCCGCCGCGTTCCATCTGGTGCACGAGGTCGGCGAAGACACGGCCCTTCGTATCCTGGGGCAGGGTCTTGAGCGCCGAAACAGCCGTTGCGCCGAGATCGCAGGCATTGAGCGAACTGACCAGGTCGCGTGAATCGGCGCCGGCCTGCGCGGCCATCAGCAGCGGCATGACCTGCGGGTCGGACACCATGGACATGACGACGCCCTGCATGGCGGCCTTGTCGGCCTGGGTGACGGCGCCACGGTCGACCGGATGGGCCTCGGCATCCTCAATCGCGACGAGGAGATGCGTCACCAGTTCGAAGCCATAGTCGCGCAGAGGTTCTTCCAGCATTTTAAGTTCCTGGTTCAGCGCGGCCTTGTCGCCGAGGACGGACGGGTCGAGGTCGGCATACCTGCTGCCCAGGCACCAGGTATTTCCGGAGCGGGACGCAGACTTGAGGCGGTCGCGGGTCATGACGAGTATCCTGTCGAGGTGACGCGTATCAGCCCGCGCAAGATCGGCTGCATGGTGCTTCAGCAGGCCTGCAGCGTGGTCGAAGACGATCTCCGCCTGTTCAGCCAGCGGACGCCGGTTGGCTTTGGCGAGGCGCTTGTCGAGACTGGCGGACGCGCCGGGATCAATGCGGGCGAGCGTTTCAAAATAGGCTTTCGCCGGCCTGGACGTCAGGCCCGCCGGGACGCGAGCGGGACGTGCGTCCGCTGCGGCGGTTTTCGTTTTCGCTTCCTGTCCCGCCGCGCCAGGCCTGGACGTGCCGGGAAAGTTCAGTGCAAGGAAAAATGCTCCGCTCATCACTGCAATGGTCGTGACAGCGAATACGGCATTGCTGCGGCGTGCCGGAGGCTTGCCTCCGCGGGCATCAAACGTCATGAGGGAACCCTCCCGAGTGAAGGGAAACCTAGCTGAAAAATCCTGACAAGGCTTTAAGGGGCGGGCCGATCAAAGCTGGACAACACCGTCCGCCGGGGGATTGGCATAGATGCCCTTCACAAGGCCGGCGCGCCGGTCGATCACGAGGCGCTGGTTGACATAGCCCTTGTCCGTGATCTCGCCAGCGTCAATCGATGGCGCCTCTGTCAGCACAAGGAGGCGCTTGATCCGGCGCGATGATCCAGGTTCGCTGGCATTGAAGGCCTTTGCTTTTTGTGCCACCTGGTTCGTGAAGGCCTGAAGGGCCTTGTCCGGATCATTGTCCGCGGCCTTCACGTATTGCTCCATGATTGCCTGCGATGGCCAGACCATGGCGGACGCGAAATCCTTGTCCTGGCCGGCGATGACCGCGTCGAAAATAAGCGGAGAGCAGGCGGCAACAAAGTCCGGGCGCAAGGTGCCGACGCTGACCCATGTACCGGACGAAAGTTTGAAATCTTCACCGACCCGGCCATCGAAGACAAGGCCCTTTTCAGGGTGCTCCGCATCGACAAAGGTCACGGCATCGCCGAGGCAGTAAAAGCCTTCTTCGTCGAAGACTTCTGCGTTCTTTGCCGGGCTGTCGAGGTAACCGGGCATGACGGAAGGCCCCTTGACGCGCACTTCCAGCTTGGCGCCGTTCGGGACGAGCTTCAGGGTCATCCCCGGAAGCGGCAAGCCAATCAGGCCAACGCGTTCGGCTTCCCAGTGGACGACAGTGATGCCCTGCGTTTCGGTGGCGCCGTACATGGTGATGATCGGAATGCGGCGGCCGGTGGCCTTGATGGCGAGGGCCTGGAGGCGATCGTAAAGGTCGTCGGACAGGGTTGCCCCGCCATAGCCGATCGAGCGCATATTGCGAAAGAAGGCGTGTAGCAATGTGTCGTCCGCTTCCATCGCGTCGGCCAGCATTGCGAGTGCGATGGGCGCGGTGCCAAAGGAGGACGGCGAACAGTCCCGGATGTTCTCGATCGTCTGTGGGAAGAGGGCAGGGGTGGGCTTGCCGCCATCGATCCAGAACGTGGCGCCGTTCCAGATCGCGCCGTTGAAGTTTACGTTGGAGCCGGAGATATGGTTCCAGGGCAGCCAGTCGAGCACATTGTGGACCTGGTCGGGATCGTGCTCGGGATCGCGGGCATCGTCGCGCAAGCCTTCCTGGCCGGCAATCATGGAGCACATGGCGCCCTGCGTGGTCGGAACGGGTTTCGGCAGGCCGGTCGAGCCAGAGGTGAAGAGATACTTGCCGATGGACGAGTCGCTCAGCCTGGCCATTGCATCTGCAACTGCCGATGTAGGGGCGGTTGCGGCGAGCTCGTCATAGTGGCGCACGGTATTCTCGCCGCCGGGGTCAGCCGAGAATATCTGGCAGTCATCGGCACCGAGCGCAGCAATTGCCTTGCGGAATGGCTTGTATTGCTCAGCGAAAATGATGGCAGGCTTCACCGCGCCGAAGCAATGCTTCAGCTTTTCATGGTCGGTCGACATAAGGGAATAGGGCACCGAGATCGGCGCAGCCGGCGCACCGATCTTCTGGGCGGCGAGGATGACCATGGCAGAGCGGGTGGTATTGCCCGACAGGATCATGACCGGCGCGTCCGGCCCGGCGCCAAGATCGATGAAGGCCTGCGCGAGGCTGTCGGTGATTGCCTTGGCTTCGCCGTATGTGAGCGTATTCCATTCATCGGTCTGGGTGTCCCGCTCCCGTAGGAAGGGCCGGTCGGGATGTTGGGCGGCGCGCTCGTCCAGGCAATGCGGGATGGTTGTCGGGCGTGCGCCAGGGGCCTGGCGTGGGGTGAGATAGATCGCGCCGTCGTCCGATCGGGTCATGTGAATGTCCGGCGCCTTCATCGGCAACAGGCGAAATTGCGGCAGGCTTTGACCTTCGGCCATGGCTGCTTACTCCCTTGGGTCTGATTATCCGGTTTTCTCCAGTGTATTTGAAATGCCGGTCTTTGCCATACATGAACGTGAAATCAGGCGTCCGAACGCTGACTTGACGTGGAGGCAGGCGGGTCTGGATGGCTTGTCGTCGCAACGGAAATACCTATCAATCCTGATAGGGAGCATGGCGCGAATCGACCGGCTCAGGCTTCAGCTTTCACCGCATCGACGACAAGCAGGAGGGCCTGTTTCATCAGGCCCGCCTCAAGCGCTTCGGCCATCACGCGGATCAGGGGCTCGGTGCCGGATTTTCGCACAACCATGCGGCCTTGCGTGCCCATCAGCGATTCCGCCTCGGCCAGCGCGGCTTTCACGCGGTCGCTGTCCATTGGATTGGCGCCAGAATAGCGGATGTTGACGAGTTCCTGAGGTGCCGGTTCGAAGACGCGGGCAAGCGTCGACATCTTCTGGCCGCTCTCGGCTAGAACGGAGAGCACGTGCAGCCCGGCGAGCAGCCCGTCCCCGGTGGTCGACACATCCGACAAGATGATGTGGCCTGACGGCTCGCCACCGAAATTGAACCCGTGGGCCCGCATATGCTCGCCCACATAGCGGTCGCCGACACGCGTGCGCGCCAGCGTCAGGCCAAGTGACTGGAGATACCGGTCGAGGCCCATGTTCGACATGACTGTGGACACGATACCCCCTCCCTTGAGGCGACCGGTTGCGTGCAGTTCGCGGGCGATCAGCGCCATGACCTGGTCGCCGTCGATTTCGGCGCCGGTTTCATCCACGACGATGACCCGGTCGGCATCGCCGTCGAGCGCAAGCCCGATATCTGCGCCGCAATTCAGCACGGCGGCTTTTAGCGCGGCAGTGTCAGTCGATCCGTACCCGGCATTGATATTGACCCCGTCGGGACCGGCGCCGATGACGGTCAGGTCGGCGCCACAATGCAGCAGGGCTTCCGGGGCGGTTTCAAAGCCGGCCCCATGGGCGCAATCGAGCACGACCTTCATGCCCTTGATCTTGCTGCCCGCACTGACCGTTGCGAGGCAGCTGCGAACATAGTCGTCGCCGACGCCGACCATGCGTTGCGGCGTGGCAATCGTCTCTGGCGGCGCAAAGCTCTCCTCGAATGCGGCTGCCATGGCGACTTCGAGCGCCTCTTCGGTCGGGTCGTCGAATTTCAGGCCCTCGGGGCTGAACAGTTTAATGCCATTGTCTTCGTACTTGTTGTGGGAGGCTGAGACCATCAGCCCGAAACGGGCGGATGAATCGCGCGTGGTCATGGCGACGGCGGGCGTGGGCACGATGCCGGCGAGCTGGGGGGTGAGGCCCATGCTGGTCAGGCCTGCCACGAGGGCTGCCTCGATCATTTCCCCGGACCTGCGCGTATCGCGGCCGATCACGACCGTGCCCGCGCCATCGGGCGCGAAGGTGCGTGCGGCAGCGATGGCGAGCCGGAGCGCAGTTTCTGCCGTCATCGGCTTCTGGTTCACGCGGCCGCGAATGCCGTCCGTTCCGAAATATTGCCGTGCCATGCGCTGCATCTCCCTGCTCGTTCCTTGGCAGATTTGCGTTTGTTAATCGAGAGGGGCGCTCAACAGGGTGTCACGTCGCCATAGACGATGAAGTGAGGATTGCCGTAGCCACGCTCGCGCTTGCCATAGAGAAGCGGTGTGCCCTCCTCGGTGAGGACGCGTCCGCCGGCTGCTTCGACAACGGCGTGCCCAGCCGCCGTGTCCCATTCCATCGTGCGCCCCATGCGCGGGTAGAGGTCTGCCTCGCCGGCCGCGATGAGGCAGAATTTGAGGGATGATCCGGCACCCAGCGTCTCATTGACCTTGTGTTTGTCCAGCCAGAGATCGGTTTCCGGGGTGCGGTGGGATTTCGATGCAATCGCCGTGACGCCCGCCTCGGGGCAGGGGCGGATCCGGAGAGGACGGCGCTCTGTCGGCACATCCGCGCCGGGTGCGGCTTCCGCCTGCCAGCCGGAATTGTGGCTTTCGGCAACGAACAGGCGGTTCTTTGCGGGCGCATAGACGACGCCCATCACCGGGCGGCCATGCTCGATGATGGCGATGTTGACGGTGAATTCGCCATTCCGGCTGACGAATTCGCGGGTGCCGTCGAGCGGGTCGACGAGGGCAAAGCGATGGCCATGCTCGGGAACGCGGCCTTCGCTGGCTTCTTCCTCGGCGATGACCATGAGGGTCGGATCGGCCTTGGCCAGCGCCGCGAGGATGAGCGTTTCGGCCTTCTGGTCTGCTGCCGTGACAGGCGAGGCATCGCCTTTCTGCTCGACGGCAAAGTCGCTCTCATAGATGTCCATGATCAGCTTGCCGGCATCAAGGGCGATCCGGGCAAGTGTGTCAGCACTTATGGTCATATCGTGTTCCGCCTGGTCCAGCGCCTAGCCGCGCTTCATCACGTCCATCATTTCGACTTCGAAGATCAGCGGGGCATTTGGCGGGATCGGGCCGCCTGGGGTGCCCATTTCACCATAACCGAGTTCGGACGGGATATAGCACATCCAGCGATCACCCGGCTTCATCATGGCGAGGGCTTCGACCCAGCCTTCGATCAGCTGGTTCGACGGGAAGACTTCCGGCGAACCGCGCTCAAAGGAACTGTCGAACAGTTCGCCGGTCTCGGCGAGGCGACCTTCATAGTGGACGGCGACCATTTCGCCATTCTCGGGCGACGGGCCGGATGGGTCACCGCTGGTGAGGATGACATACTCGAGGCCGGATCCGGTCTTCTTGACTTCAGGCAGTTCGGAATTCCAGGGCATGTATTTTCCCCAGGCGGCGGTGTCGGACACTTTTGGCACCATCACTTCGAGCAACTGGACGCGGAAGACGAGGTCATCGCCGGCCTTGATGACGTTGCCGCGCGCCGAATTGCCATAACCGAGGGCATTCGGGATGAAGAAGAGATAGTCGTCGCCTTCGCTCATCAGCTGGAGGCCTTGCGTCCAGCCCGGGATCACCTGGTTCAGGCGGAATTGCGCAGGCGTGCCACGCTCAAAGGAACTGTCGAACTTCTCGCCGGTTGCGATACGGCCATCATAATTGACGCTGACCATGTCGGTCGGCACGGGCGACTTGCCGTTTTTCGGGCCTTCCTTGAGGACGATGTATTGCAGGCCGCCTTCGGCGGACTTCACGTCCTTGCCGGCGGCATCCCAGGGCAGATATTGTTCAAATGGGGCATTCACGTCGGTAAGGTCCTTGGTCTGGCTGCAGGCAGCAATCATGAAGAATGCAGCGCAGGCTGCAACGAGTGTGCGGATCATCTTGGGTCAGGCTCCGTCTGGTTCAGGTCTGGCGCGGGTTTAGGGCGCTTTTTCGGGCAAGTCACCCGTGCCGCTACAGGGCCCGTGGCGGGTAGCCCTCGGCGGTCAGGGCGTCGATGACGTCCTGCGTATGCTGGGCGTCACGGGTTTCGATCAGGATGTCGAATTCGGCGCCCTTGGCCGGCACGTCAAGCGCGAGCCGGTTGTGCGCGACTTCCATGATATTGGCGCCATTGTCGCCGATGATCTTGGAGACAAGGGCGAGGAGGCCCGGCCGGTCGTCACCGATGATGCGGATCGAGGCGAGGCGCTTTTCCCGCACAAGTGCCCGGGTGAGCACCGAGGCCAGGAGGCGCGTATCGATATTGCCGCCACACAGGACGAGACCGACTTTCTGCCCGCGGAACTTGTCCGGATGGGCGAGCAGGGCGGCAAGGCCGGCGGCACCGGCGCCTTCGGCGATGGTTTTTTCGACATTCACGAACAGGGTGATCGCCCGTTCGAGATGCTCTTCTTCGACAAGCAGGATTTCATCGACAAGTTCGCGGGCCACTTTCAGGGGGAGGCGGCCGACCTCGCGAACGGCGATGCCTTCGGCGATGGTGGCGCCACCGACCTTGACCTCCCGGCCTTCGAGTTCGGCGAGCATGGCTGGGTACATTGAGGTTTCGACGCCGACGATGCGGATGTCCGGGTTGATGCCCTTGGCCGCGATCGCCATTCCGGCGATCAGGCCACCGCCGCCGATGGGCACGACGAGGGTTTCAAGGTCCGGCTTTTCTGCAAGCATTTCAAGGGCAATCGTGCCCTGCCCGGCAATGACATGGGGATCGTCAAACGGGTGGATGAAGGTCAGGCCTTCGCGCTGGCAGATATTGTAGGCCTCGGTCTTGGCTTCGTCGAAACTGAGACCGTGGAGCACGATCTTGGCACCATGGCTGCGGGTCTGCTCGACTTTGCTGAACGGCGTGGTGCGGGGCATGACGATGGTGGCGGGGATGCCGAGCCGGCGGGCATGGTAGGCGACGCCCTGGGAATGGTTGCCGGCCGAGGCAGCGATGACGCCAGCGCTGCGCTGGGCCTCTGTGAGGTGGGAGAGGCGGTTCAGCGCGCCGCGTTCTTTGAAGGCCGCCGTGAACTGCAGGTTCTCGAACTTGACCCAGACATCCGCGCCCGTAATGGCCGAAAGCGTCCGCGAATGATGCATCGGCGTACGCACGATCTGGCCATCGAGGACGCGTGCAGCGGCTTCGATATCAGACAGCGTAACGGGCAGGGCGGTGGTCATTGTATCAGGCATTCAGGTGGTCCCGGATCAGGTCGGGCGCACCCTATTCGCGCAATCCTGCGAGGGCAAGGCGGGTGTGGCCGGGGCGTGGCAGGGGTGTGGGAAGGGGGTCTGGCGTACAGGCGGCGGGTTGGGGCAAGGAGCGTGTGACGGCTCAGGTGCGCGTGCTGAGAATCAGTTCGAGCGCCGCAGCCAGCTTCTGGTCGTCATAGGGCTTCTGAAGGACCGGGCAGTCGGCGAAGCGGTCGGCGAGGCCGCGGCGCCCATAGCCTGACACAAAGAGGACCGGGACACCCGCAGCGAGGAGATGGTCTGCGATCGGGTCGCTGGGGTCTCCGTTGAGATTGAGGTCGAGGAGGGCAAGGTCGATCTCCGGGCCTGTGGCCAGGAAGCCCATGGCCTCGTTGAGGCTGGTCGAGCTGCCGACATGTTCAAAGCCGAGTTGGAGAACAATATCTTCCAGGTCGCAGAGGAGGATGGCTTCATCCTCGACAATGAATATGCGTTTTGCGGTCATTGTCATCTCCTGTTCTCGAGCCAACCCTCCATCGTGCAAACCAGGCCGTCAGCATTGTATTCAAGCGAGATATCGCCATTGATTTCCTGCGCAAGGACGCGGGTGAGCATCGTCGTCCCGAAGCCCTTGCGGCTGGGCTTGCGTACTTCCGGTCCGCCTGACTCTCGCCAGGTCAGGCCGAAATGCCCATTTCCTGCCTGATCGTACGTCCAGCTTACGTGAATGGTTCCCTCGTCGTTCGACAGGGCGCCGTATTTCGAAGCGTTGGTGGCGAGTTCATGCATTGCCAAGGACAGGGCCTGCGCCTGCTTGGCCGTGACGGTCACGTGGGGTCCGTCGAGGGCGATCCTGCCAGCGGTTGCATTCGGATCATAACCGAACGGGTTCATGGCGTTGGAAAGGACGGCTTCGACGTGCGAGCCCTTCCAGTTCTTCTCCACCAGCAGATTCTGGACTTCTGACATGGCGTGCATGCGGGCGAGCAGGTCGTCGCGGGCCCCCTGCATGGTCTTGGAGTCGACCAGCGACATGCGCGCGACGGCTTGCATCGTGGCCAGCGAATTCTTTACCCGGTGGTCCAGTTCGCGCATCAGGACCTGGTTTTCCTTTTCCCTGGCGTGCTTTTCGGTGATGTCCACCGGGTTCTGGAGCACGAACGCGATGTCGCCATGCGCATCGCGGATGGGTTCGTGCGAGCAGGTCCATACGATCTCGCGCGTGCCGCCGCCGTTTATGGGAATGGCAAATGGTTCCGTGGTCACCTTGTTGGGTGTGCCGGCGAGCGCCTTGCGGAAAGCTGCCTCGAAGATCGCCATGCGTTCCGCGGTTTCCGGAAAGGCCTCGAATACGAAACGGCCCTGGATCTCGGACATCGTGCAGCCCGTGGTTTCAAGATAGGCTTCGTTGGCAAACATGATGACGAGGTCCCGATCGAGCATCATCAGGGGTGTCGGGGTCGCGGCAAAGACCTGCAAGAAGTCGATTTCGCCCAAGGGCGCGCGATCCAAGCGGCGGCTCGTGGTCTCGTCCATGGTTCGAACCTCATTCGCATAAGCCCGCCTGCGCGGGCCCAACGGTGTATTTGCAACAGGTGGGCGCGCCCGCAAATATGCTAATCCAACTTCTGGAACACGGCATATACATATTCTCAGTTGAAGACCGCCTTGCCGGCTGCGTCAGCTGATGTGGAGTCCGTCGCTGCCCAGGACGGCGTCGTGTTCGGCAACGAGATGACCAGGCGCGATCTCGACCAGCTGGGGCTGGTATTGCTCGGCGTCCGGGTCGTCGATGCGTCTGGATTTCAGGAACCGGAGCGGGGCACGGCTGTCGAGCGGGCTTGGCAGGTCGCCGGTGAGCTTGATGCGCTCACGGGTGCGCTCGAGCTTTGGGTCGGCGGCTGGAACGGCGGCGATCAGAGCCTTGGTATAGGGATGTCGGGCGTCTTCGTAGATGGCGGTACGTCCGGCCAGCTCCACGACGCGCCCCAGATACAGGACCATGACGCGGTGGCTGATCTCGCGCACGACCGAGAGGTCGTGGCTGATGAAGATCATGGCGAGGCCGAACTCCTTCTGGAGTTCGATCAGGAGGTCCACGACCTGCGCCTGCACGGACACGTCGAGGGCTGAGACGGCCTCGTCGCAGATCACCAGCTTCGGTTTCAGGATCATCGCGCGGGCAATGCCGACGCGCTGGTTCTGGCCGCCGGACAGTTCGTGCGGGTAGCGGTTGATCAGGGCCGGGTCGAGACCGACGCGGGGCATGATGGCCTGCACGCGCTGGTCGCGCTCGGCGCGGGAGAGGCGCGGCTCGTGCACCTGCAGCGGCTCGGCGATGGAGGCGCCGATGGTCATGCGCGGGTCAAGGCTGGCGAGCGGGTCCTGGAAGACAATCTGGAGATCGTCGCGCAAGGCGTCCATTTCGGACTTGCCCGCCTTCGTGATGTCCTTGCCGAGCCAGGCAATGGTGCCATCAGTCGGCGGTATCAGGCGCAGCACGCCGCGCGCGAGCGTGGACTTGCCGCAACCGGACTCGCCGACGACGCCGAGCGTTTCGCCGGGGCGAAGGTCGAAGGAGACGCCGTTGACGGCCTTGAGGGGCTTGGTCTTGCCGAACAGGCCGCCTTTGACGCGGATCGGGAAGTGGATTTTCATGTCGTCGACTTCGAGCACAGGCTTCACGGCCGGATCGGGGGCAGGGCCGAGTGTTGGCCGGCCGCGGCGGTCAGGCTGGTCGATCCGGGGCACGGCCTCGAGCAGCATTTTCGTGTAGGGGTGCTGGGGCTTGTAGAAGATGTCATCGACGCTGCCGCGTTCGACAATTTCGCCATGGCGCATGACGATGACGCGGTCGCACATGCGCGCCACCACGCCCATGTCGTGCGTGATGAGGGCAATGCCGGTGCCGGTGTCGCGTTTCAGGTCGTTCATCAGGTCGAGGACCTGGGCCTGCACGGTGACGTCAAGCGCCGTGGTCGGTTCATCCGCCAGCAGCAGGCGGGGCCCGCACAGCATGGCGATGGCGATCATGACACGCTGGCGCATGCCGCCGGACAGTTCATGCGGGAACTGGTCCATGCGGCGGGCCGCTTCCGGTATGCGGACGTTTTCCAGCCATTCAACGCATCGTTTGTCAGCGTCCTCGCCCTTGAGGCCCTTATGGAGCGCCAAAACTTCGCGCATCTGGGCGCCAACCGTCATGTGCGGCGTCAGGCTGGTGAGCGGATCCTGGAAGATCATCGACATCTTGGCGCCGCGTATCTTGCGCAGGGTCTCGATGGGGGCATCCAGCATATTGGTGCCGTCAAAGTCGACATGGCCCGTGGCCGTGCCGTTTCCGGCGAGCAGGCCGAGGGCGGCGAGGGCGGTCTGGCTCTTGCCGGAGCCGCTTTCGCCGACAATGCCGAGGCATTCGCCTTCTGCGACGTCGAAACTGATGCCGCGCACGGCGTTCACGATGCCGTCCGGCGTGTCGAAATCAACCCTCAGGTCTTTCACGGAAAGAATGCTCATGGCGGCAATCTCTACAGGCACGGGGAAGGTGTGCAATGTTTTCAATGCACAAAAAAACCGCGCCGGTTAAGGCGCGGTTTGAGTTGGCGGGTCCAGCCCATCGGGAGGCAGGCCGGTCGCCGGGCTGTCAGAACCTGTAGCCGAAGCCGACCCCGACAACGAGCGGGTCGATATCGACGTCAGCCTTCACATGGGCGCCGAGCGCCGTGGTGAAGTTGACTTTGACGTCTGTGTTGATCCAGATTTTCTTGATGTCGGCGTTGAAAGCCCAGCCACCCGGCTCGCCATCAAGGTCATAATCGAAACCAGCCTGCAGGGCCGGACCGACGCTGGAACCGTAGCTGATGCCGTCCGCAACGGGGCCTTCATCTTCGTTGAAGAAAAAGGTCGCGTTCACGCCTGCGCCGACATAGGGCTTGAACTGGCCCATGTCAGTGAAGTGGTATTGCACCGTGAGTGTGGGGGGCAGCAGCCAGACGTCGCCGAGATCGACAGTGGCATCGTTGAGGGCACCCGGCACCGTGACGCCGACGGCCTTCACATCGTGCGGCGTAACGGCAAGGATGAGCTCGGCCGCAATATGCTTATTGAAGAAATAGGTGATGTCGAATTCCGGCACGTACTGGTCGGAAATATCGACGTCTCCGGGCAACGTCGCGCCGCCGGCTTTCAGCGTACCGGCTTCATCCGGCAGGACACCGAGCACACGTGCCCGCAGCATCCAAGGACTGTCTTCAGCATGGGCTGTGGCGCTGACGCCGGTCCATGCTGCGCTCGCCATGAGAGCGGTGATGAATAGTTTTTTCATTGGTGTGTACCCCGCAATGTGTGATCCAATGCGGTTGATGTAGCCCCCTGATTTTGCGGGGGTAATTACCCGTTTTGACGCGCGGTTTCACGCCGCGCGGCATGTGGGCGCTTCTAGGTAAAAGTCCCGATTGTGCCTGGTGAGGGTTGGCAGGAAAGTGGTAAATTGCGCCCGAACCACTGGCTGGTGCGGCGTGATGACAGGGCCTTTCCCCTAGCGGCAGGCTTGAACTTGTCGGCGCGAGCGATGAACATGACCATCAGACCCATGCCGGAAACGGCCATCACAGGATATCGTTCATGCCCGTCATCAATTTTCTTACGCCCTGCATCTTTGACTCCGGCGCGCTGAAGCAACTGGAAGTCACGGCGAAGAAGCTCGACATCACGCGGGCCTTCATCGTGACCGATCCCGGCATCAAGGCTGCCGGCATTCTCGACAAGGTGATTGCAGCGCTGGGCAGTACGCCTGCGGGCATCTTCGCTGAGACGGTCGCCAACCCAACCGAGACACAGGCCAAGATTGCGACGCAAGCCTACAAGGATAGCGGCGCAGACGGTATCATCGCGCTTGGCGGCGGCTCGTCGATGGACCATGCCAAGGCGATCGGCCTGATGGCGTCGCATGACGAGCCGCTGGAAAACTATGCGGCCATCATCGGTGGGGCGAAGAAGATCCACAAGATACCGCCGCTGATCGCCATCCCGACCACGGCGGGTACGGGCTCGGAAGTCTCCATCGGCATGATCACGACGATGGAGAATGGCCGCAAGGAGACGTTTGCGTCCCCTTTCCTGATCCCGTCGACAGCGATCTGCGACCCGGACCTGACGCTCGGCCTGCCGACATTCATGACGGCTGCGACTGGCATGGACGCGGTGACCCACTGCATTGAGGCGGTGCTGACGCCGACCGTGAACCCGCCTGCCGAAGGCATTGGCTATGACGGCGCGACACGGGCACTGGGCGGCGGCTGGCTGGTCAAGGCGGTCAAGGATGGTAGCGATCCGGAAGCGCGCTGGCATATGATGATGGCGAGCTATGAAGGCGCACTGGCCTTCGTCAAAGGCCTAGGCGGTGTGCATGCGCTCAGCCATGCGGCCGGACGCCTGCACGAGAAAAAACTGCACCACGGCACGCTGAACGCGATCTTCCTGCCGCATATCCTGCGCTTCCACGACGGATCTGCGGATGAGAAATACGTTCGCCTGCGGCTGGCCATGGGCCTGAAACCGAAGGCCGATCTCGGCGATGCGATCCAGGACCTGAACGATGCCATCGGCATTCCGAAAACCCTGTCCGACATCGGCCTGACCGCAGCTGACGGCCCCGGCATTGTCGAATACGCCCTGAAAGACCTCGCGCATTTTGGCAATCCGCGCACGATGACGGCCGATGACTATGCCAAGGTCTACGAGATCGCTCTCGGATAGGAGGACGGCGCGTGCGTCCGTTTGTTCCCATCCTGCACCTGGCCGCCGGGCATCATGGCGGGCAGGTCGCCGTGTTGAAGCAGGCGGAGAACGGGCATACGCAGGCGGACCTGTCCCGAGTGCCGGCTGACCGGCTCTTGGCCGTGATGACGCGCTGCGTGTTCAATGCAGGGTTCAACTGGAAAGTCATCGACGCCAAGTGGGAGGGGTTCGAGGCCGCGTTCGGGGGCTTCGATCCGGCCAAGCTGGCCTTCTTCGGCGAGGAGATGATGGACGATCTCGTGTCGGACACGCGGATCGTGCGCAATGGCCAGAAGATCAAGGCCACGCTCGAGAACGCCAGAATGGTGGCCGAAATCGAGCAGTCGGAAGGCGGGTTCGGTGCGTTTCTCGCGACCTGGCCCGCAGGTGACCAGGTCGGCCTGATGCATGCGCTCAACACGCGCGGATCGCGGCTGGGCGGGGCGACGGGGCAGTACTTCCTGCGTTTCTGCGGGTGGGACGCCTGGATCACGTCGCGCGACGTATGCACGGCGCTGGTGCGCGAAGGTGTGCTGGACAAGCCGGTGGCGACGAGCAAGCGCGACCTCGGCAAGGTGCAGACGGCGATCAATCACTGGCACTCAGGCTGCGGCCTGCCGCGAGCGGTGATCAGTCGTATCCTGGCGCTGAGCGTGGGGTGACGCGCTATTCTGGTTTCACCGCCAACGCGCTGAAGACAGACACGCAGAAGGGCACAAGATAGCTGAGGCCCATTTTCCACCAGTTCAGCGCGTCGAGAGCGATGACGCGCTCGAACTGGTTGATCAGGGTCAGGATTGTGCCGACCAGAATCGCCACAACGATACCGCGGATAAGGATGGGGCGCATGGTCTCTCCGTCTCATTGGCACCCGGCGGCGCTGAAATCGCTTTCCGTGTTGATGCGAATCCGCTCATTATCAGCACATGATAGCAGAAATACAGCATTACGCAGGCGGTCTCGGTGTCGCCGCGAGCGCCATGGCGATTGGCGCCGGCTGGGTCGTCACCATTGCCTCGCCCAATTGCAGCTTCGACAAGCTGGATGGCAGCCGGGCCGACCGGCATGTGCGCGAATTGCTGCACCAGACATCCACCCCGATTGCCGGGATCATGCTGGCGGCGGCCGCGCTGTTCGTCTTGGCGACGAGCTGGGCTGCGGCCGTGACTGCCGCGCTGGCGGCGTTCGGCTTTTTCTCCACGCGCCTGATGCTGGCGCCGAAAGAGGGCAAAAATCCGAAAGGCGTGCAAACGCGCCGGAAGGATCAGCGGGCGGTTTCGGTCAGCCTGTCGTTGATGTTCATGTTGATCGCCGTGATCGCGGGCATTCTCGGCCTGATCGGGATCTAGGCGTAGACCAGCCAGAGACAGCCCATCTCGTGAAGGGCCCTGAAATTGTCGACGGACCGGGTCGCGGCCTTGCGGGCAATTTCGCCGGCGGATTTGCGATTGGCGCCCAGCATCAGCACGCAGATGGCGAGACCCGGTATGAAGGCCCACCAGACCACGGCGAAAGTGGCCAGAACGCCGAGCAGGCAGATCAGGTAGGCCAAAGCGTCGAGCACGCGGAATCGCACATACATGTTGCGTCCGAACGCGTTGAGGAGTTCCGGACGCTTGTGCAATTCTTCGGCGTCGATGGCGAAACGCTGTCCCGGAACGTGCTCCATGAACAGGGCGCGCGTCATGCGGCCGGCACGATGCGGGTTAGCTGCGCACTTGAGAAACATGCGGTCGTCCTCCCTGAAGGCTTAATTAAAACAGCCGCTCGTTAATCGTCCGGCGACCAGGGCCCAAAAATTTTACACAAATTCAACCAATCGGGCGCGCAATCGCCTGAACGCCCGTCTGGTGAATCCGTTTGCCACTGGGGATTGTTGCACATATGTTGCAATGCAGCATGAAAGGTTTGTAACGCGATGCTTTACTCACTTGTCGAAATGAACCGCGTGGCGATGGCGCCGATGCGACTGGCCGCCAAGGCGGGGCGGGCCGCTCTCCTCTCCCCGCTGAACCCGCTCGGCAAGACAGAGTACGGCAAGTCGCTCGCCGCCTTTGCAGACGTTTTCGAGAGCTCGACGCGCTATTATGGCAAGCCGGAATGGCGGATCGACACGGTTCGCGTGAACAGCGCGTCGATACCGGTGACGCCGACTGTCGCGTGGCGCTCGCCCTGGTGCACCCTGTTGCATTTCAAGAAGGACCCGGACCAGCTGGCCGCCGTACGCAAGCCCGGCTCGCCGCCCTTGCCGCGCATGCTGATCGTGGCGCCGCTGTCGGGCCATTATGCGTCCTTGCTGCGCGGGACGGTTGAAGCCTTCCTGCCGCACCATGACGTCTACATTACCGACTGGTCGGACGCGCGTATGGCGCCTGTCTGGCAGGGCCGGTTCGATCTTGACGATTACATCGATCATATCCGTAAGATGCTGACCCAGATCGGCGGCGGCGCGCATGTGCTCGGCGTCTGCCAGCCGGGACCGCCCGTGCTGGCGGCCCTGTCGATGATGGCCGAGGATGACGATCCGGCCCGTCCGGCGTCGATGACGTTCATGGGTTCGCCGATTGATGCCCGCCGCAGCCCGACCGTGCCGAACGAACTGGCCGAAGAGCGCTCGTTCGCATGGTTCGAAGAGAACATGATCCATACCGTGCCTGGCCCTTATCCCGGCGTGATGCGCCGCGTCTATCCGGGCTTCGTCCAGCTTGCCTCGTTCATGAACATGAACTGGGGCCGCCATGTCGATGCGCAGTGGAAATTCTTCAATCACCTCGTCGAAGGCGACGGCGACGGTTCCGACAAGCACCGCGAATTCTATGACGAATACCTGTCGGTTCTCGACCTGACCGAAGAATTCTACCTGCAGACTATCCAGCGCGTGTTCCAGGAACACCACCTCGCGCGCGGCATCTACAAGTATCGCGGGACACGCCTCGTGAAGCCGCAGGCGATCCGCGACATTGCGCTGATGACCGTCGAGGGCGAACTCGACGACATTTCCGGTATCGGCCAGACACAGGCTGCACATGACCTTTGCACGAATATTCCGGAAGCCATCAAGGCTGACTATGTCCAGCCCGGCGTCGGCCATTATGGCGTGTTCAACGGCGCGCGTTTCCGCACGGAAATCGTGCCGCGGGTAACGCAGTTCACGCGCCGTTTCATCGACGTGGAGGCTGAAGCGGCCGCGCAGGACGCGGCGACGTCGGCCTAGTCGGGGCAGCAGGTTGCTTCAAAGCCGAGCAGTTCGATCCCGGGGCTGAGATAGCCTTCTTTCGCCGGCTCGGCACGGGCGAGTGCGGTCGAGAGATATTTCTTGTTATCGTCACAGAAGACGGTGGCGACCGCGGCATTCGGACCGAGGCGCTCGGCAGCCATCAGCGCACCGATCAGGTTGGCACCGGAGGAAATACCGACGCCGAGGCCCAGTTCGCGGGCCAGTGCCTGTGCCATCAGGATCGCATCGCCGTCCGAGACCGCGATCACGTCGTCCAGCTCGGTGAAATCGACAATGGCCGGGATGAAATCATCGGAAATGCCCTGGATTCGGTGGCTGCCGATCTTGTGACCCGTGGACAGGGTCGGGGATTCCATCGGTTCCAGCGGGTGGATCTTTACGCCCGGGACCGCTGCGCGCAGGGCGCGGCCAACACCCATGACCGTGCCGCCCGTGCCGACGCCGGCCACGAACGCGTCCGGCGTGAGGCCGAGCAGGGCCATCTGCTTCAGCAGTTCCGGGCCAGTCGTGTCGAAATGGCCTATGGTATTGTCGCAATTGGAAAACTGGCAGGGCAGGAAGACGCCGCCCTGGCGCTGGGCCAGTTGCTCGGTGGCGGCGATGGCGCCAATGAAGCCGCTCTCTTCGCGGCTGACGAGATGGAGATCGGCGCCGAGGCTGCGCAACAGGGCCTTGCGTTCGTCGCTCATCCAGTCAGGCATGTAGATGTCGACCTTGTGGCCGAGCGCGCGACCGAGCGAGGTGAGGGCGATACCGGCATTGCCGCTGGTCGCCTCGGCAATCGTGTCGCCCGGGCGCAGCGCGCCGGAGCAGATGGCGCGGCTGAGGATCGAAAGGGCCATGCGGTCCTTGATTGAGCCGGTGAGATTGTAATGCTCTGCCTTGGCATGGATGACGCGCTCGACGCCGCGATAGCGCAGGTGGATCGAGACGAGCGGCGTGCGGCCGATAAGGCTGGCGAGCGCGCGCAGGCGCGGATGAGCGATGTCTGGTGCCAGGCGGGCGCGGGAAACGCTGTCGAACGCGGCAACGGCAATTGGCGGCATGGTGATCAGCTCCCTCTGGAAGAATGGAGAGATTCACATGAGGTCCATCAAAATGCATCGCAGTTTTGCGATATATTCGCTGGAATATGGGTAAAATATTCGGTAATTACGATGAATGGAAGAAAAATTGGATGATGTAGACCGGATTCTCCTGCGTGCCTTGCAGGCGGATGGCACCCAGTCGCTCGAATCACTGGCGGGCCGCGCGGACATTTCGACGAATACGTGCTGGCGCAGGGTCAAACGGCTTGAAGAAAGCGGCGTGATCGCACGCCGGGTTGCGCTGATCGATCCGGAAAAGCTTGGTCTGAACCAGACGATCTTCGTGGCGATCCGCACGCGTGACCATTCGGCTGGCTGGTTGAAACGGTTTGCCGACGCCGTGCGGACGATTCCGGAAGTGGTGGAATTCTACCGGATGGCGGGGGATGTCGACTATTTGCTGAAAGTGCAGGCACGCAGCGTCCAGGACTATGACCGGGTCTACAAGGCGCTGATCGCGCGCGTCGATATTGCCGATGTCAGCGCGACCTTTGCGATGGAATGCCTGAAGAACACGACCGAGCTGCCGGTCTAGCGCAGCATGGCCGTTTCGGTGAAGCCGGGGACGTGCAGCATGCGGCTGAGGCCGAGGCAGGCGGCGAGGGGTTCGCCCTCCGGCGTTTTTTCCACGCTGTCGGGTTTCTTGAGATAGGCCTTCAGCTCGACCGTCGCGCCGCGTTCCAACACGTCCAGTTCCATGTCTTCGGTGACGTCGCCGAGAAGGGTGGATTTCCGGCAGGTCAGCTGTTCGGCAACGACGAGGGGGGCAGGGGCCTCACCCGTGCGGACGGCGCGCCAGGCCGCCTGCTGCGGCGCGGCGCGGATCAGGATGGCGGCCGGCAGGCCATCGCCTACTGGCACGGCCAGCCAGAGCGCTCTCACATGGGAGCGCGCCTCGCGGGCGATGTAGCGGACCGAATAGATCGTTCCGGCTGAATACTTGCGGGCCGAGAGGCTAGCAGCATCTGCGGCGTCGAGCCCGGCCAGCCAGTCAGAGATTGCGATATTGCGGGCCTCGCGGGCGCGGGCTGACTCGCCGGTGACCATGAGGGCAACCGACTGGTCCATGCGCGCAGAAGGCTTGAGCCGCGCGCCGGCCTGGATTGCCGCGTCATAGTGGGCGGCGGCGCGCTCGGCATTTCCGAGGTCGAGCGCAGCGCGGGCGGCAATCACATGCGCCTCGCGAATCTCCAGCCGGTCAGGGCAGGTGTCGATGAAGGCTTCTGACGTGTGCAGGAAATAGGCGGGGCTGCCTTCTTCGGTCGGAGTCGTGATCGCATCATGGAAACGTCCGGCATCGGACAACCCGCAGGCACTTTCGCCATGTGCGTATTGGGTGAAGCCGATCAGGGTGCTGACGCCTGAGGCGATGACCGCCGAAGCGAGTTTGAGGGCGAAGCGGGGCTGAGTCATTGGAACCGTCCTTGCTATACCGACAAGGGGAATTCTCAACCCTGCAGGAAAGCCCGTTCAATCGCCCACCAGAGCCCGGTTACCCCGATGGCGGCTGAGACGGGCCATACAAGGACCTGCCGGTAGAGTTGCACCTGGCCGGCCCGGTTGAGAACGCCCTTGAAGCAAAGCGATGCTGCAAAGGCCATGCCGATCACTGCGAGTTGGCCGAATTCAACGCCGACGTTGAACCCGAGCAGGGCGGGCAGGGAGACATTGTCCGGCAGGCCGAGGTCTCCGAAGGCGCCGGCGAAGCCCATGCCATGGATGAGGCCGAACCCGAAAGCGAGCAGGGGCCGCCAGGCCATCGTATCCTTGAACAGGATGTTCTCGAACGCGGCCCAGGCAATGGTCAGCGCGATAAGCGGTTCGACAATTCCCGGCAGCAGGGTGATCATGCCGGAGGCCGCCAGCCCAAGCGTGGCGGTATGGGCAATGGTGAACGCGGAAATCTGGAAGAGCAGGGACTTGATGCGCAGGCTGGAGAGGAACAGGGCCAGGACGAAGAGGATATGGTCCATCCCTCCCGGCAGGATGTGCTGGAATCCGATCTGGATATAGAAGCCGAACGTGGCAAGGCCTGACCGGTCCAGGCTCACCTCATCCGGCTCAGACGCTGTGTCGGACACAGGCTTTTCAGGCGTCGCGTTTTTCCGGTCGAGTTTCGCCAGTTCGCGGCAGAGCGCCGGATCGATGCCGCCGTTCGGTGTGCAAAGTTCGTCTTCGGGGTGGGCGTGAGCCTGAAGCGGGACGGCCGTGCTGATAACCATGACGCAGGCCAGTGCGGCGAGCAGGTGGGCGACCAAAGCCCTCATGGGCGCATGTCGAGCAGGTCGTGCGTGCCCACCGCGCCATCATGGGGCGAATGGTCCGGGCCGTGAATGGGCAGGACGGCGATCACGACCGCAATAAGCACGCCCCCGCCGAGCGACAGGAAGCTGCGCACTGGGGGTTCTTCCTTCAATGGTTCCATCAGCGGGCCGGTTGCCACATAGAGCAGCAGCCCCGCCGATATGGCGAACAGGTTGCCGACGGCTTCGGCTCCGAGACCATACATGAATGGTACAGAGGCGATAACGCCCAACGGAGTCGTGACAGCGGCGGCGAGGAAAGCGAGAAGGAAAGACCGCCTATTGCCAAAGCCGTGATGGCGCAGGATCGCAAAAGCGATAATGCCTTCGGGAAACTTGTGCAGCAGCAGGGATGAAGCCGCATAGACGCCCGAGGAAAAGCTGGCGGCGAACGTGACCGAGTAGATGATTCCGTCGATGAATGAGTGCAGGGCAATTGCCATCACAGGCGTCGCCGCCGCAGCCGGGCCGTCCTCGCCACCCTCCGGGAACAGAACGCGGACAAGGAAGCTGAGCATCAGCCCGCCAAGGAAACCGGACAGGATGAGGCCGGGGGCATGGCGGCTGAGGGCGAAGGCTTCCGGCGTGATGTGGAGCAGGCTGAGCGTCACCAGCATGCCGCCGGCGGCCAATGCGAAGAGGCCGGAATGGCGCGCACTCCAGTCGCCACGCGCCGCGACCGCGATCAGGGCGATCGTCGTCACAAAGGCGGCGATCAAGCCGAAGAATAAGGGGGCCTGCATGGACTGGAGCATGGGTGGGAAAGCAGTCTCAAGGGGGCCGCGCGGGGCCGGGAAAGGAATTACAGGACAAAGCTGCGGCGATGTGCGTTGATGTGCCCTTGCGCAAGAATGTTATATAGTCTCATTATCCGAATCGCGAGAACAAATTTGCTGTTCGCGTGTTTTCCCGCTGTGTGGCGCCAGGAGGCCTTTCGACGATGCTTACTTCACCACGTGTATTCTTGTGCCTGATGATCGGCGTTCCGATGCTGGGTCTGGCCGGTTGCGGGCGCGATCCCGAGCCTGCCGCGTCACCCGAGACGGTGGCAGCCGACGTGCCAGTGCCTGAAATGGTTGCGCCGGTGGTTCCTGAAGCGTCCGGCATGGAGGATCACTCCGCAGGCGGCGAAGCCCATGTGCATGGCGCTGGCGAGTTTGCCGTGGCGGTCGACGGCGATTTGCTGACGGTGACGCTGGATGCGCCGCTGGCGAATTTCGGCCTCGGCGAAGGCGATACGGACACGCTGGAAGTCAGCACCGGCATCGGCGACGGGCTGGTGCGGTTTGAAGGCGGTGCCAATTGCCAACCCGGAGACCGCCATATCGAAACACGGACCGCGGGCGACCATAGCGGACTGACGCTGTCATTGTCGTTCACCTGCACGGATATCGAAAAGCTTGAAGGCGTCCGCCTGAACGCATTCAGCGAGTTCCCCGGGTTTGAGACGGTCAACGCGATTTTCATCGGTCCGGACGCGCAAGTTGCCAGCGTGCTGACAGCCGGTAATCCTGAATTGTCCACACGCTAGAACCTGAAACGGCCGAATGACTGATCCTGCCATACAGATCGACGGCCTGCGCTTTGCCTGGAAGGGCGCTGAGCCGGTGCTGGATGTGCCCGTCTTCACGCTGGCGCGCGGCGAGCGCCTTTTCCTGCGCGGACCGTCGGGATCGGGCAAGTCGACCCTGCTGGGGGTGATCGCCGGGGTGCTGGTGGCCGATTCCGGGCGGGTGAACGTGTTGGGGCAGGAGCTTGGCAGCCTGTCCAGTGCCGGACGCGACCGCATGCGGGCCGACCATCTCGGTGTGATCTTCCAGATGTTCAATCTTGTGCCCTATCTCTCGGTGGTGGGGAATGTGACCCTGCCGCTGAAATTCTCGGGCCGTCGCCGCAAGGCGGTTGGCGCGGATGCCGATGCAGAGGCCCGGCGCCTTCTGGGGCGGCTGGGGCTGACCGATGAGGCGCTTCTGGCGCGGCGTGTGTCAGACCTCTCGGTCGGCCAGCAGCAGCGCGTGGCGGCGGCGCGGGCGCTGATCGGCGGACCGGAAGTCGTGATCGCGGACGAGCCGACCTCGGCGCTCGACTCCGATGCTCGCGACCGGTTCATCGAATTGCTGTCCGAGGAGGCCGCCCGTACCGGCGCGGCGCTGCTGTTTGTCAGCCATGACGCCTCGCTGGCGCGGCTGTTCGACCGGGCGGTGGATCTTGCCGAGATCAACCGGGCGAGGGTGAGCGCATGAGAGCGATCCTGTCGCTCGCCTGGAAAAGCCTGATGAACCGCAAGGGCTCGGTCATCCTGACACTGGTGGCCGTGGCCCTGTCGGTCGCCCTGTTCCTTGGCGTCGAAAAGGCGCGGACGGGCGCGCGCGAGGGCTTCGGCAACACGATTTCGGGGACCGACCTGATCGTGGGAGCGCCGACCGGGACGGTGAACCTGCTGCTCTATTCGGTGTTCCGGATGGGCAATGCGACGGCGGAAGTGTCGTGGCCGACCTATCAGAAGATTGCGGCACGTCCGGACATTGCCTGGACCGTGCCAATCTCGCTCGGCGACAGCCATCGGGGCTTTCGCGTTCTGGGCACGACGGACGCCTATTTCGACCATTACAAATACGGCCGGGGGCAGTCACTGGCCCTGGCCAAGGGCGAGCGGTTCGGCGATGTGTTTGATGCCGTGATCGGGGCCGATGTGGCCCGCGAGCTTGGCTATGAGATCGGCTCGCCGCTGGTGCTCAGCCACGGGCTGGGTACGGCCAACCTTGATGGCGGACATGAGAACCGGCCCTTCCGGGTCGTCGGCATACTGGCGCCGACCGGTACGCCGGTCGACCGCACGGTGCATGTCTCTCTCGAAGCGATCACCGCGATCCATGTCGGCTGGGAGACAGGCGCGAAGAACCCGCTATCGGACACGATCGACGAGACAATGATCCGCAGCTTCGACCTGACGCCGAAAAGCGTGACCGCAATCCTTGTCGGGCTGACCCAGAAGGGCACGATCCTGACAACGCGCCGGGCGATTAATACCAACACGGGCGAGCCGCTGATGGCGATCATTCCCGGCGCGGCGCTGGCCGAGTTGTGGAGCGTGACGGCCTTTGCCGAGCGGGCGCTGATGGCGGTGTCTGTATTTGTCATCGCGGTGGGGCTCGTGTCGATCCTGACCTCGATTCTGACGAGCCTGAACGAGCGGCGTCGCGAGATGTCGATCCTGCGCGCGGTGGGTGCGCGGCCGGGGCACATTTTCAGCCTGCTGGTGCTGGAGGCGGGTCTTGTCGGCTTCCTCGGTGCGCTGGTGGGCATTGCCCTCATTCATGCGATTCTGCTGGTGGCGGGCCCGATGGTGGAGGCGCGCTATGGCGTGTCGCTGGCGGGTACCGGGCCGGGGCTGACCGATCTCTACACGCTGCTGGCTGTGACGCTGGCCGCGCTGGTGATCGGCATGCTGCCAGCCTGGGCGGCGTTCCGCCGGTCACTGGCCGATGGCCTGTCTGTGAAACTGTGATGATTTGTACCGTTGAAACCGGCTGGTGGAACCAGCCTTCGGAGCCTATTTAGAGAACTATGAAAAAACACCTGATCCTGACCTCCGCCATGCTGCTTGCGCTTATTGTTGCCTGTGGTGAGACCGCTGTGCCGGAAACGGCCTCCTCCCCAGCTGCTGCGACGGCCAATACCGGACCGAAAGTCGGCGACAAGATCGGCGAGGGCGATGCCGAGAAGGCCGCCCGGAAAGCCGAGAAAGATGCCGAAATCGTCGCCAAGGCGGCTGAGGCGGCACGGATCAAGGCGGAACTTGAAGCGCGCGGCATCCGCAGCGTCGGATGGGAAGACCTGATGCCGGAGGGCGAGGAAGAGCGCCTCGCCCAGATGTACCAGTCGCAAATGGCCACGCTCTATTCTGGCGCGGCGATTGCCGAGGGCTCGGCCGCCGATACGTCGGTGCAGATCGGCACGTTCAACACAGTCGACGCGCTGAACGGCGTGAAGGTGCGCATTCCCGGATATACGGTGCCGTTCGAATACGGATCGAAAGCCGAGATCACACAATTCCTTCTGGTGCCGTATTTCGGGGCCTGTATCCATTCGCCGCCTCCGCCGCCGAACCAGACGATTTTCGTCAGGACCGATACGCCGATCAAGCTGAAGGACCTGGCGCAGGCCGTCTGGATCGAGGGCACGATGCTGACGCAGACGCAGAATTCCGATCTCGCGGACGCGGCCTATACGATCGAGATGACGAGCATCACGAAGTACGAGTATTGAGAGAGAGCGATGATACACTGGGACGCGGTCAAGGTTGTCGCCTGGGACTTTGATGGCGTTTTAAACCGCAACATTGAAGACGGCGTTTTTGCCTGGTCGCGCGATTTCGAGCGTGACCTTGGCCTGTCACTGGAGTCGTTCAGCAGTTTTCTGTTTCAGGGAAGGTTTCAGCGAGCGATGGTTGGTGAGGCCTGCCTCAAAGAACTCGTAACGGAGTGGGCAGAGGCCAACGATGCGGCAGGCCGTGAGGCAGAAATTCTGGACTATTGGTTCACGCGAGACGCCCTGCACGACCCAATTGTGTTGTCGATGGTTGACACATTGAGGCTGCGTGGCGTGTCGAATGTGATGGCCACGAATAACGAGATTCATCGTACCGCCTTTATCGAGTCAGTCATGGGCTTTGCCGATCATATGGACCGGATATTCGCAGCAGGGCGAATGGGGGTCGCGAAACCCGACCCGGCCTATTTTCGTCATATTGAACAGGCGCTGGGGTATCAGGGGGCAGAGGTTCTGCTCATTGATGACTTGTCAGAGAACGTAACGGCGGCTCGCAGTCTTGGTTGGCAGACCTTCCATTTTACGGAAGGCGCCCATGATCTGCTGGCTGAGGCACTGAAAGTGTAAAAAAGAAGGGCAGCCAATCGGCTGCCCCTCTCATACTCTACCTGGTACTCTACTGATCGTAGGCCTTAAGGAAAAAGTCCTAACGCTTTACGAACCTCGTTTGGGCGGCCTATTTGGCGCCCTTGGCAAGCAGGTTGCGGATTTCCTCGAGGAGGACTTCCTGGCGCGGCGGTTCTGCCGGTGCAGCCTCTTCCTTTTTCTTCATCGAGTTCATGCCCTTGATGATCAAGAACATCACGAAGGCGACGATGATGAATGAGATCAGCGCGGAAAGGAATGCGCCGATATCGACGATCGCAGCCGGCTGGACGACTTCACCGGCCGCATCGAGTACTGCTGGCGAGACCGTGTAGGTCAGTTCTGCCAGATCGATGCCGCCCATGATGGGCGCGAGGATCGGCAGGAACACGCCCTGGATGAACGCAGTGACGACGGTTGCGAACGCGCCGCCCATGACAAAGCCGACGGCCATGTCGATGAGATTGCCCTTCATGGCAAATTCTTTGAATTCCTTGAACACTGTATACCCCTCCTAAGGTTGGTTATCCCAATCGCCAGTGGAAATACTGGCTAGTATTTGAAAAGGGGGTCAAGCCGGTTCAACAGTAGGGTGAGCCCCCCGGAGGTCGGCCTACCTGGCTTCGGGGTCTTCGCCGCCATTGACGCGGGCGCGCAATTCCTTGCCGGCCTTGAAGAAGGGAACGGCCTTTGCCGGAACCTTGACCGGTTCGCCTGTACGCGGATTGCGGCCCTTGCGGGCATCTCGCTTGCGGACGGAGAATGCACCGAAGCCGCGCAGTTCGACCCGGTCGCCGCGGGCGAGGGCTTCGCCGATCTCGTCGAGAATCACATTGACCACACGCTCAAGGTCCTCCTGGCGGAGGTGAGTGTATTCCGAAGCGAGTTTCGCGATGAGTTCAGACTTTAGCATGTGGTTGTTATTAAACGCATTTGCGGCGGGAGCGCTAGGCCCCCGCCGCAAACATTTCGTCGAATTTAGGAAGCGGTTGCCCGCTCTGGATCAGGCCTCGTTCATGAACGCTTCGGCCTGGCCCTTCCAGTCGTCACGTTCCATCCGGCCCTGGAAGCTGAGCTCTTCTTCAAGCTCGTTGATCTGAGCCTCATTGAGAGCGGCAACCTGCCAGAAGTGGAAGATACCGGCTTCGTGAAGCTTTTTCTCGAATGCCGGACCGACACCCTTGATCTGCTTCAGGTCGTCGGCGTCGCCCTGTGGCGCGGCCAGACGGCCACGCTCGTCGAGCGATGCTGCGTCGCCTGCCGGAGCAGATGCCGCTTTCTTCGCCTTGGGCTCAGCCTTTGGCTCTGCCTTGGGTTCAGCCTTGCCAGCCGAAGAGGAGGCGAGAGCTGCACCGAGGATGTCGCCAAGCGAGGCACCGGCATCAGCCGAACCGTATTGTGCGACGGCATCTGCTTCTTCAGCAATCTCGAGCGCCTTGATCGACAGTGTCACACGGCGCGAGCCGCGATCGATTGTGAGGATCTTGGCGTCGACCTTGTCGCCGACAGCGAACCGCTCGGGGCGCTGGTCGGCCCGGTCGCGGCTGAGGTCGGAGCGGCGGATGAAGGATTTCATCGCCGGGGAGCCGAACTCGACTTCGATTCCGCCCGAGGTGATCTCGGTGACGGTGCAGGTGACGATCGAGCCACGCTTCACGCCGGTACCACCGTCTGCAGGGGCAGAAATCGGATCGCCGCTGAGCTGCTTGATACCGAGCGAGATACGCTCCTTGTCGATGTCGACGTCGAGCACTTTGGCCTTGACCATGTCGCCCTTGTTGAAGCCTTCAATGGCCTGCTCGCCGGACTTGTCCCAAGCGATGTCATTGATGTGCACCATGCCGTCGAGGTCGGGGCCGAGGCCCACGAACAGGCCGAACTCGGTGATGCCGCGGACTTCGCCCTCGATTTCGGAACCGACCGGGTGGTCGGCGACGAATGCGTTCCATGGATTGTCCATTGTCTGCTTGAGGCCGAGCGAGATGCGGCGCTTGTCGCTGTCGACATCCAGAACTTCCACGTCAACTTCCTGTGTCGTGGACAGGATCTTGCCGGGATGCACGTTCTTCTTGGTCCAGCTCATTTCGGAGACGTGGATCAGGCCTTCGACACCATCTTCCAGTTCCACGAACGCGCCGTAGTCTGTGATGTTGGTGACCTGGCCCTTGAGGCGTGCGCCGACCGGATAACGCGAGTCGATGCCGTCCCATGGGTCGGAACCGAGTTGCTTCATGCCGAGCGAGATACGCTGGGTGTCGGGGTTGATCTTGACGATCTGCACTTCGACTTCCTGGCCGACTTCAACAACCTGCGACGGGTGGTTGATACGCTTCCAGCTCATGTCGGTGACGTGCAGCAGGCCATCGATGCCGCCGAGGTCCACGAACGCACCGTAATCGGTGATGTTCTTGACGATACCCTTGCGGACGTCGCCTTCTTTCATGTCCGAGACGATCTCGGCACGCTGTTCGGCGCGGCTCTCTTCAAGGATGGCGCGGCGCGAGACAACGATGTTGCCACGGGTGCGGTCGAGCTTGAGGATGGCGAACGGCTGGATCTCGCCCATGAGCGGACCAACGTCGCGTACCGGGCGGATGTCCACCTGGCTGCCGGGAAGGAAGGCGTTGACGCCGCCGAGGTCGACGGTGAAGCCGCCTTTGACGCGTCCGGAAATAGCGCCTTTGACGGGCTCTTCCTTGGCAAAGCTGCGCTCGAGCTTGATCCAGCGCTCTTCGCGGCGGGCCTTGTCGCGCGAGAGGACGGCGTCGCCGAGGGCGTTCTCGATCCGGTCGAGATACACATCGATGATGTCGCCTGGCTTGGGCTGGTCATCTTCGAGTGCGAATTCCTTGGTCGGGATACGGCCTTCTGTCTTGAGGCCGATATCGACGAGAACGTTTTCGTTCTCGATGCGAATGACGGTGGCCGGGATAACCTGGCCTTCCTGCATTGCGCCCGCGGCAGCGGACGATTCGAACATTGCCGCGAAATCGTCGGTTGATGGGTTCATCTTTTCAGTCATTGTGTCTCCGGGGACGGGGCGAACGGTTCAAGGCGGGCGTGCACCATTGCAGCCCGCGTCGGAACGACCCGTTAGTGTGGTCTGTCATCTTCAGAGCGGTACCATCTGTTTGGATTTGAGCCCTTTTGGGACCCTTCAGACGGTCTTTCCACGGGCGAGAACGGCCTCAACGGCTGAAATCGCCTTCTCCACTGCGGCGTCTATAGTCAGATCAGTCGTATCTATCAAGACCGCATCTGTTGCTATCGTGGCCGGGGCATCCTTGCGCGACTGGTCGCGTTCATCCCGGATGCGCAGCTGTTTGACAACTTCTTCAAGTGAAATGTCCTGTCCGTAGCCGAGATATTCCTTCCAGCGCCGGTAGCCGCGCTGTTCGACATTGGCGTCGACCCAGAGTTTCACATCGGCGTCCGGCGCGATCACCGTTCCGATATCGCGCCCGTCGAGCAGGGCGCCACGAGGCTGGATGGCAAAGGCGCGTTGCAGATCGAACAGGGCCTGGCGGACTTCCGGGACCACGGCGACCTTGCTCGCCGCCTTGCCGGCCTCGCCTGTGCGAAGGTCCGCTTCGTTGAAACTAGCGAGGTCGAGACTGGTGGCGATACGGGCCAGTCCGGGCGCATCGTCCAGCGCGATACCCTGCTTGATCGCGGCAACGGCCGTGGCGCGGTAGAGGCGCCCGGTGTCCATATGCGGCAGACCATAGCGCGCCGCGAGGCGTTGCGCGATTGTGCCTTTACCCGAGGCCGTGGTTCCGTCGATGGCGATGATCATGACCGCGGGAAGTGAGCGAAGGCCCCCGCATTGTCAAGCAGGTGCGACGCCGCGCGGGTCCGTTGGCTGGCGCAGGTGCAGCCGCAGGTGACGGACCGGGTCAAGCCTGCTCCTGAACGAAACCCTTCCACGTTTTCATATAATTGACGAAGGCATCACCAAGGCCTTCCTGGCGAAGATGCGCCTCTGGCACGGGCAGGGCGATGGGTATGAAATTCGGATCGGCTTCGAGCTTTTTCGGGAAATCATGATGGAGGATTGCGCTGCGGCCGATGACGACGAAGTCCAGCCCTTCGTCCAGCGCTTTCTGGCAGGCGGCTCCTGTCGTCAGCTTGCCAGCTGCACCGAGGCGGCAGTCCCCGCGCGGAAGGTCGGTGAACCAGCCGAGCAGGCTGCGCGACTGGCGAGCTTCGTCCAACGGCAGTTTGAATGCGTCCCAAAGCGACATGTCGAGATAGTCGAGCTTGCCGGACGCCATCAGTTCTCCGGCGAGACGGCGGATCTCCATGAGGTCCATCCCGAACCGCTCTGGCGAGAGGCGCACACCGAGCGAGAAATCTTTGCCGCATTCGGCGCGTACTGCGTCGACCATCTCTTTCAGGAATCTCACGCGATTCGCATAAGGCCCGCCATATTCGTCGTCACGCTGGTTCACTTCTGCGCTGAGGAACTGGCCGATCAGGTAGCCATGCGCTCCATGCAGCTCGACGCCATGGAAGCCTGCCGTCTCGGCGCGCTTCGCCGCCGCGACGAAGGCGTCGAACGAGCGCCTGACTTCGTCGCCGGACATTGCGCGCGCCCCGAATTCCGTATTTTCAGACGGGCAATGTGGCGTTTCGCCGATCAGATCTTTCGGCGATCGCATGCCGGCATGGTGCAGCTGGACGACCGAATGGCTACCGGCCTTGTTGATGGCTTCAGCGAGGCGGGCAAGGCCGGGCAAGTGCATGTCATCGAAGATACCGAGTTGGCCGGGAAAACCCTGGCCGACCGCCTGGACATGGGCCGCGCAGGTCATGGTCAGGCCGAAGCCGCCTTCGGCCCGCATCGCGAGCCATCGGAACTCGTCGTCACTGAGCGTGCCGTCCGCGTGACTCTGCAAATTCGTGAGCGGCGCCAGCATGAAGCGGTTTTTCATGGCCGGGCCATGGGCGAGCGGGAGAGGAGAGTGAAGCGATTTCATCCCCCGACAATCGCGTCGCCAGTGTCGCCGTCAAGTTTGCCGCAAGGGAAGCTCAGCCCTCGGAAATATCCGCGCCCAGCGTGGCCATGTGCGCGAGGAAATCCGGATAGCTTGTCGCAATCATGGACACGTCATCGACGCTGACCGGCTTTTGCGAGGCGGTGCCCATGATGAGGGCGCTCATGGCGATGCGGTGATCGTGGCGGGTTTCGACCAGGCCGCCGCCAGGGGGCGGGCCGCCGCAACCCTGGACCGCGAAACCGTCCTCGCGCTCTTCGGAATCGACGCCATTGGCACGCAGCATGTCGACCACGGCTTTCACCCGGTCGGTTTCCTTGACACGCAATTCCTCGGCCCCGGTGACAATGGTCGTGCCGGTGGCGAAGGCTGCGAGTACGGCGAGGATCGGGAATTCGTCGATCATGGCGGGCACCAGCCGTTCGGGCACAGACCGCCCGATCAGGGCGGCGCTGCCGGACTGGATATCGATCAGGCGTTCACCTGCGGCGTCGTCTGTATCTTCCGCGCCGAGGCGCGCGCCCATCAGTTCGGCCATGTCGAAGAAGCCCGACCGGGTCGGGTTCGACATCACGCCTTCGACCATGACATTTCCGCTCGGCGAGATCAGGCCGGCTGCGATCAGGAAGGCGGCGGAGGACGGATCACCCGGGATGGCAGCCTCAATGGCCGCCAGGCGCTGGCCACCGGCGAGCGAAATCGTGCGGGCCTGACCGGCGCCGCGCGTGACGCCGACCTCGACGCCGAAACCGCGCAGCATGCGTTCGGTATGGTCGCGCGTCGGCTTGGCCTCTTCCACAATGGTCGTACCCTGGGCGTTGAGGCCGGCCAGCAGGACGGCGGACTTGACCTGCGCGGAGGCTTGCGGCGGCGCATAGGTGATGGCCTTGAGGGCGCGCGTGCCGGTCAGGCGGAAGGGGAGGCGGCCGTCGGGCTTGGCCGTGTCGGTCAGGCCCATCAGGCGCAGGGGGGCAAGGATGCGGTTCATCGGCCGGGCGCTGAGGCTGGCGTCGCCACACAGTTCGGCACTGAGGTCATAGCCGGCCATCAGGCCCATCATCAGGCGTGACCCGGTGCCGGAATTGCCGAAGTCGAGCGGGGCAGCGGGTGACGTGAGGCCGCGAGCCCCGGTGCCGGTGACCTGCCACTGTCCGGGCCCGGTCTGCGTGACCGTGGCACCAAGGGCGGCCATGGCGGCGCCGGTACGCAGGACATCGTCGCCTTCGAGCAGGCCGGAGAAATGGCTGGTGCCGCTGGCGATCCCGCCCATGATGAGGGCGCGGTGGCTGCAGGATTTGTCTCCCGGAGCGCGGATTATGCCTTGCAGGCGGCTGACGGGGCGACTGGTCCAGACCATGGGAAGATTCCGATTGCGCTGTTCTTACATGAATTCGGGCTTTGACAGCGCGCGACGTTCATGGCAAGCGCCCGCCCAGACCAAAATCATTGAAACTCCGGAGGGAGCCGCCCCGTGTCGAAAGACAAACTCGGAACCAAGCAAGTCTGCCCAGACTGCGAAGCCCGCTTTTACGACCTCCACAAACGCCCCGCTGTTTGCCCCAAATGCGGTAATGAATTCGATCCAGAGGACGAGGTCATCAAGACCACGATCACGAAGGTGAAGGCAAAAGCTGCGCGTGCGGCCGTCAAGTCTGACGATGACGACGACGATGATGACGACGAGGACGAGGACGTCGCTGCCAAGGGCAAGGGCGGCGATGACGACGACGAAGACGAAATCGACGACGAGGAAGACGCCAAGGAACTCGGCGGCGAAGAAGCCGAAGTGATCCTCGAAGGCGCGACCGATGACGACGAGGAAGAGACGACCGGCTCCAAAGTGCCCGCGGGCTTCACCGAGGAAGGCGTAGACGATGACGACGATGATGACGCCGTTCTCGCCGACGACGATGATGATGCGTTCAGCGTCGATGACGACGATGACGACGATCCGCTCGTGCTCGACGATGAGGATGAAGATTAGGGCTTGAAAGGCGCGCCCGGCGCGTCTACTTCTCGCCCTTCCCAGAATGGGGCCATAGCTCAGTTGGGAGAGCGCTTGCATGGCATGCAAGAGGTCGTCGGTTCGATTCCGTCTGGCTCC
>JAHJSB010000024.1 GCA_018830285.1 Alphaproteobacteria bacterium
AGAACATGCCTAAACGTATTATGGAAGGTGTCGTTGTCTCGACGAAGCAGGACAAGACAGCCATCGTTCGCGTCGAGCGTACCTTCACCCACCCGGTGATGAAAAAGATCGTTCGCCGCTCGAAAAAGTATCACGCCCATGACGAAGGCAATGCCGCCGTCGAAGGCCAGATTGTGACCATCCAGGAATGCCCGCCGCATTCCAAGCTGAAGCGTTGGGAACTCGTTTCCGGCGAAGGGAGTGACGCATGATCCAGATGCAGAGTAACCTCCGGGTCGCCGACAATTCGGGCGCGCGCCGGGTCCAGTGCATCAAGGTGCTGGGTGGTGCTGGTCGCCGGTACGCTTCTGTGGGCGACGTAATTGTCGTGTCCATCAAGGAAGCGATCCCGACCGGCCGCGTGAAGAAGGGTGACGTCCGCAAGGCCGTTGTCGTTCGCGTCGCCAAGGACATCAATCGTGCAGACGGTTCGACCATCCGGTTCGACTCCAATGCTGCCGTGCTCATCAACAATAATGGTGAGCCAATCGGAACCCGCGTTTTTGGCCCGGTGCCGCGTGAACTTCGCGGCAAGAACCAGGTCAAGATCGCCAATATGGCGCCGGAGGTTTTGTAGTCATGGCTGCGAAGATCAAAAAAGGTGACACGGTCATCGTGCTCGCGGGACGCGACAAGGGTTCGAAAGGCGAGGTGCTTAAAGTGCTCGTCGACGAACACCGTGTTGTTGTTCGCGGCGTGAATGTCGTGAAGCGTCACCAGAAGCCAACACAGATGGACCCGGGTGGCATCAAGAATTTTGAAGCCACGATCCACGTGTCCAATGTTGCGCACGCTGATCCACGCGACGGCAAACCCGTCCGCGTCGGTTTCAAGATAGACGAGCATGGCCGCAAGACGCGGTTTGCCAAGCGTTCAGGGGAATCAATCGATGTCTAAGGCATACGAACCCCGTCTCAAGACGAAATACCGCGATGAGATCCGGGGCAAACTGCAAGAGCAGTTCAGCTACTCGAACCCAATGCAGGTTCCGAAACTCGACAAGGTCGTGATCAACATGGGTGTGGGCGAAGCTGTCGCCGACTCCAAGAAGATCAAGTCGGCCCTGGCCGAACTGGAACGCATCGCGGGCCAGAAGCCAGTGGCCACCGTGGCCCGCAAATCCATCGCCGGCTTCAAGCTGCGCGAAGGTATGCTGATCGGTTGCAAGGTGACCTTGCGCCGGGACCGCATGTTCGAGTTCCTCGACCGCCTGACCAACATTGCGCTTCCGCGCGTGAAGGACTTCCGTGGTCTGAACGGCAAGAGCTTCGACGGCATGGGCAACTTTGCCATGGGCCTCAAAGAACACATCGTTTTCCCGGAGATCGCTTACGATCAGGTGGAAGAGATTCGCGGTATGGACATCATTGTCTGCACCACCGCCTCAACCAACGAAGAAGCCAAGGCACTGCTCGCCGAATGTGGCTTCCCGTTCCGGAACTAGCGCCAGGAGATCTGCTGATATGGCAAAGAAGAGCGCAATCGAGAAGAACAACCGGCGTCAGAAGCTTGTTGCCCGCTATGCGGACAAGCGTGCTGAGCTGAAGGCCATCGCGATGGACGAGAACCTGACTCTTGAGGAGCGCTTCAAAGCGCGTCTCAAATTGTCAGAGCTTCCTCGGAACTCCGCGCCGAGCCGTGTTCGCAATCGCTGCGAGGTTACCGGGCGTCCGCGCGGTTACTATCGTAAATTCAAGATGTCGCGGATCGCGCTCAGGGACCTCGGTTCCACGGGCATGATCCCCGGTCTCGTGAAATCCAGCTGGTAGGGAGGAAGAGCTAAATGAACCTTTCTGATCCCCTCGGTGATATGCTGACCCGCATCCGGAACGCCCAGATGCGCGGCATGTCGAAAGTTGTAACCCCGGCGTCGAAAATCCGCGCCCGCGTCCTGGATGTCCTCATTAATGAGGGTTACATCCGCGACTATGCGGAAGTGGAAAAAGACGGCCACAAGAACCTCGAAATCGAGCTAAAGTACTACGAAGGCCAACCGGTCATTTCGGAGATCAAGCGTATCTCCAAACCGGGTCGCCGCGTGTACTCTTCGGTCTCTGACATTCCGCTCGTGCGCAATGGCCTTGGCATTTCCATCCTGTCGACTTCGCAGGGTGTCATGTCGGACAATGCCGCACGGACGAAAAATGTCGGTGGCGAAGTGCTCTGTCGGGTATTCTAGGAGAGCGCTGATGTCACGTATTGGAAAACTCGCAGTCCCGGTCCCGAATGGCACGACGGTTTCCGTCAATGGCCAGACGATCTCGGCAAAAGGCCCCAAGGGCGAAATGACGTTCACCGTCGCGGAAGTCATCACACCGAAGTTCGAGAATAACGAACTTTCGCTGATGCCACGCGCCGACCTGGTGAAGACGGCAGAAGACAAGATCGCGACTGAAAAGTCGCGTGGCCGCCGCCTGCCTACGTTCGCCGAGGCCCTCGACTCGACGGCCCGCACACAGTGGGGCACCGCTCGCGCGCGCGCCGCCAACATGGTGCAGGGTGTTTCGGAAGGCTTCACCAAGTCGCTTGAGCTGGTCGGCGTGGGTTACCGCGCGCAGATGCAGGGCAATGACCTGAAGCTGGCCCTCGGCTTCTCGCACGATGTGATCTACAAGGCGCCGCAAGGCATCTCGCTCGCCTCGTCGAAGCCGACCGAAGTCGTCATCACGGGTGCTGACAAGCAGTCCGTTGGTCAGGTCGCCGCTGAAATCCGTAAGTATCGTCCGCCTGAGCCGTATAAAGGCAAGGGTATCCGGTACGTTGGCGAATATGTCCGCCGCAAGGAAGGCAAGAAGAAGTAAGCCAATGAAAAGTTCACGCGAAAAAATGCAGCGCCGCGCTCAGCGGGTCCGCACAAAGCTCCGCAAGGTCGCCGAAGGGCGCCCACGCCTGTCGGTTGCGCGCAGCCACAAGAACATTTCTGCCCAGATCATCGACGACGAAAAGGGCGTAACGCTCGCTTCGGCATCGACCCTGGAAAAGGATGTCCTGGGCAAGTCCAAGACTGGCGCTGATTCTGCTGCTGCCGCCCTCGTTGGCAAAGCGCTCGCCGAGCGTGCCAAGAAGGCCGGTGTCGAGGACGTCGTGTTTGATCGCGGCGGCTACATGTTCCACGGCCGGGTGAAAGCCCTGGCAGACGCCGCCCGTGAGGGCGGCCTCAAATTCTAGGGAGAAGCCAAATGGCTGAAGAAAGAGGACGAGGCCGCCGTCGCGATCGTGAGGAAGAAGTTTCCGAGATCGTCGACAAGCTGGTTGGAATCAACCGCGTCGCCAAGACGGTGAAGGGCGGCAAGAACTTCGGTTTCGCTGCGCTCGTCGTGGTCGGCGACCAGAAGGGCCGCGCAGGCTTCGGCAAGGGCAAGGCCCGCGAAGTGCCTGAGGCGATCCGCAAGGCAACCGAAGAAGCCAAGCGCAACATGGTGCGCGTGCCGCTTCGCGAAGGCCGCACGCTTCACCATGACGGCAAGGGCCGCCACGGTGCTGGCAAGGTTGTGCTCCGCGCAGCGCCTCCGGGTACGGGCGTTATCGCCGGTGGTCCGATGCGCGCTGTGATGGAAGTGCTTGGCGTCCAGGACGTTGTCGGCAAGTCGATCGGTTCGTCGAACCCGTACAACATGGTTCGCGCCACGTTTGATGCTCTTAAAGAACAAGCCAGCCCGCGGTCTGTCGCTTCCAAGCGCGGCCTCAAGGTTCAGGATGTTGTCGGTCGTCGTACCGATGGTGCATCCGAAGCCGGCATGGCCGACATCGTAAGCTAGAGGGACAGGCGACATGGCGAAGAAAATGCTCACCGTCCGTCAAACGGGCAGCCCGATCGGCCGCGATCCCAGCCAGCGCCAGACGCTGATGGGTCTTGGCCTGAACAAGGTTGGCCGTACGAAGGAACTTGAAGATACTGCGCCTGTGCGTGGTATGATCCGCAAAGTGGCCCACTTGGTCGAGGTGGTCAGCGAGTAGCGCGACTAGCGTGACCTGGCTGCCGTCTATCAGAATAGATTATCGGAAGATAAAGCGATGAAACTCAACGATCTGTCCCCAGCTGAGGGCTCCACCAAGAACCGCATGCGCGTTGGTCGCGGTGTCGGGTCGGGTAAAGGCAAGACAGCCGGTCGCGGCGTCAAAGGCCAGAAGGCGCGTTCGGGCGTTGCCGTGAACGGTTTCGAAGGCGGCCAGATGCCGATCTACATGCGTCTGCCAAAGCGCGGCTTCACGGCGCGCAACTCGAAGTCGCACGCCTGGATCAACCTTGGCCGTCTCGGCAAGGCGATAGAAGAGGGCAAGCTCGACGCCAAGAACGTAACCGAGGACACGCTGATGGCAGCGGGCCTGATCAACAAGCTCGGCGACGGTGTGCGCCTGCTTGCCAAGGGTGACGCGCCCAAAAAGGTCAACATTACAGTGACCGGCGCCTCGAAAGCGGCCATTGAAGCCATCGAGAAGGCAGGTGGAACGGTCACCTTGACGGGTCCCACGAAAGACACAGCTGAAGTTTAATCAGCGGTTTTTTCCGGGCACCCCTTCACAAACACTGTTTCGCCGCCGATTTTGGCGGCGAATGCTTTTTCAGGGAGGCTGAACGGCCGATGGCGAATGCTGCAGAACAAATGGCTCGCAACGTCAATTTTGCGAGCTTCGGGAAAGCCAAGGACCTCCAGAGCCGGATCCTGTTCACGCTGGCGATTCTCGTCCTCTACCGGCTAGGCACGTTCATCCCGATTCCCGGCCTCGACCCGTCCCAGTACGCAAGCCTGTTCGCCAGCCAGTCCAGCGGCATTCTCGGGTCCATGAACCTGTTTGCCGGCGGCGCCGTCGAGCGTATGGGCGTCTTCGCCCTGAACGTGATGCCCTACATCACCGCGTCGATCATCATCCAGATGATGACGTCGGCGTCCCCCACGCTTGAAAAACTCAAGAAAGAGGGCGAATCGGGCCGCAAGCAGATCAACCAGTACACCCGGTACCTGACGCTCGCATTCGCGATTGTTCAGTCGTTCGCGATCGCCGGCGGCCTGTCGGCTGTCCGCATCGAGGGCATCGCGCCGTGGTTCTTCATCCTGACCGGCGTCGTGACGCTGACCGGCGGCACCATGCTGCTGATGTGGATGGGCGAGCAGATCACCGCACGTGGCATCGGCAACGGCATCTCGCTGATCATCTTTGCAGGCATCGTGGCGGAGCTGCCACGCGCGATTTTCAACCTGATCACACAGGCCCGCACGACGTCCGTGAACATCGTCTTCGTGATTGCGATCGCAGCCATGGTCATCGCTCTGGTCATGTTCATCGTGTTCATGGAGCGCTCGCAGCGCCGATTGCTGATCCAGTATCCCAAGCGCCAGCAGTCGCAGGGATTCGCACAAGGCCAGCGCAGCTTCCTGCCGCTCAAGATCAACACATCGGGCGTTATTCCGCCGATCTTCGCTTCGGCCCTGCTGATGCTGCCGATGACGGCGATCGGTTTCCTCGGAGGCAATGTCGCCGATGGCGGCGGCAGCGGTATTCTCGGCATTCTGGCGACTCACTTCTCGCCGGGGTCGTGGACCTACATCATCACGCAGGCTGTCCTGATCGCCTTCTTCTGCTTCTTCTACACGTCGATCATGTTCAACCCGGAAGAGACTGCAGACAATCTGCGCAAGTATGGCGGGTTCATTCCCGGCATCCGTCCCGGTTCGAACACGGCGGCCTATATCGACTATGTCCTGACGCGCCTGACCACGATTGGTGCCCTCTACCTGGTCTTCGTCTGCATCCTTCCTGAACTCCTGCGTCGCTACTTCCCCGAGATCCCGTTTTATATAGGTGGGACATCTCTACTCATTGTGGTTTCTGTAACAATGGATACGGTTACGCAGATTCAGTCGCATTTGATCGCGCACCAGTATGAAGGCATGATCAAGAAGTCGAAGCTCGGGGGCCGCAAGAAATGAATTTGATACTATTCGGGCCGCCTGCGGCCGGAAAGGGTACACAAGCCAAACGCCTGGTGGCGGAGCGCGGATTCGTCCAGCTTTCCACCGGCGACATGTTGCGCGCTGCGCGGGCCTCAGGCTCTGAGCTCGGCGAGCGCGTGTCCCAGATCATGGACGAGGGCGGCCTTGTGTCGGACGAGATCGTGATCGCGCTGATCGATGAGCAGCTGGAAGTGCAGGCCGGTGCGCCGGGCTTCATCTTCGACGGATTTCCGCGCACGGTCGGCCAGGCAGAGGCGCTGGATACGTTACTGGAATCACGCGGCAGTGCCGTGGATCTCGTGATCCGCATGCTGGTCGATGATGACAAGCTGCTGTCCCGCGTGACCAAACGGTTCGAGGAGCAGGGCCGGAAAGACGACAATCCGGAGACTTTCTCGCGCCGGCTTGAAAAATACTATGAAGATACAGCGCCCTTGCTGCCGATCTACGCTGAACGCGGCGTACTGGTCGAGATCGACGGAATGGGTGAAATTGACACGGTCGCGTCCGAAATTGACACGGCCCTGAAACAGACCGCCTAAAGCTGGGATTCCGCTGTTGACGCGGGAATTTGCGGGGCTATAAGCCTCTTCTCTTAGCTTAAGGCTTAATCGCCAGTGCGCGACGGGGCGGGATCCGCCCCCTTGCGCTCTTTATGTTTGAAACAGTCGCTTCAGGAGTAACGGCTTTGGCCCGTATTGCAGGCGTTAACATCCCGACCAACAAGCGCGTTGAAATCGCGCTACGTTATATTCACGGCATTGGTCCGGCGATGGCACGCGAAATCATCGAAAAAGTGGGCATTGAGCCTGCACGCCGCGTTGCGGAACTGTCTGACGCCGAAGTCATTGGCATTCGTGAGGCGATCGACGCCGGCTACATGGTCGAAGGCGACCTTCGCCGCGACACGTCGATGAACATCAAGCGCCTGATGGACCTGGGTTGCTATCGCGGCCTGCGCCATCGTCGCAAGCTGCCTGTCCGTGGCCAGCGCACCCATACAAATGCCCGTACCCGCAAGGGCCCGGCCAAGCCGATCGCCGGCAAGAAGAAATAGGATCACACCGACATGGCCCGCGATACAACCACACGAGTCCGCCGCAGAGAGCGCAAGAACATTACCACTGGTATTGTTCATGTGAACTCGAGCTTCAACAATACGATGGTCACGATCACCGACGCACAGGGAAACGCGATTTCCTGGTCGTCTTCAGGTGTCGTTGGCTTCAAGGGCTCGCGCAAGTCGACGCCTTATGCTGCGCAGATGGCTGCTGAAGACGCTGCGAAGAAAGCCCAGGAGCACGGCCTCCAGACGGTTGAAGTGAACGTGCGCGGACCGGGTTCGGGTCGTGAGAGTGCCCTGCGTGCGCTTCAGGCTGTCGGCCTCACGGTGACGTCGATCAATGACACGACGCCGATCCCGCACAATGGATGCCGCCCGCCGAAGCGCCGCCGCGTCTAACTAAACCATTTCCTGCGGCGCACTTTGCGCCGCTTGCCGCTTTCAAGGAAAGTCGCCCATGGCTGACAAAGAACTTATCTCCGTCAACGACCGCAACTGGAAAGAGCTGATCCGTCCGAACCGTCCTGTGGTTCAGGCAGGATACGACACCAAGCGGAAAGCAAAGCTGGTCATCGAGCCGCTTGAGCGCGGCTACGGCACGACGCTCGGCAACGCGCTGCGCCGCGTGCTCCTGTCGTCGCTTCAGGGCGCGGCCATCATTGGCGTGCAGATCGACGGCGTGGTTCACGAGTTCTCTGCGATCCCGGGCGTCCGCGAAGACGTTACCACGATCGTGCTGAACCTGAAGCAGGTCGCCATATTCATGGAATCCGACACACCCAAGCGGATGGTGCTGAAGGCGAAAGGTCCGGGCGAAGTTAAAGCCGGCCAGATCGAAACGCCAGCTGACAGCAAGATCCTCAACCCCGACCTCGTCATCTGTACGCTGGACGACGGCGCGGAAGTCCGCATGGAATTCACTGTCGCCACCGGCAAGGGCTATGTGCCTGCCGATGCGCACCGTCCCGAAGATGCCCCGATCGGATATATTCCGATTGACGCGATCTACAGCCCTGTCCGCCGCGTTGCGTACCTGGTCGAAGACACGCGTGAAGGCACCGTGCTGGACTATGACAAACTGACGCTCGACATCGATACAGATGGTTCTGTCACGCCGGAAGATGCGGTCGCCTATGCGGCCCGCATCCTTCAGGACCAGCTCCAGCTGTTCATCAATTTCGAAGAGCCAACTCTCGAAGTAGGCCAGGCTGCAGAAGAAACCGACCTCGGCTTCAATCCCGTCCTCCTCAAGAAGGTCGACGAGCTGGAACTGTCCGTGCGTTCGGCAAACTGCCTGAAGAACGACAATATCGTCTATATCGGCGACCTCATCCAGAAATCCGAAGCAGAGATGCTGCGTACGCCGAACTTCGGCCGCAAGTCGCTGAACGAGATCAAGGAAGTCCTCGCTGGCATGGGCCTGCATCTCGGCATGGAAGTGCCGGACTGGCCGCCTGAAGACATCGAAGGCCTTGCCAAGAAATACGACGACCACCTATAGGACCCGATCAATCTGATTACGGGGGCCTGATCACCTCCAGAGGACACGACAATGCGCCACGGACTAGCCCATCGCAAACTGAACAAGACAAGCTCGCACCGCAAGGCGATGTTCGCGAACATGGCTGCAAGCCTGATCACGCACGAGCAGATCATGACGACCCTTCCGAAAGCGAAGGAAATGGCGCCACTTATGGACAAGCTGATCACGCTTGCCAAGAAGGGTGACCTTGCAGCACGCCGTCAGGCCATCGCGAAAGTCCGCGACGAAGACGCTGTCCGCAAGCTGTTCGAGGTAATGGGCGACCGTTACAAGGACCGCAATGGCGGCTACACGCGCGTGATGAAAGCCGGCAACCGTCCGGGTGACAACGCGCCGGTGGCTGTGCTCGAACTGGTCGACCGTGACGAGAGCGCCAAGGGAGCCGCCGACAAGGCCCGCCACCAGGCCGAAATGGACGCAATGGACGACTAGTCCTCTGCGACACGCCAGAATTCAAAACCCCCGGACGGAAACGTCCGGGGGTTTTTCTTTGGCGGCGCAGTTGACAGTTAACCATTGGCGGCGTTATACGCCGCCCCTCGCTGCCGGGCCGTCCTGAGAAGGATGGCCTGCCAGCCCAACCGGAAGAGACCTGAGATGAAGCTGAGTTGTACAAAAACGACCAGCTCCTCGCGATTGCGGGGAGCGCCGTCAGCGTCCCCCGCGCTTTGGCCGGTGGACGCCTGACCTCGCATTGATGATTTGAATCCGCCGCCGCTGAACCCTGGTTCCAGCAAACGCGATTTGAAAGGAGGTGGATCATGGGCATGCCCATGGCCCTGCTGCACATGCGTCCGAAGGGACATGCAGTTCAGACGCCGCTGCTCGGCTTCCTGGCCGGGCCGCATGCGGATGTCATCGCTGAGGCCTGGCCCGCTCCCCATAGCGGGTTCCTGACCTTGCCGACGGCCCGGCGCCACGCGGCAGCGATCTTGCTCGGACATCGGGCGGACCTTCGCGCTGCGGATGTTGTCCGCGCCGTGGAGCGGGGCCGCGACGGTGAACTCGCACGCCTGATGGTCAGCGGCGAGGCACCCGGCGGCCTGGTGAAGGCGCTCGGGCGTCTTGGCGAAGTGCTGTGGGAGGCGGGCGACTATGCCCGGTACCTCGCGCTTTTTGCCGAGCCGGATGCAGGCCGCGTGCTGCGTCACATGAAGGTCATCGCCGCCGATCGTCTCGCCCTGATCGGGGCGTTGCCGGAGGCGCTGCGCCAGGCCGCTATCATTGCACACCTTCCGGGGCGCGCCGTGGCGGTCGATGAACTGGCGGATGCTTTTCGTCTTTCCCTGCGCATTCATGGCGCGGGGGAAGCGGCGGCAATCGCCCAGCGGTGGAACCGGGCCAGCAATACGCTCGCCCTGTTCGATATGGCCGCTGAAGCGCTTCAGCCGGTTCGGTTCGGGCACGTCCTGCCTGTGCCGCGCCTGCCGGAGCGTTTCGTGCCGGTCGCTGACCGCAAGGCTCTGGTCAGCGTGGCGTTGGAATTCCGCAACTGCCTGCGGGATTTCACCGGCGACCTGGCTGCCGGGCGCATGGCCGTTTTTACTGTCCGGGAGGGCAGCGAGATGGTGGCTGTGGCCCTGCGGCAGGATCCGGCCGGATGGCGTCTCGCCGAGGCGAAAGGTCGCCAGAACGAGGATGTTTCGGATGATGCGCTTCGCTGCATCGTGTCTGTCCTCGGACTGGCGGGCGTGCGTACGGGCGAGTCCACCTGGGTGCTGGCCCGTCGCCTGCACGAGCATGCGTGTGACGATTGCGGTCCGGCTCATACAGGTGCGCGTGAGACATGGCGTGACCGGCTGGCGCTGGGATCGCTGTGGGATTAGGCGTCTGACGGAAAGCCCCTTCTCCCGATGGAGGAGGGGCTTTTTGTCCGCGATGCTATCCGATTCTTGAAATCAGTCCGTCCGGATATGCGTGCCGGCGGCATTCAGCTGCACGCTTCCCATGCCACTGCGTGATCCGGCAATGCCCAGGACGAGATAGCCCCTTCGCCGGTCGAGCTGGACCCGGAAAATCGAGAGATAGTCGAGACCGAGAACCATCGTGGGTTCGTCGGCCATGCCGAGATGCGTAAACAGGGCCGGATCGGCGACGATGAGATCTGGACCGGTGACGCGGTGGTTGCCTAATGTGAACTTTCGCGCTGTCGCAACCCGGATCGCGACGTTGCCGCCGGTTATGCCGCGGATCGTCTGGGTCTTCTCGTCATTCGGCTTGGCGCCTGCCGCTTCAGCGAACCGACTGTTCACATAAGAAATGCTGGACCCGGTATCGATCAGGGCCAGGCCTTTGACACCGTTCATTTTCACTTCGGCGAACCAGAGTCCCTGACGGAAGTGCATCCTCATTCGGCTGGAAGAGAGCCCGGTGCTCCTGTCCGGCCTGCCGTCGTAAACCAGGACGCGACCCTCGTCGAAATCGAAATCGACAACGTCACCCTCAAGGGCAGTCAGCGGCACGACATTGTGGATCCCCGCGACAGCAATTCGCCGGCTCAGGGCGGCGGGAAAAGCTTCAATACGCGTATTGCCGGCCGAAAGGCTGTCGACGTGAACCACGGGAAAGATCTGGGGCCCCTCCAGTCCGAGGACATTTACGGAGAGCTCATCCGGGGGCGGCACACCGGCTGCGGAGGCGGTCGCGCCATCAATCATGGCATAGGTGGCTGCCGTGTCGATCACGCCGACAGCCTCGGCTGAACCATTGATCCTGAGCGGGACGACCATGTGGCCCGAAGGGGTCATGTTAAAGGGGATGACCAGCCGCTCCGTAGCGGCGGTGGGAAAGGCGGCGGCCAGAACCAGCATGGCCAGCGCCCCGGTCCGCGCGTTTCGCGTCCCATGGCCAAACCAGCCGACAATCGATTCCAAGGTGCCGCGCATCGCGCTCCTCGCTTTTCCGGTTCTCAGAGTGCCACATTTTGGACCGGCGACCAAATCCGGCCTGTTGAGCTGCCGCTTTCATATGCGGGCCGTGTGGTATAATCTGTGGCCAACGAGACTTGGAGGAGACCGAAATGGCAGACGGACACGATATCGGCGAGCGCGCGAAATTCCGCGAAATGCTGGAAGGCACGCAGGAGGACTGGAGCATCATTGCCAGCCACGCGAAGGACTTCAACAAGGGCCTCGCCAAGCGTGTGCTGGATCATCTTCGCCTGCTGGACGGCGATTATGGCGGCTTCCCGGTCGACCGGCTGACACATTCCCTGCAGACAGCGACGCGGGCCCACCGCGACGGGCGCGACGAGGAATATGTTGTCTGCGCCCTGCTGCACGATATCGGCGATACACTGGGCAGCATGAACCATCCGGACGTGGCCGCCGCGATCTTGAAACCTTTCGTGTCAGAGGCCAACCTGTTCATGGTGGCCAATCACGGTGCGTTCCAGGGCTACTATTTCTTCGAGTATCTCGGCCTCGACAAGAACATGCGCGAGCAGTTCAAGGACAGTCCGCACTATGAATATTGTGCGCAATTCTGCCATCTCTACGATCAGGCGGCCTTCGATCCGGATTATGAGAGCGAACCGCTGGAATTCTTTGCGCCAATGGTCGAGAGTGTGTTTTCCAAGCCGAAAAACTCGATGTATCTCAAGGCGATGCAGGAATAGGGACGTAGCGGCCTGCCGGCTGGGGGCGCTGTCCCTAGCCGGTGCAGGCACCCTCGTGGCCGACGCTCGTACCATCGGCATGCGCTTCGCATTTGTTCGGGTAGGTCTTCGCGTTGCAGCCGCAGACCGGCGCATATTCGCGTGTGCAGGCGGGGCGGATTTTCTGGCACGTGCCGGCGGCATCCGGCGTGGTCCTGCAGGCACCATCCGCCAGCTTGCAGAAATAGCCTTCTTCACATTTCAGGGCAGCGATTCCGCCACAGGTTTCCCCTTCTGCGCTGACGGGAAGGGGCAGGACAACGGGCTCGGTGGTCTTGGCAGGCGGCGGCGCACTGCAGGCGGCGGCAAGCATGAGAATCGAGCATAGAAGCGTGGATGCAGTGAACCGCATGGATTCTCCTCAAAAAAGCGTGTGAGGAGAATCCTGCGCTTAAAACTCGCCCGAAGCAAGCTTAGGCCTTCACACCGCCTGCCACGACGGCGAACATGTGCTGGCTGTGTTCACCGCCGGCCTTGAAGGCTGGCAGCGTTTTGGACGTATCGGTGATCTGGTCCCATTTGGCGGCCACGGCTTCAGCCGTCAGTTCGTCGCCTTGGCCAACGAAGGCGCCTTCGGTTTCGACAATACGCGCGATCGAGAAGGCGCCGGCAGCCGCCGACAGGATCACGCCGGTCGGGGCGTCTTCCTTGACGAGGTTCATGACGCCGGGCGACACGTATTCAGGCTTCAGCTGCTCGAGAACAGCGGGGGGCATCAGGCCTTCTGTCATGGCTGTCGCGGCAACCGGGCAGACCGCGTTGATCTTGATGTCGTTTTTCGCGCCTTCGATCTTCAGCGTGTTCATCATGCCGACGAGGCCGAGCTTGGCAGCGCCGTAATTGGCCTGGCCGAAATTGCCGTAAAGGCCAGTCGAGGACGTCGTGACGACGATACGGCCGTAATTCTGGGCCTTCATGATATCCCAGGCGGCGTGAATCGGCATGAACGAGCCGCGCAGGTGAACGTCGATGACGAGGTCGATGTCGGCCTGTGTCATCTTGGAGAAGGACTTGTCGCGCAGGATGCCGGCATTGGCGATCAGGATGTCGATGCGGCCGAACTTGGCCATGGTGTCGTCGATCATCTTCTTGACGCCGGCTGCGTCTGCAACCGAAGAGCCGTTGGCCATGGCTTCACCGCCAAGGGCTTCAATTTCCTTGACCACAGCTTCGGCTGCAGCGGAACTGCCGCCCGATCCGTCCATGCTGGGGCCGAGGTCGTTGATCACGACCTTTGCGCCGCGGCGGGCAAGCTCAAGGGCATGGCAGCGGCCAAGACCGCCACCAGCGCCAGTCACAATGGCAACGCGGCCGTCAAAACGGATATCGGACATGGGGGGAGAACTCCTGCATTTATTACAAATCGATTGGTCGGTTTCACACCAGACGTTCACGTAAACGTCAAGCCGCGCCCCTGCGTCATATCTTGCCCGGAGGGTGCTGTGAGATCAAAGTACCGAAAAGAAACGCATGAAATGGGAGGAACCGACATGCTGGCTTATGTGACCCTTGGAACGAACAATAAAGAGAAAGCGCTGGCTTTCTACGACGCCGTGCTTGGCGAAATGGGCGCGAAACGGTTTTTCGCCAATGACCGGCTGCAATTCTACGGCGTCGGCCCCGGCCAGCCGATGCTCGCCATCGGCGACCCCTTTGACAAGGACGCCGCCAGCTGCGGTAACGGCGTGATGCCGGCGCTGGCCGCGGCCGACACGGCAACCGTCGACCGGGTCTACAACAAGGCGATCGAACTCGGCGCCGTCGACGAAGGCGCACCGGGCAACCGGATGCCGACCTTCTATGGCGCCTATTTCCGCGACCCGGACGGCAACAAGATCTGCGTCTGCAAGCTGGGCTAAAACCGGCCAAAACTGATATCCCCGGGCCGCGCGCCCGGGGATTTTTGATTCAGGGGCCAGCCTAGTCTGGCCGGGTGTCCTGAAGATTGCCTTCATAGAAGGCCCGCACGTCCGTGCTCAGGGCCTCGAGAGCGCCCTCGTTCAGGTACATCATGTGGCCGCCCTGGTAATAGGTCATGGCGACCTGGTCCTGCGGGATGCCGTAGCGGGCGAACGTGACCTCCGCATCGAAGAAGGGGCAGATCAGGTCGAAATAGCCGCTGGCCACCATGACTTTCAACGCCGTGTTGTGGCGCATCGCCGTGGTCAGCTTGCGGGTGGGGTTCACATAGTGCGGTTCCCAGTATTCGCCGTCCGGGACATCACGGAAAATCCACTGCTCGCCGGCGTCCGCGCTGGAGACCATGTAGGGCCGGTCCATCCCGACGCCGAGATCAGCGGAGAGGTACTGGTTGATCAGGGCCGAATAGGCCGAGCTGATGGCATAGCTGGAGACATCGTCTTCCGGGCCTTCGGCGGCATCGTCGGCCTCGTCGCCAAGGTAGCGTCCGTCGAGCCGCCCCAGCGCCACGCCCTTGTCGCGCAGCAATTCCTTCTGGAAGCGGTGCACCAGGATGCGCAGGTCGGAGGTCTCGATATAAGCCGGATCGAGCCCGGTGAAATAGGCGAGGCGGTCGCGGATGTTAGCCCGCTCCTCGGCACTCAGCCGGTCGCCCTTCATCAGCGCCGGACCGTATTCGTCGCGGGCGAAGGCGCGTGCCTCGGCCAGGAAGTCCGCCTGCGGAATGCCGAGCCCGGCCTTGCCGTGATACTGCGCGGTGGCGGCCATGCTGGGCAGGTAGGTGATGTAGGAATACATGTTGTCGTGGACCGAGGTGGAGCCCTCATAGTCCAGCGCCTGAGAGATCAGGACGATGCCGTTGAGCGCGATATCGACATCGCCGGTCGTCAGCTCGTTCGCAATGTAGGCGGCCCGCGTCGTGCCGAAGCTTTCCCCGATCAGGTATTTTGGCGCGTTCCAGCGCTTGTGCGTCGTGATCCATATCCGGATGAATTCCGAGATGGAGGCCGTGTCGCCTGCCGCGCTCCAATAATCCTTGTTTTCGCCCTTGCCGATGGCGCGGCTGTAGCCGGTGCCGACCGGGTCGATGAAGACAAGGTCGGTCACATCGAGAATGGACAGGGGATTGTCGACCAGGCTGTAGGGCGCGGCGCCGTCATCGGCATCCGCACCGCTCGCCACCTGCGCCCGCTTCGGGCCGAGCAGGCCCATATGCAGCCAGACCGAGGCCGATCCCGGCCCCCCATTGAACACGAATGTCACCGGGCGCGCGCTGCCCGCCTTGTCGCGAATGTAGGAAGTGGTGAACAGGCTGGCAGCCGGTTCGCCGTCCTCGCCCTTGATATAGGTCTCGCCCGCCTCGACCGTGTAGGCGACCTTCTCCGTGCCGAACATGCCTGTATGCTTGCTCTCGAACATGACCGGATCGGGAACCGGTTTTGCGGCCTCCGTCTTTTCAGCGTCGGACTTGTTCAATTCGGATTCAGCGAAGGCAGGTGTGGCGACGGCCAAGACTATAGCCATCAATAAGGCGCGCATTTTCATTTTTGGTTGGGACTCCAGGAGCTTGGCCGGGCATTCCGGACAGTGGTCAGGCCAGACGCTTGATAATTAAAGCAAAAACCTAGGCTCAGGATGCAGGGGCGTCAACACGCCCGGCAAACTGGGCGGACTGATGCCCCAACCCGCACCTGGCGGGATCGATTTGCGGCGTGCCCGTTTCGCGTTGCACTTGCGCGCTTTCCAATCCGGATCGTCACGGCTAAGTCATATGGCTATCAAAACGGGCTCGGGAGCGATTTTGAATGCTGGCAGGTTATGAATGGGGCTGGGACAATGCCCGGGCGCTGATCGGGATCGCGGTGATCTATGCGATTTGCTGGGTGGTCTCGGAAAAGCGCGGCCTGTTCCCGTGGCGGATCGTAATCGGTGCCACCGTGATGCAGTTCGTGTTTGCGCTGCTCCTGTTCGGCGTACCGTTCGTGCGAGGCGTCCTGTTCCATGCCAATGACGTGGTCGACGGCCTGCAGGCGGCGACCCGCGCGGGCACGAGTTTCGTGTTCGGCTATGTTGGTGACAACACGGCGGGCGCGCAACTGATGGACGGCACGCCGCCGCCGCTCTTCTTCTTCCAGATACTGCCCATCGTGATCGTGGTCGCCGCCCTGTCGGCCATCCTCTGGCACTGGCGCATCCTGCGCTGGGTGACCAATGGCTTCGCCTATATCTTCCAGCGCACGATGGGCCTGGGCGGGGCAACCTCGCTCGCCGTGTCGGCCAACGTCTTCATGGGCATGACCGAGGCGCCGGTGCTGATCCGGCCCTACATCAAGGGCATGACTCGCTCGGAACTGCTGATCATGATGACGGCAGGCTTTGCCACCATCGCGGGCTCTGTCCTGGTCGTCTATGGCGCGTTCCTCGACGGCAAGATGGCGAACCCGCTGGCGCAGTTGCTGACGGCCTCGATCATGGCGGCGCCTGCAGCCGTGGCCGTGGCGCTGACGATGATCCCGGAAACCACGCCCTCGACCGAGCGGATGAAGGAACCGGATTTCAATTATGCCTCGACCATGGATGCCTTCTCGACGGGGGCCACAGACGGCCTGAAAATCGTCCTCAACATCACGACCATGCTGATCGCGGCGCTAGCCCTGCTCTGGCTGATCAATGCGGGCCTCGGCCTGTTTCCGGCGGTCCTGGGTGCGCCGCTGTCGATCGAGCGCGTGCTCGGCTGGATCTTTGCGCCGCTGATGTACATGATCGGGGTGCCATGGGCCGAGGCATCGCAGTCCGGCTCGCTGATGGGCGTGAAGACCGTGCTGACCGAGTTCGTCGCCTTCCTGCAGCTGGCCGAGATCCCGGTCGATGCGATGGACCCGCGCACGCGCATTATCACGGCGCACGCGATCTGCGGCTTTGCCAATTTCGGCTCGATGGGCATCCTGATCGGCGGCCTGTCAATTGTCGAACCGGAACGGCGCGACGACTTCCTGGCGCTGGCCTGGCGCACGCTGCTGGCCGGCACGCTGGCGACGTGCCTGTCGGGCGCGGTCGTGGGGGCGCTGCCATACCAGCTGTTTGCGGGTACTGCAGGGTGACCTGACGCTTGGGGAGGGCTCGCCAAGCGGCGGGCATCACCCTAGGACTTTGAGCAACAATGCCAAAGGAATCTCCATGTTGCACCGCCTGATTGCTACCTCAGCCAGCCTTGTCGTCCTCGCGACCTGCCTTGCAGGGCAGGCGGCGGCACAGGAGGAGGCGGTCTCACTTGAACCTGTGACTGTGTTTGGAGTCCGGACGGCGAACCAGCCCGGGTCGAATGCAATCGCTGATGCGACCATGATTGCCGAAACGCTCGCCGATCACCCCGCCGAGATCCTGAACACGCTGCCGGGCGTGAACGTGCAGATGAATTCGGGGCAGGAGCACCTGATCGCCATCCGCTCGCCGGTGCTGACGGGCGGGGCAGGGCAGGGCAGTTTCCTGATCCTCGAGAATGGTGTGCCGACGCGCTCGCCCGCCTTCGGCAACGTCAACAGCCTGATGGAACCGCACCATGAAGTGGCGAGCGCGATTGAGGTTGTGCGCGGGCCGGGCAGCGCAAAATATGGCTCGAATGCCGTGCATGGCCTCGTCAACGTCATCCTGGGCCAGCCGGGCGATGGCAGCTTCGCGAGCGCGAGCTATGGCACACTGGGCCGCTACCGCACGGACATGGCGCTGGATGACGGCGAGCATGTGCGTCTCGGCCTGTCGCTGCAGCATGACACGGGCTGGCGCGACAATACGGGCGCTGACCAGCAGAAACTGTCGGCTGTCGGCGCGTATGAGCTTGGAGCGTGGAATGTGACGCCGTGGCTGTCGGCATCGAATCTGAACCAGGAATCGGCGGGATTCGTCGGCGGGACCGACAGCTACAAGGACAGCGACCTTGTCACCCAGAACCCGAATCCGGAAGCGTATCGCGATGCCTGGTCGGCGCGGATCGGCGCGCGGGCGGAGCGGCCCTTGGGGCCAGGCAATCTGGTGCTGACACCTTACGCCCATTCGCAGGCGATGATCTTTTCGCAGCACTTCCTGCCCTACAGTGGTGTCGAGAAGAACGGGCACACGGGTGGCGGCGTCATGGCGCGCTATGGCTGGCAGGCGAGCGACGCTCTGGCGCTGCGCATCGGCGCGGATGTGGATGTGGCGAGCGGCTACCTGAAGGAGTCCCAGGCAAGACCCACCTTCGGGTTCAATCCGGCAAATGACCAGTTTCCGCAGGGCGTCCATTATGACTACACGGTCGACACGACGACCTTCGCCCTCTGGGGCGAAACGGAGTGGGATCTTGGCCATGATGTCAGCGTGCTGGCGGGCCTGCGCGGCGAGACGCATGACTATGACTATTCCACCGAAGCGCCGGTCGGCATTGCGGGCCGCTTCAACGTCACCGCCGACCGCAGTGACAGTTTCGACCTGCTGACGCCGAAGCTCGGCCTGATCTGGTCGCCGGGCGATGTCAGCTATTACGTCAATTATGCGCGTGGCGAACGGGCGCCGCAGGCCTCCGACCTCTACCGGTTGCAGAGCCTGCAAGTGGCCGGCGAGGTCGACACCGAGACGCTCGACAGCGTGGAGGTGGGCGCGCGCGGCAGCGCGGCGGGCGGACGGCTCGTGTTCGATGTCGCCGCCTACTGGATGGACAAGGAGAATTTCTTCTTCCGCGACAGCGATGGCCTCAACGTGCCGGACGGTTCGACCCGCCATCAGGGCGTGGAGGCGACAGCGGCATTCGATCTTACCGACACGCTGGTGCTGAAGGGCAATGTCAGCTGGTCGGACCAGACCTATACGTTCGACCGCATTGTCGGCTCGGGCACCGAAACGATCCGCGATGGCAACCAGATCGATACGGCGCCGGAATGGCTGGCCGATGCGTCGCTCGACTGGCAGGCAACAGAGGCCCTCGGCCTGTCACTGTCGGTGGAGCATGTCGGCGAATATTACATGGATCCCGCGAATACGGCGACCTATCCCGGGCACACGGTCCTGTCGGCGCGCGGATCTTATGAATTCGGCGAAGGCACCGAAGCCTTCCTGATCTTGCGCAACCTGACCGACGAAGCCTATGCCGACCGGGCCGACCTCGCCTTTGGCAATGGCCGCTACTTCCCCGGTGAGCCGCTGAATGCCACGTTGGGCCTGAGAAAAAAATTCTAGGAGGAAACCGATGAAACTTTACCAGAGCCCCAAGGCGCCAAACCCTGACCGGGTTGTCTTTTTCCTGCGGGCGAAAGGCAAACTGGACGCGGTTGAGATGATCGATGTGTCGATCATGGAGCAGGAACACAAGACAGCGGAATACCGGAAGCTGTCACCCTATGCCCAGGTGCCGACGCTAGTGCTGGACGACGGCACGGCGATCACCGAGAGCCGGGCGATCTGTACCTATCTCGAAGGCATCTTTCCTGAGCCCAACCTGATGGGCCGGGACCCGAAGGAAAAGGCCCTGATCGAAATGTGGGATCGCCGCATCGAACTGATGTTCTTCATCCAGTTCGCCGGCTGGTTCCGGAACGCCCACCCGATGATGGCGCCGCTGGAAGTGCCGCAGAGCCCGGAAGCCGCCGCCAAGGGTGAGAAAGCGGCGCGGACCATGGCCAAACGCCTCGACGCCCACCTGGCCGATCACGAATTCGTCGCCGCTGGCCGGTTCTCGATTGCCGACATCACGCTCTATATCGGCTGCGGGTTCTGCCGTGTCATGAAGTGGGAGCCGCACAAGGAGCATGAAAACCTTGGCCGCTGGTATGATGCAATGACCGCGCGCGGGTTTGCGAAAGCCTAGGCCCCCGCAAACCCCGGTTTGCGTCAGGCGTTCTTGATCGACATGCCGCCATCGACGGGGATGTGCACGCCGTTGAGGAACGAGGCGGCGGGCAGGACCAGAGATAGGGTCATGTTGGCGACCTCTTCAGGGATACCGTAGCGACGCAGCGGTACGCGGCGCTTGGCGTAGATTTCCTTGTGCTCGTCGGGGATGCCAGCCGTGATGCCGGTAATGATCGGGCCGGGGCAGATGCTGTTGACCGTGATGCCTTCGCGGCCAAGGTCAACGGCGAGCCCGCGCGTCAGGCCGATGACGCCATGCTTGGCGGCGACATAAGGCGAGTTGCCCGGTGTTGCGCCGAGGCCTTCGGTCGAAGCGATGTTGACGATGCGGCCCCAGCCATTCTTGCGCATATAGGGCAGGGCGGCGCGGATGGCGCGCTGGTGGGAGGTCAGCATCACATTGATGCTGGGGCCCCAGCTGTCTTCATAGCTTTCCTCGCCGATATCCGCCGCCTTGGCGAAGCCGGCATTGTTGACGAGAATGTCCATACCGCCGAAATGGGCTGCCGCATTGTCGATGACGCGCTTGATTGCGGCCGCGTCGGACACATCCATCTCCCAGCCTTTGACATTGTCGAAGCCGGCATCCTTGATTTCCTTCACCACGACATCAACGTCGCCCTGGCGAAGGTCGGTGACCGCGACATTGGCGCCTTCACGCGCGAACAGGTGCGCGGTCGCCCGGCCCATGCCGCTGGCGGCGCCGGTGATGAGGGCGGTCTTGCCTTTGATCGAACGGGAAAGTTCCTGATAGGGGATCTGGCTCATGCTTTTGGCTTTCTGAGTTTGATGGTTCCGGAGAAATTGAGGACTGGCCGGCCATTGGCCGTGACAAGCCCGCGCACGAAAGTGATCGAGCGGCCCTGGCGCAAGACTTCGCCGCGCGCTTCGATCAGCTCGCCTTCGAGCGCGCCGTCGAGAAATTCGGAGGTGAACGCCACAGTCAGGCCATAAACGCCTTCCATGCCGTGATGGGCGATGGCGAACAAGGCAAAGTCGGCGAACGTCATCAGGCACCCGCCATGCATCACGCCGCCGGCATTCATGTGCTTGCGCTGGGCGCGGAAGGCGGCCACCTGGCCCTGTTCGTCGGTGCGCATGTAGAACGGGCCCGCCGTATCGTGTTCGAACGGCTCCTCGGCCCAGGTTTTCCAGCCCTTGAACTCGCCTTCAGTAACTTCAGTTGCAAGCATTTTCGTCTTGTTCCTCCCTTTTGGCTTTGATACCGCACGGTCACCCTTCGACAAGCATGTCGCAACGGCATATCATTGTTCCAGACAATAATTTACGGGAGTTTCATGATGGCTTTTGACGCCGAAATCCGCGCCGCCCTGATCGAGCAGGTGCGCCGGTTCGTGACCGAAAAATGCGTGCCGATCGAGGCCGACGTAGCCGAGAATGATGCCGTGCCGCAATCGATCGTGGACGAGATGAAACAGCTCGGCCTGTTTGGCATTGCCGTGCCGGAAGAATTTGGCGGCCTTGCGCTGGACATGGAAACCGAATGCCTCGTGGCCTTCGAGCTGGGCCGCACTTCACCGGCCTTCCGCTCTGTCGCCGGCACGAATATCGGCATCGGCAGCCAGGCGCTGGTCCTGTTCGGCACCGACGCGCAGAAAGCGAAATGGCTGCCCGGCATTGCCAGCGGCGACCTGATCGCGAGTTTCGCGCTGACCGAGCCGGAAGCCGGGTCCGACGCGGGCAGCCTGACGACTAAGGCGATCCGCGATGGCGACCATTACGTGCTGAACGGCACCAAGCGTTACATCACCAATGCCAACAAGGCCGACCTGTTCACGGTCATGGCGCGGACCGATCCGTCGACGCCCGGCGCCAAGGGCGTGTCGGCTTTCGTCGTCGAGCGCAATACGCCCGGCGTGTCTGTCGGCCAGCCCGAAAAGAAGATGGGCCAGCAGGGCGCGCATATCTGCGACGTCATCTTCGAGAATGCACGCGTGCCCGTGGCCAACCGGCTTGCGGGAGAAGGCGAAGGCTTCAAGGTGGCGATGAGCGTGCTCGACAAGGGCCGCCTGCACATCTCCGCCGTCGCGACCGGCGTGTCCGAGCGCCTGATCAAGGAAATGGTTAACTACGCGCTTGAACGCAAGCAGTTCGGCAAGCCGATCATGGATCACCAGCTGATCCAGGCGATGATTGCCGACAGCCAGGCAGAAACCTATGCCGCGCGCTGCATGATCCTTGACGCCGCGCGCCGCCGCGATGCCGGCGAGGATGTCACCATGCTCGCGTCCTGCACGAAACTGTTCGCCACGGAGGCATGCGGCCGCGTTGCGGATCGCGCCGTGCAGGTATTCGGCGGGGCAGGCTATGTTACCGACTATGGCATCGAGCGTTTCTATCGCGACGTGCGCATCTTCCGACTGTATGAAGGCACGAGCCAGATCCAGCAGATCATCATCGCTCGGGAACTTGCCCGGGCCGCAAAGGCAGGGAATCTCTAAATGTTCGACCACGACCCCACCGACCCGCACGAAGTCGGCCTGAACGCCGAGCGCCTTGAGGCGATCCCCGAATATTTCCAGAAGAACTATATCGACACAGGCAAGCTGCCCTGCATGGCGACACTCGTGTCGCGCGGCGGCGAGATCGCGCTCGAAGACTATTCCGGCACGACCGAGATGGGCGCAGGCGAGCACATTGGACCGCACACGATTTTCCGCATCTATTCCATGACCAAGCCGATCACGTCGCTGGCCGCTATGATGCTGTTCGAAGAGGGCAAGCTGCGCCTCGATCATGACGTCAGCCGCTACATCCCCGAATTTGCCGACGTGATGGTCTGGGACGCCGGCGACAAGGACAGTTTCACGACCCGCAAGCCGGATCGACCCATGAAAGTGCTGGACATGTTCACGCACACGTCGGGCATCACTTACGGGTTCATGATGCAGCACCCGGTCGACTTCCTGTACCGTCAGGAAAAGATCGGACGTCCCGACGAAACCCTGCAGGCCATGGCCAAGCGGCTCGCGGCGCTGCCGCTGCAATGCTCGCCCGGGGACGAGTGGTGGTATGGCCATTCCATCGACGTGCTGGGCGCGATTGTCGAAATCGTCTCGGGTATGGAGCTGGACGAGTTTTTCCGCCAGCGCATCACCGGCCCGCTCGGCATGCATGACACCGAATTCTGGGTACCGGAAGAAAAGATCGACCGCCTGATGGCCTGTTACGAGAAGAATGCCGAAACGGGCGAAACAAAACTGGCCGATGGCGCCGGCAAGGCGTCAAGGCTTTATACCAAGCGTCCCACCTTCCTGAACGGCGGCGGCGGGCTTGTGTCCACGCTGCGCGACTATCACCGCTTTGCGCTGATGCTGCTGCGTGGCGGCACGCTGGAAGGCCAGCGCATCGTCAGCCCAAAGACGGTCGAGTTCATGCGCCAGAACCATCTGCCGGGCGGCAAGACGATGCGCGACATGGGCAAGTCCATGTTCACCGAAGTGATGGCAGACGGCGTTGGCTTCGGTCTCGGCGGGTCGGTCGTGACCGATATTATCGCAGGCCATCAGCCGGGCAGCGAAGGCACGTTCAGCTGGGGCGGCCTTGCATCGACCTTCTTCTGGATCGACCCGGAAGAAGAGATCATCGCGATCCAGGCCACACAACTGATGCCGTCCTCGACCTACCCGATGCGCCAGCAATTCCAGCAGCTCGTCTACGCGGCGATCGACTGGTGAGCGAGCCCGGTCATAATGCGGTGCGCGAGGCGATCCTCGCGCTGACGGCGGAATGCGGCGTCGGCAAGACGATCAGCGCCGAACAGGCAGCGCGTGCAGTAAGTGAAGAGAACTTTCAGCGCGTGCTGAAAGACGTGCGCGCGGAAGCCGTGCGTCTTGCCAAGGCGGGCACGATCACGATCTATCGCAAGGGCAAGCCGGTCGAAAACCTGGATGCGTTCAAGGGCGTCTATCGGCTGGGCCTGCCGCCGGCTTGAACGCATGGCCAGGGCGCCAGACCCGTTCCATGACTTCGTGGCCGACCTGTTTGCGCCTATGGGGGACGTCCGTATAAAGCGCATGTTTGGTGGTGCCGGCGTCTATGCACAAAGCGTGATGTTCGCCCTTCTGGCCGATGACGTGATCTACTTGAAGACGGATGCCGCGCTGCGGATCGCGCTAGAGGCTGAGGGCGGCGAAGTGTTTGCCTGGGAGCGGCCAAGTGACGGCAAACGGATGGAGATGGGCTATGTCAGCCTGCCGTCTGCTGCGATGGATGATGCGGAGGATGCGAGCGCCTGGGGCCGTCGCGCCTTGGCAGTGGCGCTGGCGGCAAGGAAGTCCAAACCCGCGAAGAAGGCCTAGGGCTGGTAGGGTGCGCCATAGCGGCGCAATTCGGTGTCAATCCCGTCGTCCTGCATACGGACGACATAGAGGCGGTCATACTCGGCAGGCTCGTTGATGTCGGTGCCCGGTTCGCCGCCCAGCAATTCGACCAAGGCGGGCGTTGTGTTGGAGTGTCCGACAACGAGCGTGATGCCGGATTCGGCTTTCAACTGGTCTGCAAATGCCGGCAAGTCAGATGGATCGTAAAGAGTCACCGGTACCGAGATGGTTTTGGCAATCGGTGCGGCTGTTTCTCGTGTCCTAGCGTAGTCGGTGGAATAGATGCGAACAATCCCGGCATCGCGAAGCGTTTTGGCGAGCAGGGCGGCGCGGAGGGCGCCATTCGACGTCAGGGAGGGATCGTCGCCAGCCTGCTTTTCAGCATGGCGAACCAGGTAGATCGTGCGTTCTGGGGGCGAATGAGAGGAGCATGCCGCCAGCGTCAAGAGCGCAGCCGTAAAGCCGATCAGGCTGCGCCGGCTCAGCCTCATGCGACTTGCGGTCTGACCACGGGTTGGTCGAGTGAAAAAGCGTACGGACTGGACCCATTCTGGCGCAGGTGTGTGAGGCGCGTCCACCCGTCTTCCATTGTGAATCTCTCCTCTCGCGGTGCCCACCACATGACAAAGCCTGGACCCTGACTGCGATCAAGCTGCTCCTGCAGGCGGCGCATGCCCGACGGGTGCGTCCTGCCATCGTATACGAACGACCGCATGTCTGCGAGCGAGGTCCAGCCAGCCATCGTGCATACGTCCGGGACACCGAGGTCTTTCGCATACGGAAACGCATTGCCCAAGTCGCGCCAGGACCCGTCGGGCTGGCGCAGGCCGTGACGATGCCAGTGGATGCCGTCAAAACTGTCGGCGTCGCTGAAAATCCGGGGAAGGATCGCAAGGAACACGCGCACGAATTCGTTGTCGAACGTGAACTCGCCCGTCGGTCGCGCACAATTGAAATGGATCAGTCGATAGTCCATGCGCACATTCGCCCCCCGGCCCTAAAGCGTAGGCTGCAACCTGTCACGGATGCCTTACACTATTCTTAATCGAATAAGATTCTATTCAATCATAGGGTGATCAATTCCCCTTGAATTCGGCTTTCCGCTTGCCCAGAAACGCCATCACGCCCTCCTTGAAATCGTTTGTGCGGCCAGCGGTTCGCTGGGCGAGACGTTCAGCGCGAAGCGCCCCATCGAAGTCGCCATCGCAGGCAGCCCAAACCAGTTTGCGTGTCAGGGCTAGCGCCTGTGTCGGACCTTCGGCAAGTTGCTGGGCGAGCTGTTTCGCCGTGTCCATCAAGGCGTCGTCTTCGACAACGCGATTGACCAGGCCCCAGGCCATGGCTTGCTCGGCCGGTACCTTTTCCCCCAGCAGGGTCATCTCCATGGCGCGCGTCCGTCCGATGGTGCGGGCGAGCAGGTAGGTCGAGCCGCCGTCAGGCACGAGACCGATACGCCGGAAGGCCTGCAGGAAATATCCGCTCTTGCCGCAGATGACGAGGTCGCCGATCAGGCCCAGCGCGCAGCCCACGCCGGCGGCTGCACCATTCACGGCCGTGATGACAGGATGGGGATGGTCCTGGATTGCCAGGATCAACGGATTGTAGTGAGTTTCGAGTGCCCGCCCGGCGTCGGGCTGTGAACCGGGATGGCTGAGCGAGCTGCCGCTCCCGGGATTGGCGCCAAGATTTGCGCCCGAGCAGAAGCCGCGCCCCTCGCCGGTCAGGATCGTGCAGCGCGCTTCCTTGCTCGCCGTTTCGAACGCGTGGAGTAGTTCCTGCGCGGTGTCGACGCCGCAGGCATTCATGGTTGCCGGATCATTGAAACTGATGATGGCCGTGCTGCCGTCCAGTTCGTAGGAAATCTTTTCGTAAGCCATCGCGTTTTTCTCTCTCTCATATGTCTGGCGGCAATCTAGTGGCTATCGTCCGGATGTGAACGCCTCACGCAGCGGCAATGCATTTCGCTTTGTTAAGCGCTGAACGCGGGCTACACTGTTCAGAAGCAAGAACAGGCAATTGGGAGAATTTGGCATGGCACTCGACAGCGCAACCGGCAGCGGCATGGAATCCATATTGACGCGGCAAAAGGCTGCGAACCTGCGCGACGGTATTCCGTCAGCCACCCGGCGCATCGAATGGCTCGACAAGGCAATCGACCTGCTGGTGACGCATGGCGATGCCTTCAATGATGCCATGTGCGAGGATTTCGGCCACCGTTCAAAAGACCAGTCGGGTTTCACCGATATCGTCTCGTCGATCGCCGCCCTGAAGTTTGCCAAGAAGCACGTCCACAAATGGATGCAGCCAGAAAAGCGGAAGGTCGAGTTCCCGCTGGGCCTGCTTGGGTCGAAAGCGCAACTCCAGTTCCAGCCCAAGGGCGTGATCGGGGTGATCAGTCCGTGGAACTTCCCCGTGAACCTGACGTTCACGCCGCTGGCGGGTGTTTTCGCTGCAGGCAATCGTTGCATGATCAAGCCCTCGGAATTCACCGAGGCGACATCGGAACTGATGAAGTCGGTCATCGCCCAGTATTATGACGAAGACGAAGTGGCCGTGATCACCGGCGGTCCGGAAGTTGGTGCCGAATTCACCAAGCTGGCCTTCGACCATATCCTGTTCACAGGTGCGACATCGGTGGCCAAGCACGTGATGCGCGCCGCCGCTGACAATCTGGTGCCGCTCACCCTGGAGCTCGGCGGCAAGAGCCCGGTCATCCTTGGCCGTTCAGCCGACATGCAGAAGGCGGCCAATCGCATCATGGCCGGCAAGACCCTGAACGCCGGCCAGATCTGCCTGGCGCCAGACTATGCCTTCGTGCCGAAGGAGAAGACAGCCGAATTCACTGCGGCCGCAACCAGCGCCGTGCAGAAGATGTTCCCGTCCGGTCTGAAGGACAATGACGATTACACGTCGATCGTGAACCAGCGCCACTATGACCGGATCATGGGCTACCTGGAGGATGCCCGTGCCAAGGGCGCAGAAGTGATCGAGATCAACCCGACAGGCGACAATTTTTCGCAACAGCCGCACCACAAGATTGCGCCTCACATCATCGTCGATCCGACGGACGACATGAGCGTGATGCAGGACGAAATCTTCGGCCCGATCCTGCCGATCAAGTCCTATGGCGAAACAAGCGATGCAATTGCCTATATCAATGCGAATGCCCGCCCGCTCGGCCTGTACTATTTCGGCGAGGATGCTGCGGAGCGCGATACGGTCCTGAACAACACGACCTCCGGCGGTGTCACTGTGAATGACGTGATCTTCCACGTTGCCCAGGAAGACCTGCCGTTCGGCGGCGTCGGCCCGTCAGGCATGGGCAGCTATCACGGCCGTGAAGGCTTTTACGAGTTCAGCCACAAGAAATCAGTCTATACCCAGACCGGAAGCGAAATGCTGGCAATGATCCGTCCGCCCTATACAGACGCCTTCCGGAAGCAGATGAACTCACGCCTGAAGCGTTAATTCAGTCAACATCGCGGGAATCGCCTATATCGTATATCGTGGAAGATCCCCGAGCGATCCGTCGCGTTTTGGTACAGGCGTAGAGAATGCTGAGTTCGGTTGAAGGCTTCAAGTCGGTGGTGCTGGACCAACTCGGCGAAGGCGTCATTGTAGCCGATGCCGACGGCCGCATTATCAGCGTGAACCGCGCCGCCGAAGAGATTCACGGACGGGCCAATCTTGATGTGCCGCCCGACGCGTATTCGAAAAATTGCGAACTTCTCACCATGGACAACCTGCCATATCCGCCGGACGAGCTGCCACTGGCGCGCGCCGTCCAAAGGGGGGAATCGGTGGTCGAGGCGCCGTGGAAAATCCGGCGGCCGGACGGCACGGTCGTTATCGCTGTCGGGACCGCCCGCCCTGTCCGCAATGCCGCAGGCATGCAGATTGGCGCGGTGCTGACCATGCGGGACGATACGCTTCGTGTCCGGGCGGAGCTGGCGCTGGTGGAAGCTCTCGAAATGAAGGACACGCTCCTGTTCGAGGTCAATCACCGCGTCCGCAACAGTTTGCAGATCGTGTCGTCGATTGTCTCCCTGCCATTGAGGCGCGTCGAAGACGAGATTGCGCGTGAAACGCTGTCTCTCACACAACAACGCATCGAGGTCATTTCGGCGACCCATCGCAGCCTGTACGAGCTGGGCAAGCATGACGAGGTCGATTGTCTCGCCCTGCTGCCTGACCTGTGCAAAGCCGTGGTCGAGACCTATTCGGTTCGTGAGGCGATCGAACTGGTCTGCGAAACGCGCGGCGAGATCGTGCTGCCGGTCGGGAAAGCGGTTTCGGTCTGCCTCGCGGTGACGGAACTGATTACCAATGCCTGCAAATTTGCCTTCAAGGGGCGCGACCAGGGCTGGATCAGGCTATTGCTGGATGGCTCGGCAGATCGTGTGCTGATCGAAGTCGAAGATGACGGTGTCGGCATGCCGGAACAGTCTGAAGCGGATACTGCGCGCGGTATCGGCATGATTCTGATCAACTCGCTGAGCAAGTCGCTTGCCGCAGAGATAAGTATCGCAACGGGCGCATCGGGAACGCGGTTCTCGATTAGCTTCGACAAGCCCGGACCGACGCCAGACCTGTCGCACGCCCTGGTCGTTAACCGGCGCAACAAAGGCCTCTGAGCCTTCGCTGCGCCTGGTGTGACCTAGCGTTTCAGGAAAGCCGGGACGTCGTCACCGAAACCTTTGACGCGTTCCGGCGCCGGCGCGAGGATCGGATCGTCATCCTTGCGCTTCTGGTCGCGTGGAGGACGTCCACCCCGTGATCCGCGCTCGGTGCGGGCGGGCTTTTCGGCTTTTTCCGGCTGTTCGGCCACGTCAGCGGGTTCCGCTTTTTCGACTTTTTCAGCTTTCGGTGCGCGTTCGCGTTTTGGCTTCTCGGTGCGTTCGGGCTTGGGGGCCTCGTCAGCGCGTTCAGGCTTTGGCGCCTCATCTGCGGTTTTGACGTCGACGTCAGCCTTGGGCGCGTCCTCGGTTGTCTTGGTGCGCGAACGCCCGCGTTCGGGGCGCTCACCCCGGCCGCGCGCGCGGCTGCTGCTAACGCTGCTGCCGCTACGACCACCGCCACTGCGCCCGCTCCGGCTGGAGCGTTCTTCCGGCGGCAGGTTCTCGAGTTCCTCAAGCAGGCCTTCGGGCATGAATTCCTCGACGTCCTGCTGGATCATCTTGAGGACAAAGCCCCAGGACTTCTCGTCGGACGGCGACACGACCGTGAAGCTCTTGCCGGTCCGTCCGGCGCGGCCGGTGCGGCCAATCCGGTGGACATAGTCTTCGTCTTTGGGCGGCGGCGAATAGTTGAACACATGGTCGACATCCGGGATGTCGAGGCCGCGTGCGGCCACATCGGATGCGACCAGCAGCTTCAGGTCGCCATCGCGGAAGCGCTGCAGCACTTCGGTACGAAAGGCCTGCGGCAGGTCGCCGTGGATGGCGGCAGCGTCGTGGCCATGCTTTTGCAGCGAGGCGGCAACGATATCGACTTCGACCTTGCGGTTGCAGAAGACGATGCCGTTCTTGACCTCGCAGGCTTCGATGACGCGGCGCAGCGCCGTGCGCTTGGCCTTGGCATCATTGGTCGGAATGTGAACCACGTGCTGCGTGATCGTCTTGGCCGCGTCGGTCGGCCGGGCGACTTCGATCTTCACCGGGTCGCGCTGGAACGTCTTCGCCAGTCTCTGGATGTCGGTCGGGAAGGTTGCCGAGAACAGCAGCGTCTGCCGCTTGGCCGGAATCTTGGAGACGATCTTCTCGATGTCGGGAATGAAGCCCATGTCGAGCATGCGGTCGGCTTCGTCGATGATGAGATAGTCGACACCCATCAGCAGCAGCTTGCCGCGTTCGAACTGGTCCATCAGGCGGCCAGGCGTCGCGATCAGCACGTCAACGCCACGCTGCAGCAGGCCTTCCTGTTCCTTGAAGCTGACACCGCCGATGAGCAGGGCCATGGTGAGCTTCAGGTGCTTGCCGTATTTCTCGAAATTCTCGGCGACCTGCGCAGCGAGTTCGCGCGTCGGGCAGAGGATCAGGCAGCGCGGCATGCGGGCCCGGGCCCGTCCGCGCGCAAGGCGGTGGATCATCGGCAGCACGAAGGCCGCCGTCTTGCCGGTGCCGGTCTGGGCGATGCCCGTGACGTCGCCGCCGGCGAGGATGTGGGGGATGGCTTCCATCTGGATCGGCGTGGGAGTTGTATATCCCGCCTCTTCCACAGCCTTAAGTACGTTCGGCCCGAGGCCGAGATCTGCAAATGTAACGTCGTTCAAAGTGTTTCCAGTCCAAGGATTGTTGATAATACCCGACACTGCCCGAATGGCAGCCTTGCCGGGCAAATCCTGAGCCCGGAGCGTCTGTTGCGCTGCACATAATGCAAAAACGCCCACCAGTACAGGTGGGCGCCTCAGTTTGCTTGATTTCGCCGAATTCAGGCCTGGGGCCTAGCCAAGGTTCTTGTTGGCAAAGTCCCAGCTGATCAGGTTGTTCAGGAAGGCGTCCATATAGTTCGGACGGCTGTTCTGGTAGTCGAGATAATAGGCGTGTTCCCAGACATCCATGGTCAGGAGCGGCGTGACGCCGGCGTCCGTCAGCGGGGTCTCGGCGTTCGGGGTCTTGGTGATGGCGAGCTTGCCGTCCTTGAGGACGAGCCAGGCCCAGCCCGAACCGAACTGACCGCCGCCGGCTGCCTTGAAGTCCTTCACGAACTGGTCGTAGCCGCCGAGGTCGCTGTCGATCATCGCGGCGATCTTGCCGGTGGGCTTGCCGCCGCCGCCCGGTTTCATGGAGTGCCAGTAGAATGTGTGATTCCACACCTGGGCCGCATTGTTGAACAGGCCAGCCTTGGCCTTGTCGCCGGCGGCTTGCTTGACGATCTCTTCGAGCGGCGCTTTCTCGAGGTCGGTGCCTTCGATCAGGCCGTTCAGGTTCGTCACATAGGCCTGATGGTGCTTGCCGTGGTGATAGTTGAGGGTCTCCTCGGAAATGTGTGGGGCGAGGGCTCCACGTCCGTACGGGAGGTCGGGAAGGGAAAATGCCATGTCAGCGTCCTTTCTTGAAGATGATTGACTGGTGTATCAGCGCGTCTTCCCACATATGGGTTCCATGTCAAATGAGACCAGCCCCTTGAGCAAAACACAATGGAAGGCGATTGATGCCCGCGTAAAGCGGGTCGACGAAGATCGCTGGATATCGAGTCGCTTCGCACCGGAGATCTATCGCAACGCCCTGACGGCACTTTACGCGCTGGCCTACGAACTGGCGCGGGTCCGTCTTGCGGTCACCGAGGACACGCTGGGCGCCATCCGGTTCCAGTGGTGGCGCGACGCCCTGAGCGAGATCGAAGCGCAGCAGGCCCCCCGGGCGCATGATGTCTGTCTCGCCCTGAACGAGGAAGTCGCCTGCCAGCGGCTGAAGATCGGCGCGCTACAGAAACTTGTCGACGGGTACCAGGCCGCCTTCGAGGCCGAAGACAGGGCGCGCGAGCCGGAAGCCTGGCTGGCGGCGGTCGCCGCAAGCGTTTTGTGCGGCGCCCACGGCTGGGGAACCGAGATACAGGATGTGGCGCCGGCCTATGCCGCAACCCGCCGCAGCGAGACCAAAGCATTCGGCCCGCATGTCGCGCCTGCGCCAAAGCTCATCCGCCCGGCCATCGCGCATTTCCGCCTGCGCAAGTTCTACTCGGAAGGCCGCAACCCGAACCCCGTTACCAAACGCCTCAGCATCATGAAGGCGATGAATACCGGGCAGGTCTGAAAATCCGCCCCATGAACAAGTCTGGGACCATCGTATGCGCTGCGCGCGTCATGGCGCAGTAACGTCTCAGTCCACGCCGCCATCGATCAGCGCGCGGCCATGAAGGCTGGGTGACCGGAACGTGCCATCATGCGCAAACGGCATTGCCGCACCTGACCGCAAGGCCTCAAGCACGGCGGCGAAATCCGTCTCGCAGCGAAACCCGAGTTCCCGCTCGATCCGCGACGCGTCATAAATGCGCCCTATCTGCTGCGGCAGGCGCCATCCCCGGTTTGCATAGAGGTCAGCGGCATCCGGGAAGTGCTGCAGGATGACCGCCACTGCATCGCGCTTGAGAGCCGCGCATTCCGACCGGTCAAATGGGCTCGACGCCGATACGATATAGAGCCCGAACCCGACATCCGGTGCCTTCTCCAGCGCCACAAGATGGGCCCGCGCCGCATCCTCCACCGTCAGTCGGCGGTGCAGGAATTCATTGGCTTTCAGATTCTCCGGCGTTGGGTCCGACAGCGTGTCATCCTCCTCCGGAAAGAAGCGCGATGTGCGCAGCACAACGCAGTTCAGCCCGGTCTCCAGCGCGAACTGCCGGCAAAGCCCCTCCGCAGCCAGTTTCGTCACGCCGTAAATATTGCGCGGCGCAAGCGGCCCATGGTCTTCGTCCAGCCACACAGCCTCAGGCGATGCCTCGTCGCGGATCGCCTGCGAAATCATCAGCGATGTGGTCGACGTCATCACGAACCGGTCATGTCCCGCCGCCACCGCCGCCTCCAGCAGGTTCAGCGTGCCGGTCAGGTTCGTGTCGATAAAGGCCTGGCGCGGAAAACGCGCAATATCCGGCTTGTGCAGCGCGCCCGCATGAATGACGGCTTCAATGCCATGATCCGCGAAAATCCGGACGACCAGCGCCCGGTCGGCGACCGTGCCGATCACCTGCGTGAACGGTCCCGGCGCCACATCCAGTCCGACAACCTGATGCCCTGATGACTCCAGCAAAGGCGCAAGGTGGCGCCCCAGCCAGCCCGTCGATCCGGTGAGCAGAAGTTTCAGTATCCTGCCCCCCCAATGTCTCTATTCTGCTGGCACCAGCTCAGCTTCGCCAGCCAGCCAGGCGTCTACATCCTGCAACGCGCGCACGGCCTGGGCCTTTTTCTTGGCCCGGCCCTTGTCCTTGCCGCGCAGGCGTTTGCCGTCCTCGCCAATCTTTGAATAGTCTTCGATGTCCGGGAACAGGCCGAAATTGATATTCATTGGCTGGAAGGTCTGCTTGCCCTGAAGGTGGCCGCCGGTGATGTGCAGCACGAGGGCGCCGAGCGCGGTGGTCGGCGGGGGCGGGGCAATTGTGTGGCCGAGCCGTTCGGCGGCGGCGAAGCGCCCTGCCAGTAGGCCCATCGCGGCGCTCTCGACATAGCCTTCCACGCCCGTGACCTGCCCGGCGAAGCGCAGGCGCGGGAGGGATTTCATACGCAGCTGCTGGTCGAGCAGTTTCGGCGAATTCAGGAACGTGTTGCGGTGAATGCCGCCGAGCCGGGCGAACTCCGCTTTCTCAAGGCCGGGGATCATGCGGAAGATTTCCGCCTGCGCGCCGTGCTTCAGCTTGGTCTGGAATCCGACCATGTTCCACAGCGTGCCGAGCGCATTGTCTTGGCGCAGCTGCACGACGGCATGCGATTTCACCGTGGGGTCGTGCGGATTGGTCAGGCCGACCGGTTTCATCGGGCCGAACCGCAGCGTCTCGCGCCCGCGCTCGGCCATGACTTCGATGGGCAGGCAGCCTTCGAAGTAGGGCGTGTCCTTTTCCCAGTCCTTGAACTCGGTCTTCGGCGCCGCAATCAGGGCGTCGAGGAAGGCGTTGTACTGGGCTTCGTTCATGCCGCAATTGATATAGGCCGCCGTGTCGCCGCCGGGGCCGGGCTTGTCGTAGCGGCTCTGGCGCCAGGCCACATCCATGTCGACCGAGTCGAAATAGATGATGGGTGCGATGGCGTCGAAGAAGGCCAGGTCGCCTTCGCCGGTATGGGCGTGGATCGCTTCGGCAAGCGCCTGCGACGTCAGCGGGCCGGTTGCGATGATCACGCTGTCCCAGTCTTCGGGCGGAATGCCGGTGATCTCCTCACGCACGATGGTGACAAGTGGGTGCGCTTCCAGTTTGGCCGTGATCGCCTCGGCGAAGCCTTCGCGGTCAACCGCCAGCGCGCTGCCGGCAGGCACCTGATGGTCAGCGGCCGTGGTAATGATCAGGCCGCCTGCGCGGCGCATTTCCTCGTGCAGCACGCCGACAGCATTGGTCGTATGGTCATCCGAGCGGAAGGAATTGGAACAGACAAGCTCGGCCAGCTGGTCGGTCTGGTGGGCTTCGGTGCCCTTCACGCCCCGCATTTCGTGCAGGATGACGGGGACGCCGGCGCTGGCGACTTGCCATGCGGCTTCGGAGCCGGCCATGCCGCCGCCGATGATATGGATGGGTTTGATGCTCATGCGAGGGACATGCGCAGGACAGCCCGTCGCGTCAAGATGGCGTTTGCCGCCGGGCGCCGTGCGGTTTAGGTGTGTCAGCCGTGAGGAGCGCGAAAATGGACGTGAAGCTGCCCGTTTTGGAGATTGCCGCCGAGGCATGGCGCCTCGCCGCGCGGGCCTGCGTTCCCAGCCTGCCATGGCTTGGCCTGTTGATGGTGCTGGCTGGCCTCTACCGGCTGGTGCTTGGTATGGAAGTCAACGGCGCCGCGATCATCGCGCTCAATCTGATGGCTGGCGTGTTCTTTGCCGGTGTGGCGTTTTCCTTGAGCATCTATCGGTCCATGATAGGCGCACGGTCAGGCAAGTACCTGCAATTGGTGCACGTCAATCTGGCTGTCTACATGGCCTTTCTGTTCGTCGGGGTCTTCATCGGATTCTTCCTTCTTATCCTGCCCGGCATCCTGCTAGAGGCCTCTGGCCGGACAGACCTCGGCGCGGAAACGCCACCCGCTGTCGTGCAGGCGGCGTTCATGGACATGCTGCCGACGGCCTATGGCGCAGTGTTCCTGATCGCATGCGTGCTTGGCCTATGGGCGCTTTGCTTCCTGGCGGTGCGCCTGCTCCTCGTGGGCGCGGCGACCGTCAGCCGGGAGGAAACCATGGTCTTCCGCACATGGCCGTGGACCAAAGGGCACGGTCTTCGTCTCAGCCTTGCCGCGCTCGTCACGCATGTGGCACCATTTGGTCTGGCCGTAGCGATCAATGCGGCGCTCAATCCTTTGCTCGGGACCAGCGCAGCCGGTCATTTCATCGGCGGAGCGCTCGGTATCCTGCTGCTCGCGCCATTTATCCTCGCCGGTCACGGCCTTGCGGTGACGGTGCTGCCGCGCCTCATGCCGGATCCGGATAACGCCCCGGAGATTGCCTCGCTAGAGTAAATCGCCTTAGTCTGCAGCGAACTGTTTGGGAGGGTGGGGTTTTGCCAACAGGTTTCTCGTTTGAAGGCGCGCTCTCGAACGCCTTTCGCGCTGCGCACTTTCGCACGTTTCCGTGGATATTCGCCGCCACCAACGCGCTGGTCGTGACACTGTTCATGGTGATCGTCGGATACCTGTCAAAAGATGCCACCCTTGCTTTCATCGAGTCGATTGAGGCGCTGGAAAACGCGAGTATCGACGAGGATGATCCGGGTGCCGTACTCGCCCTGGTGTTCGGCACCCTGACGCCGCTGATCCCTTGGGCCATTGTGGTGAGCGCCGGGTCATGGGTCCTGTGGGCCATGTTTGAAGCCGCTTCGCAGCGCCGCTATGTCCGGGACGAGCGCTTTTCCCTGCGGCTGGGCAGCGACGAATTGCGGATGATGGCCGTCGGCTTGTTCTGGTGGCTTCTTGCCCTGGCCTGTTTCGGATTGCCGGCGCTCAGCGTGTGGAATGGCGTCATCAATATCGTCCAACTGGCCGCTGGCGGTATGTCGGAAAATGAACTGGGGCGCCGGATGGTCCCGGTCATTTTCGGCGGGATAGGCTTCATGATGCTGGCCTTCCCGGTCTACGTCTTCTTCGCGACGCGTCTGTCGCCCTGTTTCGCCATGACGATCAAGGATCGGAAAATCGTCTTCTTCGATGCCTGGAATGTCTCGCGCAGTCGCTTCTGGCCGATTCTCGGTGCCTTCCTCATCATCGCGTTCGCCGGCGTGATTGTCTCCGGAATCCTTGACCAGGTATTGCAGTTCGGATTTGCCGGATTCATGTCTGGCTTTGCGAACGCGCAATCCGGCGAAGAGGTCATGCAATTGATCTTCTCGGCGACATTCCTCGTTCCGATTGGGCTCTACATTTTCGTCAGCGTGTTCATATCCGCGCTCCAGCAGCATTTTAATGGCGCCCCGGCGGCTTTCGCCGCCCGTCATGATCCGCGTGGCGGCGTTGATGACACTGCCCGCATGGCCGTGTTTGATTGACCAGGGAGAAAAATCCATGACGAACCTCGTCTTCAGTTTTGACAATGCGTTGTTTCACTTCCGGCGCACCGGCGGCCCGAAGGGGTTCCTGCTCAAGTACGGCGCAACCTATGCGGTGCTTTACCTGCTGATGTCGGCGGTGACCCTCTGGCTGCAGTGGCCCATGTTCGGGATGATGTTCGATCCGGACATGATGGACGATCCGGTTGCGATGGAAGCCGCCATGACGGGGCAGATGGGCCGGGTTCTTCTAGGATACCTGCTGATGATCCCGCTCGGCCTGGCCTTCTGGACTCTGTTCGAAGGCGCCAACCAGCGGCGATACATGCGCGCGGAAGACTTTCGCCTGCAGCTGGGGGCAGACGAGTTGCGCCTGCTCGTTGTCGGCCTGATCTGGTTTGGCTTGTTCATCGCCCTCTATCTCGGGATGATTCTCATGATTATGGTACCGATTGGCATCATGGCCGCGATGGGCAACAGCAACGGCGCCGCCCTGGGCGGGCTGCTCGCCTTCGTCCTGTTCATCGCCTACATGGTTTTCGCGCTCTGGCTGGCGGCGCGGTTTTCGCCTGCTGCCGCCCTCACGGTGCGCGACCGCAGCATCCAGTTCGGACAAGCCTGGCGCGTGACCAAGGGCAAGGCGTGGACCATTGTCGGCAGCTGGATCGTGCTGATGCTGATCATGTTCGTGGCCTTCTTCGTGCTCTACCTGGTCTTCGCGGTGGTCATGGTCGCAGCGCTGATGCCGGTGATGGGCGGAATCGAGGACGACCCGGCAGCCATCTTCTCGGCGATGGCCTCGCCCGGCATCATCATTCCCGGGGCCATCTTGATGGTGGGCTTCATTTTCCTCCAGGCCTGCTGGATGCACATTTTTTCGGGGCCAGCCGCACTGGCGGCGCGGACCGATCCCCAATGGGCCGACAATCCGGCGATCGACGAGACGTTCGTCTAGGCCGAACCTATTTGGCGGCGCTCGCTGCTTTGGGCTTGGCCTTCTTTGGCGAAGCAGGTGCCTTCGCTGCCGTCTTCTTGGCGGGCTTGAGCGTCGTCGTCGCCCGCTCGCGCTTGTTGCGCGCGGCGCGGCGCTCGTCGTGCCGGCGGAAGGTTTCGGCGAGGAACTTGCCGGTCCAGCTTTCGGTATTGGCAGCAATGTCTTCCGGGGTGCCGGCTGCGACCAGCTTGCCGCCGCCATCGCCGCCTTCGGGCCCAAGGTCCAGCACCCAGTCAGCCGTCTTCACGACGTCGAGATTATGCTCGATCACGACCACCGTATTGCCGGCATCGACCAGCTCGTGCAGCACTTCCAGCAGCTTGCGCACATCATCGAAGTGCAGGCCCGTCGTCGGCTCGTCGAGGATGTACAGTGTGCGGCCCGTCGCGCGCTTGGCCAGTTCCTTGGCGAGCTTCACCCGCTGCGCCTCGCCGCCTGACAGCGTCGTCGCCTGCTGGCCGACCTTCACATAGCCGAGCCCCACCTGCACCAGCGTCTCCATCTTGGATGCGATGGCCGGCACCGCCGAGAAGAACTTCGCCGCGTCATCCACATTCATGTCCAGCACGTCCGCAATCGACTTGCCCTTGAACAGGACTTCCAGCGTTTCCCGGTTGTAGCGCTTGCCCTTGCAGGTCTCGCACGTGACATACACGTCCGGCAGGAAGTGCATCTCGATCTTGATGACGCCGTCGCCCTGGCAGGCTTCGCAGCGCCCGCCCTTCACGTTGAAGCTGAACCGTCCGGCCTTGTAGCCGCGCGCCTTGGATTCCGGCAGGCCGGTGAACCAGTCGCGGATCGGGCCGAAGGCGCCGGTATAGGTGGCCGGGTTCGAGCGCGGCGTGCGCCCGATCGGGCTCTGGTCAATGTCGATCACCTTGTCGAGATATTCGAGGCCCTCAAGGCTGTCATAGGGCTGCGGCGGGCTGGAGGCGCCATTCAGCTTGCGGGCCAGCGCCTTGTACAGCGTCTCGATGATCAGGGTCGACTTGCCGCCGCCCGACACGCCGGTGATGCAGGTGAAACTGCCCAGCGGGATCGTCGCGGTAACATTCTTGAGATTGTTCCCGGTCGCGCCCGTCAGAGTGATCTTGCGTTTCGATTTCTCGACCGGGCGGCGCTTCGGGATCGGAATCTCGCGCGTGCCGTTGAGATAGTCCGCCGTCATGCTTTTCGGGTTGGCCAGCACTTCGGCTGGCGTCCCTTCGGCGATGATCTCGCCGCCGTGAATGCCGGCCGCCGGTCCCATGTCGATGACGTGGTCAGCGGTCAGGATCGCGTCCTCGTCATGCTCGACCACGATCACGGAATTGCCAAGGTCTCGCAACCGCTTCAGCGTTTCCAGCAGGCGGGCATTGTCGCGTTGGTGCAGGCCGATACTCGGTTCGTCCAGCACATAGAGCACGCCCGTCAGGCCCGAGCCGATCTGGCTGGCCAGCCGGATGCGCTGGCTCTCGCCGCCCGACAAGGTGCCGGACCCGCGGCTGAGCGTCAGGTATTCGAGGCCGACATCATTGAGGAAGTTCAGGCGGTCGTTGATTTCCTTCAGGATGCGGCTGGCGATCTCGTTCTGCTGCTTGGTCAGCGTCTTCGAGACCTTGCTGAACCAGTCGCCCGCATCCCTGATCGAGAATTCGGCGGCGTCCGAAATATCCAGCTTGGCAATCTTCACCGCCAGCGCCTGCGGCTTCAGGCGCTTGCCGCCACAGGCAGGGCAGGGCGCTGCCGACTGGAACTTCGCCACTTCCTCGCGCACCCAGGCCGAGTCCGTCTCGCGATAGCGCCGCTCCAGGTTCGGGATCACGCCCTCGAACGTCTTCTTCACCTCATAGCGGCGCATGCCGTCATCATAGATGAACTTGATCTCTTCCTCGCCGGTGCCGTGCAGGATCATCTGCTGGATATCTTCCGGCAGCTGGTTCCACTTCTTCTTCAGGTCGAACCGGTAATGCGTCGACAGGGCCTGCAGCGTCTGCGTCTGGTAGGGGGATGTCGACTTGGCCCAGGGCGCGATGGCGCCGCTCATCAGGTCCAGGTCCTTGTCCGGCACGATCAGGTCGGCATCGATCTTCAGCTGGTTGCCGAGCCCGTCACAGGTCGGGCAGGCGCCGAACGGATTGTTGAAAGAGAACAGGCGCGGCTCGATTTCCGAGATCGTGAAGCCGGACACGGGGCAGGCGAAATTGGCGCTATAGGTGATCCGCTTCGGCTCGGTCTCGCCCTCTTCGATATCGGCATATTCGGCCAGCGCAATGCCCTGCGCCAGACCCAGCGCCGTCTCGAAACTTTCGGCGAGGCGCTGCTCCATGCCTTCGCGCACGACCACGCGGTCGACCACGACATCAATGTCATGCTTGAATTTCTTGTCCAGTTTGGGCGCGTCTTCCAGTTCGAAGAATTCGCCGTCCACCTTGACGCGCTGGTAGCCATTCTTGAGCAGTTCGGCGAATTCCTTGCGATACTCGCCCTTGCGGCCCCGGATCATCGGCGCCAGCAGGTAGAGGCGCGTGCCCTCGGGCAGCTCCATCGTCCGGTCGACCATCTGGCTGATCGTCTGGCTCTCGATCGGCAGGCCGGTGGCTGGCGAATAGGGAATGCCGACGCGCGCCCACAGCAGGCGCATATAGTCGTAGATCTCGGTCACGGTGCCGACCGTCGAGCGCGGGTTGCGGCTGGTCGTCTTCTGCTCGATCGAGATCGCGGGCGACAGGCCTTCGATGCTTTCGACGTCCGGCTTTTGCATCAGTTCGAGGAACTGGCGCGCATAGGCCGACAGGCTTTCAACATAGCGTCTTTGGCCCTCGGCATAGATCGTGTCGAACGCGAGCGAGGATTTGCCCGAGCCTGACAGGCCGGTCATCACGACCAGCTCACCGCGCGGAATATCCACGTCGATATTCTTGAGATTGTGTTCCTTGGCTCCGCGCACGCGGATGAAAGGGGATTCTAATCGGGCCATGCAGGAAGCTCGTTACGGTGGCGAAACAGGACTGGGCGTGTTGCTAGGCTCTATGTGTGGCGTGAGTCCAGCTTGACCACAAGAACAAAGTGTGAACATTTGCGACTCGCTGCTTTTTTAATCCCGGCCTGTGGAAAAACGGCTGGGGAGGCGACAGGCGGGCCCGGTCGCGGTAGAAGAGAACAGATTCGATAACGAAACAAGACTGAGCGGAGATGGATACATGGCAGGATCAGTGAACAAGGTCATTCTTGTTGGTAATGTGGGGCAGGATCCGGAAATCCGCCAATTCCAGAATGGCGGCCAGGTTGCCAGCTTCACGTTGGCCACGTCCGAGACATGGAAAGACAAGGCCACGGGCGAGCGCAAGGAAAAGACCGAGTGGCACCGGATTTCGATCCTGAGCGAAGGCCTGGTCCGCGTCGTCCAGAACTATGTCAAGAAGGGCTCCAAGCTCTATATTGAAGGCCAGCTGGAAACCCGCAAATGGCAGGACAAGGATGGCCAGGACCGCTACACGACCGAAGTCGTGCTGCGCGGCTTCGGCAGCACGCTCACCATGCTCGACAGCGCCGGTGAGCGCGGCGGCGCCCGCTCCAGCGGCAATGATTTTGGCGAACAGCAAGGCAGCGCCCGCAAGATGAGTGGTCCGGCCGAAAGCTTCAGCCAGGATCTCGACGACGAAATCCCTTTCTAGGAGGCACACGTGCAACGCAGGACGGCCCTTTCTTCGCGCATCGCCACTGGCCTGGCTCTGGCCCTGGCGGCGTGCCTGCTGGCCGCCTGCATGACACTCACCCGGCCGCCGCCCCTGAGTGCCAGCGTGGCGGCTGCGGGTGTTGACCCGGAAACCTCGACACTGGTCGTCTACCGTCTGGAGGATCAGCGCACCTGGATCAGCAACCCTGAACGGGCAAAGGCGCGCTTCACCCCCGCCTCGACCTCGAAAATTCCCCACACCCTGATCGCGCTGGAAACCGGCGCCGTGTCCGGCCCGGACGAGGTCTTTGAGTGGGATGGCGTCAAACGCTTTGCCGACGGCTGGAACGAAACCCAGGATTTTGCCTCGGCCTACACGCGCTCGACCGTCTGGATCTATCAGGCTGTTACGCCGCGGATCGGCTCGGCCGCGCTGCAGGGATGGCTCGCGGCCTTTGACTATGGCAACGCAGATACGGGCGCGCCCGAAGACGTGTCGTCCTACTGGCTGAAAGGCCCTCTGGCGGTCTCTGCCGAGGAGCAGACCGCCTTCCTGGCCCAGCTGTCGCACCGGATGCTGCCGCTCTCTGCGCACACCTACGAGCGCGCCGTGCCCATGATGGTGGCCGATTCCGGTCCCGGCTGGACGCTGTACGGCAAGACGGGCTGGAAATGGGTGGAGGGCGAAACCGATATCGGATGGTATGTCGGCTGGCTGGAACAGACGACGGGAGACGCCCCCGGCACCTATGCCTTCGCCTTCAACATGGACATGGCCGACCCGCAGGCCGACGTGCCGAAACGCAAGGCTGCCGTGCTGCGCGCCCTGTCCGACCTCGGCGCGCTGCCCGCCGCCGAATAGGTCATGGTAGCGCCGTCAGCGCTCGCGAATCCGGTCAGCGGCAAGGCGCTCGGCCATCGCCATGCCGAACGGGTGCGAATAGCCGGCAGCATGCAGGCGCGTGGCCGGGAAGACGCAGCGGCCCAGTGGCAGGCCGCGTGACAGGCTCTTTGATTTCAGGCGGTCGAACAGGTCGTACACGAAGAGAGGGCTGGCCAGTTTCGCGCCCATCCCGCCACGCCCTGAAAGGGCTTCCAGCCGGTGGTACAATCCGCTGTAGGATGTGTCGTATCCCGTCTCGTCAGACAGGTTGAACGTCTCGACCCGTCCCGGCATGCCTGCCGGTTGCGACAGCCCGCGTTCCATCAACCAGATCATCGCGGCCGCCACGTCGGCGATATAGACGAAATGCGTATGCCTTTTCGCGCCGATACTCTTGACCAGCGGGTTCATGTTCACCGCCCCGGCAATGTCGTCCACGTCGGCGACGACCGTGGGGCGCGCCACGGCGAAATGCGTATTCCGGCACGCTGCGGCAATCGCGTCCTCGGCTTTCACCTTGCTGCGGCCATAGGCGCGGATGCTGTCCGTGCCGCGATACTCGGCCTTCACGTCATGGGTGGGGGTCAGCCGGGTCGTGTCCTCGTCGACTTCGGCGCGCGTCGGCGAACCATAGACGGCGATACTACTGGCAAAAACGAAGCTGCGAATGCCAGCGGCTTCAGCCGCTGCGGCGAGCGCCGCCGTGGCTTCGACATTGACCCGCTCCATCCGGTCGCTGCGCCAGATTTCGGCGCCGAGATGGATGACCGCATCGCAGCCTCGGACATGGTCTGTAAAATCGACAGACTCGCGCCAGTCATGGTGGCGCCACTCAACATCGCGCTCGGGCTCGCGGCCCACCGCGCGGTTCGGGCTGGACGTCAGCGCGACGACTGAATGGCCCGTGTCGAGAAGCTGGCGGACAACATGCTGGCCGATCTTTCCCGAAGCGCCAGTGACGAGGATGCGCCTGCCCGTTGCCGGCGCAGTCGCGGCATCCATCGTCTGGTTCTCAGTCGTGCGTTCAGGCTTCACGGGGCCACCCAGATGTGCAGCCAGGCGCATCGCGAGCGCCACGCCGACAAAGGTCGGGTTGGCATGGCCGGATGTCGGCATCACCGAGGTCGAGGCGACGTAGAGGTTCTGCATGCCGTGCACGCGGCAGTCGGTGTCCACCACGCCATGCTTTGGATCGGTGGACATGCGGGTGGTGCCGATCTGGTGCAGGCCGTCCCGCGCCTGGCTGACAATGGCAGCGGCGCGCGCATCTCCCGGCACGGAATAGTCGATCGTGCCGATGCCGGCTTCGGCCACCGCTTCGGCGAGGATGGCGTGCGCCCTCAGCACGCCGTCGGCGTCAGCAGCTGAATAGTCGAAGTCGATCGCCACGCGCGGCATTCCCAACGCGTCCACGCCTGACGACAGGCGCACCCGGTTTTCTGGCGAAGGCGTCTGTTCGCCGTGATAGTACAGCGTGTAGCGGCCCTTGCGGTTCTTCAGGAACACCGATGGCCGCTTTGGCTTTTGCAGGTACATCTGCCGGAATACGTTGAACGCGCCAAACCCGGTTGCGATGGGCGAACGGATTATGTTCAGCGCATGTGACAGGACCGATTGTTTTTCCTCGCCGAGATAGAGGCGGCGCAGCGGCGCGTTGAGGAACCGGTTGCCCAGCGGCGACGACAGGACCATCCAGATGGCCGACAGGGCACCGTTGCGGTGGGCCGGATCGTAGACCACCGGGTTGCCGGCGCTGAACGTGATCTGGGGCAGGCGATGCGCCCGCTGTTCGGCTTCGGTCAGCGTGATGCGCCGGCGCTTGAACCGGTTGCCGTCCATTTCGTAGTCGAGAAACCCGTCGGAGGCGGGGTCGGCCAGCGTGATCTCGGCGATCTTGCCGCTGACATGGCCCATGTAATAGCGCCCCAGCGGCCCATCCAGGCCGCCGAACAGGCCCGGCCGTGTCAGCTGCGCCGCCAGAAGCAGGCGCGGCGTCTGGACGCCGCCTGCGGCCACGATGACGGTTTTGACGGGCAGGTCCGTGCGCGTCGACCCGGTGGCAACCGTGACCGCCTCGACCCGCGCATCGTTCGCGTCAAATCGGAAATCCACAACCGTGGCATCCAGCACGACGCAGATGTCGGCGCAGGTTTTCAGCCAGTCATCGTAGACATGCGCAATATTCGGGTTGGCGACCCAGCTCTCCAGTGTGTCGCTGCGCACGCGGCCATTGTCGGGCCACAGGGGCGTGTCGGTGAAGTCATCCCGGCAGAGCAGGAAGCCCGCCGCATCGGCATACCACTGCGTCACGGTCTCCGCACTGATCGGCCAACCCGAATTTTCGATCCAGCGGCGCGCCTCGAAATCGATCGGGTCGAACGGCACGCAGCGCCCGCCCCATTGGTAGGAATTGCCGCCCAGTGCGCGGCAGCAGCCCTCTTCGAGCGGCACGTGATGGGCGGTATCGAGTTTGCCGGCCTTGCCAAGGTCGTTCTTCTGCTCCTCCGGCCAGTAATTGCCGGATTCCAGCATCAGGACCTTCAGGCCGCGTTTGACACAGGAATGGGCCAGCGCGAGCCCGATCGGGCCCGATCCGACAACGCATACATCAGCGCCGGGGAAGCCCTGAAAATTCTCGAATGTCACGATCATGGCCGCACGCGCCTTCAACCCGTCATGGATCTAGCAAGGCGTATGCCATCAGAAGGCGTCCGGCGCCAATTCATCCGGCGCGTTTCCGTCATGTTCCCGGGCAATATCCGGGTTTTTTCCGTGCATATGCTCGGGCAGTTTTTCGCGCAGGGCCGGTCACGGTCGCCAACTGCCAAAACCCCGCCGAAAGGGTGGCTTTCCTGCCCCCTGCCTGCTAGAGTTTTCTCAATAAATATAGGCGATTCGGGCATGGTCCCCGCCGTACGGTACCGAAGACGCAGAAAGCCCCCTCATGAGTGACGACACGACGCCGCCGGACGAGCCCGAAACCCCCGATAATGGCGGTCAGGGCAACCCGTCCCTCCCGGACGGAATCGAGCCAATTTCCATCGAATCCGAGCTGAAAAGCTCGTATCTCGACTATGCGATGAGCGTGATCGTCAGCCGCGCGCTGCCCGACGTGCGCGACGGCCTCAAGCCGGTGCACCGCCGTATCCTCTACGCCATGCAGGTCGGCGGCAACACGCCGGACAAGCCGTACAAGAAATCGGCCAATATCGTCGGCGCCGTGATGGGTAACTTCCACCCGCATGGCGACAGCGCGATCTATGACGCGCTCGTGCGCATGGCCCAGCCCTTCTCGATGGGCCTGCCAATGGTCGATGGCCAGGGCAATTTCGGCTCCATCGACAATGATCCGGCGGCGGCCATGCGTTACACGGAAAGCCGGATGACCAAGGCGGCAACCTACCTGCTCGCCGATATCGACAGGGACACCGTCAACTTCCAGGACACGTATGACGGTTCGCAGCAGGAGCCGACAGTCCTGCCGGCCCAGTTCCCGAACCTGCTGGTCAATGGCGGCGGCGGTATCGCGGTCGGCATGGCCACGAACATCCCGCCGCACAATCTCGGCGAAGTCATCGACGCGACCCTCGCCGTCATTGACGACCCGCTGATCGACGACGAAGCCCTGCTCGAAATCGTCCCGGGCCCCGATTTTCCCACCGGTGGCCTGATCATGGGCCATGCCGGCAGCCGCAAGGGACTGACCACCGGGCGTGGCTCGGTCATCATGCGCGCGAAGACCGATATCGAGGAGGCCAAGAACGGCCGCCAGGCCATCATCGTCACCGAGATTCCCTACCAGGTGAACAAGGCCGCGATGATTACCAAGATCGCCGAACTCGTGCGCGAAAAACGTGTCGAAGGCATCTCCGACCTGCGTGACGAATCCGACCGCAACGGCATCCGCGTCGTCATCGAGCTGAAGAAGGACGCCAGCGCCGAAGTCGTGCTGAACCAACTGTTCCGCTTCAGCCAGCTGCAGACCAGTTTTGGCGTCAACATGCTCGCGCTCAATGGCGGTCGCCCCGAACTGATGAACCTGCGCAAGGTGCTCGACTGCTTCCTCGCCTTCCGTCAGGAAGTCATCGTCCGGCGCACCAAGTTTGACCTCAACAAGGCCCGAGACCGGGCCCACGTCCTGGTCGGCCTTGCCATGGCCGTGGCCAATATTGACGAAGTGATCCGCATCATCCGCCACGCGCCAGACCCGGCGACGGCCCGCGAAGAACTGCTCGCGAAAGCCTGGCCGATCATGGACATGGGGCCACTGCTCGAGCTTATCGCCGACCGGCGCACGCGCTGGTCGGGCGGCGACACGATCTACCTGTCGGACGAGCAGGCCCGGGCCATCCTTGACCTACGCTTGCACCGTCTCACCGGCCTTGGCCGCGACGAAATTGGCAATGAAGCCAAGGGCTTGTCCGACAAGATCGCCGACCTGCTCGATATCCTGCGGTCGCGCCCGCGTATCCGCGAGATCATCAAGGCCGAACTCAACGACGTGAAAGAGAAGTTCGCCGTTCCGCGTCGCTCCGCATTCGCGATGGGCGGCATCGACATGGAAGACGAGGACCTTATCGAGGTCGAGGACATGGTCGTCACCGTCACCCATGGCGGCTATGTGAAGCGTACGCCGCTCTCGACCTACCGGACCCAGCATCGTGGCGGCAAAGGCCGTTCGGGCATGTCGATGAAGGACGAGGATTTCGTGGTCAAGCTGTTCTCGGCGACGACCCATACCGAGATCCTGTTCTTCTCCTCGGCCGGCATGGTCTACAAGGAGAAGGTCTGGCGCCTGCCTGTCGGCGGGCCGAACTCGCGCGGCAAGGCGCTGGTCAACATCTTCCCGCTGGCCGCCGACGAGCGCATCGAAAGCGTCATGCCCCTTCCGGATGACGAAACGGCACACGAAGTGCTCGACCTCATGTTCGCCACCCGCTCCGGCACTGTCCGCCGCAACAAGCTGGCAGACTTCACCCGCGTCAACCGCAACGGCAAGATCGCCATGAAGCTCGACGAGGGCGACGGTATCGTTTCGGTCAAGATCTGCTCCGAACGCGACGACATCCTGCTCACCACAGCGCTCGGCCAGTGCATCCGCTTCCGGGTGACAGACGTGCGCGTGTTTGCCGGGCGCAACTCGACCGGCGTGCGCGGCATCCGCCTTGGCGCCAAGGACGAAGTGATCTCGATGGGCATCCTGCGCCATGTCGATGCCTCGTCGGAAGAGGCGCGCGCCTATCTCAAGCATGCTTCGGCCATGCGCCGGGCCGCGACAGGCGAAGAAGAGGAAATCAGCGAGGACGATGCTGACGAAGCCATCGCCGAAACAGCGCTGAGCGCCGAGCGGATTGCCGAACTGGGCGCCGCTGAGGAATTCATCCTCACGATTGCCAATGACGGCATGGGCAAACGCTCGTCTGCCTATGATTACCGAACCACGGGACGCGGCGGCAAAGGCCTCGTCGCCCAGAACATCTGGGGCCGGGACAAGAAACAGGGGCCAACCAAGCAGGTGTCGCAGTCCTTCCCGGTCAATGATGGCGATCAGGTCATGCTCGTCACCGATGCCGGCCAGCTGATCCGCACGCCGGTCGACCAGATCCGCATCGCGGGTCGCTCCACGGGCGGCGTCTGGGTCCTGCGCACGGCCGAGGGCGAGCACGTTGTTTCTGTTGCGCGTCTTGTAGAAGACGCTGAAACCGATATGGATGAGGCTGACAATGGTGGTCCGGTGGAAACCGGCACACCTGACCCACAAGAATAGGCAACAGGGGGCGCCAGTGCATCGTATCGGACTTTACCCGGGAACATTCGATCCCCCGACCAATGGGCATATCGATATTTTCGGACGGGCAATGAAACTCGTCGATACATTGGTCATTGGCGTGGCGATCAACGAAGCCAAGAAGCCGCTTTTCTCGCTCGAAGAGCGCGTAAACATGGTCAAGGCCGAATGCGCCCATTTCAACGGGCCCGGGCTCGCTGAAGTGAAGGTCATGCCGATGCATGGCCTGCTCATGAAGTTTGCCGAAGCGTGCGGCGCGCAGATGATCCTGCGCGGACTTCGGGCCGTTCAGGACTTCGAATACGAATTCCAGATGACGGCGATGAACGAGCAACTGAATCCCGACATTGAAACCGTGTTCCTGATGGCCGATGTTAGGCACCAGGCGGTCGCATCGCGGCTCGTGAAGGAAATTGCGAGCCTCGGCGGCGATATATCGCCTTTTGTTAGCCCTGACGTGAAACGCGCCCTCATGGAGAAATACGGTAAATGAAGCTCGCAACTTTGGTGGTGGCCGCCTCCGCCCTTTCGCTGGGCCTGATGTCGCACGCGGATACGCCGACTCCGGTTGCGGCTGACGAGGCCGCTACCGCCCCGGCGATGACGGTCGAAGCGGCGAAGGCCGACACCGTAAACTGGCGCGCGGTTGACCCGGAACGCCTGTTCATCTTCAAAACCAACAAGGGCCGCGTCCTGATCGAGGCCTTTCCCGAAGTTGCGCCCAAGCACTACGCCCAGTTTACCGCGATCATCCGATCGGGTGATCTCGACGGCACCAGTTTCCACCGGGTGATCAATGGCTTCATGGCGCAGGGCGGCGACATTTTCGCGCTCAAGGGCCGCGAATCCGGCCTGCCGGATATTCCGGGCGAGTTCACTTTCCGCCGCAACCCGGTCGAAATGCCTCTCGATTCCAGCTTTGGCCCGCTCGATTCCGCCAAGAACGGTTATGTGAACGGCTTCCCGATGGTGACGCAGGCCTCGTTTTTCGCTGAAATGTCCATGGACGGCATGGTCGAAAGCTGGATCCCGCATTGCCGCGGCGTCGTATCGACCGCCCGCACGTCGGATCCAAATTCCGCCAATTCGCAATTCTTCCTGATGCGTGACACCTCGCACCATCTCGACAAGGAATACACGGCCTGGGGCCGCGTCGTTGAAGGCGAAGATGTCGTTCTCGCCATCAAGGCCGGCAAGGATGCGCTGAATGGCGAAGTCGCCCTTCCAGACGTCCTGATGTCGGCACAGGTCGCCGCCGACCTGCCCAAGGCAGAGCGCCCCAACGTCTGGGTCGAACGCACGGACGGGCCCGTCTTCACGGCGAGTATCGCCGATGTCGCCGAAGGCCTGGACGTGTGTGAACGTCCGTCGGTTGCAGCCGTCGTCGAACACTAGCCGCCAGGCGCCTTCAGCGGGCACAGTGAGCATGATGCCCGTGAACCTCGCCGACTTTCATTTTGACCTGCCCGAGCAGCTGATCGCGTTGCGACCCGCCGACCCGCAGGATTCTGCGCGGCTGCTGGTCGTGCATGGCGACGGCCGGATTGAAGATGCCAGCATCCGCGACCTGCCGCGCTATCTCTCGCCCGGCGATGTGCTCGTGTTCAATGATACGCGTGTCCTGCCAGCGGCCTTGAAGGGCGTGCGACCGGCGCGCGACGAGGCGGGCGCCGATGTTGCCTGTGACGTGAACCTGGTCGAACGCGTGGACGACCATACGTGGCGCGCGCTCGCCCGGCCCGGCAAGCGCCTGAAGCCCGGTGACACGATCCGCTTCGCCGAGGGCTTTTCGGCCACGATCACGCAGCGCATCGACGGTGGCGAGATCGAACTCGCGTTCTCGCTGTCCGGCCCGGAACTGGAACAGGCGCTCGACGCGCATGGCGCCATGCCGCTGCCGCCGTATATCGCGCGTCGCCGCCCTGCCGATGCGCGTGACCGGGAGACATACCAGACCAGTTTTGCTGGCGAGGACGCCGCCTCGGTCGCCGCGCCCACGGCTGGCCTGCACTTTACGCCGCGTCTTCTGTCGGAACTCGATACCGCCGGCCTGCAGCGCGAGACGGTTCGGTTGCATGTTGGTCTCGGTACGTTCAAGCCGCTCGAAGACGCGCAGATCGAAGCGAACCGTCTGCACGCCGAATGGCGCCGGCTCACATCGGAAGCCGCAGCCCGTCTCAATGCCGCCCGTTCCGCTGGACACCGGTGTGTGCCTGTTGGCACAACGGCCATGCGCACACTGGAAAGCTGCACTACACCAGCCGGCACGCTCGCGCCTGCCACCGGCCCAACGGATATCTTCCTGAAGCCCGGCGACGCCGTGCGCGCCACCGACGCCCTTGTCACCAATTTTCACTTGCCGGGATCCAGCTTGTTCATGCTGGTCTGCGCACTGATGGGTACGGATGTGATGCAGGCGGCCTATGCCCACGCCATCGCGTCCGGGTATCGCTTCTATTCCTACGGCGATGCCTGCCTGCTGCTGCCCTGATAAAAAAATCCCCACGCCTCGGCGCGGGGATTTTTCGATCGGGCCAGATGTTACCTAGCGTATACGGACGACAACGCGGGCATCCTTCGCCTCGTATTTACGGCCACGATCATCATGGCAGAACGTGGAATCGTAGCGGACACGCTCACCGTCTTCCCATGTGTACTGGAAGGAATCGTAGCAATCATATCCGTTGTAGCGGGCGTTCCACGTCTGGTCGCGCCGCACTTCATGGCGCGTATGCCAGCGGTCGGATTCATAGCCTTCATACACGTAGTGCTGGTGCGAATGGCGTGCGTGTGGATCGTCGGTGCGAACACCCACGCGGGCATCCACGTCTGTTTCGACGTCAACACCGACGCCGAGACCCAGACCCAGTTGGGCAGTGGCGGGCAGGATGGCGATGCTCGAGCCGATGCCTAGTGCACCTATAATTGCGATATGTTTCAGGGACTTAATCATTGTCAGCTCCTTGGTGTTGCGCCCAAAGAACGGTTGGGCTTCCACAAGGTTCCTGACTGCGTTTGCTAAGCCTTGGCCGCCAGTGCCCCTGGTCCGCGCAGCTCTTCCATCGTGCGGATCGCCTTGGCTGCCGTGATACGGGCCAGGTGCCGGCCCTTCTCGTCGCGCCAGTCGGCTTCCACCAGGCCGGTCGTCTTGCCGCGGCTGACGAGGCGGCCTTCGATCGTAATCAGGCCGTGCGGCACCGGGCGCAGGATTCGTGTCTGCAATTCCATCGTTGTGAACCACTCGCCGTCTTCCAGCGCGCTGGCCATCGTCATCGACACGATATGATCGGACAGGCCCGCCACCCAGCCTCCGAAGACGCGCCCCTCGTTGATGTCGCGTGAGCCGTCATTTGGCCATTCATAAAGGGTGTGGCCGTAAGAAACCTCTTTCAGCCAGAGGTCGGGCCGGATGCCGAGATTCTTGATACCGGGCGGGAAGTTCCAGGTGCCGTTTTTCAGGCGGGCGAAGAATTCTGACTGCTGGGTGGAAAGTTCGGTACGGCTCATGCGAGGCGGGCTCCGTTGGGTACGTTAGTGTCGGGCGAGAACATCACGATGGCGCCGTCTGCATCGGGAAACCCGAGCGTCAGCACTTCCGACATGAACTTGCCGATCTGGCGGGGCGGGAAATTGACGACGGCGGCAACCTGTTTGCCGACCAGCGCCTCGGGTGTGTAATGCACCGTGACCTGCGCTGAACTTTTCTTCACGCCAACGCCCGCACCGAAATCGATCATCAGCCGCAAGGCGGGCTTGTGGGCGCCGTCCAGCGGGGCGGCTTCAAGGATCGTTCCGATACGGATGTCGATTTCGCGGAAGGTGGCGAAATCGGTTGGCGCCGCAACTGGAGAGTTCGGTTCGTCAGTCAGGTGCATCTCGGGTTCAGCACGTCGCGCCGCCATCGACGACCATCATCTGGCCGGTCATGTAGGCACCCGCTGCCGAGGCGAGGTAAACGGCCGCACCGGCGATTTCGACCGGCTCGCCGATCCGCGCCATCGGCGTGCCCGACAGGGCGCTTTTGAGGTTTTTCGGGTCTTCCCAGAGAGCGCGCGCGAAATCGGTGCGGATCAGGCCCGGCGCGATACAGTTCACGCGGATATTGTCCTTGCCGTATTCGGTGGCCAGGTTGCGGGCGAGCTGGAAGTCAGCCGCTTTCGAGATGTTGTACGCCCCGATGATCGGTGAACCGCGCAGGCCGCCAATCGATGAGACGAGGATGATCGCGCCGTCCTTGCGCTCGCGCATTTGCGGCATGCACATCTGGATCAGCCAGTGGTTCGAGATGATGTTGTTCTGGAGGACTTTCTCGAACTGGTCATCTGTGATGCCTTCCATCGGGCCGTAATAAGGGTTGGCGGCCGCGTTGCAGACAACCACATCGACCTTGCCGAACGCCTTGTTCGTCGCGTCGACCATCGCCTGCAATTCGTTCTTGGACGAGATGTTTGCGGGTACGGCAATCGCGGTGCCGTCGCCATGCTTCTTGTTGATCGCGTCGGCGACTTCCTGGCAGGGGCCGGGCTTGCGCGAGGAGATCGTCACCTTGGCGCCCTGATCGGCCATGGCCTCGGCAATCGCCCGGCCGATGCCGCGCGAAGATCCTGTAATGATGGCTGATTTTCCGGATAGATCAAACAGGCTCATGGCGCCGCTCCCTCGTGTTTTATGTCTGGGATGAGGGTAAGGTCTGACGCGCCCTGCCGCTAGGGGTTACCTAGCGAAAGGCGGGAATTAGGTGACGTCGGGTGTTTTGTGCGGATGCGCCGGGCGCCTAGGTCAGCAGGCTCCATTCCTCGGCCAGGATTTCCGCGAGGCGTTCGGTACGTTTGCGCACGACTTCCGGCGTCCAGGCGTCCTGGTCCATCAGGTCGCGGGTCAGGGCAAAATCGGCGCCGCCGCCGCCATTGAAATAGACTTCCTTCTTGGCGCGATAGTCGAGCCGGTCGGCCTTCTGGTTCACCTTGTTTGTCAACAGCACGAAATTGCCGAGCGTGTCGCATTGCTCGCGGCGCTTGGCCGGGTCCGGCCATGTAACCATCCAGTGGCTGTCCTCGTGCACATTGCGCGGCAGGACATGCTCGACCGTCGCGTCCGATTCCGGGGGTATGGTGAAGCCGCCATCAAGCGCTGCATTGAGCCGCAGCGCCATGGCGCGTCTCTGGCCGAATGTCGCAAACCGGCCCAGCAGGCGCTCGAGCACCTTGCGGGCTTCGTCCTTCGAGATCGCAAAAGGTCCGTTTTTCGCGAGCAGCGTGCGTTCATTGGTCACCGCGTCGCTGACCTTGTTGAAGCGCTTGTTGCGCTGGTCCTTGTCGTGGAGCACCAGCTGGATGACGTAGCCGAGACGTTCGAGGCCGGTAAAGAATTGCGGTGCGATGGGGGAATCGATCCCACGCTCGACGAGAAACTTGAGGGCAGGCGCACGCCAGCTCTGTTGCTCCAACGCGCGCAACTGGTTGAGCTTGTCGGCGACAAGGGCGGCGTTCGGGCCGTCGGTCACTTTGGCGGTCGTGATCTGCCGATAGGCGGCGACATAGTTCGGCAGCATGTCGTCAAGGAATTTGCGTGGGTCGATTTTAGACAGGACGGCCTTCTGGAAACCCGCGACGAGATCGCCCTTGGGCGAGCGGTCATGGATCGCGCGGATCTGGCGCAACAGGTCGTCAAAGGCGCCGCCGCCGAGAATGGCCTCGTGTTCGGCCCAGCGTTCGGCATAGGTATTGGCTTCCTTGACCGAAAACTTTGCTTTCTGGAACAGCTCGGTCTTGATGATGTCGTGTGCGTCGGGTTCCTTGCCGCGCGTGTTGAGCACCCTGAACACCTTGAATCCCTGGTCCTTGTCGTTCACGACGACCCGGACCAGCGCGCAACCAGTGACAACTGTATCGGTGAGGGCGCGGCGACGCTCGTCCGGCATCTGCTTCAGCTCCTTCAACAGGGCACTCGCGTTTCCAACCATGCGTTGCTGGCTGTCGCTTTCGCCCGGCTCGTTCCGGAGCGTCTTTGTTGCGCCAAGGCGCTGGATGGTGTCGCGGAAAAACGCGCCGTCCATATAGTTCAGCGTCAGGCGCCAGTTGGCCGCTTCTCCAAGCATCGGACGCGCATCATCGGCAATCATGGCGTGCAGCGCTGCGGCGCGCTCCAAGTCAGGTTCGAGGTCTCGAAGAACGGCCAGCAGGATGGTCAAGGTGGTCAGGCGCTGCTGCCCGTCGACAATCTCCACCATTCCGGACTCGGCGCCATTCACAAGAACGATCGCGCCTATGAAATGCGGGATGCTGCTATCGGTTGCTTCGGCAAGGTCGCCGAGCAGGTCGAGGGCTTCGCGCTCTCCCCACGAATAACTACGCTGGTAGGGCGGCATGCACAGGCGTTCTCCCTGTCCGAATAAACCGCTTAGCGAGCTCTCCTGAGCTCGTACGCCTAGGTCCATTTCAATTCCCCTATACAGCTCTATTCCCTAGCCCTTGCCAAACCCCATCACAACGCGGGATGAACCGTTGGCAATGTGTTTGGGCAAAAGTGTGACGGGAGAGTAACGGTATGCGTCTTGTGAGATTTGAAATTGAGGGCGTGACACGCTTCGGCGCCTTGCGGGCCGACTCTGTCGTCCCGCTTGTTGGCGACACGATGGCGGCTGCATTGAAGGCCGAAGCGTCGGGCGATCCTGTCCCCTTGAGTGAAGTCACCCTGCTTGCGCCGGTCGCGAAGCCGGGCAAGATTCTCGGTATCGGCGTCAACTATGCGGCGCATGCCGCAGAGAGTGTCAGCTTCATCGATACGAAGAAACCTGACGTCCAGAAATGGTTCAACAAACAGGTGACCGCGGTGAACGGCCCCTATGCCGACGTCCACTTGCCCAAGGTGTCCGAACAACTCGACTATGAAGGCGAACTCGTCGTGATCATCGGCAAGCATGGTCGCCACGTACCGCGCGAGCGCGCGTTCGAGATCGTTGCTGGCGTGACCATCGGTTGCGACTATTCGGTGCGCGACTGGCAACGCGCCAGCCAGACCATGATCATGGGCAAGGGGTTCGACACCCATGCGGTATTCGGCCCCGCCATTGTCACCCTGGACGAGATCGATGACCTGTCCGCACTCGAGCTGCGCACGTTCGTCAATGGAGAGTCGCGCCAGGTCGGATACGTTCGCGACCAGATCCACGACATCGCCGCACAGATAGCGCATCTCACGGCGGCGTTCACGCTGGAGCCGGGCGATGTGATCTTCACCGGCACCCCGGCCGGGGTCGGGGCCGGCCACACGCCGCCGAAATGGTTGAAAGTAGGTGATCGTGTCCGCGTCGAAATCGACTGTCTTGGTTTCATTGAGAACGAAATCGTAAGGGAACCGGGTGAGATCGTCATCTGGTAGACTGGAGCTTCCTTGCATGCGAATCATCATCCTGCTTGCGAGCCTCGCATTGGCGGCTTGCGGCGGACCTGCCACCCCCTTGCCACCCCCAGACTCCCCCGGCTCCCACATCACCAGCACGGACTTCGTACTGCTGCCCTGTGGACCGGTGACGGTCCCGAATCCGTGCGTTTTGGTGATGGCGGGCGGAAAGCGTGTCCTTTTTGGCACACCCGCCGGTGTGGCAGTGGACATGCCCCCGGAACACCTGCGGAATCTCGATGCGGTGATGCTGTTTTCGCTACGTGGTGACGACATTGAAGGGCTCGACGACATACGCAATGCCAGCTGGCGGGCCGGCCATGAAACACCCCTGCGAGTCTCCGGCCCGGTCGGGACGAGCGAGGTCCTGTCCGCCATCAACAAGGCCTATGAAGTGTCGGATTCCTTCACCTTTGTCGAACAGGCTCCGGCAGGCGGATTTAATGCAGCCGTCCTGAGGCCGCTGCCGGGTGAAAATGACACCAAGACTCGGGTCTACGACACGGGCGACCTCGTCGTCACGCATCTGGTGAATGATACCGGGCGAGTCGGTTACTGGATTGATTATAATGGGATTCGTCTCGTGCTCGAACCGTGCGGCATGACCCAGGCAACGCAGTTTTCGGGAGAATCACGCCTGACCGTGGCCTGCCAGAACAGCGCGCTGACCTGGCCCGTTGATGAGGTCGTCTTTGTCGACCGGGGCGTGGCTGAAAGTGGTCATGAAGCGCCATAAAGCGACGGAGCCCCGCATCGCTGCAGAGCCCCGTTCTCCCCCGAGATTGCCCCCGCTCCGGCCAATAAAATGGCCGCGGACCAGTGCAACTCGATGACCTCCGGGTATCGCCGCCCTTAACCTTTGTCTAGTCTTTGAAGACGTGTCATGAGTGTGACTCAAAACGTCTGTGATCTTGATGCAACGGTGGGCCGCAACGGGATTGTCGGAGATGGCAAATCAGGCCATTTCCACGCAATTCGTTAACCAATTGGCCATATCTGTTAAGGTTGATGGATTGAACTGGGTGCTGAACGTATGACTTTTGTCTTGTTCCTGCTGTACATCGCAATAGGTAGCGGCGTCGGCTATGGCGTTAATGCCTATGGAGGTCTCAGCCTGCCGCTGTCGATCGCCAGCGGGGCGATCGTATCGGTGATTCTCGCCCAGATTCATGTTCTCTCCGCCAGCAGTCGCTCGCGTCAGCAGCTTGACGAGCGAATGGACCAGGTCGAGCGCCGGAATCGCGATACGGCAGAACGCGTCGACGTCATCGACGCGCGAACCGAAGCCGTTGAAGCGACCGTGAAACATGAACTGACCGAGCGCCGCGACGCGCTGGTCTCCGAGATGAAGCAACTCGAAGGCCTGATCGACCGGTTGTCGCGCAGCTTCGAATCGAAACTGTCAGAGCCGTCCATCGTATCGGCAGTCGCACCGCAGGAAGATGCCGTGCTGCGTGACGTGAAGGATGCGCTGAAGGACGGCCGGGTGGACCTCCACCTCCAGCCCATCGTTTCACTGCCCCAGCGCCGCGTGTCATTCTACGAAGGTTTTACGCGCCTGCGCCGCCCGGATGGTTCACTGATCCTGCCGGCTGAATTCCTCGATGCGGGCCGCCGCGCCAACCTGATGGGCATCATCGACAATTTCACATTGTTCCGCTGCGTCCAGATCGTGCGGCGTCTGGCCGAACGTGACCGCCGCGTCGGCGTGTTCTGCAACATTGCGGCATCGTCCCTGGAAGACGCGGCCTTCTTCCCGATGTTCCTGAAATTCATGACCGAGAATCGCGACCTGTCTGGTGCAGTGATTTTCGAAATCCGCGCAGACCAGTTTGAGACGCGCTCGCGCACGATGCGGGATAATATGGATCGGCTCACGGCGCTTGGCTTCCGCTTCTCGATCGACCACGCAACAGACCTGTCGCTCGACCTGCCACGCCTTCAGGCTGCCGGCGTCCGCTTCGTGAAAATGAACGGCACGACCCTGATCGACCAGTTGCGCGATCCGCACGGTGCGCGGCCCGTCTCGTCAATCAATCGCCGGGTTGGTGGCGAAGAAGTCAGTGCCGTATTTTCTCGCTATGGCGTCACGGTGATCGCGGAAAAAATCGAGGACGAAGCCAGTGTCGTCGAGATTCTCGAATATGACATCCCTTACGGCCAGGGCCACATCTTCGGTGCTCCGCGTCCGATCAAGGCCTCCCTCATGGAAGAGACCGCCCCGCCACAGGCACTTGTCGAGCGCCTGTCCAGCTTCGGCTGACCAATCGGCATCATTTCGCCCCAATCTCTGAGCTTAATGTGCCTGTCCGGTTGAGATGGGAGTAGATCTATGCGTCTGATTGCCTTGCCTTTTTCCCTGTTCGCATTTGCTTGCGCGGCAACGGCGCAGACACCGCCCGACGTGCTGACCGTCCGGGCCATCCTGCCTGATCCGCAGGAGTTCGAGGTGCCGCCTGACCTTGAAAAGATCGAAGATCATTCTGTCATCCTGCTGGACCTGACCATGTCGGTCGAAGCCTATCCGTCGTTCGAAAATGCCGACGGCACTTACTCAGGGCTGGACGGCGACTGTGAATTCGGCCCGATGGAGGGGGTGGGTATGATGTCCGTGCCGACCGGGTCCAATCATCTGCTCATGAACATACGTCCGGGGGATCCCACGCAGTTCGCCGCCAATAGCGTGTCTTGCGAATACATGCCCAGTCTGCAGATCGGCGAGAATATCGGCCAGGTCATGACGGTGCGGGGCTGTTATCTCGCGAACGCGCATTCCATCCCGACGGCCACGCTCTATGTGCTCAACCCGCTGCCGGCGAGCGCCTGCGGCCTGACCCAATAGAGCCGGTCTGGATTGACCCTGCCTGCGGCGCAGCCTAGGTCGCGGCACATGACAAAGCTCCAGTTCCCCCAAGGCCTGTCCACGATTGCGCAGGACTATGATTCCATCCTCTGCGACGTATGGGGGGTGATCCATAACGGCCGTGCGGCCTTCACCGAGGCCTGCGAGGCGCTGGTGAATTTCCGCGCTCAGGGCGGCCGCGTGTGCCTGATCACGAACGCACCAGTGCCGAAGGCGCAGGTCATTCGCTATTTTGAGCCGCTCGGTGTGCCATCAGACGCGTTTGACGATTGCGTCTCGTCCGGGGATGCGACGCGCGCTGAACTCAAGCTGCGCCGCGACAAGACGATCTGGCGGCTTGGATCTGACGACGGCTTCGAACACGACAAGTACCTGTACGATGGCCTCGACCTTAATTTCGTCGACACTGCCGACGCGGACCTGTTGCTGTGTATTGGCCTGCGTGACCAGGTGAATGACCTGCCGGCGGACTATACCGTAGAACTCAAGCAGGGCGTTGACCGCGACCTGCCGATGATTTGCGCCAATCCGGACAAGCAGGTGCGTGTTGGCGGCAAACTGTATTGGTGCGCCGGCGCGCTGGCCGAGATTTACGAAGAATTGGGTGGGACTGTTGTCTATCCCGGCAAGCCGCACGCCGCGATTTACCGCCTGGCGGTGGAGCGCCTGCGCGATCTTGGCGCTGAGCCGTCGCGCATACTGTGCATTGGCGACAGTCCGGCAACCGATGTGCGTGGCGCACGCCTGCAGGGCTATGACAGCCTCTATGTCGGGACAGGCCTGAAGGAACACGGCGCGGACTTCGAGCAGGAAGTAACCGACCTGCTGGCCGACTATGATGAACAGGCCACTTACGCCATGACGGGCCTAAGATGGTGACGTGGGCATCGCCCGCGTGTAACGAACCTTTCAGATCAATATCGGAGACCCGAACGCATGAGCGAGTTCAACGGCTACAAGTACGAAGACCTGGATATCGGAATGGCGCACGAAACCGTGCACACGATTTCGGAAGATGACATCCAGCGGTTCGCAGAAGTGTCGGGTGACTACAATCCCCTGCATATGAACGAAGAATTTGCCGCGAAAACCGTTTTCGGACGCCGCATTGCGCATGGCGCGCTGACGGCCAGCTATATCTCCGGCATTCTGGGGAACAATCTGCCAGGTCCGGGTGCCATCTTCATCGGCCTTTCCATGCGCTTCAAACGCCCGGTTCATATCGGTGACACGGTGACGGTTCGTGCGGAAGTGGCCGAGAAGCAGGACCGCGGCAACCGGGTGACCCTGAAAGTGGAATGCACTGTTGACGGCAAACGCGTCATCACGGGCGAAGCCGAAGTGGTTGCGCCGCGCCGGGAGGCCTGATGGCCGTTTTTGCCGACTATCGCGGATTGCCTGAGAGTGCGCGGGGCGCGTCGATAGCGCTCGGCAATTTTGACGGGCTGCATGCCGGGCACCGGGCCGTTATCGATGCGGCCCGCAAGGCCGGGCATGGCAAGTTCTCCGTCGCGACATTCGAGCCGCCTCCGCGGGCCTACTTCCGGCCGAACGATCCGCCATTCCGCATTTTCCGTCCTGAGCGGCGCAATGCCAGCATCCTCGCCGAGGGCGCGGATGCTGTGTTCGAATTGCCCTTCAATGGCGAGATGGCGTCCATGACGGATGAAGAGTTTGTGCGGAAGGTCCTCGTCGAGGGGCTGGGCGTCTCACACGTCTCGGTCGGCTTCGACTTCCGTTTCGGGCGCGGTCGGATGGGTCATGCGGCACGCCTTTCCAGCCTGGGGCGGGCCCTCGGATTCGGCGTCTCAATTGTCGACGAAGTCCTGGAACTGGGAACGAAAGCCTCGTCAACCGCAACACGGCAAGCCCTGATGGCGGGCGAGCCGGAAACGGCTGCCGAAATTCTCGGCGACTGGTGGGTCGCTGAAGGCCTGGTCGAATCCGGTGAAAAGAACGGCCGCACGTTCGGTTTTCCGACAGCAAACATCCATCTCAACGACCTGATCCACCCGCGCTACGGCGTCTATGCGGTTCGCGCGCGGCTTGAGGGTGAAGACGCGTGGCGCGACGGCGTCGCCAGTTTCGGGCGCACGCCCACGACCGGCTTGCGCGACCCGTTGCTGGAGACGTTCATTTTCGACTTCGACCAGGATATCTACGGCAAGTGGATGGAAGTGCAGCTGGTGTCGTACCTGCGGCCGGAACAGAAGTTCGAGAGCGTCGACGCGCTGATCGCGCAAATGCACAAGGATGCTGCGGAATCGCGCGTCCGACTTCAAGCGGCTGCGTTCCCGCCCAATTAGCGCCTGATTTTCCCCGAAAACTGATCCTTCCTGGCGGAACCCCGGACCGTCTCCCGTGTTGGAGTCAATATGCAGAAAGTCATTGTGTCCCTTTGCCTGTCCGTTGCCGTGCAACTTTGCGCGCTTGCCGAGGCGCCCGACACGCGCATTCGTGCGCCGGACATGCTGGTCGGGTCTGTCGGCGCGGGTGACTTGCACCTGCTGCTGGATGACATGGAGGCGCGTCTGACCATGACGGGGGTCAATGACCGGCAGGCGCCCTATGTCTTCGCGACGACCAAGCACGGCACACCCTTCGCCATCTATACGGCGTGCGCCAATCCGGACGGGACCGATTGCCGAGGGCTGGAATTCCTTGCGGGTATTGATTCCAGACGGTCGGTCGAGGACGTCAGCCAGATCAGCCAGGCGTATGCCGCCGTATCAGTCTACAATTCTGATACGGAAACGGTGCACATATCGCGCTATGTCATTCTCGACCATGGCGTGACCTGGGCGAACCTGCTGGAGAATGCCGCCGTGTTCGAGGTGCTGTGCGAACATGTAACGGAAGACCTGTCGGAACAGGGGCCGCAAGCGGCCGAAGATCGCGCCAGATAGTGACAGCGCTGGCGCCGCCTGCTAGGCGAAAAGCATGGCACGGATACACTGCATTCGAATTAGACGCCCGGCGGCGCACTGACCCGATTTGACGGGGCGGGCGAAGCCGGGAATTCATGCTGCAGAAAACCATCCAGAAACCCGTGGCAAAGCCATGGGAAACCCGTATCAGACCCATAGATACCGCAAGAAGCCATACAGAGCCCCATGACCGATTCCCTGACCGACCGCGATTACCGCGACACGCTGTTCCTGCCGACAACCGATTTTCCGATGCGAGGCGGCCTGCCGAAGCGGGAGCCGGAATGGATTGCCCGGTGGGACGAGATGAAGCTCTATGGCCAGCTGCGCGCGGACGCGAAAGCGCGCGGGGTGAAGCAATGGATTCTCCACGACGGCCCGCCTTATGCCAACGGGCATATCCACCTCGGCACAGCGATGAACAAGATCGTCAAGGACGTGATCGTGCGCTCGCACCAGATGACGGGTCATGACGCCCCCTACCTGCCGGGCTGGGACTGTCACGGCCTGCCGATCGAATGGAAGGTGGAAGAGGAATTCCGGTCGAAGAACCGTGGCAAGGACGATGTGCCGGGCGACGAGTTCCGCGCCGCCTGCCGCGCCTATGCCGAAAAATGGGTCGAAATCCAGGGCCGGGAATTCCGCGCGCTGGGCATCGAGGGCGAATGGGACAATCCTTACCTGACCATGAAGTTCGAGAGCGAGGCGACGATTGTCGCCGAGTTCCTGCGCATGGCCATGCAGGGCGCGCTGGTGCGCGGCGCCAAGCCGATCATGTGGAGCCCGGTGGAGCGCACCGCGCTCGCCGAAGCCGAAGTGGAATATTACGATCGGAAGGTGCCGGTGATCTGGGTGAAGTTTCCGGTCCTCATCGAAGCCGGAGACGGGCCAAAGCTGCAGCCAGTGATTGGCGCGAGCGTTGTCATCTGGACGACCACGCCCTGGACGATCCCGGCCAACCAGGCCGTGTCATTCAGCCCAGAGATTTCTTACGGCCTCTACACGGTGGATGCCGTGATGAGTGAGGAAGAACTGGGCTTCGCGCCATACGCAAGGTCGGGTGAAAAACTGGTCCTTTCCGATGCGCTGGCTCAGTCCGTTATGGATGGTGCCAAGGTCAGCGCATTCACGCGGGTGGGTGATATCGATCCGACCGGCTGGACACTCAAGCACCCACTCTCGGAGATGGATCCCTTCTTCGACAAGCTAATCCCTATGTTGTCTGGCGAGCACGTCACCGCAGATGCAGGTACGGGCTTCGTGCACACGGCGCCGGCGCATGGCGAGGATGACTTCAATGTCTGGGTCGAGTCCGGTCACACGACACAGGAAATCCGCCAGATCGTCGATGCCGATGGCTGTTACACGCCGGACGTGCCGCGCTTTGCGGGCATGGACATCGTTCGCACCAGCGGCAAGAAGCGCGGCGAGCCGGGCAAGGCGAACAATGAAGTGATCGCGGCGCTGGCCGAGAGCGGCAACCTGCTGGCGCGCGGCATCACAACGATCCGCGATGCGCACTCCTGGCGCTCCAAGGCGCCGGTGATCCGTCGCGCGACGCCGCAATGGTTCATCTCGATGGACAAGCCGGGTCCGAACGGCAAGTCGCTGCGCGCGAATGCCCTGGCGGCCATCGACGCGACCGAATTCTTTCCCGCGACGGGACGCAACCGCCTGCGCAGCATGGTCGAGGGCCGACCGGACTGGCTGATCAGCCGCCAGCGCAACTGGGGCGTACCGATCACGATCTTTGTCGATAAATCTGGCCAGCCGCACACGGCGGCGCTGCCAGCCGATACGGCAAAGGCGCTAAACGAGACGATCAAGGCAGCGATCGCCAAGGGCGGGGTCGAAGCCTGGTTCGATACGCCGAAAGAGACCTTCCTGTCCGCGCACGGCATAGACGCCGCTGACTGGGACAAGGTGACGGACGTGCTCGACGTCTGGTTCGATAGCGGCACGACGCATGCCTTTGCCCTGCGCGAGCGCGGCATCATCGACGCTGAGACGGGGCAGGCCGATCTCTACATGGAAGGCTCTGACCAGCATCGCGGCTGGTTCCAGTCATCGCTTCTGGAATGCTGTGCGACGCGTGGCATGGCGCCTTACAAGCAAGTGCTGACGCACGGCTTCATCGTTGATTCCGAAGGCAAGAAGATGTCGAAATCGATCGGCAACACGATCGAACCGGACCAGATCGCCAAGCAGTATGGCATCGAGATCCTGCGCATCTGGACGGCTTCAGGCGATTATACCGAAGACCTGCGCATCTCCGACGAGATCATCAAGGGATCGGTGGAATCCTATCGCAAGCTGCGCAATACAGTGCGCTACATGCTGGGCGCGCTGGAAGGCTATACGGCAGAGGAAGCCATCGCCGCCGACAAGATGCCCGGCCTCGAGCGCTGGGTTCTGCACCGCCTGTCGGAACTCGATACACAGGTGCGCGCTGCCTATAATGTCTATGATTTCAAGAAGGTGATGAGCCTGCTGATCAATTTCTGCGGCGTCGACCTGTCGGCTGTCTATTTCGATATTCGCAAGGACAGCCTCTATTGCGACCCCCGCTTTGAAACGGCGGAAGCGTGGGACAAGGCGACCGCGGCGTTCGGTAACCGGCGCCGTGCGGCCCGCACGGTGATGGCGGCGGTGCTGGAGCGGCTGCTGACATGGCTTGCGCCGGTGATGCCGTTCACGATGGAAGAGGCCTTCCTCGAAAGCCACATCAAGGACCGTGCCGCATCTGTGCACCTGCTACAGTTCCCGGATACGCCTTCGGGCTGGCAAGACGCCGAGCTTGCGGCGCGTTGGGAGAAAATCTTCACCGTGCGGCGCGTCGTGACTGGCGCACTGGAAGTCGAGCGCCGCGAGAAGCGGATTGGCGCCTCACTGGAATCCTCGCCCCGCGTGCTCATTGCCGACGAGGCACTGATCAAGGCGTTCAAGGGCGAGGATGCAGGCGATCTGTTCATCACGTCGGGCGCGGAACTGGTGCATTCGTCGGCTGGTGAAGGCGGCGGATTCACGCTGGACGATACGCCCGGTGTGATCGTATATCCTGTCAAGGCCGACGGCGTGAAGTGCCGGCGCAGCTGGAAGTATTTCGATCCGGCGACCGCGAACCCGTCCTTCCCCGACATCACGCCGCGCGATGCGCTGAGCGTGAAGGCCTGGGACGCCACGCAAGGCTGATCGTTCGCGGATTGTTGAGCGGGCGGCGCTCCGGCATTTGTTGCCGGGGCTTTGCTGCGCGTCTAGGTTTCCTCGCAATCATAACAATGATCGGGAGGGACAGATTATGAAGTATCTCGCAATTAGCCTGTTTGGTGCGGCGCTGCTGGGCGCGTGTGCGACACCCATTGCAGAGGCACCGGAAGCCGCGTTTGTCGAGGTGCCATCTGCGCCTTCCGAAGTTGCCGCAGCTGAGACGACTCCGGCAGCGGATATAGTGATCGAGCCAGCGGTCGTTGATGTCGCGGCGGTGTCCGAGGCGCTTGCCGTTGCAGAAACCCGCTCTGACGAAGACAAGGCGCGCGACGCAGGCCGCAAACCAGCCGAAGTGCTAGCCTATCTCGGTCTCAAGCCTGGCGACACGGCGGCGGATTTCATTGCGTCGGGCGGCTGGTACACCGAAGTGCTGTCGATCGCGGTCGGGCCGGACGGTACCGTCTATGCCCAGAACAGCGAAGCGGCGCTCGCCCTGCGCGACCGGGCCTATGACAAGGCGCTGACGGCGCGGCTTGCCGAAGACCGGCTAGCCAATGTGGTGCGCAAGGACGAAGTACTGACGGCGCTCACCATCCCGGCTGGCAGCGTGGACGTGGCGCTGACGGGGCTGAATTTCCATGACGTTTACAACGCCTATGGTCCTGAAGCGGCGGTTGGCTTCCTGTCTGCTATTCGCGGCACACTGAAGCCCGGCGGCGTGCTAGGCGTGATCGATCATGTCGGCGTGTCGGGGGCTGACAACAATGAACTGCACCGGATCGATCCGGCCCTTGCGGTCGCGTCGGCCGAGGCGGCAGGTTTCGTTGTTGATATGAACAGCGATATCCTGGCCAGCCCGGCTGACGATCATACGAAAAACGTGTTCGACCCGGCCGTGCGCGGCCAGACCGACCGGTTCATTCTGAAGCTGACCAATCCTGAATAAGACAGCGCGCGGCGTGCTGCATTACGGCAGGACGCCCGTACAGCCGTCTGAACCTGCACAGAATCGCTTGATCGGCGGGTCGGGGTCTGCAATCTGCACGGCATGAAGTTCAATCCGGCAAATATATGGGCGCTGGCCCTCGTGCCTGTCGTGATCCTGGCCGATCAGGTGTCGAAATGGCTGATCCTGTCAGAGCCGCGTTTCAATGCGCTGCCCTGTCTGGATGGGTCTGTTGCCTGCGGCCGGATGGTTGTGCCGGGACCGATTGACCTGAGCATGTTGTGGAACCGGGGAATGAGCTATGGTTTCCTGCAATCCGAAGGGATCATGCGCTGGGTGCTCGCCGGCGTGATGCTGGTGATCGCACTGGGATTCCTGGTCTGGTTGCTGCGCGCAGACGGACGCCTGCTCAAACTGTCGCTAGCCCTGGTTGTGGGGGGCGCTTTCGGGAACCTGATCGACCGGGTGCGTTTCGGTGCCGTGGTCGACTTTATCGACGCCAATGCGCTGTTTTTCCCGTGGGTCTTCAATGTGGCCGATGCTGCGATTAGTGTTGGTGCGGTCTTGCTGTTTGTCGACCAGTTCTTACTGTCGGGTCGAAAGCAGGCTAAGGCCTAAATATGAGTATTAAAACCGAAGCCAACCCGAGGCGAGGACGCCCTATCATGATGAAACCTGTTCTTCTTATTGCAGCTGGGGCTGCCCTGGCAGTCACGAGCGCCTGCAGTTCCGGCAGTGGCGGCGCGCGTACACCTGACGAGTTTCGCGTCGTGACCAAGGCGCCGCTGATCATTCCTCCGGAATATGCCTTGCGTCCGCCACCAGCTGGCGGCTCGCTGCCGGCAGAAGTCGATCCGGACCGCACCGAAGTGGCGACCGCTTTTGGTTCGACCGTCGGCAAGGATGCCAGCAAGTCTGAACGGGCCCTGGTAGCATCGGCTGGCGCGAATGCCGTCAATCCGATGGTGCGCTCGCAAGTCGACTATGAAGAGACCAAGACGATCCGGAAGTCATCCGGAGTCGTCGACAAGCTGCTTTTCTGGCGCAAGGAAAATCCGGAAGACCTGGAAGCAGCCCGGGCGGACAACGCCACAGGTGGCGGCGATGTCGTCATCGAAAAGGCCAGCGGGTCGGCCCGCCTGAAGCTACCGGGAACCTGATCACGCCAAACGACGGACACTAGAGACGAATAGAGGAAGCATGCCCATGAAACGGATTATCACCGGAGGGCTGCTTGCGGTCGCCCTATTGTGCCCGGGCGCAATGGCTGACGCGGCCGCGTGGGCGCCCGAGACCTTCACGCTAGACAATGGCATGGAAGTCGTCGTGGTGCCTGATCACCGCGCGCCGGTTGTTACCCATATGGTCTGGTACAAGGTCGGCGCTGTTGATGAGGCTGAGGGCAAGTCCGGCCTCGCCCACCTTTTCGAGCATGTGATGTTCAAGGAGACCGAGAATCTCGGGCCCGAGGAATTCACCACGATCGTGCAGCGTAATGGCGGGCAACTCAACGCCTTCACCAGCTGGGACTACACCGCCTATTTCGAGCGCGTGGCCAAGCCGCAACTGGGCAAGATGATGGAGCTCGAGGCTGAGCGGATGGTCAATCTCAAGATCAATGACGATCCCGAAGGTCCCTTCATTTCCGAGCGCGACGTCGTCAAGGAAGAACGCCGCCAGCGCATCGAGAACAATCCCGGGGCGATCCTGCAGGAGCAGGTGCTGTCGACGCTTTGGAAGGGCCACCCCTACGAGATCACAGTGATTGGCGTGATGGATGAGGTCGCGGCCCTGACGCCGGAAGACGGTATGGCATTCTACGAAAAATATTACTCGCCTGAGAACGCAATTCTCGTGGTGGCAGGCGATGTGACGACCGATGAGGTTCGTATGCTGGCCGAGGCGACCTATGGCCAGATCGAGCCGACCGGCACAGTGGATGGGACGCGCAAGTGGGCGCCGGTGCCCTTGCTCACCGAGAACGAGCTGATCGTGCATGCCGACCCGAAGGTTCGCCAGCCCAGTTGGAGCCGGTATTATTCAGGCCTGTCACAGTCACGCCAGCGGCGGGAATCCTACGCGCTTGATGTCGGGCTCTCCGTACTCGGTGGCGGCATGACCAGCCGCCTCTACCAGGCGCTGGTTGAAGACGAGCAAGTTGCCATCGATGTGAATACATATGCATGGACCACGCTGCACGATGAAGGCCCGGCGATCATCAGTGCGAGCCCCGTCGACGGAGTGACGCTTGATGAACTCGACACGGCGGTGATGGCAAAGGTCCGTGATATTCTCGCCGGAGGATTCACCGATGCCGAAGTGGCGCGTGCGCGCAATTCATTGGCTGCCGAGGCAATCTATGGTCGCGACAGCCAATCCGCGATGGCCAACACGTTCGGCTCGACGCTCGCTCTTGGTGGCACGGTGGACGAAATTCTGAACTATCCCGACGAGATCCGCTCGATCACCACGGATGAGGCCATTGCCGCCGTGCGCAAGGTGTTCGGTGAAGACCGGCACTATATTGAAGCGGAACTGGTGCCAGCCGAAGGAGGCATTTGAGATGACATACCTGAAGCTGATCCTCGGCGCAGCAACAGCGATCGTGCTGACCGCCTGCGTCTCCGAGCCCTTGCCGCCCCCTGCGCAGGAGACCCTCGTCGAGACCGTCTCCGAACCGGAAATGGTCGTCCATGTTCACAAGGGCGATTTCGCCGAAATCCAGCAATTCGAAACGCCGGGCGGCGTGTCGGTCTGGCTCGTGTCCGAGCCGTCAATTCCGATCCTGTCGCTGGAAATGGCGTGGAAGGGTGGCGAGACGTCCGATCCGGAAGGCCTCGAAGGCCTGTCGGACTCGGTCGTCTACAACATGAATGAAGGCGCAGGCGATCTCGACTCGCTGGCATTCCAGACGCGGATGGAAGAGTTGAACATGAGTTTCGGTTGCTCGACGGGCAATGACTGGACGAGCTGTTCCAGTTCCATGCTGATCGAGAATGCGACGAATGCCATGGACCTGATTGCATCGGCCTTCGCCGCGCCGCGCTTCGATGACGGCCCGTTCGAACGGTTCCAGCGCGAAAACCTGATCGGGATCAAGCAACGTGAAACGAGCCCGAACTGGTTGGCCCGTACGGCCATGGCCAACGCGCTCTATCCAGACCATCCCTATGCCCGCCAGACGAGTGTGGATAGCATCTCCGCGCTGACACCGGCGCTCGCACGCGAACAGATGCGAAAGCTGATGGTCAAGGACCGGCTACTGGTTACGGCCGTCGGTGCCGTGACGCCGGAGGTGCTCGCACCCATGATCGACAAGGCCGTGGAAGGCCTGCCGGAGACGAGTGAGATTGACGCCGTGGCGGACATTACGCTGCCTGCGGCATCGGTTGACCCCATCCTCGTCGACCTGCCGCAGCCGCAAAGCCTGGTCTCGTTTTCCGCGCCAGGACTCAAGCGCACCGACCCGGACTTCTTCACGGCCTATGTCCTTAATTACACGGTCGGTGGCGGCGGCTTCGAAAGCCGTCTGATGAAGACGCTCCGTGTCGAAAAGGGCCTGACCTATGGCATCTATACCAGCCTGTCGAATTCGGACCATCTCGATACCTGGAGCGGCGGCGGGCAGACCAAGAATGAAAGCGCCGGCGAATTCCTTGCGGGCATTCACGACGAACTCAACCAGTTTGTCGCCGATGGCGTGACGCCGGAAGAACTCGACGACGCGAAGGCTTACCTCACCGGGTCCTATGCTCTGGGCTTTGATTCCAACGCAAAGATTGCCGACCAGATGATGGGCGTGCGCCAGGAAGAGCTCGGCATCGACTATTTCGACACGCGCAACGCGAAGATCAATGCGGTGACCCTCGACGATGTGAACCGGGTGGCGAAAGTCTACCTGGCGCCCGACGCTTTTACATTCGTGATCGTCGGCGAGCCCGAAGGGATAGAATAGTCAGTCCTGGGTCTTGCGCGGTGTCGCAAGGCCCGGCGCTGCGATCCCGCGGACATAGTCCCGGCGGAATTCGTAGAGTTCGGCCGGGCGTCCGCCCGTGCCGGTCTCGAGCCGCCCGGTGCCGTTGACAAGTCCCGTCTTTTCCAGCGCGCGCCGGAAGTTCTGCGTGTGGAGCGACAAGCCGAGAATGCCCTCCACGGTGCGCTGGAGCGCCGAGAGCGTGAAGCGCTCTGGCAGTAGCTCAAACACGACAGGCCGGTATTTGATCTTGCCGCGCAGGCGCGACAGGGCCGTGGCCAGGATGCGGCGGTGGTCGGAGGCCATGGCGGCACCGAAAGCAACAGCGGATTGGGGCAGGCCAGCATCGCGAGCGCATTCGGCGACAAGCCCGGCTTCATACAGCAGCTCGTATCGCTCCAGCACGCGTTCCTCGACCCACCGGGCACCGTCGAGACCGAAGGCGATACGGGCGCGGTCGAGGCGCTGCGTGTTGCCGGCAGCCCATGTGTAGAGGTGGGGGGCGAGTTCAGCGTCGATCATTGCGGGGCGACCGTGGCGATGGTCCTCCCAGGGGAAGTAGCGGTACCATCCGTGCCAGCGGGCCGCGAACCGTGAGTCGGTTGGTGCGGCTTCAGGCATCAGGGCGAGGTAGCCGACGGAGATGACGCGGGCGGCGGGCAGAGTGTCGGAAAGGGTGGCCTCGGGGGTATCACGGTCCTTGTCGCCGAACGTGTAGAGCTGTTCGACATAACCGAGTTCGAAGCCGGTCTGTTCCCGCACCCAGCCGCGCAGCGACAGGTCGAAGGTGCGGTGGCGTTCCGGGTCGAACGGGCCGAAAGGCAGGGCGTCTTCGCCAGTGTCGCGCTGGCTGACGAGGACAAGCGGCGCATCATCCTCGATGGCAACCATAACGGCAGACAGGCCAATCAGTACAGAATAGGTCATCGCCGTTTACTCATTTCGAAATCATTGTGCAGTTGCCCGTAGCGCGCAAGGAAAGCTTCCTGCGCTGCGGGCACCGAAAGCGGTTTCAGCTTGAGGCGAATGCCCTCCGGTGGCTTGCCGAACAGCTTGTTCGATTCTGCCTCGGAGAAACCGGCGAGCTGGACCGCTTCGAACCAGGCCGAGATATGGTCGGCTTTCTTGATCAGTTTCTTTAGCCTGACCGGAGTGACCGTCGCCAGTTCGAACCGGATATGGATTGCCTCCTGCAGGCGGGCCTCGATTGACTTGTAGCTTTCGCCGAGCAGCGCCTTGAACGGCGAGATCATGTCGCCGATCACGTATTCCGGGCTGTCATGCAGGAGCGCTGTCAGGCGATCGCGAGGATTGAGTCCTGGTTCCAGCATGTGGCAGAGATCTTCGACGATTACCGAGTGCTCGGCTACCGAAAAGGCGTGGCCGCCCTTGGTCTGGCCATTCCAGCGGGCCACACGAGCGAGGCCATGGGCAATGTCCTCAATCTCGATATCCACGGGCGAGGGATGGGCAAGGTCGAGCCGACGTCCCGACAGCATGCGCTGCCAGACTCGAGGATGTTTAACAGAACGCTTCGCTGGGGTGCTCATCCGGATCATCTTTAAGCTATTGGTAGCAAGGGTAAAGAAACGGAGGCGATCCGGTTACGAAGTGACCCCATTTCCGCCTTGATCGGCAAATGCCATGTTAAGTCCTTTGCGGCATAACCATTGCATATAACACGCCAAAGGCCGCCGACGGTATGCGGCCGAGCAAGGAACAGACATGATCGATTCAATGACACAGTTCATTTCCGGCCAGACACTGCCATTCTGCGTGTTGCTCGGCGGCTGTATCATTGTCGTCGTCGAAGCCGTTCGCGCCAGCCGTATCGCCCTTTGGGGCGACATGTTCGCAGAAGACCTCGAAGAATAGGTCCTCGTATTCCCATCCGGTCCTGATCAAGCGCTCACCCTGAGCGAAGTCGAAGGATAGGGCGCGGGGGAATCCAGACATTGCGGGCCGACCGGGTCTTGTCCTTCGACTTCGCTCAGGATGAGCCCCTCGCAAATGCGGGATCAGGCCGTTTTTTCCACAACAACCGTTCCAGCCGAATAACCCGCACCGAACGAACAGATCAGCCCCTTGTCGCCGGGTTTGAAATCGTCCGAATATTTGTGGAAAGCGATGATCGATCCGGCCGAGGACGTGTTGGCATATGTGTCGAGCACGGTGGGACTTTCGTCTTCATTCGCTTCGTGGCCCAGCACTTTCGACGAGATCAGCCGGTTCATGTTGGCATTGGCCTGGTGCAGCCACATGCGCCGCAGGTCTGCGCCTGAAAGGCCGAGTTCGCCAAGGTGTTCGCCGATCATGGTCGAGACCATCGGCACCACTTCGCGGAACACCTTGCGGCCCTCCTGGACGAACAGCTTGTCCGGTGAGCCGATTCCTTCCGGCGCAGCGCGATTGAGGAAGCCGAAATTGTTGCGGATATTATTGGAGAACTCGGTCTTGAGTTTTGTGCCGAGGATTTTCCAGTGTCCGGCTGGCGCGATGCTTTCCTCCTCGACGAGGACTGCGGTCGCGACATCTCCGAAAATGAAGTGGCTGTCGCGGTCAGTGAAGTTCAGGTGGCCGGAACAGATTTCCGGATTGACCATTAGGACCGATTTGGCGCTGCCGCTGCGGATGAAATCTGCCGCTGTCTGGATGCCGAACGTCGCCGAAGAACAGGCCACGTTCATGTCGAAGGCGAAGCCACCGCATCCGAGCGCGGCCTGTATTTCAACGGCCATGGCCGGATAGGCGCGCTGCATGTTGGAAGCCGCGCAAATCACGGCATCAACGTCTTCCGGCTTGCGGCCAGCGCGCTCAAGCGCCTGGCGCGCAGCATGCACGGCCATCTCGGCCATGACGGAAATCTGTTCGTTCGGTCGCTCATCAATGCGAGGTGCCATTGTTTCAGGATCGATGATGCCTTCCTTGTCGATCACGAAGCGCGACTTGATGCCCGACGCCTTTTCAATGAATTCGACGGAGGAGTGCGTTTTCGGATCAACGGTGCCGGCACCGATCTCGGCAGCGTAGGCGAGATTCCAGTTGTCGGCCCACGCATTGTAGCTTTCGACAAGTTCTTCATTGGAAATCGAATGCTGTGGCGTCCAGAGACCGGTCGCCGAAATGACTGCAGTTTTCATCTTGCCCTCAGGATGAGCGCGGTGGAGTCCGCACTTCTTACGATAGCCTATTCAATGAGGAAGCTGTAAACCGCGTTGCGCATCGGGTCGAGAGACGAGATGCAAGTGTTTACTTGGGCCCGGTCAGGCCGGACTCAGTCGTTTGCTGTGCTTTGTCTGCGGGAACGCCGTGTGCCTCGATCCTGGCCTGACGATCTTCGGCGTCTTCCTGCCTTGCCTTGATGCTTTCATCGTCGGCCCGGTCAGCGGCTTCCAACAGCGCGATCTGGGTTTTCATGCAGGAGGCGCGGGCTTCGGGGCCGGGGGAACTGGCGCATCGGTTCCAAGCGACCTGTTTACGGTATTCGGGACCTGACGTCGTCGAGCAGGCCGCAAGGAGCGGCAGGCTGGCGAGAACGGTGATGGCGAGACGCTTCATCTTCAGCACTCCTGTACAGCTTTGTGACGCGGGCAAGTTACATCATGGTCATTCACCATGCCAACTGCCTGCGCCCATGCGTAGACAATCGTCGGGCCGACAAATTTGAAGCCGCGCTTTTTCAGGTCTTTCGACATGGCCGTGGACCAGTCCGTGAACGTCGGGGCCTGGCGAAAGTGCTTCCATGTGTTCACGATCGGCTTGCCGCCAACCCAGTCCCAGCAATAGTTGGAAAAGTCTTCCCCCGTGTCGGCCATGTCAAGGAAAGCGCGGGCATTGCCGATGGTTGCCTCGATCTTCTTCGGGCTGCGAATGATGCCGGGGTTTTGCAGGGCTTTTTCGATGCGCGGCTGTGTCCAGCGGACGAGGCGCTCAGGCTCGAAATCGTCGAATTCCTCGCGGATCGAGTCCCGCTTGCGCAGGATGGTGATCCAGGACAGTCCGGCCTGCATGCCGTCGAGCTGCAGCTTTTCCCATAGGGCGCGGGAGTCGCGTTCGGGCACGCCCCATTCCGTATCGTGGTAGCCGCGGTAGATCGCGTCATTCATAGGGGCCCAGGCGCAATAGGGCGCTTCAGTCATTGGCGGCCGTCAGGGCAATCAGTTCTAGGTCGAGCCAGGACGGGCGGTCGATGGTGACAGGTTGGCCGCCGCAGGTGAAGGCGTGACCGGCGGCTTCGGCGGACACCATGCGGTCGGTGCGGATCATTGCCAGTCCCGTGGTGCCAGAAACGCTGGTAACGGTGCCAATGGAACCGCCTGCGAGCACTTCGCCTCCACGTTTCAGCCCGGCACCGTGCACAGGCAGGGTCCGCTTGCGGATCTTGCCCTTGCGTTTCATGCGGCTGGCAACTTCCTGGCCGACGAAGCAGCCCTTCTTGTAATCGATCCCGCCCATGACATCCATGTTCACGTCGGTGGGGAAAACCGTCGAAGAGCGGTAGTCGGCGCCCCATTCGGGCACGCCTGCCGCGATACGCTTGGCGTGCCATTCGTCATCCGGCATATCGAGGCCGCTTTCGGCCTTCGGCGAGATCGCGCGGTGGGGCAGCTGGGTCGATCGCACATCGACCCAGCTGCCCTCAGTGACCACATCGTCCAAGAGTTGCTCGATCACGACATCGGAGCGGAGCCGGAACAGTTTGAGCCGGCGTTCGAGATCGTCTGCGGCGTCGCTGTGGACGTCGATGTAGATATTGTCGAGCGACAGCATGGCGAGATAGTCGGCAATGATCTTGCCCTGCGGCGTGAGCAGCGCGCCGTAGCGCATCTCGCCCGTGTTCCAGTCTTCGACTGAATGCGTCACCGTGCGGTCGAGCAGGGCCAGCATGTCCGGACCGGACAGGCGAATGATTGAGCGATTGGGCAGGGTGCGTTTCGACATGCGCCTAACCTAGTGGCCGCTGCCCTGTTTGTCAGTGCCTTTCCACGCCGCGTAGATTCCGGTGGCGAGGCCACTTTTTAGGAGCGAACCGATCAGGAAGGGCACAACGCCTGCTGCGAAGGCGGTTTCGGCGCTGACAAAGCCCGACAGCCAGGCCCAGCCAAGCGTCAATACGAGGGCGTGAAGGCCGAGAAAGCCGGCAAGGCGCAGGCCGTGGGCAGCGAGACGGTCACCCTTTGGCAGGTGGCCGGCGAGGAAAGCAGCTAGCGGGAAGGCAGCAAGATAACCGGCTGTCGGACCGGCAAAGGCGACAAGTCCGGACTTGCCGTCGGCCAGCACAGGCCCGCCGGTCATCGACACGGCCAGCCATGAGAGGACGATGGCGGCCCCCATGCGCGGGCCCAACAAAGCGCCCATCAGCAGGACAACCATTGTTTGCAGCGTTATTGGCACCGGGTACATCGGGACCGAGATATAGGAGGATGCCGTCAGCGCAGCGACCCCGAGCAGGCCGATGGTGAGTGGACGCAGGGCAGAAGGGTTAGTGGTCCGGGCGCTGGCGAGTTTCATGGCGATTCCTGTCTCTGTTCAGCGCGGTTTGTGCGGTGCAGCACGGGTGAGGTCAAGCGCTGCGGCAGCGTCACGGGATGACAGGCCCGGCAAGCGGTAGCATATAGGGACCATGAACAAGACATTTGACCTGATCCTGCGTGGCGGCACTGTCGTCACTCCCGGCGGCGAAGCCCGCGTTGATATTGGCGTGCGCGGCGAGCGAATTGTGGAAATCGGCGACCTGTCAGCCGCCAGTGCGGCTGAGACTTATGAAGCCGGCGGGCTGCATATCCTGCCGGGCGTGATCGACAGCCAGGTCCATTTCCGCGAGCCGGGCCTCGAATGGAAGGAAAACCTGGAGTCAGGCGCGCGCTCGGCGGCGCTGGGCGGCGTGGTGGCCGTGTTCGAGATGCCGAACACGAACCCGTCGACGACAAGCCCCGAGATGCTGGCCGACAAGCTCAAGCGGGCAAAGGGGCGGATGGATATCGACCACGCATTCTATGCCGGGGCGACGCATGATAATGTCGGCCTGCTGGCCGAGATGGAACGGACGCAGGGCTGTTGCGGTGTGAAAGTGTTCATGGGCGCCTCGACCGGCGACCTGCTGGTGCATGATGACGAGGGCGTCGAGGCCGTGCTGCGGGCGATCAAGCGGCGCGCGGCATTCCACTCGGAGGATGAGTATCGTCTCGCCGAACGGCGCGAACTGGCCGTGACAGGCGACTGGACGAGCCATCCAGTCGTGCGCGATGTCGAGACCGCTGTGATGTCGACGCGGCGCCTGCTCAACCTCGCCCGCAAGGTCGGCAAGCGCATCCATGTCCTGCACATCACGACGGCGGAAGAGCTGGAGATGCTCCGCGATGCCAAGGATGTGGCCAGCGTCGAATGCCTGCCCCAGCACCTGACGCTGGTGGCACCTGAGGCCTACCAGCGCCTGAAGGGCTATGCCCAGATGAACCCGCCGATCCGCGAGCAGCGCCATGTCGATGCGCTGTGGCGCGCGCTGAATGCCGGGATCGTGGACGTGATGGGATCGGATCACGCGCCGCACTCGATCGAGGAAAAGGCGCGGCCCTATCCCGCTTCGCCGTCGGGTATGCCGGGCGTGCAGACCATGGTACCGATCATGCTGACGCATGTGAACAATGGGAAACTGTCACTGCAGCGTTTCGTGGAATTGACCAGCGCCGGACCGCAGCGCGTGTTCGGCCTCGCCGACAAGGGACGCATCGCCGAGGGCTATCATGCCGACTTCACCGTCGTGGACCTGAAGCGCAAGGAAACCATTACCGCCGAGTGGTCGAAATCGAAATGTGGCTGGACCCCGTTCGATGGGTTCGAGGCGACCGGCTGGCCGGTGGCCACCATTGTGCGCGGCGGCTTCGTGATGCGCGACGGCGAGATCGTCGCCAAGGGCGGAGGCAAGCCAGTGCGCTTCAACGAAACGCTGGAACCGCAGGCTTGAGTGTACCGGCCGGTTTGCTGGATGCCCTGAAGGTCCGTTATGCCGAACCGCAGCGACACTATCATACGTGGGCGCATGTCGAGGAGCTGCTGAAGCATTTTCGCCGCTGGGAATCGCATTTCCACCGCCCCGAACCGGTCCTCTGGGCGCTCTACTGGCACGATGCGATCTACGATCCTGCAGCAGCCGACAATGAGGACCAGAGTGCACAGCTGCTGGAGCAGGAGGCCGCCGGCCACCTGCCGCCGGACGACATTGCCTTCGCCGCGAAGATTATCCGGGCCACGGCCGGGCATAAGGTGCCGGAGGGGCTGACCGGCCCGGATGCAGACGACCTCGCGCTGTTCCTCGACATTGACTTGTCATCCTTCGCCGCGCCCGCGGCGGCCTTCGCGCAGAAGCAGCACGATATCCGCGCGGAATATGCCTTAGTTCCCGAAGACGTGTACAACGCCGCAAGAAGCGCCATCCTGAAGGATTTCCTTGGCCGCGAGCGGCTTTACCTGAGCGACCTTGCCCATGCAGAATGGGATGAGGCAGCCCGAGAGAATCTCGCCTGGTCCATAGCCGATTTGGAGGCAGGAGCTTAAAAGGCCGCAGGTGTCAGGCCCCGGCGACAGTCAGCCTTTCGCGGGCCGGCAAGCCAGGCCAGGCGCCGCGTGGCGTTCGCCGGTGTCGCGGCGCACCAGTGTGCAAACCCCGTCGTCCAGGACGATGTCGAACGCCACGGGCATGGCTACGCTGTGCGTTTCGAACTCTCCGGGCGGGGGCGGGAGGACAGAGACATGCGTGGCCGTGGTCAGGTCGGCTGCTGCGATCTCGATATTGGCGCGCCCCAAGGCATCACCGAGCGCGGCTTTCAGGATGCTGATATTGGCAGCATCTGCCGTCGTTAGCGTCGCGGGTGTTATGTCGGCATGTGTCTGGCAGGCTGGCAGGGCGAACAGGAAAAGGCTGGCGAACATATAGGAAAAGGGCGTGCGTCTGATCATCGGCCGGTACTCCATTTCGTGCGTGGCATGCTCATGTCGCGATTGGTTTCCGAGAGCGATTGCCCGGGCAATTCGAGCGGCGGTCCGTCAGCTGTGGTCGCCTTGCTCACGCTCATGCTCTGGGGCGACTGGCTTGATACCGGCACGGCCGGGCAGGTGCCATCGAGGCGATGCTGCAGGGCTGCGGCGAGCAGGGCTTCGCTCGTATCACCGAGTTCCCGGCTGAAATCGTCAGCCACGGTGCAGCCCGGTGCCTTCACGGCAAAGGCATTGGATGAATTTTGCGGTGCGAAACCATCCGTATAGTCACCGAACCCCTTGTCGTTCACGCCCTGGAACTGGATGCTGTAATAGGTCTCGCCGCAATTGGAGGCCGGATAGAAGCCGAATGGCTTGCCGCATGTCGTATCCCCGATGAGGACCGCGTCCACATCGACGCCTCTCAGGCCATTGACTAGGGCTTCGCTGGCGCTGCACGTGCGGGCGGTTGTCAGAATATAGACGCGGGGAAGGTCGAGGCGTGGCAATGGCTGGCCATCGGTGAGGGAGAAACCGAGCCCTGTCGAATAGAACGGGATCGGGTCATTGAATGCCCCGGTCACCGGGTTGCGACTGCCAGCAGCAGCATTGAACCGCAATTGTTCGAACGTCCTGTTTTGCGTGCGGGCCGGTCCGGCAACCATGTAGCCGAGCTGGGATGAGACGGCGAGTAGGCCGCCACCATTGTAGCGCAGGTCCAGGACCAGGTCGTTGATGCCGGATGCTTTTAGCGACGTGATCGTGTCGGCGATATCCTTTTCCGATGCAAAGGGACTGAACGTGTTGAACAGGACATAGCCGACCTTGCCTGCCGATGTGTCGATGGTCGAGAAGCGGTTGACAGGCTTGGGAGCTATGTTGGCCGCAGCCAGCGAGATGGCGCGGTCGGTCGAGCTGCCCGGATCGCGCACAACGAAATCATGCTGTTCGCCGACGGTCTGCGGAGAGAGCGCCCGGTTCAGCTGGTCAACTTCCGTCTGCGTGCCGGCACCATTGACGACGTCGATGCCATCTATTTGCAGGATGCGGCTTCCCCGCACCAGCTTGGGCTGACCAAGGGAGGATTCGGATGCAGGCGATCCAGGCTCGGTATAGCGGATGCGAATATCGCGTGGCGGCGTGGACGAAAACACGGCGAACGCGGCGCCATAGCCTGGCAGGGCGGTGGAATTCCGCTGCTCAAGATATTCTTCTGTCGTCTGATTGAAGTGGAAATCATCCTTGTTTTCGCCAGACGCGGTCGTGGTAAATGTTTTCTGGGTGTCGAAATAGGCTATCCGGTCGGTGTAGGTGCTCGGGTTCCGGTCCGTAACTTCATCGGGCCACAGGTAGGTTTCGTGCGTCCATGACCGCAACCAGAACATTTCCTGCAACAGGGATCCGGCCTGGTCCGGGAAAGCGTTTCCTTCGATGTCCACACCTGTGCGGACGACCTGGCATTTGTCCGCGAAGATGCTTGCCGAGGCATAAACACCCTGCGTCCAGGTCGGGCCTGCTGCGGCGGGAGGCGGCGGGGGAGGTGGGGGTGGCGATGCGCCGCCGGACCCGCCTCCACCACCACATGCGGGCGCAAGTGCGACGGCAGACGCAGCGAGCCAGATTTTCAGGTAAGAGAGGACGCCGTCTTTTCGCATATGCACTGTCTCTTCGCTTTGTGACGCTTCCATCGTGAATTGCAGAGCGTTTAACGTCAAGCAGGCCATGCCGCCAGATCCTCAGGCGAATTTGCGCGCTATCCGGGCGAGTGTACAAAACGTCATCTGCAGCCTATCTGGCGTGCGACTTTGCTTTTCGCAAAGCGCTCATGCAGAATGAAAGAAATATCACCGGGATAGGCTCGCGCTTGGCAATGGGAATTTTTGAGGACTTGTCTTGAGCCATCGCAAAGGGCTGAACCGGGAGCTGTTCTGGCTTTACGAGGGGCATGGGCGCGGACCGTTCATCTTCCGCTGGGCCATGCTCATCTTCGACTTCACGACCATTGCATATTTCCTGCTCGCCCCGTTCGCCGAGCGGGGCCAGCATCATGTCGGCATTGATTACGCCATCGGCGCGGTGATCCTGTTCGACCTCGTGGCGCGGTTCTACATCGCCAAGTCGAAACGCAAATTCCTCATGCGATTCCTGCCTTGGGCCGACCTCATCGTCGTCATCACCATGTTCGCGCCGCTTCTCGTAGCGAACCTCGCCTTCTTGCGCGTGTTAGGGGCGGTGCGGGCGATCCGCGCATTTACCTTCATCCGCCGGGCGGGGAGGATGTGGAGCTTCGTCTCGCGCCACGAACAGGTGATCGACCGGGTGACCAACCTTGTCGTGTTCGTCTTCATCATGGCGGCGCTGGTCTATGTCTCGCAGGTGCGGATCAATGAGAGTATCAACACTTATCTCGACGCGCTCTATTTCACAGTGACCAGCCTGACCACGACAGGCTATGGCGACGTGTTGCTGGTGGGCGAGAGCGGCAAGCTGATTGCCATTGTCATCATGGTGCTGGGGCTGACCCTGTTCCTGCGCCTGGTGCGCGCCATATTGCGGCCGACCGACAAGGTGGAGCATGAATGCGAGACCTGCGGACTAACCATGCACGACCCCGACGCCGTCCACTGCAAGCATTGTGGCGCGGTGATCCATATCCAGACAAAAGGCCTGACATGAGTACCTCACACTTACCATTCCGCGACGTGCCATACCTGCCGCTGAAGCTGGAAATCGAACGCCGCCCGGACGGCACGATCTACCTGAATAACGGCCAGCCGTTGAAACCCTATCCTCCGCACATGCTGGCGCCGCTGGTGAAGTGGGCGGCCGAAGCGCCTGACCGGATCTGGCTGGCTGAACGCGTGCCGGAAGACCCGCAATCGGACGGCTGGCGCGAGATGACTTTTGCCGAAGGGCTGGAGCGCGTGCGCCGGCTGGCGCAGGGCTTTATCGACGCGGGCGCCGGGCCGGACGCGCCGGTGATGATCCTGTCGAAGAATGCGATTGATCATGCGCTGGTCATGTATGCCGCGATGTGGGCAGGCAGCCCGGTCGTGCCCGTGACACCTGCCTACGCGCTGTTGAGTGAAGACTTCGCGCGCCTGAAATATATCGACCAGCTGACCGAGCCAAAAGTCATCTATGTCGAGGATGGCGCTGAATACCAGCGCGGCCTCGACGGCATGGGCGTGGGCAACCGGCTGGTGCTCTACAGCCGGAACGAGCCGAAAGGATGTGATTGCGTCAATATCGGTCGCTTTGCCAAGGAGCCGACTGATGCGGTCGACGCCGCCTACACGGCGCTGAAGCCTGAGACCGTTGCGAAATACATGCTCACCTCTGGCTCCACAGGAGAGCCGAAGGCGGTGATCAACCTGCATGGCATGGTGGCGGCGAATGCCAAGATGATCCGGTCGGTATGGGACGAGGAAAAGCTGGACGCTATTACGGGCGGACCACAGGTTATGTGCAACTTCCTACCCTGGAGCCATACCTATGGCGCCCATTCGATCCTGCACAACATGCTGGACTGGGGCGGCACGCTGTATATCGACCAAGGGGCGCCGACGCCGGCGCGCCTGCCCGAGATGATCCGTAACATGAAGGAAATTTCAACGACGCAGCATACGACCGTGCCGGCCGCGTGGGCGGCTCTGGCGACGGAGCTGGAGCGCGATGACGAACTGGCGCAATCCTTCTTCAGGCGAATTGTCTGCATGGCATATGGCGGCGCCGCGATGGGGCAGGATATCTATGAGCGTATCCAGGCGGTGGCCGTGCGTGTGACGGGAGAGCGGATTTCGCTGTCGGCCGGTTATGGCGCAACGGAAACCTCGCCGACTGCGTCGAACGTCCACTGGCCGAACGACGTGATGGGCCTGATTGGCCTGCCGCTGCCTGGGAACACGTTCAAGCTGGTGCCGAATGCCGGCAAGCTGGAGTTGCGGGTGAAAGGCGTCAACGTGACGCCGGGATATTATCGCAACCCCGCGCAGACCGCGGCGGCATTCGATGATGAAGGATATTACCGGCTGGGCGACGCGGTGCGCTTCGTCGATCCGGACCACCCGGAAAAGGGCCTCGCATTCGATGGCCGCACGGCAGAGGAATTCAAGCTCGCGAGCGGGACCTGGGTGTCCGCCGGTACGGTGCGGGTGCAGGCGGTCGCCGCAACGGGCGGGGCGCTGTCGGACGCGGTCGTGTGCGGACTGAACCGTGACGAAATCTGCCTGCTCGGATTCCTCAACGAGGCATGGTGCCAGCGGCTGGTTGGTGAGCCTTTGCCACTGGCGGAACTCGCGCATCATCCGAAAGTCATCGGAGCGGTGAAGGAAGGGCTGCTGGCGCACAACGCGGCGCATCCGAAGGCATCAGCGCGGATCGCACGAATTCTGCTGCAGGAGACGCCGCCGCAAGCCGATGCGGGCGAGATTACCGAAAAGGGCTATATGAACCAGGGGCGCACGCTGGACCTGCGCAGGGATCAGGTTGAACGAATTTACTCGTATTTACCTGCGCCAGACGTCATATTCATCAGTTGTTGAATAGTATATTCGGGTAAAACTGCCGGAAACGTCAGATTCTTGATGAAATGTATTCGGTCTGTACTTAAGAATACATGTGGAGCTGCATGTCCACCTATGGCGGCTTCAGCCAGATCCCCTTTGGCTGGCGGGTGGATCGCGAAGCTGTCGGTGTAAACGCCAAGTCTGCTCCGAAGGCGTCGCGATCCGTGCCGCTTTGACCCTCTCTGCGAACGCGCTACACAAGCGCTCAGACAATCGAGGGCCGTACCACCAATGACCACTGAACCTGAACGCAATATGACCGGCGCGGAAGCGCTCGTCTCGACGCTTGCCGATCATGGTGTCTCCGCGTGCTTCGCCAATCCCGGCACGTCGGAAATGCATCTCGTGACCGCGCTCGATCACGAGCCGCGTATCCATTCGGTGCTCTGCCTCTTTGAGGGGGTCGCGACGGGCGCGGCGGATGGCCATGCGCGCGTGACGGGCGGTCCGGCGATGACCCTGCTGCATCTCGGCGCCGGCTACCTGAATGGCGGGGCGAACATCCACAATGCGCGCCGGGCCTGGACGCCGATGGTCAATGTGATCGGCGACCATGCCGTGCCGCACCAGCGCTATGACGCGCCGCTGGCGTCCGATATCAGGGGCATGGCCGGACCGAATTCGGTGTGGATCAAGTCCGCCGACATGGTGGCGCGGGCAGGCGAGTTGGCCGCTGAGGCTTGGGAGGCCAGCCTTTCGCCCGTGCCAGGCCCAGCTGCGCTGATCCTGCCGGCTGACACGGCCTGGCTGGAGGGCGGAAAGCCAGGCAAGACACGGGCAAGGCCAGTGCTGCATGCGCCGGATGCAGACCGGGTCGAAGCGGCAGTAAAGGCGGTCAAGGCCGCAGCCAAGCCGATGATCCTGATCAATGGCACGGCGCTGACAGAGGCAGGCCTGGCGACGGCGGCGCGGCTGAAGGCGGCGGGCGTGCGCGTGATGACGGATACGTTCTTCCCGCGGCAGGCCCGCGGGGCCGGGCGGTTCATTCCGGACCGGATGCAGTATTTTGCCGAAGGCGCGATGGCAGATCTGGAAGGGTGCGACCTGATGCTGGTAGCGGGCACGCAAGTGCCGGTGGCCTTCTTCGCTTATCCGGGCAAGCCCAGCGTGCTGGTGCCGGAAGGCTGCACGACAATGATGCTTGGCGGACCAGAAAGCGACAGTGCAGCCATCCTTGGCGCGCTGGCCGATGCACTGGGCGCGAAAGATGCGGCGCCATTCGCGGTACTCGAACAGCCGGGCATGCCGAGTGGGGGCCTGAACGCGGCAAGTGTCGGACAGTCGATCGCGCGCCACCTGCCGGAAGGAAGTTTCGTTTCGGATGATGGCGTGTCGAACGGCCTGCCAGCTTTCCTTATGACGCAGAAGGCCCGCCCGCATGACTGGATGATGCTGACCGGCGGCGCAATCGGGCAGGGTATGCCGCTGGCGCTGGGAGCAGCCATGGCGGCAATGGACAGGAAGGTCCTGTGCCTGACGGGCGACGGCGCGGCGATGTATACAAACCAGGCCCTTTGGAGCATGGCGCGCGAAGGCGCGAACGTGGTGACGGTCGTATTCGTCAATCACTCCTATCGCATCCTGAATATCGAACTCGCGCGAACCGGAGCCGGAAATCCGGGGCCGACGGCCAAGAGCATGCTGGAGCTGGACCAGCCAGAGATCGATTGGGTGGCCCTCTCGCAGAGCATGGGTGTGCCGGCCGTGGCGGTCGATACCGCCGAGGCATTCGACAAGGCGCTGGAGCGGGCATTTGCCGCGGAAGGGCCGCAGCTAATCGCCGCCCATGTGCCGGCGCGGTAGGTTCGACAGTTCGACGTATTGAAGGTCAAGGTTAATGAGGCCACATCAGTTGAATGGCACCCTATCCGACCCCCGAATACGAGAGCGACCAGACAATTGCGCAGAGGCCCGGAGTGGGACAGATGGCCGGTCGTGTCGTGGTGGGTACCACCAAGGGTACGTTCAAGATCGTGGCCTTCATCCTCAATTTCATTGTTCCGGGGCTTGGTACGCTTTTCGTCGGGCGTTTCGGCACCGCGATCATCCAGCTCTGCCTGATCCCCGTGGGCATCTTCCTCGTTCCCGTCAGCGGGATCGGTATACTGGTCCTGATCGCCAATTGGGTATGGGGCCTCGTGACGGTGGTGCAGGCTTGGCGCCGGCCGCATGTGGTTTACGTGAGGCCTGATCGCACGCGCTAAAGCGTTCCCGGCTTTCCGAGACGCCCCAAATCCCTGTCATGACTAACCGCACGTTTGGGAGAGCGTGCGACTCGATACTTATGCATCACGGCGATTGGATTTGGAAAAGGCCCGTCCGATCAGCCCCGACTGGACAACCTATTGAAAGATCACACCTAGTCCTCGTCGTCGCCGTGCTGTTCATCCTCGGAAAAGTCGCGTCGGGGGCGGGCGATGAGCTCGCCGAGGTCTTCTAGGTCGATGAAATGGTCTGCTTCGCGGCGCAGGTCGTCTGAAATCATCGGGGGATTGGAGGCGACAGTAGACACGACAGAGACGCGAACGCCTCGCGCCTTCACGGCCTCGACGGCGCGCCGGAAGTCGCCATTACCGCTGAACAGGACGATATGGTCGATGTTCCGGGCGGTTTCGAGCATGTCGATGGCGAGTTCGACGTCCATGCTGCCGCGGACGCGTTTTCGGCCCTCGCGGTCAGTGAATTCCCGCGCCGGCTTCTTGATGACGTTGTATCCATTATAGGCGAGCCAATCGACCAGCGGGCGGATCGGGCTGTATTCGTCGGTTTCCACAAGCGCTGTGTAGTAATTGGCCCGCAGGAGGCGGCCCTTGCCCTGGAATTCCTTCAAAAGCTTGCGAAAATCGATCTCAAGCCCCACGGCACGGGCCGCTGAATAGAGGTTTGCGCCATCGATAAACAGGGCCAGACGCTCGTCCTTGTAAAAGGCCATTGGCTTTATTCCTTTGGTGCTTTAGGTTTGCGGCTAATAAAAATGCCGAATTATCTTATATGACTGGCATACTCAGGCTGCGTTTATGGCGCAATAGCCGGGTTGCGCCTGCTTGCTGCACTGCATATAAGGGTCGGCCTCAAGGAGATTGCCCCCCATGGCCCGTGTTACCGTCGAAGACTGCATCCAGAAAGTGCCGAACCGTTTCGAACTGGTCCTGCTCGCGTCGCATCGCGCCCGCATGATCCGTGAAGGTTCGCCTCTGACAATCGACCGGGACAATGACAAGGACCCGGTTGTGTCGCTGCGCGAGATCGCGGACGAAACGATCGACTTGAAAGTCGTGAAAGAGGCGATGATCTCGAACCTGCAGGAAGTGCGGCCAAGTGAGGAAAGCGAACGCGAAGCCGATCGCCTTGCACTCCTGTCCGGCCCTGCGGCCACCGAAGACGACGTCATGCGTGCGTATCAGGCCGAAATCGAGTCCGGACGCGACGACCGACTCTAGGGGCCCCCATGGACGGCAGCGCCCTTTCCGCAAAGGACAAAGGGGCTGGCGATGCAGCTGGCACGATAGATTCGACCGAAAATCAGGCCGAGCTGCGACACGTGCTGTCGCGCGAAGAGCTGATCGCAAAAGTACGCGCCTATCACCCGCGCGTGAAATCCGAGCTGCTCGGCGCGGCTTATGACTTCGCCAAGCTGCACCACGGCACGCAGACACGCGATTCCGGCGATGCCTATTATTCCCACCCCGTGGAAGTTGCGAGCCTGCTGGCCGATGTGCGTCTCGATGAGGTGACCATTGTCGCGGGCCTGCTCCACGATGTCGTGGAAGACACAAAGATCGACATTGGCGATATCGAGGTGCGCTTCGGTGCCGATGTTGCGGAACTGGTCGATGGTGTCACCAAACTCGATGCTCTGGAATTTACCTCCAAGGAATCGGCGCAGGCCGAGAATTTCCAGAAATTCATCCTGGCGACGACGAGCGACTTGCGTGTGCTCCTGGTGAAGCTGGCTGACCGGCTGCACAATATGCGCACGCTGCACCATCGCAAGAAACCCGAAAGCCGCGAACGTACCGCGCGTGAGACGATGGACATTTACGCACCGCTGGCGCGCCGCGTTGGCCTCTACTCGCTCGCCGCCGAGATGGAAGATCTCGCCTTCGAGGAACTGAACCCCGAGGCGCGTCGCGCGATCCTGTACCGGCAGGAAGAACTGGCTGCCGACAACGCGGACGATCTACAGCGTATCGATGACGACCTGCGGCAGTTGATGGACATCGCGGGCATACAGGCCAAGATCAAGGGCCGCAAGAAACAGCCTTATTCATTGTGGCGCAAGCTGGAACGCAAGTCGATTTCGTTCCGTGATGTGGCCGACCTGTTCGCGTTCCGGATCATCGTGAATGATGTGGACGCGTGTTACCGGGTGCTGGGTGAAGTCCATACGCTGTGGGCCTGTATCCCGGATCGGTTCCGCGACTATATCTCGGTGCCAAAGCCGAATGGCTATGCCTCGCTGCACACGACTGTGCGTGCTTCGGGCAATCGCCGGGTCGAGCTACAGATCCGGACCGAGGCGATGGACCGGACGGCCGAGTTCGGCGTGGCGGCGCACTGGGGATACAAGAACAAGTCCTACGGGTTTGACGTGGATTCGGCACGCGCTGCGGGCCTTGATCCCAAGGCCAATCTCGAAGCCTTTGCCGAGCTGCTCCAGGATGGTGGAGACCCGAGTGAATTCCTTGAGCACGCCAAGCTGGAAATGTATCGCGAGCACGTGTTCGCGTTCAGTCCCAAAGGCAAGCTGATCATCCTGCCAGCGGGCGCGATGCCTCTGGATTTTGCCTATGCCGTGCACTCAGCTGTAGGGGACACGACAATCGGCGCCCGGATAAATGGCGAAGTGAAATCGCTGCGGCGGCCCCTGAAGAATGGCGATGTCGTGGATATCCTGCGCGGCAAGGTCCCGGCCCCGGTTGTCGGCTGGGAGGCAATGACAATCACCGGGCGGGCACGGTCTGCCATCCGCCGACTCGTGCGCGAGCGCGACCAGATCGAGTTCCGCCGCCTTGGCGTCGGACTGATCAACCAGGCCCTGCGCCGGGCCGGAATTGACCCAATTGATGTGAAAATGACCCATACAGCCCAACTGGCCGGATTCGAGAACCGGGAAGATATGGCCGAAGCCGTCGGGAGAGGGCGCATTTCGTCGTCTGACATCATGGAGGCGGCCTTCCCGGGTTATCGGGCGGAACGGTTCGACGATGACAACAAGATGCGGCTCGACAGCACGCATGCGCCTTTGCTCGTCTCGGGCGAGGATCTAATGCCGGGCGTGACGCTGCACCTTGGCCAGTGCTGCTGCCCTCTGCCGGGTGACCGGATCATGGGTGTGCGGGAGCCGGAAAAAGGCCTCGTCGTACACGTCGCGAGTTGTCCGAAACTCGCCGAGTACGACGACCATCCGGAACTATGGGTCGACCTGAAATGGACCGAACTGGCCAAGACAGGTGCCGTCGCCGTGGGGCGTATTCGTATCAACGCGGCCAATGAAAAAGGCGTGCTGGCAAAGCTCTGCACGGCTGTGGCGCAAGCGAATGGAAATATCATACGGATCGCGACAACCGAACGCGGCACGGATTTCACCGAACTGGTGATGGAGATTGAGGTTGAAGACCTCAAGCGCCTGACGCAGATACTTGCGGCGCTCCGATCGCTGGCCGTGGTGGACCGGGCGGTGCGCGATCAGGAGGTTGAAGATGACGAGTGAAGACGTGCTGGCGGTGTTTCGCGAGGCAGGCGCCTTGCTTGAAGGGCACTTCATCCTGTCGTCCGGGCGGCGCAGCCCGGTCTTCCTGCAAAAGGCTCTGGTCTTCTCGCAGCCCGACTTGTCCGAGCGCCTGTGCAAGGCGCTGGCCGAGAAGCTCACCGCGACATTCGGGAAGATCGACGTTGTGGCAGGCCCGGCTGTCGGCGGCATCATTCCGGGCTACGAGCTGGCGCGACACCTGAAGGCCCGAGCGATCTTCGCCGAGCGTGTTGACGGGAAGCTGGCCTTCCGGCGCGGTTTTGCGATTGCCGAAGGCGAGCGCGTCCTGATCGCCGAGGATATCGTGACGACGGGCCTGTCATTCCGCGAGACAGTCGAGGCACTGGACCGGCTACCCGGCGAAGTCGTGGGCGGGGCGTGCATTATCGACCGATCGAATGGCAAGGCAGACGTGGGCTGTGAACTCGTGTCGCTGGCTGCCGTGGCTTTTCCTGACTATGCCGCCGATGACCTGCCGCCGGAACTGGCCGCCATAGAAGCGGTGAAGCCCGGATCGCGAGGCCTTGCCTGATGGCAGGACGCATACGCCTCGGCGTGAATATCGACCATGTAGCGACGATACGGAATGCGCGCGGCGGCAAGCATCCTGATCCGATGCGTGCGGCCCTGATGGCGACCGAAGCGGGTGCCGACGGGATCACGCTGCACCTGCGGGAAGACCGGCGGCACATTCGCGATGACGACCTCGTGGAAATCCGCACGGCCACGCGCCTGCCGATCAACATGGAAATGGCGGCGACTGAGGAGATGCTGGACATCGCACTACGGTTCAAGCCGGAGACGGCGATGTTCGTGCCCGAGGAGCGCGCTGAACTGACGACCGAGGGCGGCCTCGATGCCGCGCGGGCTCACAATCATCTCGCGCATTTTGTGCGCCAGCTGAACACGAATGGCAGCCGCGTTTCATTCTTCATCGAACCAGACATGGTGCAATTGCATGCGGCCAAAGCGCTGGGTGTGCAGATTTGCGAATTCCACACAGGCCGGTTCGTCGAGTTCATGCAGGCGGGCGAAGACAAGCTCGCCGAGCTGGAACTGGATCGCATCCGTAATTGCGCGGAAGAGGCCGTTCGTATGGGGATAGAACCGCAAGCCGGACATGGCCTGACTTTCGACACGGTGACGCCTGTCGCGGCCATCCCGCAAATTACGGAACTGAACATCGGCCATTTCCTTGTCGGCGAAGCGATTTTCATTGGCCTGTCGGCGGCGATTGGCGAGATGCGCCGCCTGATGGATGAGGCGCGGGCATGATCATCGGGATCGGCAACGACCTCTGCAATATCGAGCGGATCGAAAAGACATTGGCTCGCTTTGGCGAGCGGTTCGAGCGGCGCGTGTTTACGGGCACCGAAATTGCGCTTGCACGGGGCCGGCACCGCACGGCAGAAACTTATGCCAAGCGGTTCGCGGCGAAGGAAGCCTGCGCCAAGGCATTGGGCACGGGTGTGCCGAGGCGCGGCGTGCACTGGACCCATCTTGGCGTTGTGAACCTGCCGTCGGGAAAGCCCACGCTGGCCCTTACAGGGGGCGCCGCCACGCGTCTCGCCGTCCTGCTTCCCGAGGGCCATGAGGCCGTGATCCACCTGACGATTACAGATGACCATCCGTGGGCGGAAGCCCACGTCATCATTGAAGCCATTCCGGTCCTGCCATGAAGTCTGCCCGCCCCAAACGTACCCGCTTGCGCGCCGCCGCCAAGGCCTCTGTTCCGAGCCTCTCGGACGCCCAGGTCAAGACGATTCAGGACCGTATTGGCTATCATTTCAAGGACAGGCAATTGTTGGTCCAGGCATTGACGCATCCGAGTGCGATCGCGTCGGCAGACTCGGTGCGACTGTCCAACCAGCGCCTTGAATTCCTTGGTGATCGCGTCCTGAACCTGCTCATCGCCGAGCGCCTGATCGAGCGTCGCAAGACCGAGAGCGAGGGCGACCTTGCTCCGCGCCTGAACCGGTTCGTCAAGAAGGGCGCCTGCGCCGAGGCCTTCCGGCACTTCAAGCTGCAGGAATTCATCATCCTGTCTGACGGCGAAATTGCGTCTGGCGGCAATGAGCGTGAGTCTACCATGGGCGACGCGTGCGAAGCGGTGATCGGCGCGGTCTATCTGGATGGAGGCCTGTCTGCAGCCCGGAAATTCGTGGTGGCGGGCTGGGCGCACCAGTTTTCGTCGGCCCCCGTAGAAACACGTGATCCGAAGACCCTGCTGCAGGAATGGGCGCAGGCCCAGGGCCTGCCACTGCCAAAATATCATGTCGTCAACCGTTCGGGCCCTGACCATGAACCGCTTTATGAGATAGAGGTGCAGGTGCCGCCGCACGGCGAAGCCACGGCCACCGGATCCTCCAAACGCGACGCCGAACGCAATGCAGCGGCCCTGCTGCTCAACACCCTGACTGGAACATCATGACTGAAACCGAGATCAACCGCGCAGGCTTTGCCGCCATAATTGGCGCGCCGAATGCCGGGAAATCGACGCTGACCAACCGCCTCGTCGGCGCCAAGGTCGCCATTGTTACGCACAAGGTGCAGACGACGCGCTTCCCGGTGCGCGGCGTGGCGCAGGTCGGCGATACGCAAATCGTGCTGGTCGATACGCCCGGCATCTTCGTGGCGAAGCGCCGGCTCGACCGGGCCATGGTCAAGGCCGCGTGGAGCGGCGCGGCAGACGCCGATGCCATCGTGCACCTGGTCGACAGCTCAGCCTGGGTGGCAGACCGGGCTGGTGCTGCAACTGGCGCGCAGAAGATGTCGATCGCGGATGACCGCCGCGTCATCGCGCAGCTCAAGCTGACCGGCAAGCGCGCCTTCCTGGCGCTCAACAAGATTGACCTGTTCCCGCATGACCAGGTCCTGCCCGTGATGAGCGAGCTGAGCGACTCAGGCGTCTACGACGAGATATTCATGATCTCGGCCGAAAATGGCGATGGTGTCGACCGGCTGGCCGCAGCACTTGCCGACCGGATGCCCGCGGGTACTGCCCTGTTCCCACCGGACCAGACGGCGGACCTGCCGATGCGCCTGCTGGCCGCTGAAGTGACGCGCGAAAAGCTTCTGCTGCGCATGCACCAGGAGCTGCCTTACCAGCTGATGGTGGAAACCGAGAGCTGGGAAGAGCGAAAAGATGGCTCCGTTCGCATTCAGCAGGTGATTATTGTCGGGCGCGAGGGCCACAAGGCCATGGTGCTGGGCAAGAATGGCGCGTCGATCAAGGAGATCGGGCGGATGGCCCGTAAGGAATTGATGGAAATGCTGGACCGGCCCGTGCACCTGTTCCTGTTCGTCAAGGTGGACGAAAAATGGCAGGAGCGGCGCGACTCCTATTCCGGCATCGGCCTGGAGTTTGATGTTTAGGGGCGGGTTTCAGCTGACCGGCGTTCGTCCTTCGACTTCGCTCAGGATGAGCGCTACGATAATGATGGAGCCGGGCCGCGGAGACGAGCATGAACTGGTCTGATGACGGACTGGTCCTTGGTGGCCGACGGTTTGGCGAAGGTGGCCTGATCCTTGATGTGTTGACGAAAACGCGTGGGCGGCGCTCCGGCCTCGTCTATGGCGGCGCCTCGCGGGCGCGGCGGGCGCAGTATGAGGCGGGCAATACGGTTGCCGTGTCATGGACCGGGCGCCTCGAAGAACAGCTTGGCCGGTTTGATGTTGCCGAAGCAAGCCGGGAACGTGCGTCGCGGGTGCTGGACGATGCCGGGGCGCTGGCCGCGATATCCGCCGTGACGACGCTGCTGCGCGGCGCGCTTGACGAGGGCGACGCCGCCGGATCTGCCCTGTATGAGGCAACGACACTCTTGCTTGACCAGATTGAGGCGCAACACATCTGGCCCGTACTGTATGTGCGGTGGGAACTGGGCCTGTTGTCGGCGCTGGGCTTCGGGCTCGACCTTGAAGCCTGCGCGCTCAGCGGCGCGAATGACGGGCTGACTCATGTCTCGCCGAAGACAGGCCGGGCCGTGCGCGGGTCGGAAGCAGAAGACTATGTCAGCCGCTTGCTGCGCCTTCCGGGTTTTCTCGTATCGTCGGAAGCGCCTGTGGGCATCGCGGACATTGCGGACGGGCTCGCGCTGACCGGCTACTTCCTCGAGGCGCGTGTGTTCAACGGCATGAACCGCGCCGTGCCGCCGCAAAGGGCGCAGCTTGTGGCGCGGCTCCTGAAGCGGGCCTAGGCGCTGGCGCTGGGCCGGGCGCCGACTTTCTCGTACCAGGCGGTCACGCGCTGCAGCGCCGGGTTCAGCGGCTGGCCGACGGCTATACCGAAGGTGAGGAAGCAATATAGCATCACATCGGCGAAGGTGAACGTGTCGCCGGCGACATAGGCGCGGCCTGCAAGCTGGCCATCGAGAAAGGCGAGCTTGTCTTGCGCACAGGCCTTGAGGCCGGCCGCGGCCTCGGGCAGGCAGCGCATCCGGTCCTTGAACATTGGCAGGCCTTCGGAATAGCGGAATCCATTGGCTAGCGGTTCGATGATGTTAAGGTCGGCCCAGCGGGTCCAGCGGCGGGTCTGGGCGCGGGCTTCGGGTGTGGCCCCGAACAGGCTGCCGCCGGGCTGGGTTTCGTCAAGGTATTCGCAGATCGCCCAGATTTCCGTGAGGATGGTGCCATCGTCGAGTTCCAGCGCGGGCAGCTGGCCGGCCGGATTGGTCTCGAGAAAGGGCGGCTTGCGATTGTCGCCGACCATTATGTCGACCTCTTCCATCGGAAGCGTGATGCCGCGTTCGGCCATGAACATGCGGACCACGTGCGGGTTCGGTCCGACGGAATTGTAAAGTTTCATGTGCGTTTCCCTTTGCCTGTCGTGCTGATTTTGCAGCACTTTAGCGAGGATGTGCCGCAACAGAAGGGGAATCATTGGGGGAAGGGCAAGTCACCTCGCGTCACTTGCAGGTCCGGCCATTACCCATGTCGAAGTGGAAATGGTCGCGGTGGGCCGCATTGTAGTCCGGGCCGAGCGTGACCGAGAAGATGTCGCAGCCACCCTTGTGCACCCGTTTCAGGAATTTGGCCTCCGGTCCGCCTTGTTTCCAATGGGTTTTTACGTCGACCAGGCGACCATCCTCCAGGCGGAAGCCGGAAATGTCGACGGCATTGGCATGAGCATGCTCGGAAAGGCGCCCGCTGCCGGCGATATTGCGGCAGGAAAAGCTGCCATAGGTCTCGATCCGGGCAAGGGGCGAACCGAGGATGTCGACAGCGGCCGGGCGGGCGACATGACGTTCCCAGGTGTAAAGGGCAGCGGTCTCGGCGCAGGTCATACTGAGGGTAGCTGAGTAGGGAGTCAGGGTGCGGTCGAGGGTCAGCGCGTTGCGCAGGCCGCATTTCTCGCCCTTCGGGGCATCTTCGAGCGGCGTGTACAGGACCCCGGCCGAATCGAGGGCCGAAAAGCAGGCCTCACGGTGCGTCCGGGCCCGTTCCAGCTTGGCGTGGGTGCCGAGGCCGAGCTTGTCGGTCAGGTCGATGGGCGCGAACGGGTTGTGGCGCGGCGGGGCCAGCCACAGGAACAGGGCGACCACCAGAAGCGGCACGGTCAGCAAGACAATCCAGGCCCGAAACTCAGTCATTTGCTTGCGTTTTACCCATTCCTTAACCAAACCGCCGTCTTTGTTAATGCTGCGCAGGCGCCCGAGTCGGTATAGATCCGGTCCTGCACCAGAATGTGGCACGAGATGCAAAGAGGCCAGAATGTCCGACCTGCTTGACGGTGGTCCCGAAGACCGGATCATAAATGAACCCATGAGCGAGGCGCTGTCGAAGCGCTATCTCGCCTATGCGCTCTCGACGATCACCTCCCGTGCCTTGCCGGATGTGCGCGACGGCCTGAAGCCCGTCCAGCGCCGGATCCTGTATGGCATGCGGGAACTGAAGCTTGATCCCGAAGGCGGCTTCCGCAAGTGCGCCAAGATCGTCGGTGACGTGATGGGTAATTATCACCCGCACGGCGACAGCTCGATCTATGACACGTTGGTGCGCCTGGCGCAGGATTTCAACGTCCGCTACCCGCTCGTCGATGGCCAGGGCAATTTCGGCAATATCGATGGCGATAGCGCGGCGGCCTATCGTTATACCGAAGCCCGGATGACCCATGCAGCCGAGCTGCTGCTGGACGGCCTCGGCGAAAACGCGGTCGATTTCCGCGCCAACTATGCCGAGAATGATGAAGAGCCGGTCGTGCTGCCGGCGGGCTTCCCGAATCTCTTGTGCAATGGCGCCACCGGTATCGCTGTGGGCATGGCAACGTCGATTCCGCCGCACAATGCAGCCGAAGTGATCGATGCGGCGCGTTTCCTGATCGAGACACCCAAGGCGACGACGGCTGACCTGATGCAGTTCGTGAGGGGGCCTGACTTCCCGACCGGCGGCGTGATCGTTGAATCCCACGAATCCATGCTTGACGCCTATGAGACGGGCCGGGGCGGTTTCCGTATGCGCGCGAAATGGGAAGTCGAAGATACCGGTCGCGGCACCTACCAGATCATCGTCACCGAGATTCCCTATCAGGTCCAGAAATCGCGCCTGCTGGAGAAGCTGGGCGAACTGCTGGAACAGAAGAAACTGCCGCTGCTCGACGATGTGCGCGACGAGAGCGCCGAGGACGTACGCCTTGTCCTGGTGCCGCGCGCCAAGACGGTCGAGCCGGACGTGCTGATGGAAAGCCTGTTCAAGTCCTGCGACCTGGAAACGCGGTTCAGCATGAACATGAACGTGCTGCACAAGGGTGCGCCACAGGTCATGGGCCTGAAGGACGTGTTGCTGGCCTATCTGGAGCACCGCCGCGAAGTGGTTGTGCGCCGGGCCGAGTTCCGCCTCGACAAGATCGAGAAGCGCCTGCACCTGCTCGACGGCTACCTGATCGCCTATCTCAATATTGATGAAGTGATCCGGATCATCCGCGAGGAAGACGAGCCGAAACAGGTGATGATCGCGCGCTTCGGCATTTCCGAAATCCAGGCCGAAGCCATCCTGAACCTGCGTTTGCGCGCCCTGCGCAAGCTGGAAGAGATGGAAATTCGCGGTGAGCACACCAAGCTGGTCGAAGAGCGTGAAGAGCTGGTCAAGCTGATCGGATCGACGCGCCGCCAGTGGACGACCGTTTCCAAGCAACTCAAGGCCGCTCGCGACCAATTGACCGCCGACCCGGCGTTGGGCGACCGTCGCGCCGCCTTCGAGGATGCGCCCGATGTTGACCTCGCTGCGGCCCTCGAAGCCTCGCGTCCGAAGGAGCCGCTGACGGTTGTCCTGTCGGCGCAGGGCTGGATAAGGGGCATGAAGGGCCACGGCCTCGACCCGGATTCCACCAAATTCAAGGATGGCGACGAGCTCTACCTCTCTGAAGAGGTGATGAGCACGGACAAGATCATCCTCATGGCCTCCGATGGCCGGGCGTTCACGCTGATGGCCGACAAGCTGCCGGGCGGACGCGGACACGGCGAGCCAATAAGGCTGTCCATTGAGCTGGAGGACAGCGTGGATATCGTCGCGATGTTCAAGCTAGAGGAAGACCGCAAGCGCGTTATGGCCTCCACCATAGGCTATGGCTTCGTGGTCGAGGAAAAGGAACTGGAGTCCAACCGCAAGGCTGGCAAGCAGGCCGTGAACACGGGCGAGGGCACGCTGAACGTGTGTATGCCGGTCGAGGGCGACATGCTGGCCGTGGTCGGCACGAACCGGAAACTGCTTATCTTCCCGCTCGACGAGCTGCCCGAAATGTCACGCGGCAAGGGCAACAAGCTGCAGGCCTACCGCGGCAAGGACACGCTGGCCGACCTGATGACGTTCGACAAGGAAGACGGCCTGATCGTGATGGCTGGTGGCCGCCACCGCGCCTTCCCGGAATGGGAAGAGTGGATTGGCAAGCGCGCCCAGGCCGGCAAGACCGTGCCGAAGGGGTTCCCGCGGACAGGCACGTTCAATGGCTGACACGTTGCAGGGACAGCGCATCATGGCGCTGTCCCTGCTCGTGCCGGACTATGAGTCCGGGATCGACTTCTTCGTCGGCAAGCTCGGTTTTGTCCTGCTCGAAGACACCGACATGGGCGGCGGCAAGCGCTGGGTGCGCGTTCGGCCCGAAGGCGGCGGCGTGGAATTGCTGCTGGCGCGGGCCGCGACGGACGAGCAGCTAGCGGCGATTGGCAACCAGTCCTGCGGGCGCGTGTTCCTGTTCCTCGAGACCGATGATTTCGACCGGGACCATGCGGCCTATCTGGCCGCGGGCGTGACCTTCCTCGAACTGCCGCGCAACGAGCCCTATGGCAAGGTGGCCGTGATTCAGGACCCGTTCGGGAACAAGTGGGATTTGATCGAGCCGGTTGCGAACGGCTCGTCCTGAGCGAAGTCGAAGGATGAGCCGCATTTCTAGTGACAAGGCCTTTAGTTGGAGAGTCGCTCCAGCACATCACCCATCAGCGGCCCGATCTCGGTGTTCAGCACGAGGTCTGCATACGGATCCTGATCGGTCGGCTCGCGGTTGACGATGGCGAGGCGGGCACCGTTGCGTTTGGCTTCAATGGGGATGCTGGCGGCCGGATAGACCACGAGCGAGGAACCGAGCACGAGGCAGAGGTCGCAGAGCAGGGCTTCCTCGGCGGCGAGCGCCATCTTGTCTTCCGGCATGGCCTGCCCGAACGAGATGGTCGCGGTCTTGATCAGGCCGGTGCAGAATACGCAGGTCAGGTCTTCACCCGCTTCCCAGCGCGGCTTCAGGCTGTCGATCTCGTAGCGCTTTCCGCAGGTGAGGCAGCGGGCATAGGTCGCGTTGCCGTGCAGCTCGATCACCTTGTTGTCCGGAACGCCGGAATCCTGGTGCAGGTTGTCGACATTCTGCGTGATGACGCTGGTGACCTTGCCGGCGGCGACGAGCTTTGCCACGGCGAGGTGGCCTGCGTTCGGGCTGGCGCCGACCCAGCCGGCCGAGCGATTGAAGACGCGGGTCCAGGATTCGCGGCGCTGGTCGCGCGAGGCGACGAAATCCTGGAAATAGATCGGCGTCATCGTGGACCAGACGCCGCCGGGGCTGCGGAAATCGGGAATGCCGCTCTCGGTCGAGATGCCTGCGCCGGTGAAAACCATCACGCGCGTTGCAGCGTTGATCATGCGCGCGAGGGTGGCGGCGTCGGACATGCGCCGATGCTACACACTTTGCGGGGGCATTCCATAGCCATGTCGCCCACATTTTCAGTTGCCCAGCTTATGGGAGGGCAGGGACGCCCGACTTGCGCAAGACGGGCTTGGAAGCTACGCGTAGTGTATTGGTTTTTCTGGAGGGACGGCCCATGAGCCCCATTCTAATCATCCTGGCGGCGGTCGTCGCCATCGTCGGCTTTGTCATCCTGATCTACAACGGGCTGGTGATGAAGCGCCAGCGGGTCAACCAGGCCTTTGCGGACGTGGATGTTCAGCTGAAACAGCGCCAGAACCTGATCCCGAACCTCGTTGAAACCGTGAAGGGCTATGCCAAGCACGAGCAGGAGACGTTCCAGCAGGTGATCGCCGCGCGCAATGCGGCGCAGTCGGCCTCGACGCCTGCAGAAATGTCACAGGCCGAAGGCATGCTGACCGGCGCGCTGGGCAAGCTGTTCGCGCTCGCCGAGGCCTATCCGGACCTCAAGGCCAACCAGAACTTCATCCAGTTGCAGAACGAGCTGTCGACGATCGAGGACAAGTTGGCCGCAGCGCGGCGTTTCTACAACTCGGCTGTGCAGGACTACAACACGTCGCGCGAGCAGTTCCCCGGCTCGGTCATCGCGGGCATGTTCAGCTTCGAGTCGCGTGAGTTCTTCGACGTCGGCGTGGAAGGCCGTGAGACCCTGAGCACGCCGCCTGAAGTGAAGTTCTAGGCAGGCCTGTTTTCCTGTAGGCTGTCCTCGGCTGGGAACGGGAGGACACAAGATGAGACTTTCCTATATCGCTTCGGCATTGGTGCTGGGCGCATGCGCGAGTTCCGGCGGCGGCTGGAGTGCGTCGAGCTGGGACGGCCTGGTGCCGCAGACAATCGGCACCCAGAATTATGCCTTCCTCGCCGCGCCGATGGCGGGGCAGGGCTTCAAGCTGAAATTCACGATTCGGACGGGTGGCGACTTTGGCGTGGCCAGCGCCGGGCCACCGTCGGATGCCGAGCTTGAGGAAGCGGCGATTGCGGCGGCACCGGACGGCTGCGCATTCGTTTCGCTGGAGCGCACACCGGATGGCGGGGCGGAAGCCGCGTATGATTGCGACTGAGAGCGGTATTTAACGTTGTCCGCAGTCCCGGCGTGCGCCGGGACCTCAGGCAATTGACGACTGATTCCCGCCGCAAGAGACCCCGGCTTTCGCCGGGGATACGGCGTTGAAAAAGCGTGCGAACCGTTCTTCGACTTTTCTCAGGATGAGCCTCCTGGTTAGGCCGAGCGCGCCTTGAACCAGGGCGTGATCCTTGCCAGCGCATCTTCGACTTCCGGTGTCGAGACGGCGAACGAGAACCGCATGTAGTTGTGACCATTGACCGGGTCGAAATCGACGCCGGGGGCGGTGGCGACGCCGGTGTCCTTGAGTAGCTGCATGCAGAAGCCGAGGCTGTCATCGGTGAAGCGCGAAATGTCGGCATAGATGTAGAAGGCGCCGTCTGGCGGGGCGATGCGTTCGAGACCGAGGGCCGGGAGCGCAGCCAGCATCAGGTCGCGATTGTGCGTATAGGTCCGGACGTGACCTTCGAGTTCGTCACGGCAATCCATCGCGACGAGGCCGGCATGCTGCGACAGGGACGGCGCGGTGAGGAACATGTTGCCGATATAGGCGGCGGTCCGGCTGGCCATGTTATCGGGCGAGACGATCCAGCCGAGGCGCCAGCCCGCCATGGAGAAGTATTTCGAGAAGGAGTTGATGACGAAAGCGTCGGCCGTGTGTTCGAGCACGGAGGCCGTGTTCGGGCCGTAGGAGAGGCCGTGATAGATCTCGTCGGAGATGATGCGGATGCCGCGCTCGGCGCAGACCGCGACGATGGCGGCCAGTTCGGCCTCGGGCAGGATGGTGCCGGTCGGGTTGGCAGGGCTGGCGATGATGAGCCCGGCCGGGGCCGGATCGAGCGCAGCGATCTGTGCCGCCGTGAGCTGGAACCGGGTCTCCTCGCCGCATGCGATTTCGAGCGGGACGAGGTTCAGCGCCCGAATCGTGTTGCGATAGGCGACATAGCCGGGGCGGGCTAGCGCGATCTGATCGCCGGGCGCGAAAGCGGATGAGAGAGCGAGGACGAGCGCGGGCGACGCGCCGCACGTGATGGCGAGGCGGCGGGGCGTGACTTCGACGCCATAGGTGTCGCCATAATGCTGACAGATCCGGGCCTTGAGCGCCGGGCTTTCCCAATAGCCCATGGACTCCGTGTCGAGCACCTTGTGCGCCGTCTCGACGGCCCGTTTGGGCGCGCCGGTGGAGGGCTGGCCGAATTCCATATGGATGATCGAACGTCCGGCCGCCTGCAGCTCATGGGCGAGGCGGCTGACGGCGATGGCCTGGAAGGGGGAGACGTCGCCGCTCAATTGGCAGCGAGGCTGGGCAGCCATGTGGCCAGGGCCGGGACAGCTGCGACGAGGATGATCATGGCAACCTGCAAGCCGATGAAGGGGACCGCACCGCGCCAGATGTCCATCGTGTCGATCTCGTCTGGTGCCGCACCGCGCAGGTAGAACAGGGCGAAACCGAAGGGCGGCGTCAGGAAGCTGGTCTGGAGGTTCAGGGCCATCAGGATGGCGAGCCAGACCGGGTCGAAACCGAGGACGATCAGCGGTGGGGCGACAAGCGGGACGACGACGAAAACGATCTCGATGAAGTCGAGGAAGAAGCCGAGCACGAACATGACAAGCATGGTCATCGCGAGCGCGCCCCATTTGCCGCCGGGCGCCTGGTGGAGGATGGCGGCGACCATTTCATCTCCGCCATAGCCGCGGAACACCAAGCTGAACAGCGAGGCGCCGATCAGGATGAGGAAGACCATGCTGGTAATGTGCGTGGCGCTGGTGAGGGCGGGCAGTAGCTGGCGCATCTTGCGAAGGACGAGCAGGCCGGCAGCGAGGCCCGCGAAGAAGACGAGGCTGGCGAACAGGGTGAGGGCAATGCCAACGGAATTGCCGGCGCTGATCGTCTCGACCCCGGCGCGCAGGTCCATCGTGTTGCGCAGGAGGAGGATGGCGCCGATGCTGATCAGGCCGGCGAGGATGAGCGGCGAAAGGCGGCTTTTGGCCTCTTCGGCGAGGCGCAGGCCAGCAAGCAGGACCGCGCCCGCCGCGCCGATGGCGGCAGCTTCCGTGGGTGGGGCGACGCCGCCGAGGATTGCGCCGAGCACCGCGATGATCAACAGCAGCGGCGCGCCAAGGCCGAACGCGACCTCCTTGAATGTGAGCGGTGCCGTATCCTCGGAGACAGTGACAGGCGGGCACGCCTCGGGCCGGAAGAAGGCGACAGCTGCGATGTAGAGGAGATAGAAGACGACGAGCAGCACGCCGGGGATCAGTGCGCCGGCGAAGAGGTCTCCAACCGAGACGACGCCGGAGCCTGCGCCCTTGAGGCTGGCCTGGCTGGCGGCGTTGGAGACGGCATCGGCGAGCAGGATGAGCACGATGGAAGGCGGGATGATCTGGCCGAGCGTGCCTGAGGCGGCGATCGTGCCGGTGGCGAGCCTGGGGTCATAGCCCTGACGCAGCATGGTGGGCAGGGCGATCAGAGTCATGGTGATGACGGTGGCGCCAACGATGCCGGTGGAGGCAGCGAGCAGGGCGCCGACGAGGATGACGGCATAGCCGAGGCCGCCGCGCACGCGGGCCAGCAGGCGGCTGGCAATGTGGAGCAGGTCCTCAGCGACGCGGGAGCGTTCAAGGATGACGCCCATCAGCACGAACAGGGGCACGGCGACCAGGGTCTGGCTCTGCATGATCGCGCCGCCCTGGATTCGACTGGGAAAGGCGATCAGGAAGGAGGCCGAGAAGGTGCCGGTGGCGATGCCGATCAGGGCGAACAGGAGCGCCACGCCGCCAAGCGTCAGGGCGACCGAATAGCCAGCCAGCAGGCTGAGGATCGCGCAGGCGAACATGGCGACGGCGAGGATGATCTCAAATTCCATCATGGCCTCCGGCTTCGCCCTCAATCGGCGCGTCAGCCGGGGGCAGCCCGCCGGTCAGGCGCAGCGCGGCCTTCAATGCGACAGAGAGACCGGCGCCCATCAGCAGGACTGCGAAGACTGGCACCAGTGTCTTGAACAGGAAGAGGATCGGCAGGCCGTCGGACTCGCGTGAGCCTTCGAGCAGGCTCCACGAGCGGCTGAGGCCCTGCTCACCGGTGGTGATCAGGCGGAAGCAGATCGGGAAGAGGAACAGGTAGGTGCCGACGAGTTCAACCCAGTTGCGGCCCGTTTCGCCGAAGCGGGGGCGCAGGATGTCGACGCGGACATGGGCGTCATCGCGCAGGGCAGCGGCCGAGCCCAGCATGAACATGGCGGCGAAGGCATAGATGACGATCTCGCTGAGCCAGGTGAAGGACAGACCGAAGGCATAGCGCAGGATCACGACGGCGAGCTGGGACACGACGAGCAGGAGTGCGCTGAAGATCGCCGCGTTGAGGGCGCCGCCGGACAGCGCGTCGAGCATCCGGATCATTCGGCGGGCGAGACCGTCGAGCAGGCCCGGAACGGCGATCGCAACCAGGGGGACGAGGAAGAAGGGCAGGCACAGGATTCCCACGACCTTCAGCCAGGCGCCGATCAGCAGGAAAACACCGGGATCAATCATTTGCCCCGCCAGACTATTTGCCGAGTTCGCGGGCGGGATAATAGGCGCCGTCAGACACCTTGGCCCAGCCACGCATGAGCTTCAGGCTTGTTTCGAAACTCTCATAGATGCGCTTCTCGATGCCGTCCCTGCCGCTGGCGGCGCGCACGTCATAGGCGGCTTCGGACATGGCCTTGACCACTTCCGGCGGGAAGGACCGCAGCTTGGTGCCGTGTTCACGCTGCAGAATGTCGAGATAGACCGAGTTCTGGTAGGTGAATTCGCCGAGCGAGGTATGGTTTGTCGATTCGCATGCCGCCTTGATGATCGCCTGCTCACCGGGGGTGAGACCTTCCCAGACCTTGAGGTTCATGCCGACGGCGAGGCTGGCGCCCGGTTCATGGAAGCCCGGACCATAATAATAAGGCGCCTCGCGATGGAAGCCGAGCGAATAGTCGTTCCACGGACCGACCCACTCGGTCGCGTCGATGGAGCCTGTCTGCAGGGCCTGGTAGATCTCGCCGCCCGACAGGGAGATGGCAGAGCCCCCAAGCGCGCGCAGCACGTCGCCGCCTTGCCCCGGAATCCGCATCTTGAGACCGACAAGGTCGTCGAGGCTGTTGATTTCCTTGCGGAACCAGCCGCCCATCTGGTGGCCGGTATTGGCACCCTGAATGGCTTTGACACCGAACTGGCCGGACAGCTCGTCCCAGAGTTCCTGCCCGCCGCCGAAATCGATCCAGCCCATGATTTCCTGCGCGGTCATGCCGAATGGCACGGCGGTGAAGAACGGGAAGGCGCTGGACTTGGCGGTCCAGTAATACTCGGCACCGTGATACATGTCGGCCGATCCGTTGGCGACGGCGTCGAAGCTCTCGAACGCTGGCACCAGTTCGCCAGCGGCGAAGACCTTGATCTCCATCAGCCCGTCGGACATGGCGTAGACGCGTTCGGACACGCGTTCGGCGGCGCGCCCCAGGCCCGGCAGGCCCTTCGGCCATGTGGTGACCATGTTGAACTTGCGGCGGCTGCGATTGATCTTCGCCGGAGCGAGGATCTTTGCGTCTTCCGGATTGGCGAACGCGGCGGCGGCCCCGGCAACACCGAGAAGGCCCGCGCCGACGATATTGCGTCGGTTGATCATGACAAAACCTCCCCAGCGACTCGCCCTGTAATGATGCCAGAGTCTATTCGTCGTCTCTTAGCGTCCGCCACTGGTCGCCGTCCAGCACTTCGAGAGGCTTATAGCGGCGTTTATAGTCCATCTTCGGGCTGCCCTTGACCCAGTAGCCGAGATAGACGTGCGGCAGGCCCATGTCCTGGGCATGACGAATATGGTCGAGGATCATGTAATGGCCGAGGCCGCGCGATTCCTGTTCCGGGTCGAAGAATGTGTAGACCATCGAGAAGCCGTCACGCAGGATGTCCGTGATCGACACGGCCAGTAGCGGCGAGTCTTCTGAGTCGCCGTCGCGATATTCGAAGATCAGGCTCTGGACCGGGCTGTCGCCCACCATCGTCATAAAGTCGCGATAAGTCATCTCGGACATGCCACCCTTATCGTGGCGTGTCTGGACGTAGGTCTTGAGCAGGCGGAACTGTTCGCGCGTCGCTGCCGCCTCGACCGGGGTGCGGACCAGCGTGGCATTGCGGGCCAGCGTGCGGCGGTCATTGCGCGACTGGACGAACTCCCGCGTCGGCACGCGCACGCTGCGACAGGCATTGCAGCGCGGGCAGGCGGGCCGGTAGGCGATGGTCTGGCTGCGCCGGAAACCGGCCTGGCTGAGCGAATTGTGGATCGAGTCGGCGTCGGAGACGGCCAGGTTGGTGAACGCCTTACGCTCGCGCATTCCCGGCAGGTACGGGCAGGGGCTGGGGTTCGTGACGTAGAAACGTAGCGACCGTTCGAGCCCTGCAGGCAGGTTTTGGGCATCCGTGAACTTCATGACTTGCGAGGATACACTTACAGATCAAACCGCCAAGAGGCGAAGACGGTAAAGACACACCAAAGGACTAAAACGAGCGGCGCGCCAAATTTCATGAAATCGCCGAATTTATAGTGTCCGGGGCCCATCACCAGCATGTTGGTCTGATAGGCGAAGGGTGTCGCGAAGCTACAATTGGCGCCGTAAATCACTGCGAGGAGGAAGGGCAGCGGGTCATGCACGCCGAGTTCGGCCGCCGCCGACAGGGCGATGGGCGAGAACAGGATAGCGGTCGCGGCATTGGTCAGCAGGTTGGTCAGGATGGCGACGCAGAGGAAGATCGCAGACAGGACCGCCAGCGTGCCGTAGGGCGCGGCATAGTTGACGACGGTGTGCGCAATTGCGGCTGCAGCCCCGGTTTTTTCAAGTGCCATGCCCATGGCCAGGGCCGCGCCGATGACAAGAAAGATGCGCAGGTCGAGCGACCGGCTGGCCTGGCGGGTGTTGACGCAGCCAACCACGAGCATGGATACGGCGGCCAGGACCGAGGCGTGAAGGATGGACAGGACGCCGGTGGCGGCGAGACCGACCATGGCGAGGGCAATCACCCGCGACGCGACGGCCCGCGTGGTGAGCGGGATCTCGGTCTGGGACCATTCCAGCAGGATGATGTCGCGGCTGGCGCGCAGGTCGACAAAGGCGTCGACCGGGCCGCACAGGAGCAGCGTGTCGCCGGATTCAAGGCGGATCTCGCCAAGCTTGGTGCGGATCATCCGGCTGCGGCGCTGGATGCCGAGGGTGACAGCGCGGGTGAGCCGGCGAAAACCGAGCATCTCGACCGTGCGGCCGACCATGCGCGAGCCGGGCGCGATGACCGCCTCGGTGAGGGCGAGGGCGCCGGGACGGCTGTTTTCTTCAAGGTCGCCGCCGGCGGACTCCCAGACTTGCTGGAGGAAATCCGGCTGGCGGGCGAGGACGTTCTGCAGGGCGGCGCGTGTCGCCGCAACAATGACGAGGTCACCGGGCTGGAGGGTGATATCCTCATAGGGTGGGAGGAAGGCGCGTTCGCCGCGCTGGATCATGCGGACGGTCATGTCGGGCAGGTCGGCGAACATGCCGGCGACCGGCTTCTTGCCCTTCAGGAAGTGGCCGAACGTGACTTCTATCTGGGCGACGAACTGCTTGCCGGAGGGTTGCGACAGCTCATCGCTGAGGCCGCGGCGGTTGGGCAGCAGGAATTTCGAGAAAAGCGCGAGGTAGACGAAGCCGGCTCCGGCAAGGATCAGCCCCATCGGAGTCTGGTCGAAGAAGCCAAGCGTGCGGCCGTCGATCCGCTCGAACGCCTCGGCGGCAAGCAGGTTGGTCGAGGTGCCGATCAGCGTGGTCATGCCGGCAAAGATGGAGGCGAAGCTGAGCGGCATCATCAGCTTGGACTGCGAGGCATTCATGCGTTTGGCGATGGCGCTCATGACCGGCAGGAACATGATGACGATGGGCGTATTGTTGACGAAGGCGCTGGTGACGAAGACCGCGAAAAAGGCCAGCACAAGCGTTGTGACCGGGCGCTTCTCATAGCCGCCGACGAGTACCTTGGTTGGCCCTTCGAGGGCGCCGGTCTGGAACAGGCCCTGTCCGACGACAAGCAGCGCCATGATTGTGATCAGGGCCGGATTGCCGAAACCGGACAGGAGTTCGGCTGCGCTGATCGGCGTGCCGTCGGTGCCATAGGCACCAGGTATGGTGAACAGCAGGAGCAAGGCTGCAATGACGCCGATAGAGACAAGCTCCATCGGCCAGCGGTCCGACATGTAGAAACCAATTGCAGCAAGAACAACCGCGAGGCTTGCCCACATGGGCCAGTGGGCCAGGAAATCAGCGATCATCTAGGCTCCGGTGCATCAGCGCGTCCTGATCCCTCTACAGGTTATCAGTCGTGTGTGTGAACCAATATGCTGACCCGCCGGTTGGCTGACAAGTGCGGCTGGCCCGCATCGAGGGGGCGCGTGTCGGCCAGACCGGTGACCGCGCGGATGCGAACCGGCTCCAGACCGGCCGCGATCAGGGCGCGGCGAGCCTCGTTGGCCCGGTCAGACGAGAGTTCCCAGTTGGAATAGGTGGTGCCGGTTGCACTGAAGGCGTCGGTATGGCCTTCGATCGAAACAGGTTCGGAAAACTGCGCCAGAACGCGGCCAGCCGCTTCGGCGAGGGCGATACCCTCTTCCGTGAAGGCGCCGCTGCCCGAATCAAACAGCGGGTGGCGCGCCGAATCGACAAGATCGATGCGCACGCCATCGGCTTCCCGGGCGAGAACGACGCTGTCGCCGGCCTCGATCAGGCCTGATTGCTGGCTGAGATCGGTAAACAGGCGTCCGGCAGCCGAATCAGGCTGGACGGCGGAGGCTTGTGCGGTGGGGCTGGCATTGCTGTTGAAATAGCTGGCGATCTCGTCGCGGCCCTCGGGAGAGATGCCGCTGAGTATCCACATCAACAGGAAAAATGCCATGAGCGCGGTGAGGAAGTCGGCATAGGCCATCTTCCAGGTGCCCGCTTTGCGGGCGGGCGCGGCGGGCATTCTGCCCGCATATCGCCGAGAGTGAGTGGCAGTTGCCATGCGCTCGAAGTCCGATCCTTCTGATCTGATGAGCCAGTCATAGCAGGCTATGGTGAAGGCCACGTCGAAGCGAAGGGTAGGATTTCGATGAAATTTGATCTACTTCGCGAAGGCATAGCAGGAGAAACGCAGATGGCACGGACGGCATTCCTTGGACTTGGCGTGATGGGATTTCACATGGCGGGGCACCTGGCCCGGGCCGGTCACCAGGTCAGCGTGTGGAACCGGACGGCGGCCAAGACCAAGGCCTGGGAGAAGAAGCACAAGGGCGAGGTGGCCAAGGACCCGGCGACGGCGGCCTTTGGCGCGGAATTCGTTTTCCTCTGCCTCGGCGACGACCCGGACGTGCGGATCGTGTTCGATGCGCTGGAACCCAGCCTTGGCGCGGGCATGATCGTGGTCGATCACACGACAGCGTCTGCGGGTCTGGCGCGGGAACTTTTTGAGCGGTGCAAGGCCAAGGGCGCACACTTCATCGACGCGCCGATCTCGGGCGGCGAGGCCGGGGCGGTGAATGGCAAGCTGACGATCATGTGCGGCGGCGAGCAAGCGGCGTTCGATGCGGCCGAGCCGGTGATGGCGGCCTTCGGCAAGAAGATGACGCTGATCGGGGAGAGCGGCGCGGGCCAGCTGGCGAAATCGGTCAACCAGATATGCATTGCCGGTATCGTGCAGGGCCTCGCCGAAGGGCTGCACTTTGCCGAGAAGGCGGGACTCGATGCGGCCAAGGTGATCGAGGCGATCAGCGGCGGCGCGGCGCAGAGCTGGCAGATGGAGAACCGCTGGGAGACGATGGTCGCGGGACATTTCGAGTATGGCTTTGCCGTCGACTGGATGCGCAAGGATTTGCGAATCACGCTGGAAGCCGCGCGCGAGAATGGTGCGAGCCTGCCGATGACGGCAACGGTCGACCAGTATTATGCCGACGTCCAGGCCATGGGCGGGGCGCGCTGGGATACGAGCAGCCTGATCGCCCGCCTGAAGCGGGACACCTGAGGCCGTGCGACGCCTCGATATCCACCTGAGCAAGGACGAAGCCTGCGAGACCGTGATCCGGGCGATCAGGGCGGCAGAGCCGATCGACTATGTCGTGATCGAAACCGAACAGCAGGACCGTTGCCTGATCTCGGTCTTCATACGCGAGGGCACGGGCCAGTCCCTGATGGACAACCTGCAGGCGGCACTGGAAGGGCGGGCGGACTGGCGCATCACGGTACTGCCAATCGAGGCGACAGCGCCGAAATTGGAGGAGCCGGAGGGCGACAAGGCCGCAAAGGCCGAGCAGGCGACGCGGGAAGAAATCTTCTCGGATATTACCGCAGGCGCGCGGCTGGATCGGGATTTCCTCATCATGGTCGTGCTGTCGACGATCGTGGCGGCTATCGGCCTGAACTCGGATGGGATCGCGGCAGTTATTGGCGCGATGGTGATCGCGCCGCTGCTGGGGCCGATTCTCGGTTTTTCGATGGGCGCCGCATTGGGCGATTTCGACCTGCTGAAACGGGGCGGGATCTCGCTGGGCGTGGGCGTCGGGACGGCGCTGGCTTCGGCGTTCCTGATTTCCTTCTTCCTCCCACTCAACCTGGAAAGCCATGAGCTGATGTCGCGGGCCGAGGTGCGCCTCGACAGCCTCGCCCTCGCCATGGCGGCGGGCGGCGCGGCGGCGCTGTCGCTGACGCGCGGCAAGGGCGAAGCGCTGGTCGGCGTGATGGTGGCGGCGGCGCTGCTGCCGCCGGCGGCGGCGCTCGGCCTGTTCGCGGGCGGCGGGGAATTCGCACTCGCGATGCGGTCGGCCCTGCTGCTCGCGCTGAACGTGGCGAGTCTGATCCTGTCGGCGCTGATCGTGTTCCGGCTGTGCAAAATCCGGCCGCGCAAGTGGATCGAGCAGAAGAATGCGACGCGGGCAGTTTGGCTGAATGCGGGACTTTCGGCGTTTTTTCTGGTCTTGGCGGTGATGCTGATCCTGCTGCTGGATCTCGGCGCAAAGGTCCAGATTGGCTAAGTGCAGGATATTTTGGACTTTTTGGGCCTGTAGCGATAAGGTGACACCAACTTCCACCTATAAGGACCGTTTCAACGCCCATGAATGTTGTTTTACCAATTTCTGCTGCCCCGAAAACCCGTGTCGAACGCTATATCTCCACTCTGGATGACAAGCAGCGCAAGGCAGAATCTGAAACGTTGCTGGCCCTGTTCGCCCGCGTGACGGACTTGCCGGCTGCGATATGGGGAACCCACAAGGTCGGCTATGGCCGCTATGCCTACACGATGGATAGCGGACGCAGCAGCGAGTTCATGATCGCCGGCTTCGAGCCCGCGAAGAAGCATATCATCGTCTACCTGTCGCCGGATTTCGAGGATTTCACCGCGCCACTGGAAACCCTTGGCAAGCACGACAAGGGCAAGTCGTGCATCTTCATCAAGGCGCTGAAAGACGTTAACCTCGAGTCGCTGGAAGAGCTGGTCCGCCTCGGGATGGCCTCGACCGAGAAGAATTTCAAGACAAGCGAAAGCTGACGCGACGGACGATTCATGGCTGCGGCGGACAATAAGACAAAACCCGCGATTGTTTCGCCGCATGCCTTTATCTCCGCACTGCATGACGGTCGCCGCAAGCGGGAGGCCGAACGCCTGCTGCCCTGGTTCGAGACCGTCACCGGCCTGAAGGGGCGTATGTGGGGGCCGTCCATGATCGGTTTTGGCCGGTATCACTACAAATACGATAGCGGGCGTGAGGGCGACTTCATGATGACCGGCTTTGCCCCGCGCAAGGCGGCGATGACGCTCTACATCATGCCGGGCTACCGCGACATGAGCGAGACGCTCGCCCGGCTCGGTCCGCACAGGACCGGCAAGAGCTGTCTCTACATCAACCGCCTGGAGTCCGTGGACATGGACGTGCTGGCGGAGATCGTGACGGACGGCGTGGCCTACATGCGCGCGAATTACGAGACATGGGATGCCTGAGGCGGTCGCGACATTCACGCACCGCCTGGCCACGGCGGCGGACATCCCGGCAATTGTCGTGCTGATGCGGGCGTCGATTGCCGAGAACATGAAGGCCTTCCTGTCAGCCGACGAGATTGTCGCGGCGCAAGAGACGATGGGGCTCGACCAGTCGTTGATCCGTGACGGCACCTATTTCGTGATCGAGACCTTACCGGTCGGCGAGACCGTAATGGTGGCGTGCGGCGGCTGGGGCAAGCGGCGGACGCTGTATGGCGGTGACCAGACGGCGGGGCGTGATGACTCGCTGGCCGATCCGACCGTCCATGCCGCCCGCATCAGGGCGATGTACACGCATCCGGACTGGACGCGCCGGGGCATTGGCTCATTGCTGCTGGACCTGGGAGAGGCGGCGGCGCGGGACGCGGGCTTTCGCACGATCGAACTGGGCTCGACGATTGCGGGCGAGGCGCTGTACCTGGCGCGCGGCTATGCGCCGTTCCATCGCGACGAACAGGTGGCGGCGAACGGGCAGGTGAAGACCGTGATCCACATGCGCAAGGCGCTTGTCTTATGACTTTTCGTGCCGATTGGGAGATATTGGCACCGCCGCCGGGAGTAACCGCTCCCGGACGGCGGCGAGGGACGGATCGTCACGACGCAGGAGGTTCTACGCTCCGAACTAGAGTTTGATCGCCCTCGTCTTTCACATCGGCCTGAACGGATACAGGGGCTTTGAGGCCCGCATGACAAGCAGAGGCAGGAAAGATGACAGACCTTACCATCGGCATTGACGTTTCGAAAGACACGCTCGACGTTCATATTCATCCAGCGGGTGAGCACCGCCAGTTCCCCAATACACCAACAGGCTTCAGGACCATCGTGAGATGGATCGCGGACCGGCCCGTCGCCCGCCTCGTCTTCGAGGCGACGGGCCCTTATCACCGCGCCTTCGAACGCGCGATGGGCGAGGCAGGCCTACCACTGTGCAAGGTCAATCCGCGCCAGGCCAAGCGCTTCGGCGAGGCACTTGGCCAACTGGCGAAGACTGACCGCATGGACGCAGGGATGCTCGCCCGCTTCGGGGCCTTGCTCGAACCGGACGTGCGCCCGGCGCCCTCGAAGATCATCAGTGATCTCAAGGACCTGCATGTGGCCCGCACGGCCCTCATCAAGGACCGCACCGCAGCCAAGAACCGGGAAAAATCGCTGCAAAGCCTGTTGCTGAAACGCCAGTCACGCGAACGCCTCGCCCAGATCGCGCGTCATCTGGAGGCCATCGAAGACAGGATGCTGACCATTATTGAAAGCGACCAGGACCTTGCCAGAAGGCTTGCCATCCTGGCGTCTATCCCCGGCGTCGCCACACGTTCAGCCTTTACCCTGATCGCCGACATGCCAGAGCTCGGAACTCTCGACAGTCAGGCCACGGCCGCCCTCTCAGGAGCTGCACCCATGACCCGCCAGTCCGGCAAGCGGACGGGCAAGGCCTTCGTCACCGGAGGCAGGGTGAATGTCCGTCAGGCCCTGTACATGCCAGCTCTGGTCGCTGCCCGGTTCAATCCGGACTTCGCTGCCATGTACCAGGCCATGACGGCACGCGGTAAACCGCCCAAAGTCGCCCTCACCGCCATCATGCGAAAACTTATCATCCTCGCGAATGCCCTCATAAAAGCTGACCGGAAATGGGAACCAAGAGTGGCTTGACCAAGACGGATACTCTAG
>JAHJSB010000025.1 GCA_018830285.1 Alphaproteobacteria bacterium
CGCTTGAATTGCATTCCATGAACTCCGAAAGCGAGAGGCTCTGATTAGAGCGATGAAAACCTATAACGCACCAGCAGATGTGGAGCACAAGTGGGTCGTGATTGACGCGACTGACGTCGTCATCGGACGCCTTGCTTCTTATGTCGCAAAACGCCTTCGCGGCAAGCACCGCGTCGACTTCACGCCGCACATCGATACGGGCGATCATGTCGTCATTATCAACGCGGATAAAGCCAAATTTACAGGCAAGAAGCTGACGGACAAGATCTACTACCGTCACACCGGTTACCCGGGCGGCATCAAGTCGACGACACCTGAGAAAATCCTGAACGGCAAGTATCCTGAGCGTGCCATCCAGATGGCCGTGAAGCGCATGATGCCGAAAGAAAGCACGCTCGCCCGCACCCAGTTCGGCAAGCTGCGCGTCTATGCCGGTTCCGAGCATCCCCACACGGCTCAACAGCCTGAAACCGTCGATTTCGCATCGATGAATCGCAAGAATATCAAGGCGGCCTGATACATATGACCGATACAGCAAACTCCCTCGAGGAACTTGGTGCCATGTCCGGCGCGCCGGCTGCGGAAGCGCCAGCGATCAAGATCGAGCCAAAAATCGACGCCCAGGGCCGCGCCTATGGCACCGGTCGCCGCAAGGAAGCCACTGCGCGCGTCTGGATCAAGCCTGGTACCGGCAAGATCACAATCAACGGACGCGACCAGGAAACGTATTTCGCGCGCCCGGTCCTGCGCATGGTTATCGCCCAGCCGCTGATCGAGACCGGTCGTGACTCCGAGTTCGACGTCATCGCCACCGTCAAGGGCTCCGGCCTGATGGGCCAGGCCGGTGCTGTGCGTCACGGTATTTCGCGCGCACTCGTCAATTACGAGCCAAGCCTTCGCGCCGTGCTGAAGCCATTCGGCTTCATGACCCGCGACCCGCGCGTTGTCGAACGCAAGAAGTACGGCAAGGCCAAGGCCCGTCGTAGCTTCCAGTTCTCCAAGCGCTAAAACCGCATTCCGGTTTTCAGATACCCGGCGGGCGCTTCGGAGACGAGGCGCCCGCTTTTTATTGTCCTGTGACGGGAAGCGACCATGTTGCCAAAGGTTTTCATAGACGGCGAAGCCGGCACGACCGGCCTGCAGATTGCCGACCGGCTGCGCCAGCGTAGCGATCTTGACGTGATCTCGATTGATCCGCCCAAGCGCAAGGACGTCAAAGAGCGCGCCCGTCTCATGAACATGGCTGACGCCGTGATCCTCTGCCTGCCGGATGACGCTGCCCGCCTCGGTGTGTCGCTTGTCACCAACAAGAATACGATCATCATCGACGCGTCCACAGCCCACCGTACGGCTGGCGGCTGGACCTATGGCTTCCCCGAGATGGACAAGGGCCAGCGCGCGGCGATCCGGGCATCGACGCGCATCTCCAATCCAGGCTGCTATCCCACTGGAGTCATCGCGCTGGTACGCCCACTCGTGACGCGCGGCCTGCTGCCCGTATCGCATCCGCTGACCGTCAATGCCGTGTCTGGTTATACGGGCGGCGGCAATGCGATGATCGCGGAATTCGAGAACGCCGATGCGCCGAACCCCACGCGCGACAACTACCGAATCTATGGCCTCTCGCAGAAGCACAAGCATCCGCCGGAAATGATGCGGTATAGTCGGCTCGCCAACCTGCCCGTGTTCGCGCCGGCCGTCGGCAGGTTCGCACAGGGCATGATCGTTGAGGTACCGCTGGCGCTTTGGGCGCTGCCGGGCAAGCCCAAGCGGGCTGCCCTGCATCAAGCCCTTACTCATGCCTATGAGGGCGAGCGCTTCGTGCGGGTCGTGCCATTGTCCGAGAGCGACACGCTCACCGGGCTGGAACCGGAAGCCTGCAACGGCACGAACCGGCTTGAACTCTATGTATTCGGTTCCGATGACCAGGCCCGCCTCGTTGCCCGCCTCGACAATCTCGGCAAAGGCGCGTCCGGCGCAGCCGTGCAGAACCTCAACATCGCGCTGGGGCTGGATGAGTGGACGGGGTTGGAAGTCTGAAACCTGCTTGGATCAGGCGCTTGCTGGTACCAGGTCTGCGTTAGCGCAGGACGGGTTCTTTCAGGGCCGCAAGGATGGTGACGTCACGCCCATAAATATCGGTGAGATACCGCACACCGCCGCAAGAATCGTCAACGGCCGTGAAGTAGACGATATAGACAGGCACCGGTGCCAGAAGGTCGACGCGCGTTTCTTTTCGCGAAGCGACCGCTGCATCGATGTGCGCTCGATCCCAGCCAGCCGTATCTTCGAGCAACCATGCCGCAAGATCGAGTGGTTCCTTCACTCGGACACAGCCGGATGAAAATGTTCGCTGGTCCGCGTCGAACAGGCCCCGATCGGACGTATCGTGGATATATACATTGTACGAATTCGGAAACATTATCTTGACCTGTCCGAGCGCATTGGCTGGTCCGGGCGCCTGACGGATCCGGTAGGGGAAGGATGACGCCTTAACATCAGCCCAGTTGATGCCTGACGGATCGACAACCTGCCCCTGCCTGTCGAATATCTTGTATCCGAGCCGACCGATGATTCCGGGATCGCGCCGGAACTGCGGCAGCTTGTCTGCCCGGGCGATACTGTCGGGCACATCCCACCAGGGATTGAAGATGATATATTCGATGCTGTCAGAAAAAGCCGGCGTCTCCCGGTTCATCGTGCCGAAGATGGCTGCGTGCCGGGCTTGGACAGCATCGAGTGCCATGGCGTTCACATCGAACCCAGGGATATTGGCGATGACGTAGCGTGGTCCAAGCGTATGCGGCAGCCAGCGCCATCGCTCCAGGTTGACGCGCAGCTGGTCGATCAGCGCGGCGTGAGAGGCCCGGGCGGTGGGGTCGGCTTCCAGTGCCATTGCGGCTTGCTGGCGGGCCAGTTCCGCCCTTAGGGCGAGGTATTCCGGATGCTGCGGAGCGAGGCGGTCGAGCGCAGAAGCGAGCGCGCCTGGGCCGCCTTGCGCATCGATTTGCATGAGCATCGCGTTTTCAGCAATCTCGGCGACGCGGCGTCGCTGTAGCGTTTTGGGGTCCAGCACACCATACGCGAGATGCGTGGCTGCCAGGCGCCAGGCATCGCGGGACGCTTTCGCCTGCGCGTTGGGATCATCCGAGAGGTCCAAAATTTGCGACAGGCCATAGTCCTCGGGATCAAGGCCATGCTCGGACAGGCGGACTATGGCGTCGACGAGGGCATCGCGCTGCGGTTCGGCCACTTCCGGGGATGAAATGTCGGGCGGTGTCGGTTCGTCAGGTTTAACCTGTTCGGCAACTTGCGTGAACGTGCCCTCAGGTCGCTGCGGGCGATCAGTATGAACGCAGCCTGTCACCCATAGCAGCAAACTGGCGGTGAGCCATGTGGACAGTACAGCCGAGGTCCTGCGACCGGCGGGGAATTCAAGGTTTCGCGGGCAGCTGGTCTTTGTTTCATGCGTCATGAATGCAGTTTGGCATCCGGCGACGAGCGCGACCAGTGCGGCGATGCGCATCGCCAAGGCCTGGTTCAGCGAATAGGCGATCGCCTCCGTGAAGGTCAGGTCGGTAGCCTGCCGTGTTTGCGGCGGTGCCGGGACCGGGGAGGCGCGGTCGAGCAGGTCGAGCGTCGCCTTGTCGAGGATGGAGAAACCGCTGCCGGTGACCATCATCATGCGGCCCTCCTCCAAGCGCGAGGAGTCGATGTACGCAATTCCGCTTCGCTTTGTTCTTTGTTGTGCGCTAATATTGTCTGTACCAAGCTCTTTCTGGCAAAGTCGCAGGTTGGGGACTGTAAATCAGTCAGGCGGAAAGATTGGGGTGTCTGGGCGAAGCGTCGGGTGTCAGGTTGCTGTTTCCAGGTCAGCGATTGCCAATGCGATATCCTGGAGCAAGTCCCCATTGGAAGGCGCGATCATACCTTCGCCTTCTGCCACTTCGAGCAGCTTTGCATCATACGCCCAGCGTTTGAGCAGCTCCAGTTTGAGCGCACGAGACAGAGGGGTCGCCAGGAGCTCTTCGATTGAATGAAATGTGGTCGCAGGATCAATCAGGGCCGCGTTCAGATCGATGTTTTCGCTCCGGGCCGATGCATAGAGGCGTTCGAGGTAGTCGAGCCGGTCGACATAGGATCTTGCATCCTCGGCGCTTGAGAAAACCTTGCCACGGACATAATATTCATCGTCGCCTGAGTGGACGAAGCCGGTGTTCCGGTAGGCTTCCGCCTCAGCCTCGGATACTGCGCCGAGATAGCGTTCCTCCAGTTCACGATGCAGGTCCGGCAGGCCGTGAAGGTGGACGTCTGCTCCGGAATGGGCCTTCAGGATCTTGGTCGCGCGGGCCTCGTCCCCTTCATTCCAGGTGCGGACCCACAATGCGAGACCGCCATGCTCGACCTGGTCGGCGATGTATTCGGCGTGCTCGGCGCCAATTATACGGGCCAGGGCGGTCCCGAGCGCGGCGCCGGCGCCGCCGCCAACAAAGAGGGCAACCAATCCGGCCGCCAGGGCGCCACCGGATGCAACCACCGGGATCAGGCCCGCCAGCGCACCGACATACATGAGCGTGCCGATCACGGCGCCCTCGGCGTTGCCGACATCTTCCTCGGCGACATAAGCGATCCGGGGCGCTGCGGCATCGTCCTCCACTTCGGCGACTTTCCGGTAGGCATGGCCCAGTTTCTCTTCCACACTGTCAGAGCGGGCAAGCAGGCTGATCTCTGCCCGGTCAAATCCGTGCGACAGCAAGTCGTCAATCGCGGCCTGAAGCGCATCTTCGGTCTGGAAAACACCCACGGCTTCTCGTACCAGCGGAAGGCTTTGTTGGGTCATGTCATGCTCCATTTAGCATTCAGCGAACTCGGGCCAGTTGCTTTGGCATTCTTGCCGGGTTTCGCAGAAGTGTCGCTATCGATGGCTGGTTTGCCGATACGTAACCCCCCGTACGTCGCCTGCCTCTCCCCCACCTCATCCAACCGACATCCAGTTAGACAAGCATGCCGGTCATAGGGACGCGGGTCCAGGCGAAGATGGACCCCTCGTTGAGAAATGGGAAATGCTTTGCTGAGTTCAATCAAAGCGACAAGAGGTGGAGCGCGTGTAGCTCTGAAACGTCTTGGCCATTTCTCTTGGAAAATTTTGCGCGAATGACAAGGATCAAATTGTTCCCCGGCAAGCCATGCTTTCGTGCAGATATGAAAATAGAACCAGAGATATCATATCGAAATATCGAGCCGTCCCAGCATTTGCGGGACCGGGTCGATAAGGAAATCCGCCAGCTTGAAAACATCTACCCGGACCTGACCAGCTGCACGGTCCTGATCGACGGGCCAAGCGGGCACAAGCAAACGGGCGGCCTAGCGTCGGTCCGGATCCACCTCACTGCGCCGGGTCGGAAAGATATCGCCGTCACGCACGTGGCTGACGACAATCATGCGCATGAGGATGCCCTGGTCAGCGTCCGGGATGCATTCAAGGCCGCTCAGCGGCAGATCAAGAAGCTCAAGCATGACGACAGGGTCGACCGAACCACGGATATGACCAGGATCGCTGGCAAGATCGCGCGATTCCTGGCCGAGGAGGATGCAGGTTTCATTGTCGCCGAAGATGGGCAGGAATGCTACTTTCAGGCCCGTTCCGTGACCGACGCCCGCTTCAAGGACCTGAAGGTCGGCGATGACGTCACGTTCAGGATAGAGCCGGGCAACAAGGGCCCGCAGGCAGTCGCTGTCCACCTGCGCGGCGATTGAGCGGAAAAAGGAGCGACCCATGTTTGTGCGAAATTTCGATCTTATTCTGGACCCGGCGACTGCGATGCAGATAGCCATGCTTGTGCGTGAATTCGACACAGAGGACATTGATCCGACAGGCGAAGAGTATTCAGGCGATGAGGCTTTCGCAGACGAGGAGGATCTTCTCGAGACGGAAAAACAGGATCAGGCAGACCCCTTCCTTGAGGAGCTTAGCTCTGCCGTTAATATCCTGAATGTCGATGCGCAGCGTGACCTGCTTGCCCTGATGTGGGTCGGGCGGGGTGATTACAGGCCTGAAGACTGGTCGGCAGCGCGCCATCAGGCCGCCGATGTTGCCGATATGAATCTGGCCAAATATCTTTCAGAGACACCGCTCGCTAGCACGTATCTCATCGAGGGGCTGAGCCAAATGGGCTATGCCGTCGATGACTACGAAGCGTTCTGAAATCGGAGCAAGGAGAAACGTCATGGGCATGGTCGACGGAAAAAGCGCCCTGGTAACGGGTGCTGGAGCAGGGATCGGGCGCGAAACGGCTCTCAAGTTCGCTACTGAGGGCGCTCGTGTCGCCGTGTCGGATGTGAATGTTGCAGGCGGCGAGGAAACGGTTCGCCTGATCGCGTCCGCAGGCGGGGAGGCCTTCTTCATGCGGGCCGACGTGTCGCAGGCCAAGGATGTCGACGCGCTGATCAAGCAGACGGTCAAGGCGTTCGGCAGCATTGACTGTGCCTGCAACAATGCCGGGATCGAAGGCGTGATTGCGCCGTTTGCAGAGCAGACGGAAGAGAATTTCGACCGGATCATTTCGGTCAACCTGAAGGGCGTCTTCCTGTGCCTGCGGGCAGAGATACAGCAGATGGCCAAATCCGGTGGCGGGGCCATCGTCAATCTCGCCTCGGTTGCCGGACTTGTCGGGTTTGCGGGCCTCAGCCCTTATGTGGCGTCAAAGCATGGCGTGAACGGCCTGACGAAGAATGCCGCGCTTGAGTATGGCAAGGCGGGCATCCGCGTGAATTCGGTCTGCCCCGGCGGGATCGATACGCGGATGCTGGACTCGCTCGCAGAGCAATCGAGCGATGGAAAGATGACCTCCCACGAAATGCTCGATCCGATGCATCCGATCGGGCATATCGGCATGCCGGCGGAAGTGGCCGAACTGATCGTCTGGCTGTGCTCGCCGCGTGCGTCTTTCGTCACCGGTACGAACATCCCGGTGGATGGAGGCTTCGTGGCACAGTAACCAGCTGCCCGGTCTCAGATCAGTCCCATGGACCCTGCCACGCCCAGGCCCGCTGCGCCCGCCAGCGCCATGATCATCGCGACAGCCATGCATCGCCGCCTGTAGGCGCCTTCGCCAGCGACGATGGCGATCATGCCTTTCAGGAGCGTATTGGCGATCGCGGCCAGGGCGACGGCGATGGCTGCGGTTTCGGTGTCGAGTCCTGTCGCGCTCATCCGCACCATCGAGAGGCTGACCGTATCTACGTCCACGGCGCCCGCCACAAGGGCGATGCCGTAAATCCCTGTCGGGCCCAGCATGTCGGCGGCTGCCCTCGACAGAAAGAGTGCCGTCGCCAGAAGGGCAGCGAAGATTAATGCCGATCGCAGGTCGAGCGGGTTGGACAGGACCAGGTCAGGCGCGGCCTGTGTCTCCCGGCGCAAGAGGAAAAATCCCGATGTGCCCAAGGCGACGACCAGCATGAATCCGAATGGCAAGGCGAGTGGCGCGATGAGTGATGGCGCGAATGCGCCGAGAATTAAAGCGGTCCGGACGATCATGCCTGCCCAGGCCAGGGTCGTGCCGCCGACAAGGGCGCGCGCATCGCCCGCGTCGTGCCGGCTGAAGCGGGCGAAGGACAGGGTCACGGCGGTGGATGAGGCAAAACTGCCGGCAATCGCCAGCAGTCCGACGCCGCGACGGCTCCCCAGCCATTTTACGCCGAGATAGCCGGCAAATCCCAAGCCACTGATCAGGACGACCATCCACCAGATCGAACGCGGATTGAACGCTTCATAGGGTCCATAGGACTGGTCGGGCAATACGGGCAGGACGACGACCGAGATCAGCAACAAGCGGAGGAAAGCGCTGAGTTCCTTTTCCTCGATCCGGTGCAGCAGGGCGTGAAGAGGCGTTCTTAGCCAGAGTACGAATGCCACGATCACCGCGCCTGCTGCAGCGGCCTGGGAATGGCCAAGCACCGCCAGGGCGCCGAGCGCATAAGCGCTGAGCGCGGCCACCATCGTTGTGACGCTTACGGTGCGGGTGACATCGATCTGGGCTTCGAAACCTTCCCGCAAGAGCAGCGCGAGCCCGACAAAGCCGGCCGCGATAACAAGGCCACTTCCCGTGTCGATGAAGGCGAACAAGCCACCCAGAAATCCGATCAGTCCGATCGTCCGGAACCCGGCAACTCTCGAACCGTCGGGATCTGCCCGATCCTTCCAGCCGCGTTCCAGTCCGATCAGCAAGCCGATGCCGAGCGCTGTTAGCAGGCCGGTGAGAGGCGTGTCAGGCATCATCGGGAAATATCCAAGACCTTCCATTCAACAATGGGCGGGGGCATTATGCGGCATCCCGGACGAGGGAGAACGCTTCGCGCGCAATCACTTCTTCCTCGTTCGTCGGGACTACGGCAACCGCTATCTTTGAGTGCTGTGCAGAAATAATGCCTGGCCCTGACTCGTTCAGCGTCACGTCAAGATCGGTCCCCATCCAGGACAGGCGGGCGCAGATGCGCCGTCTGATCTCCTGCGAATTCTCGCCGACACCACCGGTGAAAACAATGGCATCAAGGCCATGGAGCGCGGCCGTCAAAGAGCCGATTTCCCGCGCAATCCTGTATGTGTACACATCAAGGGCTTCTTCCGCTTCCGGCGCGGGGCTGGCGAGCAGGTCACGGATATCGCTGCTGATTCCAGAGACACCGAGCAGACCGGATTGGTGATGAAGCATGTCCGAGACCTCGCCCGGCGTCATCTTTTGGCTGCCAATCAGGTACAGGACTGCGCCCGGATCAAGGTCGCCGCACCGGGTAGCCATGGGGACACCCGACAGCGCGGTCAGCCCCATCGAGGTGGCGATGCTGGTGCCGTCCTGCATGGCGCAGAGGCTTGCCCCGTTGCCAAGGTGGGCAACGATCGTCTTGCGATGGGGCAGATCGGAGAATGTCTCTACCAGGTTATCCGAGATATAGGCGTAGGAGAGCCCGTGAAATCCATATCGCTGGAGGCCGGACGCGGTCAGTGCACGTGGCAGTGCATACAGGCGGGCTTCTCGAGGTTGAGTGCGATGGAAGGCGGTGTCGAAGGACAGGGATTGGGGCAGGCCCGGGAATTGTTTCGCCATGCTGCGCACGCCGGCCAGATTGTAGGGCTGGTGATCGAGCGCAAAGATCGACAGGTCGTCCAGCGTATCGAGCAATTGCGGCGTTGCGAGCCGGGGCCCGTCGCAGGTCTGTCCGCCATGCACGATGCGGTGCCCCGCCGCGACGAGTTCAGCGCCTTCAACTGCGGCGCTCAGGCAGCGCGCCAGCTCCGGGATGAGGCATTCCGGCACCGGATCAACCTGTGACAGGGCGGCAGACAACTGGCGCTGAAGGGTTTGATCGTGCGGCTCCGTGACGACTTTCAATGTCTTGCCGAGACCTGTCAGCGTGCCCCCCAGCAAGCGCTCCGCCAATCCGTCGTCTCCGGCCCGGTAGAGGGAAAATTTCAGGCTGGATGAACCGGTATTGAAAGTTGCGATAGCCGGCACGCTCATGACGTGCCGTCTTTCCAGACGAGGTAGCACTTGGCCAGCGCGCAGGAGGCGAGCCGCTCGGTCACGCTGTCCGACCGGCTGGTCAGGATGATCGGAACCCGGGCGCCGACAACCAGGCCTGCCGCGGCAGCGCCGGCCAGGTAGTCGAGCTGTTTGGCGAGCATGTTGCCTGCCTCGATATTCGGCACGATGAGAATATCAGCGTCGCCAGCGACATCGGAGGCAAGGCCCTTGATCTTAACGGCCTGCTTCGAAACAGCGAGATCGAAGGCGAGCGGGCCATCAAGCACACCGCCGATGATTTGTCCCCTTTCGGCCATCTTGCAGAGCGCGGCCGCATCGACGGTCGACGGCATGTGAGGGTCGACCTCCTCGGTGGCGGCCAGGATTGCTGTCTTCGGGGAGTCGATTCCGATGGCATTGGCAACGTCGATGGCGTTCTGGACGATCCATCTCTTGGTGTGCAGATCCGGCGCGATATTCAGGGCACCGTCACTGATGAGAAGGTATTTCGGATAGGCAGGCGTCTGCATCACGAAAACATGGCTCATCCGGCGGTCTGTGCGCAGGCCGGTACTGCGGGCGACAATGGCCGCCATCAGTTCGTTCGTGTGCAGGGCGCCTTTCATCAGCGCCTGCACTTTGCCGGCCCGGGCGAGATCGACGCCCGTCTGGGCGGCGGCGTGGCTGTGCGGTGTGTCGATGATCTCGGTACCGACCAGATCGAGGCTGAACTCATCTGCGACCGTGCGAATGCGCTGCTCTGGACCGATCAGTACCGCCTTGATCAACCCGGACGTCTGTGCGTCCAGAGCGGCCTCAAGCGCGTTCTGGTTGACGGGATGAACGACCGCTGTCGCCATGGGGGTGCCGCTTGCGCGTGAAACGATTGAGGCAAAGGCGTCGAGCGGGTCGCCTTGCTCCGCGCTGTTTTGTGCCATCCGAAATGTGCCCCGTCGTGTTTGGCCTTCTTTGGCCGACCGTATCAGTAACCGACCACCGATGCATATTCAGCTTCGTCAGGCTCGCCGGCAGCGGCAATGAGGCGCTTTCGGTCAGATATCCGGATTCGGTTCGACTGTGGCAGTTCAATAATGCCCTGTCGCTTGAGCTGGTTCATCATGCGGCTGACCGTTTCCAGTGTCAGTCCGACATAGTCGGCCATGTCGCAGCGGCTCATGCGGATATCCACAAAACCTGTCACGGGGTCGACGAAACGGCTGTCGAGGAAGAGAAGAAATGTCGCCGTCCGTTCCATCGCGCATTTGCGTCCGAGCAGGAGGGCTTGCTCACGTGAGGCATTCAGCATGTCGCCCATCAGCGTGAAGATGCCCTGGCGAAATGCTGCGTTTTCCTGCAACGCGCGATCAAAACTGGCCTGAACGATGAAGTCGACCTCGACATCTGTCAGGGCCTCCGCGCTGAAGTTGTGAACGTCCGCGAATGTCAGCGCCAGAAAATCGCCGACGCTGGAGAAGTCCTGAATCTGGCGTCGACCGTCAGCCATCAGTTTGTACAGGATCACTGTGCCCGAAACAACTTGAAAGACACCGGTCGGCGGATCTCCCTGGAAGAACAGATGCTCATGCGGCGCAAATCGGAGCCTGTTTCGCGGCACACCATGCCCATCCCTGTGCGTATGTGTTGTGCGTGCTCTCGAAATGTGGGGGTCAGTCGGGAGTCGAAGAATTGTTTGAGCGTTCATTGTCTACCTCCTGTCGTCTGCGGCGGGACACCTGTCCTTCCTGTTCAAAACAAGATGTGCGCATCACGCGAAAATTGAATTGCGGGATTCTACCTAGAAGAAGATGTGTTGTTCGGTTCGATGGGTGGGGAGCGCCAAGAACAGGTTGATTTGCCTCAATTCTATCTGGCCCGGGGCATGAGACAAAATAAATATTCGTACAATCTGCGCTAACAATGGAGTGCCCCATGACGACATCTCAGGTTCAATCCGAAGCGAAGAATACGACGAAAGGGCCGGATCGCAACGGCGCGGCCCAATCGAATGGCGAGCCATCGAACATGTTCATGCAGACTGTTGGCATGAACAAACTTTTCGGAGGAAGCGCACGTGCCATGCACCAATGGGTTGCCAGCAGTCAGGAACTGGCGCGTTTCTATTCAACGCGAGTGAAAAAGGACCTGTCCGTGATGAGTGCGCTCTCCTCTTGCAAAACGCCTCAGGATTTCTCCGAAGTATGGTACAATGCTGCGCGCAGTGCAGTGCATGACTATGCCGACGAATTTGATCGTATTCTGGAAATCGGTCTTGCGGAAGTAACACCCGGCGAGGAAATGCAAAGCCGCAGTTCGTGACGGCCGGGCTCTGCGCACTCCTTGATATTCGTCAATAGCGATCAATTGCCGGACACTATCGTGTCGCTGTCATCGCCTGACTGACAGGTTGCAGGAGCCTTCATGGATACGTTCGCAAAAAACAAGCCAAAGCCATCGCCGCCCGCCGGGCAAGAAAAACCTGCTGAGGAATTTCAGCCGGTTGTACAGTTGCAGGATGATGCCCTGATCATTCTCCCTGTCAGACGCATGGTTTTGTTTCCGGGTGCAACTGTGCCGATTGCCATTGGTCGCCCTAAATCCATCGCGGCTGTAAAGCTTGCTATTCAGGCGGGCAGGCCCATCGGGGTCGTGATGCAACGGGAAGCCGAGATCGCAGACCCGCAGCCGGAGGACCTCTTCGAGGTTGGCACGCTGGCGAAGATCATACGCCACATGCCAACAGGCAATGGAGCACACCATCTGATATGCGAGGGATTGCAACGGATCCGCCTAAAGGAATTTCGACCGGACGTCCCGTTCCTGGTGGCGAGCTATACTGAAATCAAGACATCGGATGAACGCAGCGCCGAGATTGATGCCCGTTTTCTGCAGCTCAAGGAGCGGGCCCTCGAAGCGCTCGGCCTGCTTGAAGGCATACCGCAGGATTTTATCAACACGATCGCCGCGATCGACCAGCCGTCTGCGCTGGCCGACCTTGTCGCGCAGCACATGGACCTGGAATCGCAGGAGAAGCAGGAGATCCTGGAAACGGCTGACCTGAAGACCCGCCTGGACCGGATGATCGATATCCTGGGATACCGGATAGAAGTGCTGAAACTCTCTCAGGATATCGGACGGCAAACGCAGGAGAAGCTCTCGGCGCAACAGCGCGAGCATATCCTTCGCCAGCAATTGCAGGAAATTCGCCGGGAGCTCGGCGAAGTAGACGGCTCCGGTGCCGAACTCGCTGAGCTTGGGGCCGAAATCGAGGCAGCAGGGATGCCGGATGAGGCGCGGATACATGCCCTGAAGGATCTCGCGCGACTAGAGCGCATTCCGGAAGCCTCAATGGAATACGGGATGGTGCGCACAAATCTCGAAACGCTGGCCCAATTGCCCTGGAGGGTGCCGGACGCCCGGGACATCGATATCGGGAAGGCCCGCGAGATTCTCGATGAGGATCATTTCGGACTGGAAAAGATCAAACAGCGGATACTGGAGTTCCTGGCGGTTCATAAACTTAATCCCGAAGGCAACAGCCCTATCCTCTGTTTTGTCGGTCCGCCTGGCGTCGGCAAGACATCCCTCGGGCAAAGCATTGCGCGGGCGATGGGACGGGATTTTGCCCGGCTGAGCCTTGGCGGCGTCCATGACGAGGCGGAAATCCGCGGGCACCGAATGACATATGTCGGGGCGATGCCTGGCAATATCATCAAGACGCTCCAGCGGACCGGTTCGCGCGACTGCGTGCTGATGCTGGACGAGATGGACAAGCTGGGGGCGAGTGCGCATGGCGACCCGGCGTCGGCCTTGCTGGAAGTGCTCGACCCTGCCCAGAACAATTCATTCCGGGACAATTACCTGGGCGTTCCGTTCGATCTCAGCAAGATTGTTTTCATCGCCACGGCCAATGTGCTCGAGGCGATTCCGCGGCCCCTGAGGGACCGGATGGAAGTGATCGAGCTGGCGGGCTACACGGCCGAAGAGAAGCTCGAAATTGCCAAACGCTATCTCGTCAAGCGCCAGTTGGTGGCGAACGGCCTTAAGGCGAGCCAGTGCCGGATCAACAAGTCCGCGCTTGAAGCGATCATCGATGGTTACACACGGGAGGCCGGCGTTCGCAACCTCGAGCGGGAAATAGGCACCGTCGCCCGCCGTGTGGCCATTCGCATCGCTGAGGGAAAGGCTGACAAGGTCTCCGTCAATGAAGCCGATATTCACGACATCCTGGGACCGCCCCGGTTCAAGGCGGAACTGGCCCTTCGTACGAGCAGCCCGGGGGTTGCGACCGGACTGGCATGGACGCCCGTTGGCGGTGACATCCTTTTCATCGAGGCGACGAAGTTCAAGGGCACGGGAAAACTTGTCCTGACCGGGCAACTCGGGGATGTCATGCGCGAAAGCGCACAGGCGTCCCTGAGCCTGGTCAAGGCGCGGGCGGCACAGTTGCAGATCGATCCGGATGTGTTCGGGACCCAAGACCTGCATATCCATTTGCCTGCGGGCGCAATTCCCAAGGATGGGCCGAGTGCCGGCGTTGCCTTGTTTATTGCGCTGGTATCCCTGTTCAAGGATGAGTGTGTCAGGAGCGACACCGCGATGACGGGCGAGATCAGCCTGCGCGGACTGGTCCTGCCCGTCGGCGGCATCAAGGAAAAAGTGATTGCTGCGGAACGCGCGGGCGTCAAGCGGGTCATGCTCCCAGCCGAGAACCGGCGCGACTTAGAGGACATTCCCGAAAGCGTTCGCAAGCGGCTGGAGTTCATCTGGTTGCAGACGGTCGACGACGCGATTGGCGCTGCGCTGAAGGCCTGCTGAACCGGCGCTTGAGCAAGATCAACATGGTCGGGAATGGCCGGGCATAGGTATAATGCGAAGCGCCGGAAACCGTGGAGGAAGCCAGGCCATGTCAATTAAGTCAAAGACGATACTCTGGTTTCTGGGTGCGTGCGCGCTTGGAGTCGCAGGCTGCGCGACGCACTATCATCCCTATTACGGGCATGGCCCCGTCATATCCGATATCAGCATTGTTTATGTTCGCTCGGCCCCTCCGCCACCGCGCCGGATTCGTGTGCCTCCACGTCCCTCTGCCGCGGCCGTCTGGATCGACGGATACTGGAACTGGACCGGGGTGACGTTCGTCTGGGTCGATGGTTTCTGGGAGCGCCAGCCGCGTAGCCGGGTATGGATGCCCGACAAGTGGGTGCACACTGATCGCGGATGGTATCGCCGCCCGGGGCGGTGGAAATAGGTCGCAGCCTCGCTTGATGGAAATCAATCGCCCTGTCGCCAGACCGTCGCTTATAGGATATCCAATCAGGGAACAGGAGACAGTTGCCATGAAGCTGAAAAACGGAACGTGGGTACTTGTGTGTGACAGTGGCAAATTCCTGCTGCTTGAAAACAATGGCGACGAGGACATCATGGACCTGCGCGTGGTTGCGCATGATGAATTCGTCAATCCAGCGACCAGCGACCAGGGCACGGATCGGCCGGGACGTTTCGCCATCTCGCCGGACCGGCGCGGGACGACACAGGAAACCGACTGGCACCAACTTGAAGAGACCCGTTTTGCCCAGAATCTCGCGGAGAAACTTGGCCGCTGGGAGAATGACAAGCGCTTCAACGATCTTGTTATTGTGTCCGACAGCCGAACGCTCGGCGTGTTGCGGAGTGCGCTTCCCGACCAGGTGAAAAAGCGCGTTCGCGGTGAAGTCCAAAAGGATTACGCCCATCGCACGATCGAGTTCATCGAGACGGCGCTCGCAAAAGAATAGACCGGGTTGCGAACAGGACGCGACGACATAGGCGGTGCATCACCGGGATGATGGCCTGATCTCCTCGATCAGGCCGTTTGCGGCGGACGCCAGGATGCCGCTCACGTCGATGCCGTTGCTTGGATGGGAAATAGTGTTGCTCGTTACGATACGGGCGGCACCAGCCTGCAGAAGCGCTTCAAAAGCCCCATCGGCAAAAACGCCATGCGCCGCGCAACATGTCGGAGGACGAAGCCCCTGTTCCGCGAGTTGACGCGTGACGGCCATCATCGTGGAGGCCGTTGATATCGTGTCATCGACAATGACGGGTGTGTGATGCCGCCATTTCCCCAGATCGGGGGGGGAGATGTCCACGTCCCGGTCGCCATGCCTCGTCTTCGTCAGGACAATATGCTCGGCCCCTGCCAGCGACGCGATTTCGGAGACCCATTGTTCGCTTTCCGCGTCCGGGCCGATCAGAAGAGGGTGGTCCACTTCGCGACTGATCCATGCGGCCATGGCGGGAGCGGCGTGCGCGGCCCTGGCGGGAATGTCATAGATGTCTGATAGGGCGTGCCAGCGATGCAGGTGGGGATCGATTGTGACGAGCCAATCCACGCAGGATGAGACCAGTTTCGCAAATTGCACGGATGTGACGGCCTCGCCCGGCCGGAACACGCGGTCCTGGCGCATATAGGGCAAGTAGGGCGCGACCAGCCCGACCGATGCGGCGCCGAGGGCCCGGGCGGTCTGTGCGGCAAAGACAAGCGTGGGCAGTTTCGCATCGGGATGGCAGAGGCCCGCAAGTAGGATGACATCGCGCCCTTCCGGCAAAGTGTCGAAGCGCAGATAGGTTTCGCCGTCTGGAAAGCGGCGCAGGTCAATGTCGGCCATCTCGGCGTCAAGGGCGCTGGCCAGCGGCCCTGATATCTGCGCGGTATCCTGCAGGGGCACCAGGAGCGGTTTCATGGTTTCGTCAGTTCGATAATATCCGGATTGGCCATGACATAATCGATGGCATAGGCGAGTTCGCCGGCGGTCTCCGTGTAGAGCGTATAGAGCGGCTGCCCGCCTTTGACCCTGTCACCCAGCCTGACATGAAGATCCAGGCCGGCGGTCTTGTCGCCGGGGGCGCCTGCGAGTTTTGCCACCCGCGCGAGGCGTCGACTGTCGATGCAGGTCACCTGGCCGGGGGCGGGCGCCAGGATGGGGCGGCTGTGTTCCGCAAGGGCCGGCTCCCGAAATCCGCCCTGGGCGCGGCAAATGGCTTCGAATTTCGTATAGGCCGCCCCGCTGCGCAGCACCTCCAATGCCATGGCCTTGCCGGCGCCCGAACCCGCCTTGCCGACCAGCTCGAGCAGCGCCCCGGCAATCAGGCAGGCGCGGTCTGCGAGATCAGCAGGGGCATCCGGATCGTTCCGCAGGACGTCCAGAATATCACGCGCTTCGAGCGCGGGACCGATGCCGCGTCCGACCGGTTGGGTGCCGTCGGTGACGAGCGACAGGACTTTCAGGCCGAACTCTTCGGCGACCTTTTCAAGAAGGGACTGCAGGGAGATTGCCGCCGCCTGGCTGCGGACCTTGGCCGTCGGGCCCACGGGAATATCGATCACGATATGGGTGGCGCCAGCCGCGATCTTCTTTGACAGGACGGATGCGACGAGCGCTCCCTCGCTGTCGAGATCCAGCGCCCGCTCAATCCGGACCAGGGCGTCGTCGGCCGGGCTGAAATGCATGCCGCCGCCCCAGACGAAGCAGCCGCCCTCCTGATCGACGACCCGCCGCATGCTCTCAAGGTCGAGGTCCACATCGGTGACGACTTCCATCGTGTCGGCGGTGCCGGCGGGGGAGGTGATGGCGCGGGACGATGTTTTCGGGATGGTCAGGCCGAGGGAGGCGCAGATGGCCACGACGATGGGTGTGGTCCGGTTGCCTGGCAGGCCGCCGACGCAATGCTTGTCGGCAATCGGTGTGCGGTCCCATGTCATCTTGCTGCCGGTTTCGACCATGGCGCGCGTGAGAGCGATTGTTTCCGCCAGATCCAGCGGCAAGGCTGAGCATGCCGTCACGAATGAGGACAGATGGATGTCCGAATAGCGCCCTGCGACAATGTCGGTGATGATGGCCAGCGTACCGGCTGGATCGAGCCGCTGGCCGAACACCTTGCCCCGAACCGTTTTGAGCGATTCAAGCGGCGCGGGATGGCTGATGTAAATCTGGCAGCCGTCCGCAAGGCCGAGCAGGCGCCAGGCGGCCTCCGACAGGCCGATTTCCTGATCGGAAACGAGGTCGGTCGATGTCTGGTACAGCGTGGCGATAATGGACTTGGAGCCATTGGTCAGCTGGACCCGGGAATGCGCGGAAAACCCTTCGGACCGGCAGACCGGACTGTCTGCCCGGACGAACGCCATGGCTTCATGCTGTGTATCAAGGCCGAGACGACGCGCGGTCAGCACATTGGTCAAGGTGGGTAGGCCCGGAGTTTGCGTGTCCATCAATCGAGATTCTGTGTTTCATTATGTTCCGGCACGGCAACGGACCAGCCCAGTTCTTCCTCGATCCGGTGGCGAAGGGCATCGGCGGCGTCTGGCTCGCCATGGACAATGAAGGTCTGCTTCGGCGGTGATTCAAAGCCCCCCAGCCAGAGCATGATATCATCCGCGTCGGCATGAGCCGAGAGCATGTGCAGGGTGGCGATTTCGGCGCGCACGTCATGGTACTCGCCGTGGATCTTTATCCGGTCAATCCCGGCGACCATGGCTGCGCCCCGCGTGCCGCCCGCCTGGAAGCCTGCAAACAGGACGGAATTACGGGCGTCCGGCACATAGAATTTCAGGTGGTGAAGGACCCGACCGCCGGTCGCCATGCCGCTCGCTGCGACAATGATCTTGGGCATCTGGTCATAGTCGAGGGCCTTGGAATCATCGCTGTCATGGACGTATTTTGCGACATGGCAGGCGTTCAGGCTCTGCGTCTTGCTGAGCTTGTGACAGTAGGCATGCTTGCAGAAGAGTTCAGTGGCATCAATCGCCATCGGACTGTCGAGATAGACGGGCAGGTCGGGAATTCGGCCTGCCGCCTTCAGCTCGTGGAGATGGTAGAGCAGTGTCTGGGCGCGCCCGACGGCGAAGGACGGAATGAGCACTGTTCCACCGCGCTTGGCTGTGCGGTTGATGATGTCGGCCAGCGCATCCTGTGCGTCGCGCGCGCCATGCTGGCGGTTGCCATAGGTCGACTCCACGAGCAGGTAGTCAGCCTGCCGGACAGGCGCAGGATCATACATGATCGGGTCGTTCGGGCGGCCGAGGTCACCCGAAAAGACGATCTTGGTCGTCGGCGTCTGGAACTCGACAATCGCAGCGCCGAGGATGTGGCCGGCGAGCCGGAATGTCGCGGACACGTCTTTGGCCACACTCACCGGTAAATCGAATGGCGACGTGTCAAACATTTCGAGCGTTTTCCAGACGTCTTTTTCGCCATAGAGCGGCAAGGCGGGCTTGTGCTTCGTATAGCCATAGCGATTGGCGCGCTCGGCTTCGCGTTCCTGCAGGTAGGCACTGTCTGGCAACAGGATCTTGCAAAGGTCATAGGTCGCGTCGGTGCAATGAATTTTGCCCCTGAAGCCGTCCCTGACCAGGACAGGCAGATAACCCGAATGGTCGATATGCGCGTGGGTCAGCACGACGGCATCAATGGACGCCGGGTCAACCGGCAGGTGTTTCCAGTTCCGCAGGCGCAGCTGCTTGTAGCCCTGGAACAGGCCGCAATCGACAAGGACGCGGGACTCGCCTGTATCGACCAGGTATTTTGACCCGGTCACCGTGCCCACGCCGCCGAGGAACTTGAGTTGAAGTGTCATGTATCGGCTTCCTTGGTGACCGCATGGGAAAAGGTGGGCTGCGCCGCAACGCGGCCCCTTGATCTCACTCAATCACATGTGACCCGGCAGGGCGGGTGCGCGCAAGCCTGTCTCTTCGTTCTGAGGGGAGGGTTAGAGCCCGGCGATCGGAGACGTGCGGATCGAAGACTTGCCCAGGTCCCGGATCGGTTTGGGGAGCGCCTGGAGCACGTTCTCGATCTCGCCGGGTGAAATATTCATGCTAAGCACTTCAAAGACGGCGGCAGCGACCGCGTCGGGCTTGACGCCGGGAAAGTTCCTGAACGCTTCTGCAATCGGCGCGAGGAATGCGTCCAGCGACCGGTCCGTTGCGCGCTCGGACCCGGGCGACCAGCCTTCGAAAAATATGCCGCGCACGATCAGCGGCATCTGCGAGGAGAAATTCGCTGCCAGCGGAACCGGCAGCCGGTCGCGAACTTCATGCATTACGACCTTGAGGGCCTGATGGGCCTGTGCCGGCTCGGTCCAGCCGAGAACCTCCATCAAATTCTTCAGCCATACATTGGCAGTCTGGAGCGCCTCATCAAACTGGTGCAAACCTGTGTGGCTCATCGTGCAATTCCGCCCGATAGGCGGCCTCCTTCTAGTCGGACTTGATGGCAATTTTCTTCGCTGGCTGGCGAGCCGTTTCGGATTTCGGCAATGTGATCGACAAAACGCCCTTCTTCAGCGTTGCGTTGACGTTCGCAGCATCGACTTCGCAGGGCAGGGGCACGTGCCGCTGGAAGGTTCCGTAGGCGCGCTCCATGCGATGGAAGTTCTTGCCTTTTTCTTCCTTTTTTTCTTCGCGCTTGCCGGAGATCATCACGCCGGTGTCAGTCAGGCTGATGTCGATATCCTTGCGGTCGATTCCCGGTACGTCCAGGACAAGTTCGATTGCATCATCGGTCTCGCTGACGTCGAGCTTTGTGGGGAGGGCGAATGCCTGTCCGCCATTGGTGCGACCAAATGCGGGCAGCGCCGGAATATAGCTACTGAAAAGGTCGTCCATCTCTGCTTTCAACTGGGAAAAGGGATCATTGCCGCGCAACCATCCGAATGGCTGGCTCGGTGCGGGGTCTTCCTTCTTTTGCAAGCTCGTCATTTTTCTGCTCCTCAATCAAAGTAAATTTTACGTGCCATCGTTCGATGCCATGTCAGTCTACGTCGCATGGACGACGTGACGATTGATTGGAATCAAGTCGGGTGTCGCCTGAATTGGCAGTTTCGTGATGTAATGCCCGGAGATCGGTTCCCGGTCGTCACATCAAGGTATACGTAGCTCATGCCCCCCAATCTCATGACGGCCAGGAACCTGACCAAGGTCTACGACACGGGTGAGGTGAAGGTGCACGCCTTGCGAGGGGTCGATCTCGACATCGCGCAGGGCGAACTGATCGTCCTGCTCGGACCGTCAGGCAGCGGCAAGTCGACCCTGCTCAACATTCTCGGAGGACTCGACAGCCCGACCTCCGGTGAAGTCCTGTTCCAGGGGAAACCCCTGACGGGATCCAGTTCCGCCGCGCTGACCCGATACCGGCGCCAGCATGTCGGGTTCATCTTCCAGTTCTACAATCTCGTGCCGAGCCTGACGGCCCGCGAGAATGTCTCGCTCGTGACCGAGATTGCCGAAGACCCGATTCCGGCAGAAGAGGCGCTGGCGCTGGTTGGCATGTCCGCCCGGATCGATCATTTTCCGGCGGAACTCTCCGGCGGTGAGCAGCAACGCGTTGCGGTGGCCCGGGCGATCGCCAAGCGACCCCATCTCCTGCTGTGCGACGAGCCGACCGGCGCGCTCGATAGTACGACAGGCGTGCGGGTGCTGGAAGCGCTCGAGCACGTCAATCGCGCGCTTGGGGCGACGACGCTCATCATCACGCACAATGTCGGCATCGCCGATATGGCAGACCGCGTGATCCGTTTTTCAGATGGCATGATCGCCAGCACCGAGAATATGGGGCGGCGTCGGAAGCCTTCGGAGATTTCCTGGTGAACCTGTTCTCTGCGCTCGACAGGAAGCTGCTTCGCGATCTCGTGCACATGCGGGGGCAGGCGCTCGCTGTGGGTGTCATCATCGCGTGCGGAGTCGGAATCCTGATCATGGCGCTTGGGGCGCTCCAGTCGCTGCAGCAGAGCCGGGAGATCTATTACGAGCACTACCGGTTCGCGGATGTCTTCGCGGATGTCAAACGTGCGCCTGAGCGGCTGGCGTCCGAGATACGCCAGATTGACGGCGTCCAGCAGGTCGAGACGAGAATCTCGCGGATTGTGACGCTCGATATCGCGCGCCTCGAGGAACCGGCCAATGGCCAGCTCGTGTCCATCCCGGACGATGGGGCGCCGGTTCTCAATGGCGTACTCCTGTACGAGGGTCGCTGGCCGGACCTGACGCGGCCCGATGAAGCCGTCGTCAGCAAGGCATTTGCGGAGGCGAACGCGCTTGGAATCGGGGACAGTGTTTCGGCGATCATCAATGGCCGGGCGCGCGACGTGACGCTTGTCGGCATCGGGGATTCACCGGAATACATTTACACGTTGGGGCCGGGCGCCCTGCTGCCTGACGATGAACGCTTCGGTGTTTTCTGGATGCGCCGCCGCGCACTGGAGGCGGCCTTCGACCTCGACGGTGCGTTCAGCAGTGTCAGTGTGACCCTGGCCGGCAATACCCAGCCGGAGAACGTGATTGCTGAACTCGACATCCTGCTCGCGCCTTTTGCCGGGGTCGGCGCGTATGCGAGGGACGACCAGATATCCCACGCCTTTATCGAATCCGAGATGCAACAGCTGAGAAGCATGGCGCGGGTTATCCCGCCGGTTTTTCTCGTCGTGTCCGCGATCCTGATCCACGCGATCCTGTCGCGCCTGATCGCGACCGAACGCCAACAGATCGGCCTGCTGAAGGCGTTCGGATACACACGCGCGGAAATTGGCTGGCACTATGTGAAATTCGCGCTTGTCCTATCGGGCGGCGGTGTGCTCGCCGGTTTTGTCATGGGGTGGGCGCTGGCGGGCCTGTTGACCCATCTCTATTCCGATACGTTCCGGTTTCCCGATATCATCCTGACTCTTGCGCCGGCGTCTTTCCTGATTGGCGCCGTGGCGGCGTTTTCCGCTGCGATTGCCGGCGCGCTGACGTCCGCCCTCAGGGCTGCCAGTCTTGCCCCTGCGGAGGCAATGTCGCCCGCGCCGCCGACAATCTACCGCCGCGGCTTTTTTGAAAGGCTGAGTGGCGCACCAAATCTGGATGCGCCAACACGCATGATCGCCCGGCACCTCACCCGCTGGCCACTTCGGGCCGGCATGACGATGTTCGGGATTGCCGCCTCCGTGGCGCTGCTTGTTGGCACCCTGTTTGCGTTCGATTCCGTCGATGCGATGCTTGACACAAGGTTCAACCGGACTGACGCCTATGATGCTGCGGTGAATTTCGTCGAGCCTCAGGGAACCGATGCCCTGCTGGAACTCGGCCGCCTGCCGGGCGTGCTCGAGGTGGAAGGCAACCGGAACATCTACGTTCGGCTGCGCCATGGTTCACATGATGAGCGCGCGGTCATCGTCGGCCTGCAGCCGGACGGACACCAGAAACAGTTGCTTGATGCAGGCGGACAGATCGTGCCGGTGCCAGAACGCGGGCTCGCCTTGTCGAACCAGATGGCCAGCATGATTTCCGCAGGTCGGGGCGACCGGGTTACAGTCGACGTGCTGGAAGGCCGAAGGCCGGTCGTCGATGTGCCCGTGACGGCGATTGTCGCGGAGGATATCGGGGCATTCGCCTATATGGACATCCGGCAGGTTAACCGGCTGCTGGGGGAGCGACCAACGGTGACCGGCGCCTTTCTTGCGATCGACCCGGATCAGAATAAGGACTTCAGCGAACAGGTCCTTGCCCGTCCGCGCATTGCCAGTGTGTCACTGCAGGAGCCGGCCATTGCCGCTTTCGAGACGACGCTCGAAGAGACCATTTATATCATGATGGCCATCTATGCGCTGATCGGCGGCTCCATCGCGGCGGGCGTCGTATACAATGCGGCCCGCATTGCGATGATGGAGCGTGGTCGGGAACTTGCAAGCCTGAGGGTGCTTGGATTCACGGAGGGAGAAGTGACCCATATCCTGCTTGGCGAACTCGCCATCCTGATCATGATCGCCTTGCCAGTCGGAGCTGTCTTTGGCCTCGGCTTCGCCAACCTTATCGTCAGCGGCATGTCGACGGAACTGTACCGGATTCCGTTTGCGCTGCAGCCGTCTACCTATGGCTTGGCGGGGATAATCGTGCTGGTTGCATCAATCGGTTCGGCAATACTTGTCGCCCGCCGGGTGCGCGACCTGGATTTGATTGAGGTGTTGAAGACCCGTGAGTAAAACCATGTCCAAATCCCGAATGGTCTTTTGGGGGGCGCTCGCCGCCTTGTTGTTGATGCTGGCGCTTTGGGCGTTCTGGCCAAGGGCCGTCCCGGTCGATCTCGTTGAAGTGTCCAGCGGACCGATGGATGTCACCATATCGGACGAGGGTGAAGCCCGGATCCGCGACCTGTTTGTCGTGTCCGCGCCAGCCGGCGGACAGCTCTCCCGTATCGACATGAAAGCCGGCGATTGCGTGCGCGCCGGGTCGACCGTTATTGCTTCGATATATCCCGTGGCTGCGCCGACGATTGACGCCAGGAGCGCCGCCCAGCTCCGGGCCGCCGCAGGCTCTGCGCGTGCTGCGGTGACGGCGGCAGAGGCCGACCTGCGCCGCTGGCGGGCCGACCAGAAGCGGGCAGAAGACGACCTCAATCGAACCCGGACACTCGCTGAAACAGGTACCGCCTCGCGGCAGGCGCTGGAACGCGCCGAAACCGAGTATCGCACCTTGTCTGCCGCAACGCAGCAGGCCCGTGCCGCACTGGACCTCGCGCGCCACGAAGTGAACCGGGCCGAAGCCGCGCTGATGCCAGCCGGCGCAAGTGCGGGCGGCGATGGCCTGCCGGTCATCGCGCCTATCACCGGAGTTGTCTTGCGAATCATACGCGACAGCGAAGGCCCGGTATCGGTGGGAACGCCCCTGGTCGAGATCGGCGATCCTGATGACATCGAGATCATGGTTGACCTGCTTTCCGAGGATGCCGTCAATGTTGCGCCAGGCGACGTTGTCCGCATTCGCGGATGGGGTGGCGGCACATTGTCCGGGCGTGTGCGCCTGATCGAACCTTATGCATTCACAAAGATATCGGCGCTCGGTATCGAGGAGCAGCGCGTCAATGTCCTGATTGACATGGACGGTTCAGGGCGACGACTCGGCCACGGCTTCCGCGTGCGCACCGACATCGTTGTCTGGTCTGCTCCTGATATTGTGCGTGTGCCGATGACGGCGCTGTTCAAGTCCGGATCCGACTGGACGGTTTACCGGCTCCAGCATGGCCGCGCGCGCCTGACAACGGTTCACGTTGACCATATGAATGGGCACGCCGCTGAAATCGTGTTGGGTCTCAGCCCGGGCGACCTGGTCATCGAGCATCCGTCGCGGAACATCGCTGACGGCGTGAGGGTCAAACGCCGGTCACTCCGGTCAGGCGATGTGGTTGAAGCGTCGGGCAATCGCGACGATGGCAGTTCGGATTTGTCCGAGGATATCACGGTGTGCGACGGCTCAGGCTGAGCCAGCATCCCGCCGCCCTACCGGGCTCTTCCCGTCATAGTCCGTATGGATAGGTGTCCGGTGCGCCTTCTGGCGCAGCTCCGAGGAGCGGCATGACCGCTTCGGTCTGTTCGAACCAAACGAGCGCATCGAACTGCCGGGCGAGGTTGGCTTCGAAATAGTGGCTCCAGCGTTCGGTCTCCGGCCTGTAAATCACGCCGATCGCCCGTTCGAGGCGGACATGGTCGAGGGCTTCCTGCAGCTCCGGGTCATTGCGCCAGTTGGTCAGGCTGGCCCGGCAGGCTGTCCCTTCAAAGACACGCTCCCATGAATCCGACCGCGCAGGGATGACCTGTTTCGCGCGCGCCAGGCCGCCCCAGTCATCGGCCGCCATGACAGTGCCCGTGCTGGTCGAGAAGCCGATGGACGCAACGTCTTTTCCGAACCGGTCGCGGCACAGCTGCCCGATATTGATTTCACCGCGTTCGCCCATGGCCGTGGCGCCGGCATTGCCGATATGCGAATTATGCGCCCACACGATGGCTTTCGAATCCGGCCCGGCACGCTCCAGCAGCCGGGTCAGCGTCGAGAACATGTGTGTGTCTCTCAGGTTCCAGCTGTTTTCGGACCCCTGGTACATGGAGCGATAATAGCGTTCCGCCGCCCATACGACGCGCGCGTTCTGCTCCGCATCGAAAAACGCGTCGCCATCCTTTCCGGAATATTCCAGACGCTCTTCGAGGAGTTCGACCAATTGCCGGACAACTTCCTGCTCACACGTGTCACCGGTCCTGACAGCCTTTGCGCCGTAAATCTGTGGACGGCCGACAAAAGGAGACAGGCAGGCGTAGCGTTCACGCGCGGACGCAGCAGCAACCTGGTCAACCCGGTCCAGGTATTCCAGAACGGCTGCGATCGACTTGTCGAGGCTGTAAACGTCCAGTCCCCGAATGGCGACGCGGTCATCTTCTGGCTGCCCGTCATTCCACGCGCGTAACGCTGCGAGGCAATCTGCGAATTCCCGGTTTCGCCACATCCATCGGGGAAAGTTCACGAATGCGTCGCGTTCGCCCCATGGTTCGCGGGCCCGCACGTAACGGTCCAGCTCAGCTGCATCGGGCCAGTCTCCTTCAATGGCAACAATCCGGAATCCGTGTCGGTCGACCAGTCTCTGGGTAATGGCGGCGCGTCCACGATAGAATTCGGAGGACCCGTGCGTGGACTCGCCCAGGAGGACAATCCGCGCATCGGCAAAACTGTCTGCAGCTTCCGCCAGCGCAGCATAGGGATTGTCTTCGCGCAGGCGAACCGCCTTGGCGCGGATCAGTTGTGAAAGATTGTCTCCCGGGAGGTGTCGAAGATCGGTCATCAGCTTTTTCCCCGTGCGGGTCCGGTTTCGCGAGACTCCGATGCCGCGAGAATCGCGACCACTTCGTCGTCGGACAATTGATGAAAATCCAGATAGTAGCGTCCGACTGAGTCAAAGCCATCGGGCGCGGCGAGCACGACGGCATCATCCACGAGCGCGCCGAGCGCCTTGAGTGTGTCCTGTCCCGCGACCGGCACGGCGATGATGATTTCCGCAGGACTTCTGCGTCTGACGGCGAGGATAGCCGCGCGCATGCTGGCACCGGTCGCGATGCCGTCATCGACAAGGATGGCCGAGCGGCCTTCGGCAGGGACCGGTTTTCGGTCCGGAAGGTAGATGAGGCGTCGCCGTTCGATCTCCTTGAGTTCGGCCTTCGCGAGCTGGGCAACCTGTCGCTCATCCATCCCGGTCGCGCGCATGACGCGCTCATTGTGCACGATATCGAATTGTTCCCCGTCCACTACAGACGCGGCCGCCAGTTCCGGCTGGGAGGGCACGCCAATCTTGCGCACCATCAGGAGGTCGAGCGGGGCGCCCAGCGCATCGGCAATGGGCTTTGCGACCGGCACGCCGCCGCGCGGCAGGGCGTAGACAACCGGGTCCGTGAATGTCCGCCCGGCCAGAACACGCGCCAGGACAAGGCCAGCCTGTTCGCGGCCCGTGAACGGGAGCGAAACGGTCTCGCTGGGTGAGAGGTGTTTCAGGAACCAGGCACCGGTCACGGCCAGAACATGGTCGAGCGTGCCGGGCTCCTCGAACAAGTGGCCCGCGCCCGGAATCACGATCAACCGCCGCTCGCAGCTCATGCGGCTGGCAGCCTCCTCGTTGAGCTTGAGCACATCGTGATCGTTTCCGCCGACGACGAACAGGGAGGGCGCTGTCACTTGCGGCAAGGCCTCGCCAGCGAGGTCAGGACGTCCGCCCCGAGACACGACCGCCTTGACGTGCCGGGATGCGGCGGCGGCGGCAAGCGCGGCGCCGCCGCCAGTGCTGGCGCCGAACAGGCCAAGGGGCAGGGCGCTGAGGCGCGGCTGGGTCTGCGCCCAGTCAATGGCGAGACCAACCCGCCCAGCCAGAAGAGGGATGTCGAAAACGTTGCGCCGCTCGCGTGCTTCTTCCTCCGTCAGGAGGTCGAACAGGAGCGTGGCGAAACCGAGTTGTTCGAAACTACGGGCGGCATGGGTATTCCTCGGAGAGTGGCGGCTGGATCCGCTGCCATGCGCGAAGACAATCAGCCCGCGGGCATCATCGGGTACGGTCAAGAGAGCCGCCAGGCCCAAGTCGCCGATCCTGATTTCTTCTGTCTCAGACATCGCGTCATCCTCATCCAAGGGCGTCGCCTCAGAAGTTTCATGGATTTTCACGACGGGCGTTGATGCGGATCAATGAAGCGCGCGTGCTGAAGGGCACGGTTCGATCATGCGGTTGCAAGCGGATGCTTGTGGTAGTCTTATCGGGAGTATCGAACCCGAAGACCATTCAGGGATGCCCGCACGCATGAAACGCTATCCTGCCCCCATCTCGGAAGGCATCTGGAAGCAGAAATACCGCTTCGGTGCGGAGGCGGGCATCGAGGATACGTGGCAGCGGGTCGCGCGCGCCATTGCATCGGTTGAGCCCTATGATGAGGATGCCTGGCAGGAGCGCTTTTTCGACATCCTGTCAGACTATCGTTTCCTGCCAGGCGGACGCATCCTGGCCAATGCCGGAACAGGCAGGACGGCGAGCCTGCTGAATTGTTTCGTGATGGGCGTGCTCGACGATTCCATTGACGGCCTGTTCACAGCCCTTCGTGAAAGCGCGATCACGCTGCAGCAGGGCGGCGGAATCGGCCTGGATTTTTCACCCATTCGTCCAAAGGGTTCGCCCGCACAGCGGACGGGAAATGTCGCCAGCGGCCCGGTGTCGTTCATGCAGTTGTGGGATGCAATGTGCGAAACCGTAACGTCAGACCGGCAGCGCAGTGGTGCGATGATGGCGGTGCTGCGCTGCGACCATCCTGACATCGAGGCCTTTGTCGATGCCAAGCGGGAGGGAGGCGGCCTATCCCATTTCAATCTCTCGGTCCTTGTAACGGATGATTTTGTTCGCGCCGTCGACACCGGCGCGAACTGGACACTGACGTTCGGTGGCGAGACGGTCCGGGTCCTGAAAGCGGCCGACCTTTGGGAGAGAATGCTCAGGGCCAGCTACGAGTCCGGTGAGCCGGGCGTCCTGTTTATCGACCGGATAAACCGCGAGAACAATCTTGGCTATGCCGAGAAAATATGTGCGGCAAACCCCTGCGGTGAGGTTCCATTGCCTCCCTACGGGGCCTGCGATCTCGGCTCGGTCAACCTGACCCGGTTCGTCCGTCGTCCGTTCATGCCGGACGCAGCGGTCGATTTCGAGGGTCTGGCAACCCTTGTGCACACAGCCGTTCGTTTCCTGGACAATGTCCTCGATGTCTCCCACTATGCGCTTGAGCAACAGGCAGCCCAAGCCGCTGAAAGTCGGCGGATCGGCCTCGGCGTGACGGGGCTGGCCGATGCGCTCATCATGCTCGGGATTCCCTATGGCAGCCTGCAAGGGCGGCAGGTCGCGGGCCATGTGCTGGAGACCATGCGGGATGCCGCCTATCGCGCGTCGGTCTCGCTGGCGCGGGAGAAGGACATCTTCCCGGCGCTGCAGACCGCAGAATTCCTGGCTCGCCCTTTCATTCGCCGGCTTCCGGAGGAACTCCGCGAAGACATCCGCACTCACGGGATACGCAACAGCCACCTCCTTGCGCTCGCGCCCACGGGGTCGATCAGCCTGCTCGCCGGAAACGTGTCGGCCGGGATCGAACCGTGCTTTGCCGGATCGGTCCAGCGGCTCATCCGGCGCGCAGATGGCAACGATGATGCCGTCGCGCTTGAAGACCACGCCCTGGGCCTCTGGCGGGAAATGGGGCATCACGACCCGTATCCGCCGGCCTTTGTTACGGCACGAGAACTCTCGCCGGACGACCATCTTGCTATGCAGGCGACGGCACAAGGCTTTGTGGACAATGCCATCTCGAAGACAATCAATGTGCCGTCGGGCCTTCCGTTCGAGGCATTCCGCGATGTCTTCCGCGAGGCATACAAATTGGGCCTGAAGGGCTGCACGGTGTATCGGCAGGGCAGTCGTGGCACGGATATCCTGACGGCTGTTGCAGGGGCTGAATGTATCTTCGGAGCCTGCCGGACTGAAGACGGAGCGGTTTGAGAGCCTGACGTTTTGACCGGCATTCCTCTACGGCATCCCTTGTCAGAAAATTAGAACGCGTTCTAATTAGAGAAACAGCGGAGCTTTCTTCATGCCAGTCGATAACCTCTCTCGAGTGCGAAAATCTATCCTCCCTACAGAGGGAGATACATGGAGCATCGTCGCCAAACGCGAACTTCCGGAACTCTCCCTGGATGAGGCGCTGGCCAAGCTGCAAAGTTGGAACCTGCACGTCTTCATGCGCGCAGCAGGGGCGATGGCCGCGCCCGGTGGTGGCAATCCAATCCTGCCAAGCGATGTCGTTTTCATCGAGCCGCCGCTGGCGACCTGATGAGCGGTGCTGTCATCAGCCGGGTACAGCTTGCCGCCGCGCATGACGGCGATGCCGAACTTGTGGTGACGCTCCGCTATGAGAACGGCGGAGAGTCGCTGGTGCCACTGGATGAACATGCCGCGCGGGTCCTGATGGGATCGTGCGGCGCAGACGATCCTGACGACCTGGTCGGGAAAGGCTGGGGGCTCGTGCGCGACGCGCTGGAAGCATCCTCGAACAGATTTATGAATTCAAATTCAAACGCTCAATGAGAGAAGGATCTGACAATGTATGATCTTGTCATCAGAAACGGAAAAGTCGTCGATGGATCGGGCGCGCCTGCCTATAGCGCGGATGTCGCGGTCAATGGAAACCGGATCGTCAAGATCGGGAAAATCACTGAAGCGGCACGGTCGGAAGTTGACGCTGCCGGTAAGGTCGTGACGCCGGGCTTTATTGATCCCCATACGCATTTCGATGCGCAGCTGCTGTGGGACGGATGTGCGAAGCCTGCGCTGTCCCATGGTGTGACGACTATTGTTTCCGGAAACTGCTCGCTGTCGCTTGCGCCGCTCAAGGCCAAGCACCGCATGAAGCTGGTCGGCATGTTCAACCAGATCGAAGAGATGCCGCTGAAGGCGTTCAAGGAAGGTGTCGTCTGGGATTGGGAAACCTTCTCTGATTATATCACGCGCATCCGCAAGGGTCTGGCCATCAATGTCGCACCGCTGGTCGGCCATAGCGTCATCCGTCTCTGGGTGATGAACGACGCGGCCATGGAGCGGACCGCGACGGATGCCGAAATCGCGGAGATGCAGGGCGTATTGCGCGAATGCCTCGACGCCGGCGCTGTCGGCCTGTCGACCAGCTATGTCGACATGGATGAGCGCCTGCAGCCGGTGCCAAGCCGGTACGCCGATGCCCGCGAAGTCGACGCGCTGGCCAGCGTGCTGGGTGAGTATGGCCGGGTGCTGCAGATCGTGCCGGAATTCTATGATGCGGACCTGACCATCGCGCGTCTCGACCAGCTGGCTGAGCTGTCGCTGAAGCACAATATCCCGACAACGTTCTCGCCATTGTTCGTCAATGCGGACAATCTTGATGCTGTCGCGCGGGTGATGAAACGCGTGGACGAGCAGTTTGACCGCGGCGCTCGGGTCTGGCCGCAGGTGCAGACGCGTCCGATCGACATCAGCTTCAGCTTTGCCGTTCCGAGCCTGCTATTCATGCGGATGCCGACCTGGTACCGGATCATACGTTTTGGCACCCCGGCCGAAATCATGGCCGCGTTCAGCGACCCGGATAACCGCTCGAAACTCTTACAGGAAGCATCAGCGCTCGGGCCGCTCTGGCCAACCCTGATCTTCCGTCACGCAAACACCGCCGCGAACCAGAAATATATCGGCCAGACACTTGAGCAGATCGCCAAGGCGCGAGGCACGACCCCGGTCGAGGTCATGATCGACCTGTCGCTGGAAGAGGAACTTGACGCGCATTTCCTGTCATCCGGCATGGGGCACAATAACGACAAGGCCGTGGGCGACCTGCTGAGCCATCCCCGTGTCCATATTGGCGCCAGTGATGGCGGCGCGCATATCCTGTCCTTCTCGACCTATGGTGATACGGGATACCTTTTCTCGCACTTCGTCCGGGACCTGGAAGCCATGAGCCTTGAGTCCGCCGTGAAGAAGATCACGTCCGACACCGCGGCCATCTGGGGCATCCCGCAACGGGGCCTCCTGCAGGAAGGTTATGTAGCTGATATCGCCGTGTTCGATGCAGCGACGATTGAGCGTGGCGAAGAGAAATTCGTGAATGACGTTCCGGGCGACGGATACCGCTATGTGCGGGATTCCCATGGCGTGGACACGGTGATCGTTGGTGGCGGAGTCGCGTGGACGGCCAAGGATGGCTACAAGGATGCCTGTGGTGAAGTCCTCCCCGGCGCGGTCGCAGAGAAGGTTGCCGCATGAGCTGGCCGGGCATCACCGAGCGCCGGATCGCGACCAACGGAATCGAACTCAATATAGCCGAGGCCGGTGAGGGGCCGCTTGTCCTGCTGCTGCATGGGTTTCCGGAATCCTGGTATTCTTGGCGGCACCAGTTCAAGCCCCTCGCGGATGCCGGCTATCACGTGGTCGCGCCCGACATGCGGGGCTATGGTAAGAGCGACAAGCCGTCAGAAATCGAGGCCTACAACCAGGTCGAAGTGGTCAATGACATTATCGGAATCGTACCGGCGCTCGGATACGAAAAAGCTGTCGTGATCGGGCATGACTGGGGTGCGCCAACGGCGTGGGCGACAGCGCTCCATCACCCGGACGTTGTCCGCGCCGTTGGTGCGCTGTCGGTGCCGTTCCTGCCCCGGTCGCCGGTTCCGCCGATGGCGATGATGCGCGAAGTCTACAAAGGCCAGTTCTTCTACCAGCTCTATTTCTTCGAACCGGGTGTCGCGGAGGCGGAATTCGAAGCCGACATTCACACGGCCCTGAAAAAATTCCTCGTCATGGCGGGCGGCGAAACGGACCTGGCCGCCCTGCCGCCGAAGGCGGAAGATGACGACATGTTCTCCAGCCTGCCCGATCCTGAAACGCTGCCTGCCTGGCTGAGCGACGCAGACCTGGATTTCTACGCCGGAGAGTTCGAGCGCTCAGGCATGCGCGGGCCGCTCAACTATTACCGCAACCATGACCTGACCTGGGAACTGACCAAGGACGGGCCGACGTCGATTTCCCAACCGGCGTTTTTCGTCGCCGGCGCAAATGACGGCGTGATCATGATGGCAGCGGAGCTCTTGAAGATCATGCCGCAATTCGTGACGGACCTGCGCATCAACGCGTTGATCCCGAAGATCGGGCACTGGACGCAACAGGAGGCACCCGAAGCGGTCAATGAGCACATTCTTGCATTCCTGAATGAGATCGACGGATGACTGAGACAGTTGCCGTCATCGGCGCAGGGATCGGCGGTCTCTGCACGGCCCTTACGCTGGCGCCCACCGGACGAAAAATCATCGTCCTGGAGCGCGATGCGTCACCGCCCAGCGACGATCCTGATACTGTGTTCCATGAGTGGCGCCACACAGGCGTGGGGCAGCTGCGCCAGAGCCACGCCTTCCTCGCCCGGCTGCGCTCGATCATCAAGACCGAGCATCCCGGGCTGTTGGAGGACCTGCTTGCACTTGGCGTGCGGGAATTGCCGTTTGAAGCGATGCTCAGCGAAATGCAGCGCGAGACTTATGAACCCGAGCCGGATGACGCAGAGCTGACCATCATAACCAGCCGCCGGACAACCCTCGAGCTGGCGATGCGGCGCTATGTCGAAAAGCTCGAGAACGTCACAATCCAGTCCGGCTTCCTTGTGCGCCGGCTGCTCACCCAGAAGCGGACTGATGGCGTGATTGACGTACTGGGCGTCATCGGAGACAGCGCTGGCGGCGAGGTGACCGTGAATGCCGACGTGGTCGTCGATGCCTCGGGCAAGAGCGGTTTCATTATCGACCAGGTGATGGAGGAAAGCGCCAACACGTCTGAGGAACAGGAGTCGGCAGGGATACTCTACTTCACGCGCCACTACAGGCTGAAGCCCGGCATGGACGAGCCGTCGCGGACGGATAATCCGCCAGCTACCGGCGATCTGGGCTTCGTGAAATTCGGCGTGTTTCCCGGCGACAATGGGTGCTTCTCGATCACGCTCGCGATTCCGGAAGTCGAGATGGAGCTGCGCAAGGCGATCCTGAATCCGGACATTTTCCACGCCATGACGCTGGAATTGCCCGGATTGAAACCCTGGACCAATGCAGACCGGTCCGATCCGGTCGGCCGGGTTCATGGCATGGGTGACCTGATCAGCCGGTGGCGCGAACTGGTTGTCGATGGCAGGCCCGCAACGCACGGTTACTTTGCGCTGGGTGACACGCTGATACGGACCAATCCGCTCTATGGCAGAGGCTGTTCCTTCGCGGCCGCAAGCGCGCAGGTATTGCGGCAAACACTCGATGAGAGTCTTGATCCGGAAGCGCGGGCGCTGGCGTTCCACAAGCGTCTTCATACCGAGTTGAAGCCCTATTACATCAACCAGCGCACACAGGACCGTTCAGCGATCAAGCGCGCCCGTCAGGCGCTGACGCCCGACTATCGCAAGAGCCGGCGCGCCAGGTTGATGGAAAGCTTCTTTGAAGACGGCGTCGCGATTGCGGTGCGTTACGACATTGCCCTTATGCGGGAAGCGATGCGCGGGTTCCATATGCTGGAACATCCGAACAAATGGCTCGGCAAACCCCGTAACCTCGCCAAGGTGTTCTACTACTGGATACGGGGAAAGAAACGCAATGCGATTGCCTATCCACCCAAGCCCGGCCCCGAACGGCGCGAGATGATGCAGGCATTGTCTTTGGACATCCGGGCAGATATCGACCGTATCGCGCAGGGTGCGTGATGCAGGACAGGCGGAATTCGACCCATGCAGGCTGACGAAACGGGAAAGCGCGAGCTGGCGAAAGCAGAGCGTCGGTCACGAATCGTCCATGCTGCGCGCGATCTCATTCGCGAGACTGGTGATACGAACCTTTCAATGCGCATGATTGCCAAGCGGGCTGATGTCAGCCTCGCAACGCCCTACAATCTCTTCGGGTCAAAGCATGCGGTCGTTCTGGCCGTGTTTGAGGACGAGCGCGATTTCGCCGAGCGTTTCAGCCGGTTGAAAGCCGCCAATGCCATTGAGCGTCTGTTCGATGCCCATGCGCTGGCGACAAGCTATTTCACGGACGATCCGGATTTCTACCGGCCGCTCTGGCGGGCCTTGCTGGATGCGCAGGGGACCAATGAAACGGGTCTGGCGACGCCGGAGCGACTGGAGCAGAACCGTGAGGCCTGGCACATGCTGCTTGAGGCGGCCCAACGCGAGGGCCTGCTCGACCCGGCGGTGCCTGCGGATTTGCTTGAACGGACCCTGTCCTTCTTTGCCAATGGGGTGATGCTGTCCTGGGCGATGGGCGTGCTGCCGACCCGCGACCTGCGTCCGTCCTCAGCCCTGGGCTATGCCCTGGTCCTGCGGGGGGCGGCGACCGACCAGGGCAGGCACATACTGGCGGCCCACATTGAAAAATTCCAGGCCATGCTGCGTTGCACGAACGAACCGGCAAAAGGCCGCCGCCGGGTGTCACTGGGCACCTGATCCGCCGAGGCCTTCTGACGGCTTGAAACATTCCGACATGGACTGGGCTCGGCTCGTCCGCTTCGCGCTTTCGCAGTCGCGGACCTTTCATTCGAGAATCAGGTGACGCGAGCGGGCATGACGACCTGATCCGTTCCGTTACAGTTCCCCTCGGCAAGGCCTCGATGCTTGGACCTTGTGTGAACGATTTATCAATTTTCAGCTTCCCTTCGCGGCGTGCCCGCCACTGTCATCTGTGCGTCACCAAGAGGTCGTAGCTGGCTCCAACAGCCGCACAAACCGTTCCGGACATGAGAGTCCGGGAGGTAAAACGCGTTGGTTCGGGACCAATGTGAACGGACTTGTGCGGGCCTGGGTCACACATATTCCACGAGGGAAAAATCATGAATACAATCTGGAAAGCTGGCCTTCTGGCCAGTGTCAGTATGGGGCTTGCGCTCGGAACCGCCTTTGCGGACGATGCGGCTGAAACCATTGAAGAAGCACGCGAGCTGGAGACGATCGTCGTGCTCGGCGCGCAGCAGACCTATTCGTCGGCCGAAACGACGGAGGCCATGGCGCTGCAACAGTCGCCGGTGACGAGCATCCTGGCGCAGATCGACAACCTGCCCGGCGTGCAGGTGCAGGAAGGCGACGCGTTTGGCTTTGATGACTGGTCGACCGGCGTGGCCGTTCGCGGTTTCCAGAACAATCTCGGCGAGCAGCAGGTCGGTATCACGATTGACGGCATGCCGAACGGCGGATCGAACTATGGCGGCGGTGCCAAGGCCAACCGCTATATCGACACGCAGAATGCCGGCGCCATCCAAGTGTCGCAAGGCACGGCCGACATCGCGGCCCGCTCGAATGACGCACTGGGCGGTACGCTGAACTTCACCACGCAGAACCCGCTCGACGAGCGCCGCGTACGTGTGTCCGCCTCGCTGGGCGATTTCGACTCGCAGCGCTTCTACGGACGCTATGACAGTGGATTCCTGGCCGACAACAAGACCAAGTTCTGGGTCTCGCTTTCGACACAGTCGGCCACTGATCATGTCACCCAGACGGCTGACAATACGCGCGATCATTTTGCCGCGAAGCTGCAGACGGAACAGTTCGGCATCGACTGGACCGGCTACGCTTCATACGATGATACGTGGGAAAACAATTACCAGCGGCTGTTCTCGCCGGACGATTTTGCGGCCAACCCGAATTCCGACCAGCTGACGGGCGAGTGGACCGGAATCCCTTATATTGACCAGCTCTACCGCAAGGCCTGGGGCACGCTACGCGAGAACAGTCTTATCTACCTGAAAGGTGAAAAGGAGCTGTTTGAAGGCGTGAACCTTGAGGCCGGTGTCTACCGCCATGACAATGACGGGCGCGGCGACTGGGTTCCACCATACGTGGTCAATGTCGGCCAATTCGGCACGTCGACTATTCCGCTTGTGTCATTCGTTGACCCGGCTGGCACGCCGCTTGCCCCCACGGCCGGCTGTGTCTCGTCGATCACCTTTCCATATGGCGGCGCCGGCCCGGAATTCGATCCGGCCTGTTTCCCTGCGGGTTCCGTAGCGCTCCAGTCCTATCGTCACACGCACTATCAGAAAGAGCGCACGGGCGCCTATGCCGATCTGGACTGGAATACGCAGATCGGTGAGAATATCGAGAACACGGTTCGCGGCGGCGTCTGGTACGAAGATGCCACCCGGTTCGAGTACCGCGACTGGCACCAGCTCAATGACACACGCGTCGGCCCGGAATATGACGCCACGGCCTATTGGGTGCAGTACAGCCGCGAGTTCCCGCAATCGACGTTCAAATGGTACATCGAAGACGTCGTCACCGTGTCGGACTTCTCGTTTCGCCTTGGCATGAAGCAATTCAGCAATGAGATCGAACGCGTCGACAGGTTCACACCGAATGACCCGGCGCTGAACTTCACGGTATCGACCGATTCCGATGTCCTGTTCTCGGGCGGCGCCGCATGGACGCCAGGTGCCATGCCGGGCGTCGAAGTGTTTGCCGGCTATGCCGAAAACTTCAAGGCCATCCCGGATACGGTGCTCGAAGTCCTGGCGCCGGGCGGCACGCCCGATCCGGAAACGTCTGAAAATGTGGAAGTGGGCGTCCGCTATTCCGGGGATCGCCTTCGCGGCTCGCTTGTCTATTTTGACTCGGCGTTCGAAAACCGCCTGCTGGCAGTCGCCAACCAGACGGTCAACGGCATCGACTTTCTCGAAGCGTCGAATGGCGGTTTCGTCAATGGCGGTGGCATCGAGTCGAGCGGATTTGAAGCCTCGGGCGAATTCCTCGTCAATGACAGCCTGTCACTGTTTGCCTCCTATACCAGCATCAGCGATGCAACGATCCTGGGTTCGGGCGTCGTCTCGCAGGATGTCGCAACCGGCATTACCCAGATCGACAATGCGGGTAACGTCACCAGCACGATCGTGGGCAATGATGTTCCCGGCATCGCCAAGAACATGGCTGTGCTCAGCGCGGACTATCGGGACGGCAACTTCTATGCCGGCCTGTCGACCAAGTGGGTCGATGACCGCTTCGTGGACCTTGCCAACAGCTGGACGGCCGAGAGCTATTACGACGCCGACCTCTATGCCGGTGTCTCCGGATCGGCCCTATCGGACGACCTGTCGAACATTGATTTCCGCCTGACTGTGAACAACCTGTTCGATGGTGACTGGCTGGGCGGCATTTCGGGCGGCGGTGCCTGGATCTCGGCCCCGCGCACGGTCGTGTTCACCGTCACGGCAGACTTCTAGACATATCGCATCCGGAAGAGGCGGGCCCCTGCGGGTCCGCCTTTTTCATTTTCTTTTTGCATCTTACGACCGCAACATGCGGCCAAGCCGAGGACACTGACATGCCCACACTGGATCGCCGACAGACACTCGCCCTGATTGCTGCAGGAACCGTTGGCGCCTGTGCGGCACCGCAGACATCCCCGACCGCTCTGGCCATTTCGGCTACCTTTGCCCACGGCGTCGCCAGCGGCGACCCGCAGAACGAAAGCATCGTCCTGTGGACCCGCGTAACGTCGACCTCCGAGACAGAGCCTGTCAGCTGGTTCCTCGCCCGCGATCCTGAATTCACGGATATCGTCCTCCAGGGCGATATCACTGCCAGCGCCGCCGCCGACCATACGGTCAAGGTCACGCCGGACGGCCTTGCGCCCGGTACGACCTATTATTACCGCTTCACCGCTGCTGGCGAGACCTCGCCTACCGGCCGGACGAAAACACTACCCACTGGGGCGCTGGACAGGCTGGGCATCGCGCTTGTTTCCTGCTCGAACTATCCGTTCGGACATTTCAATGCCTATGATGCGATTGCCCGCGATGAGGCCATCGATATTGTCCTGCATACGGGCGACTATATTTACGAATACGGGGCTGACAGCTGGGGTGCGGAAACCGGCGCCAGCATCGGACGCCTGCACGAGCCGGCGCATGAGATCGTCACGCTGGACGACTATCGCCGTCGCCATGCCCAGTACAAGACGGATGCCGGGTCACGCGCGATGCACGCGGCGCATCCTTTCATCGCCTGCTGGGACGACCATGAGAGCGCGAATAATCCGTGGACGGGCGGCGCGCAGAACCACCAGCCAGAGACCGAAGGTGACTGGGCAACGCGACGGGCCGCTTCTATCCGCGCCTATTACGAGTGGATGCCGATCCGCGAACCGGAGCCGGGCTTCAGCCGGGCCGAATTCTGGCGCACCTACGTCTTCGGCGACCTCGCGACCCTGGTAACGCTCGAATCGCGTCATACCGGGCGCGAGCAGCAAGTCGATTACAGCGCTTATCATGAGACGATCACGTCGGCGGAGACCCGCGACGCCTTCATGCGTGACGTGATGAACGATCCTGCGCGCACGATGATTTCACCGCGCATGGAGGCCACGCTTGCCGAGGGCCTGTCGCGATCCGTGGCGGCGGGCCAGCCCTGGCGCCTGATCGGCAATGCCAGCCCCATTGCCCGCATGCTGGTGCCGGATGTGGCCGCGCTGGGAATCGATCCGGCCAAGGCACCGAAAGGCGAGGCGCCGGGCGATGGGCCAAACCTGTTCTGGAAAGGCAAATGGAACCTGCCGTTCTATACCGATACCTGGGACGGTTACCCTGCCGCGCGCGAAGCCTTCTATGCGGTGAGCCGAGAGGCCGGCGCGGAAGACCTGTTATTCCTGACCGGCGACAGCCACAGTTTCTGGTCGAACGCGGTGTGCGACGGCGAGGGGCGGCCGATGGGGCTGGAACTCGGCACGGCGGGCGTTTCGTCGCCGGGCGATTTTGTTGAAACCGGATGGGACGCTGAAACAGCCGAGAAGCTCGATCGCATTTTCGCGCAGTCGCTCGATGAAGTGCGCTGGACCGACAATTTCCATCAGGGCTACGTCCGCGTCGGGCTGACACGGGAGAGGGCGGACGTCGCCTTCGTGACCGTTGATACGGTGCTGCTGCCGACCTACAGGATCGCCACGGTGCGCGAAGAGACTGTCGTGAGGGACGGGCAAACGATCACGTTCGCCGATCGCTGACAGTTTTCATGGCGGACGTCTGCGTCTAGGGTGAGTGCCTGTTTTTCAAGGGCGTGCGCCGAGCATGCCGGGCACGAAAGTGACAGACCGTGAAGCACCATATCATGATCGCGCTCGGCCTCGTGCTGGGTCTGACCTTTGCGTTGCGACTGGCGCGGGCCATACTGGCTCCGGGGCTGGGGATTGCCGAGGCCTACCTTGCCGGCGGGCTGGTCCTGTCGGTTTGGCTGATCATCGGCGGCCTCGCCGAATGGCGCCAGGTTCGCGCCAGTCGTGCGGCTGGAGACGAGACGGGCGAGGACGGAGTCCAAAGTTGATCTGTTCATCTGCTTCGTGGCAGTGCAGCGTGTAGTGTGCGGGAAACGTCGCGCGACGAGAACACGGCTTTGGGAGGACGAACATGTCGAAAGATGCGGCTGAAATAGACGGCAAGGGCTATTGGCGGGCGGTGCTCCGCCTGACGCTGTTGCTGCTCGCGATCTGGTTCATGGTCTCGTTCGGCGCGGGCATCCTGTTCCGCGACGTGCTGGACCAGGTCTCGATCGGCGGCGCGCCGCTGGGATTCTGGTTTGCCCAGAACGGTTCGATCTACGTCTTCGTTGCGCTGATTTTCTATTATTGCGTGGCGATGCGCCGGCTTGAACGCAAATTCGGCGTGAAGGGGTGAGCGCGATGTCACAGGAAATGTGGACCTATATTTTCGTCGCCGGCACGTTCGCCATCTATATCGGCATCGCGATATGGGCGCGGGCAGCTTCTACCGACGATTTCTACGTCGCCGGTCATGACGTTCATCCCGTGGTCAACGGGATGGCCACGGCAGCGGACTGGATGTCGGCCGCCTCCTTCCTGTCGATGGCGGGCCTGATCGCCTTCATGGGCTATGGCGGCTCGGTCTACCTGATGGGCTGGACGGGCGGTTATGTGCTGCTGGCGCTGTTGCTGGCGCCGTTCCTGCGGGAATTCGGCAAGTTCACGGTGCCCGACTTTGTCGGCGACCGGTATTATTCGACGACCGCGCGCATGATCGCGGTCGTCTGCGCCCTGTTCGTCTCGTTCACCTATATCGCAGGACAGATGAAAGGCGTCGGCGTTGCCTTTTCCGGCTTCCTCGGGGTCGAGTTCAATACAGGCATTTATGTCGGAATGGGCATCGTCTTCGTCTACGCCGTGTTGGGTGGCATGAAGGGCATCACGTACACGCAGGTGGCTCAGTATTGCGTGCTGATCTTCGCCTATACGGTGCCGGCGATCTTCATCTCGCTGATCATCACCGGCAATCCGGTCCCGCAGCTCGGTTTCATCTCCGATGTGAAGGGCGAGGATGTGTCGATGCTGGCGAAGCTGAACCAGGTCGTGACCGATCTCGGCTTCAAGGAATATACGAGCACCGACAAATCCATGTTCGACATGTTCGCCATAACGGGCGCGCTGATGTTCGGCACGGCGGGCCTGCCGCACGTGATCGTCCGGTTCTTCACCGTGTCCAGTGCCGGTGCGGCGCGGGTCTCGGCGGGATGGGCGCTGGTCTTCATTGCGCTCCTGTACACGACGGCACCGGCAGTGGCGGGATTCGCGCGGCTCAACTTCATCGATACGGTCAACGAGTCGACTTATGTCGAAAGCCTCGACAATTACGACACCGAGGCGGCGGCGATTGTTGCGGCTGGCGGCAAGCCGATCCCGAAATGGTTCAAGGACTGGGAGAAGACGGGCCTGCTCGCGGTCGAGGACAAGAATGGCGATGGCAGGGTCCAGTACCGGGCCGGGGCCGACAATGAAGTCACCAAGCTGGACCGGGATATTTTCGTGCTCGCCAATCCGTCGATTGCCAACCTGCCGGGCTGGGTGATCGGCCTTGTGGTTGCGGGCGGCCTTGCGGCAGCCCTGTCGACGGCGGCGGGACTGCTGATGGTGATCTCGTCATCGATTTCGCACGACCTGTGCCGGCGCACCCTGTTCAAGGACATGGATGACAAGACCGAGCTGCGGGTGGCGCGCCTTGCAGCTGCTGGCGCGGTGGTTGCGGCCGGTTTCATGGGCATCTATTCGGCCCAGCTGGCCTTCGTTGCGCAGGTCGTGGCGTTTGCCTTCGGGCTGGCGGCGGCGTCGCTGTTCCCGGTGATCTTCCTTGGCATCTTCTGGAAACGGATGAACCGGGAAGGCGCGATCGCCTCCATGCTCACCGGGCTTGTGCCGACCTTCATGTATATCTGGCATTTCAAGATCGGCGCCGGGAAGGCGGCAGGTTCCGCTGACTGGTTCCTGGGAGTCTCGCCGGAAGGGATCGGCTTCGTCTTCATGTTCGTATCGCTTGCCGTCGGCATTGCCGTGTCGCTTGCCACCAAGGCACCGCCGCAGGATATCCAGGACCTGGTCGAGGATATAAGGGTGCCGGGAACGCGGCGGTCGCACGGGATTGCGGACAGTGGCATGGCCCCGGTGGCCGACCACACGTGACACAACGGAGAAACAAAAAGGATCAGGCCGAATGAACAAGCACGAGCAGGAAGCCGCTTATCGGCTGGCGGCGCTGGACCCGGATTTCATCCTGGGCGATTCCATGCGCGGCGCGCGCTTCATGATGGAATACGCCAAGGCCGAAGAGCATTTGCGGGCGCAGAAGATCCTCTCGACGATCGTCGTGTTCGGCAGCGCCCGGGTGCGCGAGGATGGCAATGAATGGCAGGCGCGTGTCTATGCGGCGGCGCGTGAATTCGGCCGGATCGCGTCGGCGCACGGCGGGGCGCTGGCCGAGAATGATGGCTGGCGCACCAATGTGATTGCCACGGGCGGCGGGCCGGGCGTGATGGAGGCGGCCAATCGCGGCGCGCAGGATGCCGGCGCGGTGACGATCGGGTTCAACATCGCCCTGCCGTTCGAGCAGGAGCCAAACCCCTACATCACGCCGGACCTGTGCCTCCAGTTCCACTATTTCGCGATGCGCAAGATGCACCTTGCGATGCGGGCACGTGCGCTGGTCGTCTTCCCCGGCGGATTTGGCACGCTGGATGAATTGTTCGAGCTGTTGACGCTGAACCAGACTGGCAAGGCCCCGAAGATGCCGGTCGTGCTGTATGACCGTGCATTCTGGAACAAGATCGTGAATTTCGAGGCGCTGGTCGAAGCAGGCGTTATCGCCGAGACGGACCTTGCGCGCTACGACTTTGCCGATGATGCCGAAGAAGCATGGGAAAGCCTGCTGTCGCAGGGCCTCTCGACGAACGAAGAGACGGAAAGCGGGGCCGCGATTGCGGTCCTGTCTGGCTGGGAGCCGTCGGGCCTCATGTGATGCCCTTGTCTTGCGCGCTGGGGCCGGAAGAGACCGCACGTCAGGTTCCGCAAGGGAATAGATTTGCAGGGGGGAATACTGGGGTAAACTCACGGCAGAGAGAGACTTCGCACCGTGCGACGGTCTCCGCAATTTCACGGGTCGTCTATGCCCGGAAATGCAGTCAACGGGAGTGACGCGCAATGGCCTCAGGCAATGTGGTTGAAGAGCTGGGACTCGATCCGGACGAATTGCGGGCGAAGTATCGCGAAGAACGCGACAAGCGCCTGCGCGACGATGGCAACGAGCAATACGTCAATATGGCGGGCGAGTTCGCGCATTATATCGAAGATCCCTATGTCAAACGGGTCGAGCGGGCGCCGCTGACCGACCATACGCATGTCGTGATTATCGGTGGCGGATTTGGCGGGATGCTGGCCGGGGCGCGGCTGCGCGATGCCGGCGTCAAGGATATCAGGATCATCGAGAAGGGCGGCGACTTTGGTGGCACCTGGTACTGGAACCGCTATCCCGGCGCGGCCTGCGATATTGAGAGCTATATCTACCTGCCGCTGCTGGAAGAGACGGGTTATCTCCCGGTCGAGAAATATTCGAAGGCGCCGGAAATCCTCGAACACAGCCGGCGCATCGCGAACCATTACAACCTGTACGACAAGGCCTGCATGCAGACCGAAATCACGGGCCTGAACTGGGATGACAAGGCGAACGCCTGGGTGATCGAGACGGACCGCGGCGACCGGATGACGGCGGACCATGTCGTGATGTCGAACGGGCCGCTGAACCGGCCCAAGCTGCCGGGCATCCCGGGCGTCGAGAGCTTCAAGGGACACAGCTTCCATACCAGCCGCTGGGACTATGATTATACGGGCGGCGATTCCTCGGGCGGCCTGACGGGGCTGAAGGGCAAGCGCGTCGGGATCATCGGGACAGGCGCGACGGCGGTGCAGTGCGTGCCGCATATCGCCGAGGGCGCCGAGCATCTCTACGTGTTCCAGCGGACGCCGTCTTCCATCGACGTGCGGGACAACAGGCCGACCGATCCGGACTGGGCGAAAAGCCTGGAGGCCGGATGGCACAAGGACCGGATGGAGAATTTCAACACGCTGGTGTCGGGTGGCTTTGCACCGCAGGACCTGGTGATGGATGGCTGGACGCATATCATCCGCAACCTGTTGTTCATCGCGTCGCAGGAAGGCAACAAGGACCTCAGCCCGGAACACCTGGCTGAACTGGCCGAGATTGCCGATTTCCAAAAAATGGAGCAGGTGCGATCGCGAGTGGACGAAATCGTCAAAGACAAGGCCACCGCCGAAGCGCTGAAGCCGTGGTATCGCCAGTTCTGCAAGCGGCCCTGTTTCCATGACGGCTACCTGCCGACGTTCAACCGGGACAATGTCACGCTGGTGGATACACAAGGCCGGGGCGTCGAGCGGATCACGGAGAATGCGATCATTGCCAATGGCGAGACGTATGAGATCGACTGCCTGATCTATGCGACGGGGTTTGAAGTGGGCACCGAATACACGCGGCGGGCCGGCTATGATGTCGGCGGGCGCGACGGGCGCAAGCTGTCGGAGCATTGGGCCGATGGCTATCGCAGCCTGCACGGCATGCTGGTGAACGGGTTCCCGAACCTGATCGTCATGGGCACGACGCAGGCTGGCTTCACGGCAAACTATCCGCACCTGCTGGACGAGCAGGCCAAGCAGATCGCCTATCTCGTCTCGGAATCCGAGAAGCGCCAGGCAAAAGTGTTCGAAGTCAGCGCCGAGGCGGAAGAGGCCTGGGTCGACGAGATCGTCAGCAAGGCGATGATGCGCGAGAAGTTCCTCGAGGAATGCACGCCGGGCTATTACAACAATGAGGGCAAGCTGAGCAAAATGGCGCGGCAGAACACGTCCTATGGGGCGGGGTCGAATGCGTATTTTGCGATCCTCGACGGCTGGCGCAGTACTGGCGCGATGGAAGGGCTGGAATTCGCGTCCTGAACCGTTGAGCAAACTGGCTAGTAACCGACGAGGAATGCGTCATGGATTTTGAACTGGCCGAAGAATACCGGATGCTGCGCGACCTGGTGCAGCGTTTCGTGCGGGACGAACTGATGCCGCTGGAAGCCGGCGTGCTGGCGCGCGATGCCGAAGGGCAGGGGTCGCACCTGATCGAGGGCGAGCGCGCCCGGCTCGATACAGTGTCGAAAGAGATGGGCCTGTGGAGCCTCGATGCACCGGAGGAGTCGGGCGGCATGGGCCTGCCGCATGTCGCGCTCGTGGGCGTGAACGAGGCGCTGGGGTCGACCGTGGCGCAATATACGCTGCCGCCGGACTCACCGAACCTGCGGATGCTGATGACCGCGGTCAACGCCCAGCAACGGACCGCCTACCTGGAACCCTATGCGCGAGGCGAGACGGTTTCGGCAATCGGCATTTCCGAGCCCGGCGCGGGCGCGGACCCGGCGGGCATGCTGACCAAGGCGGTGAAGGATGGCGACGACTGGGTGATCAATGGCCGCAAGATCTGGATCACGCGGGCCGCAGAGGCCGATTTCACGATCCTGATGGCGATCACCGATCCGGTGAAGCGTGCGCGGGGCGGCATGTCGGCGTTCCTCGTCGACAGCGACACGCCGGGCTTCAATGTGCTCAGGCGGATTCCGATGCTGGGCGGCGAATACACTTACGAGGTCGTGCTGGAGGATTGCCGGGTGCCGGGCTGGAAACTGCTCGGCAAGGAAGGTGACGGGTTCGGCCCAATGCAGGTGCGCCTCGGCACGCGCCGGATGGAGATGGCGGCCTGGTGCATCGGCGCGGCGCAGCGGGCACTCGACATGATGGTCGACTATGCCCCGCAGCGCGTGACGTTCGGCCAGAAGCTGTCGCAGCGCCAAGCCGTGCAATGGTGGGTGGCCGATGGCGCGGCGAAGATTCATGCGGCGCGGCTGATGGCGTATGATTGCGCCTGGAAGCTGGACACCGGAAAGGATGTGCGGACCGAAATCTCGATGCTGAAATATTATGCGACCGAGATGGCGCAGGAAATTATCGACAATGCGATGCAGTGTTTCGGTGCCATGGGCATGACCAAGGACATGCCGCTGCACCTGTTTGCCGGGCGTATCCGCAACATGCGGATCTATGACGGCCCGTCGGAAGTGCACCGCATGGTGGTGGCTCGCAACCTGATGGACACGCGCTGAGGGCAGACACGTTGAGTATGCCTGGCAGCGGGCATAGGATGAATCACAACAGGACAGGAATTCCAGCATGACCGACCGCATAAATATCTTCATCGACAATGGTGTCGCCGATGTGCGCCTGGTGCGCGAAGACAAGATGAACGCACTGGACGACGCGATGTTCTCGCGGCTGATCTCGGCGGCTGAAGAGATCAATGCCGACAAATCCGTGCGGGTTGTCGTATTGTCCGGGCAGGGCCGGGCGTTCTGTGCCGGGCTCGACATGGGCAATTTTGCCAACATGGCCGAGGGCAAGCGGAGCGGGAACAGCGTCGCCGGTGGCGGACTGGCGCCGCGGACATATGGTATTGCCAACCGGGCGCAGCAGGCCGTGTGGGGCTGGCACACCCTGCGTGTGCCGGTGATTGCCGCTGTGCATGGCGTGGCTCTGGGCGGCGGCTTCCAGGTAGCGCTGGGCGCGGATATCCGGATCGTGCACCCGGAGACGAAACTGTCGATCCTGGAAGTGAAATGGGGCCTTGTGCCGGACATGAGCTCGACCGCGATCATGCGACGGCTGGCGCGCGAGGACATCATCCGGGAGCTGACTTACACGGGCCGCATCTTCTCCGGGACGCAGGCGATGGAATACGGGTTTGCGACGAAACTGTCCGAGACGCCCTATGAGGACGCCATGAACCTGGCGCGTCTGATTGCCGAGAAGAGCCCGAGTGCGGTGCAGGCGGCCAAGAAACTGTACAATGATATCGCGGACAAATCGGACGCCGAGGCATTGATGGCGGAGTCCGTCGCGCAGGACAAGCTGATGGGCAGCAACAACCAGATCGAGGCCGTGATGGCCGGACTGCAGAAACGCGCCGGCAAGTTCGCCGACGAATAGGGCCCGGGGAGGGCGCACATGATCGACTATCGAGGCAAGGTGGCACTGGTGACAGGTGCCGGCTCCGGCATTGGGCGGGCGCTCGCGCGGGCCCTTGTGGCACGCGGGGCGAAAGTCGTGTGTGCGGACATCGATGAGGACGGCGTACGGGAAACGGCGGCGGGCCTTGGCGCGAATGCGCTGCCCATCGTGTGCGACATGGCCGATCATGATGCGGCGGCGACACTGATACATGATGCCGGAACCTGGCAGGGGCACCTGGATCTCGTCTGTTCGAATGCGGGGATCGGGCTGAACTGGCGCCTGATCAAGCAGGAGCTGGACGAGCGGGCCGAGCGCCTGTTCGAGGTGAACCTGTTCGCAAACCTGCGCGTTGCGCAGGCCTATGCGCGCTGGCTGGAAGCCAGTGGCGGCGAGGGGCGGCTGATGATTACGGGGTCTGAAAATTCGCTGAGCGTGCCGGCGGCAGTCAAGGGCAACGGGCTGGGCCTTTATGGAGCGACCAAGCATGGCGTGCTGGTGATGGCCGAATGGATGCGCGACGAATTCGAGGCCGGCAATGTGCCGATGGATGTGCACGTGCTGATGCCGGGCGCGGTCTATACGGCGCTGATCGAGAAGCATTTGCCGGACCCGTCAAAGGCACCGCCGGAACTTGGCCTGATCATGCCGGAACGGTGTGCGGAGATTGCCCTGAAGGGCTTGGACCTCGGCCTGTTCTACATTCCGACGCATGCGCACCTGGCCGAAGACATGAAGCCGCGCATGCAGGGCGTGGCGGATGCACTGAAGGCGCTGGGGCTAAGCTAATCTGAATCTGAATCTGAGCGCTTATCCTGAGCGCTCGGTTTTGGCGTAGCCAGCACCAGCGGCCGCGCATCGCTACTGTGCGGTTTCTGATTTTCGAAACCCCTAGCAGGCTGCTGAAAAAGTCCTCGTTTTAGCCTGCGAAGCATGATTCTCTTGTTCGCATGCAAGGGAGGCATGGATGCGCGGTGAGGATCGGATAACAGATCAGTTGTTTTCATATGTGAGCGTTGAAGACCGGATC
>JAHJSB010000026.1 GCA_018830285.1 Alphaproteobacteria bacterium
CGGAATTGATCTTGGCTTCGTATTCCTGGGCGCGGCGCGACCACATGGTGCGCTTGACACGGGCACGGCCGCCGAGCGTTTTCATTGCGTCATCGACAAGTTTCGAACCGGCCAGCGCGCGCATGCCCGAGGCTTCGGCGCGATTGGTCGGCACGCGCAGGATCATCTTGTCCTGGTCGAACGCGACGACATAGACTTCGAGTTCCATGCCGGCGACGGTCTGCTTTTCGACGCTGGTAATCTTTCCTACACCATGCGCAGGATATACGACGCTCTGACCCACTTCGAATGCAAGTGCTGCGGTGTCTGCTTTTTTAGCCATGAGATAACGCCCTTTTTCTACGCATTCAGAGCCAATCGTTCCTTGCCCAGTCCGTGTCGTACGGTCTGAGGGGAGACTTTTCGGCTCTGGTTCAATTATTGCTCAAGTCGTAAGACTATCACAATCGTGCAGGTTTTACAACAGGGTACGGCATATGTGCCGGCCATGTCCTGCCAATGAAATCAATAACTTCGTTAACCTTCGGCCAGCCCTGCTGTGATTGCGACAGGCGCCGCAGGCTGCAAGATCAGTCGCCCGTGCCGGGCGCCGGGCTGAAATATTTTTCCAGTTTTCCGGTTTCCTGCGCAAATTCTTCGCGGTCGGCAGGCGGCTCCTTCATGCGGGTAATGTTCGGCCAGGTCTTGGCAAAGTCGCTGTTCAGCTTCAGCCACTTGCCGTCCGGGTCGTCCTCCGTGTCGGGCTTGATCGCCTCGACGGGGCATTCCGGCTCGCAGACACCGCAGTCGATGCACTCATCCGGGTGGATGACGAGCATGTTCTCACCCTCATAGAAACAGTCTACCGGGCAGACTTCGACGCAATCCATATATTTGCAGCGGATGCAGGCATCGACGACGATATAGGTCATGAGTGGGAGGGCCTCGTGAATAGGTGTGCAGCGGGCGAAATGGCCCGCAGGCAGCCAAGTGTCAATGAGACAAGCTGCGCCGTGGGTTTAGGCGGGGTCAGGCGATCCCGCGATCCGGGCCTCGGCGCGCTGGCGGGCCCCGGCGCGCGAGACATCATCGACATAGAGCAGCGAGGCCACCTGACGGATATAGGCTTCCTCGACGGGGCTTTTGTCGCCGTCTGACAGGGCCACGCGGTACAGGCCCTCGATGATCGAGACACGCTCGGCCATGGCGAGCTTCTTGACGTGGCGGGTAAACTGGAAGGAATCGACCGCCTCTTCGGCCAGCGCTTCGCCTTCGGCCAGGACATTATCGGCCTTGTCGGCATCGAATCCGAAGGCCTCGAGCAGGATTTCGGCGATCATGTCGCTTTCGATATTGACGTAGACCCCGTCAATCAGCGCCGCCTCGACCATCAGGGCAGCTGCCGCGACCTGGGGATCCATCCCCTTGAGCGCCGGTGTTCTCGGGGTAAAGAGGCGTTTGATTGCGTTCATCATGATGGGCCACTCTCCAACAGACGATACAGCGCCTGCGCTTCTTCTGCGGGGCCTCGTCTTTCGCCGAGGGACAGGATTTCCACGGTGCGTATATGCTCTCCGCGGCCGATGGTTACAATATCACCGATGGAAATGGTGGCGCCGGGCTTGTCGGTGCGGCGGGTCTGGCCGGCGCGTGAGAGCCGGGCACCCTTGCGCTTCACATGATCGGTGGCGAGGCCGCGCGTGCGGAAGAAGCGCGCCCGCCAGAGCCAGATATCCAGTCTGACAGCCTCGGCCTCGTTCACTGGAAAGGCGTGTAGGAGAAAGCGGGAGACGCCGGCGCCCCTGCCCCTTTCGGCTTGCGCTTGCGCCGCGTTTTCTCGCGGGCAGGCGGGGTAGGCGGCAGGAGGGCGGCGAGGGCGGCAAAGGGGCTGTTAGGGTCAACCGTGCGGGCGGGAGGGGTGTGGCGTGGGTGCGGCGGGGGTGTTCGGGGGGGGCGCGGGCCGCCGGACTGGGGGCGGGAGGGTCGTTCGCCGGGTGCGCCCTGGCCCTGGCGACCCTTGGGGCGATCCTCGCGCGGGGCACGCGCCGGACGCTCATCCGGGCGGGCGCGGGCGGCATAGCGCCAGAGCAGCACGGCCTCGGTCTCCTTGTCCTTCTCGGCCGGGGCGAGGCCGAAGCCCTTCAGCACGGCGGGCCAGTCATCCGACGGGCACGAGACAACGGAGGCAAGGTCAATCGGGATGGCGAAGGCGTTCTTGTCGGCCTCCTTGCGGCGCTTGGCGATTTCCCAGCCGAGCCGTTCGGCGAGGTCTGCGCGCACGGCGCGGCGGCCGAAGCGGAGATAGCCATTGGCGGCGAGCGCCTCTTCCGGCCAGGTGCCGTCGAGGGGGAAAGACCCGGCGCCTTCGGGCGCAAGCGGGAAAGGCGAGCCCGCCTGCACGGCGCGCAGGATGGCAATCAGGCGCTGGGCCGCCGGCTTCTGCGCATCCGGCGCATGGGCGGCCACGCGGCCGGCCCGCAGGCCGAGCGCCTTCAGCGCCTCGCGCTGTTCCGGTGTCAGGCGCGCGCCGGGATCATCCTGGCGCAGGTCGACGCTCGCGCCGCTTTCGAGAATGCGGAAGGCAAGGCCCCGGGCGAGGCCTTCCAGCGTGTCGCCCGCCTTTTCATGGCGCAGCTTCCAGTGGGTCGGCAGGACGCGGGTCATCTCTGTCTTCAGCCAGTCCGACACGCGGGCGCGGGCCGCTTCGCGGTCTGACGGTTCGACTTCCGCCGCGCCGACGAGTTCGATGCCGGGGCTCATCCAGTCAGCGCCCTTCGCGAGGCGCGCGATCACGTTGCCGCCAAATTCAATATCGCCGTCATCATTGAGCGTGAACGCATCCGACGGCGCGCCGGCAATCTGGCCGAGGCGTTCGACCAGCATCGGGCGGATCGCGGCAAGCGCGGCGCCGCGCACGGCCTTGCCTTCGAGTGTGCGGGCATCAAGGACCGGTTCAAAGGTCAGGCCCTTCAGGCGGCCGACGAGATGGCCTTCCACGGTCACGTCGCCTTCCGGCGTCAGGTCGGTCACGAGGGCGTCTTCCTTCTTCAGGCTGGCCAAGAGGGCCGTCGTTCGTCGATCCACAAACCTTGCGGTCAGGGCTGTGTGTAGCGCATCCGACAGGGAGTCTTCAATCTCGCGCGTACGATCCTGCCACCGGGCCGGGTTTTCCAGCCAGTCAGGCCGGTGCGCCGCATAGGTCCATGTGCGGATATTGGCAAGCTGTTGCTGCAATTTCGCGATGCCGCCCTCGGGCGAGCTGAGATCCGACAGGCGCCGTTCGAGGCCGGCATCGGAGAGGCGCGCGTCCGGGTCGGCCAGCGTTTCGGCGAGGCCGAGCACGAGGCGGGCATGGCCTTCCGGGCCGGCCTTGCGGAAATCCGGCAGGCGGGCGAGATCCCACAGGCGGCGCACCCTGGCCTGGCCGGTCACGTTCGGGCCGATGGCGCTGTCCTCGGCCATGCGGCGCAGCACCCATTCATCGAGCGCGTTCGGATTGTGGATCAGGACCGGGTTTCCGGACGGACGCTCAAGGCTGCGGATGAGGGACTTCAGCGAGGCATAGTCGAGCGCCGAATTGCGCCACTGGATATGGTCGACCGGATCGAACCGGTGCTGTTCGATCCGCTTCCAGACCTCTTCCTCGAAGGGCGGGCAATCGCCGGTTTCGCCGAATTCGCCATCGGAGCGGAAACGCCCTGCCCGGCCCGCGATCTGGCCGCATTCGGCGGGTGTCAGCGCACGGTGGCGGCGCCCGTCAAACTTGGTGCGCGAGGCGAACACGACGCGGTCGACATCGAGGTTGAGCCCCATGCCGATGGCGTCCGTGGCGACGATGTAATCGACCTCGCCGGACTGGTACAGGGCGACCTGGGCATTGCGCGTGCGCGGGCTGAGCGCGCCCATGACCACGGCGGCGCCGCCCTTCTGCCGACGGAGCAATTCGGCGATGGCGTAGACTTCCTCGGAACTGAAGGCGACAATGGCGGTGCGCTTGGGCAGCTTGGTGATCTTGGTCTTGCCGGTATAGCGCAGCTCGGAGAAGCGCTCGCGCGTGTCGGTCTCGATGCCGAGGTTCAGCGTGCGCAGGATGGGCCGCATCGTGTCGGCGCCGAGCAGCAGCGTTTCGGATGTCCCGCGCATGTGGAGGATGCGGTCGGTGAAGACATGGCCGCGATCCTCGTCCTCGGCGAGCTGGATTTCGTCCACGGCGACAAAGTCTGCGCGCACGTCGACCGGCATGGATTCCACGGTGCAGATGAAATAGCGGGCATTGGGCGGGACGATGCGTTCCTCGCCTGTGATAAGGGCGGCATGGGAAGCGCCCTTGGCGGTAACGACGCGGTCATAGACCTCGCGCGCGAGCAGGCGCAGCGGCAGGCCGATCATGCCCGTGCCGTGCCCCATCATGCGCTCGATGGCGTAATGCGTCTTGCCGGTATTGGTGGGGCCGAGAATGGCCTTCAGGGAGGAAGTCATCGGGCGCAGGTGATAGGGATGGGAGGGGGAGTCAAGCGGGTGAGGCGTGTTGACCCCGTCTCCCCCTGGGGGGGACGGTTAGGGGTGAGAGGGCATGGGGGCGATTGAAGAGCGGGATCACGTCAGGCACGTCCGCGCTCTCTGACCCCCCGCCCCCTCAAGCCGCCCCTGACTGCGCAGGGGACACGGGACGTTTGAGGTCATTTCGACTCGAGGACTAAGCCAGTTCCAGCTCGCCGACCGGCGCCGCTTTCACCACCGGCTCCGCCGTACGCACCGTATCCGGGCGGCAGTCGAGGAGTTCCCAGGTGCCGTCATGGTGTTCGACGAGGGCGGTGCAGCTTTCGACCCAGTCGCCATCATTCATGTATTTGACGCCGTCAATGTCGCGCATCTCGGCGACGTGGATGTGGCCGCAAATGGCGCCGTGATAATCCTTGCGGCGGCAATAGGCGGCGACATGGTCTTCGAAATTGTGGATGTAATTGAGGGCGCGCTTGGTGCGCTTTTTCAGGGCGGCCGACAGCGACCAGTAGGGCAGGCCGAACAGGCGGCGCATGCTGTTGAGGTTGGTGTTCACCCAGAGCAGGCAATTATAGGCGTGGTCGCCAAGATGCATGATCCATTTGCGGTCGGCGCGCATCATGCCGTCGAACATGTCGCCATGCACGACGAGATAGCGCTTGCCGTCCGCCCCCAGATGGACGGCGCGGTTCTTCACATTGATGTCGCCGAAGTTGAGACGGAAATGCATGAAGGCGCGCAGGAACTCGTCATGGTTGCCGATGATATAGGTGACGTCGGTGCCGCGCTTGGCGGCCGTCAGGATACGACGGATGACATTCGTGTGGGCCTGCGGCCAGTACCATTTCTTCTTGAGGCGCCAGCCATCGATGATGTCGCCGACAAGGTAGAGCTGTTCGCTCGTATTGGACTTGAGGAAGGTGCACAGGGATTCGGCCTGGCTGCCGCGCGAGCCCAGGTGGACGTCGGAGATGAAGATCGCGCGATATTTCGGCCGGGCATGGGTCATCAGGTTCGCCCCATACTCCGATTTGAAAAGGCTTTTGTGACGAATTGCCTGCAGATTTGTGACAGGCGCAGTAGGCCCTGAAACTCATCCTGAGCGAAGTCGAAGGATGAAGCTGTGCGCAACCCGCCCGGGCCTTTCCTTCGACTTCGCTCAGGATGAGCCCCCGGAGAGGCTAGGTCTCCAGTTCCACGTCCCAGTAGAGATAGTCCATCCACGTATCATGCAGGTGGTGGGGCGGGAATTTGCGACCGATGGCCTGCAGCTGGTAATTGTTGGGGCGGAACGGCTTGTGCTGCAATTGCACCTCGCAATCGCGCAGCAGCTTGCCGCCCTTTTTCAGGTTGCACGGGCTGCAGGCGGCGACGATGTTTTCCCATGTCGTGCGCCCGCCCCTCGAGCGCGGGATGACGTGATCGAAGGTGAGGTTCTCGTGCGTGCCGCAATAGGCGCACCGGAAACCGTCACGCAGGAAGACGTTGAAGCGGGTGAAGGCCGGCGGGCGATCCTGGCGCACGAAGTCGCGCAGGGCGATGACGGAGGGCAGGCGGAATTCCGTGCTCGGAGAGCGCACGACATAATCGTATTCTGCAACGATATCGACACGGTCAAGGAAGACGGCTTTCACCACTTCCTGCCACGGCCACAACGACAACGGATAATACGAGAGCGGCCTGAAATCAGCGTTCAGAACAAGGGCCGGCCGTCCATTGGGCGGCGCAGTAATGATCTCAGCCATGGTGACCCCCATGCGGCACGAGAAGACTTGTGACTTGTTTGAACCCGCTGAAGGCAGCACTCCTTTGTACGTTCGCCCGACTGATAGGCGATTCTGGTCATGAGATTATGACAGTCAGGACCGATTGCAACTCTTGAGGCTCAGGTCGTGCCGGGCGCGGCGTCGCCCCGGTGCATGTGCAGCCAGGCCCAGAGCAGGTGGGCGGCCACGCCCCGATTGGGGCGCCAGGCCTCTGCGTGCAGCGTGAACGCCTTGATATCCATACGGGTTTCATGGGCGGCGAGCAGCCTGTGCGCCTCCATCAGGCCGACATCGCCGACCGGGAACGCGTCCATCGCGCCGGTCGCGTACAGCAGAAACAATTCTGCCGTCCACGGGCCGATGCCCTTTACCGCGACGAGTTCGCGGCGCGCTTCGTCCAGTGGCGCGGCGCATACGCGCGGCAGGCTGAGTGTGCCGGTGACGAGCGATTCCGCAATCGAGACAAGGTGGCCTACCTTTGGGCGCGACTGGCCGCAGGCGCGCAAGTCACCCGGATCGGATGCGAGCACGGCTTCGGGCGTGACCTCGCCCAGCAGCGCCTCGGTGCGGGCCCATATGGCACCAGCCGCGCCGAGGGAAATCTGCTGGTGGGTGATCATGCGGGCGAGCATGGCATAAGTCGCCTCGCCAGCGCGCCAGACCGGCAGGCCGGTGATGTCATAGGCCATGGCAAGGGCCGGATCGGCACGGGAAAGCGTCACGCAGGCAGCTTTGAGCCGCGCCTGCGACGGCGCTGTCACAGGGCCGGGCCGGGGAGCCGGCCCACCACGACGGTGCCGACCATGACCTGGTTGTCTTTCAGCGTGAACATCAGGAAGCCGCCATTCGCCGAGGCGGTTTCAAGCGTCGCCACGGTCGCCTGTTCCTGCAGGCGCCAGCTGTCAGCGGCCTTGAGCGCCTCCTTCAGGCCTTCGGGATCGTCAATGCGCACGCCGAACGATCCATTGGCGAAACCGTTTTCGATGGTGACCGTGCCCTTGGCGCCGAATTTGAGGGGGCCCCAGTTGAGCAGCGCCTGCCCGAGTTCCACGCCGCCGCCGGTTTCGAGGAGCGAGTCATAGAGGCGTTCCGGATTACCGCCGCTGCGGACCCAGGCCGGATAGAAATTGTGCACTTCCGCGATCAGGCGGCTTTCCTGGAGTTCGGTGCCGAGCCACGGCGCTGCGACCGGGGCGGCATCGAGCGTCAGCGCCTCCCATTGCAGGGCCACGAGCAGGTCGTCGGCGGCTTCCGGACGCGGGGCGAGATTCAGCGAGAAGTCCTTCGCCGTGTAGATATGGCCGTCGATCAGGGCCGATGCATCATGGAGTTCGATCGCGGCGCGGTGCACGCCCGCATCGGTCCAGGACAGGCTGCCGACGGATTTGCGGTCAAGATCGAACGTGTGGCGGATGCCGAGCCGGTCGGTCAGCACGCTGTGGCCGGGCGCGCGGCCGATAATATGGTGCCAGTTCCACGGCTGCATCACGACCTGGAGGCGTTCGCCTTGCCAGCTGGCCATGTTGGGCGGCTGGTAGTGCGGGGCGACGACGTCGAGTTCGAAGCGGAACGGATAGCCGCCGATCTTGCGTGACTCATATTCGACGACTGCGCCGCCGGCACGTTGCTCGGCGACCCATTTGTCGACACCCAGCCCGATCTCGGCGCGGGCATAGATCCAGTAAGCCGAATAGGCGCCGACCAGGGCGACCAGAAGCAGGAAGGGGAAGAACAGCCAGAAGCGGGAGCGCCGGCGCTCGGCCAGCGGCCTTACCAGGCCCGAATTGTTCCAATAATTGCTCATATGCTCTGCGGTTCCTGTGCGGCTTGGGTCCGGCCCTGTACGGCGAGGCCCTCCTTGAGAAGGGCATCAACCGCTGTTTCCATCTCGCTTTCAAGGCGCTTCATCATCTCTTTGCGGTCCAGGCCCGCCGGGATGGGTGGCAGGATTTCATAGACGATACGGCCCGGCCGGCGCAGCGTTCCGTGAGCGGGCCAGCACAGGCCCGCATTGGTCGCGACCGGCACGATGGGCACGTCCAGCGCCTTGTAGAGCGCAACGACTCCGGCGGCATGGTATTGGGGCGCATCGCCCGGCGTCTTGCGCGTGCCCTCCGGAAAGATGACGATCTGCCGGCCAATGGCGGCGCGATCTTTCGCTGCCGAAACCATGCGGCGCAGCGTCCTGGTGGTCCCGGCCCGATCGATCGGGATCATGTCGCTTTTCAGCGCATACCAGCCGAGGAACGGATACCAGAGCAGTTCGCGCTTCATGACGATGGCAGGATCCGGTGTCACGACGAAGGGCACGAAAATGTCGAACATGCACTGGTGCTTGCCGACATAGAGGAAGGGGCCGTCAGGCAGGTGTTCGAGGCCGCGGATTTCGGTCTCCATGCCCGCGATGACCCGCATGCCCCAGCGCAGCGCACCGGCATAGGTCTTGATTCCCCACATGATGAACCGGCGCGGCAGGACCAGCCCGATCACGAAGACCGAGCCCATCAGGGCCATCGTGCCATAGAGGTAGGCAACAAACAGGAGGGAGCGAAGCTGCATCATGGGCCAGCACGTTTAGCCGCTCAACCGAGGGCCGTCACCCGCCACTTTGCCCATTCTGTCAGCACGCCGCGAAACGATTTGGAATCGCCCAGCACCGCCGAGGGATCGACCACCGTCCGGACCGGATAGGGCTGGAGCGTGATATCGGGCATGGCACGCTGCAACAGCAGCAGGCTGCGCGCCATATGATAGTCGGATGTGACGATGATCAGGTGCGTATAGCCGCGTTCATAGGCCCAGGCAGCGGTCTCTTCGGCATTGCCGATCGTGGTTTCGGCGCGGTAGCCGATATCGACGCAGCAGGCATAGATATCCGGCGAGCCGCCTGCGAGGGCGATCAGGTCGTCCATGTCCACGTCCGGATTGACGCCGGAAATCAGCAGTCTCTGCCCGCGCCCGGCCGACATGAGATCGATGCCAGCGGCAATGCGCAGCCCCGAACCGCCCGTCAGGGCCACGATTGCGTCCGCCTGACGCGCCGTCGCCGGGACCGATTCGGATGCGCGGCGCGCAAACATCAGGAAATCGAACGCCACAAGGGCGAGCACGACCAGAACCACCGCCGGGAAAAAGCCGAAGCCGCGACGCGAGAGGGAACGATCGGGCTTCACATCATGCCTTTCAGCGCCCGGATCACCGTCACCCGGGCCGCGAGACGCGCTGCGAAGCCGGCAATGACAGGCGTGACGACAAGGATGACGAGATCGAGGAAGTCGAGGCTGAGCGCGGGCAGGAGGCCCGCGCGGGACCCATGGACCTGCACGGTGAAGATCATCAGCGCGGCTGCGCCAAGCGCCATCAGCGCACCAACTGCACCGGCCCGCAGGCCGAGGACCCAGAAACGCCGCTCGAACAGGCCGGCAATGAACCGGTCACGGGCCCCGGCCAGGTGGAGGACGTCAACAATGTCGCGCCGGGCCAGAAGCGCCGCATGGGTGGCAAAGGCGATCACAGCAACAGCCGTCGATGCCAGCAGGGCAACGGCGATCAGCGCCGTCAGGCGTGCCACCCCGAGGACACGGCGCACATCGCCGGCCCAGTCAGTATGTTCGTCCACGGCGCTGGCAATGCCGGCTTCCGAGAGATTGCGGGCAATGGTCGGCCCCATGTCGGGCACGGCCGGGTCGGCCTCGACCGCGACCAACTGTGGCAATGGCAGGCTGTCGGGCAGGCCACGGCTGCCGAAATTCGGTTCGAGCAGGGCATCGATTTCCTCCTTGGACAGGACACGGGCCGTGCGGACGCCTTGCGTTTGCTCGATGATCTTGCGCGCTTCGTCGGCGCCGCGCCGGTCGACATCCGGCAGGCTGACCGTGAGTTCGCCCTGCACTTCGGCTGTCCAGCTCTTGGCGGCGCCATAGGTCGACTTGGCCGACAGCGCAGCGAGCGCGGCCAGGAAGCAGAGCGCCCCGACGACGAAGAACAGCGCGGCTTCGCGAACATCCTCGACCGGAAGAAGTGGTGTTTCCTTTGCCATCCTAACCCTCCAGGCCCGGATCCGTGCGCCGCCGGGCCGCTTCGCCGCCAAACTCGACATCCTGCACCAGGAGACGATTGGTGAGCCGGTAGACCGGCGCTTCGACCTGGCGCACCAGGCCAAGGTCGTGCGTGGCGATGATCACGGTCGTCCCACGCCGCTTGTTGAGCTCGAGGAAGAGGCGCATCAGCCGCGTGCCCATTTCCGGATCGACGTTGCCGGTTGGCTCGTCCGCAATGAGGATATCGGGCTGCGTCACGACGGCGCGGGCGATGGCGACACGCTGCTGTTCACCGCCCGACAGCGTCGGCGGCTTGGCATGAAGGCGCTGGCCGAGGCCCACCCAGGCGAGCAATTCCTCGACATCGGCGCGGTAATCGGACTCGCGGCGGCCCAACACCCGCAGCGGCAGCGCCACATTCTCGTAGGCCGACAGGTGTTCGAGCAGCCGGAATTCCTGGAAAACCACGCCCACCCTGCGGCGCAGGGCCGAAAGCTGGTCTCGCGTCAGATTGCTGGTGGGGCGGCCGAACAGGCTGACTTCGCCCCGGCTTGGCTTCAGCGCCAGGTAGAGGAGTTTCAGCAGACTTGTCTTGCCAGCGCCCGACGCACCCGTCAGGAAGCTGAACGAGCCGGGTTTCAGGACAAGATCAATATCGCTAAGTATGTCCTCTGAGGTATCATAGCGGAGCGATACCGAATCGAGGCGAACGGCGACGTCGTCAAAGAGGTCGTGTCGTGGATACGTCATGGGCTCCTGCCTGGCAGCTCAGGCTATTGATTCAAGGGGGCGAATTGCGGGAAAGACCAAGTCATGATCCTCACCTGTCCCTCATGTGAGACCCAGTA
>JAHJSB010000027.1 GCA_018830285.1 Alphaproteobacteria bacterium
GATCAGGCCGTCACCATCAAGGTCAAACTGGCTGAAGGACGGCATCTGCCGGGCCTGCGCGGCCAGCGAGACGGCCATGGCCGCCGCCAGAATGATCACTGCCTGCCTCATCATGCCGCCGCCTCCTTGCCTGCCGGGCCTCACCCCTTCAACAACAGACACTACGGCAAGCTGTCCTTAATTGGGCGTGAAAATCAGTTCACGAACAAGATGTAATGTTCACATCCTGAACACGCCAAACCCGCGTTCGGGGAATGGGGCGTTGAGGCAGGCGGAGAGGGCGAGGCCGAGGACGCGGCGGGTGTCGGCGGGGTCGATGATGCCGTCGTCCCAGAGGCGGGCGGTTGAGAAATAGGGGTTGCCTTCGGCCTCGTAGAGGTCGCGGATCGGCTGTTTGAAGGCTTCTTCTTCCTGCGCGGGCCAGTCGCCGCCCTTGCGCTCGATGCCCTCGCGCTTGACCGTGGCAAGCACGGAGGCGGCCTGCTCGCCGCCCATGACGGAGATGCGGGCGTTCGGCCACATGAAGAGGAAGCGGGGCGAATAGGCGCGCCCGCACATGCCGTAATTGCCTGCCCCGAAGCTGCCGCCCGTCACCACGGTAAACTTGGGCACGCTGGCGGTGGCGACGGCGGTGACCATCTTGGCGCCGTCCTTGGCGATGCCGCCTGCCTCATATTTCGACCCCACCATGAAGCCGGTCAGGTTCTGCAGGAAGACAAGCGGGATACGGCGCTGGTCGGCCAGTTCGATGAAATGGGCCGCCTTCTGCGCGCTCTCGGAGAAGAGGATGCCATTGTTCGCGAGGATCGCGACCGGCATGCCGTAGAGCCGGGCAAAGCCGCAGACGAGCGTCTCGCCATAGAGCTTCTTGAACTCGTGGAATTCAGAGCCATCGACCAGGCGGGCGACGACTTCGCGCGCGTCATAGGTCTCTTTCAGGTCCGGCGGGACGAGGCCGTGGAGTTCGGCGGGGTCGTAGAGCGGCTCGGCCGGTTCCGTGAGGGCGAAGGGCTGGGGCTTGGGCGTGGCGAGCGTGCGGATGATGGAGCGCACGATGGCGAGCGCGTGGGCATCATGGGCGGCGTAATGATCGGCGACGCCGGACTGGCGGGCATGGACATCGGCGCCGCCAAGGTCTTCGGCGGAAATGATCTCGCCGGTGGCCGCCTTCACCAGCGGCGGGCCGCCGAGGAAGATGGTGCCCTGCTTACGCACGATGATGGTCTCGTCGCTCATCGCGGGGACGTAGGCGCCGCCGGCGGTGCAGCTGCCCATCACGGCGGCGATCTGGGGGATGCCCTTCGCGCTCATCTGGGCCTGGTTGTAAAAGATGCGTCCGAAATGCTCACGGTCCGGGAAGATTTCCGACTGGTGCGGCAGGTTCGCGCCGCCGGAGTCGACGAGATAGACGCATGGCAGGCAGTTTTCGAGGGCGATTTCCTGCGCGCGCAGATGTTTCTTGACCGTCAGCGGATAGTAGGTGCCGCCTTTCACGGTGGCGTCATTGCAGACGATCATGCATTCGCGGCCCTCGATGCGGCCGACGCCCGTGATGATGCCGGCGCCGGGGGCATCGCCGTCATACATGCCATGGGCGGCCAGCGCGCCGATCTCGAGGAAGGCGCTGCCCGGGTCGACAAGGCGCTCGACGCGCTCGCGCGGCAGCAGCTTGCCGCGCTCTGTATGGCGGGTGCGGGAGGCTTCGGGGCCACCAAGGGCCGCCGCAGCAGTCTTTTCGGCCAGTTCGTCCAGCAGGGCCTGCATGGCGGCGCGGTTGCGGGCAAAGCCCGGCCCGGCAACGTCGAGACTCGATTTCAATACCGGCATGGTGCCTCCCTTATGGGCCAGAGGCCTGCTTAGCGAGGGCCGGGGCCGCTGTCACGCGACTGTAACCCAAAATTGAGAGAGTTCAGGTAAGCTTCCCCTTGGAAGGTTCACACGAAATGGGCATGCTCACTCAGATGAATATCGACGTCACGCCGGCGCTGAAGAATATCCCGTTCCTGAAGGACGTGCCCGCCCGTGCAATGAAAGCGGCGGGCAAGGAAGCCCGCTGGTTCTCATTGTCGGCCGGCGGCGCCCTTTTCAAGACGGGCGAGCCGGCGGACTGCATCTATTTCGTTCTGTCAGGCTCGCTAGGCGCGTTCCGGGAAAGCCCGGACGGCCAGGACGAGTTCATCGGCCATATCCGCACCGGCGAACCGGTGGGCGAGATGGCCCTGTTCCTGGGCGGGCTCGACCTCGATGGCGATGGCGAACCGGAGGATGCACCGCATACGGGGTCGGTCTATGCGATCCGCGATTCGGAAGTGATCGCGATCACCCGCAAGGGCTGGCAGCGCATGGTGAAAGCCGAACCGGAACTGCTGGAGGGCATGATCCGGGTGATCCTGAAGCGCCTTGGCAAGGCCGGGCAGCGCTCGACACGGGCCGCGCCGAAAGTGTTCACACTGGTTGCCACGTCGCCCACGATCGACCTCACACTGCGCGCCAAGGCGCTGGCCGAGTGCCTTGGCCGGGCGGGAAAGTCTGCTGTCGTGGTTGGAGAAAAGGAGGGGGATGAGAAACCCGCCGCCTTCTTCGACGACCTCGAATTGCATCATGATGTCGTGATCCTGATCTCGACGATCGGTGACAATGCCTGGTTTCGCCTTTCGATCCGGCAGGCCGACCGGATCTGGGTCATGGCCCGCGCCGATGCGCGCCCGTCGATCCCGCTGATGCCGGATGAAGATTCCCCGGCGCTGGCCCTGAAACTGGTCGACGTCGTGCTGCTGCACCATGGCAATGAGCGCCGGGCAGCGCGGCCCGTCGAATGGCTCCAGGCATCTGGTGGCAGCCGCGTGTTCCACTGGACCGGCGTGCATGGCGCCAGCTGCGCGCGGCTGGCTCGCATCATGGACGGTCGCTCGGTCGGCGTGGTGATGTCGGGCGGCGGGGCGCGGGCCTATTCGCACATCGGCATGGTGAAAGCGATCCGCGAAGAGGGCATTCCGATCGACTTCGTCGGCGGCTCGTCGATGGGCGCGGTGATTGCCGCCTGTGTTGCCATGGGGTGGGACGACACCGAAATCGACTGGCGCATCCGCAAGGCCTTTGTCGAAACCAATCCGCTCGGAGACTATAACCTGCCGGTCGTGGGCATGGTGAAGGGCCTGCGCGTCAATGCGCGCCTGAAGGAGCATTTCGGCGAGTCAGAGATCGGCGATCTCGACATCCCGTTCTTTGCGACCTCGACAAACCTGACAACCGGATCACTGCACCTCCACCGGACCGGCCTGCTGCGCGACGCCTTGCGCGCGACGATTTCCCTGCCCGGCATCCTGCCACCTGTAGTGGAGGGTCATGACCTTCTGGTTGACGGGGCCGTGCTGAACAATTTCCCGGTCGATGTCATGCGCGACATGCATCGCGGCTATGTCGTCGGCTGCGATGTGACCCAGCAGGCCGAAGGCCTGAATGTCGATGAATTCATCAACCCGCCGAATTTCTTCCGCTGGGTGATCGGGCACGGCTTCTCCGCGGCCCCGCCGATTGCCGGCCTGCTGATGCGGACTGCCACAATCCGGGCCGACCGGACGTTCGGTCGGGACATGACGGATGTCCTGGTCCTGCCGGAGCTGATCGATACGGACTTGCGTGACTGGGAAGCCTATGACGCAACCGTGGAGGCGGGCTACGAGTCCGCCAAGACGGCCCTGCAAGCGAGCGACATGAAGGCGAAGTGCTGCACGCCGTAGTCAGACCGGGCTGGCTGCTTTCAATGATCCGTTAACCGAGAAAGCGGCATAGTGCCCTCAACCGCGACCAATCATAAAAAAAAATCCGGTCAGGAGGAATACAGTCATGGATCCAGCCGTCCTGGACATGCTGCCGGTCACGATTGTGGAACTGGCACCCGTACGCGATCCCGATGGCCAGATCGTCGATTTCATCTGGACGGAAGCCAATGAGGCCGCCAACAGGGTCGTCCTTCCCGAAGGCGGTTCGATTGTTGGCCTGCACGTGTGCGACGTCGATCCGGCCTACCGTGACTCCAGCATGTTCTTCGATGCCGTGCGCTGCATCGAGACCGGCGAACCTCGGGAACTTTTCAATAGTGGCCGCAGACCCAGTCCGCATGGCCGACTGAAACACCTGCAGGGCACCGTGGTGCGCTATACAATCCTGCCGAAGGATGATGGCTGCCTGATCTGCTCTGTCGAGATCACCGATCTGGTCAAGGAACGTGATACCGCGAACGATTCATACGAGATGTTCCTCGCGGCATTCGAGCATGCGGTGCAGGGCATTACCCTGACCACTGAGGCCGCCGAAATCATCTATGCCAACCCGGCATTGAATGACCTTCTGGGATATGAACCCGGCGAGCTGCAAGGCCAGTCCAGCGCCATCATCATGCGTCCGGAAGATTTCCAGGCAATTGTCAAGGCCGGTACAAAAATGTGGGGCGGCAAGATCGAGCAGGAAATCGGTGACATGACTCTGCTGAGCAAGACCGGCGAAGAGATCGTGGTGTCAAATGCCCTGTCGAGCGTCTATTCCGAAGTGCGGGGTGAACGGATCTTCATTTCGCATGCACGCGACGTGCGCGAGGAGCGAAAGCTCGCCCACAAACTGGCCTCTGCCGTGCAGAAGGCCGAACTTGCGACCCAGCTGAAATCGGAATTCCTGGCCAATATGAGCCATGAAATCCGCACACCCCTGAATGGTATTCTTGGCATGGCGCAAGTGCTGGCTGCGTCCGATCTCGATGCGCAACGCGCCGACCAGGTGAACGTCATCCTCGAATCAGGCAATACGTTGCTTTCCATACTGAACGACATCCTGGACCTGTCCAAGATCGAAGCCGGCCACATGGAAGTGTCGCTGATCGAGTCGGACCTGCGCCACAAGCTGGACCGGCTGTGCAAGCTCTACGAGCCGAGCGCAAATGACAAGGGACTCAAGCTCAAACTGTTCGTCGACCCGAGCGTGCCGTCCTCCCTGGTGATTGATCCCGTCCGCATGAGGCAATGTGTCGGCAACCTGGTCTCGAATGCGATCAAGTTCACCGATTCCGGGGATGTCCTCGTCGTTGCGACCGGCCAGCGCGGCGACGGTGACACGATGACCATCACGATCCACGTCTCCGATACCGGCTGCGGCGTTCCCGCCGACAAGATGGACAGGATTTTCGAATCCTTTGCGCAGGCCGATGGCTCGATCACGCGCCGATATGGCGGCACAGGACTTGGCCTGCCGATCACGCGCCAGCTCGCCCGGATGATGGGCGGCGATGTGACGCTCGTCAGCGAACCGGATAGAGGATCAATCTTTACGCTAACGTTCACCGCCGAAATATCACAATCGGTTTCAAGGGAAGCGCTGCTGCGCAAGCTCCAGCCACCAGAGCCCAAGCCTGCCGATTCAATCACATTGTCCGGTGCAAGAGGGCGGCTGCTTGTCGTCGATGACAACGCGATCAACCGGCGAGTCGCCCGGACATTCCTTGAACAGAATGGTTATGATGTCGATGAGGCGGTCAATGGAAAGCACGCACTTGAACGGCTTGAAACCAGCACGTTCGACCTGGTCCTGATGGATATTCACATGCCCGAGCTTGACGGTCAGCGTGCCTTCGACCAGTTGCGCGCCGGGTCGGGCCCGAATGCCGCCATCCCCGTGATCGCACTTACCGCGGACTCGATGCGCGGGGATCATGAAAAATACATCGCCCGGGGTTTTGACGGCTATATTTCCAAGCCGATCGACCAGCGTTCGATGATATCCGTAGTTGAAGAGTGCCTGTCAGGAATGACCGCACACGACGACCGTCGCCGCCGCAAGGCCTAGGCAGCTGTCGGTTGTTGGCGCGTCGACTTCAGGCCGTTTCGCCGAACAGTTCCCGTCCGATCAGCCAGCGACGGATTTCGCTCGTGCCCGCCCCGATCTCGTAGAGCTTGGCGTCGCGCAGCAGGCGTCCGGTCGGGTAGTCGTTGATATAGCCATTGCCGCCGAGCAGCTGGATGGCGTCGAGCGCCAGCCTGGTCGCTGTTTCTGCTGCATAGAGGATCGCCCCGGCCGCGTCCTTGCGGGCCGTCTCGCCCCGGTCGCACGCCTTGGCGACGGCGTAGACATAGGCCTTGGCGGCATTCATCTGGACATACATGTCGGCAAGCTTGCCCTGGACAAGCTGGAATTCGCCGATCGGCTGGCCGAATTGCTTGCGGTCGTGCACGTAGGGGAGGACGACGTCCATGCAGGCCTGCATGATGCCCGTAAGCCCCGCCGAGAGCACGGCGCGTTCATAGTCGAGGCCGCTCATCAGGATACGGGCGCCTGCGCCCACCGGGCCCATGACATTCTCTTCAGGCACTTCGCAATTGTCGAACACGAGCTCACCGGTTTCCGATCCGCGCATGCCGAGCTTGTCCAGCTTCTGGGCGACCGAGAAGCCCTTGAATCCGCGCTCGATCAGGAAGGCCGTGATACCCTTCGAGCCGCCCTGCGGATCGGTCTTCGCATAGACGACAAGCGTGTCGGCGTCCGGCGCGTTGGTGATCCACATCTTGGTGCCATTGAGGACGTAACGGTCGCCATGTCTGTCAGCCCGCAGCTTCATCGAGACGACATCGGAACCGGCACCGCTTTCGCTCATCGCGAGGGCGCCGAGATGCTCGCCGGAGATCAGTTTGGACAGGTAGCGGGCCTTCTGGTCGTCACTGCCCCAGCGGCGCAGCTGGTTGACGCAGAGGTTGGAGTGGGCGCCATAGGAGAGGCCGACCGAGGCCGACGCGCGGGAGATTTCCTCCATGGCGACGACATGTTCAAGATAGCCGAGGCCGGTGCCGCCCCATTCCTCTTCGACGGTGATGCCGAGCAGGCCGAGCTCGCCCATTTTCGGCAAGAGGTCGCGCGGGAATGTGTCGGTCCGGTCAATCTCCGCTGCGCGCGGCGCAATCTCGTTCTGGGCAAAGCTGGCCACGGTTTCACGGATCATGTCGGCGGTTTCACCGAGATCGAAGTTCAGGCTGGGATATGTGTTCGCAATCATCCCGTCTGACTAGCAGGGCCGGCCGGTCGTGTCAGCGGAAAATGCGCCGCAAGGACGGTCAGGTCCGGCGGGCCAGGATCCGCATCAGGTAATAGGCGGAGGTCACGAGGACGACCCCGCTGCCAAGCGCGACCAGTGGCCCGACATAGATGTCGGACGTACGCTCGACGAAGCGCGAGGCCTCCCGGAAGAAGCGTTCGACCCCCAGGAGGAAGCCGATCATCCCGAGGCCTGCCAGCAGGGCGAACGGCCAGCCTTCGCGCAAGACTTCATACCATGTCTCATCATGGTAGTTGCCATTCTCGGCGAGTGTGCGCTCGATCTCCTCGTCGCTGAGGCGGATCTGTTCGAGGTCGTCAACCACCGTGTGGTCCGCTGCGGGCAGCATGCCGCCGCCATGTTCGAGCGGCGACGCATAGGGTGGCGGCGATGGCGGCCGCGGCGTGCGGCGACGCTCGACACCTTCGGGTGGCCCCTTGGCCACGTCGATCACTGGTGACGATTGCAACTTGCCGTCGGGATCAGCCAGCGCCGACACGGCGCGGGTGATTTCGTCAATGCTGGGACCATCCTGCAGGATGTCATTGTCGGCGACTGGGCGAGTCTGCCCGGAGGCCAGCGACGCATTCTCGCCGAGGATACGGGTGAGCCGTTCGTTGACGGCACGGGCGGCGGCTTGCGGCGAAGTGCCCGTCGCGCTAGCCTTGGCAGCCGTTGCGCGCTTCCCGTCTACCCGCGTTTCAACGACAATTGCCCGCTCATGCGGCGTCATCAGCGATGCACCGACATCCAGTTCCGGGCGGACCAGCGCCGAGGGAATCGCCGCGCGGCCCGACGGGTGTTCGAGGAAAAGCGCCTTCTCGGCGGCGCGACGGCGAACCAGGGCGTCGATCACGCGCACTTCGCCCTCGATGCGCCCCTTGCGCCAGAAACCCATAGCGTCGGCCGCCTGCAGGCGGTCGCCCGAGTTGAGACAGCTCAGCACGTCGGAGCCGGCAAAGGCCTCGATGCCGATGTTGAAGACGAATGAGACAAGTCCGTCGAACTCGTTCTGGCTGAGCGGGGCGAGGACACGGTCTGCAATCGCCTGTTCGACGGGCAGAAGGTCGTGGTGACGCAGGATAAGTTCGGCGTCGGCCTTGTCGACTGTCAGGCCCTCGCGGGCTGTGGCCGTATGGCCATATCCGATGATCCAGATACCGTTGGGAAGCTCGACGGCACGCGAACGAAAGCCCTCGAAGCTCTTGACGAGCTCGAGCCCTAACCGGGACGTTCGCATTGGACGGGCCATACAGGTGGCTCCCGTATTGATACAATTGGACTTTTACTATCGCGCCCACCTGCAATTGGCGCGCCTGTTCGCCTGAGCGGCGAAATCGCCAAGGCGAATGGCCCGTTTTACAGCAGAACCAGCGACGCCAGTCCGAGGAAACTGAAGAATGCCATCACGTCGGTCAGGGTTAACACGAACACCGAGGAGGCGACCGCAGGGTCGGCGCCAAGCCGTTTGAGCGTGAGCGGCACCAGGATGCCGGAAAGCCCCGCCCACATGAACGTGGCAAACATCGAGGCCGCAATGACAAGGGCTATGTCGATCTGGCGGAACCAGAGCAGGGCAATCAGGCCGACCCCGAGGGCAAAGATGACACCATTGACCGTACCGCTCAGGAATTCACGCATCACGGCGCGCCGCGCGGCGGCGCCATCAAGCTCTCGCTCGGCAATCGCACGTACCGCCACGGCGAGGCCCTGGCTGCCGGCATTGCCGCCGAGCGCAGCCACCACAGGCATCAGGACCGCCAGGGCGACGACCTGCTCGATCGTGCTCTGAAATATGGAAATAATGCCAGAAGCGATGAAGGCCGTGAACAGGTTGACGCCCAGCCAGGGCGCGCGCGCCCTGACCGTGTCCCAGACCGTATCGGACCCGGCGGCCGAACTCACGTTGAGCAGGGAGAGCAGGTCTTCGGTGTTTTCAGACTGGATGACATCGACCATGTCATCGACTGTGATCATGCCCACAAGCCGGCCTGCAGAATCCTTCACCGGCGCCGAGGCGAGCGAGTATTTCTGGAACTGGTAGGCGACCTCTTCCTGGTCCATGTCAGTGGAGATGCTCGACATCGGGTCTTCCATGATGTCCGACAGAAGCGTGTCGCGCGGCGAACGCAGCAGCGTTGCCAGCGATACGACGCCGATCAGGCGGTGAGCCGGATCGGTCACGTAGACTTCGTAGAAGACTTCCGGCAGCTCGGTGCCAAGTTTGCGGGAATAGTCGATGGACTGGCCGACCGTCCAGAATTCGGGCAGCGCCACGAATTCCGTCTGCATGAGACGACCGGCGGTTTCTTCATCATAGGCCAGGCCGCGTTCGAGCTGGGCCCGGTCAATCGGGGCAAGCTCTTCAAGAATACGCTCGCGCCTGTCATCGTCGAGGTCGTCGAGGATCGTGGTCGCGTCATCGGAATCAAGTTCGTCGAGCGCGTTGACGACCGCGTGGTCGGGCAGCATGTCGACGGCGCCTTCGCGATAGGTATCGCGCAGCTCGATCAGGATATCCGGCGGCAATTCCCCGCCAAGCAGTTCAACGGCTTCCTCGAACGCGTCATAGGGCAATTGTTCGAGCAGGTCGGCAGCGTCGGCCGGGTGCATGCGCTGCAGCGTGCGGGCCAGCCAGCGCGTATCGCGCTCCTCGACGGCATCCTTCACGTCCGCCAGCAGCGCGGCGTCGATCTCGGCCGAATCCTGTGTCGGGGAGTTGGGCTGTGAAGTATCCGTCATGGCGCCGTTCTTGCCGGGGTTGGCGCGTTTCGGCAAGCGCCGACGTCAACAGGCCAGCGGCGTCGGCACCCCCGGGCAGGGCTCTATTGGCGCGCCGCTGCGTCGAGGATCCTGCCTGTCTCTGCCGCGAGCATGCGCTTTTCGTCGGCGATGATGCTTTCGACGGCGAAGGCGGGGTCCGGGACGGCGCCCGGATCCTCGGCATAGTCACGCACCGTGAAGTCTTCCGACACGAAGGTGCGCACCCAGTCTGACAGCGGCCCGCCGGCCCGGTCGCAGGCGGCGAGGAGTTCGGCCAGCACCTGTCGCTGGGCCAGCAACCGGCCTTCCAGTGTGGCGTAGGGTATGGCTGACATGGTCTGGTCCTCCGGTTGGATACAGAAGGGGCCGATGCCTTTGGCACCGGCCCCGGATCGGCTAATAATCGATCCTAGGCAATCGGGATCCAGTATGGCGTCTGGCCATAGTGCGAGTAAACCGAGGCGCCATAAACGCGGTCCTTGAGGCGATCATAGTCGCCCCGGTCAAGCGTCGGTGCCTTTTCCAGCTGGTCCTTGGTCAAGTTGACGACATAGCCGTCTTTCTGTTCGTCATAGGTCAGTGTCTGCCAGGGCAGCGGGTGACGCTTCTCGCCGATGCCGAGGAAGCCGCCGAACGACATCACGGCATAGGCAACCCTGCCCTGCTGCTTGTCCAGCATCACGCAATCGACCGAACCGAGCTTGTCGCCCTGGCCGTTATAGACAGTGGTGCCCTCGACGCGATCGGAACTGATCAGCGGATTGGCAGAGGTTTCGAGTGTGTTGGTCATATTTGGCTCTCCTTGATGGGATTGTCAGGTTCCAGCCCTCATCCAATCAACCATCAGGATCGCGCCATGTTCCCAACCTGAACCGAAATATCATGCAGCCGCACAGCATGCCCCGCCCGCGCGCCGGAACCTTTTCCTGAATTGTTGGTTTGAGATGCATGACCCACTACGCAGACACATATTCCGCCCGCCCGCGCCCCGCCGTTCCCAGCCGGAGCGGCAACCTCGCCAGCCTCAGGCATGTCCTCTCGACAGGCAACCTGCGGGCGGCGGTGGCCATGGTGTTTGCGGGCGTGGTGTGCATGTGGACCTGCATCCTGCAACGCGCGACGGGTCAACACAGCCTGCGTCGGCGCCAGGTCCTGCTGTTGCCACATCAGGGCACGCGGCACTGATCCTGCGGCCCGGCTGGTTGTGCCAGCCTAGCCGGTGCGCGCCTTCACGATCAACCAGCGATAAATGCCAAACAGGTTGACGCCCGTGAGCGCGATATTCTGAATGATGAGCGGAGGTTCGTCCTCCAGGAGCCCCACCGCAACCCAGGCGACAGACGAGACCGTAAAAACCACGAAGGCAAAGCCGGTGATCTTCCGGCTGAGATTGGCCGATACGAGCACGGCCGCCACGATGCCTGTGGCCATGGCCGCGTATCCAGGAAGATCACGCAAAACGCTTTCTCCCGCTGATCTGAAAAGGCAGCGGAGACGCAACGCGAGCGGTCGCGTTTGGTTGCCGCGACAGCTTTCGTTTTGAGTCGGAGTGATGTTCTGCGCCGTCAGGAACGGCCAGATGGTGCGGTCAAGAGGACTCGAACCTCCACGGGTTGCCCCACAGCGACCTCAACGCTGCGCGTCTACCAATTCCGCCATGACCGCACACTGGTCTGTAACAGGCAGACGGGCCGTATAAGGCGCGCGCAAACCTTTGTGAAGCCCCGATTGTCGCCTATATGAGAACGATCATGCAGAATTTCCCCGCCGTTGAATGGGCCGTGTCCGATGCCCCAGTCCCGTATGAGGCCGCCGTGGCCCTCATGGAGGCCCGCGCCCGCGCGATTCGCGAGGGCGAAGCCGCCGAACTGGTCTGGTTCCTGGAGCACCCGCCGCTCTACACATCCGGCACGTCCGCCAAGCCGGAAGACCTCAAAGATGCCGCCCGCTTTCCCGTGTTCGACGCCGGACGCGGGGGCCAGTACACCTATCATGGCCCCGGCCAGCGCGTGGCCTACGTGATGCTGGATGTCGCAGCCCGCGGGCGCGACGTGCGGGCTTTCGTGCAGAATCTCGAGGCCTGGATCATTGCCGCCCTCGCCGCCTTCAATGTCGATGCCGGGCCGCGTGACGGCCGTGTCGGCGTCTGGGTCGACCGGACGCAGGCTGGTGGCGCACTCCGCGAGGACAAGATTGCCGCCATCGGCGTTCGCCTGAAGCGCTGGGTGAGCTTTCACGGCATATCCCTGAACGTCGAGCCGGACCTCGAGCATTTCTCGGGAATCACGCCGTGCGGCATCGCAGACCCGCGCTATGGCGTAACGAGTCTGGTCGATCTCGGCATTCCGGCCAGCATGGGCGATGTCGATATCGCCCTGCGCGATGCGTTCGAGGCGGTGTTTGGCAGCCGGCTGGTGGCCGTGCCGAGCCCGCTTCAGGCCGTCTCGTAGGGCCGGCGCAGGGCTTCATTCTCGGGAAGGTGGCTGCCCGTGCTGAATTCGCCGACGCCGCCATTGGGGATGCGTGCCACATAGAGCAGCGTCCACAGCATCGCCCCGAACGAGGCAAGCAGCCAGATCGGGACGGCCATGCCCATTCCCGTGCTGATCGCTGTTTCCCTGGCCGTCTTGGGTGCCTCTGGCGGTCCGCTCCGTTGTGGCGGTTTCTGCGCTTTCGGATTCGCTTTCGCCTTGGCCTCGGCGTCCGCTTTTGCCGCCGCCGCTCTCACAGGATCTGCCGCGATTTCCTTTTCGAGCGCGACCCTGGCGACCTCGGCCTTATGCTGCGAATTGCCGAGCGCTGCGCCGCCCGCAAAGGCCAGCATGCCAAGGATGAGCGGGAGCAGGACAATACCGGCCAGCAGGGTCGAGCGCCCGGCTTCGGCAAGGCGGCGCATATGCGATGCGAACGAGGTGTATTCGGTCAACAGGACAAACAGCACGAAGGGCAACAGCATGGCCGGCACCGGGACCGGGCCGAGATTGACAGGATTGCTGAGCGACTCGGCCTTCAACCCGGCAATACCGAGCACGGCCACCACGAAAGTCGGAACGAGATAGAGCAGGACGCGCCCCATGAACATGAAGGTCCAGGCCCGGCTGAAATGCAGCTTACTGGACTGGCCCATCGGATTGAACAGGGTCTGGATCCAGTTCATCGTCGACGGGTCGTCGCGGCGATCAAGAATCCATGGACGGTGCGGATCGATCAGGGTGGGCGAATCTTGCATCTGGAATGTCCTTGGCGGGAATCAGGAAAACGTATCAGGCTCGCCGGAGCCGTTGGAGGGGGGACCGAACCGGTTGGTCGACGGGTCGGATCGCAGGCGCGCGCCGATCAGGCCAAGCGCGCCGCTGGTCAGCAGGAAGGCGGCGATCGTGGTCAGCACGGACTGGCGGGCGAGTTCCGGCGCTATCTTAGCCGCTTCCTCGACGGCGGCGTTGAACTGGCCTTCCATGGCGAGTTTCTGGAAATCCACCTGCATCGCGAGGGCATCCGGCGACAGGAACGGCATCAGGATCGCCGTGGCCGTGGTCGAGAGCACGAAATATCCCGCCAGGAAAAGAAGATAGAACCAGGCGCTATAGCCGCCATCATGCAGTCGTTTCCCGAATACGCAGACATAGGAAAACACGAGCGGGTATTGCAGCACGCCAAACGCGGGCGACACCAGTGCCACCGCGATCTGGACGATCATCATCGCCCCGGTCAGCAGGATCAGCCCGCGACCGAAGTCGCGCGGGCCAATGCGGCCGTTCGGGCTGAGCAGGACATATTGGATGTCCATGGGGGGCGGTCTCCTCGGGTTGGTGCCGGTCGCTCGCGTCTTAGCGCCTTTGCGGCCTCTTATCAATAAACGATAAATTCATGCAAGAAAAAAGAGCCGGAGGCGCGCCCCGGCTCTCTTCAGGATGAACTGCCGGCGCAAGCGGGCTCAGACGAATGTGTCCGCTGCGGCCTCGCCCGATGGCGGCCCGTACTTGTTCGTGCCGGGCGTCGACTTGAACAGGCTCATGACAAAGCCGATCACACCCGTGACAATCGCGGTCGACACGATGTTCGGCAGGAACTGGGCCTGCGTCATTTTCTTTGTGGCCTCCATCGTGGCCGCCATCACCGCGCCGGGGTCATTGCTCGACGCCAGGTCTTCCATGTCGCGCGCCATCTGTTCCGACATCGCCGCCGTATCGATACCGAAAAGACCGGGCACAATGAAGCCAAGCACGATGGACAGGACGATCGCCAGCACCACCATGCCGATTGTCATCCAGCCGGTCTGGTCGGCATCGTGGAAGCGCTTCACATGCAATGCGATCCACGGCCAGACAACAACCAGGCCAAGAATGCCGAGAAACGGGGATACGTAAGCGGAAATCGCTGACAAGACGGAACTGACTACAAACAGCGTGATCACGCCGCGCCAATAAGTTGGCTGATCAATTCGTCCATTCGGGCTGAGATAAAGGTTCATGCTGTCCTCCCTGCATAACCGGCTTTCACGGTAACGGAATTCCCGTCGCCGATCCAGTGACGCGCCAATCAAAGGCCGGGCCACCCCTGCGTGGAGGCCAGGAGGTCATGTTTCGGGTTATCAGGCCGTTAAGCGCGTTCAGCCGAACTCGACCATGATTTCGTCGGCCGCCACGCTGGCACCCGCCGTCACATTGATCGCCTTCACCGTGCCGGTGGCTTCGGCGCGGATGATGTTCTGCATCTTCATCGCCTCGACCACGCAGACGGCCTCACCGGCCTGCACTTCCTGGCCGACAGTCACATCCATCGAAACGACAAGGCCCGGCATCGGCGAGATGACAAGTTTCGACGTGTCCGGCTTTTCCTTTTCGGGAAGGCGCGCATGCAGGTCGGCAACCGTCGGTGTGCAGACGAGCGCACGCAGGGCAACGCCCCGATGGCGGAACAGATAGCCTTCGGTCCGGTCGGCAAACTTTACTGCAAACTGTTTGCCGTCTAGCACGCCTTCGACCAGGTGCTGGCCGGGATACCAGTTGGTCACCAGCGAATGGGGCTTGCCGCCATTAATCGTGATCTGCGCATCACCATCGTCGCCCAGTTCAAGGTGAACCGGATGATGCCTGTCGCCGAGGATGACGATCCAGTCCCTGCGGGCTTCGGGAACCGGGGAAATGCGCCCGGTCACGTGCTGGGCCCGGCGCGAGTAGAAACCATGGACATAGGCCGCGGCGGCGATCAGCTGGGTTTCCTGTGTCTTGGTCGGCTCGGTGCCGCGGAAACCGTCGGGGAACTGGTCCTTGATATAGGCCGTGGTGATATCCCCGGAACGGAAGCGCTTTTCGTCCATCACGGCGGCAATGAACGGGATATTGTCCTGGATGCCTTCAATGTGGAACCGGTCAAGCGCCTCGGCCTGGGTGTCGAGCGCCGTATCGCGGTCCTTGCCCCAGGTGACCAGCTTGGCGATCATCGGGTCGTAGAACATCGAGATTTCGTCGCCTTCACGCACGCCTGAGTCCATGCGGACGGTGCCCTTGCCGAGCTTGCCTTCGACGGGCGGATGAAAGCGCTTGAGGCGCCCAATGGATGGCAGGAAGTTCCGGTACGGATCTTCTGCATACACACGGGTCTCGACGGCCCAGCCATTGATCTTGAGGTCGGACTGCTTGAATTTCATCTTCTCGCCATAGGCGGACAGGAGCATCTGCTCGACGAGGTCGACGCCGGTAATCATTTCGGTCACCGGGTGCTCCACCTGCAGGCGGGTGTTCATTTCAAGGAAGTAGAATCCTTTGTCCTTGCCGGAGACGACAAACTCCACCGTGCCGGCGCTGTCATAGTTGACGGCCTTGGATAGCGCGACGGCCTGTTCGCCCATCTTCTTGCGGGTTTCCGGGTCGAGCAGGGGCGAGGGTGCTTCCTCGATGACTTTCTGGTTGCGGCGCTGGATCGAACACTCGCGCTCGAACAGGTAGACGCAGTTGCCATGCTTGTCGCCGAGCACCTGGATCTCGATATGACGCGGCTCGAGGATGAATTTCTCGATGAAGACGCGGTCGTCGCCGAACGAGGATTTCGCTTCGGCTTTCACGGCCGGGAAACCTTCTTCGACTTCCTTGTCATTGGCCGCGACGCGGATGCCCTTGCCGCCGCCGCCAGCCGAGGCCTTGATCATCACCGGATAGCCGATCTCGCGGGAAATCTTCACCGCTTCCTTGGTGTCCTCGATCAGGCCCATATGGCCAGGCACGGTGGACACACCGGCTTCGGCCGCCAGCTTCTTGGAGCTGATCTTGTCGCCCATCGCCTCGATCGCAAACGCGTTCGGGCCGATCCAGCCGATTCCCTCTTTTTCGAGACGCTTGGCGAAAGCCGGGTTCTCGGACAGGAAGCCGAAACCGGGGTGAATGGCTTCGGCACCGGTCTTTTTCACCGCATCAATGATCTTGTCGGCAACGAGATAGGATTCCGAGGCAGGCGAACCGCCAATGTGCACGGTTTCATCGGCCATTTCCACGGCCATCGAGCCCGCATCGGCATCGGAATAGACGACGACCGTCTTCACACCGAGTCGGCGGCACGTCTTGATGACGCGAACGGCGATTTCGCCCCGGTTGGCAATCAAAATTTTCTTGAACATCTCACCCCTGGCCTGCTTGGCAATTCAAATCTGCCCCGCAGTTAAGCCGCAGGCAGCGACTTGTCTACACTCCCGGAGCGTCAAGGCGGCTTGCCAGTCATGATGCCACATGTTAATGAACGCTCACAACTGATAGTGAGCACTCACATGCAAATCATTCGACTCGATCTGGATTCGCTGACCGAAAATGGGCAGATTTCACCGGAAGAAGCGGTCCGCCTGAAAGCATTTGCCCTGCCAGACCAGAAACGCGGCCTGCTCGTCAACCTGTTGCTGATCTTCGGCGCCTTGTCTGTCGCCGCCGGCACCATCGCCCTCGTGCCCAATGCGGCCACCGGCCTGGTCCTTGCCTTGCTGGCGCTTGGCGGGGCCGAAACTCTCCGCCGCCTTGATGTCGATGCCTCCTTGAAAGTGCTCGGCGCAGGCCTGACCCTGATGGGCTCTGTCGGGCTCGCCGGATGGATCGGCTGGGAATTCAGGGACGCCGACGCCTCGCTCTATCCGACGCTCGCGATTGCCGCAGTGCTCGCTGCGACGGCTGTCTGGTTCAGGTCGGCTTTCCTGGCCGGGCCAGCTGTGCTCGCCCTTGGCGCGACGCTCGGGTCCGGCACCGGCTACTGGCATGCAAGCTATGGCATCTTCGTCGAGGAGCCGACCCTGACCATCCTCTTGTTCAGTGCCGTTGCGGCGGGCCTGTTCGCCCTGCGCGGCCAGATCGCCAGGGCCCACGAAGGCGTCACGACGATTGCCGCCCGCACGGCGCTCTTCATGGTCAATTTCGCGTTCTGGGTCGGGTCGCTATGGGGCGACCGGATTGGCGAACACTGGCTGGCACCATCTGCCTGGAGCGAGCGCAGCGAATGGCGCGAGGCCGCCATGGAGATTCCCGACACCGTGTTCACGCTCGGCTGGGCCGCCTTCCTGATCGCAACTATTGTCAAGGCGCGCCGGGGCGGATTCGTCTCTGTCACGTCAATCGTCTTCCTCGCGATCCATGGCTACACGCAGTATTTCGAATTGCTGGGCGCCAATGCGGCCAGCCTCGTTATCGGCGGTATCGTCCTGGTGGGGCTCGCAGTCGCCGGGGCCCGGTTTTTCCGGGCGGGTCCGGCCTAGTCGTCCAGCCGCTCGATATCCGCCTCGAAGGCACGCACGCGCGCCGTCACGGCCACAAGGAACGCGGTCGACCAGCCGATCAGCAGGAAGCCATTGGCCCCTTCGGCCGCCCCCAGCATGCGCCAGTCATCGTGGGGCAGCACATCGCCAAAGCCCACAGTCGTAAAGGTGGACGTGGAGAAATACAGCGCCGGCTCGATGCCCTCGAACTGCCCCAGCGCCAGATAGACGAAGGCATAGGCCCATATCTGGATCGAGTGCAGGGCAAACAGGCTGATCACCACGAACAGGATCGACACGCCCTGTGCGAACACGCTTTTGAGGTTGACGGGATGAACCCCGCGCTGCCGCAGGACGGCCGACAGGCCGACCAGTCCCATGAAATGGATTGTGAAGGTCAGGACGACCATCACGCCGGCGACAATGAGGTTCAGCCAAAGCATGTAATGAGCGTTAGACGATCAGCGCGCGACTGCAAGTCCTTGCGTGAAACCCGGTGCCTCGAGTTTCAGGAAGTCGATCAGCGCCCGTTCCGCGAGACTGACAGACTTGTCCAGTTCAAGGCGTTTGAGAAACCACGAGGTTTCATCGTCGGTGCCGATGTTCGCTTCGCGCAATGCCGCCTGCCGGGCGACGCTGCGTGCGGCATCCGCCTTTTTTTCGTCCTGGCTGATCGGTTCGAACCAGCCGTCATCGGAAACGCCGCTCCGCGCATGCTCCAGGAATGTCCCCGGTTCCGGCCGCATGTCGCCGACCCAGTGGTCGCGTGACAGCAGCGACTGTTCACTGGACGGTTCAGGATGGGCCCGGGCCATGAGGTGATTGGAAATCGCGCGGGCGAACAGGTCGTTCCAGGATGGATCATTCGCCGAAAAGGCAATCGCGTCATTCGTGCGCACCAGCAATTCGGCTTCCAGTCCGGAAATCCAGGACCGGCTCTCGCCTGCTGGCACGATCAGGGCACGGCGTACCCGTTCCACGTCTTCAGGCTTCGCTTTGCCGACATGCGTGATCCGGGCGCAGGCCATTTGCAATGCAAAATGGCCAAGCCGCTCCGGCACGCCTTCGGCGTAACGAATGATCTGTAGAAGGAGGTCCACTTCCGACGCGATCGGTCCGGTCATGTCGCGCCTGGTATTCTCGATCAGCCAGTCGGTCTCGTCCTCGGTCACCCAGCTTTTGGGATCACTGTGCACGAGCACGAATTCCTTCATCGCTGCGATGAACAGGCGATCCCAGGCCGGATCGGTCCCCGCCGTCGTGAAATTCAGGCGAAACAAGGCCTCGGCATCGGTCAGGGACAGGATACCGTGACGGTACAGATCCGTCGCCACGCGGTGGGCGTCAGTCTCTGACAGCTTCACCACGGCCGATATCTGCGCAAGGAGTCCCTCGAACCCCTGATCCATTCCGCTGCCCTCCAAGCACCCCAACCTGCATAAGACACAACAGTTTCCGCTTGGTTGATTTATTCGGCACGAAATCATGGGGACCGGCGTATTGACTTTACGCAGCGTCAGGCTTCTTCAGGTCCCCAGCAAGAAACAATCCAAAGGGTGGACCTGACATGGCAGAACTTCGCGATCTTTCCGGACGTACCGCATTGGTAACCGGGTCTGCGACCGGGCTGGGACGCTCCATCGCCCTGAAACTCGCCGAACGCGGCGCAGAGGTTATCATCAATTGCAGCCGCTCGGTCGCCGATGCCGAGGCGACCGTGTCCGATTGCCAGGCGCTGGGCGCCCAGGCACGGCTGGTCCAGGCCGATGTGGCAACAGAAGCGGGCTGTCGGACCCTGGCCGAGGCCGCAGGCGCCAGTGGTCGCCTCGACATTCTCGTCAACAATGCCGGTATTACCCGCCACGCGCGCGACCATTCGGACCTCAACGCCCTCAGCAAGGACGACTTTCTCGATACCTATGCGGTGAACGTTGTCGGGCCGTTCCTGATGGTACAGGCCTGCCGCGACCTGCTGGTTGCCAGCCACAAGCAGACCGGCCGCGCGGCCACCGTGCTCAACGTGTCCTCCATCGCCGGTGTCACCGGGATCGGCTCCTCAGTTGCCTACGCCGCCACCAAGGGCGCGCTCAACACGATGACCCTGTCGCTCGCCCGTGCGCTGGCGCCGGCGATTCGCGTCAATGCCGTTTGCCCCGGTTTCATCGGCACCCGCTGGTTCAAGGACACGATGGACGAGGAACAGTACAAGCGGATGGAAGCTGGCGTCGCAGCGTCGGTGCCGCTGAATGTCGCCAGCGGCCCTGACGATGTTGCAGATACAGCCCTTTTCTTCCTGTCAGACGCCTCACGGCACGTGACCGGGGAAACCCTGCTCGTCGATGCCGGTATGCACCTCGGATACGCCCCGCTCGTGGCGCGATGATTAATTGCCGGGCGCACAAAGCACAGGCATTGCCAATGTTCGAGTGCCTAATAATGCGGCGATCCCCATGCAGGCAAACCCCACCTGAGTTTTTGGTTCGAAACGACCGGAAACCGGAGCAATCCTCGGTTTTGCGCTCCAAACCGGAGTTGTTCTAAGAACGGGGAACTACACAATGAAAACCAAAGTATCACGGGCGGGGGTCGCTCTTGTTGCTCTGCTGGCCACGGCCGGCACAGCTTTCGCTGAAGGTGAATGGTCAGGCAACGTCGCCGTCACGTCCGACTATGTCTGGCGCGGCATTTCGCAATCCAATGAAGATCCGGCCATCTCGGGCGGCTTCGATTATGCCAATGGCAGCTTCTACGCTGGCGCATGGGCATCCAATGTCGATTTCGGCGACGCATCCGACACCAACCTGGAAGCGGATTTCTACGGCGGTTTCGCCAGCGCATTCGCCAACGGCATCACCTGGGATCTCGGCGTCATCTACTACGCCTATCCTGATGCCGACGACGAAGATCTCGACTTTCTCGAACTGAAGGCGGCCCTTGGCTACGAATTCGAAGGCGGCGTTGCTGTCGGCGGCGAAGTCTACTGGGATCCGGACAACCAGAACGTCTACTATCAGGCGACAGCGGGCTACGGCTTCACGGAAGCTTTCGCGGCTGACGTCAGCGTCGGCAATTACAGCTTCGACGGCGGCGGTGATTACACCAACTGGTCGCTCGGCGGCACCTATGCCCTGCCGATCGGCATTGATGTCGACCTGCGCTATTGGGGCACTGACGTCGACGATGTCGACATTGCCGACGAGCGCGTCGTTCTGACATTCTCGAAAAGCCTTTAGGCCGAAAGACATCCTCCCATACTGGGCGTGGACTTGATTGCCCTCCCCCACGCGCAGCAAGGTGAAGGCCGCCAGTCCGCAAAGGATTTGGCGGCCTTTGTAATTTCGCCGCAATCACCCTAGATTTAAGCGATACCGACAACACAGCCCCCAGGAGACGCAGACCACGCATGGCCGCAGAACTGACTCCCGTCGAAGCCCTGATTCCTGCAATCACACTTCTCGGCTTCGGCGCATCAGCTGCGCTTGCGTCCAAGGCCATGCGGCTCAGCCCGATTGTCGGTTACCTGATCGTCGGAATCCTGATCGGCCCGAGCGCCCTCGGCCTGATCGAGATCAGCAGCGCCACCCACCTTCTGGCCGAACTCGGCGTTGTCTTCCTCCTGTTCGACATCGGCATGCACGTCTCCCTGCGCGAACTGAACGAGAGCCGCACCGACCTGCTGCGCCTCGCGCCGACGCATCTCTTCCTCACCGGCCTTGTCAGCGCGGGCGCCCTCGCCATGATTGGCGTGGACTGGCCCATCGCGATTGCCATCGGCCTCAGTCTCGGCCTGTCATCGACCGCCGTGGTTGCCCGTATCCTGACCGAGCGGGAGCAGAATTCCTGCCCGATCGGCCGGGCAACGACGCATGTCCTGATCTTCCAGGACATTGTCGCCATCTTCCTGATGATCTTTGCCAGCTCCCTCGGCGAGTCCGATGTCGGCGCGCAGGGGCTGGCCGGCCTCGTCTCCGATTTCATGCTGGAGGGGGCGAGCGTCCCGCTCTATGCCGCGCTTGGGCTTTCGGTCGTGCAGACGTTCATCGCCTTCGGTGCCGCGCTCCTGGCGGGCAATTACCTGATCAATCCCGTCTTCCGGACGCTTGCCGCCACGCGCAATGCCGAGGCCTTCACGGCCTTCACCCTGCTGCTGGTCCTGGCGGCCGCCTGCGCGACCGCCGTCATCGGCCTATCGCTGACACTGGGCGCCTTCCTCGCCGGCCTCGCCGTATCGGGCACGCCTTTCCGCCACCAGGTTCAGACCGAGATGGGTCCCTTCAGGGGCCTGCTCCTGTCCTTCTTCTTCATCAGCGTCGGGCTCGGCATCGACATTTCCGCCCTGCTTTCCCACCTGCCGCTCGTCCTGCTGGGCGCCGCAGCCATCCTGGTCGTGAAGACGGGCCTCGGCTATATCGCCGCGCGTCTCACCAAGTGGAGCAAGCCGGGCGCGACGCAGATGTCATTCCTGCTGGCGCAGGGCTCTGAATTTACCCTGGTCATCCTGTCGCTTGGCGCCATCACGGCTGGCATCTCGATAGACCTGATGAGCAGCATTGTCGCCGCCGTCGCCCTGTCGCTCGCGCTTGCGCCCAGCTGGGCCGGTCTCGGCGTGCGCCTGTCGCGCCATCTCGCCGAGCGCAGCAAGACCGAGACCGATTTCTCGAGCCCGACCGCGAATATCAGCGATCGCCCAGTCATCGTCATCGGCATGTCGGCAGCCGGTCGCCTCGCCATCGACGCCCTTGTCGACCACGACATTCCCTATATCGCGACAGAGGCCGATCCCGACCGCTTCCTGTCCGCCGTGGCCGACGGCTACCGCGTGTCGTTCGGGGATGCGTCGAACATGAAACTCGTCGAGGCCGTCGGCGGCAGCAATGCCCGCGCCGTCGTGCTCGGTTTTTCGCGCTACGAAATCTCCCGCGAAGTGACCCCGACAATCACGCGCCGCTTTCCCGACCTGGTCCGCTTCGTGGCCGTCGACAACCGTCTCGACCTGGAACGCTATCTTGACCTCGGTGTCCGCGCGCACTTCGCCGTCGGCCAGCCCAAGGGCATCGAAATGGTCGCCGACATCCTGTTGACCCTCGGCATACCTGAACCGGACGTGCGCGAATGGATGGAGGAAGAGGCCGAACGCTTCAGCATCGGCGATGCCAGCGGCCATGATGCAGATGATGATGGCGACGATCCCGACCTGATCGAAGTCGCCGCCTGACCGGGGACTGGAATTCCACTCCGGGCGGGTTTATAGGCAAGGGCTGCCTCAGGGAGAGCGAACATGCGCATAGGCGTTCCAACCGAAATCAAGAAACAGGAATCCCGTGTCGGACTGACACCGGAAAGCGTCGGCGAACTCACCCGCGCAGGCCATGACGTCAACGTCCAGTCCGGTGCCGGGCTCGGATCGGGCTTCCCGGACGACGCGTACACGCTTGTCGGTGCGAAAATCCTGCCGGATGCCGACGCCGTTTTCGCCGCCAGCGAGCTGATCGTGAAAGTGAAGGAGCCGCAACCCGAAGAGACGGCACGCCTCACCCCCGCCCACACCCTCTTCACCTACCTCCACCTTGCCCCGGACCCCGTCCAGGCTGCCGGCCTGATGAAGTCCGGCTGCCTCGCCATCGCCTATGAGACCGTCACGGACGATGAAGGCGGCTTGCCGCTGCTGCGCCCGATGAGCCAGGTGGCCGGCCGCATGTCGATGCAGGTTGCGGCCTGGGCCCTGATGCGCACCACGCGCGGGCGCGGCATCCTGCTCGGCGGCGTGCCGGGCGTTGCCCCCTCGAAAGTCGTCATCATCGGCGGCGGTGTCTCCGGCACCCACGCAGCCGAAATCGCGGTCGGCATGCGCGCCGATGTCACCATTTTCGATCGCAACAACAATCGCCTTGCCGAACTGGATGAACAGTTCCGCGGCTCGGTGAAGACCATGTATTCCACCGCCCACAGCCTCGCCGAGGCCGTCAAGGATGCAGACCTCGTGATCGGCGCCGTCCTGATCCCCGGCGCTTCTGCGCCCAAGCTCATCTCGCGCGCCCAGCTCTCTACGATGAAACCCGGCGCCGTGCTCGTAGACATCGCCATCGACCAGGGCGGCTGTTTCGAAACCAGCCACGCCACCACGCACGAAGACCCGATCTATGATGTCGATGGCATCCTGCACTATTGCGTCGCCAACATGCCAGGCGCCGTGCCGCGCACCTCCACCTACGCGCTGACCAATGCCACGCTGCCTTTCGTGATGCAGATCGCGAACCTTGGTGGACGCGCCGCCATCAACGCCAACCCCCACCTCGCCCACGGGCTCACCGTCGACGCCGGAAAGATCGCCCACGAAGCCGTCGCCCGCGACCTCGGCGAACCCTATGTCCGGCCCGACTGGCTGACGGTTTAAGGCGCCCCCGAGCGTTCCCTGAGAAGGCGGGATGAAAACTGAAACTGACTAGCGAAAGCCGGCACAGGTAAGTGCGGGCTTTTCGTTATGCAGAATGGAACCGTCTGGCTTCGGCGTCAGGGCTGTCAGAACGGACAAGTTCGACCAGCAGCGCAATCGTCAGAAGATGACATTCAGTTCCCTGCCGCCACGGTCTCCTCTTTGGCCTTTGAGGAGACAAAAGAGATTTGGGTCGTGCCTCAAAATTAAATCGACATCGACAGTGCCAATTCATAAGCTGGCAGTATGCCGAACTCCTGTCTGATCTTCCGTTTTCTCGCCCGTATATCTTGGCCGGCGCTTGTGATGATCGCGATCGCAAGCTGTTTCCCGGTGGCCACCGGGCAGACTGATCCCAGGCCGAATGTCGTCGTGATCCTGGTAGATGATGCGGCGTTGATGGATTTTGGCGCTTATGGCGGTGAGGCCCGCACCCCCAATATTGACGCGTTTGCGGCGCGTGGCGCGATGTTCCTGCAATACCGTACATCGCCGCTCTGTTCGCCGACGCGCGCCATGCTGCTGACTGGCATGGACAATCATCGGACAGGCGTTGCCACCATTCCAGAGGTGTTGCCAGAGGAGCATGTCGGCCGGCCTGGATACACAATGGCGTTTGAGCCAGGGGTCCTCACCCTTGCAGACCGACTTGGGGCAGCGGGTTATCGCACGATGATGAGTGGGAAATGGCATCTTGGCGACAAACCAGAAGAAATGCCGCAAGCGCATGGCTTCCAGCGCTCGTTTGCCTTGGCGGCGTCGGGCGCAGACAATTGGGACGACAAGTCCTACATGCCCTTTTATGCCGACGCGCCTTGGTTTGAGAATGGCGTGGAGGCAAGCCTGCCAAAAGATTTTTATTCCTCTCGCTTCATCGTCGACAAGATGATCGATTATCTGGAAGATACTGATAAGACCAAACCCTTCTTTGCTTACCTCCCCTTTCAGGCGATCCATATCCCGGTCCAGGCCCCGCCCGAATTTACGGCCCATTATAAAGGCCGGTATCATGAGGGCTGGCATGTTATGCGCGCTGAGCGCCACCAGCGTGCCCAATCGCTTGGGCTTGTCTCAATGGGCGCGCCGCTCGCTCCGATGCCTGAAACGGCGCGCCAATGGGATGCGCTGAGTGAAAAGGAACGCGCACTCTACGCCGCAAGAATGGAAGTGAATGCTGGCATGCTCGAGGCGATGGATCGGCAAATCGGGCGATTCATTGATCACCTGAAAGCCGAAAACAAATTCGAGCACACGATCTTTGTGATTACCTCAGACAATGGTCCGGAGTTCAACCGCGGAGATGATGATCCACGTTTGGCGTTCTGGATGTCTCTGAACGGCTATCATGTCGGGCTGGACGGCATGGGAGAGCGCGGCAGTTGGGGCTTTATAGGTCCGGAATGGGCAAACGCTGCGGCCTCACCGGGCGCTCTTTTTAAGTTCTACGCAACGGAGGGTGGCATTCGCGCACCTCTGATTGTCGCCGGGCCGGGGGTTGTCCCGCAGCAGGTATATTCGCCGGCTATGGTGACGGACCTTGCGCCAACCCTGCTCGACCTGATCAATGGCCCCTCCCCGCCAGACGATGCACGCGCGATGACTGGCCGCAGCCTGCTGCCGGTTCTGACCGGAGAAGCCAATACCGTTTACGCGCCAGATGATGTGCGCGCGATCGAGGTGTCGGGCAACGCCGCGCTGTATAAGGGCGACTACAAAATCACCCGCAGCATGCCGCCGGTTGGCGACGGTGCGTGGCGACTGTTCAACATGCTCGATGATCCCGGCGAAACGACTGATCTGAGCGCCGCAGAGCCTGAGATGCTGGCAAACATGCTAACCGCCTATACAGATTACGCATCTGAAATGGGCGTGCTGGACATGCCGGCGGATTATAATTCCCTTGTTCAGATTGAAAGAAACACACAAGCGCGCTTGCTGAGGCGCTATGGCTGGCACTTGGCCGCGCTTGGGCTGGTCTTGCTCGCATTCCTCTACGGCATCTATCACAGCCTACGCGTAATCCTTCGGCGGGCGCGCGCATGAGCTATACCGAGACAGCCTGCGGCATTATGCAGGTCTATGGCAGCAAGATTTCCTACTACACGGGCAAATTTGAAGCCTATCTGCGGTATCGCGGGATTCCGTATGAAATGGCTCACTATGTTGCGAACCGAAAGAAGATGAAGGAAGGCGCAGGGGTTATTCAGATGCCTGTCGTGCAGCTCGCCGATGGCCGGTGGATGACGGACACGACGCCGATGATCGCTTGGATGGAGGCTCAGCAAACGGCGCCACGCATATACCCTGCTGATTCAGTGCTGAACTTTTTTGCTCTGCTAATCGAGGATTACGCGGACGAATGGCTCTGGCGCGCTGCGATGCACTATCGTTGGACGTATCGGCCAGACCGGCAGTATGCGGCAGAGTCGCTCTACAATGAACTCGTCTCAGGAGTCCGACCACTTCCGAGGTACATTGCTCTCAACGTTCTGAAACGTCGCCAGTTGGGCGGGTTCGTTCGCGGTGATGGCGTCAACAAGACGACGCGCTTTCATGCCGACCGCACCTACTTGACGGCCCTGGACTGTCTGCAAGCCATCTTCGAGCGCCGCCCCTTCATTCTTGGACAAACGCCAACACTTGCTGATTTCGGAATGATGGCACCGATGTTCCGTCACTTCAGCCAGGACCCGACTCCGGCTGAGATAATGCGAACGCGCGCCCCTGCGGTCTATGAGTGGGCGGCGCGCATGTGGAATTTGCGACCAGCGGCGAGCGACCCGCAACTTGTCACCGAGGCCGATGGATGTCTGGAAGCCTTGTTGACGGAAGCCTGCGAAACGAACCTCGCCCAGCATCGGCAGAACGCCGAGGCGTATGGGCGCGGTGACAAGCATTTCGATATGGTCATTCAGGATTGCCAATACAGGAAAGTGCCGACCTCGCGCTACCGGGTATGGTGCCTTGAAAAGCTACGCTGCGCTTGGGCTGCGCTCGGTCCGGATGCGCAGAAACTAGTGCGTGCACACCTTCGGTCCCCAATGGCTAACGTTTTGTGGGATGCAACCGAAATAGTTCCCTCAAATTATGACGTTGAGAACAGGGCTCCTTTTAACAGGGCCATCAATGTCTACGGCTCAGGCGTGCCACCACGCTGAATTCCTTGCGTCCGCGCTGACGCCGGGAGCCGACATTCAACTCCGCTTTTCCAGTGTCTGCCTTATGATCCGCTGGCGACGTTCGAGTTGGAGCGTAGCACTGATCTTCTCCACCCCCTCCTCATCGGGCGTATAATGCGCACGTGCCCAGTTTCTCCCACCTCACGCCCATGCCGGGCCCGCCCTGGTACCCGCTGCCACTCTGGCCGCTGATCTTCTGGCCCATCCAGCGTTTGAAGAAATGGTTCAGGGCCGCCGGTGGCCCGGGCTCGCAAATGCTCTGAGGCGTGATGTGGAATGGCCGTGTCGTGGTGCTGCAATTGTCGGATGATCTCTCCGGGCATCGTCCGTGCACTTTTCGTGCACCTGTGTCGGGCAGGCTGCCGTTGGCACTGACAGACACGCCAACTCCGTGTGCCCGGCGCACGCCGGGGCCTCAGGCCATCCTGTCCGGACGCGCCTCACGAGATCCCGGCCTGCGCCGGGAATTCGGCTATGTGGCGCCTGTTCCGGACTCCTGAACCGGATCCGCACACTCAAAAACCCATCCTCCGAACGCAAGCGCCCCCACAGGCGTCAAACCTGCAAGGGCGCTCAAATATGAAAGAAACAAGCCTGCCCTGGGGATCAGGAACTCAGCGCGGCGATGGCGTCGTCAATCGTGGCGCGCGGCTTGTCGAGAATGGCGGCGATCTGCGCGCGCTGCTCGATGGCCAGCCAAAGGCCGAGCACTTCGACATCCACGACGCGCCATTCGCCGTCACGCTCCATCACACGCCAGCGGACCGTCGTCGGGTCTTCGCCCTTTTGCGTCACACGCGTTTCGACAACCGAGTCTTTCTCGTTGCGGTCAACCGAGCCGATCACGTCGACCCTGGCATTCTTCAGCTTGTTCTTCTGGTTCTCGAACGTGCCGACGAGGAACCGTTCAAACGCGGCTGTGAAGCGCGCCTGTTCATCCTCGGTCAGACGACGCGAGTGCTTGCCCAGCGTGAACCGGGCGATGGCCTGGATGTCCACGGCCTCCGTGAGCGATTCCGCGCCGGTCTGTGTGCTGGAAATCTGGGTCGCGGTTCCGGCGATCAGGGCCTCTGCCTCGGGACTCGCCTGTGCGGAAAGCGCCATGATGGCGAAACTGGTCGATACGATAAGCGTGCGCAACATTGTGTCTTGTCCTTCAAGCCAGATTTTTTTGATCTGGCCTGTAGATATGGTTGGCCGCCCCCTTTTGTTCCCTCGGACTTCATATAGGTGCCATTCCGGACTTGCATGAGGTCGCCCTTCGGATTTTGGAAAGCATCCGCACGGAATCCGCAAAGTGTGGCTTTTGCGCTACATTTTTCGCCATCTGGTGGAGAATGGTGCGGACGGCCGGGCTTGAACCGGCAAGGCCTTGCGGCCGACAGATTTTAAGTCTGCTGCGTTTACCAATTTCGCCACGCCCGCACTGGCTAGCCTGAGTATTCGCGCCCGCCTGTCTTGGCAAGCTGGCAGGCGTTCCCGGTGCACCGGGAACGCCTGCCATAGAGCGAGCCTATGGCGCGCATAGAGCAGTCCCTGAGGCAATTGGCGCCCTAACAATTTTAGTATTTGCGCAATAACTTAAATAAAAGCCGCGATACTCCTAATGCGGCCCCACAACAGGAGACGGCCATGACTGAAACCTCCCAGATTACTTACCAGCAGCATTCCATGCCACGCCTGAACGAGCCCGCGCCGGACTTTGACGCCGTGACGACCCATGGCCAGCGAACGCTCTCTGACTACAAGGGCAAATGGCTGATTCTCTTCTCGCACCCGGCCGACTTCACGCCGGTCTGCACGACCGAATTCATGGCGTTCGCCAAGGCGCATGACAAGTTTGCCGCGCTCAACACCGACTTGCTCGGCCTCTCGATCGACAGCAAATATGCCCACATTGCCTGGGTCCGCTCGATCAAGGAGAATTTCGGCGTCGACGTAAAATTCCCGATCATCGAGGATCTCTCGATGAAAGTGGCCAATGCCTATGGCATGATCATGCCAGGCGCCGCCGATACGTCCGCCGTGCGCGCCACCTTCATCATCGACCCGGAAGGCATTCTGCGCGCCATGGTCTATTATCCGATGTCGAATGGCCGCTCGATCGATGAGTTCCTGCGACTGGTGCAGGCGCTGCAGACCTCTGACAAGAACAAGGTGGCGACGCCGGAGAACTGGAAGCCCGGCGAGCCTGTTATCGTCCCGCCGCCGCAAACCACAGAAGCCGCCGATGCCCGCAAGGGCGAAGGCTTTGAATACACCGACTGGTACTTCTCGAAGAAGTCCCTTTAACCGCCATTGAATCCGGGGCTTCGGCCCCGGATTTGCCTCGGCTGCCCTAGCAGGCTGCTGAAAAAGTCCTCGTTTTAGCCTGCGAAGCATGATTCTCTTGTTCGCATGCAAGGGAGGCATGGATGCGCGGTGAGGATCGGATAACAGATCAGTTGTTTTCATATGTGAGCGTTGAAGACCGGATC
>JAHJSB010000028.1 GCA_018830285.1 Alphaproteobacteria bacterium
CTCCTGCGCGCCGCAGCAGCAAGAACCTTCGACGATCTCGAGGTCGCTATCGGGAGCATCTGCCAGCTCTACGATCCAGACGAATGCTGGAACTACTTCAAGGCCGCAGGATATGCGTCAGATTAACGGCACGCGACTCTAAGCGCCGCTCGGATGCACAAGACGCATGGCTGCCGTCCGGTGGTCGCCTAAAGTTCCGCGACGCGTTCGGCCATGTCGGCGAGATCGCTCGCGGCGTTGACCTTGCCGACAGACTTCGCCGCTGCCGCGCGCTGGCGCAGGTCGTCGCCATGCTCAAGGCGCACCGCGATCAGGCTGCCGAGGAGTTTCGGATAGAGATTGCTCTCCAGGATCACGTCGGCGGCCTCGACATCGGTGAGCGCCTCGGCGTTCGCTGACTGGTGGTCATCCATGGCAATCGCCAGCGGGATCAGGATCGAAGGCCGCCCGACCACAGCCAGTTCGCTCACCGTGCCGGCGCCTGAGCGGGCCACGACCAGGTGCGCTGACGCCAGCCGTTCCGGCATGTCAGCAAAGAAGGGGGCAAGGTCAGCATCGACTTGCGCGCGCCGGTAGATGTTGCGCACGCCCTCCATTTGCTCCTCCCTGACCTGCTGCACCACCCTCAGGCGCCCGCGCAGCGACTCCGGGAAATAATTGGCAATGGCGAGCGGAACGGTATCGCCGATTTTGCTGGAGCCCTGGCTTCCGCCGGTGACGAAAAGGACCAGTTTGCCGTCGGTGGGCGGGTATGGCGTGTCGCGCATTGCGATAATCGTTGCGCGCACCGGGTTGCCAATCGGCATGTGGGCCGCGCCGGGCGGCAGGAAGTCGAGCCGGTTGAATCCGCTGGCAACCAGCTTGGCATGTTGGGCGAACTGGCGGTTCACCCGCCCCAGCACCGCATTCTGCTCATGAATGATGATCGGCACCTTCCGCTTTTTCGCAGCAGCAAGTGCAGGATACGCCGGATACCCTCCGAATCCGGCGACAAGCGCCGGTTTTGTCTGGTCGATCAGGCGTACCGCCCGGTTGATACCTGACTTGATCTTCAGCGCCGCCGCCGGCAGCGTCCACGGCTTGCGGAAATTCGGTGAAGCGGCATTCACCTCTTCTTTCCACTCGGCGGGAAAGTCGTTGGCATAACGCAGGCCGCGATAGTCGGAGATCAATCCGACGGTCCAGCCCCGCGCGCGCATTTCATCGGCAAAGGCCCGGGCCGGGAACATGTGCCCGCCGGTGCCACCTGCCGCAATTATCACCAGTTTTCCGGTGTTTACGTCACCCATACCTGCCTCTTGTGCGCGTACCCTGTCCGCGCACAAGGGCCAGTGCAAGCCCGAGTGTCAATCCTGTGCCGATCATTGACGAGCCGCCATATGACACAAAAGGCAGCGTCATCCCTTTCGGTGGGATCAGGGCGACGTTGACTGCGATGTTGATGGCGGCCTGAAGCCCGAACAGGGAAAACAATCCGGCTGCCGCCGCGCGGGCATATCCATCATCCAGCTGGGCCGCCGCACGGAAGCCGCGAAGCACCATCAACGTGAAAACTGCCAGCAGCACAATCGCCGCCACGAGCCCGAATTCCTCGACCATTACGGAGAAGATGAAATCGGTGTGCGCATCCGGGAGGCTCGCCTTGACCTGGCCCTCCCCCGGGCCGACCCCGAACAGGCCGCCGCGCCCTATGGCTTCGGCCGCCTTGTCGATCTGGTAGGTGTCATAGGCCGATGGGTCGACGAAACTGTTCACGCGCGCACGCACATGCGGCAACAGCGCATAGAGCAGGCCCGCCAGCGATACGCCACCGCCCGCGAATGCAACGGCCCATTTCCACGGCAGGCCGCTGATGAAGAACGTGATGACGAACGCTGCCGTCAGCAGCGCCGCCTGCCCGACATCGGGCTGCAGCAACAACAATCCCAGCGTTACCGCATAGAACACGAACGCAATCACCGCCCACGGCCCGCTCGGATAAGCCTCCCGCTGGGCCAACAGCCAGCCGCTCAATACGATCAGCGCCGGTTTGATCATCTCGCTCGGCTGAAGGGAAAAACCCGCAATCCGCAGCCAGCGCTGTGCGCCCTTGGCCTCGTAGCCGAACACGAGGATCCAGACCATCAGCGCCAATGCCGTGAAGAACACGAGCGTCGCCAGGCGCCGCGCCCACGACTGGTCAAGCATGCTGACACCAACCAGGAACACGGCCGCCGAAGCGGCGAAGGCTGCCTGCCGGATGACAAAGAAATATTCGTTTTCGTAGCCGATTCGGATCGCGGCGGTCGGGCCCGCCGCAAGTGACATCAGCAGGCCGATGCCGATCAGGAAAAACGCGCCCCCCATCAGCCCCCAATCCACCGTGCGTCGCCATTCGGTCAGCCACGACGTGTCGGACCGGGCAAACTGCAAGGCGGTGCGCGCTGGGTTCAAGCCGTCACCCTGATCTCATTCGGCATCATCGCCTGGACGATCGAGCGAAACACATCGCCGCGATGCTCGAAGTCGTGGAACTGGTCAAAACTGGCGCAAGCTGGCGATAGCAGCACGACGGGGTCATCTTCGCCTGCGGCCCGGGCATCGCGCAATGCCGCTTCGACGGCCTTTTCCAGCGTGCCGCATTTCTGCAGCGCGACCTTGCCCTTCAGCGTCGCGGCGAAGGCGTTTTCCGCGTCGCCGATGAGATAGGCCTTGGCCACGTTCGGGAACAGGGATTCCAGCGGCTCGATCCCCTCCGCCTTGGGTACGCCGCCCGCGATCCAGTAGACATTCTTGAACGCCCTCAGCGCCTGCTCGGCGGCCTGGGCATTGGTCGCCTTGGAATCGTTGACGAAACGCACGCCGTCCACTTCACCGACGGCTTCCAGCCGGTGCGGCAGTCCCGGGAACGACTTGAGCCCGGCCATGATGACCTGTTGTTCAATGCCGAGTGCCCGGCAGGCCGCATAAGCGGCCGCAGCATTCTGGTGATTGTGCTTGCCGGGCAATGAGGGACAGTCGGCCAGGTTGCCGATCAGCTCGGCCTTGCCGGACTGGTTGTCATAGAGGCGGCCATCGATCGCGCTGACGCCCCGGCCCAGCGTGTAGGTCGAGGACGCATGCACGACACGGCCCGGGCCATGCCCCGCGAGGCCGATTGCAATCGACTGCGTGATCACGTCGTCGAAGCCAACAATGGCGACATCGCCCTTTTGCTGATTCTGGAAGATGCGCATCTTGGCCGCCTGGTAGCCTTCCATGCCGCCATGGCGGTCGAGATGGTCCGGGCTCATGTTCAGCAGCACGGCGACATCGCAGTGCAGGCTCTTCACCAGGTCCAGCTGGTAGGATGACAGTTCCAGCACATAGACGGCATTGGCATGCAGGGCGGCAAGATCCAGCACACCGGTGCCGATATTGCCACCGATGCGCGCATCTCGGCCAGCCTGCTTCAGGATATGCCCGATCAGCGCCGTCGTGGTCGATTTTCCATTGGTCCCCGTAATGCCGATGATCTTCGGCCGGCCACGTTCCGGCAGCGACTGCACGGCCCGCGCGAAAAGTTCCATGTCGCCGACGACAGGCACGCCGGTCATCTCGGCCATGCGCACGATCCGGTGCGGTTGCGGGAACTTGTAGGGAATGCCCGGCGACAGCACGAGCGCGGCGAAGGTCTGCCAGTCGCGCTTGTTGATGTCCGACAGCGTCATGCCGGCGGCTTCGGCCTTGTTGCGTATGTCCTCATTGTCATCCCACGCATGGACGCGCGCGCCGCCAGCCTTCAGCGCCTTTGCTGCGCTGAGGCCTGTCCGGCCAAGGCCAAACACGGCGACATCCCGTCCTGCGTATTCCGTAATGGGGATCATCGGTTGCGGTTACCTCAGCTTCAAAGTTGCGAGGCCCGCGAGGGCGAACAGGACCGACAGGATCCAGAAGCGCGCGACGACGCGCGTTTCCGGCCAGTTCTTTTTCTGGAAGTGGTGGTGCAGCGGCGCCATCAGGAAAATGCGCTTGCCTTCGCCCGTCAGGCGTTTGGTGATCTTGAACCAGCCGACCTGCAGCATGACCGAGAGGGCTTCGATCACGAACAGGCCGCCAATGACGACCAGCGCAAACTCGTGCTTGGTCGCCACGGCCACGATGCCCAGCATGCCGCCAAGGCCGAGCGAACCGGTATCGCCCATGAAGACCTTTGCCGGATAGGCATTGTACCAGAGGAAGCCCATGCCCGCGCCGATCATCGCGCCCAGAAGCACGGAAATCTCGCCTGCGCCCGGCGCAAACTGGATGCCGAGATAGTCGGCAAAGACAAAGTTACCCGTAAGATAGGCGATCATCGCATAGGCGGCGGCGGCAAATGTCATCGGCACGATCGCCAGTCCGTCGAGGCCGTCGGTGAAATTCACCGCATTGGCGCTGCCGACGACGACGATCATGCCGAACAGGATGAAGAAGCCGCCCAGCGGCAGGAAGTAATTGTTCACGAAGGGCACCGCGACGCCGCCCGAAAAGGCCGGGTCCGCAGGCTCCACCGACGTCGTCGGCGCAAGGTTGGCAATCTGTTCGGCCAGGCCGTTCAGCGGCCCCCACTCGGCATGTCCGGCGGGTGTGTGCGCGCCATGCAGGCCCATCACGAATGCGCATGCGACAGCCGCAATACCAAAGCCGATCAACAGGCGCGCCTTCGCGGAGACGCCTTCAGCGCTCTCCTTGGTCACCTTGGCATAATCGTCGAGAAATCCGAGCAGCGCGTAGGACAGCGTCACGAACAGCACGACCCAGACATAAGGATTGGTGAGATTGCCCCAGAGCAGCACGCCGACCAGCAGGCCGATCCAGATCAGGACGCCGCCCATCGTGGGCGTGCCCTGCTTCGACATTTGCGCTTCCAGCGACAGGTCACGGATCGGCTGGCCCTTGCCCTGCCGGGCCCGGAGCATGTTGATGATCACATCACCAAACACCACGGTCACCAGGAACGCCGTCACAACGGCTGCGCCGGCGCGGAAGGTGATATAGTTCAGTAGGTTGAAGAAACCGCTATCTGCGGCCAGCCATTCGTACAGCATCACCTGACCTCTGCAGCGTCTTCGTCGCTGCTATCCATCTTGCCCAAACCAGCCGCTGCACTTCGTTGGCGCAAGCGGTCTGCAATAAGTCCCATTCCGGAGGCATTCGACCCTTTGAGCAATAGCACGTCACCATCTCTCACTGCGTTTAGCAGTGCATTCCACAGCTCATCCGCCTTGGGTGCCCATACCTGCTGCAGGCTCGGCGGAAGGGCCTCTGCAAGGTGAGTCATTTTGTCACCCGTGAGGAAGACGCCTTCTGCTCCACTCGCAACGACATCCGGCGCGAGCCCGGCATGTTCGCTCGCTGATTCCTCGCCGATTTCCAGCATCTCGCCGAGCGCAACGAGGCGGCGACCGCCCTTGCGCTGCGCCAGCGCCGAAAGGGCAGCGCGCATGCTGGCCGGGTTGGCATTGTAAGAATCATCGACCAGCGTGAAGTGGCCGCCCTGCGGCAGGGCGATCTGTTCCACAGTGCCGCGCCCTGGCGGCGGCGAATAGCCGGACAGGGCTTCAGCGCAGTCGGCAACCGAGCGTCCCGTCTGGCTCGCCGCGAGAAGCGCGGCGGCCGCGTTGACCGCCCAATGCTTCCCGACGGCGGCGATTTCCAGTTCCGCACGCTGACCGATCACGTCGATACTGATGCGGCTGGTAACGCCATTTGTTTCATATCCCGTCACCCGCGCAGTGGCATTTTCCGCAATGCCGAAGGTTTCCAGGTTTCCGGTCGGGCAGAGCTCACGCGCACGCGCTGACAGCTGGTCGAGGAAGGCATCGTCGGCTGGCAGGATGAACGTGCCGCCCGCTTCCATCCCGGCAAAAATATCCGCCTTCTCATTGGCTACGGCTTCGAGGCTGCCGAGACCTTCGAGGTGCGCGCCGGCAATGCAAGTCACAATCCCCACATGCGGCCGCACCATGTGGCTGCGCGGCGCAATCTCGCCGGGCGTCGACATGCCGATCTCGAAGACCGCGCGCTCGGTTGCCTCCGGCATCCGCGCCAGCGTCAGCGGTACACCCCAGTGATTGTTGAAACTCTTGACGTTCCAGTGCGCAGGGCCAGCGGCGCGATAGATCCGCGCCAGCATTTCCTTGACGCTCGTCTTGCCCACGCTGCCAGTCACCGCCGTGCGGATCGCGCCGGACCGCGCCCGCGCCGCGATCCCCATCATTTCCAGTGCCACCAGCACATCGTCGACCATCATGGTCGGGCCGCCCGTGACAGGTTTCGACACCAGCGCGCCTGCGGCGCCGGCCTTGAAGGCGGCGGCGACGAAATCATGCCCGTCACGCTGGTCCTGCAGCGCCACGAACAGGTCGCCCGGCATCAGCGTGCGCGTATCGATCGAGATCGTGCCCGACACCCAGAACGGGTCACTGGCCGAGCCGCCCGTTGCCAGCGCGATTTCTTCCGAAGTCCAGAGAAGCTGGCTCATGCGTTCTCCCCTGCCAGCGCCGACAGCGCCGTGTCCTGGTCGGAGAACGGGATGACCGTCTTGCCGACAATCTGGCCGGTCTCGTGGCCCTTGCCGGCGATCACCAGCGTGTCGCCCTTTTTCAGTTCCGCGATCACCGTGCGGATCGCCACCTCCCGGTCGCCGATCTCGCGGGCGCCCGGCGCGCCAGCGAGCACGGCCTTGCGAATAGTCGCCGCGTCTTCCGTACGGGGATTGTCGTCCGTGACGATGACATCATCGGCCTGGCGCGTGGCGATCTCGCCCATGATCGGGCGCTTCTTGGCATCGCGGTCGCCGCCGCAGCCGAAGATCACCTTGAGGCGTCCGGCGGTGTGCGGACGTACGGCGCGCAGCAGCACGTCCAGACCGTCCGGCGTGTGGGCGTAATCCACGAACACCCCTGCCCCGGCCGGCGTCTTGCCGACCAGTTCCAGACGGCCCTTGACCGGCTGGAGATGGGTCAGGCCATCAGCGACCTGCTCGAACGACAGGCCAAGCGACAGCGCAATCGCCGCCGCGGCCAGCGCATTCAGCGCCTGGAACTCGCCGATCAGCGGCAGTTCGAGCGGCTTGTGTTCGACATCGCGCCAGAACAGGGTCAGCATCTGGCCGGTGGCGCGCGGCATGATCTCGTCGATCCAGAGGTCTTCACCGCGCCAGCCGAACGAGACGACCTGGAGGCCCGCATCCTTCGCGGCGGCTTCGAACACCTCGCGATGGTCGCTGTCGGCATTCACGATGGCCGGCATGCCCGGACGGCCAAGCTGCTTGAACAGGCGCAGCTTGGCCTCGAGATAAGCCTCCATCGTGGCGTGATAGTCGAGATGGTCCTGGGTGAAGTTGAGGAACGCCACAGCCGCAAGGTCGACGCCGTCGAGACGGTACTGCTCGAGACCGTGGCTTGAGGCTTCCATCGCGCAATGCGTCACGCCCTGACGGACAAGCTCGCGCAGCGTTTCGTGGATCGTCACCGGGTCCGGCGTCGTATGGCCGACATCGATCTTACCGCCCGGGCCAATCGCGCCAAGCGTTCCCATCGAGGCCGCGCCCAGCCCTGCCCGCGTCCATATCTGGCGCAGGAAATCCACGGTGGATGATTTTCCGTTCGTGCCGGTAATCGCAACCACAGTTTCAGGCTGGGATGCATGGAAACGCTTGGCCGCAAGGGCCAGCGCCAGGCGCGGTTCGTCAGCGATCACATGTGGCACAGGCACTTTCTCGACGCCACCATCCGACAGGATCGCCGCTGCGCCGGCCTCGACCGCCTGCGGCACGAACTTGCGCCCGTCCGACGCGGTGCCCTGCAGGGCCGCGAACAGGAAGCCCGGCTGCACCTTCCGGCTATCCGCCGTCATGCCGGTGATCTCGGTATCGCCGTCTTCGGCGAGGGGAAACAGGTCTTTCAGCTTCACAGGGAACTCCTCTCATCAGATGCAGAGCGGAGTTCAGCGCCGGCAGGCCGGACACCTTCGAAATGCGGGGCGAGCCCGAGCAGAGGCGCGACACGTTCGATGATGCGTCCGGCCGTCGGCGCTGCGTTCAGCGCAGCCGTATCGCCACGCTCCGCCCCTGCCTTGGGTTCATCCAACGTCACGATCAGGGCATATTGCGGGCGGTCATAAGGAAATATGGCCGCAAAGCTGGTCACGTTGCGCGCGTCGTCATAGCCGCCCGGTACCGGCTTTTCCGCCGTCCCGGTCTTGCCGGCGACACCATAACCGGCAACGTCAGCCCGCTTGCCCGTGCCGTTCACCACCGCTTCGCGCATCATCACATTGACCATGTCGGCCGTCAGGGCCGACATTACCCGCACTGGCGCCACCTTGCGCGTATCATCCATGACAAGCGTCGGGCTGGCCCGCTCGCCGCCATTGGCAAAGGCCGAGAACGCGTCGAGGAATGCCATTGGCGTCACTGCGATCCCGTGCCCATAGGACACGGTCGCCGCCGACAGGTCGTCAAACCGTTCGGGCAGGATCGGCTTCGCACTGCCGGCCAGTTCGACCGGCGCCCGGTCCATCAGGCCCAGGACTTCAAGAAAGGCTTTCTGCCGACGCGGGCCCAGCTTGGCATTGATATGCACCGTGCCGAGGTTCGAGCTTTCCGAGATGATCCGGGTGACACTGGCCGGGCCGCCAATCGGATGCAGGTCGTGAATCTGGTAACCACGGATCTCCATTGACGTCGTCACATCGAACAGGTCCGTCGGTTTGATCGCGCCAGCTTCCAGCGCGGCAGCCACCGTGAACGGTTTGAACACTGAGCCGAGTTCATACACTGCCCCGGTTGCCCGGTTCAGCTGGGCCGTGTCATCGCGCTTGAGCTCCAGCGCCCGATTTGCATCGACCGGCGGCCAGCTGGCCATGGCACGCACTTCCCCGGAATGCGCATCCATCAGGATCACGGCACCGCCCCGGATGTCATGCTCGGCCGCCGCCGCCGATAGCTCTGACTCCACGGCAGACTGGACACTGTTGTCGATGGTCAGGCGAAGCGGCTCGCCACCGCTGCTCAACCGGCTTTCCAGCGCATATTCGATGCCGCCAATGCCCTTGCCGTCAACATTGGTATAGCCCAGCAAATGACCCGCCAGCGTGCCCCGCGGATAGGCCCGGCGACTCTCTTCCTCGAAACGCAGGCCTTCCAGGCCGAGGTCGAAAACGGCCTTGCGCTGGCGGGGCGTCAGGCCGCGTTTGACATAGACAAACTCGCGCGCCTCATTCGACAGGTTTTCCGTCAGGTCGGCGACCTGGATGTCCGGAAACACGCTCGTCAGCGACCTGGCAACATCGCCGGCATCCCAGATCAGTTTCGGATTGGCAACCAGCGAATAGGCGGTCACGGACGTCGCCAGGAGTTCGCCGTTACGGTCCACGATATCGGCCCGAACGGGCGCGTCGATCTTGGCGGCGCTGTGCACGCGGGACGGCGTGGATGAGATCGCGAGATAGCCGCCCTTGCCCGCCAGGATAACGAAGAGGGCGCTGAGGCCGAGTCCTACCAGCCGTGTCCGGTCGCGGGCGCGTTCGGTCATCTGCTGCCCTCCGCCTGCTCACGCTCGGGCGCCACGCCGGATGTGACCGGCAGGCCGACAACCTCGTCGAGATCGGCCTCACCGGCAATCTGGTCAGGCCGTGGCGGAGCCATGCCCAGCTCGCCACGCGCATATTCCTCGATCCATTCGCGCCGGCTCATATGAGACAATTCGGTCTCAAGCAGCGCTTTTTCGTGCCGCGCATCCTCGATCTGGGCTTCAACAGCCATGATCTCAGACGCTGTATCCTTGGCACCATACTTCGCCCGGTACAGGCTCACGATCAGCAAGCCCACAACCAGGATTCCGAACAGGAAAGCGCGTCGACTCATGCCACATCCTCCAGGTCCGACAGGGGCGGCAGGTTCATGCCGTCGCTGGCGTCTTCCTCGATCACGGGCGCGCTGGTACGGATTGCGGCCCGCAGCTTCGCCGAGCGTGCACGCGGATTGCCTTCCACTTCCTTATCAGATGGAACAATTGCTTTGGAAACAGCGAGTTCGAACGTCGGATCGGGCCCTTTGGCCATCAGCGGCATGTGGCGAGAGCCCCCGCCCTGCTTGCCGGCCCGGTCGCGCAACCATTGCTTGACCATACGGTCTTCCAGCGAATGGAACGCGACGATCACCAGCCGCCCGCCGGGGCGCAGGATGCGCTCGGCTGCGCACAAGGCACGGGCCAGTTCGCCGAGCTCGTCGTTCACGTACATGCGGATGGCTTGGAAGGTCAAAGTTGCCGGATGGGTGCGCGCGCCCCGGCGCCCACCGACGGCCACTTCGACCGCATCGGCGAGGTCCGCCGTCGTTTCGAAGGGCTGCTGGGCCCGCCGCTGAACGATATGGCGCGCGATCCGCCGCGCCTGCCGTTCTTCGCCAAGCCGGAAAATGATATTGGCCAGGTCGCGCTCGGACATCATGTTGACGACATCAGCCGCCGTTGGCCCGGCAGCGCCCATGCGCATGTCCAGCGGTCCGTCCTTCATGAAGGAGAAACCCCGCTCGCTCTCATCGATCTGGTAACTCGAGACGCCGATATCCAGCACGACGCCATCGACGGCCGTGTGTCCGGCATTCATCACGAGCGCATCCATTTCACCGAACCGGCCGAGCAGCGGCGTCAGGCGCGGCGTCTCGGCAGCAAGCTTTTCCGCCCGCTGGATCGCGTCGAGGTCGCGATCGATCGCCAGCACATTGCATTGCGCGGCCAGCAGGATCGCCCGCGTATATCCGCCGCCGCCGAAGGTGCCGTCGACAATCAGCTCACCGTCCTGTGGCGCAAGCCAGGTGAGGACTTCATCCATCATCACGGGGTTGTGCCCGGAAGCCGGCGAACGGGCAGAAGTGTGGCGTGCGCTCATCAGCCTTCGCTCCCGTCAACCAGTATCGGGGCCGGATAGGCCCCGGCACCCTGCTGGTGCAGGACTTCGGAATAGGCCCGGCCAAAAGCGGCCAGTGTTTCAGGGGCAGCCGCAGCGGTTGCCATGGCCGTGTTGTAGGCTGCGTGCTTTTCAGGGTTCCAGATCTGGAAACTGTCGATATTGCCCGCGAACTTGATCCGGTCCGTCAGGTCGGCAGCCTTGCAGAGCTCCTCTGGCAGCTTGATCCGCCCGGTTTCGTCCATCTTCAGGTCAGCAGAGCCCGCGATGATGCGCGTCACCAGCGCCTTGCGCACTTCAGACTGCGGAGCCAGGCGCGTCAGGGTCGCCCGGTACATGGCCATCAGCGCTTCGCCGCCGCCTTCGAGGCAGCCGGTCCCGTCCAGCGCCGGCCAGAGGAAAATCCGCGTGCCACCGCCAAGCGCGGCGCGAAAGGGCGCGGGGATCGAAACCCGGCCTTTTGCATCAATAGCGCTCTCGTAGGTGGAAACAAACACCCGCCAACCCTGTAATTATTATGCCTAAACCCCAGCATGGGTAAACCATGTGTAAATTTGGAATATCATGGGTAAGGATGGGCCTCAATGGGCTGAGTCGGTGAATCCAAATATCCACAACCAGCGCGGTCCGGAACATAGAACGCACACATAGGGAACACGGCGGAACATGCCCTTGGGCCACCGTGGGAAGGGCATATTTTATCCTTCCGAATCAGTGGGTTGTCGGTACGTGTTGTCGCAATACATCGCGCGCTGAAGTTGACCGGGAAATCGCACCAATCCCACTGACATTACATCAAATCAATGTCGGAACGCGCCTGAAATCATCATCTGCTTTTCTGAATCCTTGAGTCGGATCGCGCCACCGCTACATGAATACAGGGCCTTCCTAAGAAAAACGCCCCCGAAGCCTGGCTCCGGGGGCGCGATGTCCGGACGCGCTCATTCGGTCAGGCAGGCTCGGCTTCCAGTGCCGATTCCGCCGCCATGACGCGGGCGGCCGCATTGACGACAGAGCCGATGCGGACGCCGGCCTGGATCTGGTCTGTGGTGAAGCCGTGCTTGCGCAGTTCGGCCTCGTGGGCATCGAGGCACATGCCGCAGCCATTCACAGCCGACACGACGAGTGCGTAGAGCTCGAAATCGGCTTTCTCGATGCCCGGCGCGCCGATCACGTTCATGCGCAGCTTCGCCGGCACGGTCTTGTAGGTCTCATTCGAGAAAAGGTGCGTCGTGCGGTAATAGACATTGTTCATGCCCATGATCGCGCTGGCCGCCTTGGCCGCCTTCACCGCTTCCGGGCTCAGCTTGCTGCGCGCCTCCCCTTCCAGCGCCCGCAGCGTATGCGGTTCGCCGACAGCATGGGCGGATGCCAGCATGCAGCCGAACTTCTGCTGGTCGGTCAGGATGGTTTCGTTCGCCAGCGAGCCGAGGTTCAGCTTCAGGTCCTTGGCATAATCCGGCAATTTCGATTTCAGGGTCTCGAGCGACATCAAGCCGTCCTTTCAGGCAGGAGTGGAGATAGGAAGCCATCCGGCAGCGCGCCGGACTGCTTGCGCGCAGGCACGATGACCAGCCTCCCCCAACAAAGAAGGAAGATCGGTCATCCCGGTTCTGCGTAACGCTATAGGGAACCGCGCCGCCTAGGCGGCGAGTACCAGCGTGTCGCCGCCAACCTGGCGGTTGCATGGGCAGAGCTCGTCGGTCTGCAGCGCATCGAGCACGCGCAGCGTGTCCGACGGGTTGCGGCCGACATTGAGGTTGGTCACGTAGACGTGCTGGATCACGTTGTGCGGATCGACCACATAGGTCGCGCGATAGGCAACGCCCTCTTCCGCGTTGCGTACACCGAGGCCGTCGACGAGCGAGCCGGTCGTGTCGGCGAACTGCCAGATTGGCAGTTCAGCCAGGTCTGCGTGTTCGCGGCGCCAGGCGAGCTTGACGAACTCATTGTCGGTCGAACCGCCGAGCACAACCGCGTCGCGGTCTTCGAATTCGCCGTTGAGGCGCGCAAACTCCGCAATCTCGGTCGGGCAGACAAAGGTGAAGTCCTTCGGGTAGAAGAAAATCACCTTCCACTTGCCTTCAAAGCTGTTCTGGTCGAGCGCTTCGAACGCGCTGACGCCGTTCTCTTCGTGCTGCATAAACTTTGGTTTCACGCCGGTGATCTTGAAGTCGGGAAGTTTCTGGCCAATGCCGAGCATATGGGAGGTATCCTGTTGCAATTATTACGGTGAACGGGCCCGGTGGAGGCCCGATGAGTGAGCACTTGCCGCCATTTCAGCCAAAAGAATAATTGATATTCTCTACCGGTGATATAAATCCACTCTATGGCAATTCCGACCCTCAGACAGCTCCAGTTTCTCACCGCACTCGGCGATACCGGCTCCTTCTCGCGCGCCGCTGAAGCCTGTTGTGTGACCCAGCCAACCCTCTCGGCCGGCATCAAGGAATTGGAGGAATTGCTCGGCGTCCGGCTGGCCGATCGCGAAGCGCGCGGCGCCCGCCTCACGCATGCCGGAGAGCTGGCCGCATCCCGTGCCAGCGCCCTCATCGCGGATGCCCACGCCCTCGTCCAGGCCGTCCAGAGCGCCGGTGCCCTGCTGACCGGCCCCTTCCATCTCGGCGCCATCCCGACCATCGCCCCCTTCGTCCTCCCGCAGGCCGTTCGGGCGCTGGGCGACGCGTATCCCGACCTCAAGCTCTATTTGCACGAAGACAAGACGACCCGGCTGATCGACCAGCTCCGCACCCGCACGCTGGACGCCGCGCTGATCGGCCTGCCCTGGGACGCGCCGGGCATCGAGACCGTGCCCCTGTTCGACGATGAGTTCCTGTTCGCCTCCTCAAGCAATCATCCGCTGGCCAGGAAGAACGGCCTCTCGCCGGAGGATCTCGCCGGGGAAGACATTCTCCTGCTCGAGGACGGCCATTGCCTGCGCGACCATGCCCTGTCGATCTGCCGGCTGAAGACCGGCAACCATGCCGGACAGGTCGCGGCAACCTCGCTCGGCACGCTGGTCAATATGGTCGCCGGCGGGCTCGGCGTCTCCCTCCTTCCCCGGCTTGCCATGGATCACGGCCTCGCCATCGGCCATGACGTCGCCGTGCGCGAGTTCACCACGCCGGTTATCGGCCGCCAGGTCGGCATCGCCTGGAAATCCGGCAGCCCCCGCGAAGCCGACGCCCGCAAGATCGGCGAAATGGTCAAGGCAGCCCTCAACTAGGTTTGCAGTGTCCTGCCCGAAACAGGAAAGCCCCGGAGCGCAATGCACTCCGGGGCTTTCCTGTTTCGGTCTGGTCCTGCGCCTAGCCCGCTTCGCGTTCGTTGCGGACGTCGAGATCGTATTCGCGCACCTTGCGGTAAAGCGTCGAGCGGCCAATGCCGAGACGGCGTGAGACTTCGCTCATATGACCGTCATAGAACTCGATCGCGTATTGCAGGATGTCCTGTTCGATATCCGTCAGTGTACGCAGTTCGCCATGCGCGTCGGTAATGCTGACAGGGCTGTTGCCCGCCAAAGCCGGACCGGTATCATTGGCCGCCATCGGCGCCGTCGGCACCGCATTGGCCGCAACTGGCGTGGCCGGCAGGCTGTCGAGATCGGGTATCTGGCCGGAGATCTGCGGGAAGTCCTGCGGCTGCAGCAAGTCGCCCTCGCACAGCACGACGGCGCGGAAGACGGCATTCTCCAGCTGGCGCACATTGCCCGGCCAGTCGAACGCATACAGCATTTTCAGCGTGTCATCGGAGACGCCGGACACTTTCGCGCCTTCGCTTGCATTGAAGCGTGTCACGAAATGCTCGACCAGCGCCGGGATATCGTCGCGGCGTTCGCGCAAGCTCGGCATGTCCACAGGGTAGACGTTGAGCCGGTAGAAAAGGTCTTCGCGGAACGTGCCTTCGGCCACCTGCGCGGCAAGGTCGCGATTGGTCGCGGAGATGATGCGCACATCCACCTTGGTCGGGCGGCGCGAGCCGACGGCATCGACCTCGCCTTCCTGCAGGGCGCGGAGCAGCTTGACCTGGGCTTCGAGCGGCAGTTCGCCGACTTCATCAAGGAACAGCGTGCCGCCATCGGCTTCGAGGAACTTGCCCGGCGCTTTCGAGACGGCGCCGGTAAAGGCACCCTTCTCATGGCCGAACAGGATCGACTCGACGAGGTTCTCGGGGATCGCGCCACAGTTGACGGTCACGAATGGCTTGCCGGCGCGGGTCGAGGCGCCCTGGATGCAGCGCGCCACGACTTCCTTGCCGACGCCGCTTTCACCGAGGATGAGTACGGGAATATCAGAGGCTGCCGCGCGCTCGGCGAGACGAACGACCTGGCGCATCGGTGCAGCCGAGGCAATCATGTCCTCGAATCTCATGCCGCCGTCGGCCTTGCGCGACAGGCGTTTCACCTCGCCGGTCAGCGACTGCATCTTGAGGGCATTGCGGATGGAGACAACCACGCGCTCCGGATTGGCTGGCTTGACGATGAAGTCCACCGCGCCGCGGCGCATCGTCTGGACGATCGTGTCGATGCCGCTTGTCGCGGTCAGCATGATCACCGGCAGGTCGGGGCGCTTGTTCGACAGGCGCTCAAGCGTGTCGAGGCCCGACAGGCCCGGCATGGTCAGGTCGAGCAACACCACGTCGACGCCATCCTTGGCATCGGCGGCCACCGCAATCCCGGTCTCGCCGTCCGGTGCCGTACGGCAGGCAAAACCCGCCTTCTCCACGGCAGCCTGCAGCAGGCGGCGCTGTGTCGGATCGTCATCAATAACCAGTACGGTCTTCGCCATCATCTTACCCTTGTACGTGGCCGGAGGGTCTGTTTTGCCCACCGTGCCGGAATTCACTGGTGCAATCTGGAACAGCAACGTCCCACATCGCGACGACCCGTTATGACACAGGGGGGTGAGGTTCCGGTGTATGCAATCGATGAAATTTCAGGCGAATTTTTGAGGCGCGGCCTCAGTGCGGCGAAGGCTCCGCCGCCACCAGCCGGTCAAAGTCGGCCTCGTCCAGGCGCTGGACGAACCGCACGCCAACAAGCTCGTCCTTCTGCCAGCGTTTCTCGCACACGAGGCGGAGCGTGACAGAGCCGCCGCGTCCGTGGACGAAGAGGTAGAACTCGCCAGGCAGGTCCGGCAGGATCGCGCCCGCGCCAAAGGTCAGCTTTGCACCGGACTGCGACATGTCGAGAATGGAAACGTCGCGCGACGCGCTGAGGTCCGGCCACACCATACGGCCCGGCCGGTAGGCCTGGACACGTGGATCGCCGCGCCGCAGTTCCATCTGGAACCGGTTGAAACCCGCCTGTAATTTGGATGCGAATCTACTCATGCGCGCATCTATGCGCTCACCCGGTAAACGGATTGCAAAGACAAAGCACACATTTCAACGCAAGGTCAGGCGATTTGCGATTATGCGAACAGAGATTGAGCTTGCCGTGAAACTGTGCAATAAAGCGCTTATCGACTTCGAAATTGTGTCGGATAACTCGCAACTAAGGCCGTGCTTAAGCGCCGCTGCAAGACCGACTTCTCCCCCGCAATACCCGAGATTGATCACGTGCGCGCAACTCCGCATGCCCGTGAATTTTTTAAGACCAGGTAAGATCTATGTCTACAGGAACTGTTAAGTGGTTCAACAGCCAAAAAGGCTTTGGCTTCATTCAACCCGATGCCGGCGGCGCTGATGTGTTTGTGCACATCTCCGCAGTCGAACGCGCCGGTCTCGCAACGCTCAATGATGGCCAGAAGGTCAACTACGAGCTCGAGAAAGACGCTCGCAGCGGTAAAATGTCGGCTGGCCAGCTCTCGGCTGCCTAAAGCCTTTTAAGGCCCCGCGTACGCCGCGAGAGCCACACATTCCCGAAAACCCCCGCACCTCACGGTGCGGGGGTTTTTTCATGCCCGGCCCCCTAGTCAGGCAGGTCGCTGACCGGCTGGCCTGTCTGGCGCCGCGTCTCGAAATGGTTCTCGAACGCAATCGCCAGGCACGCCCCGATAATCAGCACCGCTCCGGCCCAGACGCGCCAGCCCGGCATCTCGGCAAAGAACACGATCCCGAACAGCGCGCTCCAGACCAGCGCCGTATATTCCAGCGGCGCCAGCAGCTGCGCCTTCGCCCGCGCATAAGCCAGCGTCATCAGGAACCAGACCGAATAGCCGAGCACGCCGAGCAGCGCGAACACCGGCAGGTCGCCCATGTCCACCGGCCCCGCCACGCCGAAGAACACCGGCGCCATGCACAGCGCCGGCACGACATTGGTGAACACGGCAATCGTCGTCGCGTCTTCCCGCACCGCGCGCAGGCGCAGCAGCACCAGCACCACCGCATAGATCGTCGCCGAGGCAAAACACGCCGCCAGGCCGAGCCCCCGCCCGTCGCCGGCTACCCCTTCCCCGCCGCCGCTGATCGCGAACGCGGCCCCGGCAAAGCCGGCCAGCGTGATCAGGAAGGCCCGCGCCGACACCAATTCCCCGAGCACGATGCGCGCGACGAAAGGCACCATCAGCGCAGCCGTGAAGCCGATGATCGTCGCCTCGGCCAGTGCCAGCCGCGTCAGCGCAAAGAAGAACAGGATCGCGCCGACCAGCTGCAGCGCCCCGCGCAGCGTATGGAACCGGATCGCTTCCCACGGGGGCATCGGCCGGCGCTGCCAGAGGAACACCGCCAGCGCCAGCAGGCCCCCGAACAGGAACCGCCACGCCACCAGCTGCATCAGGCCCGCAGCCGGGGCGGCGCCCTTCACGATCGCATCAATCGCCGACCCCATGCCCACGGCAAGCACGGCGATCAGGAGCGGACGGGAGAGAAGGCGATCGATCATGCACGCAGCTAAGCGGGCACGACGGCGGTGTCCAGCGCCCCAGAAGTTGAAGGTAGTTTCATCTCTTGCGAGAAAGTTAACAAAGTGTAAAGTTTTCTGGGGTGCATTTTAGCAAGGGTGAAGACAGTGGTGACCGGGGTGACATTCGGCTGGACGCCGCCGCATTGGACCGGGCTCAAGGGGGTCGGTCCATTTTGGGGAATTTGGGCCGGCTTGGTTTCGGCGTGCACTGGCGTATTACTTGTTTGGGTCAGCTTGAATACGCCGGCGACGCCAATAACGACATATCTTGGGGCCCTCTCAGCCGTGTTGGCGGGTCTCTTACTGGCCGCTATGATCCGTATGGGCGCCATCTGGTCCCGATTCAGGGATGCACTTCTCACAAAACTCCACAGACGGACCGATGCAGACCGAAAGCATATTCGCGAAGGATTTCGGGAACTGTTCGCCTATCTTCTAGCCAGTCTTTTTGCCCTTACGCTCATCGCATTCGCCGCAGGCAATGAAGAGGGAGGCTGGCTCTCACGCGTTCAGATCAAAGGCACCCTCGAAGAGATGTCCCTTTTGCATCTGACGATATTCTGCACCTTTTTTGTTTCTTCTTTCATCCCTCTGCTCACTGGCTTTGCTTTACAGGCCAAGGTCGAAGCGTCTCTGTGGAAATCTACAGTCCTTCGATCCAACGTCATATCGCGATCATCTCTCGTAATCTCGTCTTTGGCGATCTCGGGCATAGTTGCGCTGGCATGGGCCGCTGGAGCGAAGAAGTTCGACATGAGCGACGACTTCGGCGTCTATGTCACCTTGATCGTCGTACTTTGCTTTCTCGTCTTCATCATCTCACCGCACTTGGCGCGGTTCGTAAACGATCGGCTGGACGGTGAGGAGATTCCCCTCACCCATGCCGCGGGAATAAGTTCATTCGCACCCGAAACATTGATCAGCTGGATCGATTCGATACTCGTCCGGCTGGTCGCACCCCTATCTGGAGCTACACAACAAGGAGCAGGCGTCCCACACTTGCTCGTCGTATTGCTTGTGCTTCCACTCAGCGCCATGGGATTTGTATTGGGAAGTCCATTCGGCCTCGTACCCATATTTCTGGCGATGCTCGTCGTATTGTCGCTGGGCAGACGTTGGGCGTGGGTAGAAGAAGATCGCGAAACGGCGTCACGTTTGCAGTCCACTGAAGTTGGCAGGACCAGCGACATCCACGTTGGCTTCGACAATGACCTTAAAGACGAGGCGCTCCTTGGATACGCGTCGCTCTTTATTCTGGTGCCGCTTGCCTTGTTCCAGATTCAAGGCAGCAGTCACGCTTTTGAACAGAATGCCGACCTAACGACGGGAAACCAGTTTCTTGATTGGCTCCGCTTCTTCGGAGCCGAACTCGCCAAAGCTGTGCCCTTTGTCGATTGGTGGGAGATCTACCAGGTCGATGTCCGGACACCTTTCTCATCTGAGAACGAAACGGCACTTGCGAAACACTTGACGTTCGCGGCGCGGGCCATGGTGGATTTAGTCATCATGGCCGCCCTCGTACAAGCCTTCGGCATCTGGCAGCGTGGGCGCACCCAGAACAGGCTATACGATGCAGGGCATATCAATTCATTTGATCCGTTCACCGAGCAGGAATTCTTTGAGCGCGGCATGAAGCCGGCGATCAAAGCTGGTGAATTCCTCCCGAAACGGAAGTTTGTAAAACGGGTACAGGAACACATTTCGAACAGCAGGGACCTCAACCTGCAACCTCAGCCATACAGCGCGCGTCGTTTGAGTGAGCTGATCCGCTCAGACAACGAGGAAGTGAGCGCGGGGGCAAGATGGATGATCCGTGAGTTTGGCGTCCTCGCAGGTTCACCGCAAGAAAGGCTAGCGCAGCTTAATCAGCAGTGGGGAAATCTGAAGCTTCCACAGCTTGCTAGCCAACGAACCGCTTGGGCGAAGGAACAAGTTCGAGCCGAGAAGCTTCGGCTCGAACAGCTCCTGATCGATCTCAAACGAGAAATTGAACAAGAGGGCGGATATCTACCTCAGGCTAATGCCGGCCTGTTGCTAGCACTTGTTGAAGAAATTCATGGGGCTCCAGAGTTTAGTTTTGCGCGGATCATAGCGCTGGAGTTGCTTGCAACTCGAAATTCAAGTGAATTTTCGCTCGCTGCTTTTGCTGCACATCTTATGACCGCCACCTCGAAGCTGGACCACTTCGAACAACGGCCAGATTGGGCAAGACTCATTAAGCTTAAATTTGATAGGCGCCCAAGAGTGTACCTCAGTAACTATGCAATGCGGCGGCATGTTTACGACGCACTAGAATCGTTCGCTTCGAATCTTTCGCCTGCTAGCCGAAGGTGGGCGCAGGTGCTCGACCTTCTCGATTGGATGGCAGAGGCTGACGCGTCTAAAGAGGGATGTCTTGCGGCAAAGGCGCTCGCTCAACGGCTCCGGAGCCAATAGTGCGCGCAGCAAACAAACCCAGAACACCCTAGACACGCCCCGGCCCCGCCTCCATATCTGGGCGCATGGCCCGATCCTCCTCCAAATCCTCCCCCAAGGGCGTCGCCGAGGCGCCGTCCGTGTTCACGCTGGACGGCCCGGCGCGCGGCGCGATGGAGACGCTCGCCCCGTCGATCTGGACGCCGCACAGGCCCGACCGCGAATGGGACAAGCTCGAAGGCGGCATCCCCTTCCGCGTTCAGGCCGATTACGAGCCCGCCGGCGACCAGCGCACCGCCATCCCGGAGCTCGTCGCGGGCATCCAGTCCGGAGAGCGCGACCAGGTCCTGCTCGGCGCCACCGGCACCGGCAAGACCTTCACCATGGCCAAGGTGATCGAGGCGACCCAGCGCCCCGCCCTGATCCTCGCCCCCAACAAGACCCTCGCCGCCCAGCTCTACGGCGAGTTCAAGTCCTTCTTCCCGGACAATGCGGTCGAGTATTTCGTCTCCTATTACGACTATTACCAGCCGGAGGCCTACGTGCCCCGCGCCGACCTCTATATCGAGAAGGAATCCTCCATCAACGAGGCCATCGACCGGATGCGCCACTCGGCCACCCGCGCCGTGCTCGAGCGCGACGACGTCATCATCGTCGCCTCGGTCTCCTGCATTTACGGCATCGGCTCGGTCGAGACCTACACGTCGATGACCTTCACGCTCGCCCCCGGCGACCGCATCGGCCCGCGCGCCGTCGCCGAACGCCTCGTCGCAAACCAGTACACGCGCAATGACATCGCCTTCACGCGCGGCACGTTCCGCATCAAGGGCGACGTCGTCGACATCTTCCCGGCCCACTACGAGGACCGCGCCTGGAAGCTCTCCTTCTTCGGCGACGAGCTGGAGACGATCACCGAGTTCGACCCCCTCACCGGCGCGAAGATCCAGTCCCTGCCCGCGATCAAGGTCTACGCCAACAGCCACTATGTCACGCCTCGCCCGACGCTCCAGCAGGCCGCCCAGAAGATCAAGGCCGAGCTGAAGCAGACCATCGCCCATTTCGAACAGCACGGGAAACTGCTCGAGGCCCAGCGCATCCAGCAGCGCTGCCAGTATGACATCGAAATGCTGCAGGCCACCGGCTCGTGCAACGGCATCGAGAACTACAGCCGCTACCTCACCGGCCGCAAGCCCGGCGAGCCGCCGCCGACCATGTTCGAATACCTGCCCGACAATGCCCTCGTCTTCTGCGACGAGAGCCATCAGACCGTCCCGCAGATCGGCGCCATGTACAAGGGCGACTTCTCCCGGAAGTCGACCCTGGCCGAATACGGCTTCCGCCTGCCCTCCTGCCTCGACAACCGCCCGCTCAAGTTCGCCGAATGGGACGCCATGCGCCCGCAGACGGTCCACGTCTCCGCCACGCCCGGCAAGTGGGAGCTCGAGCGCACCGGCGGCGTCTTCACCGAACAGGTCATCCGCCCCACCGGCCTGATCGACCCGCCGGTCGAGGTCCGCCCCGTCTCCACCGACGGCGCCAACCAGGTCGACGATGTCATGGCCGAGGTGAAGGCCGTCGCGGCCAAGGGCTTCCGCTCCCTGATCACGACCCTGACCAAAAAAATGTCGGAAGACCTCACCGAATTCCTCCACGAGAACGGCGTGCGCGTGCGCTACATGCACTCTGACATCGACACGATCGAGCGGATCGAGATCATCCGCGACCTCCGCCTCGGCGTGTTCGACGTGCTGGTCGGCATCAACCTGTTGCGCGAGGGGCTCGATATTCCCGAGTGCCGCCTCGTCGCCATTCTCGACGCCGACAAGGAAGGGTTCCTGCGCTCGGAGACCGCGCTGATCCAGACCATCGGCCGCGCCGCGCGCAACGTCGACGGCAAGGTCATTCTGTATGCGGACAGGATCACCGGCTCGATGGAGCGCGCGATGGGCGAGACCGACCGCCGCCGCGAAAAGCAGGAAGCCCACAACAGGGCGCAC